>NZ_JAGINP010000019.1 GCF_017876155.1 Azospirillum rugosum
CAGCGAGATGTTGTAGAGGAACAGCAGCGCCACCACGACGATGGCGGCCTTGATCCACAGCGGCTGCTCCAGGAACTCGCGCCCCTCGTGGATGCCGAAGACGTAGCCGACGACCGCGGCCAGCGCGCCGAACATGAACAGGCCGAACTGGAGGTAGGCCAGCTTCGGGCTGTGCAGCTCGCGCTCGGCCTCCTCCGGGATCAGGTAGTAGGCGGCGCCGAAGAAGCCCATCAGCAGCCAGACGATCAGCGCGTTGGTGTGGATCATGCGCAGGACGTTGAAGGGCAGCAGCTCCGACAGGGTGTTGGGCAGCACATAGACCGTGCCGGCCAGCAGGCCGACCAGCAGCTGCACGGCGAACAGGAGCAGCGCGCCGTAGAAGAAGGGCAGCGCCACCTTCTGGGACTCGTATTTCATGGCAGTCGTCCTTCCCGTCAGCCCGAGACCTTGGGCGGCCAGTTCTGGGTGTTGATGCGGCTGGTCCAGGCGAAGAAGTCGGCGAGGTCGCTGACCTCCTGGTCGGAGAGGTGGAACTGCGGCATCTGGCGGCGGCCCTCGATGCCGCTGGGCTGGGCGGCGAACCAAGCGGCGAGCGCGTCGCGCGCACCCTGCGGGTCCTTGTCGCCGCCGTAGCGGACCCAGACGTTGCCGAGTTCCGGCGCGAAGTAGGCGCCCTCGCCCAGGATGGAGTGGCAGTTGATGCAGGAGTGCTTCTCCCACACGTGCTTGCCGCGGGCGACGCTGTCGGTCAGGCCCTGGGCGTCGGTGCCGGTGGTGACGACGTATTTGTGGCTGGCCGCGGTCAGCGAGACGAAGGCGGCGAAGAAGAACAGCGAACCGCCGTAGAAGATGTTTCGGGCGGCCGCCTTGGTGAAGCGTTCCGTCATGCGTTGGTTCCCCTGGAACTGGATCAGGGCCCAGCGGGCCGGTCCTGGCTATCGATCGGGGCGAGCGGTCGGGCGGGAGAGCCGGCCCTCCGGTCGCCGTGCCGCCATCCATGGGGAAACTTGACTGATTTGCTCGGCCACTCCTTGACGGCGGTCAAGCGGCTGCGCGTTGGTTGCAAAGAACCGCGCCGCTCCTCCACCAAAGCAAACGGGGCCCGGCGTCATCCGCCGAGCCCCGTTTCCAAGGTCCTTATGCACCGCTCCCCGCGGTCGTCACTTCACGAGGGGGCAGCCACTGTCCTTCGGGTTGATGTAGGCCTGCTCGCCCGGAATGGTCTTCAGGATCTTGAAATAGTCCCACGCCGCCTTCGACTCGGCCGGCGTCTTCACCTGTGCCAGGTACATGTCGTTGAAGACGCGGCCGTTGTCGGCGATCTTCGCGTTCTTCATCATCATGTCGGTGACCGGCGTGCTGCGCATCTTGGCGGCCACCTTGTCGGGATCGTCGGTGCCGACCTCCTGCACGGTTTTCAGGTAATGCTTGACCGCCGAGTAGACGCCGGCCTGGTTCATCGACGGCTTGCGCCCGGTCCGCTCCTCGAACTTCTTCGACCAGGCGCGGGTCTCGTCGTTCATGTCCCAGTAGAAGGAGTTTGCCAGCATCAGCCCCTGCGAGGTCTCAAGGCCCAGCGCATGGACGTCGTTGATGTTCAGCAGCAGGCCGGCCAGCGTCTGGCCGCCCTGGGGGATGCCGAACTCGGCGGCCTGCTTCACCGCGTTGATGGTGTCGCCGCCGGCGTTGGCGAAGGCGACCACCTGCGCGCCCGACGCCTGCGCCTGCAGCAGGAAGGAGGAGAAGTCCGACGCGCCCAGGGGATGGCGCACGCTGCCCTTGATGGTGCCGCCCAGCTGCTTGACCGTGTTGGCCGCTTCGGCTTCCAGCGAATGGCCGAAGGCGTAGTCGGCGGTGATGAAGAACCAGCTTTTCTTGCCCTGTTCCATCAGCGCGCGGGCGGTGGAGGAGGCCACGGCGTGGTTGTCCCAGGTCCACAGGAAGCCGTAGGGGCTGCACTCCTTGCCCGTCAGGTCGGTGGAGCCGGGCCCGGACATCAGGAACAGGCGCTTCTTGTCCCGCGTGATGCCCTGCACGGCCAGCGCCGCGGCGGAGTTCGGCACGTCGGCGACCACGTCGACCTTCTCGGTGTCGATCCACTGGCGCGCCAGGTTGGCGGCGATGTCCGCCTTGTTCTGGTGGTCGCCGACGATGATCTCGACCTTGGTGCCGTTGATGGCGTTGCCGAACTCCTCCGCGGCCAGCCGCGCGGCCACCGCGGAGCCCTCGCCGTTGATGTCGGCGTAGATGCCGGACCGGTCGGACAGCATGCCGATCTTGATGACGCTGTCCGACATCTGGGCCTGGGCCGCGCCGGAGGCCAGGGCGGTGAAGGCGGCGCCGGCGAGAAGACCGGCAATAAGACCGTTGCGCATGTTTCGCTCCCTACGATTGGTTCTTGATGGTTGGGCCTGTCGAAGGATCAATGGGTCGTGTAGCCGCCGTCCACGGGAATGACGGCGCCGGTGATCGACGCGGCGGCGTCGGAGCACAGGAAGGCGATGGCGGCCGCGACCTCCTCCGGGGGGATCAGCCGGCCGGTCGGCATCTTGTCGAGGAACACCGCCTTCAGCACCCGCTCCTCCGGCAGGCCGGTGACCTGCGCCTGCTGGGCGATCTGCTTCTCGATGATGGGGGTCAGCACCGTGCCGGGGCACACCGCGTTGCAGGTGATGCCGTGCTCCGCGACCTCGATCGCCACGGACTTGGTCAGGCCGATGATGCCGTGCTTGGTGGCGACGTAGGCGGGCTTGTGCGGGGCGCCGACCATGCCGAGCACCGACGCCGTGTTGACGATGCGCCCCCAGCGCCGCTCCCGCATCGCGGGAAGGGCCGCCTTGATGGTGTGGAAGGCGGCGCTGAGGTTGACGGCGAGCAGCAGGTCCCACTTCTCGTCGGGGAACTCGTGCACCGCCGCCACGTGCTGCACCCCGGCGTTGTTCACCAGGATGTCGATGGGGCCCAGCGTCTCGGCGGCTTGGGCCATCATGGCGCGCGCCTCCTCCGGCCGGCTGAGGTCGGCGCCGGAATAGAGGATCGTCCTGCCGCTCTGCTCGGCGATCCCGGCGCACAGCCGGTCGATCTCCGCGCGGTCGCCGAAGCCGTTGAGCATCACGTGGCAGCCGCGGCCGGCAAGCTCGCGGGCGGTCGCCAGACCGATGCCGGTGGTGGAGCCGGTGACGACGGCGTTTCTGTTCTTCATCTCTTTTCCCTCCAACGTCTTGGACGATTGGGCGTCTCAGAACGCCACCTGGTCGGCGCCCTTCAGGGCGAGCATGGCGCGCGCCTCGGCGGGGGTGGCGACCTCAAGCGACAGCTCCTCCAGAATCCGGCGGATCTTCGCCACCTGCTCCGCGCTGTTCCGGGCCAGCCGTCCCTTGCTGAGGTACAGGCTGTCCTCAAGCCCGACGCGGACGTTGCCGCCCATGACGGCGGCCATGGTCGTGAAGGGAATCTGGTGACGGCCGGCCGCCAGCACCGACCATTCGTAATCCTTGCCGAACAGCCGGTCGGCGGTTTCGCGCATGAAGACGAGGTTGCGCTGCTCCGCGCCGATGCCGCCGAGGATGCCGAAGATCGTCTGGACGAAGAAGGGCGGCTTCACCAGCCCGCGGTCGACGAAGTGCGCGAGGTTGTAGAGGTGCCCGACGTCGTAGCACTCGAACTCGAAGCGCGTGCCGCAGCCCTCGCCCAGATGCTCCAGGATGTACGCGATGTCGCGGAAGGTGTTGCGGAAGATGAAGTCGTCCGTGCTGCGCAGGTAGGGCTCCTCCCAATCATGCTTCCAGTCCTTGTAGCGCTCGGCCAGCGGGAAGATGCCGAAGTTCATCGAGCCCATGTTGAGGGAGCACATCTCCGGCTGGGCCTGGAGGGGGGCGGCAAGGCGCTCCTGCACCGTCATGTTGAGCGAGCCGCCGGTGGTGATGTTCAGCACCGCGTCCGTCGACTGCTTGAGGCGCGGCAGGAACTGCATGAACACCGCCGGGTCGGGCGTCGGTTGCCCGGTGCGCGGATCGCGGGCGTGCAGGTGCAGGATCGCAGCACCAGCCTCGGCGGCGCCGACCCCCTGCTCGACGATCTCATCCGGCGTCACCGGCAGCGCGTCCGACATGGTCGGCGTGTGGATCGACCCCGTCAATGCGCAGCTGATGATGACCTTCTTCGATGATGCGGCCATGTGACGTTTTCCTGTGTGTGTCCGGCCCAACGGGCCGCGGAAGAGTGAAAATCCGGCGTTCGCGCGATCACCCGCGCTCCGTGTCGTCCAACCGTCGGAGATGGGCCGCCAAGCGGGCGTGGGCCTCGGTCCGCTGCGCATCATTCCAGGTCCGGAAGCCGGCCCCGGACTTCATGCCGAGCCGCCCGAACGCGACGAGGTCGCGCAGCAGGGGCAGCGGTCCGGCCGTGCGGTCGAGGTCCGGCAGGACGTGCTCGTGCACCGCGAGCGTCAGGTCGGTGCCGACGAGGTCGGCGTTCTCCAGCGGCCCCAGAACGGCAAGCCGCCGGCCGAAGCTGGCCTTGACCACGGCGTCCACCGTTTCGGCGTCGCACACGCCGTTCTGGACGAGCGCGATCGCCTCGCGCCACAGCGCGTGCTGCAAGCGGTTGCCGATGAAGCCGGGGACGTCCTTGCGGACATGCACCGGCATCTTGCCGATGGCGGTCAGCAGATCGATCATCGCGGCGACCGCCGCGTCGGCGGTGTCGGCGGTCTGGATGACCTCGACCAGCGGGATCTGGTAGGGCGGGTTCCACCAGTGGGTGCCCATGGCGCGGGTCTTGTCGCGCAGCCGTTCCATGATCCGGGTGATCGGGATCACCGACGTGTTGCTCGCCAGAAGCGCGTGGGGCGGGGCCGCGGCCTCGACCGCCGCGAAGATCCGTTGCTTCAGCTCCAGGTCTTCAGGCACCGCTTCGATGACGATGTCGGCGTGCGCGACGGCGTCCTCCAGCGTGTCGCAGGGCCGGATCCGATCCGCGGCGGTGCCGTCCATGCCCAGCCCCTGGAGGTTGCGGCGGACATGGTCGAGGATCCCGGCCCGGCGGGCGGGATCGGGCTCCTGGATATCGACGCGGTGACCGGCGACGGCGAAGGCCTGGGCGATCCCGTGCCCCATCAGTCCGGCGCCGATGATTCCAACACGCTGGTGCGTCATGCCTTGCGCTTTCCCTCCTCATGACTCAACGGGCGTCGCGTCACCGATTGTTCGCGGATCCCGCATTTTTCTTGGCGTCCGTATAACAAGATGCGTGCCAGAGGGGAAAACCGTTATAAATCAGCGTCTTATTCTGGTGCCCCGGGGATCGGGCGAACGGGCTGTTTGGGTTTCCGGACACCGCGGCCCGGCACGACGCGCGATGCCCAGCAAATCAGCGCTTTCCCCGTGTGCCAAATTTTGACAGACCGTGTTCAGAATATTGACAGGCGACGGGAGGCGGGCCATGACGGCGGAACAGGACAAGCACTTCGCAGCGGCGCGCGCCCTGATGGTGATGATCGACGAGATGATCGACGGCGCCATCCTGGTCGACAAAGACGCGCGCATCGTCTGGTCCAACGACAAGCACGTCTGGTTCGACGACAAGCGGATGGAGGCGCTGGGGATCCGGTCCGTGGCGGATATGGTCGGGCATCCCGTCGAACGCCTCATCCCGCACAGCCGGATGCGCGACGTGGTGGAGACCGGCCGCTCCATGCCGCTCGACATCATGCGCTATGGGGAGCACACGCTGCTGGTCAGCCGCCTCCCCCTGCGCGACGAGCGGGGGGAGATCATCGGCGCCATCGCCTTCGCGCTGAAGAACAGCCTCACCTACCTGCGGCCCATCGCGGAGCGCTTCAACAAACTGCAATCGCGTCTCGCGCGCATGGAAAAGGAACTCGCCGCCAGCCGGGCACCGAAATACACGGTGGAGAACCTGATCGGCTTCAGCCCGGCGATGCTCCAGGTGAAGCGGCTGGTGCGCAAGGCGGGCCAGATCCAGTCGGCGGTGCTGCTGCTGGGCGAGACGGGGACCGGCAAGGAACTGGTGGCGCACGCCATCCACGCCGCCTCCGACCGGGCCGACCGCCCCTTCGTGGGCCTCAACGTCGCGGCCATTCCCGAAAACCTGCTGGAGGCGGAGTTCTTCGGCGTCGCGCCGGGGGCCTACACCGGCGCCAGCCGGCAGACGCGCCCCGGGAAATTCCAGCTCGCGCACGGCGGCACGCTGTTCCTGGACGAGATCGGCGACATGCCGCTGCCGCTCCAGGCCAAGCTGCTGCGCGTGTTGCAGGAGCGGGAGGTCGAGCCGCTGGGGTCAAACCAGGTCATCAAGGTCGATGTCCGCATCATCGCCGCGACCAGCCGGCCGCTGGCGGAGATGGTGCGGGACGGCGCGTTCCGGTCGGATCTCTACTACCGGCTCAACGTCTTTCCGATCCAGCTGCCGGCCTTGCGCGACCGCCGGGAGGACCTGGAGATCCTCGCCTCCCTGTTCTCGGAACGGACGGCCGCGAGCCTCGACCAGCCGATGCGCGACCTCACCCCCCCAGCGCTGGAAACGCTGCACGGCTACGATTGGCCCGGCAACGTCCGTGAACTGGCCAACGTCATCGAGCAGGTCTATGTGCGCACCGACGGGGAGCGCATCCTGGCCGAGGACTTCGCCGACGTCCTTCCGAAAACCGCCGTCCACCGCCCCGCTGCGCCGACCAGGAAGCGCCCGCTGGCCGAGGCGATGGACGAGCTGGAGCGGTCACTCATCCTCGCCGCGCTGGAGGAGGCGAAGGGAAACAAGCTCGAAGCCGCCCGCAACCTCGGCCTGTCGCGCACCAACCTCTACGCGAAGCTGCGCAAGCACGGCATCACCGCGGATTTGGACGCTTAAGCGCCCTCTTCCTTCTCCACGAAGCTGTCGTTGTCGGTCAGGCGGTGGGCCGTGTTCTCCACATGCCGCCTTGCCGCAGCGCGGGCGGCTTCGGGGTCGCGGGCGAGAATGGCCTCGTAGATCGCCAGATGCTCCGCCTGGGCCAGCGCCCCACGGTCGGCCTTCTTCGCCGAACGCTTGCGGGAAACCATGATGTTCTCGTGCAGGAACTGGCCGAGGAAGGTGGTGAAGGTCAGGTAATGCGGGTTGCGGGTCGCCGCGCAGATGGCGCGGTGGAAGCGCACGTCGGCGTCGACGCCGGCCTCGACCTTCCCGCTCTCGATCGCCTCGGCCATCTTGTCCAGCGCCTTGCGCATGTCGCGCAGGTCGCGTTCGGTGCGCCGTTCCGCGGCCAGGCCGGCGGCCTCCGTCTCGATCCCCATGCGCAGTTCGACCAGCTTGACGATCTGCTCCGCCGGCTCCAGCTCGCCATGGTCGATCTGGAACGACGACTGGCGCCGGTTCGACACGACGAACACGCCGAGCCCCTGCCGGGTGCCCAGCAGGCCCGCGGTCTTCAGGCGCGCGACCGCCTCGCGGACGACCGTGCGGCTGACCCCGAAGCTGGTCGCCATCACCTGTTCGGAGGGAAGAATCTCGCCGGGCTTGTAGCGGCCACCGGTGATCTCCTCGGTCAATGCCTCGGCCACACGGTCAGTCAGGCTGACGGTGGGCTTCAACGCACGGGCGCGCGGAACTGGATTGGCCATGGCTCTCTACGGGTTCTCTCAGGGGGGACTTCGGTTTCAGGCTCTTGACAGATGACAATACTCTTATCATACAAGTGGGAGCTGGTCCACGCGGATTTACGCCAGCGGGAAAAGTTCACGCCACTGCAACAAGCGCCTCAACATATGGCGCGGGAAGGGCTTGGGCAACAGCATGACCACAAAAAAAGTAGTGTTGGTGGTGGGGGCCGGACAAGCCGGGTCTGAGGCCTGCTGGGCGTTGCGGCAGGGCGGTTTCGCCGGGGACATCATCCTCGTCGGCGCCGAAGCGGCGCTGCCCTATGAGCGGCCGCCCCTGTCGAAGAAGTTCCTGAACGGGACGCTGGACGCAGAGCGCCTGTTCCTGCGCGGCCCGGCCGCCTACGCCGACGCGGGCGTGTCGTTGAAGCTCGGCCGGCGGGTCGTCGGCCTCGATCCCGCGGCCTCCATCGCGGTGCTGGACGACGGGGAGCGGCTGGCCTTCGACTGGGCCATCCTCGCCATGGGCTCCGGCGCGCGCGCTCTGCCCATCCCCGGAATCGACCTCGCGGGCGTCCACGCGCTCCGGACGATGGAGGATGCGGAGCGCCTGCGCGCGGGGCTGCTGAAGGGCGGACGGCTGGTGGTGATCGGCGGCGGCTATCTGGGGCTGGAGGCAGCGGCGACGGGCCGCAAGCTCGGCTGCGAGGTCACCGTTCTGGAAAGCGCTTCCGGCCTGCTGCAACGGAGCGCGTCCCGCCAGACCGGCGCCTATTTCGAGGCGAAGCACCGGGCGGAGGGCGTCGACCTGCGCCTCGGCGCCTCGGTGGCGCGGATCGAGGGCGACGGGCGGGCGGAACGGGTGGTCACCGCCGACGGCACCGTCCTGCCCGCCGACCTCGTCCTGGTCGCCGTCGGCGGCGTTCCCGAAACCGCGCTGGCGGAGGCCGCCGGGCTGGAGTGCCGCAACGGCATCCTGGTCGACGCCGACTGCCGGACCAGCGTTGAAACCATCTTCGCCGTCGGCGACTGCGCCAACCATTTCGACCCGGCGCTCGGGCGCCACGTGCGGCTGGAGGCGGTGCAGACCGCGATATCCCAGGCGCGCTGCGCGGCGGCGGCCATCCTCGGCGCGCCCCGCCCCGCCCCCAAGACTCCCTATTTCTGGTCCGACCAGTATGGCGTGAAGTTGCAGATCGCCGGCCTGATCGACCCGTCGCTGCCCTGCGAGGACATCCTGTTCGGCGAGGCGGGCGTGTCCTTCGCCATCCACCGCATCCAGGGGGGCGTGCTCGCCGCGGTCGAGACGGTCAACCGCCCCGTGGACTTCGTCCGCGCCCAGAAATTGCTCGGCAAGCCCGTGGACGTCGCCGCGGTCGCCTGAACCAGCACAACGACCGGAACAACGAGGACACCATGCCCACTGCCCGCTTTGTCATGCCCGATGGAACCGAACGCGCGGTCGACGTGCCCGACGGCTGGTCGCTGATGGAAGGCGCCCGCCGCGACGGGATTCCCGGCATCGTCGCCGAATGCGGCGGCGGCGCCACCTGCGCCACCTGCCACGTCATCGTCGACCCGACCTGGTACGAGGTCGTCGGCGCACCGCCCGACACCGAATCCATGCTTCTGGAACTGGCGTCGGAGCGCGGCGAGACCAGCCGCCTCAGCTGCCAGATCCTGATGACCGACGCGCTGGACGGCATCACCGTCCGCGTCCCGGAATCGCAACTCTGAACCTCCAACAACAGCCCAAACGCTGACATAAGGGAGCGGAAACACCATGCCGGCACCGTCCGTGCACCCTCTGGCGCCGTCCGAACTCGTCGTGACGGCCATTCCGGAAGACGAACGCCTGTGGGTCCTGCAGGCCCCGAACGTCTGGTTCCGCCCGCTGATGTTCAACACGCTGCAGGGCCAGTGGTGCAACCTGCTGCGCGTCCGTCGCGCCGGTGTGCTGAGCCGCCACCGTCACCCCGGCCCAGTGCACGGCTACGTCATCAAGGGCACCTGGCGATACCTGGAGCATGACTGGCTGGCCACGGCCGGATCCTACGTGTTCGAGCCGCCGGGCGAGACGCACACGCTGACCGTCGACAGCGACGACGAGATGATCACCTTCTTCAACGTGTCCGGCTGCATGTATTACGTCGACGAGGAGGGCCGCCACACCGGCTTCGAGGACGTCTTCTCCAAGATCGACATGTGCGCCGCGCACTACGAGTCCGTCGGGCTCGGCGCCGACTATGTGAAGCAGTTCATCCGCTGACGTAGGGAAAAGAAAAGGCGCCGCGTCCGGGTGACGGACGCGGCGCCTTTTCCGTTGCGGCCCGTTACTCCACCACCTTCACCCCGGCGGTGTCCACCACCTGCTTCCAGCGGTCGTGCTCGGACTTCACGAAGCTGGTGAAGGCCTCCGTGTCGCGGTCGACGGGGAGGAAGGAGATGGTCTGCAAGCGCTCCTTGGTGGCCGGATCGCGGGCGACCTCGACCAGCGCCGCGGCGATCTTCGCCTTCAAGTCCGGGCTGAGGTTCTTCGGCCCGTACATGCCCATCCAGCTGGTGACGTTGAAGTCCTTGATGCCGGATTCGGCGATGGTCGGCACCTCCGGCAGCTGCTCCGCCCGGTAAGCGCTGGTGACCGCCAGCGCCTTCACCGCGCCGGCCTTGATCTGGCCGACCACCGTCGGCAGGTTTTCGAAGACGACGTGGATGTTGCCCCCGCGCAGATCGTTCAACGATGCCATGCCGCCCTTGTAGGGGATGTGCTCCATCTTCACGCCGGTCTTCTGCATGAACAGCTCGGCCGTCAGGTGGTTGGACGCGCCGATGCCGGTGGAGCCGAAGTTCAGCTGCCCCGGCCGCGCCTTGGCGTAGTCGATGAACTCCTGCACGGTGTTCACCGGCAGGTCCTTGTTGACGATCATGACGTTGACGAACTCGGCGATGCCGGCGATGGGCGTCAGCGTCTTGTCGATGTCGATCGGGAACTTCGGATCGACCAGCGGCGGCAGCACCAGCCCGCCCAGCCCGCCGACCAGCAGGGAATAGCCGTCCGGCTTGGACCGGATCACGTCCTGCGTGCCGATCACGCCGCTCGCCCCCGGCTTGTTGTCGACGATGACCGTCTGGTTGAGCCTGGCCTTCAGCCCGTCGGCGACCACGCGCCCGACGAGGTCGGAGACGCCCCCGGGCGGATAGGGAACGACGAGGCGGATGGTTTGCGACGGGTAAGTGTCGGCCACGGCTGTTGCCGCCACGCCGAAGGCCAGCAGCAACGCGCCCAGCGTTGTCACCACACGTTTCATCACGACACTCCAAAGGGAATGGGGAATTGCACGAAGGTCAATAAAGAGAGAAGAAGACCGTCTATTCCTGGAACGCCTCCTCCCGCGTCTTGCGGACGGACGGAAGCAGGACGGCGACCAGGAGGGCGACCGCCAGGAGCAGCAGCCCCAGGCTGATCGGGCGTTCCAGGAAGATGATCGGGTCGCCGCGCGACATCAGCATCGCCCGCCGCAGGTTCTCCTCGATCATCGGGCCGAGCACGAAGCCGAGCAGCAGCGGCGCCGCCTCGCAGCCGAGCTTGATGAACACATAGCCCACGAAGCCGAAGAGCGCGGTCAGGATCAGGTCGAAGGGCTGGCTGCTCAGCGTGTAGACGCCGATGCAGGAGAACAGCAGGATGGCCGGCGACAGCATGCGGTAGGGAAGCGACAGCATCTTCACCCACAGGCCGATCAGCGGCAGGTTGAGCACCACCAGCATCAGGTTGCCCACCCACATGCTGGCGATCATGCCCCAGAACAGGCGGGGCTGGTCGCTGACCACCTGCGGGCCGGGCACGATCCCCTGCATGATCATGGCGCCGATCATCAGGGCCATGACGCCGTTGGACGGCAGGCCCAGGGTCAGCATGGGGATGAAGGAGGTCTGGGCGCCGGCGTTGTTGGCGGCCTCCGGCCCGGCCACGCCCTCGATGGCGCCGTTCCCGAAGCGCGACGGGTCGCGCGCCAGGTTCTTTTCCAGCGTGTAGGACGCGAAGGAGCTCAGCAGCGCCCCGCCGCCGGGAAGCACGCCGAGCACGGAGCCGAGCATCGTCCCGCGCAGGATCGGCATGGCGCTCTGCCGCAGGTCGGCGCGGGTCGGTAGGACGCTCTTGACCGGGTTGACGAGGACCGTCCGCTTCTCCTTCGATTCGACGTTCACCATGATCTCAGCCAGGCCGAACAGGCCGATGGCGAGCACGACGAAATCGACGCCCTCCGCCAGTTCGGGAAGGCCGAAGGTGAAGCGCTGGTAGCCGGAATTGACGTCGGTGCCCGCGGTGCCGAACAGAAGGCCCAGCACGATCATGGCGATCGCCTTCAGCAGCGATCCCTGCGCCATGACCACCGCGGCGATCAGGCCAAGCACCATCAGCGCGCAGTATTCCGCCGGGCCGAACTGGATGGCCAGCTGCGCCAGCGGCGGCGCGAACAGCGCGATCAGCGCGGTCCCGAAGCAGCCCGCGGCGAAGGAGCCGATGGCGGCGATGCCCAGCGCCGCCCCCGCCCGGCCCTGCCGCGCCATCTTGTAGCCGTCGAGGCAGGTCACCACCGACGAGGTCTCGCCGGGCAGGTTCACCAGCACGGCCGACGTGGACCCGCCATACTGCGCGCCGTAATAGATGCCCGCCAGCATGATCAGGGCGGAGGTGGCGTCCAGGCCGAAGGTGACCGGCAGAAGCATGGCGATGGTCGCCATTGGCCCGATTCCCGGCAGGACGCCGACCAGCGTGCCGCACAGAACGCCGATGAAACAGTAAAGAAGGCTGACCGGCTGCAACGCCGCGCCGAATCCGAGGCTCAACGCGCTGAAAAGATCCATCACGCAGGTCCAATCGAGAGTTGCACGCCGACGCCGTAGACGAAAACGACGATCGCGATGGCGATGAGCACGAGGTAGATCAGCACGATCTCGATGGCGCGGAAGTCGCGGTTCGCCACCGCGCCGAGGCCGACCAGCACCGCCGTGGCGATGGCCAGGCCCGCCGGCTTCAGCAGCAGGCCGAAGGCCACCACGGCCGCCAGCACCAGCGCGCAGCGCGGGCTGCCGCCGGGGACGGACGCGCCGGGGCTGAGGACACCGCGCGCCGCGATGAGCGCGCCCAACCCGGTCAAAAGCCAGCCGAGAAGTGTCGGGAAATAGCCCGGTCCCATGCGGGTCGATGTGCCGTGGGGATAGGCGCTGGACAGCGCCAGGGCCGCCGCGCCGATCAGGATGAACATAAGGCCGGCAAGCACGTCCTGGCTGCCGAAGATCCGTGCTTTGGTCACCCGTGGACTCCTTCGAGGAAGGCGATGTGGGGCACCGGAGGAGCACCCGCGCCTTACGGTGCTACGGTTGTGATCAGATGCCTCAATGGTTGTCATTTAGCTTGACAGAGTACGATACGGTTATCATACAAGTGACAGACCGTCAAAGGCGTTTCTCCCCTCCTCCCTCCAGCGCACGCGGAACGACCGCGACGGCCTTTCAAAACCAAAGGAGCAGGTTGGTGAACGAAAAAACGAAAGGGATGCGCGCCGGTTTGGCGAACTACGGCGACGCCGGCTTCTCTTTGTTTCTGCGCAAGGCGTTCATCGCGGCCATGGGCTATTCCGACGACGCCCTGGAGCGGCCGATCATCGGCATCACCGACACCTTCAGCGGCTACAACGCCTGCCACCGCAACGTTCCGGAGGTGATCGACGCCATCAAGCGCGGCGTGATGCTGGCCGGCGGGCTTCCCATCGAATTCCCGGTCGTCTCGATCCACGAGGCCTTCTCCAACCCCACCAGCATGTTCCTGCGCAACCTCATGGCCATGGACACGGAGGAGCTGGTCCGGGCGCAGCCGATGGACGCGGTCGTGCTGATCGGCGGGTGCGACAAGACGGTCCCGGCCCTGCTGATGGGCGCTGCCAGCGCCAACGTGCCCGCGATCATGACGGTCACCGGGCCGATGATCACCGGCCACCACCGCGGCGAACGGCTGGGCGCCTGCACCGACTGCCGCCGCCTGTGGGGCAAGCACCGCGCCGGCGAGATCTCCGCCGCCGAAATCCAGGAACTGACCGGCAAGCTGGCGCCCGCCGCCGGCACCTGCATGGTCATGGGCACGGCCAGCACCATGGCGCTGATGACCGAGGCGATGGGCATGATGCTGCCGGGCGGGGCCGCCATCCCGGCCGTGCACGCCGACCGGCTGCGCCACGCGGAGGCCACCGGCGCGCGCGCCGTCGCCATGGCCGCGGAAGGGCTGACGCCGGACAAGATCATGACGCCGGCCGCTCTGGCGAACGCTTTGCGCGTGCTGCACGCGGTCGGCGGTTCGACCAACGCGCTGGTGCATCTGGCCGCCGTCGCCGGGCGCCTCGGCTTCGACCTCGACCTGGAAGCCTTCGACCGCATGGGCCTGGAAACGCCGGTGCTGGTCGACCTGAAGCCGTCGGGCCAGCATTACATGGAGGATCTGCACCGGGCCGGCGGCCTGACGACGATCCTGCGCGAGATCAAGCCGCTGATGAACCTCGACTGCGTCACCGTGTCCGGCAAGACGCTGGGCCAGCAGATCGAGGAGGCCCCGCCCTCCTGGCCGCAGGAGGTCGTCCGGCCGCTCGACAACCCGATCTATTCCAAGGGCGGCATCCGCCTGCTGCGCGGCAACCTCGCGCCGAAGGGGGCCATCATCAAGGAGTCCGCCGCCTCTCCCGTTCTGATGCAGCACACCGGCCGCGCCGTGGTGTTCGAATCGCTGGAGGACATGGACCGCCGCATCGACAGCCCCGACCTGGACGTGCGCGCCGACGACGTGCTCGTCCTGCGCAACGCCGGCCCGAAGGGCGCGCCGGGCATGCCGGAATCCGGCTACATCCCCATCCCGCGCAAGCTCGCCCAGCAGGGCGTCAAGGACATGGTCCGCCTGTCCGACGCGCGGATGAGCGGTACGGCCTTCGGCACCATCGTGCTGCACGCCTGCCCGGAAGCCGCGGTCGGCGGCCCGATCGCGCTGGTGCGCACCGGCGACCTCATCCGCCTCGACGTCCCGGCCGGCCAGTTGGAGTTGCTGGTGGACGAGGACGAGCTGATGCGCCGCCGCGCCGAATGGGTGGCGCCGGAATGGACGGGTGCCGAGCGCGGCTACCGCCGCCTGTGGTTCGACCAGGTCCTCCAGGCCGACGAGGGCTGCGACTTCGCCTTCCTGCGCAACCCGACCACCACCGGCACGGTGCCCTGACGGCACCGGTTGACCCCAAACAAATAGCCCGGCGCCCATCAAAGGCGCCGGGCTATTTGTTTGCTACGAACGATCCGACGGAATCAGTTCTGCAGAGAACCGCGGAAGTAGCGGAGCACCAGCAGCACGACCGCGCAGTCGAGCACGGTGATGATGACCGCCAGCGCCGCCAGCTGCGGGAAGGAGCCGTTCTCCCACAGGTCGAGCAGGGTCTGCCCGATGACCGGGTTGTTCGTGCCGCCCAGCAGCGCCGAGGCCGTCAGGTCGCCGGACATCTGGACGAACAGGATGATCCAGCCCGCCGCCAGGCCGGGCAGCATCAGGGGCAGAAGGATGCGCAGGAAGGTACGGCCGGGCGGGGTGCGGAAGACCTGGGCCGCCTCGACCAGCTCCCGCCCCACCTGGGACACGGCGGAGCTGGCGGAGCGGGCCGCCTGGGGCAGGAACATCACCAGATAGGCCAGCAGCAGCATTGTCAGCGTGCCGTAGAGGTTCAGCCAGCCCTGGCTGAAGGACACCAGGAAGCCGACGCCGATGACCGTGTGCGGGATGGCCGCCGGCAGGGTGGCGATACCGTCGATGACGGCGCGCAGCCGGCCTCCCGAATTGTGGGCGGCCAGCGCCAGCACCGCCGCCACGAACATGCCGATGGTCGCCCCAACCGCGCCCAGCGACAGGCTGTTGATCAGCGCCTGGGTCGTCATGTCGTTCTCGAACAGGACGAAATGGTAGTTGTGGAGGCTGAGCTGGCTCCACACCACCCGCGGCGTCCAGAAGGGCTGGAGCGAGACGATGACGAGCCCGATGACTGGAATGACCGCGGTCGCCAGGACATAGGCGATCATCGTCCCCTGCGCCAGCCAGCGCCAGCGGCCGAGCCGGATCCGCGAGGCCGGCGCACCCTTGCCGCCGATCGTCGCGTAGCGCCCGCTGCGCACGATCCAGGCCTGCAGCAGCAGCGCGCCCTGCACGATGATCATCATGAAGATGCTGAGCATGATCGCGAGATCGGTTTTCGGCGGGTAGTTGTAGAGCAGCCGGTAGGTCTTCACCGACAGCACCTCGATCCCGGCGCCCGTCCCGATGATCATGGGAACGGAGAAGAAGGCGAAGCCCAGCATCACCAGGATCAGCGCCGAGGCGAGCAGTGCCGGACGGATCGCGGGAAGCGTCACGACGAACAGCGTCTTCATCGGCCCCGCGCCGTTCATGCGGGCCGCTTCCTCGAAATACGGGTTGAGGTTCCGCAGCGCCGCCGACACGATCAAATAGACGTAGGGCACCAGGTACAGCGCGGTGATGATCACCAGGCCCTGATACGTATAGATGTTCAGCGGCCCCTCGCGCATCGGCACGCCGACGGCATCGAACAGGCCGCGCAGCAGGCCGTTGAGCACGCCGGCCTTGGGGGCCAGCAGCATCACCCAGCCGGTCACGCCGGCGATCTGCGGCACGAGCAGCGGGATCAGCGGCAGGATGTCCGCCGTCCAGCCGGTGCTCGCGTCCGTGCGCTCGTTCAGCCAGGCGAAAGCCGCGCCCACGAACAGCGCCAGTGCGCCGCTCACGGCGACCAGGACGACGGTGTTGAAAAGCGCGGCGAGGAGATCCGGGTTGGTCACCGCGGCGGTGAAGCCCGATAGGCCGATCCGCCCGTCGACGACGAAGGCGCGGAGGAGGATGCCGCCGACCGGGTAGACGACCAGAGCCAGGGTCAGCAGGATCAGCAGCGTGACCACAATGTTGAACGGCGACAGCCGGCCCGCGAGACGCGCGGCGCCGGCAAGCGGGGCGGAAGCGCTGCCCGTTGCTTGCATGGTGTTCGTTCCCTAATCCGTACGGTCAGCGGAAGACGCGGACATGCTCCGGATGGACCCCGATGCCGATGGCGCCCCCCTCGCGGACCAACTCCTGGCGCATGCTGCGCAGGATCACCCGCTTGTCGCCGACCAGCGCGACGTATTCCGTGAAGAGACCCAGGAACATCGTGCTTTCCAGGGTGGCGGCCATCACGTTCAGGCCGTCCTGCTCCGCCGTGACGTGCAGGTTTTCCGGACGGATCAGGACGACAACGGACTGCCCGACCTCGAAGTCGGCGCCGTCGCGCGACGCCAGCCGACCGATGTCCGTGTCGACCAGCAGAAGCCCGTCCTTGCGGCCGGCCACCGTGCCCGGGAACTCGTTGGTCGCGCCGACGAAGTCGGCGACGTAGCGCGAATCCGGCCGCTCGTAGATCTCATAGGGCGAACCGATCTGCGCCACGCTGCCGGTGTTCATCACGGCGATCCGGTGCGCCACCGCGGTGGCCTCCGTCTGGTCGTGGGTGACGTAGAGTGCCGAGAAGCCGAGCTTCTTCTGCATGCTCACCAGCTCGATGCGCAGCTGCTCGCGCACCTTGGCGTCCACGTTCGACAGCGGCTCGTCGAACAGGATGACGCCGGAATTGCTGACGATGGCGCGGGCGAGCGCGATGCGCTGCTGCTGGCCGCCGCTGAGCTGCCCCGGAAAGCGGTTCTCGAACGCAGCACAGCCGACCATGGCGAGCGCGGCCCGCACGCGGTCGCGGATGTCCGATTTCGGCACGCGGGCGTTGGTCAGCGGAAAGGCGACGTTGTCGAACACCGTCATGTGCGGCCACAGCGCGTAGGACTGGAAGACCATGCTGACGCCGCGCTTCTCCGGCGCTATCAGGATGCCGCGGTCGGAGGAGAAGACGACCGTGCCGTTGATCTCGATCTCGCCCTCGTCCGGCTGCTCCAGCCCGGCGACGCAGCGCAGCAGCGTGGTCTTGCCGCAGCCGCTCGGCCCCAGCAGGACCAGCTTCTCGCCGGCGTTGACGGTCATCGACACGTTGTTCAGCGCCAGCACGTCGCCGCGCGGGGTGCGGTAGCGCTTGGTGAGGTTGCGCACCCGGATGCGCACCTCGGCCGGCAGGGGGGTGGACATGGGGACATCGTCCGCGACGAGCGGCGCGGGGTTTGTGGCGATGGTCATGGCGCGTTGCCCCCTCACTTCAGGCCCAGCAGGCTGAGCATTTCCGGTGCGCGGCGCAGCGCGTCGGGAATGTTCGCGCGGCGGTATTCGGCGGGAAGCTGCAGCGCGCCGGGAATGTCGTTCCAGCGCGGCGACGCGCAGACGTTCTTGCAGTAGGCCTCCTGCCCTTCGCGCGACAGGATGAAGTCGACGAGCAGGCGCGCGCCGTTGGGATGCGGCGCCTTGGTCGACACGGTGATCTGCGATTCGTGCCCGACGGTGGGCAGCGGGTCGAGGTCGACCAGGGGAGCGCCCTTGTCGATGACCTGGTTGCTGGTCTGGCGCATGTTCGGCGCCAGGCAGACCGCCTCGCCGGCCGCCAGCATCTGCGTGCCGGGCACCGCGCTCGGCGCCCAGCGGATCTCCTGCGCGCCGAGGCGGCGCACGAAGTCGTTGCCGTAGACGTCCGCCAGCATGCACACCCAGTCCATCAGGCCGGGGCTGTTGCGCACGTCGGGAATGATGATCTGGCCCTTCAGGCTGGGCTTCAGAAGGTCGGCCCAGCCGTTGGCGAAATCGTCCGCCTTGGCCAGCGTGGTGTTGAAGGTGATGGTCTGCGGAAACAGGCCGATGTAGGCGTTGTGGGGGGACTTGAACGCCGCCGGCCACGCCGCGTGTTCGGGCAGCGTGTCGATGTCGGTGATCCAGCCCTTGGCGTAGGCGTCCTCGATCATCACGGGGTCCGCCAGCTGGAGAACGTCGGCGACCACGTTGCCGGCCTGCGCCTCCGTCGCGTAGCGCTTCGCCATCGGCCCGCTGGCAAGGCGCATGATCTGCACCTTGATGCCGGGGTACTTGGCGTTGAAGGCGGCGACCACCCGCTGCGACACCGTCGGGTTGTCGGACGCGTAGTAGGTGATCTCCCCTTCCTTCTTCGCCGCTTCGTACAGCGCCTTGAGATCGACCAGCTTGGCGGGTGCCGCCACCGCCGGCCGGCTGATCGAAAGCCCAATCGTTGCGGCTCCGGCCAGGGCCGCCCCGCCCCGCAGGACATCTCGTCGTGTCAGATCGTGCATCGTCGCATGCTCCCTGTTCTGCCATGTCGGACGCCGGATTTCGCGCGTCGCCGTTTTCGTTTGAGCCTTTGGCAGCGGTGTCCGAAAATTTAGCGGTCGAGCACCTCCGGATTGACCATCGCGGGCGCGCGGTCGCCGCAGGCAGCGGCGATCAGGTTCTTGACCGCCAGTTCCATCATCGCGCGCCGGGTTTCCACGGTGGCGCTGCCGATGTGCGGCAGCAGCATCACGTTGGGCAGGCCGCACAGCGGGTGATCGGCGCCGATCGGTTCCTTTTCCATGACGTCGAGCGCGGCCCCGGCGATGGTCTTGGCCTTCAGCGCCTCGATCAGCGCCGCCTCGTCCACCACGCTGCCGCGCGCGGTGTTGATGAAGTAGGCCGTCGGCTTCATCAGCGCGAACTCGCGGGCACCGACACCGCGCCGGGTGGCCTCCGTGAAGGGCAGGTGCAGGCTGACGAAGTCGGCCCGCTGGAACAGCTCGTCGCGGTTGCAGTAGGTCGCCAGCCCTTCGGCCTCGGCGCCGGTGTCGCGGTTCGGCTTGTAGTAGACGACGTCCATGTCGAAGGCGCGGGCGCGGCGCGCGACCATCCGGCCGATGCGGCCGAGCCCGACGATGCCCAGCGTCTTGCCGGCGATGTCGCGGGTCAGCGGGAAGGCACCCGCGTTCCACCCACCGGAACGGACGAACCGATCCGCGTCCAGGGCGCCGCGTCCCAGGCTGAGCAGCATCACCATGGTCAGGTCGGCCACGGCGGCGTCAAGCACGCCCGGCGTGTTGCAGACCAGGACGCCGCGCCGCGTGGCCGCGGGAACGTCGATGTTGTCGTAGCCGACCGCCACGTTGGAGACGACCTTCAGGTCCGGGCAGCGCGCCAGAAGCGGGTCGTCGATGCCGGCGCGGATGGTCGTCAGCGCCCCGCGAACGCCCTTGAGCAGTTCCGCGAGGTCCGTCCCGGGCGGCAGCGCCGCCCCCGGGGCCGCCACCACCTCGCAGGACGCGTCGATCGCGGCGCGCAGGTCCGGGGGCACGGCGGCCAGAAGAATGACGCGGGGTTTATGATCGCTGGTCATGCAATGGCAATCCTCGTACGTGCGGGAACGGCGACGGGATTTCGGGATGGCATCGATTGACGGCCGCGAGACGCGCGAAGCGCCGCCCTTGCCGGTGTCGCCTTCTCCCCGCTCCAGGTGAACGCCTCCGCGGAGGCGAAATTCATCGTGCTGAACGACGATAAGGTTATCATACAGGCCGCGCAACCATCAAAATCGGCTGGCCCGGGTTTTTCTTGGCCGGATCGGAACGGATTCAGGCGGAGCAGGCACGGGGACTTCGATTGCGGGTGTGACCAGCAATGCCCGTCCGCTGCCCAGATCCGTAGCATGTCCGCCGATCCGCATCATTGTGCGCCACCCCTTAGCCACGCGCGGCCCGGAATCGGCCGCAGGGTTTGTATAGTATGCAAACTATTGGCCAGTTGGGTAGCGATCTTGGAACGCAAATGGACAATGAAATTCCAAAAATGTCCGCAATCGATTTGCGGCTTTTCCGCAGTCTCCAGCGCGGCTGACGAAGCACGGCTGTGCAGAGATACATTATTCCCGCAATAGGAGCATCACGCGCCACTTCGCGCCAAACCGAGGATGGCAACCGCCGGATCCTTCTATCTCCGTCCAAACGCCCCTCCGAATCGACGGCGGACCGACGCATGGCCCTTGCCAGCCCTGATCATGTGGTTATCATACAGCTGCGTGCCCAAAGCAGCGCTGGCAGCCGGACCAAGTCCAAGACCATCGGCGCACGGTGCCACACCGCGGAACGCGGCGGAGAGTCGAACGAAGCGCATCGCCTTGACAGCGAACGGGAGGCGTCCATAGACTGATTTTGTACCGCAGTACGGAACCGGCCATTCCATTTTCAAGAGGCGCACAACGCCCCAAAACCGCCGGGCACGGTAACCGTAGGCTCTCGAACCAGAGCAGGGCTGGAGACATCGATGACCATCACACCCGACATGTACGAGCGTCTCGTCAACATAAAGACCGGCGAGATCAGCCGGGAGATCTTCGTCAACGAAGACATCTACGCGCAGGAACTGGAACGGATTTTCACGCGCGCCTGGCTGCTGGTCGGCCATGAGAGCCTGATCCCCAACCCGGACGACTTCTTCGTCTCGCGCATGGGCAACGACTCCGTCATCCTGACGCGCGACCGGCAGAACACCATCCATGTGCTGCTGAACAGCTGCATGCACCGCGGCATGAAGGTCTGCCGCTACGACCAGGGCAACACGCGCGCCTTCAGCTGCCCGTATCACGGCTGGAGCTATTCCACGGACGGCCGCCTCGTCGAGGCGCCGGGCCAGCTGGTCGGCGTGCCGGGCTTCGAGGAGCATTACCGCTGTGAACTCGACAAGAAGGCCTGGGGCCTTGTCCGCTGCCCGAACGTGGTGAACTACAAAGGTTCGATCTGGGCAAGCTGGGACGAGAACGCCCCGTCCTTCGAGGATTACCTCGGCGACATGCGCCTTTATCTCGATGCCGCGCTCGACCACCGCGACGGCAGCGAGGGCGGGTCGGAGGTCATCGGCGGCGTCCACAAGTGGCGCGTCAAGTGCAACTGGAAGTTCGCGGTCGAGAACTTCATCGGCGACCATTACCACAACATCAGCCACCGTTCCGTCGATCTCGTCGGCATCGGGCCGAGCGCCGGGCGCGGTCGGCGCGACATGGAAAGCACCGGCTCCTTCCAGAACATCATCATCGGCTTCCCCGCGCTCGGCCACGGCGTCATCGGGCACCTGCCGCGCTATGAGGAGCCGCCCTACGCGCCGGCCTACCAGCGCCACCCGGCCGTCCAGGAATACGACCGCCAGGTCTACGAGGCGCGGGTCAAGCGGCTGGGCAACAAGATGCGCGTCGCCACCGGTGCGGCGAGCATCTTCCCGAACATGTCCTTCCACGGCCGGCAGCCGCGCACGCTCGCCGTCTTCCACCCGATCAGCGCGACGGAAATGGAGATGTGGCGCTTCTACCTGGTGGACAAGGACGCCCCGCAGGAGGTGAAGGACGTCCTGCGCCACTATTACCTGCGCTACTCCGGTCCGGGCGGCATGACGGAGTCGGACGATATGGAAAACTGGATGTACGCGTCGGAGGCCAGCCGCGGCACCATCGCCCGGCGCCATCCCTACAACTACCAGATGGGCAACGGCTACGCCAAGCCGGTGGAAGGCCTGAAGGGCGCCGTCCAGGGCGGCGACACCACCGAGGAAAACGCCCGCATCCTCTACAACCGCTGGGCCCAGTTCATGGCCGGCAAGAGCTGGTCGGAGCTGATGCCGGCCCAAACCGCGTGAGGGAACCCGCCATGGACGACACCGCCCTGAAGGCGCTGCTGCTGCACCGCGAGGTCGAGGACTTCCTGCTGATGGAAGCCGACCTGCTCGACGACCGCCGCTTCGCCGATTGGCTGGCGCTGTGCACCGACGACATCCGCTACTGGATGCCGATGGCGCGCAACGTGCAATTCAACAAGACCGCCCAAGAGTACACGCGCGAGCAGATGGACACCTGCTGGATCGACGAGGGCAAGGAGACGCTGACCCAGCGCGTCAAGCAGCTCGCCACCGGCATCCATTGGGCCGAGGAGCCGCAGTCGCGCGTCTCCCACCTGATCACCAACATCCGCATCACCGAGGTCACGCCCGACGCCGCCGGCAACCCGGCGGAGGTGCAGGTGCGCAGCCGCTTCCTGGTCTACCGCAACCGCCTGCACGACGAGGTCGACATCTACGTCGGCAAGCGCCGCGACACCCTGCGCAAGCTCGACGGCGCCTGGAAGATCGCAAGGCGCGAGATCTTCCTCGACCAGAACGTCCTCCTCGCCAAGAACATCACGACCTTCTTTTGAGGTGATCCCATGTCTCAGGAAACCCTGGATCTGCTGACGCTCGAACCGGGCGCGCGGCTGCGCATGGCCGACGGCGCCACCGTGGAGATCGTCGAAAACCCGCGGGACGGCATGTGGGTCTTCGGCCGCTACCTGACCCACCCCACCGACGCGTCGAAGGTGAGCGACGCCGAGCACGCGATCTTCGCCCAGGACATCGTCGGCTTGGCGTCCTGACGCGGCGGACTCCGCCCGTTCGCCCGGACCGGTGACGGATCGCAGCGAACGGCGGAGGCAATGCATCAACACGATCTGCTTTATAGGGACGGCGCCCCGGTGCGGTAGGGCGCCGGTGCTGCTTTGCGTCCCAACGCACCGGCCATTACGCACCGCATCCGCAACGCCCGCCCCTCGGAACCGCGTTCCGCACGGCCATTGCCGGTGGAACAGCCAAACAGGAGGCAGTGCATGATCACCATCACCGTGAACGGGCGTGCGCAGCAGGTCGACGCCGACCCGGACACCCCGCTGCTCTGGGTGCTTCGCGACCACCTGAAACTGACGGGCACGAAGTTCGGCTGTGGGGCCGCGCAGTGCGGCGCCTGCACCGTCCACATCGACGGCGCCGCGGCGCGCAGCTGCGCGACTCCGGTGTCCGCGGTCGAGGGGGCCAAGATCACGACGATCGAGGGGCTGTCGGGCAACGGCGACCACCCGCTGCAGCGGGCCTGGGTGGCGCTGGACGTGCCGCAATGCGGCTATTGCCAGTCCGGCCAGATCATGCAGGCCGCCGCCCTGCTGGCCGACAAGCCGACCCCGTCCGACCAGGAGATCCGGGAGGCGATGGCGGGCAACATCTGCCGCTGCGGAACCTACCCGCGCATCCACGCCGCGATCCGCCAGGCCGCCAGCCAGGCCGCCGACACCACGCGCAAGGGGGGCTGAGCATGACCACCGTCGATCTTTCCCGCCGCGGCTTCCTGAAGGCGTCGGCTCTCGTTGGTGGTGGCCTCGCCATCGGCCTGCTCTCGCCGGACGGGCTGTCGGCCGCGCTGGCGCAAGGCGCCGACAAGCCGCTGCCGCCGCCCGATTTCTTCGTGCGCGTCGGCGCCGACGACATCGTCACGGTCATCGTCAACAAGACGGAGATGGGCCAGGGCGTCTACACCGGCATCGCGATGCTCGTCGCCGAGGAGCTGGAGGCGGACTGGAGCAAGATCCGCGTCGAAACGGCGCCGGTGAACGAGATCTACCGCAGCGCCCGCAACGGGATGCAGCTGACCAGCGGCAGTTCCAGCATGGCGTCCTCCTGGGACGTCTACCGTCCGGCCGGTGCCGCGCTGCGGACCATGCTGATCGCCGCCGCCGCCGCGGAGTGGAACATCCCAGCGGCCGAATGCCGCGCGGAGAACAACACCGTCCTGCACAGCCCGACCGGCCGGCGGCTGAGCTACGGCCATCTGGCCGCGGCCGCCGAAAAGATGCCGATCCCCACCAGCGTGACGCTGAAGGAGCCGTCGGCCTTCAAACTCATCGGCCAATCCCTGCCCCGCCTGGACAGCGCCGAAAAGTCGACCGGCCGCGCAATCTTCGGGATGGACATGGACCTGCCCGACCTGCGCATCGCGGTGGTCGCCCATCCGCCGGTGCTCGGCGCGACGATCCGGAGCATCGACGACAGCAAGGCCAAGGCGGTGCGCGGCGTCCGGCTGGTGGCGCCCACCCCCTACGGCGTGGCGATCGTGGCCGACAGCTTCTGGCAAGCGGTCAAAGGCCGCGACGCGCTGGTCATCGACTGGAACCTCGGCCCCAACGCCGCGCTGTCCACGGACACGCTGCTGTCCCACTACGCGGAGATGGCGAAGGCTCCGGGAAACGTGGCGCGCAAGGACGGCGACCCGGCCGCCGCTCTCGCCAAGGCGGCGCGCCGGCTCGACGTGGAGTACGACGTCCCCTACCTCGCCCACGCGCCGATGGAGCCGCTGAACTGCACCGTCGACCTGCGCCCGGACCACTGCGAGATCTGGGTCGGCACGCAGTTCCAGTCGGGCGACCACAAGGCGGCGATGAAGGCCACCGGCTTGAAGCCGGAGCAGGTCACGATCCACACGCTGTACGCCGGCGGCAGCTTCGGCCGGCGCGTCAACGCGCACGCCGACTTCGTGCTCACCGCGATCGAGGTGGCGAAGGTGGCGAAGGCGCCGGTGAAGGTCGTCTGGACGCGCGAGGACGACATGCGCGGCTGGTACTATCGGCCCATGGCCTACGACCGGATTTCCGTCGGCCTCGACGGCGATGGACGGGTCGCCGCCTGGCAGCAGACCATCGTCAGCCAGTCCATTGCCGCGGGCACGGAATTCGAGCCGCAGGTCCACCGCAATGGCCTCGACATGTCCGCCGTCGCCGGTGCGGCGAACATGCCCTACGCCATCCCCAACATCCAGGTCGACCTGCACACGCCGACGCACGACGTTCCGGTGCTCTGGTGGCGGTCGGTCGGCAGCTCGCACACCGGCTTTGTCGTCGAGAGCGTGATCGACGAGCTGGCGCACGCCGCCGGCCGTGATCCGGTGGACTTTCGGGCGGAGATGCTCGCCAAGTCGCCGCGCCACGTCGCGGTGTTGAAGCTCGCGGCGGAAAAGGCGGGATGGGGCAAGCCGCTTCCCGCCGGTGTGGCGCAGGGTGTGGCCGTCTTCGTCACCTTCGGCACCTATGTCGCCCATGTGGTCGAGGTGTCGAGCGACAAGGGCAAGATCAAGGTGCAGCGCGTCGTCACCGCGGTGGACTGCGGCCTTCCGATCAACCCGCGCACCATCCAGGCGCAGATGGAGAGCGCGGCGGTCTTCACCCTGTCGGCCGCCCTGTACGGGGAAATCACCATCAAGGACGGCGCCGTCCAGCAAAGCAATTTCCACGACTACCAGGTGCTGCGCATGGACGAGTGCCCGAAGATCGAGGTGCACATCGTGCCCAGCACCGAACGCCCAACCGGCGTGGGCGAACCGGCCGTGCCACCGCTGTTCGCGGCGGTCGCGAACGCCGTCTTCGCGGCGACGGGCACACGGGTAAGGTCGCTGCCGCTCGCCAAAGCCGGCATGGTTTGAAAGTGCGTTCGGCACCATAGCCCTCTCCCCTCTGGGGCTACGGTATTCACACATTTCACGTATGCGTTAAGTAACTGACGCAGTTCGAGAGAAAGCCCCTCTCCCTTGAGGGGAGAGGGGTTGGGGTGAGGGTGGCGCCGGCCTCTGGCCGGCCGGAACCTTTCAATGCGGCCGAGTTTGCGATTTTCTCCGGGCTGCCGCCCGCAACGACCCCTCACCCCCAACCCCTCTCCCCCAAGGGGAGAGGGGCTTCTTCCTGCGTTCGCCCAAGAGGGGAGAGGGGACTTTGACGTCGATCATCGAACAACGCCGTCGCGTGTCTTGACAGGTCTCGATCGTCGCCCTACAGTTTTGAAAATGGAATTTATGGTTCCACTGTACGGGACCAGCTCCGCGGAAGCACGGCCCTAGCAGCCAGGGACATCCGCGAGCGCCCCCTCCCCAAAAATCACGTCAGCCACGATCCGAGCAGGGCTGGAGACATCCATGACCATCACACCCGACATGTACGAGCGTCTCGTCAACATAAAGACCGGCGAGATCAGCCGGGAAATCTTCGTCAACGAGGAGATTTACAAGCAGGAGCTGGAGCAGGTGTTCGCCCGCGCCTGGCTGCTGGTCGGCCATGAGAGCCTGATCCCCAACCCGGACGACTTCTTCGTCTCGCAGATGGGCAACGACTCCGTCATCCTGACGCGCGACCGGCAGAACAACATCCATGTGCTGCTGAACAGCTGCATGCACCGCGGCATGAAGGTATGCCGCTACGACCAGGGCAACACGCGCGCCTTCAGCTGCCCGTATCACGGCTGGAGCTATTCCACGGACGGCCGCCTCGTCGAGGCGCCGGGGCAGCTGGTCGGCGTGCCGGGCTTCGAAGAGCATTACCGCTGCGAACTCGACAAGAAGGCCTGGGGCCTCGTCCGCTGCCCGAAGGTCGTGAACCACAAGGGCTCCATCTGGGCCTGCTGGGATGAGAACGCCCCGTCCTTCTACGACTATCTCGGCGACATGCGCCTGTACCTGGACGCGGCGCTCGACCACCGCGACGGCACGGAGGGCGGGTCGGAGGTCATCGGCGGCGTCCAGAAATGGCGCGTGAAGTGCAACTGGAAGTTCGCCGCCGAGAACTTCATCGGCGATCATTACCACAACATCAGCCACCGCTCCGTCGACCTCGTCGGCATCGGGCCGAGCGGCGGGCGCGGCCGGCGCGACAAGGACACCGCCGGGCCATACCAGAACGTCATCATCGGCTTCCCGGCGCTCGGCCACGGGGCGAACGGGCATCTCCCGCGCTTCGAGGAAGCGCCCTATTTCCCGACCTGGCAGAAATACCCCGAGGTCCAGGAGTATTTCCGGGAGGTCTACGAGGCGCGCAAGAAGCGCCTGGGCGACCAGTTCCGCGTGCAGACCGGCACCGGCACGATCTTCCCGAACATGTCCTTCCACGGCCAGCAGCCGCGCACGCTCGCCATCTTCCACCCGGTCGGCCCGACGGAAATGGAAATGTGGCGCTTCTATCTGGTGGACAAGGACGCGCCGCAGGCGGTCAAGGACGCCATCCGCCATTACGCGCTGCGCTACTCCGGCCCCGGCGGCCTGACCGAGTCCGACGACATGGAGAATTGGCTGTACGCGTCGGAAGCCAGCCGCGGCACCATCGCGCGCCGGCACCCCTACAACTACCAGATGGGCAACGGCTACGCCAAGCCGGTGGAGGGCCTGAAGGGCGCCGTCCAGGGCGGCGACACCACCGAGGAAAACGCCCGCATCCTCTACAACCGCTGGGCCCAGTTCATGGCCGGCAAGAGCTGGTCGGAGCTGATGCCGGCCCAAACCGCCTAAAGAACACCGCGTGAGGGAACCCGCCATGGACGACACCGCGCTGAAGGCGCTGCTGCTGCACCGCGAGGTCGAGGACTTCCTGCTGATGGAAGCCGACCTGCTCGACGACCGCCGCTTCGCCGATTGGCTGGCGCTGTGCACCGACGACATCCGCTACTGGATGCCGATGGCGCGCAACGTGCAGTTCAACAAGACCGCTCAGGAGTACACGCGCGAGCAGATGGACACCTGCTGGATCGACGAGGGCAAGGAGACGCTGACCCAGCGCGTCAAGCAGCTCGCCACCGGCATCCACTGGGCCGAGGAGCCGCAATCGCGCGTCTCCCACCTGATCACCAACATCCGCATCACCGAGGTCACCCCCGACGCCGCCGGCAACGCGGCCGAGGTGCAGGTGCGCAGCCGCTTCCTGGTCTACCGCAACCGCCTGCACGACGAGGTCGACATCTACGTCGGCAAGCGCCGCGACACCCTGCGCAAGCTCGACGGCGCCTGGAAGATCGCAAGGCGCGAAATCTTCCTCGACCAGAACGTCCTCCTCGCCAAGAACATCACGACCTTCTTTTGAAGAGCCGTCCGAGGAGCGGCGCGGTTGCGCCGTTCGCCCGGTTGTTTCATTGTGCAGGATGTTCCATTTCACCGGAAGCCGCCGCGCGCCCACAGACGGACGCCGCCACGATGGTGTGACACGATGATCAGAGCCGTTGACCGCGCGTTCGACATTCTCGACTGCTTCAAGACCGCCACGGAACTGAACCTCAGCGAGCTGAGCGAACGGACCGGGCTCAGCAAAAGCACGGCGCACCGCTTCCTCGCCGTGCTGGAGGAACGCGGCGCCGTGGTCCGCGACCCCAAGACGCAGCGCTTCGCCATCGGCCCGGCGATCCTCGCGCTGAGCGCCAAGCAGAACGGCCCGGAGGAGCTTCAGCGGCTGGCCCAGCCGATCATGGCCGAACTGCGCGACAGCAGCGGCGAAACCACCGTGCTGTCGCTGCGCGTCGGCGACCACCGCATCGCCGTCGACCAGTGTGAAAGCCACCAGCAGCTGCGGCGCAGCGTCCAGATCGGCGAGGTGCGCCCGCTCTATCTCGGCGGGGCGGGCAAGGCGATGCTCGCCTACTCCGACATGGTGGAGCGGGAACGGATCCTGCAGTCGATGCCGCGGGAGCGGATCACCTCCTACACCATCACCGATCCGGACCTGCTCGCGGCCGAACTCGACCGCATCCGCAAGCGCGGCTACGCGGTCGCCGAAAACGAATATCTGTTCGGCGTGATCTCCATCGCCGCCCCGGTGTTCGACGCGGCCAGGCGCGCCATCGCGGCGCTGACCCTCACCGGCCCCGTCTTCCGCATCACCCCGGAAATGGTGCAGCGGCTCGGCCCCGACGTCGCCGAAGCGGCGGGCAAGCTGACCCGGCTGATCGCCCCCGACGCGAAGCGTGCATCAGTGTCCGCCGCTTCCGAACCGGAACAGCGCCGCTCCGCCTGACCGGACCTTCGCACACCCTACCCTACAGGAGACGCCCTGGCCCCCCTTCGCGGGGATGACGGCCGTCTCATGACAGGAACACGCTCTCCAAACGCGATCACCCCGGTGACCCGGGGAGATCGCTTTGACACCCATACGCTTGTATGATAACCGTATTCATCACACAGGCCAGCGCCACCCGGCGTATGGCGCAAGCGAAGCCGTCACAGTGCCCTCCCAAGGAGAATGCGGGTGAAAGCGCAGCCGGAATCCTACTCATCGCTGGTTGACGCCGACCAGGGAATCGTCAGCCGGGAAGTCTTCGTGAACCAGGAGGTCTTCGAGCAGGAGATCGCGCGCATCTTCGCCCGCGCCTGGCTGTTCGTCGGCCATGAAAGCCTGATCCCCAACCCGGACGACTACTTCGTCTCGCGCATGGGCATGGACTCCGTCATCCTGACGCGGGACCGCCAGGGCAACATCCACGTCCTGCTGAACAGCTGCATGCACCGGGGCATGAAGCTCTGCCGCCACGACCAGGGCAACGCGCGCGCCCTCACCTGCCCCTACCACGGCTGGAGCTATTCCACGGACGGCCAGCTGGTGGAGACGCCGGGCGAACTCGTCGGCGTCCCGGGTTTGGCGACCCATTACCATGGGCAGCTCGACAAGAAGGCTTGGGGCCTCGTGCGCTGCCCGAACGTCGTGAACTACAAGGGCACCATCTGGGCCAGCTGGGACAAGGAGGCCCCGCCCTTCCTCGACTATCTCGGCGACATGAAACACTACCTCGACGCCGCGCTCGACCACCGCGACGGGCGCGAGGGCGGGTCGGAAGTCTTCGGCGGCGTGCAGAAATGGCGCGTCAAATGCAATTGGAAGTTCGCGCCGGAGAACTTCATCGGCGATATGTACCACGACATCAGCCACCGCTCCGTCGATCTCGTCGGCATCGGGCCCAGCGTCGGCAAGGGCCGGCGGGACGCGTCGCGCCGGCGCATGACCATCGGCTTCCCCGGCCTCGGCCACGGCCTGCTCGGCCAGCTGCCGCACACGGCGGAGGACGACTACGTTCCGCTCTACACCAAGCACCCGGAGGTGGAGGCCTATTTCCGTGAAATCCACGCCGCCCGCGTGCGCAACCTGGGCGACCGGATGCGGGTGCAGACCAGCGTCGGCACGATCTTCCCGAACATGTCCTTCCACGGCCGGCAGCCGCGGACCATCGCCGTCTTCCACCCGATCAGCCCGACGGAGATGGAGATGTGGCGCTTCTATCTGGTGGACAAGGACGCCCCGCAGGCGGTCAAGGACGCCACCCGCCATTACTACCTGCGCTATTCCGGCCCGGCGGGCATGACGGAATCCGACGACCTGGAGAACTGGTCCTACGCGACGGAGGCCAGCAAGGCGCCGCTGGCGCGGCAGTACGCCTACAACTACCAGATGGGCCTCGGCCACGCGCAGCCCATCGAGGGCCTGCGCGGCGCGGTGCAGAGCGGCGACGTGTCGGAAGAGAACCAGCGCATCTTCTACAGCCGCTGGGCCGACTTCATGGCCGGGAAGAGCTGGGCCGACCTGATCCCGGGTTGAGTCGCACAACGCCTTCCGCTTGCAAATTCCCACGATCATCCAGAAAAGACGGCGGCCATTCCGATGATGGACCTGAAGAACCCCAGCCTTTTGAAGACCCAGGCCTATGTGAACGGCGAATGGCGCGACGGCCCGCAGGGCCGCAGCTTCCCGGTCACCAACCCGGCGACCGGCGCCGTGCTGGCCCAGGTCGCCGACCTCGGCGCGGAAGAGACGCGCGCCGCCATTCTCGCCGCCAACGACGCCTGGGACGGCTGGCGGTCGAAGACGGCCAAGGAGCGCGCCGCCGTCCTGCGCCGCTGGTACGAGCTGGTTCTGGAAAACCAGGAGGATCTGGCGGCGATCATGACCGCCGAGCAGGGCAAGCCGCTGGCCGAGGCGCGCGGCGAGGTCGGCGCCGGCGCCACCTTCCTGGAATGGTTCGCGGAGGAGGCCAAGCGCGCCTACGGCGACGTGATCCCGGCCCACAAGCCGGGCGCGCGCATCGTCGTGGTGAAGGAGCCCATCGGCGTCGTCGCCGCGATCACGCCCTGGAACTTCCCCTTCTCCATGATCACCCGCAAATGCGCCCCGGCGCTCGCCGCCGGCTGCCCGGTGGTGGTGAAGCCGGCGGAGGACACGCCGCTGTCGGCGCTGGCCATCGCGGCGCTCGCCGAGCAGGCCGGCGTGCCCAAGGGCATCTTCAATGTCGTCACCGGGTCCGACCCCGTCGCCATCGCCGGTGAGCTGACCGCCAGCCGGCTGGTGCGCAAGCTGTCCTTCACCGGTTCGACCGAGGTCGGCAAGATCCTCATGCGGCAGTGCGCCGACACCGTGAAGAAGGTGTCGCTGGAGCTGGGCGGCAACGCGCCGCTGATCGTCTTCGACGACGCCGACCTCGACGTCGCGGTGGCCGGCGCCATCGCGTCCAAATACCGCAACGTCGGGCAGACCTGCGTCTGCGCCAACCGCATCCTGGTGCAGTCCACCGTCTACGACGCCTTCGCCGCCAAGCTGACCGCCGCGGCCGAGGCGCTGACCGTCGGCAACGGGGCGGAGCCCGGCGTGCAGCAGGGCCCACTGATCAACCCTCAGGCCGTGTCCAAGGTGCAGGAAATGGTGGACGACGCCCTCGCCAAGGGCGCCACGCTGACCACCGGCGGCAAGCGCCACGCGTTCGGGCCGAACTATTTCGAGCCGACCGTGCTGACCGGCGTCACCACCGACATGCGGGTGGCGCGCGAGGAGATCTTCGGGCCGGTCGCCCCCCTCTTCCGCTTCGACACGGAGGACGAGGCGGTGCGCCTGGCGAACGACACGGAATACGGCCTCGCCGCCTACTTCTACACCCGCGACCTCGGCCGGGCGTGGCGCGTCGCCGAGCGGCTGGAATACGGCATGGTCGGCATCAACGAAAGCCTGCTCGCCACCGAGGTCGCCCCCTTCGGCGGCATCAAGGAAAGCGGCATCGGCCGGGAAGGCTCCAAGTACGGCTTGGATGACTTCCTGGAGATCAAATACATGTGCGTCGGCCTGTAATACATGTGCGAAAAGGAAGACCGGGCATGAGCACGCTGACCGTCATCGAAAACACGGCCGACGCCGATGTCTTCACCTCCTCCAAGCTCTACCCGACGGCCATCGCGCCGACCACGCCGGAGGTGCGTGTCCACGTCGTCCACCGCAGCGAGGACACGGGCCACACCGCCGGCGTCTGGGAGCTGACCGTCGGCAAGTGCCGGCTGGAGCGGACGGTGGACGAGGTCTTCGTGCTGCTGTCGGGCGTCTGGGTCCTCACCGCCGACGACGGCACGGTGACGACCCTGCGGGCCGGCGATACGGCCTTGCTTCCGAAGGGATGGAAGGGCATCGGCGAGGTCGTCGAGACGGTGCGCAAGGTCTACGCGACCTTTCCGTCCAGGGCGTGATTCATTTGGCCAGGAACTCCAGGAAAGGAAAATTCTCGAAGTCGAACCAGACAACGGCCGGCGGCGTCCCGGACCGGTCGAGCCAGTCATGGATGCAGTACGGCGCGGCCTGATCCAGCCCCCAGTAAGCCCGCCCTTCGTCGAAGTGCCAGCCGATGTAGGAAACGGCCATGTCGAGGAAAGCGGCCGCTCTGGGCGTGCGATTGAACGCCATGAAGCCGGCCAGGAAATCGCGCGTCGGCCCGCGATGACGCCGGTCCTTCATGATGGCGATGTCCCAGGATGGCCATGCGCCCACCGCGGCGCCGGGATCCTCCAGGAACCGGGCATCGATGTCCACCTGAACGACCGGCCCCTTCCCGTCCCGGATCAAGTCTCTTGCCACCGCAAAGCGCGCGGATGCGAAGTAGGTCAAGCGCACGGGATCGGAAAGATGGCTCAGATCGATGGCTTCGCACGAGCAGGATAGCCTGCCGCCGGAGGCGTCACTCAGCCGCTTCAACGCATCCAGCGTTTCCGCGGACGGGTTGACGACATGGACGTGCAAAACACAGGATCCCGCACGCTCACGGAACGACGCCACGAAGTCCGAACCGAAGCGCCGCCAATACACGTCATCGCATCCCGCCAGCAGGATGGGCCGGCCATCGTTCGCGGGCGGCGCAAGCGTCCGGCGTACCGCCGCCCCGAACAGGCGCGAGGAAAACCCGCCCAAGCGATCGTAGAACCGCGGATCGCTTTGGACCAGGGACCAAACCAGCAGTTCGAAATCGCTGGCCACCTCCTCCGGGGAAAAGAGTCGGGCGTGCTTGCGGAAGAAGCGGCACGCCACGCCCATCCGCTTTTGGCGGTAGAGATCGTAGCAGACGACCGCCAACGCCGCGGTGTGGCGCGGGTTGCGCTTCAGGACGAGCCGGGCGAACTGCGCGGTTTCAGCCAGGGTCGAGTCATCCAGGACACCGTTTTGCAACGCAAGGATGATGGTGCCGAAGCTGTTCTTCAGCGCCTCGGCATGGCCGCCCTGCGCGGCCCGCAGGAAATGGGCGATCGCGTCACGCATCGTGATCGGGTCGACCATGTGGCGGCTGTTTAGCGGATTGGCCGACAGCAGCCCGCTGATGGACAGCTTGCAGACGCCCAGCCTGTACAGGTGGGCGGGGTGGTTCGGATCGCCGTTCCCGAGCCGTTGATAGACCAATTCCGCATCCGCCGCCTTTCCTTGCGACAGCAGACAATCGCCGAGCCGAAGGAGAAGCGACTCCTGGTCCGGAGCAAGCCGAAGGGCGCGCCGAAGCGCGGCGGTGGCGGCCTCGGCCCGGTTGGCGTCCAGGAGCACAGCGCCCAGGTTGCCGTAGGCCTTGGCCCAGGCCGGGTCGAGCGCGACGGCGCGCCGATGGCATGCCGCCGCGCGCTCGGCCTGTCCGTTCGCCCGCCACGCGGCGCCGAGGTTGTCGTAATAGGCGGCGCAGAACGGATCGCGGGCGATGGCCGTCCCGATCAGGTCGACGGCGCGCGCGTGGTCGCCGGCCTGATGGTGAAGGACGCCGAGAAGATGCCAGGCATCGGCCACCGACGGGTCCGCTTCGAGAATCTTGCCGTAAATCTCGGCGGCTTCCTGAAAGCGGTTGCTCTGGTGCAAACCAACGGCGATCCGCAGAGCTTCGGGAATGCTGGTCATCAACGAATGGCTCCGCCGCACGACAAGGCGCGCCCGACCGCATCAACATGCCACCAAAGCGCGTTCATGCTGCATTAGATACCTCATGCCGTAGGCATAGCCTTTAAAATTTTCAAAGATCAGGGCCTGCTTGCCAGGGGCGATTGCCGGAACGCTGGCCGGAACGTAGAGCGTCGATGTCGAAGCGGATGTTCGTCGCCGCTGTGCGGACTTTCGACCACATCGCAGCTTCGCACGAAAGCCCACCGGCGCTCGCGTCCACTCACAACCTGCCGATCGCACGAAGGAACTGTTGCTGTCGACCGACAACCGTTTCGAGGAGGGATTCGGGGCGTGCGATCCGCTGCGTGCCCGATCGATCCTCGATGGAATGCCGTGAGGCGGCAACGACGGTGCTTGTCGGTCGGGTTGCGTTCTTCCCAAAGGTCGGGAATGATGTGGCCGAAGCGTTTCGGGCCTTCTCCGGCGTGACGCAAGTGCGCCAGGATTGGGCATTCAAGGTTGATTGATCGCTCCTGATCGCAGCCCGCACACCAGCTGAGGACCAACCTTCATGCCTTTTGACAACCCGGCGAGCGGTCGAGCCCGTCGGCAACCGCGGTTCGGCAAAGCGGCCCCCCAGCAAGCCGCACAAGCAGCCCCGGCGCGAGCGCGCCCAAAGGTGAATGGATCGGCCGAGCAAAAGCACGCGCAATGGCTCGCCCGCGCGGGCGATGCCGAGCGGGCCGGCGATTCCGTCGAAGCCGAAACCTGCCGCCAGCACGCGGAGCATTGGTTTCGTGTGGCTCACGGCCGCAACGATCCATGAGACTCCGCTGATCCGCCCTGTTTCCTTGGGATCCGGGGCGGCGGCGCGCGGCCGGTTGTTCCATCGATGGCCGGCGAACCGGATCAGGCGGTCCTCCACAGCGTGATGATCATGACGCCGGCCACCGTCAGGGCCGCACCGGCCAACTGCAGCCAGCCCAGCGGCTCCGCCAGCATCAGATAGCCGAAGACCGCGGCGGCGACCGGGCCGATGGCGCCGCTCAGCGCCACCAGATTGGGACCGACCCGCCGCAGCGCCTCCGCCGTCATCAAGACGGGCAGCACGGTGCAGACCACCGCCATGACCGCCGACAGGCCATAGACCGGCAGCGGCAGATCCAGGGCCGAAAGCGGCCGCAGCACACCAAATTGCAGGATGCAGCACAGGCAGGCCGCCGTCATCGCATAGGCGGTGAAGCGCATGGAGCCGATCCGCTGCACCACGCGGCTGCTGCCGACCAGATAGACCGAATAGAGGAAGGCCCCCATGAAGACCAGCCCGGCCCCGGCCATGAAGTTGGGATGGCCGGTCCCGACCTCCGACCACACCACCAGCGCGACGCCGGCATAGGAGACGACCAGCGCCGCCACCTCGCGCAGCCCGATCCGCTTGCCGAGGAACAGGGCCGACAGAACCACCACGATGGTCGGGTAGAGGAACAGCAGCAGCCGCCCCATCCCGGCGGAGACATAGCGCAGCCCCAGGAAATCGCAGAAGCTGGCGGCGTAATAGCCGGTGACGCCCAGCCCGACGGTCAGCGCCAGATCCCGGCCCGATATGGGCGCCCGCGCCCCGCGCGCGCCCGACCACAGGGCCATGCCCAGGAAGAAGGGCAGCGCGAAGACCATGCGCAGCATGATCAGCGTCACCGGGTCGACGTTGTAGCGGTAGGCCAGCTTGATGATGACCGGCCGCAGCGAAAAGGCCACCACCCCCGCCACGGCAAGCCCCAGCCCGGCCAGAATTTGGACCGGCGGCATCACAGGAGCCGCGGCGGCGGTATCGGAAGACAGGCTGCTTTGTGATGCGCTGCTCTGAGACAAGGTGGCGAATCCGGCGACGGGAGTAGGGACGCCATTCAAGCATCCCCGCGCCCGTTTGGCTCGCACCAAGGCGACGCACGGCCATGCCCGCCGCCATACCCTGGATTGCACGATCCGCGGTGCTGACGGTGAAGCGCCCCGACTGTCAGGCAAGAGGCGTTTCCGCGAGAGGCCGGGCTTCGGCCGCATGGGCGGCGGGGACCGCGTTGCGCCGTGGTCACCGGATCAGCAGAACCGCAAGGCCGCCACCGATCAGCGTCCCGGCCCACAGCCGGTCGAAGTTGACCCAGCCGCGCCGCAGGATGCCGAGACCGACCGTGCTGAAGACCAGAAGCGCCACGACGGCGACCACCGCAAGCATCGCCGCCATGTGCACCAGCACCACCATCGCCCCGGCCAGGGCGGTGCCGAGCGCGGCGACCGTGCCCGTCATCTCGGCACCGGGACCACACAGCGACAGGGCCAGCATGGAGGCCGGCGTCAGCATGCCCAGCAGCAGGGGCAGAATCATCAACCCGGCGCCATGGGCCGTGGCCATCAGGAACGACCACAGCGTCAGTTCGGCGAAGCCGGCGCGCATCCCGGCCCGGACCCGGTGACGCGGGTCGCGCATCAACCGGTAAGCGCCGAAACCGATCAGGATGGCGGCCAGCCCCGGCGCCAGAAGCTTCGGCGCGACGAAAAATTGGGTCACCCCGAACCCCAGGACCACGATCAGCACGGACAGCGCATGCCCCAGCGCGATCGGCGGCAAGGCCGACAACACCGCACCGCGGCGGCCTTCCTGGAGGCCGAGAGCCACGGCGAACAGCCATCCCGACGCCGGGTTGGCCCCGTGGAAGGCGCCCAGCCCGACCAGCGCCAGCCACGGCCCGAAATCGCTCAGGGGTGATCGCTCAGGGGTGATCGCTCAGGGGTGATCGCTCAGGGGTAGCAGTACGAGTCCGAGGAGGCGTCGCCGCCTTCGAGCCGGACCTGATGCCCGCGGAACCCGTCGTCGAAGCGCAGGAAGAAGCGCTCGTCGATGGCGAGGCTTCCATCGGGGGCGGCATCGAGCTTCACCATCCAGCTCTTGATGCCCTCCGGATAGAACTGCTCGTCCCACGTCCGGTACAGCGAATTGGTGAAGTAGACCCGCCGGCCGTCACGGCTGACCTCGACCATCTGCGGGCCTCCATTCAGGGCGCCGTCCGCGCCGGGATGGCCGGCGCGCGCGACGATGCCGCCCAGGCGGACGGAACTGGTCAGTTTGGGCTGGAACGGGTCGGCTACGTCGTACCGGCGCATTTCGCCGGTGCCCCAGCACGCCACATAGAGCCAGCGGTCGTCGAGCGACAGGTCGATGTCGGTGACGAGCGGCGGCACGGCCTTGAAGCCCTTGAGCAGGGGTGGCAGCTGATCCGGGTCCGCCGGTTCGGCCGGAATATCGATGATCTTCCGCATCGCCCACCGGTCGCCCTCGCGGTGCCACAACCAGATCGACGAGGACAGGTCGGTCAGGTTGACCACGGCGTTCATGAAGCCGTGCGTCTTGGTCGGATCGTGGGCCGGCCGCAGCTCCAGCGCCAGCTGGTATTCCGGGCCGAGATCGATGGTCTGCTGGTGGCGGCGCTTGCGCAGATCCCAGAAATGGACGCGATGGCCATACTTGGCGCCGAGCAGCAGGTCGGGGTCGAGCCCGTTCTCGATCATGTCGGGCGTGCCCCACTCGCTGGTGACCATAGTGTCCTGGCCGAGGTGCCACCACACGTCGTAGGCCAGGAACTGCGGCCCGCGATCGATCTCCCACTGGCCGAGGACGTCGAACGTCTCGTGGTCCATGAGGAACACCCCGCCCGGCCCGCCGCCGTTGCCTTCGCCGTTTCCCAGCGCGCTGACGTAGATGCCCTCCGGCCCGCAGTGCAGGGTGTGGGGGCGGGAGTAGTTGGCCCGCGCCGCCACCTCCTGCGGCTCGATCACCTTGACGATCTTCGGACTGGCGGGATCGGGCTTGATGTCCAGGATGTGAATGCGCGACGACCGCAGGCCCGGCACGATGAGATAACGCCGCTCCACATGCGGATGGGGCGCATAGGGGCACAAGGCCGAGCTGCAGGCGTTCCAGCCGAAGTGATGCAGCTCGTCGCCGGTGTTGGGCATGTCCACCCGGGCGAGAAGCTGGCCGTAGCGCGACGAGTTCGGATCGACGTCGACGACGCCCAATGCGTCCGGGCGCGCCGCCGATTCGACATTCAGCATGGCCACATACGCAAGCCGTTCGGGAGGAGCCTGCATGGCCATCCGGGGCGAAGGATAGAAGCTGGGGTCCGGAGTCCAGGTCGCCATCGGGCATCCTCCCTAATCGATGCGCTCTACGCAGGCAATTCTATGGCAGCACAATGCCTGGGTTCAAAAGAGCATAGGGAAGATTTCACTGCCACATGGCGCGTCTTCTCAGCCCACTTTGGCTGATGGCCTTGCAGGATTTTCGGCGTATTTCAGTGAAAGTCAGCAGGACGTGGGATGCTTCTCGGTAGACGCCTTGCCACTCCGCCCGCGCGGCCCCGGCTATGTTACGTGAACACGTAGTCCCGACCGGCCACAAGGCCCACGGTGTCCACCTGCAACGAAGACCCGTCTCCGAAGGAGAACGTGGTGCTTCCGGTCCCTGCGGACACGGAGACGTCGCCGGCCGCGTAGCCGCGGAATTCGATGCGATCGATGCCGGCTTCGAAGTACGAGATGCTGTCATCGCCAAAGCCGGGGGCGGCCTGCTGCATCCGGAACACATCCGCCAGCTGGTCGAAATAGCTGACCATATGGTCGTTGCCGGCACCAGGAAGGAACAGGTCGGTTCCACCGTCGCGCAGCGTGTCGACCAACCAATCGTCGCCGTCGGCGCCGATCAGCGTATCATTGCCTGTCCCTCCTTTGACGGTGTCGTTGCCGGCCCCGCCGTCGAGGCTGTCGTTGCCGATGCCTCCGAAAATCTGGTCATTCCCCCAACCGCCATACATGCGGTCGTCCCCGGGGTCGCCGCCGTAAGGATCGCCCAGCCAATCGTTGCCGTTGCCGCCAAACAGCGTGTCGTCGCCGAGGCCGCCGTTGAGTGAGTCCTGGCCGTCTTCCCCGGACAGGAAGTCGCTTCCGGCGCCCCCTTGGATCATGTCATCGCCGCTCCGACCGTACATCGAGTCGGCGACGTCGGTGCCGTTCAGGCGGTCGGCTCCGCTCGTTCCCCAAAAATTCGCCATGCGGCCCTCCGTTGAAACAACAGAGAACACATAACCACGGCAAGGTCGGCAGTCTTCACAGCATCCGAGTTAAGGCAACCGTCGCCCGATTTGTTGCCGTTGCGAAATAATCCACATGCCCCAGCACACGCCAAACAATCATCGCCATGATGACCGGGATGCAACAGGACATGATTACAATTTATTGCTATAAACGCGTGACTTTTTTGCGGCATGGCCAACCCATCGGGGCAACCTGCTGATGGTGTGAGCCAGCTTACAGCTTTCTCCCCACCCGTCGCCCACTGTCCGGCTTGGCGCGTTGGTGCGCCTACCGCGAGGATCCGGGCATGAGCGGAGAGCAATCCTTGTTCCGGCCGGAGGTGCGGCGATCGCTTCAGGACCGGCAATGGGGTCGGGTTTCCCTCCTCCAGCCGTTGTCCTCCAAGATTCTGTGCTGGGGGCTGGTGGCGACAGCGGCCATGATCGCTGCGTTCCTGAGCGTCGCCGACTACGCCCGGAAGGAAACGGTGACCGGGTATCTGGCGCCGACGGCCGGGGTGGTGAAGATCGTCGCGCCGCGGCCGGGCATCATCAGGGCCATTCACGTGAAGGAGGGGCAGCGCATCGAAGCCGGCCAGCCGCTCGTCACCGTCGCCATCGAGCAGACCACGGCCGAGGGCGAGAACGTCGATGCGACCATGCTTCGGATTTTGGAAGGCCAGAAGGCCAGGATCGACGAGCAGCTGACTCTTCAGGAACGGCATTTCCAGTCCGAAGGGCAACGCCTTCGCGCGCAGATCGCCGGCATCGACGCCGAGATCGCCCAGATCGGATCGCAGATCGTCATCCAGCGGGAGCGCATCGCGAATCTGACCGAACTGATCGCCGCGGGCCAGGGCTTGCGCGCCAAGGGCTACCTGTCGGACGTCGAATACAAGCGGCGCTACGACCAGATGCTCGAACAGAAGCAGGGCCTCGGCACGCTCCAGCAGCGGACGACGACGCTCCAGGCCGATCGGACATCGGCGGGGTTCAACCTCGATCAGCTGCCGACGACCAGGGCCGAGAAAATCGAGGCGTTGCGCGCCCAGCTGTCGGAGGTCGAGCAGCGCATCACCGAAATCAACGGGCGCCGCGCCTATGTGGTGCATGCGCCGGTGGGCGGCCGGGTCGCCACGCTGCAGGCCCTGGTGGGGCGGACGGCGGACTCCCAACGGATGCTGATGTCCATCCTGCCCGTGGACAGCGTCTTCCAGGCCGAACTGTTCGTGCCCACCAAAGCCGTCGGCTTCGTCCGGCTCGGCCAGGAGGTGCGCATCCTCTACGACGCCTATCCGTTCCAGCGCTTCGGCACCCACCGCGGGCGGATCATCCAGGTCGCCCACACCATCCTGACCAGCGCCGACCTGTCCGCGCCGGTGGCGCTGGGCGATCCCGCCTACAAGGTCACCGTCGCGCTGGAACAGCAGGAGATCGCGGCGTTCGGCCAGCGTCTCCCGCTGCAGGCGGACATGCTGCTCCACGCGGACATCCTTCTGGACCGGCGCCCGCTGCTGGTGTGGCTCCTCAATCCTCTGCTCGGGATGCGCCTGTGATGACGACGATCCATGACCTCCTGAACGTCGACCTCCTGAACATCGGGGGCCGGCGGCGGCTGCCGATGATCCTTCAAACCGAGACCACGGAATGCGGGCTCGCCTGTCTGGCCATGGTCGCGTCGTTCCACGGAAACCGCGTCGACCTGAATGTCCTGCGCCGACGCCATTCCGTCTCGCTGAAGGGCACGACCTTGAAGGCGTTGATGCAGACCGCCGGGCAATTGAAGCTGGCCTGCCGGGCGCTGCGCTTCGACATGGACAATCTCCCGGACTTGCGCCTGCCGGCGATCATCCATTGGGACATGGACCATTTCGTCGTCCTCAGCAAGGTATCCGCGAAAGGCATCGAAGTGCACGACCCCGCCGCCGGGAAACGGCGGTTCACGATGGCCGAGGCGTCGATGCACCTCACCGGGATCGCGCTCGAACTGGCGCCGACGGACGGCTTCGTCCGACGCGACGAGAGGATCCGCCTGCCGCTTTCCGCACTCTGGGGGCGCACCGACGGGGCGATCCATGCCTTGGGCCAGATCTTCGCGCTGTCGCTTCTGCTCGAAGTCCTGGTCATCGCAAGCCCTTTCTACCTGCAGATCGCCGTGGACGAGGCGGTCGTGAAGGGTGATGCGGACCTGCTCATCGTCCTCGCCGTGGGCTTCGGCGGGCTGGCGGCGATCTCGGTCGTATCGACCGCCCTGCGCTCGTACATCGCGCTCATCCTGCAGAACACCATGAATTTCCGCATGGTGTCCGGGCTGTTCCGGCATCTGCTCCGCCTTCCGCTGGCCTATTTCGAAAAGCGCCACATCGGCGACACCCTGTCCCGCTTCGCCTCCACCGAACCGATCCGCCATCAGTTCGCGGAAGGGCTGATCACGGCGCTGCTCGACGGCATCATGGCGGTGGCGACGCTGATCATGATCTTCGTCTACAGCGCCCCCTTGGCGGGCGTCGTCACCGCGGCAGCGGCGCTCTACGCGGCCGCGCGGATCGCCCTCTACCGCAGCTTCCGGTACCGCACCGAGGAGGCCATCCGGGTGAAGGCGCTGGAAAGCTCCACCTTCATCGAGACGATCCGGGCGATCCAATGCCTGAAACTGTTCGGACGGGAGTTCGAATGCGAAGGACAATGGGTCAACCGCTTTTCCGACGTGGTCGACGCGAACGTGCGGGTGGGGCGGCTGACGATCACCTACAAGACGCTGAACGACGCCATCTTCGCCGTCGAGAATATCGTCACCATCTATCTCGGCGCCCGGCTCGCGCTCGACGGCGCCCTGACCGTCGGGATGATGTTCGCGTTCATCAGCTACAAACGGCATTTCACCGAGAAGGCCGGCCAGCTGGTTGAGAAGGCGCTGGAGTTCCGGCTGCTGGACCTGCATCTGGAGCGTCTGGCCGACATCGCCCTCGCCCCGCCCGAACGCGGCCATGACGACCCATCCTCCTTCACCCACGACATCCAGGGCGCCATGGAACTGCGCGACGTTTCCTTCCGCTACGCGGACAGCGAACCGTTCGTGCTGGAGAGCGTGAACCTGAAGATCGACCCGGGCGAGTTCGTCACGATCTCCGGCGCCTCCGGCGGAGGAAAGACGACCCTGGTGAAGGTGATGCTGGGCCTGCTGGAGCCGAGCGGCGGCGAGGTCCTGGTCGACGGGCTGCCCCTGTCGACGGTCGGGTTGCAGACCTTCCGCCGGCAGGTCGGCGCGGTCATGCAGGAGGATCAATTCCTCTCGGGCTCCATCGTCGACAACATCTGCTTCTTCGACCAGTCCTTCGACATGGAGTGGATCATGGAGTGCTGCCGGATTGCCTGCATCCACGACGAGATCATGGCCATGCCGATGACCTACAACAGCCTGATCGGCGACATGGGCGGCGCCCTTTCCGGCGGCCAGAAACAGCGGATTCTTTTGGCCCGCGCGCTTTACCGGCGGCCGCGCATCCTGGTCCTGGACGAAGGCACAGCGCATCTTGACGTCGATGTGGAGCGCCGGATCAACGAGAACCTGCGGCGGCTTGCGATCACCCGGATCAGCATCGCCCACCGGCCGGAAACGATGCGCGCGGCCGACCGCATCTTCGTCGTCGGACGGCGGGTCGCACAGAGGCCGTGAAGGCCGCGGCCACCAGCGCGAGCGCTGGCCCCGCCAGCCGGCGTGAAATCATCACCGGACGAATCCGCTCCGTCGACAAAGAACCGGCTGCGATCGCAGCGCCGGCCATCCAGAACGCTTCCCGATCAAGACTTTGCGGGACGGAGCACAGCATTCCCACAACATCTGTCCGCCATAGCCGCCAGCTTTACCAAGAAACGGCTTGCTTGTGGTCTGGATCACACTCGGCAGGCGGCCTAGGAGGCATAATTCCTGGGTGCTTCCGGAAAGAAACGCCCCACTACGACCGAGTAGCGCAAATATCCACAACCGACATCAAAGACCATTGAGAGGAGAAATGCCATGCTTCATAAAGATCACCTCACGGCGGAGCCCTGCGAGAATGATGCGTCCTCACGCGAGTCCGGACCGGTCCAGACGCGAATCCTGGCGCGTCAGCTTGCCCGGCCGCTCACCGCGGAAGAGATCGACGTTGTCGCCGGCGGCATGCGTGCGGCGGGCGGCACCTGCTCGGCCGGGACGTGCTGCGTACCCGACTGCGACGATTGACGCCATCTCCACGAAGTCACCTTGATCATAAACGGCGCACTCAGGCCGAGTTTGGCCAATTGTGATCAAAGCATTCGACCGGAACGCGTTCAATAAGGCCAAGGTCGGCGGTGGGTGGCTATGACCTTCCCACCGCCGACTGCTTTGATCCGGTCATGCGAATTTTTTGACGGTTGCGCCCACCAACCCATCGACATGCACCCATTATTGGAGCAGACGCAATGGCCGTCCTCATCCTCGGCTTCCCGCAAGACATTCACATTCACGCCGTGCGATGGGCGCTCGATCAGGTCGGTGTCGACCATCACGTTCTGTACACGCCGGACATGCCGGGGCGGTTGCGCGCCTCGGTCCACGTGTCCGCCGCTTCTCCCGCGACGGCGAGCTTCCGCAGCGGAACCGTCCATGGCGCGACGGGACGCTACGACACGGTCTGGTACCGGCGCAGCGGCGAGGCGATGCGGCCTCCCGGCATGGCCGATGCGGATTGGACCGTGGCCGCCCGCGAATGCGACCATCACGTCCGCTCGCTCCGGCGGTGTCTGGCCCCCGACGCCTGTTGGGTGAACGACCTGGATGCCCGCGAGCAGGCGCGTTTGAAGATGCCGCAGCTCATCGCGGCGCGGGCCTGCGGCCTGGCCATACCGGAGACCCTGCTGAGCAACGATCCCGAGGAGATCCGCCGGTTCTACGCCGAGCACCGCCCCCATGGCGTCATCTTCAAGCTCAACGTCCAGACCTATTGGGCGGGACCGGGTGGGGCCAGTCACGTGCTCTTCACCACGGCGCTGCGCGATGAGGATCTCATCGACGACGAGGCGCTGTCGCGGTGTCCCGCGATCTACCAGCGCAAGATCGAGAAGGCGTATGAGCTGCGCGTGACCTGTATGGACGAGCGATGCTACACGGTCCGGCTCGACTCCCAATCCCGTGACATCACGCGCATGGATTGGCGCGCCGATCTGCGCGCCCCCTTGCCGCCGCGTCTGCACGCGCTGCCGCCGCACGTCGAGGAACGCTGCATCATGCTGATGCGCAAGCTTGGCCTCGCGTTCGGCTGCATCGACATGATCGTCACGCCGCAGGGCGAACACGTCTTCCTCGAAGTCAACGAGATGGGCCAGTTCCTGTGGGTCGAGCAGGACGAGCCGGGTTGTCCGATGCTGCGTGCCTTCGCGTCTCTGCTCATCGAGCGTCGGCTGGACCGCTCCTCCCGATTGGTCGGCAGCGACCGCATTTCCTTTGACGAGTTTCTCAAGTCGGGAACGTGGGAACGTGCCCGCGCCGACGACGACGCGCACCATGTTCGCTATGACGCGCTGCGGGCGGTCAGTGAGCTATGACCCGTGCGAGCACACCTGCCGAATGGACGGCCGGTGAATGGACGGCCGGTGAATGGACGGTCGATGCGCGGCGGCGCTGGCGCGCAACGGCAGGAACACCCGCATGCTCAGCGTCAGGAGGATCACGGCCATAGAGGCGGACAGCAGGATGCCCACGACCGCCACCATTTCAGGACCAAACACATCGGGCATAGCGCGCTCCATCGGTTCGACCCCGGCATGGTGCGCCGTTGTGGGGTGGAGCACATTGACGCGCGTCAATTCTGTTGTTGCAAAATCCGAAGCGCCGCCGGGCTGTCATCGGGGTGCGGGATCGGTCGTGTCGAACGTCACCCCGACCTTGCCGACATGCCCACCCTGCGGCAGGCGGCGGATGGCTTCCGCAACCTCCTGGAACGGGTAGAGCTTTTCGTCCACGACCGGGCGCATCCTGTGCAGGTCGATCGCCCGCAGCATGTCTTCGAACAGGTCGCGGCTGCCCACGGTCACGCCCTGAAGGCGGATGTTCTGCGTCACCACATGCCCCAGGCCGAACTCGGCCGCCGCACCGCCAAGGACGCCGATCAGGCTGATGGTGCCGCCGCCGCGCACGGCGCGCACGGACTGCGCCAGCGTGCCGGCGCCACCCACCTCCACCACATGGTCCGCACCGACGCCGTCGGTCAGCCGGCGGACCGTCCGCCCCCACTCCGGCTCCGCCCGGTAGTTGACGAGATGATCGGCGCCGAGCGTCCTGGCCCGTTCCAGCTTGGCGTCACTGGAGGACAGGGCGATCACCCGCGCCCCCTGCATCTTGGCGAATTGCAGGGCGAACAGCGAGACTCCGCCGGTTCCCTGCACCACCACCACGTCGCCGGCCTTCACCGGGTTCTGCGCGACCACGGCGCTCCAGGCCGTCACCCCCGCGCAGGGCAGCGCCGCCGCTTCCAGGTCGGTCAGGAAGCCGGGCACGCGCACCGCGGCGTCCTGCTCCACCGCCATGAACTCCTGCATCACGCCGTCGCGCGGGCCGCCGAGCTGCGACCGCCACCAGCCGTCCCGGAACGGCCCGCTGACCCAGTCCTGGAAGAAGGTCGGGCAGGCGCGGTCGCCGACCTTGAAGCGTGTCACCGCGGCGCCGACCGCCACCACCTCCCCGACCCCGTCGGACACCGGGACCAGCGGCAGTTCCCCGCTGCGGCCGCCATAGCCGCGCCGGACCAGGACGTGGTCGCGGTAGTTCAGCGTCGCCGCCTTCATGCGGAGCAGAATCTGCGTCGGTCCCGGCGCGGGCTCCGGACGCTGCGCTTCGACGATGTGGTCAACCGACCAGTCGTCGCGGATTTCCATGACACGCATCGTTGCCCCTCCGTTCGGACCTTCGCCCCGCAACCCGTGGCCAGCAAGATATGGGCGGCGGCCCCGCGATCCCAACCGCATGATTCCGCCACCGAGGCGCCGTGTCTCAAATCTGCCTCTTGCTGGATCACAGGTTTCCGGGCCTCTTGTCGAAAGGAAACCGCCGGGGACAAGCCCCGAAGCGGCATCTGCGCACAGCAGATGGAGGACAGGTAACGAGCATCACGAGGATGTCATGCCCCGGAGCACACACAGCATTGCCGCGCTCATTGCCCTCATGGCGCTGGCGACTGCGTGCACCGATGTGAAGGAGAGCCTTCCATCCCGCACTGCTACGGAACAACTTCTCATCGCGAGCGCGGCCGACAGCGCGGCCAACCGCCTGAAACTCGACCTTCCCAACCAGCGGAAGGCCTTCGTCGACTCCAGCAACTTCGAGGGCACCGACGCGAAATACGCGGCGAGCGCCATCAAGGAGTCGCTCCTCCGCCAGGGAGTCCGCCTGACCGACGACAAGGGCGACGCCGACACGATCATCGAGATCAGGCTTGGCGCGCTGTCGGTGGACCAGAGCAAGACGGTGCTCGGGATTCCCTCCATCACCCTTCCCGGCACGATCACGCTGCCGGAGGCCTCGGTCTACAGTTCGACCGAGAACCAGGCGGTGGCGAAATTCTCCGCCTTCGCCTACGACCGCAAGTCCGGCGAGATGGTCGCGGCGTCCGAACCGGCCTATGGGCTGTCCGGGGAGCAGAGCTACCGGGCGATGTCCCTGTTCTCCTGGCGCACGTCCCCGCAATACGCGGAAGATCCGAAGTAAACCCAGCGCTCTGCTGGCGCTGCTGTTCCGGCCGCACCGGCCGGGGGGAACAAAGCGGACGAGAACATGAACCGTCCCGGCGGGCCGCCCCTGCTCCGTGGTCCGTACCGCGGGGACGGAGGGGTTCCCGTTTCCCGAACAGTCGGGTTCGCCCAGGATGAAGGACGGACCCGATGACGGGGAACTTTAAAGCTGCAGAACGGTGGTCGCCGTCCATGCCGCAGCCGGGAGCACATCCGGAGCAAGACCCAAGGCCGCTGAACAAGCCAGCGCGTGGCGCAGGCGCGGCTCCGCGACCTCGTCGCACTCGACGCCGAATTCCTCCTCCCAAAGCGCCAGGCTGTAGAGGCGCCATTGGCTGCGACGGTCGAGGCGGCCGTACCGGTCCGCCAAGCTCCTGCGGCTGCAGAAGCGCGCCAGCAGCGGCGAGCGCAGCACCGTGCCGGCCATCACCTCGGCGTGCCGCGACAGCCAGAGGGATTCCGGCGCCGCGAAGGCGATCTTGTTGCGCCGCCAGGCGATGTCGGCGGGCAAGACGTCGTCCATGGCCTTGCGCAGCACCCACTTGGTCCAGCCGTTCCTCATCTTGAGCCCGGGGTCGAGCGCGATGCCGCGCTCGACCAGCCGGTGATCGAGAAACGGCAAGCGGGTCTCGATGCCGAACGCCATCGCGTTCTTGTCCTCATAGCGCAGCAGCGCCGGCAGCCCCGTCTGGGTGACTTCCAGCACCTGCAGCGCGCGCAGGTCGAAACAGCCCCGTGCCAGCCGCCGCATCCAGTCGGGCATCGCCGGGCGAGCGGTCAGATGGCGGGCGCGCAGCAGGTACTGGCCGTAGCGCGCCAACGGCATGAGGTCGCGCGCCACGAGCCCCGCCAGGTGAAGCGGCCCGACGCGCGCGTTGTTGCGGGTCACCTGCTTCATCCAGGCAAGCGTCTGGAGCATGCCTTGCCGCTGCCACAGCGCCATGGCGCAGGCCGCGTAGTAGCGGTGGTAGCCGAGCAGGCTCTCGTCCGCCCCCTGCCCATCCAGCAGCACCACCATGCCCGCGCGCCGCGCCGCCTGCATGACCGCCGCCTGCATGCAGATGGACGGCGACGGAAACGGCTCCTCCTGGTGGCGGACGACGAGGGGCAGCAGTTCCGTGAGATCCTCGTAGGTCGGCTTCGTCTTGACCCAATCGAGCCCGCCGGCCCGCACCACCTCCGCGGCGTACGTCTCTTCGCTGTTGGATTCATCCTCGCTGATGGCGGTGATCGCGCCGAATGGCGACGCGCTGGCCGCGTGGTGCATCCGCGCGGCCAGCAGCGACACGCTGGAACTGTCTAGCCCGCCGCTCAGGCAGGTGCCGACGCGGACATCGGACCGCAGGCGCAGCCGGACCGCTTCCTCGAACAGCCGGCGGAAGCCCTCGACCGACTCGTCGTCCGTCGACCCGGCCACGCGCTGCGCAAGGTCGTAGTAGCAGCGCATCGACAGGGCGTCGGTCTTCAGGTCATAGGTCAGGCAATGCGCCGGCAGCAGGCTGTGCACGCCGTCGAAGAAGGTGTCCGCCGACTGCACCAGCGTACCGGTCAACAGGAACTCCGAAACGATGGGCGCGTTGGCCCGGACCGCGCCGAGGAACGGCAGCAACTGGCGGATCTCCGAGCCGAAGGCGAAAGCGTCCTCGGTCCGCACGTAATAGAAGGGCTTCTCGCCGAAACGGTCACGGGCCGCGAACACGATGTCGCGCTGGCGGTCATGAATGGCGAAGGACCACATGCCGTTGAGCCGCGACAGGCATTCGGTTCCCCACTCCGCATAGGCCGCGAGCAGCACCTCGGTGTCCGTGCGGGAGCGGAAGCGGTGGCCAAGCGCCTCCAGTTCGGCGCGCAGCTCGAGGAAGTTGTAGATCTCGCCGTTGAAGGTGATCAGGCGGCATCCGTCGGCAGACGCCATCGGCTGATGGCCGGCCGCGGACAGGTCGAGGATGGCCAGCCGGCGGTGGCCGAGCGCCACCCGGCCGTCGACGTGGTGGCCTTCTCCGTCGGGGCCGCGATGGCGGACCGCGTCGGTCATGGCGCGGATGCGCGTCCTCAGGTCGAGCTTACCGTTCCGGGCGACAATGCCTGCAATTCCGCACATACCGTGATCCTCCCGAATGGGCGGAACCGTCCGGAACAGGCCGGAGCAGGAAACCGCTGACCGTCGTTACGGCCTTTTTCTGCCATTCAACCATAGCCTCAAGAACCTCCCGATACGTGCGGAAGCACTGACACCGAAGTCGAAGAGTTTTGTTCTCCTTTGCGGCCATATCTGAAGGGCCGTCGCGCTCGGGGTAATCTCCCGCCATTGGTGTTGATCCGCCGGCGGGTCCGGTCACGCTGGGATGCAAAGAGCATTCAGCAGAAGAGGAACCTTCAAGCGTAGAGGACAGGCTGAGCGCCTGGGACAAAGAACCGGGCAGGCATGAAGCGAATCGGGGTCGGTTTCGGTCTGCCCGGCGGGACGGAGAGCCGGGTCACGGGCGGCTGGGGCGGCGTCGACATCGTGACGAGGCCGCGGCCGAAGGCATGCAACAACGCGCTGCCTCCGGCCGCTGCGTCGACGACGACGTTGCGTCAACCGAAGGTTAGTTGCAATTCACCTTCGCTGATCTCTGCTCCGTAGACACCATCGCTCATTGGATAAATTTGGTCCTGTGCGACGTTCAGCTCCTGAACCATCTGGTCGTAGGCGGCAGAGACTCTGTTGTCCGGATTGGTCCAGAGGGCGATCTGCCCAATGATCTTTATTTGCTCCGCCCCTGGGAACAGGGCGACGACCTGCTCAACCGCCTGGGCATCGAACAGGTCTTGGTTCTGATCGGAAATGGACAGGTGCACCCCACGGGCCTCGCCGTTGACGACGCCGAGAACGCCGATGCAGGAGGTGAACTGCGTAAACTGGATCCGTTGGGCAGTGCCGTATTCACGCTCGGAAATCGCCATTACGGCGTTCGTGGCTTGGATCGTATAGGGCATCTTAAGCTTCCTAATTTGTTTTGGCTCAGAATTATAGAGTCATCTGCGTCCGTCTGCAAGCTTATTCAAAATACAATAATACAATAGTATGCAATGAACAGCGGTTTTACAAGCCGTCTCATCACCAAAGATACATGGTCTCTTAATGAAAAGTCAATCCGCATTATTGTATGGTTCCAGAATATGCCAAAGATATCGGAAATTTTGTCATGTTATCTGGTCTTAATGCGCCTTTATGCTTGATATGACGGCGCATAGTATGATGCAACGAATTTAAACAGTCCTCATGTTCCGGGAAATACTAGACATACACTTGGTTCTGACGGTTGGTTCACTCACGATATCTGAAACTTCAACCACAAGACGGGCTGCCTGCAATGGTCGTTGTTTCTCGAACGAAATCCCCAGCCACGAGCATGCGTCTTCCACATTCTCCTAAACAGTTATATATCTAAAGGATATACCCGTAGGGAGAAGACATGCTCAAGCCCGTTCAGCCCAGCCGCCGCACGTTCCTGGTCGGTGCCGGCCGGTTTGCCGCCGCCTCGGCGCTCGCCAGCGTCGTGCCGTTCCCCGCCGCTGCCGAGGCCACCGGCCATCGCGTCGAAGCTTCGGCGCTGAAGGATTTGGCCAAGGCGGTGCAGGGCGGCGTCGTGCTGCCCGACGACCCGTTCTTCGGCGATTACGCCCGGCCGAACAACCTGCGTTTCCGTACGCTGCCCACCGCGATCGCGCGCTGCGCCAGCGATCAGGACGTGCAGGCCTGCGTCGCCTGGGTGAGGAAGCACGGCGCCCGCTTCGCCGTGCGCAGCGGCGGGCACAACTACGCCGGCTTTTCCACCACCCCCGGCCTGCTGATCGACATGACGCCCATGAGCAGCATCGCCGCCCTGCCCGGCGGGGACGGGCTGGTGAAGGTCGGCGGTGGCGCCCTCAACGGCATGGTCTATCAGGCGCTGGAACGGCTGAACCGGACCATCACCCACGGGCGCTGCACCACGGTGGGCGCGGCGGGCTTCCTGCTGGGCGGCGGCATCGGCTTCAACATGCGCATGTACGGCATGGGATCGGACTTGCTGCAGGCCACGAGCATCGTCACGGCGGACGGCGCGCTGCACGCCGACATCCAGGACGGCGGCGCCGACCGCGACCTGTTCTGGGCCTGCCGCGGCGGCGCCGGCGGGAATTTCGGCATCAACACGTCCTTCACCCTGCGCACCTTCCCGGTGGAGACGGTCACATTCTTCGACATCACCTGGACCACGGACGTGGACGAGGTGCTGTACACCCTGCTGACACGCCTTGCCGAGGCGCCGCCGGAATTCGGCAGCAAGATCAGCGTCACCAAGCCGCCGCGCGGCAGCGTCGGCCAGACCCTCACCATCTCCCTCCTTGGACAGCTGCACAAATGCAGCACCACGGTGGAGGCCATCATCGGTCCCGTGCTGGAGAAGGCGTCGAAGAAGACGATCAGCCCGGACATGCCGTACTGGCCGGCGCAGGATCTGCTGAGCGAGTTCACCTACCCGTACTTCTATCAGGAGAAGTCCTCCTATATGAAGGCGGCGGCCATCACGCCGGACGCCGTCGCCAACATGGTCCGGCTTGCCCGCCGCATGCCGGGCACCAGCATGGCCAATGCCTTCAAGTTCTTCCAGGTGGGCGGGCAGGTGAACGCCACACCGGCCGACGCCACCGCCTACGTCCACCGCGGCTACGACTGGCTGTTCTCGTCCGAAGTGAACTGGTGGGATCGCAAGGATCCCAGGACGCTGGTGGACGAGAACCTGGCGTGGCAGGAACGGTTCTACGCCGACGTCAACAAGGCCACCAAGGCGGTGGGCGCTTTCCAGAACTTCCCCGACCCCTCCCTGAAGGACTGGTCCACCGCCTATTACGGCGGCAACTACGCCAAGCTGCGGCGGGTGAAGACCGCCTACGACAAGACCGACCTGTTCACCTACCGGCAGGGCATCAAGCCCCTGTAAGCAAACCGGGAAGCGATCCGGGCACAGGAGCCGCTCTGCTGCTGTGCCCGCCGGCCCTGCGAGCGCGACCATGCGAGCGCAACGTCTTGACGACGATGCGCTTGCGGCGGCTCCCCCTCCGTTCGGTTCCGGCCCCTCGCGTGGCGGCCCGACGCGCCCTGCCGGCTGCGCCGCCTCCGCCGTCAATCATCCGACCACACCAGCGCCCGAAGAGTGTCCAGCCACGGCGTCAGGCGCCTCGGCTGACGTCCCCGCACGACCGCTTCTGCTGAGCAAGGCGGCGCCTGTGGGCGCGCATTTCTCCCCAGCCCGGCGCGCCCGCGTGTGCGCGGCAAAGTATTTGAGACACAGGCGACGGAACTGCATCCAAAACGCAGTTATCGCTGTGCTTTAATTGCTCTAGAATATTTTCTCGTGATTGGTGAAATGCCGACACGATGCAAAGTATTTTGCACTTTTTCTCACCCACTTACAAATTCCATTCTGGAGAACATCATGTCGACCACGCAGAACGTTGTGCAAGTGAGCGCCGTGTTCAACGTCAACAACACCGCCTACAACACCAGCATGAACATCCCGACGACGTCGCCGAGCGCGTCGAATCCGTTCCTCTTCACCATCACGTCCGAGCCGACCGGCAGCGCTTCCTCGACCACCTCCACGACGTCCACCCCCGCGACGCCCACGAACATCCTGACGGTCGCCGTGGGCGGTTCCGGTCTGGTCTATGTCTCGGTGGAGCCGCCGAACGATCTGATCACCAACGCCTTCGGCAGCGATGTCGTCCAGAACCTGAGCGTCGCCCTGGCGGAAGGCACCTACGACGCCACGAGCAACAGCTTCTCGAGCAGCAGCGCCTCGACCTAAGCCGGCTGCGGCGCCCCGGCTTGACGATCTCGCCGGGGCGTCCGCCGACAATCATGCCGCGGTATTTGAAACCACCCGCCAAAAGAGCCTGTCCATGCAGATCGGTATCAGCGGAACCCTAGCGTTTTTTGAAGTATTCAGCAAACAGCTCAATACGCAAGCCAACTGTGATTTGGTCATCTCGAACGCGCATAGCCTGATCTATGCCGAGATGACAGATGTCGACATTATCGCGTTGTTGAACGAAGCCTTCGGCCTGGGGCTGGAGGGGGCATCCTTGAACGTCATTTCGGCGGGCTTCTTCACGTTTTCGTCCAGCGACGGCGGCTCGGCGCAAGACACCCTGCAAAGCGTCTTTCCCCAGGCACCCGTGCCCACCTCCATCGCGATGATCACCACGCCGATGGCCGACACCACGGCCCTCTGGATGACGGTGGCGTTGACCGACACCGACGCCAACGACGGCTTGTTTTCAAGCATCGTCGATATCGGTGTTTCCAATGATACCCAAATATCGCTTTCCGCAACCTTCGCCCAAGGAACCAACGCAAGCGACGCCGTTCGACAGGCGACCTACACCATCGCCCTGGATGGCACGGTCACCGTGTTCGATACTTTTTCTTTTCAGGACATCGTCGTCAGCTACAGCCTCGGCAATTCAAAGCAGCTGGCGGTCAGCGGCACGCTTTCCGTGACCTTGTTCGGCAGCAGCTTCGATTTCACCGGTGACATTGTATCAAACGGCGCCACGCAGGTTGTGACCGCCGACATCGCGGCGGCGGCGGACATCGACCTGACCTCTCTGTTCGGCGGGAACTTTCCCCACATTTCGTTTAGCGATATCGCCTTCAACGCATACTGCCCCTATGGGAACAACACGAACGCCGCCCAGTTCATGGTGCGGGGCAATTGTCAATTTGGCGACCTGCAGTTCACCGGGCTTTTGTACATGCAAGGCACGACGCCGGTGTTGGGCAGCGTCGTCTTCACCCAATCCACGTCCATCAGCACCCTGTTCGACCAGTGCATACCCGGTGCCTCCTGGCCCAGCGATCTGATCGACCTCACCCTGCTGGCCGGCTGCCAAGTCTATTACAACGACACCAACGGCCCCTTGACCCTGACGCTGTCCAACGACGGAACCGCGCCGACTCTGTTGCCGGTCTCCTCCGGTGCGAACAGCGGTTCGGGGACCGGCACGGCCAATCAAGGCACGGCCAGCCAAGTCCCCGGCAGCCCGACGACGGTCACCTACGCCACCGGTTTCAACCTCGCCGCCTCGTTCGTCCTGACGCTGCTGGACGACATCAGCATTGATGGCACCGTCGTCGTCAACGGCACTGGCGTCACCGCGTCCATCGACATCGCCGAGCCGATCGACATCTATGTCCTGTCGATCACCCAGCAGGGCAACCCCAGCGCCGGCCCCGTGCTGTCCTTCCAGACCAGCGGCTCCACCGGATCGATGAGCTTCAACGGCGCGCTGCTGTTCTTCCAGGAGTCCTTCGGCGTCAACGCGACCGTCACCGCCACCAGGGACACCAATCAGAAGCTGCTGATCACGACCACGCTGACCCCGGCCCAGGACTATGCGCCGCTGTTGAGCACGAACGACTCGCTGACCTTCAGCTACAGCGCCGACCAGGGTTTCCAAATTCAAAACTGGCCTTCGGTGTCGACGGTCGAAGACATCATCGATTTCCTCGATACGCTGAAGAACCTGTCGAGTGCCAAGAGCAGCCTATGCGGCGCCCTTGCCGATTTCGTCTGCTCCGACCTGCTGGGGCAGAGTTGGGATCTGTCGCTCAGCTTCAGTTCCACGGCCGCCGACGGGCTGAGCCTCAACCTCACCATCACCTACGAACTTACATTCTCCGGCACGTCCTTCGCCACGGTCACGCTGCCGGACGCGATGGTGATTTCCATCCCCACCAGCGTCAGCCTGGATCCGAGCAGTTCGAGCTATCTGTGGACGGTGATCGTCGAAGCCATGCAGGCGGCGGCGGAATCCTTCGTCCAGGCGCTGTTGAACAATCCGCAGGCGATCGCCCAGTTCCTGGTGCTGTTCGGCGGCAAGCAGGCCACGCAGTACGCCGCCACGCTGGCGTGCCAAGGGCTGATCGATGGGGCGACCGATGCCGCGGTCGCCGCGGGTGCCGACGCCGCGGGCGCGGCCCTCGGCACCGCCGCCGTTGGCGTCGCGGCGGTTGGAGCCGCCGTTCTCGGAGTCCTTTCCGGCCTGGGTGGCGGTGGCAGTGGCGGTGGCAGCAGCGGCGGCGGCAACAGCAGCGGCGGCAACAGCGGCAGTGGAGGGAACTCCGCGCCCCCGGCGCCGACCAATCTGGTCGCGACGGCCTCCGGGGCGACGGTCACGGCCACCTGGTGGCTCAGCAGCGGCGCCCAGAGCTACACGGCGACCATCTCCGACCAGGCCGGAAATCCGCTGGCCAGCAGCAGCACGCTGAGCCACGACACCACGTCCTATTCGTTCGGCGTCCAGCCGGAGGCGCTTCCCGCCACCTGCACCATCGCCGTCACCGCCAGCAATCCCAACGGGACCAGCCAGCCGGCGACCACCACGGTCACCTATCTGGCCGCCCCGGCGGGGCTGACCAGCCAGGCGGCCACCGCGACCGCCCCCGACGTTGCCATGACGGTCGGCTGGACCGCCGCTGCCAACGCCACCTCCTATGCCGTGACCGCCGCCGGCCCGGCGACGGTCAGCCAAACCAGCGCCACGACCAGCGCCGTGCTGACGTTCGGCCCCGACGATCCGGCCGGCAGCTACTCCGTGACCGTCACCGCCACCGGCGGTGCCCAAACCGTTCAAAGTCCCGCGTCCAACGCGCTGACCCTGACCCGCCTTGCGGCGCCGACCGGGCTGACCAGCCAGGCGGCGAACGCCGGCGCGCCCAACACCGGGGTTCAGATCGGCTGGGCCGCGGTCACGGACGCCACGTCCTATGCGATCACCGCCTCGGGCCCGGCGATCATCAGCCAGACCAGCACGACCACCAGCGCCGTGCTCGCGTTCGGCCCGAGCGATCCGGCCGGCAACTACTCCGTGACCGTCAGCGCCACCGGAGGCGACCAGACCATTCCCAGCGCGCCCTCCACCGCGCTGACCCTGACCCGCCTCGCCGCTCCCGGCGGGCTGGCCGCCAGCGCGACCGCCACCGCGATCACGGCGACCTGGAACACCGTCACCGGCGCCGGTTCCTACGCCCTCTCCTGGACGAGCCCCGACGGAACAACCGGAAGCGAGACGGTCGCCGCGGCGGCCGGCGCGACCCAGACCGGCAGCATCACGCTGCCGGCTCCGGTCACCGGCGGCACATGGACGATCAGCGTCCAGGCCCTGCCCGCGAGCGGTCAAAGCCAGACCATCGCCGGTCCGTCGAGCGCGGCGGTGAGCGTCGCGGTCACTTCGTCGACCATAAGCATCCAGAACAGCACCAGCGTTCCCGTCATCGCGAATGGAACCCAGATTGCGGCGGGTGGAAGCCTGACCGTCGACTATGCCGGCACCGGCGTGTCCATCGCGGTCCTTGGCGTCGGCTTGATCCAAGTGGTCGAGGCGGGGTCCGAGAATCCGGGGCCGAACAGCTCGGCCGTCAAGATCGTCAGCGGCAACTACTACAGCTATTGGGGCTATGATGGGACGGTGACGATGTCGCTCACCATCAACGCCGCCCAGGGGCAAACCACCTTCTCGGTGGCGAACGGGCCGTCGCAGGTGGCCGTCCAGCGGTCCAGCCCCGACAATGTGTTCCCGATCCCGTCCCTGCGCGGCGACGTCGTTCGCGATGGCGTCAACCTCTTCACCGCCGACGTGAACCGCACATTCCCGCTGGTGACGATGGAGGACGGACGGCTGAGCCTTGCGGTCTCGGCGTTCTACAACAGCCGCAGCATGGTCCTGTCGGTGCCGGCACAGGACAACAGCCTGGCCGGAAGCGGCTGGAAGCTGCTGGATTACCCGAAAATCGCCCGGGAAGGCGCGCTCTATTATTTCCTGGATGGAAACGCCAGCCATCTGCTGAGCCCTGCGCCGGGCGGTTCCGGATACGTCACCGGTGGCCAGTATCACGCCTGGCAGTTCGCCTATGAGGGCAGCACCGACGCGTGGACGGCGACCGACGACCAGGGAATCCAATACCAGCTGAACAACACGGGCACGCTGGCGACCGGGCGCGCGGTCTGGAACCTGTCGTCGGTGACGGACTCCTTGTGGCCGGTCTCGACCATCACCGTCACCTATTCGGGCCAGACGATCACCGCCATTTCCAACTCGCTCGGCAAGGTCGCCACCTTCAATTACGACGCGCAAGGCCGGCTCGCCAGCGTCGTCTCCGCCGTGAAAGCGTCCGGCGGTGCGGCGACGTCCTTCGCGCAGGTGGTGCTCACCTACTCGGCCGGGACGACGCCAACCCTCCTGCAGTCCATCCAGGAACAGAACATCCTCGCCAATGGCATCGCGGTGCCGGTGGATGCGGGATATGCATTCACCTACGATCCGTCCAACGACCCGACCTATCCCTTCTCGTTGTCCTCGGTCCAGACGCCGCAAGGGGCGGTCGTGACCTACACCTACGATTCGACCATCGGCCACCTGGATGGCGTGGCGCCGTTCAACAACCTGAGGCAGGTCATCAGCGTCACCCATCAGAACCAGGACGGAACCACGACCACCAAGGGCTTCTTCTACAGCTTCACCGACTATTGCTGCGATCCGACCCAGACCTACCTTCACTACAACTCCGCGAAGGAGTACCCGGGGGGCATCTACGCGCCGTCGTCGTCACCGGCCGTGTTGAACGATTGCGGCCACACCAGCTATCTTTTCTTCGTAGGCTCGTCCAACACCACGCTGGTCAACTACACCGGCGACTCCAGCATCATCGGGGACGACTCGCTCGTCGGCAAGACGTACTGGGTCGGCACCTTCGACACCCCGGTGACGCAGACGCTGTCGCTCCAAAGCAACCCCGTCACCGTGGGCCCCTGGCCCGGCACCCTGATTCCGATCACGCTTCCCTCCGGAGGGTTGGCGTGCGGCGCCACCTGCACGGCCGCACCGGCCGGCGGGTCCAGCGCGGCCATCGCCCTGGGCATCGAAAACAATGGCAAGCAGCTTCAGTCGGTCTACCAACCGGTGAATGGCCAGTCCGCGACCGGCTCGCAGACGCTCGCCCTTCAGCTCCACGCCCTCGGCACCGTGACGCACGTTCGCGTCTGGACCACGCAGGGAACCTGCTCGGTGTCGAATGTCAGCGTGACCTATGTGGTGCCGCCGGCGTCTCCGGCCGTGGCGGCGGTGACGAGCGCGATGCAGAACCAGCAGGTCCTCCTGACCGCCAACGTCGACAACGTGCCGGCCGGCACAGGGACGACCCTCACCTTCCCCAGCCCCTACACCAACGTGTGGCGCGTGACGGTGAATTACTTCGGCGGCGGCACGGCCGGCGGCACGCTGACGGCGACCTGCTTCGATGAAAACGGCAATCAGATCGACACCTACTCCTACCCGAGCGCGGCGGGAACGGCGTTAAGCCTTTGGCTCGGCCTCAATCCGATGGCCACCGTGGCCAAGGTCGTCCTGACCTCCACCGGCACCGTCGGCATCACCACGGCCTACTTGCAGTACCAGCTGACCGGGCAGCCCGTGACCGACGACGCGCTGTGTGCCCTGCTGTCGTCGACCTCGTCGACCTACCAGATCGGCCGCCCCGGCCCCGCGTCCTTCGCCAAGCTGACGGTGGACGGCACGTCGCTGGACGGGGTCCAGCAAAGCACCAGCTACACCTACGGCGACGACAACACGCTGCCCTATCCGAAGACCATCACGCGGGTGGTCGCCAATCCGGGCCAGGGCGGCACCGGAAGCGCCACCACCACGGTCCAGACGCAGCTCACCTACGCCTGCGAGGCCTATCCGGCCCTGGTCGGGAACAACGTTCTGGATCGTGTGGCGCAGACCGTCGACTATTCCCTGTCCGCCGCCGGGACTCCGACCGCCCTGTCCGGCAGCGTCACGCAGTGGCAGCAGTGGGGAACCTCCTGGGATGAGTGGCGGCAATTCCGCCTGCAGGCCCAGACCGTCAGCAACGGCTTCGCCGCAAGCCCGGACGCCAGCTGGCTGCAGGTTGCGCTGGTCGAGCAGCGCAACAGCCGTGGCAAGCCCCTGGCGACCGTTGCCGCGGACGGGACGGTCACGAGCAGCATTTACGACGCGATTTACGGCGACGCGGAGGTCGCGACCTTCTTCAACGCGGACGCGACGGCGGGCGAAGCCGGCTGGATCGGCTTCGAAGCCTATGAGAGCACGGCGTCCTGGTCCCTGACCAACGGCGCGGTGGCCGGCAATCAGGCCTTCACCGGTTCCGCCAGCTACGGGGGAACCAACGCCACGGTCGCGCCCACGACGTTCGCGCCCAGGGCGGGCGTGTCCTACGTGGTGGCCGCCTATGTGTGGCTGCCGTCCGGCGCGACCTGCACCATCGGCTTCGCCGGCGCCAACGGTGCCTGGGCCGTCCAGGAGACGGTCGCGCAGAACCCGAACGCCCCCGGCTGGGTGTACGTGCAGGAGATCATGGCCTCGCCCACGGCGCAGCAGCTGCCCACGGTCACGGTGACGTCCGGCTACATCGACCATGTCGTCTTCGCCCCCGTCGACGGCGACTACAAGGCGACGGTGTGGGACCCGTCGATGCGGAGGGTCATCGCCACGGTCGGGCCCAACGGCGGCATCGCACGCGTGGATTTTGGCGCCAACGGCGCCACTCTCGCCGCCGCGTCGCCCGGAAAGAGCCTTTCCCTGATCGACCAGTCCTTCTCCTCCGTCCTCGGCCAGACGTGGATGGCCGGGCAGGCCGTCTACAGCAGCACCATGCCGAACCAGGAATTGGCCGTCCGCACACCCGATGACGGCGTCTGGGACAGCTTCAATTCGCTGCTCGGGCCGGTCTTCTCGCCGGCCGTCCTCAGCAACCTGACGATGACCGGCAACCATCTGCTGAGCGCCGCCGCGGCGGTGTCGTCGAACAACCCCGGCACGGCCCTGGCTCCGCAATCGCCGACCTCGACCGATTTCGTCGTCTGCACCGAGGTCGTCCCCGGCCAGACCGGCGCGGCTTCCGGCCAAAGCATCGGACTGACCGTGCGGAGGAGCGGGACCACAAACGACCTGCTGCTCGCCGTCGGCAACGGCGCGATATCGCTGACGGACCTTGCCACCGGGATCGTCCTGCAGAGCACGCCGTTGCAGCAGACGCCGCCGGCCATGGTCCTGACCCTGGTCGTCCGGCAGGGCGTCACGCTGTATGCCTACGCCAACGGCGCCTTCCTCTTCTCGCAGGTCAGCGGAGCGCCCGTGGGCGGACCGGTCGGGCTGCGCACGACCTGGCCCGGTTCGGCCTTCCACGGGTTCGGACTCGTCTCGACGCCCGAGCTGTCCAACGCCGTCAAGGACGGCAACGGCACCACGACGCAGTTCCTGGCCTCGATCGACGCGGGGCACTGCAGCGTCACGCAGGTGCTCCGCGGCGGCGACCTGATGACCTACGCCGGAAGGACGCTGGCAACCACGGTCCAGCAGCCGACCCTGGCCCCGATCCCCGACTTCGCCACCTTCGACCCCGCCGACGGCACGGTGACCGGCAGCGTGACCAGCGCCTGGCCAAGCGCCTACAGCGCGTCGCCCTTCGCCGACTCGATCCAGCGCTACGACGATCCGACCCAGCGCATCATGAGCCGGGGCAAGGGGGGAATCTACGCCGCCGGCAGCCAAGGTTCGGTCGGCTACAGCTACGGCGAGAACGCCGACGGCAACTTCGGCTTCGCCAACGATGAGCTGAACACCACCACCCTGACCGGTCCGACCGGCGCCCGGATCGTCACCTACCGCAACCGCGACGGCGTGCTGTTCGGGACGGCGTACAACGACCCCGGCACCGGCACCACCCTGTTGACCGGATACGAACACGACGACGCGCTGCGCAGGACGGCGACCTACTATCCGGCGGCCTACGCCACCCCGACCAGCGTCAACAAGCAGAGCTACAATCGGCTGTTTACGTACGATTTCCTCGGCAACCTGACGCAGGTCAGCGACTCCGACGCGGGAACCACGAACTTCGCGTACGACCAGGCGGGTCGGCAACGGCTGAGCCAGGACGCCGCGGGCCTCGCCGCCAATTCCCCCTACTGCGTCTACACCCGGTATGACGGCGTCGGCCGCGTGATCGAGACCGGCACGTGGAGCGGCGAGATCTCGCAGGTGACGCAGGCCCAGCTCGACGACCCGACCTGGCCGCAACAGGGCAACAGCTGGTATAGCCGCTGCACGTGGGACACGCCCAACGCCGGCGAGGCGAACAGCATCGGCCGCCTGACGGCCGTGGCGACGCCCAGCTTCACCCAGCAGTACAGCTACAACGTCCGGGGCTTGCCGATCCTGATCGGCAGCAGCGGCTCGTTCATGCAGGCGCAGCTGTCGATCGGCTACGACGGCATCGGGCGCATGACCAGCCTCAACGATACGGCCAGCGGTTACGATGTGGTCTACGGCTATGACGAGCAGGGCCGGATGGTCTCGGTCGGCACGTCCACCAACGCCACGGCCTACGCGACCTACACTTACGGCAACGGGACCGTCACCGAGACGCTGATGAATGGCGTCGCCACCCGCGTGTACACCACCAACGCCTTGGGAGACCTGCAGCAGATCACCGATCCATACTTCTCCGAAACGCTCTACTTCGACACCCGGAAGAACGGGCAGCCGGGATACAGCAACGGGCAGATCGCCGGAGCCTCCTACGCGTTCACCTGGACGAACGCGCCCGCAGCCTACGACGAGGACTACACCTACGACGGCTTCGGCCGCCTCACGGTGGCCGCCAATTCCGTCAACCCGACCGGCAGCATCGGCACGGCCACCAGCCCGGTCACCTACGACGGCAACGGCAACATCCTGTCGATGAACCGCGGTGGCACGGCCGCCAGCTTCACCTACCAGCAGAACTGCAACCGGCTGCAGAGCTGCGGCGCCGATCAGGCCTTCACGTACGATGCCAACGGCAGCGTCACGGCCTCGCAGACGCTCGGCATCACCGCGATCACCTATTGCCCGGTCTCGAAGCGGCCGCTCTCGGCGACCGCGACGGAAACCGTGCAGTTCACCTATGACGGCCAGGGCCGGCGGGTTCTGCGGTCGGCGCCCGGCCAGTCGATCGCCTACCTCCGCGATCCTATGGGACGTGTGCTGAGCGAGAAGATCGTAACGCCGCAGGGGACCAGCCAAATCTCCTACATCCATGGCCTCCATGGCCGGATCGCCATGGTCTGCGCGGACGGCACCACATACACCATCCTGACGGACCATAACCGATCGGCCCGCGCGGTCGTCGACGGAAACAAGCAGGTGGTCGCCTGGTACAATTACGATCCTTACGGCACGCTGATATCCTCCATCAGCAATCCGGGAACGGTCGGCCTCCGCTATCTTTTCTGTGGTCAGGAGTGGGACGCGGACATCAGCCTCTACGAGTTCTCTTCCCAATTCTACGATCCCAGCATTTGCCGGTTCTATTCGGTCGACCCGCTTCATCAGTTTGCGAGTCCCTACATCTACTCGAACAATCCAATCTCATTCGCCGATCTGACTGGCGCCGATCCGGCCGGCTCCGATCCGACCGGCGCCGATCCGGCCGGGGAACGGTTCGGGCTCGACGACCTGATCGACACCACCGGCGGCGCTGTCGTCGGCGAGGGTCTGGAGTTGGCACGCGAGGTGACCGCCGACGAGGAACTGTCCTGGAAGCAGACCGCCATGGGCGCTGAGCGTCCTCCAGGAGAATGGACAGCGGGTCATGACAGCACGGTGTCGGCGATCCGCTTCAAGGGGATGCCGGTCCTGTAAAGCTCGGGCACGGCGGTGCGGGTGGAACCCGGCGCCACCACGAGAAGCCCGGCTCCGTTTCCGGGGCCGGGCTTCTTGGGCTGGTGAATGTGGGTGAATCTAAAGCGGATCGCGATCCGCTTTGGACCGCGACCGCGGGCCCGGCCGACCCTGTCGGGTGTCCAGGGTGACCGTGTAGCCCGCTTCGGCGTCCTGCCGGAAATCGACCGTGATGATGATGGTCTGCATCGCTTTTACGAAGGCGTCAGTTTGCCGTAGACCGAGGCGAATCCCCGCACCGCGGAATCGATGCCAAACCCCCACAGAACCGCCGTGACGTAATCCTGCACCGAACCAAAGGTCTTTCCAACATACAGTTCGAGCACCCCGGTGAGCGCGGCCAGCACGATGGCCACGATGGTGATGGCGGCCTCCGACGCGATGAGCGAGCGCCGGAATTTTTCCTGAAGAGTCTGGTTGAGGTTCGGCGCGATCGCGACCTGGGTGGTCACGGTTTCCATCGTGCCGGACGCGGAGGCGAAGGTCGCGGACACGCCATACACGCCAGGCCTCAGGTACCGGCGTTTCGCCGACGCTCCCTTGCTGCCGGACAAAGGCGGCAGTCCGTCGCCGAAGCGCCACGTCACCACGACGCTATCGGGCAGGTCGGCGTCCCCGTCCTTCAATTGGAAGGTCACCTCGTCATTCGCCTGCGCCTTCTGTTCCTGGCCCGGAAACCTGACCGCGATGCGCAGTCCCGAAGCCGTCACGGTGTTCGACCGGGTCGCACGCGCGTCGGCACCGGCCGCCGTCTGCATCTCCGCCTTGAAGGCGGTGATACGCTCGCCCAGCCTTGCCAAGTCGCGTCCGGCCTGATCGATCAAGCCGACGTAGAGATTCTGCTCGATCGAGGCCAGCAGCGCCTGCATCTGTGCGACGGTCTCGTCCCCCGCCGATCCGAGGCCATGCTTGTCCTTGACCGAGGCAATCTCTCCAGACAGCTTTGCATATTGGTCCACGCATTCCGCATGGCGGCGCATCATGTTGCCCTGAAGGGTGTTCAGGTCGCCGCTGGCCTTGCTGATCTGCGCGTCCGCCGCCTTCGTGTTGCCGAGGCCGTTTTCGCTCTCGGCGTCCGACAGGGTGTTCTGCACCTGCTGGAGGGCCGCAACGTTGCTCGGTTCGAGAAGTCCCGGCGCCAGCGCCGCGGCTTGGTCGCGAAGACGCGCGATCCGATAGGCGTTGCGGTCCGACGGCTGTCGACTGCTGCGCATCCACCGCAGGCCACCGGCCACCAGGACGCTCAGCGCGATGACGAAGAGCGGCGCAAACGCGCCGTCGGAGACCACGACGGAAACCGGAACGGTCAGCAACGGCTTTCCCTCTTGCATGAAGAGCAAGCTGCTCTTCATGGTGCCGGCCCGCTCGAACTTGTCGAACGTGAGGACGATGGGCTCCGCCTTGCCGGCTGGGACCGTGACGGAACGCGGTTCGGGGGTGATGGACCCGGCGACGACCTCCTTGCCGTCGAACAGAGCCGGCGTGGACACGACCGAGACCGATGTCAGAGCGTTGCGTCCCCCGGTTTCCATCAGGCTGACGTCGACCTTGAGCGGTTCCGCCGCCCGCCACGGAACGGTCCGGTAAAGCCGGAACGTCTGGTCGGCCACCAGCGACGTTTGCGCGACCGGCGCGGCTTGGGTGATGGTCAGCGTGACCGTCTCTGCCACGGTGAGGTTTGGTTTGCCATCGGCGTCGACGGCGGTCAGGCGGACAAAGGCCTTGTATTCCCCGGCACGGGAAAAGGACTCCGGCTTCACGGTGAGCGAGAAGACGGCCATCCCGTTGTCCACCGGCCTCATCTCCGGGGAAACGGTCACGGTCTGCAAAGGAAGGTCACCGCCGCCGGGGCCGGTGACGCCGGTCACCGTCGCGGCGACTCGGCCGATGGTGGGGGCGGGTGCGACGCGGAGTGTGTATCCGGAATCGCTTGGCGGCGGGTAGATCAGCGCTGTGCCGCTGGCCACCGGAAAATGCGTCTGCGCCCGGACCGTTGCCGGTGCGATGAGCAGCGCCATGAGTGCAAACCAGATTGAGCCGTGAAGGAATCGCTTCCCGGAAAGTTTCATGATCCGTTCCCCGGATTCGAGTGTCATGCGGAGCGCCTGCGACCATTTCGGCGGCTGTGGCCCGGCGGCTGCCCACAGGGACGCGTGCCGTCTCTTGTGGATGCCCAAGACACCGCCCCAAGACACCGCCCCAAGACACCGCCGCCTGCCGGGAAGCGCGTTCGGCATGGACTACCGCCTTGCGGATGACGAAGCGGGTCTCGCCGTCCCCGCCGAGTGTGATGGGTGGCCCCGCCCAGCATCCTTTCCGGGCGCAGAGTGGCGGGCCGTATCCAGTTGCTGATCGGGACGGAGCATTGACGCGCACGGTCGCGTGGGCAGGGTGTAAACGATAACCCGTGCAACCGAGGAATCGCAACGGCCGCTGTTAATTCCCGTAATAATACATACTATGAGGTGGGATTGGAGCAGATGTTAGACGCATGCCTCGGCCCGCCCGACGACGGGGAGGTTCGGAGCCCGTGACCGCACTGGGTTGCGGGCTTCCGAGACCGGCGGCATTCGGCAGGGGTTGCGGCATGGGCGACGGCCCGCCACCATTCCCATGCCGATGCCGCCGGCGCCTGTCCTGCGTTGCGGATGCGCCTCGGCAGCGTCCGATCCGGGCCGGTCAGTCCGGGTTGGGCAGGGCCGGCACACCGAGGGCGGTCAGTTCCCGGTTGATCCAATCCCGGAACCGATCCGGCCGCACGTAGGTGCCGCCGTCGCCGCAGCTGACGGTCGCCTCCTGCGTCGCCCGGCTGGTAAGGCCAAGTACGGCGAGCCCTGCATCGGTTCGGACATAGGCCGGCCCGCCGCTGTCGCCGTTGCAGGAATCGCGGCCCAGCGACTTCCGTCCGGCGACGAACTCGTAATCGGCGTGGAAGCCCAGGGTCCTTTCGAGTGCGGTCAGGTCCTGCTCGTCGGACGTCTTCAGCGCCACGATGGGAGCGGTTACCCAGCGCTTGATCCCGAATCCCCTCGGAGCTTCCGGATCGTTGTAGCCGAAACCGACCACCTCGACCTTGGTGGCTTGGGCGATCTGCGACGGCCGGGCCAGAGGCACTGGCGCGACGTGCGTCGAACCCTCGAGGACCAGGATGTTGATGTCGTTCTCGTTCCAGGGGTGGGCTCGGTAGCGCGGGTGGACGATCACGTGACGCACCGGCACGATCCGACCGTCCACGCCGCCCACAACCTTGTTCCCGCCGACCATGACGCGCCGGATCTCGCGTCCGCAATGCGCCGCCGTGAGGACGACGTTCGGCGCGACCACCACCCCGGTGCAGAACCAATCCGTCGGATCGCCGATGCAGCAGCAAGATGGGTAGCCACCCGGCATCACCGCGTCGCCGCCGACGACACGCTTGATCTCCGCGGGCGTCGTTGGAACCAGCCATTTGCGCCCGATATCCGCCTGGATGATCATCGCCTCCGCAGCGGTGCGGATGCTGTCCTTCATCGCCTCCGGTGCCAGGGCGACGATCCGGTTCACGCGCTCCGCGATGCTGGGGACCGCCGCAGTACCGGCGCCCGTACCAGTGCCCATACCGGCGCCCATACCGACGTCGCTGCCGGCCTCCTCGGCCTCGGACGAGGGCGTTCCGCCGATGGACCGTGCCCGGCCGCCGGGAGCGGGCTTTTGCTGGTTCGCGACGATGTCCGTGAGCTGGGCGAGGTCGCGGCTGAGGGCGGCGATGGCCGCCTTGGCATCGAAGGACGGGTCGCCCGCCGCGCAACCGCAGCCGGCGGCGGGACGGATTCCCCCGGCAAGCCGTGCCTCGCTTCCCTCAGACCGGGCCGAGCGGGTCGCCCGCATGCCACGCGCCCGGCGAGCGGCGCGGGAATAGACGATATCCGACGGCCCATGGATTTCGGGCCAGGCGGGCTCCCGTCCGGCGGCGCGCAGGCGCTCCCGCTCCTGCGACCATTCCAGTTCGTCGACGGCCTTCAGATCGCCGAAATCGAGTCCGGTCCACCGCTCGATGGCGCCGATGGTGACCTGATGGACCTTCAGATCCAGCAGGCGCTTTCCCTCCTTGTCGTTCCACATCTCCGTCTGGCGCATGGCGAACGCCACCGCGGACAGGTCGTCGCCGCCGGCGGTGCCGTCGCGCAGGACGATCAATTTCCAGAAAGCGGCGGGAATTTGCGCCTGACCGGCCATCCGGAACCCCGCCCGCAGACCCGGCGGAAGATCGGACAGCACCGGGTCATCGCTGCGCAGCACGGGTCCCGTGAAGACGCACAGCCGGTAGGAGAAGTCGGTGGCGTCCTGCAGGACCCAGTCCTCCAGCGTCACCCACTCGTCCTGATTGAAGTTTTCGTGCTGCGGCGCCGCGTTCGTGTAGAAGAACGTCGCTTTGTTGGCGAGCTTCGCCTCCCCGACGGTTCCCCACAGCACGTCCTGCCGCCGCACGAGGTGCCCACGGTCGATCTTGTTGTTGGCGTAGACCTCCGGCCCGAGCTGGAACTCGCCGACCCGCTCGTCCATCTTCCAGGGCAGGCCGCCGGGCACGCGGACGGTGCGGGCGGCATCGACGTTGTGGGCGGTGTAAATGGCGACCCGCCGCCCGGCGTGCATGACCAGCGAGAAATGGGTGTAGTCCAGGACCACGCCCTGGCCGTAGGCCGAGGTTCGCAGACCGTCGCCCAGCGAGGGCAGCGGAACGACGAAACCGTCGCCGAGGAACTGGGGGTCGTACGGAATGATCAGGTCTGGTCTTGCCATCGGGGATCTCGCTTCCAAGTCCAGGTTGAGGCGTCGTCCTTGTTCCAGCAGCTTGGCGGACAGGCTCGCCGCCGCGCGTTCGACCGTGGCGGGGGGCAGGCCGATCCGTTCGGCCAGCCGCTCCGTCGTCCAAAGGCCGGGATCGGTGGCGGGACCCGCCGCGCGGCTTGCGTCGATGATCCTCTGGAACCGCTCGTCGCCCGCCACGGGGTGGACCGCCTGAACGAGCAGGGCCTCCTCGTTCTCGACCTCCGGGGCGAGCGGGGCCGCCGCCTCGTCAGCGCCGTCCGGACCACCGTCCTCCGCCTCCTCCCTCTGCGAGCGGAACCAGTCGCGGATCGCCCGGTGATGGATGGCGGCGTCGATGATCGCGCAGTCCCGCTGCACACCGCCGAGGCCATTGTCGGCGGAATCGGCGCCGCGAGTGGGCGCGGAGGCGATCCCCTCCGGGCCGTGGCGGCGCACCCCGAAGTCCACCGGCGGTTCGAAGCGTGTCTCGAAAGCCGACGCCCCGTACGGGGACACCGACGGCGGCACCGGACCGGGCGTCCACGCCCCGCCGAGGGTCGATTCGAACGACTCCTCCGGGCCCTGGGTCCACGACACCCAGGGGCCGTTGCGGATCAGGCGCCCGGCGATGCGGTCGGTCAGCGACCCCCGCGGGATCAGCCACGGGATCGTTCCGGCGGCCTGGAGCATGACCGCCCAGCTCGCCTGAAGCATTGGCGGAAAGGTGAAGCGCCATTGGGGGACGATGGGCTCGCCCCGCAGGAGCTGCAGCCGCAGCGCCTCGACGTCCGGGTGCCGGAATCCGTGCCCCGGCCCCAGGCCGCCAGCCGGTCCGCTTTCGACGAGGGCCGTGAGGTTGGCGACCACCTCGTCGAGCAACGCGACCTCGTCCTCATCCGTTCCGGCCAGCAGCCAAGCTCCGTACAGGCCGAGCATCGGGTTTTCGAATTTGGCGCTGCAGGCGTTCCGGATCATGGTGTTGAAGGCCTTGCCGCGCAGGACGCGCTTGCGGGCGAGCGACTGGAGGGCGTTGGTCTCCAGCCGAAGCGTGTACGCGTCGAGCACCCTGTTGTCCGCCGGATTGGACATCCGGATCCGGGCCGCGGCGATGTTGGCGCGCCAGTTCTCCCGGCTGTACTGCGCAAGCGGCATGCGCACGTCGGTGCGCCAGCCCGGACAGACGACCAGCGGCATCTCCACCCCGTTCCGGCGCACGCCCGTCTTCACGCGCAGGCGCCAGCAGCCGGGCCGAACCGGGAAGGAGCGTTCCGACCACTCCGCGGTGTCTTCGCTGTCCGCCGGATCGGCGGCCTGTCCGGACTCATCGACCAGGGTGACGCCGGCGAACGGGTCCGCCAGCGGTTCCGACGGCGGTTTCCCGGCATTGTCGGCCCGACACAGGGAAAGGACCACCTCCGACGTGGCCGGATCCGGCGTCGTGCCTGCCCGCATCGCCGACCGGCCGGCAGCAGCCCGTACAAGCGGCGGCACCGGGAACGGGGAGGTGCGGGGCGGCTCCTCGACCCGACGGGCCTCGCCGGCCCGCAGCACCACGTCCTGATGTTGCCACGACGGGCCGTCGCGGAACCCGACCTCATAGACGCCCTGGGGGAGTTGCACCTGGACCTCTCCGGCGTTGGCCGGCAGGGAGACCTTCCGGAAATCGGCGTCCAGGACCTGGATTTCGGTCATCGCGGTGGTGGCGACGACGTGGAGGCGCGCCGTGTCGGCCGGCGGTTCAGAGGCTGACATCGGCTCCCTCCATCAGCAGCTTGACCGTCGCCGACCGCGTCGGCGAGCCGTCGCCGGCCAGCCCCTCGAACACATAGCCCGCCGGCCGGAGCTTCACCGTGAACCGGTTCTCCCCCACGGTCTCGACGGCCGGATTCAGGTTCGCCAGACCCTTGCCATTCAGCACCCGGAAGCCGACGGTGGGGGGCGTCAGGCTGACGCGGACCTCGACCGGGCGGCCCACCCCGAACACGATGGGCCCGAAGCTGTCGTCGTAGTTGATCTCCGGCCGCTGGTTGTTTTCGGGCGGCAGCAGGTCCTGCACCGCCCGCCGGATGAAGCTCTTCAGCGAATCCGCGGTGATCTGCCCATCCTCGTCGGTGGCCGTGGTCAGCCCCTTCAGCAGGGTGTGGGTGAACACGCCCTGCCAGAGCGGCGGCTCCTTAGGGTCGAGCGGATGGGGCAGTTCCCGTTCCGCGGTCTGCGCCCCCCACCGGGCCGCGAACCCGTAAAGGCCGTTGGCTTGAGGCCCGGCCGTGGGATCCCCGGGCGGAAGGTTGGTGTCCGCCTTGACCGCCCCGGCGACCTCGCGGCAGCAGTCCATGAACAGGACCACCTCGCGGAACAGGGGCGCCTTGCGCAGGACCTCGTAGGTCAGGCGTCCGGGCAGGGCGCGGAGCATCAGCGGGATCGAGTTCGCCATCAGCAGAGCGCAGTCCTCGTAGGACGGCTGCTGCGGCGTGACGCCGTGCCCGGAGAAATACAGGTAAAGCCGGCGGCCGACGGGCTTGCCGATGTAGGCGATGTCGTTTTTCTTCATGTAGAACTTGACCAGTTCGTCCTCGATCTCGTCCCGGATGGGCTTGAGATTGCCGACCGCAGCGGCGGGATCCGAGCAGATGAGCCTGGCGTGATCGGGGTTGAGCCCGCCCCCGAGCGGGTCGATCAGCCACGCGTGGAACAGGGTGGCGTCGTTGACCGCTCCCTGCAGCGCCGGAAAGTCCGGGTGGTAGCGGTTGATCCCGACCACGATGGCGTGATCATCCGGCTGCGCGACTGGCATGGCCCCCCTCCAACCATGTGTGGCCGGTTGATAAGCGGGAAATCGTCCACTTACTCCGGCGTTGTGTTCGATCCCGCGCAGCACCGGCACGGTCCGCCCCGGATTTTCCCTTGTCGCGCGCACGACGGATCGGCGCGGATCGGCGGCGAATGGCTGGAACGTGCCAAAACGCGTCGGCAGGTTTCACATGCGAATTTTCGGCAATATGCAAACAGGCAACTGCACGCGACCTGGGCGTTGCGCGCTCAAGCCGTGAAGATAAAGCGCAAGTTTTTATCTTCCGACAAGCTACAAAGCAGAGGATGAAGAGTCAAGAGCCTGAAAGTCTGTCCATTGACATGCGATTTTCGCTTGCACACTCGTGTATGATTGCTTGGTCGCGCCGCACTTCTGCGGATATTATTATCACGCCATTGAATATATACTTTTGGATATGCACATTGATCGCCTCCCCAACATTTCGAGGCGGTCTTTGCAGTCTCAGGATTGGCCGGTAGCTTTGGCGAGCACCGACGAGAAGCTCGGCGCCCCGGTCGGGCCGGATTCGGCATCCCCGTCCGCGGACTCCGGTGCTGCGGCTGTTTCAGCCGGGTCGTGCCGAAGCCGCTCCCGCGTCAAGCGTCGCCCGCCGTTCGGCGCGCCGGACGGTTCGGCCCCGCCCCTGGCCGAGCGTCCCTGGCGTGGACGGCGCGCAACGAACTCGGGCGGAGGATCGTCCGGGTCGGCTGCCAGCGTCGCGGGGTCCTCGCTCGGCTGCTTGTAGCGGGTGGACAGCCGGTGGGCCGCGAAGGCCGCTTCCTTCTGGAACAGGGCCGCGTCCCGGTGGGCCGCCAACTCGGCGAGCCGGTCCGCCACCGCGCGGACATAGGCGTTGTCCGCCGCGACCGCCCGCAGGCCGGCGACGGTCCGCTCCGCGGCGGGCCAGTCGCCGGCGCGGACGGCGGCTCTGGCGCCGGTCTGGAGGCGTGCGGCCTCCAGTTCACGGATCCGTTCCGCGACCTCGCCGTCCTCCGCAAGCCCGGGGAGATCGGCAGCGGAAACGCGCGGCACGGACAGGCGGACGCTGGCCAGCTGGGCGGAGCCGCCGGGATCGGTCCATGAGACCTCCACGACCATCGCGAAGGCCTCCCCCTCCGGGCCGGCGGGAACCTCGACCTCCAGCAGGGCCCACACCTCCGCGCCGGCGACGAGATCCGGCAGCACCGCCCGCCCAAGGCCGTCCACGGGATAGGCGTTGCGCGTCGTCCAAGGGGCGCCGCTCACGGAGAGGCGCACCGACCGGCCCGCCGTGGCGCGCAGGATGCCGAACTCGGCCTCGAAGTTCGCCTCCAGGTCCGCGGCGCTCTCCCCGTAGTAGGCGTTGCCGCCGCCCGCCTGCGCCATGCCGATGGCGAGATCCTCGTTGAACTCCGGCCCCAGCCCGTAGAAGGAGGTCGAGACTCCCGCCGAAGCAAGCTGCGCAGCCTGCCGGCAGAGCGTCGCGACGTCGGTCAGCCCTTGGTTCTGCCGGCCGTCGCTCAGCAGGATGACCCGCGCCAGGACCCGGCCGCCACCGCCGGCGGCCTGATCCGCCCCAGCGAGCCAGCCGGCGTGCAGCGCCGTCGTGCCTCCGGACTGGAAGGGGGCAAGGCAGCCGGCCAGCGTGGAGCGCAGCCCCTGCACCGGCTGCATCGGCGCGACCACCTCCACCCGGTGGTCGTAGAGGACGACCGCCGCTTCGTCATCGTCCTCCATGGCGGCCACCGCGCGGACGACGCAGGCCTTGGCCGCCTCCAGCGGAAAGCCGTGCATCGAGCCGGACCGGTCGATCACGAAGGCGATCCGCTTGGGCGTGCCGCCGGACGGCGGCCCGGCCCGGCCGCCCGGCGTCTCGATCCTGACCAGGATGGGCAACGCACCGGTTTCCTCCGCTGCCGCAGCGGGGCGGTGCGGCACGACGCTCACACGCGGAAGTTCGCCGCCGGATCCGGTCATCGCCCGTCACTTTCCGAAAGGCATCAGGCTCCGAGCGTCGCCCGCCTACCGTCCTGGAGGGCAGCAGGCCCCGGCCCGAATGGCAGCGCGGCACGCTCGCCGCCACCGCCGCCCGTCTTGCGGGACGATGGTAGCACCGATGGTGCGGGCGCGACAGCGACCTGTCGCCCGCCGTTCGACGGCGCGCTCCCACTATTCGACGTGAACACTCGTTCGTGGAAAAACTCACCCTCCGTGCGCTCGGTATCCAGTGATCGGGGGAAAGCGGAGGGGGCTTTCACCAAAAAAGCCACCGGATCGGACAGCGCACCGGGGCAGGGTCGACGGCCGGGGCACGATGCCCTGACGACCCTGCCCCGGTTCCAGACCGCGCGGATGGCCTTGCCCACTTATCGTCGCGTACCCTGCCCCAGCTTGGCCAAGCACGCGATCTCGCACCGATCGACGGCAATGTCCTTCAGAGTCCGGTCATCGATCTCGTGGAGCGAGGCCATCGCCCGGCGCATCCGGTGCCCTTCCCCGATGCGGACGAGAAGGGTGTCTGCAATGCCGCGCCAAGCGGCAAATCCATGTGTGGCGCGGTCAGCGCGCAACACCGCATGGATGGACGTGGACGACATGGTTGTCTCCTGTTCTGGAATGGCGCCGACCCGGCTGGCCGGCCGATCACGGCCCGTGCCGGCAGACGTAATAGTCGTTCTGCAGGTCATGCGGCAGTTGGTGCACTGTGACGTCCGTGAAGCCGCGCTCGCGCAGCATCGCGATGGCCGTTTCCCGCCCCCACATCGCCCCGAAGCCGGCACCGTCCTGGGCCAGCGACACGGTCATGCAATGCATGCAGGACACGGTGTAGAGAAGCGGCCCGATGGGGTGGTCGATATTGTTGTGGTGGTGGCACGAGGCGTGGATGTCCTGCATCAGGAAGGTGCCGTCGGGCCGCAACGCACGCGCGATGGCGCTCAGCACGGTTCCCGGCTCCTTCTGGTCGTGGATGGCGTCGAAGGCCGTGATCAGGTCGTAGCGCGCCGCCTCGTCCAGATGCGTCAGATCGGCCTGGGCGAAGCGGATGTTGCCCGTTCCGTGCTGGATGGACTCCGCGCGCCCGCGCCCGATGGCGTCCACCGACAGGTCGTAGCCGGTGAAGCGGCTGTTCGGGAACGTCCGGGCCAGCAGGTTCAGCGCCCGCCCGCTGCCGCAGCCGATGTCCAGCACGTCGATGCCGGCCTCCAGCCGTTCCACGATCCCCGGAGCCAGGGGCAGGATCCGGTCGGTCAGCGCGCCCAGCACGGTCTGCCCGCTGTCCTCGGCCATCACCTCGTGAAAGCGGGTGAAGGCCTCGTACGGCACGCCGCCGCCCTTGTGGAAGCACTCCACGATGCGATCCTCGACCGAGCCAAGCAGGGGGATGTACTGCGCGTAGACCGCGACGTTGCCCAGCGGGCTGGACCGCGTCAGCGAGGCCGCATGCTCCTCAGGCAGCGTGTAACGGCCGTTGTCGGGGTCGAGCTCGACGAAGCCGCCCGTCACCATGGCGCCCAGCCATTCGCGGACGTAGCGCTCGTTGAGCCCGGCGGCCTGCGCGATCTCCCCGCTGGTGGACGGCGGCAGCGCCGCCATCCGGTCGAACAGGCCGGTGCGGTGCCCGACCGAGGTCATCAGCGCCATGGCGCCGCCGTTCAGCACGCCGATCAGCCGATCCGCGAAGGCATCGGCCCGGCCCTGGTCGAAGCGGGTGGTCGCGGCGGCGGTGCTGATGGCAGTGCTGTCGTGGGAGGTCGCGGCGGTCATCGGTGCGTTCCTTTCCGGGTCTGAAATGCGTCGTGGCCGCACCATGACCCCACGCCCGTCTGCCGCCCGTCATCGGGCGCGTGAAACCTGCGTGAATTCGCACATCCGCCCCGCAAGCCATGGAGCGATTTCGTCTTTTTCCCCCGCCGCGGCGACTTTCACGCCGCTTTCACGCCCCGCATGACGGGCGGCTGACAAGCCGGGGGCTAATGTCGGGGCCGATCGTTCCCGAAAGGACACCCCACCAGGACACCCCACCAGGACACTAGGGAGAAGACACCGTGGCCCGCATTCCACGCCGTTCCGCGCTCTTCGCTGTTGCCGTGCTCGCCACCGCCGTGCTCGCTGTGGCCTGTCCGGCTGGCGCACAGGACCATTCGACGCACCGCCCGCTGAAAACGGAAGTGAAGCCCTTTACCGAGATGGGAACCGGGGCGACCGGCCCGCTGGACGCGTCGGCGGACCTGCTCGACGGTCTCGGGACGCTCAGCTGGCCCGTCACGACCACCAGCCCGCAGGCCCAGGCCCTGTTCGACCAGGGGCTCCGCCTGTCCTACGCCTTCAATCACGGGGAGGCGCGGCGCGCCTTCCGCAAGGCTCAGAGCCTCGATCCAGCCTGCGCCCTGTGCTACTGGGGCGAGGCGCTGGTGCTCGGCCCCAACATCAACTGGCCGATGGAGCCGGACGCCAACGCGCCGGCCCTGGCGGCGCTGCGGCAGGCCCAGGCCCATGCCGCCCACGCCACCGACCAGGAGCGCGCGCTGATCGACGCGCTCGCCCGCCGCTACGCGGAGGACGCGCCGGCCGACCGCAAGGCGCTCGACGCGGCCTACGCCGACGCGATGGCCGAGGTGGCGCGGCGCTTTCCCGACGATCCGCAGATCGCCGTCCTGACGGCCGAGGCGATGATGAACCTGACGCCCTGGGACTACTGGGCGGACGCCGGCCGCACGCCGAAGGGGCGCACGGCGGACATCGTCGCGACGCTGGAACGGGTGCTGGCCTCCGATCCGGAGCATCCCGGCGCGATCCACTACTACATCCACATGGTCGAAGCGTCCGACCGGCCCGAACGGGCGGAGCCCTACGCCGACCGCCTTGGCCGGCTGATGCCGGCGGCGGGGCATCTCGTGCACATGCCCTCGCACATCTACTACCGCGTCGGCCGGTACCGGGACTCGCTGGAGGCCAACCGCGGCGCGGTGGCCGCGGACGAAGCCTATCTGGCGAAGGTCAAGGCCACCGGCATCTATCCCGGCGCCTACTACCCCCACAACATCCACTTCCTGATGGTGTCGGCGCAGATGGCCGGCGATGGGCCGACCGTGGTCGCCTCCGCCGACAAGCTCGCCCGGACCGTCACCGAGGAGGCGGCGCGGACGATCCCCTGGGTCCAGCCGATCAAGGCCGCGCCCTACTTCGCGCACGCCCAGTACAGCGCGCCGGCGACCATCCTCGCTCTGCCCGATCCGGGCGACGCCCTGCCCTACGTCAAGGCCCTGTGGCACTACGCCCGCGGGGTGGCCCAGGCGGCGCAGGGCAACGCGGCCGAAGCCGGGCGCGAGGCGGAGGCCATCGACACCATCGTCCGCACCACCGACTTCAGCGGCCTGGACGCGGCCGGCCTCCCGGCGGACCGCATCGCCACGCTGTCCCGCCATGTGGTGCTGGCGCGCATTGCGCAATCGCGCAGCGACCGGGAAACGGCGCTTGCGGAGTTCCGCGAGGCCGCGGCGATCGAGGACACGCTGTCCTACATGGAGCCGCCCTACTGGTACTATCCGGTGCGGCAGTCGCTGGGCGCCGTCCTGCTTCAGACCGGGCAGGCGGCGGAGGCGGAGCAGGCCTTCCGCGCCAGCCTGGCGAAGGCCCCGCACAACGGCTGGGCGCTCTATGGCCTGACCGAGGCGCTGAAGGCGCAAGGCCGCACCGCAGACGCCGAGCAGACCGCCGAGCGCCTCGCCCGCGCGTGGGCCGGCGATCGCAGCCAGCTGGATCTCAACAAGCTCTAAAAAAGGCGTTCAGGCGGCCAGCGCGTCCTGCACACGCTGGATCGGGTGGACGAAGCCGACCCGGCGGCACTCCTCCAGCGCGTGCAGGAGGGCGCGACGGGTCGCCTCGTCGCGCAGGCCCGGGCCCCAGCGGGCCAGCGCCCGGCCGCGCGCGGCGAACAGCGTGCACCAGGGCAAGGGCTCGGCCGCCGCATAGTCCTCCAGGGCCTGGGCGTAGCGCTCCGCCAAGGGCCAGTCCCGCAGGTCCAGCGCCGTGTCGATGGCGTCCCGGTAGAATTGCAGATGGTTGTGCCCGACGCTTCCGCAGGCCAGCAACGCCTCCCCCTCGTCCAGCCGCGCACGCCGGACGGCCGGATCGTCGGAGCAGAGGGCCAACTCCGACAGGATCGACGGCCCCATGTAGCCGAGCCCCGTATCACGGGCGACGTCGAGCGCCCGGTGCAGCAGCGCGCAGGCGTCGGAACGGCGGCCGGCGAGGCGTTCCAGCTTCGCCTCGAACGCCAGATGCTCCGCCTCGAAGCGCAGCGCGCCGAGCTGTTGCGTCAGCGACCGGGCGCGGGCGAGATGGTCGCGGCCGGCGGCGGCGTCGCCCAGCTCGAACAGAATCTCATAGGCGACGAGATGCGACAGCATCTCGGCCCGGCGATGGCCGATGTCCCGGGCCGTGCGGGCGCCGGCGCGGGCATCCTCCACCGCGCCGCGCGGGTCGTTGAGGTACAGGCGCGTGATCGCGACCATGTAGAGGTTCGACACTTCGACACGCGGCAGGCCGTGCTCGCGGGCCAGCGCGACGCAGCGCTCGAAATGCTCGCGCGCGGTGACCATGCGGCCGTGGGCGTAATGGGCGTCGCCCAGCCCGCCCAGCGCGGCGATCTCCAGCTCCACCGCCTGGGGATCCGCCGCCCGCGCCTGCCGCGCCCAGTCGAGCGCCGCCCGGTGCTCCCGCAGGCAGCCGTCCAGATCGCCGCGCGGAAAGCAGAGGTTGCCGCGCAGGTGGTGGATCCGCGCCCGTTCGCCGGCCAGCCCGGCGCGCACCGCCATCGCTTCGGCATCGGCCAGCGCCGCCATGGCGCCGTCCAGGTCCTCCGTCACCCGCTTGCCGGCCGCCAGGCCGAGCGAGGCCCGGCAGCGTTCGGCATCGCTGTCCGCAAGGTCCCGCGCGGCCGCGAACGCCTCCACCGCCGCCGCGGCTTCGCCCAGGGAGTCCAGCAGCTCGGCGCGCAGGAAGGCCAGCGCGAAGCGTTCCGCGCGCGTCCCGGCGAGGGCGAGCCCGCGCTCGGCGAGGCCGACCGCACGCTCGAACCGGAAATCGGCGGCGCACAGCTCCGCGGCGTGGGCGTAGGCCGCCACGGCCGCGGGGTCCTCCGCCCGGTCGAGGTGCTCGGCGTGGCGCACCGGGTCGCGGTCGGCGTACCAGGCGGCGGCACGCCGGTGCAGGTCGCGCCGCCGCGAGCGCAGGAGCGACCCGTACACCGCCTCCTGCACCAGGGCGTGGGCGAACAGGAACGCCTCCCCGTCCGGGCGGACCAGCGCCTGGCCGAGAAGCGCGGCCGCGCCGTAGTCCGGCTGGCCGATCAGGTGCCGGACGGCGTCGAGCGTGAACCGCGGCCCCAGGATCGAGGCCGCCTGCAAGGCCTGCCGGTCGAGCGGGGCGAGCGCGTCGGTGCGCGCCAGCACGATTCCGTGGATGGTCCCCGGCACGTCGTCGCCGTCGCCCTGGCTGCGCAGCAGCTGGTCGAGGAACAAGGGATTGCCCTCCGCCCGCTCCACGCAGCGCAGCACGCGCCGCGCCCCCGCGTTGGCGTAGGTGCTGGCGAGCGTCACGGCCTCGTCCCGGCGCAAGGGCGCGAGGTCGAGGGTCAGCACCGGGGCCCCGCCGATGGCGGCGCGCCATTCGGCGCCGAGCGGATCGCCCTGGACGCGGGTGGAGATCACCAGCATGGCGCGGCATTCCGCAACGACCGCCGCCAGCATGGCGAGGTAGGACAGGGTCTGCGCGTCGGCCCAGTGCACGTCCTCCACCACGAGAAGCAGGGGTTGCGCGGCGCTCCGGGCGCGCACCAGCGCGGCGAAGGCGTCGCGCCGGCCGCGGTCGCGCGTGGGGTGGTCCAGCGCCTCGTACACCGCGCGGAGGTCCGGCGGCAGCGGCCGGTCCACGATGGGAGGGAGATGCAAGCGGGCATCCGCCGGCAGCAGCCCGTCCTCGAACAACTGGTCAAGGTCGGCCGGCGGTCCGGCGAGGCTGCGCACCAGGGCCCGCAGCGCGTCCTGCCCGCGGCCGACGCCAACTTCGATCACGAACCCGACGGCGCTGCGGAACCCCGCCTCGCCGGCGATCCGCTGGAATTCGCCGACAAGGCGGCTTTTCCCGATTCCGGGATCGCCGCGCAGGTGGATGGTGGTGCCGACGCCGCTCTCGCGGCACCCGTCGAGCGCCGCCCGGAACTGGCGCAGCTCCGCCTGCCGCCCGACGAAGGGATGACGGGCCGGCCCTGCCCCGCCGTGCAGGCCGCGCAGACGCCAGGCGATGGTTTCCTCCCCGCCCGACGCCGGCTCCACGTCCGCGCGGTCGCCGAGGGCGCCGCGCATCGCGTCGCAGAGCAGTGTTTCCCCGGAGGCGGCGCGCGCCGCCAGACGCGCGGCGTCGTGCATGGCCTTGCCGGTGACCGCCCCGCCGCGTGTACCGTCCACCACGACCAGCCCGCAGGCCACGCCGGCCCGCACGCCCATTCCCGTCGCCGCACGCCCCAATCCCGTCTGGCCCAATTCGGCCTGGATGTCGAGCGCCGCGCGCACCGCCCGCCAGGGATCGTCGCCGAACGCGCGCCGGACGCCGAAGGCGGCCAGCGCCGTTTCGCCGCCATGACGCACCGTCTGTCCGCCATAGTCCCTGGCGATCCGGTCGATGCGCTCGAACAGCGCGGTGGTGAGGGCGTGCGCGTCCTCCGGATCGAGCGCGGCGCCAGCCTCCTCCACACCGGCCAGACCGACGCACAGGATGGCCGCGTAGCGCAATTCGGGCTCGGCGACGGGGGCGGCGGGGGGCGGCTCCGGCAGGACGGCGGGGATGTCCGGCTCCTCGTTCCCGGACGGGGCCATGTCGGACCGGGGCTCGCCCACCGCAGGCGGCGCCGTCGAGGTGGAGCCGTCGTGGGCACGCCGGCGGTCACGAACCTCGCGGAACAGGCGCTCGGTCCCCGGTTCGGGCGAAACACCCAGCTCGCGCTCCAGCAGGCTGCGGCAGGTCTGATACTGCTTCAGCGCCGCGGCGTAGCGCCCTTGCCGGGCATAGAGCTGCATCAGCGCCTGATGGGCCGGCTCCTGCAAGGGGTCGAGCGCCAGGATGCGCAACGCCGTGCGGACGCCGATTTCCGTCGTGCCGGCGTCCAACGCGGCATCGAGCCGTCGGGTCATCGTGGAGAGCGCCAGTTCGCGCAGGCGCTGCCGTTCGGCCATCAGCCAGTCGTCGAAGGTCGGGGCGCGCAACGGAACGCCGTCGAAGAGGTCTCCCCGATACAGATCCAGGGCGCGATCCTGCGCGTCCACCGAACCGGTGGCCATCGCCTCGGCCACCGCCCGCTCGAACGCGGCAACGTCGGTTTCGACGCAACCGGAGGCCAGCGCCAGCGTGTCCCCTTCGGCCAGCAACAGCGGCGGGCCATCCCCCGCGGGCAGCCTGCGCAGGGCCGCGATCACCTGGCGCAAGCTGCTGCGGGCCTGAATGCCCGGGCTGTCCTCCCAAAACAGAGCGGCAAGCTTGTCGCGGGATTGGCTGTGGTCGGGCCGCAGGGCGAGATGCACCAGCAGGGCCATCGCCTTTCTGGTGGTGAGCATGATCGGCGAGCCCGCAGCCGTTCGCAATTCGAACCCGCCGAGGAGGGACAACCTCCAGGCGTCCATGGCAACTCCACACCGCAATGGTCCATGGCGAGGCCGGCTTCACGCAAGCTGCCACCAAACGATGTGCGCCGCCAGATCGATTCCGAACATCTCCTCCATTGAGCGTCGGCGGCCGGGGCCGCCGACCTCAGCGGAAGTCCTCAGCTGAAGTCCTCAGCTGAACCAGGCGCCGGTCACGCCGGTGACGCCCACCACGGTGATCGTGCTCTTGTCGGAGAGCGTGAGCACCGTGTTGCCGCCGACCGTCCGGGCGTTCGCCGCCAGCTGCGCAAGGTCCATCCCCGGGATGGCGAAGCCCAGGAGATCGTCGTCCGGGTTGAAGCCGAACACGACGTCGTTCCCGCCGCCGAACGTGAAGGCGAAGGTGTCGCGGCCCTCCCCGCCGATCAGCCAGTCGTCGCCGGCGAAGCCCCACAGCACGTCGTCGCCGGCCCCGCCGAACAGCGTGTCGTTGCCCGCCTCGCCGACCAGCGCGTCGTTGCCGTCCCCGCCGTCGATCAGGTCGTTGCCCTCCCCGCCGCCGATCAGGTCGGCGCCGGCTCCACCAAGCATGGAGTCGTTGCCGTCCCCGCCGACCATGGTGTCGTTGCCCACGTCGCCGGTCAGCAGGTCGTTCCCGGCCATGCCGAACAGGACGTCGTCGCCGAGACCGCCGATGGCCGTGTCGTTGCCGTCCTCCCCGATCAGGGTGTCGTTGCCGGCGTCGCCGCTGATCAGGTCTTCCCCGGTCCCGCCGCCGACCAGGTCGTTGCCGTCGCCGCCGAGCAGGGTGTCCTCGTCGGCGCCGCCATGGACGGTGTCGTTGCCCTCGTCGCCCGACAGCAGGTCGCGGCCGGTGGTGCTGGCCACCACGTCGTCGCCGGCCCCGCCGCGGGTCGTGTCGTCGCCCGGCCCGAGGTTGATGGACTGCGACGAGGAATCGCCGATGGTCAGGCTGTTGCCGGCACCGCCGGTGAAGGACCCGCTGCCGACCACCACCACGACGTCCACCTCGTTCAGGACGACCGAGCCGCCGGGGGCGCTGCCCATGTTGAAGATCAGCGCCTCGCGCGCCGCCCCGTTGCCGGAGGAGCCGGTGATGGTGATCGTGCCCGATCCGGCCGGCGTCAGGGCCCGAACGGTCATCGGGGTGCCGCTGCCGGTTCCGGCCGCGAAGGTCTGGATTGCGTCCTTGATCGCCGTGCCCTGCCCGGCGGGAAGGTAGGTCGCCAGCATCCCGTCGACGATGCCGGTCAGCTGGGCGCTGTCCACGGTCGATTGCGGGCCGACGGCGGTGATGCGGCCGCCCGTCGACACCGTCGCCTGCAGCAGCGGCGCGTTTCCGCCGTCCCTCATCAGCGCGACCGTGACGCCGTTGCCGTCGCCCTGCGGCACATCCTGGTCGATCGCCGTCTCCACGAAGGGCAGGTCGATTCCGCCGGGCGCCGTTCCCGGACGGGTGTGGACGACGATGTCGCCCACCGTCTCGTCGCCGACCGGCTGGCGGCCGCCGCCCGTGGGAATGTCCTCGTTGCGGATCATGGCCGTCGCGGACGGCGTGCCGATGGTCGCGCCGACTGCGTCCGACAGGGTGACGGTGAAGGTCTCGTCGCCTTCAACCACGGCGTCGCCCTGGACGGCCACGGTGATGCGGGCCGTCTCCTGCCCGGCCGCGAAGGTCACCGTGCCCTGGGGCAGTGCGCCTCCGGCGAAGTCGTCCGCCGCCGCCGGGGTGGGGCCGGTGCCCGCCACCGCGTAGGCGACGGTCGCCGTGCCCGACAAGTCGCCGGTGCGCGTGACCAGGAAGCTGACGGACGCCGTGCCCTCGTTGCCTTCATAGGCCGCACCACCCGCCTCCGCCGCGATGGCGAGCGTCGTCGTCGGGCCCGCGGGAACGGTGTCGTCGTTGCGGATGGTCCCGCTGGCGGAGGGCGTCTGGATCGTCGCGCCGGTCGCGTCCGACAGGGTGACGGCGAAGGTTTCGTCGCCTTCCACCGTCCGGTCGGATTGCACCTGCACCGTGATGCGCGCCGTCCGCTCGCCCGACGCGAACGTGACCGTCCCGTTGGGGAGCACCGCACCGGCGAAATCGTCGGCGGTGGCCGGCGCCGGACCGCTGCCCGTCACCGCGTAGGCGACGGTCGTCGTGCCCGACAGGTCGCCGGAGCGCGTGACCAGGAAGCTCAGGGCCGCGGTGCCGGTGTCCCCCTCGGCCGCGCCGGCGGTCTCCTCCGCGATGGCGAGCGTCGTCCCGGTGCCGCCGCCCGTGCCCCCTCCTGTGCCCCCTCCTGTGTCGGTATCGTCGTTGCGGATGATGCCGACCGCGTAGGGCATGCGGATCGTGCCGCCCGTGACGTCCGTCAGGGTGACGGTGAACATCTCGTCGGCCTCCGCCGCACCGTCCGGCTGGACGGCCAGAGTGATGCGGGCCGTTTCCTGCCCCGGCGCGAAGGTCACCGTCCCCTGGGGCAGGGTGCTGCCGGCGAAGTCGTCCGCCGTCGCCGGTGCGGGACCCGTGCCGGCCACCGCGTAGGTGACGGTCGTCGGGCCGGACAGGTCGCCGGTGCGCGTGACGAGGAAGGTCAGCGCGACGCCCTCGTCGCCACCCGCCACCGTGCCCGTTTCCGGCGCGATGTCGACCGTCGTCGCCGCGTCGCCGGTGGGGGCGTCGTCGTTGAGGATCGTGCCGGTGGCCGTCCAGCCGGCCAGCGTCGCGCCGACCGGGTTGGCGAGGTCGACCACGAAGCTCTCGTCCGGCTCCAGCGCGCTGTCGCCGGCCACGGTGATGGATATGGTCTTCGTGGTTTCCCCGGCGGCGAAGCGGACCGTGCCGGAGGGCATCGTGCCGCCGAAATCCTCCGCAATCGCGCTGTCGAAACCGAAGCCGGCGACCGACCAGTCAACCGAGGATTCGTCGGACACGTCGCCGCTGCGCGTGACCAGGAAGGTGAAGGTCGTCGCGGCGCCGGTGCCTTCGCTCCGCACGGCGTCGCCGGCGGCGATCTCCAGCGTGGGCACGGGGATGTCCACCGTGATGCCGACGGAGCCGGTCGCCTGGCCGCCATGGCCGTCCTGGACCTCGTAGGTGAAGCGGCCGGCCGCACGCCCGGTCGCCTCCCCGACCGTGAAGGTCAGGGCGCCCAGTTCCGACGTCGTCAGCAGGTCGTTCACCGCCAGGACGCGGTCGTACAGCTGCACCGTGCCGCCGGTCGGCAGGCCGGTGACCTTGACCGTCAACTCGTCGCCGTCGGCGTCGTTCGGGTAGCCGATGCCCATCCAGACCGCCGGCTGGCCGGGGGTGACGGTCAGCTCCCCATCGCCCGCGGTCACCGGCAGGTCGTTGACCGGCTGGATGCCGAAGGTGATGGTCTGGGTGGCCGCACCCCCCTTGCCGTCGCCGACCGTGTAGGTCAGGGCGCCCGCGGCGCCGTTCATGTTCGGCGACGGCGTGAAGGTCAGGCCGGCCAGCTGCGCCGGCGTCAGCACGTCGTTGTAGGAAACCTCCTCTCCGGAGGCGAGCCGGATGGTCCCGCGGCCGTCGCCGGGAAGCCCCGTGATCAGCACCGTCAGCGCGTCGCCGTCCGCGTCGGTCGGGGCCGCGATGTTCAGCGCGACCGGCGCGGAGTCCTCGGCCACCGTGACGGTGCGGTCGGCCTCCGCCCGCGGCGCCTGGTTGGCGGCGAAGCGCAGGTTCCCCGCCAGCGTCTGCGCGGAGAAGCCGCCGCCATAGCCGGTGACGGAGGCCAGCTGCACGTAGCTTCCGTTCGACAGCACCTCCACCGACACGGTGGCCGGGCCGGCGTCGGTCAGGCGGATCGTGCCGTCGCCCAGCGGATCGGTGCCGCTGTACCCGATCCCCGCCAGCAGGGGCGTGAGGTCGATGCGGTCGCCGAAGACGCCGGTGTCGAAGGACGCGATCTCGTCGCCGCCGTCGTCGGGCGACCGGTAGACGAAGACGTCCATGCCCTCGCCGCCGTAGAGGCTGTCGCGGCCGAGCCCGCCGTCGAGCGTGTCGTTGCCGGCGTCGCCGAACAGGCGGTCGCCGCCGACCGAGCCGAACAGGCTGTCGTCGCCGAGGCCGCCGTTCAGCGTGTCGTCGTCGGCCCCGCCGTCCAGGCTGTCGTTGCCGGCGCCGCCGTCCAGCCGGTCGAGGCCGAAGCCGCCCTCCAGCCGGTCGGCCCCGTCGCCGCCGTCCAGGGCGTCGTCGCCGTCCTCGCCCTTCAGCGTGTCGTTGTCGGCCTCGCCGAACAGCGCGTCGTCACCGGCGCCGCCGCGCAGCAGGTCGTTGCCGGCCCCGCCGAACAGGCCGGCGGAGCGGTCGCCGTAATAGTAGGCGTTCGTCGGGGCGTCGTTGCCCTCCCCGCCGTCCAGCGTGTCGTCGCCAGCACCACCCTCCAGCGCGTCGCTGCCCTCGCCGCCGTCCAGGCTGTCGTTGCCGGCGCCGCCGAACAGCGTGTCGTTCCCGGCCAGCCCCTCGATGGTGTCGTTGCCGCCGACGCCGTAGACGGTTTCCGCCGCCGTCGTGCCGCGCAGCGAATCGTCGCCCGCCGTGCCGCGCTGGGCGTAGAAGGTTTCCGTGAAGTCCGCGGCGGTCAGGCTGTGCCGGCCCTGGAGCTGGATCACCATGTCGCCGGCGCCGATCGCGCCGTCGTCGTCCAGGTCCACGCCGACGCGGGTCATGTCGGCGCCGTCCGCGGTGAACCAGTCGTAGAAGACATCGACCAGCCCGTCGTCCGCGGTGGGCAGGCCGGTGCTGGATCCGTCGAAGGGAATGCGCCCGGCGAAGGCGAGATTGCCGCCGGCGACGGCGATCTTCAGCTTGTCCGTGCCGGGGGTGAAGTCGGTGATGGTCACCGGGTTGCCGGCCGGCGACACCGCCTGGAACGCGGTGGAGGCCTTGACCTCCGCCAGGGACCGGGGCTCGCGGAAGAGGAAGACGTCCGCCCCCGCCCCGCCGGTCAGCCGGTCGCCGCCGCCGGAATTGTTGACCACCAGCAGGTCGTCGCCGTCGCCGCCGTCGAGCGTGTCCGCGCCGTCGGTCCCGTAGTAGCCCTGGTGCGCGCCGCCGTCGAGCGTGTCGTTGCCGGCCCCGCCCAGCAGGAGGTCCGCCCCGGCGCCGCCGTCCAGGCTGTCGTTCTCCGCGCCGCCCTCCAGCCGGTCGTCGCCGAGCCCGCCGTCGAGACGGTCCGCGCCGTCCCCGCCCAGCAGCGTGTCGTTGCCGTCGTCGCCGTAGAACGCGTCGTTGCCGGCCCCGCCGGACAGCGCGTCGTCGCCGTCGTTGCCCGACAGGTTGTCGGCGCCGTCGCCGCCGTCCAGGCTGTCGTTGCCGGTGCCGCCGTAGAGGCCGTCCCGGCCGTCGCCGCCCAGCAGGGTATCGTCGCCGGCCCCGCCGTCGAGGTTGTCGTCCTCCGTCCCGCCGTCGAGGCTGTCGTTGCCCGTCCCGCCGTCGAGCTGGTCATTGCCGGCCCCACCCGTCAGGCTGTCGTTGCCGGCCCCGCCGTAGAGGCCGTAGCGGTACTGCATGTTCGACCAGTAGGTCTGGTCGTTGCCGGCCCCGCCGTCGATGACGTCGTCGCCGTCGCCGCCTTCCAGCAGGTCCGCGTCGTTGCCGCCGTCCAGGCTGTCGTTGCCGGCCCCGCCGACCAGCGTGTCGGAGCCGTCGGCCCCCACGATGGTGTCGTCGCCGCCGACGCCGTAGATGAGGTCGCCGGCCCCCGTGCCGACGAGGCTGTCGGCCCCGGCCGTGCCGCGCCGGACGCTGAAGGTGTCGCGGAAGTTCGCCTCGGTGAGGGTGTGGATCCCCTCCAGCTCGAAGACCGCGTCGGCGGCGCCGATCACGCCGTCGTCGTTGATGTCGACCTCGACCCGCGTGTTGCCGCCCACGACGTGGTAGGCGACGTCCACCAGCCCGTCGTTGGCGTTGCCCGCGTCGATCGTCCCCTCGCCGGCGAAGGCCAGCTTGCCCACCGTCGACAGGGTCAAGGTGACGAGGTCGCCGCCCGCGGACTCGTCGAAATCGGTGATGACCAGCGCCGCGGCGCCGGCGGACGGGTCGTAGGGCGCGCCGGAGTTGCTGATCTGGAACAGGTCGCTGCCGGCGCCGCCCGTCAGGCGGCCACCGCCGGTACCAGCGGCCACCAGCGTGTCGTTGCCGATCCCGCCATCCAGGCTGTCCCGGCCCACATCGGTCCACAGCATGTCGTTGCCGGCCTCGCCGTACAGGGCGTCGTCGCCCTCGCCGCCGGACAGGTCGTCGTTGCCGTCCCCGCCATACAGGCTGTCGTTGCCGGCCCCGCCGTTCAGGTTGTCGCTGCCGACACCACTGTCGAGACGGTCGTCGCCGTCGTTGCCGTTCAGCCAGTCGTTGCCGGCCCCGCCGTCCAGCGTGTCCTGGCCTTCTCCGCCGACCAGCCAGTCGCTGCCGTCGTCGCCGTTCAGACGGTCGTCGCCGGTCCCGCCGTCCAGCAGGTCGTTGCCGCCGCCGCCGTTCAGCGTGTCGTTGCCGGCCTCCCCGTGCAGGCCGATGGACAGGGACGAATAATCGGTGACGTAATCGTCCCCGTCGCCGCCGTTGAGGACGTCGTCGCCATCCCCGCCGTGCAGATCGTCGATGCCGGCGCCGCCGTCCAGCGTGTCGTTGCCGGCGCCGCCGGTCAGCGTGTCGCGGCCGTCCCCACCGTCCAGGCTGTCGTTGCCGGCGCCGCCGTTCAGCGCGTCGTTGCCGCCGCCGCCGACCAGCGTGTCGTCGCCGCCCAGGCCGTACAGGATGTCGGGACCGGGGCCGCCGTCCAGGCTGTCGTTGCCGGCGCTGCCACGCCGGGCGCTGAAGCTGTCGACGAAGTCGCCGTCGGTCAGGGCGAGCGTGCCGTCGAGCCGGACCAGCAGGTCGCCGGCGCCGAGCGTGCCGTCGTCGTCCACGTCCACGGCGAGCAGGGTCTGTCCGTCGCGATGCTCGTACTGGACGTCGATCAGCCCGTCGCCGCCGTTGCCGAGCGTCCGGCCGTCCGCCCCGAAGGAGGACTGGCCGGTCCAGACCAGCGGCTGGGCGACGGGTGTGTTGGAATAGTTCTGGTAGACGGCGATCTTCAGGCGGTCGCCGCCGGCGACCCCGGCCCCTTCGAAATCGGTGATGAGGCTCGGCGCGTCGGTGCCGGACGCGGACAGGTCGGGTCGGGTCTGGATGTCGAACAGGTCGTCGCCGGTCCCGCCGGTCAGCGTGTCGCCGGCGGTCGCGCCGGCGCTTTGCAGGCGCAGCGTGTCGTTGCCGGCCCCGCCGTCCAGGACGTTGCCCTTGGCGGCGCCGCTGGCGGCGGCGTAGACGCCGTCGCCGGACAGGTCGTCGTCGCCCTCGCCGCCCAGCAGGGTGTCGCCTCCGCCGGCCCCCTCCAGCGTGTCGTTGCCGGAGCCGCCCTCCAGCCGGTCGTCGCCCGCCTCGCCGTACAGCCGGTCGTTGCCGGCGCCGCCCAGGACGAGGTCGTCGCCGTCATCGCCCGACAGGCGCATGTCGTCGCCGTCGCCGCCGTCGAGCGTGTCGTTGCCGAGACCGCCATAGAGCGCGTCGGCGCCGTCGCCGCCCTCCAGCCGGTCGTCGCCCGCCTCGCCGTAGAGGGCGTCGCTTCCGGCACCGCCGCGCACGAGGTCCGCCCCGGCGCCGGCATAGACCTGGTCGTGGCCGTCGCCCGCGTCGATGGTGTCGTTGCCGTCGGCCTCGTCGCTGGAGGAATCGCCGCCGTAGATGTCGTCGTTGCCGGCGCCGCCCAGGATGCTGTCGTCGCCGGCCCCGCCGTAGAGGCCGCCCCGGTAGCCGCTGGCCGACGTGCCCGCGTCGTCGCCGTCGCCGCCGTCCAGCGTGTCGTTGCCGGCGCCGCCGCGCAGCCAGTCGCTGCCGTCGCCGCCGACGAGGCTGTCGTCGCCCGCGTCGCCCTCGGCGTAGTCGTCGCCACCGTAGCCCAGCAGGGTGTCGTTGCCGGCGATGCCGTACAGGCGGTCCGCATCGTCCGCCCCTTCGAGCCGGTCGGCGCCGGCCGTGCCGCGCTGGGCGTTGAAGGTCTCCGTGAAGTCCGCCGCCGTCAGCGTGTGCGTGCCCTGGAGGACGACGAGCAGGTCCTTCTCGCCGAAGACGCCGTCGTCGTTGACGTCGACCGCCACCCGGGTGTTGCCTCCCTGGTGGTCGTAGATGACGTCGGCGAGGCCGTCGCCCTGGTTCGGGAACTGGAAGGCGGCGGTGTTGGCGATGTCGAAGGCGCGCTCGCCCGCGAAGACCAGGAAGGCGCCCGGGACGCGGATCTTCAGGAAATCGCCGCCGTCGGTCCCGCCGCCCTGGAAATCGGTGATGGTGACCGGGTTGGTGGGGGAGGACGCGCTGGACTCCCACGCCCCATAGACGTCGCGCGTGTCGGAATAGAAGGAGAAGATGTCGCTGCCGGCCCCGCCCGTCAGCGTGTCGCCGCCGCCGACGTTGCCGACATGGAGGAGGTCGTCGCCGTCGTCGCCGTAGAGGACGTCGATCTCCGTCCCGCCGTCGAGCGTGTCGTTGCCGGCCCCGCCGCGCAGCGTGTCGGACCCGACCAGGCCGTGAATCTCGTCGTTGGCGCCGTTGCCGACCAGGCTGTTGGCCAGCGTGTTGCCCTGCACGACGATCGCGTGGGCGCCGTCGACCAGCGTCAGGTTCTCGATGTTGGTCAGCCCGTCGGCGCCCAGCGAGAAGACGTCCTTGTCGGCGAGGCTTTGGGTTTGCAGCCGGATTTCGTCGATGCCCTGGTTGAAGCCATCGACCAGCCGGTCGTCCAGGCCGTCGAAGCCGTAGGTGTCGTTGCCGATGCCGCCGTGCAGGGTGTCGGCACCCCCGGCGCCGTCCAGGACGTTGTCGCCGTCCGTGCCGCGGATGACGTTGGCGAGCGCGTTGCCGGTGCCGCGCAGCGCCGACCCGACCAGCGTCAGGTCCTCGATCTCCGCGGTCAGCGTGTGGTCCACGCTGGCGATCACCAGGTCCTTGCCGCCGGCCGGGCCGGCGTAGGCGTCGTCGGCGAGGTCGCCCAGGTTGTCCACGTAATAAAGGTCGTCGCCGGTGCCGCCGGCCAGCGTGTCCGCCCCGGTTCCGCCGTCGAGCGTGTCGTTGCCGGCGCCGCCGGACAGGAAGTCGTTGCCCCCCAGCCCGTCCAGCCGGTCGTCGCCGGCAAGGCCGAAGGCCGCGTCGTCGTCGGCCGAGCCGGTGATCCGGTCCCCGGCGCCGGCCAGGTTCGACCCCTCGAACACCTCGATGCCGGTGAAGCTGTCGCCGTCGGCGTCGCCGCCCGACACCGTTCCCGCCCCGATGTCGATGGTCACCGCGGCGTTGGACGTCTCATAGGTCAGAACGTCGACGCCGGCGCCGCCGTCGATGCTGTCGGCGCCGGCCCCGCCGTCCAGCACGTCGTCGCCGTCGCCGCCCAGCAGCGTGTCGTTGCCGGCGTGGCCTTCCAGGAAATCACGGTCCGCCCCGCCGTCCAGGCGGTCGCTGCCGGCACCGGCGAACAGGTAGTCCATCCCCGCGCCGCCCGACAGCGTGGCCGACACCGTCGTGGCGGGGTCGAGGATGATCTCGTCGTCCTGCGCGCCGCCTTCGCCGACGATGGCCGTGACGCCGGTGAAGCTCTGCTTGCGGCCGAAGCCCTGCACCGCCACGCTGCCGCCGGTGCCGGCGATGGCCAGGGTCTCGGCGCCGTCGGTGTTGTTGCTCAAGCCCCGCTCGCCGGCACGGGGGCCGATGTTGAGCGTCAGGGTGCCGCCCGACAGCGTGCCGAGGACCGGCGGCGGAGGCGGCTCCGTGGCGGTCGGGGTCGCCGGGTCGTCGGAGAAGTTGAACTCCGCCAGCGTGATGCGGGGCGAGGTGAAGCGCCAGATGTCGTAGCCGCCGACCTTGACGAAGGCGGCGAGGCCGGCCGTGACCAGGCCGGAGGCGTTGAAGATCTTGAAGGGGTTGGTGAGGAGCGCCTGGGCCATCTCGTCCAGGTAGATGCGCCCGTCGTCCGGCGTGCCGTTGATGTGGTCGTTCAGGTCGAGGTTGACGATGCCCTCAATCCCGCCGCCGCCGCCGGCCGAGGCCACGCCGATGGTGGCGTTGACGACGAGGTTCAGCGCCGCCCTGATGACGGCCTCCGGCACGTCCACCCCGTCCGCGTCGACGTCGCTGACATAGAAGCCGTTGAGGACGGCGGCGTAGTCCTTCAGGTCGCTGGCGATGAACTGGCGCAGGCCGCGGGTGTCGTAGCCGAAGGCCAGATCCATCGCGATCCCGAGCGCGCCCTGCACCTTCACGTCCAGGCCCGCGAAGATGGGGACGGACAGGAGATCCTGCGACGGGACCTCGAAGCTCATGGCCGGCAGGTCGAGGCTGAACAGCTTGGCGTCGCCGCCGACCAGCAGGGAGAAGGCGCTGGCCGGGTTGGTCAGGATGGGCAGCGAGAAGCTGTTGCCCAGCAGCATGCTCTTCAGCACGTCCTGGCCGGTCTGCCCGGTCTTCGGATCGGCCTGCGTCCAGCTGCCGGTGTTCAGCCCCGCCAGGAAGGCGGTCAGGTCCTGCGCGCCCTTGATGACGGTCGGCGCCGCCTCGGCCAGCTTGAACGCCGTGTCGCGGATGTCCGACAGCATCTGGAACGTCCCGACGTCCAGGTCGACGCTGTAGGCGTCGGGACCGAGGTCCAGCTCGCCGAAATATTCGGCCCAGGTGACGACGTCGTCGACGATGCCGATGAACTGGGTCAGCGGGACCAGGTTCTGGTCGGGAACGGCGATCTTGATGAAGTCCAGCAGCGTGATGTTGCCGTCCGGCGCGTCCTTGCCGCCGACGTCGGCGCCGGCGCGGTCGAACAGCGTCTCCCAGCCCGGAAGCTTCTTCAGGAAGCTGATGTCGGTGCGCAGCACCGCCAGCGCCTGGTTGATCGGCTGCAGGACCGGTTCGAGCTTGTGCAGGATCGGCTTGATGAAGTCCTCGACGACGGTGCCGAAGTCATAGTGGACGTTCTCGAACTTCACCACCGGCAGCGCGCCGAAGGTGACGTTCTGGTCGTTGACGTCGACGACGCTGTTGTTGAAGGACCAGTCCACGGAAAGGTCGGCGCTGGCCTTCGGCAGGGCGGCGTCGCCCATGTTGGCGTCGAGATGGACGCCGATGTCGGCCAAGCCGCTGAAGGTCGCGTCGATGAAGTCGCTGTTCAGCTCCGACAGCCGCAGCTTCCCGTCGTTGTTCGCGTCCTTGAGGTTGACCGCGAAGGACCCGTCCAGCGTGGAGGCCCGGTCCGTCGCCGAGAAATTCATGAAGCCCAGCTGGGTCGAGGCGCCGAAATCGGGCGTGCTGGCGTGCAGGCCCAGCGACAGCTCCGGCAGCGCCCCGTTGGTCTGGACGAAAAAGCCGGTCGTGTCGGCGCCGACCGTGAAGTCGAAGTCGTAGTCCAGCGACGCCGTCGCCGTGCCGCTGGTTTTCAGCGCGAGCCCCGGCAGACCGAGGTCGGTGGCGAGGGACTGTTCGTACTCGTAATGCTGATGGGTGGAGAAGGTGAGCGTGACCTCCGTCCCGTTCACCAGGGCCTGGACGGCGTTCTCCCCGATGCCCAGGGTCTTCAGCGCGGTGTTGATCTTGTCTTCGACATAGGCTTCCGCGATGCCCTGGGCGTTGTCGACGACGTACAGGATGTCGTTGATGGCGCCGACGATCTTGTCCTCGACCGCGCGGATGCCCTTCAGCGCGTCCTTGCCCTCCTGGAAGGCGGCGGAAAGCTTGTCGCCGACGATGGGAAGTTTTTCGGCAAAGACCTGCGCTTCCAGCGCATCCTCGATCGCGCCCAGGGCGTTGTCGATGCCCGACTTGAGTGTCTCGATCTGTTCGCGCGTGATCATTCCATTCACTCTCATCAGGTCGAAAACCGCCATGACGCTGCGCCGGGCTCAGCGGGAGGTTGTTCGCGTTCAGGTTGGTTTGTTGGCGGAGCGCTGAATTTGATGCGTTGCATCACGAGCATTGCTTGAGAATGCTCAAATATTGCTATCTACTCTTTGATTTACTTGTGCACATTTTGGCGTTTTCCAGAAACCACAATGCACCATTTCATTGGATATGTATGCGCCAAGGGGACTCTTGTGGCGCGTTGCTTTATTATCGAGAACGATATTATTCGAATCATTCGCTGCCCCCTGCGGCGACTCGATTTTCACTTCGGCCAATAATACCATTTTTGATATCTGTGAGTAGATAGAAAATGAACTAAATTTCATGAATCTGGAGTGTCGCCGTGCATAGAGCCACGAGCGTGGGGGCCCAGGCATAGAGCCACGAGCGTGGGGCCATGCGCGGGGGACAGGGTGCTGGAGGCAGGATGCTGGTCGGGCGGTCGTGCGCCGATCAACGGTTGTGGCGGCAGCCGGCCGGTGATCGGCCGCGGACGGTCCCCCGGCACGGACGGCCGGAAAATCCGGGATCAGCGCCGCCCCGGCGGCGCGCTCCCCGCCCCGTCACGGTTCGTTGTAGCCGACCGGAAAGACGCGCAGCTCGTACCGGGCCGGATCGTGCCGGAAGAACAGGCCGCCGAAACGCTCCGAATCGCCGGGGAGGTAGTCGAGCGTTGCTTCGCTCGTCTCCACGACGGTGTCGCCCTGCCGCAATTCGCCGCGGATGTGCAGCGCCGCGGCGGTGGTCCCCGTTCCGTTCACCGCCCGGAACCGGACGACGTGGCTCTGCCCGGCGGGCCGCGGGGGTTCGGTTTCGATCGTGATGGCGGGAACGCTGCGCTCGTGGGTCAGCGCGAAATAGACCATGGACCCGATCATCGCGACGATGAGGACAACGCCGAGGGCGGCGACCAGCCGTTCCCACGGCGGCGAGGAGGCGGCGCGCGTCGTGCCCGCATCGGCCTCCCGCAGGACACCCGCTTTCCCGTTCTGCGCCTTCACGACGGCGGCTCTCCTTGCGGCTTCAGCATGACGCGCTACAGGATGAGGCGTGCCGCCGCGGCGCCGACGGACGAGGGAAACCCCAGAACGATGGCGGCGCTCAGCACGTCCTCGATGTCGGTGCCGTCGGTCCGCCCGAAGGTCCACAGCAGGTACAGGCAGATCAGCAGGACGACGACGTAGCCGACCACGGTGAAACGCACGAACAGGGTCCAGAAGCCCATGTCCTTCGGAAATTCCGACCCGCCCGGGAAATCGATGCTGTAGACGAAGGCGTGCATGATCACCAGGGACAGCAGGACCAGCGCCAGCTCCCGCCAGGGATCCATCATGTAGGACAGCTGGATCATCTCCTCGGTCGGCGCGACGTTGAGGCCGAGGAAGAGGGCGCCGACGCCCATCAGGAACAGTTCGCCCGGGTAGGTGGGGTCCTGGCGATCCTCGTCGGCGGCGCGGCCCTGCTGGCCGAGCTGGCCGCGGGCAAGCAGGGCGCCGATGCTGCCGGGAAAGCTCTGCAACGCGATCTTGCCGATGACCTCCTGCCGGGTCATGTCGGTGTCGATGACCTTGAAGACGAACAGCACCACCGCGGCCATCAGCACCGCGACGGCGATCGCGACGAAGGCGTCGGTGACGTCCTCGCCCAGGGTCCGCGTGCGTTCGAAGCCGACGAACCGGGACAGCCCGACGAGCAGTGGCATCTGCACCACCAGCAGAAGGATCAGCCGCCACGGGCTTATGGAAAAGCCGATCTGCCACATCTCCATGGTCATCAGCATGGGCAGGGCGAAGATCAGGGCGCCGGCGAAGGCCCGGGCGATCCCGACGGCGAAATCCCGGTCGATGGTGCTGGAAGCGGTCGCGTCGGCGGACATGCTGGTCTCGAAGCCTCCCCTTCGCCGTTGATCCGGGCCGTCCGGCCGCTCACCCACAGGCCGGCACCTGGAGTGCCGGCAACCCGTTCCACAGAATGGCGACCAGCGCCGCGACGGCGGCCGTCGCGGTGAACCAGCGGATGAAGCGGCGCGGATCGTCGCTGGCCCGCGGCGCCGGCCCGCCGCTCCACAGCGCGCCCATCAGGACCGCACCCGCCAGCAGCAGGGCCGCCGCCGTCGCGCCCAGCACCAACGCGACGGGCAGCGGCAGGCCGAACAGGTCCAGGGCGTCCAGGCCGCGGGCGCAGACCAGCCCGTTGATTCCGTAGATCGCCAGGAAATGCACCACCCAGATCAGGAAGGCGGACATCATGCCGGCGAAGGTCGCGGGAAATCCGTGTCGTTCCATGCCCGGCCTCACAGCGCGACGCGCGGGAACAGGTGCACCAGCAGCAGGGCCGCGGCCCCCTGCCCGCAGCTGTACTGCCACATCAGCATGGTGTTGTCGAAAGTGACCCGGCGCCGCGCGTGCAGCCGTCCGGCGAAGGACCGCGCCAGCGTGTAGCCGGTCATCAGCAGCAACACCGCCAGATGGAAGCCCTGCCACGCCGCCAGCGTGAAGACGATGGCGCCATAGGCGCTGTCCGCCGCCCGCAGGCCGGACTGGACCTGGGCGTAGGGCTCGGCCACCCCGGCCGCAACCAGCAGGAGGAACCCAACCAGCAGCGCGATCCGCATCGGCCAGGGCCGGTTGCGGCCCAGCAGGCGGCTCGCCGCCAGCATGGCCCCGGCCCCCAGCGCCAGCAGCGCAAGACCGCCGGCCATCCAGCCGAGCCCCGGCAGCGCCGCCGCGTCCGTCGGCCAGACATCGGGGCTGACCGTCCACAGGAACAGGTAGGCGAAGACCAGGCTGGCGAAGGCGGTGCCGTCCACCAGCAGCAGAACCACCATCGCCCACCAGGAATGGTTCTGCGGCCCCTGCACATAGACGGGAACGCGCCAGCCGCCGCCGATGTCCTGGGGCGGGTGATCCTCCCCCTTGTCCAGGCTCCACACCCACCACAGCACGGAAGCGATCGCCAGCACGCCCGGCAGGAGGGACAGCCAATACCACTGCACGGTCAGGCACAGGAAATGCGCCGCCGTGAACAGGCCGGCCAGGAAATGACCCCAATGCGGGCCGGGTATGGGCATCAGGTACTGCGGCCGGGCCTCGATGGGGCTGGTCACGATGGTCTCGCGCCGGTTGGTCGGGGCGCCGGGCAGGAAATGGCCGCCCTCCTCCACCTCGCGCGACAGGTTGGGCTGGTCCCACAGCGGGTACAGCGAGGTGATGCGCGGGATGCTGCGCGTGGCGTAGGTGTCGTTGGGGATCCACTCCAGCGTGCCGGCCCGCCAGGGGTTCTGCGGCGCCGATTGGCCCCAACCCAGGGCGCTGCGCGCCATATCCACCAGCACCAGCAGCACGCCCAGCGCCAGCACGAAGGCCCCCGCCGTGGAGGCCATGTTCAGCCCGTTCCAGCCGAGGTCGCCGGGGTAGGTGTAGACGCGCCGGGGCATGCCCAGCAGGCCGCTGACGTGCATGGGGAAGAAGGTGGCGTTGAAGCCCAGGAACATCAGCCAGAAGGCCCAACGCCCCAGCCGCTCCGACAGCATGCGGTTGTTCAGCGTCGGCCACCAGTGGTAGAGCCCGGCGAAGACCGGGAAGACCATGCCGCCGATCAGCACGTAGTGAAGGTGCGCCACGATGAAGTAGCTGTCGTGCGCCTGCCAGTCGAAGGGGATGACCGCGACCATCACGCCGGTCAGCCCGCCGAGCACGAAGATGAACAGGAAGCCCAGCAGGAAGTGCGTCGCCACCGTCCACTGCACCCGGCCCTTGCCGAAGGTGGCGATCCAGGCGAAGACCTGGATCCCGGCCGGGACCGACACGGCCATGCTGGCCGCGGAGAAGAAGCTGATCGACAGCTGCGGGATGCCGGTGGCGAACATGTGGTGCACCCACAGGCCGAAGCTGAAGAAGCCCGTGGCGACCAGCGCCACCACGATCAGGTCATGGCCGACCAGCGGGCGCTGCGCCAGCGTCGGCACCATCATCGACACCAGCCCCGCCGCGGGCAGGAAGATGATGTAGACCTCCGGATGGCCGAAGAACCAGAACAGGTGCTGCCACAGCAGCGGGGAGCCGCCCTGCTCCGCGATGAAGAAGGGCCACTGGAAGGCGCGCTCGATCTCCAGCAGCGCCGTCGCCACGATCACCGCGGGGAAGGCGAAGATGATCATGCCGGCCATGATCAGCATCGACCAGGCGTAGACCGGCAGCTTGTCCAGCGTCATGCCCGGCGGCCGGGTGCGCAGGATGCCGACCACGATCTCGATGGCGCCGGCGATGGCGGAAATCTCGATGAAGCCGATGCCGAGCAGCCAGAAATCGGCGTTGATGCCCGGGGAGAAGCGGAAGCTGGTCAGCGGCGGGTACATGAACCAGCCGCCGTCGGGCGCCGCGTCGAACAGCAGCGACGCGAAGAAGGCCAGCCCGCCGAAGAAATAGGCCCAGAAGGCGAAGGCCGACAGGCGCGGAAACGGCAGGTCGCGCGCCGCCAGCATGGCGGGCAGCAGATAGACCCCGATGGCCTCCACGATGGGCACGGCGAACAGGAACATCATGCCGGTGCCGTGCACGGTGAAGAACTGGTTGTAGGTGCCGTGGTCCAGCAGGTCGTTTTCCGGCACCGCCAGCTGCGCCCGCATGGCCAGCGCCAGCAGGCCGGAGATCAGGAAGAACAGCAGCGCCGTGCCGATGTAGAAGACGCCGACGATCTGGTTGTTCACCGCGGTCAGGATGCCGATGCCGCGCGGCGCCTTCCAGACGCGCTTCAGCGTGGCGATCTCCTCGGGCGGGCGCGGCAAGGGGCTGGGCAGGCCGGGATCGTCGAGCGGCGGCGTCATGACAGGCTCTCCAGCCACGCGGCGACGGCGCGCAGGTCCGCGCCGTCCAGGATGGGGAAGGACGGCATCCGGTTCTCCGGCTTCACATGCTGGGCGCCGGCGATCCAGGCGGCGAAGGCGTCCGTGTCGTTGGGCATCGTTCCCGCGGCCAGACGGCGGCGCCCGCCGACATGCGTCAGGTCCGGGCCGAGCAGCCCCGCCGCGGCCGTGCCGCGCACCGTGTGGCACGCCCCGCAGCCGAGCTTCAGAAAGCTGTCCCGCCCGGCCGCCAGCGTGGCGTCGGCCGGCTCCGGGGCCGGCTGGCGCTGGGCGGCGAGCCAGGCCTCGAACCGGTCCGGCGGCTCGACGATCACGTCGAAGGCCATCAGCGCGTGCTGCGCCCCGCAATATTCGGCACACTGGCCCCGGTAGACGCCCGGCGTCTCGCCGACGAGGACCAGGCGGTTGGTGTGGCCGGGGATCATGTCGATCTTGCCGGCGAGGCTCGGCACCCAGAAGCTGTGGATGACGTCGGCGGCCTCCACCACGAACTCCACCGGCCGCCCGGCCGGGATGACGATCTCGTTGGCCGTGCGCAGCGGGGCCGGACCGTCGCGGTAGCGGACATCCCACCACCACATGCGGCCGGTCACCTCCACGCGCAGCATGTCTGCGGAGCCCTGGGCGGCCAGCCGGCGCGCCACCGTGAACTCATAGACCTGAAGCGCGGTCAGCGTGACGACCGGAAACAGGATCCCGCCGCCGATCACCCAGGCGCGGGCGCCGGGGAAACGGTCGGGCCGCGCGAAGACGGCGTAACCCGCCAGCGCCATGACGGCCAGGAAGATCACCCCCGCCCCAATGAACAGGACCATGGAGAGGTCGAGGATCGCCGCGGCGTTGCTGCCGCCGGCGGACAGCGCCGATTGCTGGCCCTCGCACGCCGCCAGCCAGGCCGGCCCGCCGGCCGTCCACAGCGCCCCTGCGCGTCTTCGCCGCCGGCTGCGGCCTGATTGGCGGGCCATGCCCGTGCTCCCCCCTGCCCTCGTCCCGGGTGTCGGCTCGTTCAACTCCCGGCGACACCCCCGTGTTCCATCGGGCGCTCCCCGGAACCTCGGCATTTCCGAGAGCATTCTTCTGGGGACGAGGGCGACCGTTCCCGGTTGGAACGGGCGACGACCCGATGAACCGCAGCCGGAGCGAGGAACCCATGCGCAGAATGCTGATGATCCTCGCAGGCGTGCTCGCCGTGCAGGCGGTGGGCGGGTTCCTGTTCGCCTGGTCGGGGCTGTACAGCGTCGCGGCCAGCAAGGAGCATTGGCCGCCGGTCTATTGGTTCCTGCACATGGCGATGCGGAACTCCATCGAGACGCATTCCATAATGATCGACGCGCCGAGCCTGGACGACCCGGCGCTGATCCGGCGCGGCGCCGGCCATTACGAGGACGGCTGTGCCCCCTGCCACGGCGCGCCGGACTCCCCGCGCAACCCGATCTCGCGCCACATGCTCCCGACGCCGCCGCACCTGCCGGGCCGGGTCGCGGACTGGACGCCGGAGCAGCTGTACTGGATCACGCTGAACGGCATCAAATACGCCGGTATGCCGGCCTGGCCGGCGCAAGCGCGCGACGACGAGCCCTGGGCCGTCGCCGCCTTCCTGCGGCGGCTGGACGACATGGACGGCGCGGAGTACCGGCGCCTCGCCTTCGGGGAGGAGGCTCCGGCCGAGGACCACTCCCACATGGCGGAACTGGCGGCCAAGCCGGACGGGCCGATCCGGGACGTGCTGGACAACTGCGCGCGCTGCCACGGCTATGACGGCGCCGGGGACAACAGCGGGGCCTTCCCCCGGCTCTCCGGCCAGAACGCCGATTACCTGCACGAGTCCCTGCGGTCCTACGCGGCCGGAACGCGGTTCAGCGGCATCATGCAACCTGTGACCTCCGGCCTGGACGACGGCGTCCTGCGGGCGTTGGCCGACCATTACGCCGGGCAGTCCGAGGCGCCCTACCCGGACCGGCGGGCGGAGGATCCGCCCGACCTCCTCCAGCGCGGCGCGGATCTCGCGGCGGCGGGCGATCCGCAGCAGGGCGTTCCCGCCTGCTCCGGCTGCCACGGTGCGAACCGCGATCCGCGCTATCCCGGTCTCGACGGGCAGCACGCCGGCTACATCGCCGACCAGCTGCGGCTCTGGAAACAGGGAAAGCGCGGCACGACCGCCCTGTCCCGCATCATGGAAGCGGCGGCCCGCGACCTGACCGAGGACCAGATCCGGGCGGTGTCGCTGCATTACGCGCGGGTGCGGCCGCAGGAGGCGTCGGCCTTCCAGCCATGACGTCGCGCGCGATGGCAGGTCACTCCCCCCTCATGCGGGCGGCGAATCGAGCGCAAGGCCATCCACTCCGCACGGCCAATCAGAATGGCAAGAACCCGCAGCCGGCACCGGCGATGGTGGCGATGAGCAGGGTCCGGTCCAGGAGCATGTTGCGCGTCTCGCAGCGGGTCTCTTCCCACCGTCAGCGGGGGAGCGCGCCCGCCAGGAAGAGGCGGTAGGCGGGGTTGTCGGTCTCGTTCCAGTACGGATAGCCGAGGTCGTCGAGGCACCGGCGGAAGCGCGCGCGGTCGCGTTCGGGCACCTGGATGCCGGCCAGCACGCGGCCATAGTCGGCGCCGTGGTTGCGGTAGTGGAACAGCGAGATGTTCCAGTCCTGCGCCAGGCCGTTCAGGAACTTCAGCAGAGCGCCCGGCCGTTCGGGGAACTGGAAGCGGAACAGCATCTCGTCCTTCAGGCCGGGCACGCGCCCGCCGACCATGTAGCGCACGTGGAGCTTGGCCATCTCGTTGTCGCTCATGTCCAGCACGGGGCAGTCCAGGCCGCGCAGCAGGTCCATGATCTGGCGCTTCTCCGCGTCGCCTTCGGTCAGCTGGACGCCGACGAAGATCTGCGCCTCGCGCTCGTCGGCGTAGCGGTAGTTGAACTCCGTGATTGACCGCTTGCCGAGCGCCTGGATGAACTGGCGGTAGGCGCCGGGACGCTCCGGGATGGTGACGGCGAACAGCGCCTCGCGCCGCTCGCCGATCTCCGCCCGCTCGGCGATGTGGCGCAGGCGGTCGAAGTTCATGTTGGCGCCGCTGCTGATGGCGACCAGCCCCTTGCCCTGGAGCCGCTCGCGCGCCGCGTATTTCTTCAGCCCAGCCAGCCCGACCGCGCCCGACGGCTCGGTGATGGCGCGGGTGTCCTCGAAGATGTCCTTGATGGCGGCGCAGATCTCGTCGGTGTTGACGGTGATGACCTCGTCCAGCAGCTCGCTGCACAGCCGGAAGGTCTCGCTGCCGACCTGCCGCACGGCGACGCCGTCGGCGAACAGGCCGACCTGGTCCAGCTGCACGCGGGATCCGGCCGCGATCGCCGCCCCCATGCTGGCCGCGTCGTCGGGTTCCACGCCGATGACCTTCACGTCCGGGCGCAGGAACTTGACGTAGGCGGCCACGCCGGCCGCCAGTCCGCCGCCGCCGATCTGCACGAAGATGGCGTCGAGCGGATGCGGGTGCTGGCGCAGAATTTCCATGCCGACGGTGCCCTGTCCGGCGATCACGTCCGGATCGTCGTAGGGGTGGATGAAGGTCAGCCCCTTCTCCGCCTCGATCTGGCGCGCGTGGAGGTAGGCATCGTCGAACACGTCGCCGTGCAGCACGACCCGGCCGCCGCGGCTCTTCACCGCCTGCACCTTGATGGCGGGCGTCGTGCGCGGCATGACGATCACCGCCTTGATGCCCAGCTTCTGCGCCGACAGCGCTACGCCCTGCGCGTGGTTGCCGGCCGAGGCGCAGACCACGCCGCGCTCCCGCGCTTCCGGCGACAGGCCGACCATCTTGTTGTAGGCGCCGCGCAGCTTGAAGGAGAAAACCGGCTGGAGATCCTCGCGCTTCAGCAGAGCCGTGTTGTTCAGGCGCTGCGACAGCCGCGCCATCGGATCGAGCGGGCTCTCGATCGCGACGTCGTAGACGCGGGCGGTGAGGATCTTCCGGACATACTCATGCATCGAAAAAGGCCTTCTGCAAGCTGGTCCGGGCAGCATAGCAGAGCCGGGGAGCCGGCAAGAGCGCCGGCGCGGATTTTCTCAGGGCGGAAATTCTGCGGCCGGCCCGCGGCATGCGCGGGCCGGTGCGAAGAATGGATCACCCGCGCCCTTCGGCCTTGGCGATGCCTTCCCACAAGCCGTTCAGATAGACGGCGCCCAGCGCGCGGTCGTAGAGGCCATAGCCCGGCTTGCCGGTCTCGCCCCAGATCATGCGCCCGTGGTCGGGGCGGGCGTAGCCGTCGAACCCGGCCTCGTGATAGGCCTTCACGATCTCCGCCATGTCGAGCGAGCCGTCGGCGGAGCGGTGGCTGGTCTCGTGGAAGTCGCCGGCCTCCGTCACCTTCACGTTGCGCAGATGCGCGAAATGGATGCGCTTGCGCCCGGCGAATTCCCGCACCATGGCCGGAATGTCGTTCTTGCACGACGCACCCAGCGAGCCCGAGCACAGCGTCAGGCCGTTGGCCGGGTCGTCCACGATGGCGAGAAGCCGCTCCAGATCCTCGCGGTTCTTCACGATTCGCGGCAGGCCGAAGATGGGGCGCGGCGGGTCGTCCGGGTGGATCGCCATGCGGATCCCGGCCTCCGCGGCGACGGGGATGACGCGCGTCAGGAAATATTCCAGGTTCCGCCACAGCGCCTCTTCGTCGACCGCTTCATACTCGGCGAGCAGCGCGCGGAGTTCCTCCGGGCGGTAGCTGGCGTCCCATCCCGGAAGCGAGATGCCCTGGCTGACGTCGATGCGGTCCACCGTCTCCACGTCGAAGGCCAGCGTCGTGGACCCGTCCGGCAGCGTCATGTCCAGCGTCGTGCGCGTCCAGTCGAACACCGGCATGAAGTTGTAGCAGACCACCTTGACGCCGCATTGGGCCAGGTTCCGCAGGGTCGTGCAGTAGTTCTCGATCAGGCGGTCGCGCGACGGCTTGCCGAGCTTGATGTCCTCGTGCACCGGGACGCTTTCGATGACCTCCAGCGTCAGGCCGTGCGCCTCGATCTTATCCTTGAGCGCCTGGATGTTCTCGACCGGCCAGGCCTCGCCGACCGGAACGTCGTACACCGCCGACACGATGCCGTGCATGCCCGGAATCTGCCGGATGTGGCTGAGGGGGATCGGGTCGCTGTCGCCGTACCACCGGAACGTCATCTTCATGATTTGCCTCGTTGAAAAACCCGATCCGGCGGCCAGGGAGCGGCGTCCGCCGTCTGGTCTGATGGTCTACTGGCCGGACCAGTGGACCAACGATAGGCTTGCCCACTGGCCGTGACAAGACTCAAGTTGGCAAGGCGCGGAATGTCCCACGCCTTGCGGAGCGCGGGCTTGATGTTGCCCCACCTTGTGCGCATTCCTATGCGGACGGCCGTGCCGCGATTCGAAGCGGCATTCGCCGTCGCGGGCCGCCCAGGCCCCCACCGCTGTTCCGGAGTACGGTTCCATGGATCTGCCGACGGTTAAGGTCGAGCGCTTGTACCGCCAGATTTCCAACATCCTGATCACCTACATCCGCGACGGGCACTTCGCGCCCGGACAGCTGCTGCCCGGCGAGCGCGACCTGGCCAAGCAGCTGGGCGTCAGCCGGTCGTCGGTGCGCGAGGCGCTGATCGCGCTGGAGATCAACGGCTGGGTGGACATCCGGACCGGGCACGGGGTCTATGTGGCGCAGAAGCTCCCGGACGAGACGGAGGTTCCGGCGAACGAGGAGGTCGGCGTCGAATCGCTGATGGAAGCCCGCGGCGTGATCGAGGGGGAGATCGCGGCGATGGCGGCCAAGAAGGCCACCGAATCGCAGCTCGCCGAGATGGCCGGGCTGATCGAGGCGATGGAGGCGGAGATCGGCGACCGGGCGGCCTTCCACGACCACGACCGGCGCTTCCACGCCCTGATCAGCGCCATGACCGGAAACCCGGTGTTCGTCGAGATCACCGACCTGCTCTGGAAGAAGCGGCAGTCGCCCCACTACACGGAATTCGAAAAGCAGTATTCGGGCGAAGCGGTCGCCCGCAGCATGTGCACCGACCACCGCGCGATTCTGGACGCGCTGCGCGCCCGCGACGGCAAGGCCGCGAAGTCCGTCATGCAGAAGCACATCCGGAACGCCCAGAGCAAACTGTTCGGCGCCCGCGCGCGCTGACCTCCCGCCGCCCCGATCCTTACCGCTTGGGGGACACCGTCCGCGGAGGCTGTCCGCGGGGCACTCCGCGGAGCCCTCATCCTTACCTCTTGGGGGCCGTCGGCGACGGCGGGGCGCGACGCTCCGCAGCGGCAATCCTTACCTCCCGGGGGCGAGTCGCCCCGCGGCGCGCCTGGAACCTTCGAAAGTGGTGCCCGATTCGGACTCCAGCGGAACTCTGCGCCTCCATCCTTACCGCTTGGGGGCGGCTTTGCGGCCGCCTGCCCCCAGGAGGTAAGGAATGCCATGCCGGCCAAACACGCGTCGGACGGCCGATTCGCCCCCAAGCGGTAAGGATAAAGCCGGTCGAGTCGCCCGGTTGGGTGAATCCAGCGGCGTCGCGTCTGGTCCAGTGGCCACCAAAAACCCCCATCACCCGGTCAAATCCTGCGTTTTTGAGTCTGTTCGGATTCAAAAAGGATTCATGGGCGCGGATTCCCACTGGATCCAACGAGTCGCCCACCCTGATCCTTACGAGGTGGGGGCGGAACGCTTACGGGGCGGGGGCTTGGCCCCCACGCCCCAGGGCGTAAGGGTAAGCCCCCAAGCCGTAAGGATGCTCGGATCCTTGGTGGAAAGTCCTTTCCTTACTTGTTTGTGGCGTAAGGATTGAATAGGCTCTGTCGGTCCACGGGAGGATTCGGAATGCCGGCAGTACGGCGCAAGAAGGCACAGAAGGCGGCGGAGACCGGCGTCCCGGAATCCGGCGTTGCCGATTCTGGCGCCTCGGGGTCCAGCCCGTCCGATTCCGGCGGCACCATGCTGGTCGTGGGGCCGGGCGACCTTGAGGGCCGCACGATCATCGACGCCAGCCCTGCGGGTTCCACCGACCATCCCCTCCCCGCCATCCCGGAGGAGGCGCCGGTCGCGTTGGGCCTGACCGCGCGCGTCGCCAACGCCACCTTCGAGCGCGACGGCTACAAGCACCTGATCAAGGCCGCGGAGGCCGTCTACAGCTACCCCGCGAACGGCGCGCGGCTGTCGCTGCCGGCGCAGAAGATGCTGAACTTCATGATCCATCTGGCCGGCAGCCAGAACTTCGCCAACAAGCTCTACCGGCTGCCGAAGCGGGTGGTGCGCGGGAACCACAAGGGCAACGAGCGCATCTTCGACGCGCTGAAGGAAATCTTCGACAGCAGCCTCGTGGTCATCGGCCCCTTCCGCGGGCGGCGGTCGCGCGCCGAGCTGCGCATCCTCAGCAGCTACGTCCGGCCGGAGGAGGAGGAGGACAGCGACGCGGCCGACATCCATTTCCAGTTCACCGACGCCTTTCTGGAAATCCAGCGCACCTCCCAGCTCTGGGCCAAGCTGTCCGGGCCGGCGATGGTCAAGGTGACCAGCACCTACGCCCTGAAGCTCTACGAGATCGGGATGCAGCGCTACCAGATGGACTACCCGTCGCTGGAGCTGGACATCGACACGCTGCGCAAGCTGCTGAACGTGCCGGAGGGGGCCTACAAGGATTTCGGCATCCTGCGGACCCGCACCATCGACCGCGCCATCGCGGAGGTCAACCACCTCGCCCCCTTCCGGGTCAGCATGCCCGACGACAAGATGAAGCGGCGCGGGCGCAAGATCGAGACGGTGACGCTGGAGTTCCAGGCCAAGGACGAGGAGGAAGTGGTCGAGACCTTCCTGGAGCGCGAACGGCACAGCGCCGGCCGGCGCGCCCGGCGCGCGGGAACGGTCGAAGCGCTCGCCATGCCCGAGCAGGCCGATCCCGGCCCCCTGCCCGACGCCGACGACGTGAACGCCCTGTGGGCCGCCGCCCTGCACGCGCTGAAGGGCCGCGTCCCGGCCCCGCTGCTGGGCGAGCTGGAGCCGCTGCGCGTCGAGGACGCGGCTCATGGCGTCCGCCGCCTGGTCCTGCGGGCGCGCACCGCCGCGACCGCGGACGCCGCGGGGATGAACCACTGGCCGACCTTCAAGTCCACCCTCTCCTCTCTCACCGCCGGCCTGATCGCCGACGTGGCCTTCGAGGCGCCGAACCGGCGTGGCAAGTAAGGATGGGCGGCGATTGCCCTGATATCGTCACCAGGGCAATCGCATTTGGCGAGAGTTCTCCTTTCCCAAGACACCCGTCATTCCCGCGAAGGCGGGAATCCAGCCGTATCAGGCGCTTAGCGCTAAAGTTCTGGATCCCCGCCTTCGCGGGGATGACGGCGATATTTAGCGAAGGAATCCCATGCCCAAGTGCGATTGCCCTGGGTCCCAACCCCGCCCTGTTGCCTCATGCTCTCGCTTTCTGTAGGATATAAAACCTATGGAGCCGGGAGGGAGCAACCATGAAACATCATCGCCGCTCATGTTTCATGGCGTTTCATTCCGTCGCACGCCGCACAGCGCGAAAGCGGCGTCCGGTCGCGATGTGCGATAGTCCCGATATTGTCACCGTGACGGGTTGACGATTTCGTCACGTATTGCCAAGGTCTGGCAAAACTTCCCTGAACGGGCCACGACCGTGATCTCGACATCGATCAAAGGCGAACAGCTGCGGGCCTTCCGCGAAGGCCGGAACATGGGGCAGCAGGATATGGCGGACTGGCTGAACGGCCAGCTCAGCCGGCGGTACGACCGCAACCGGGTCAGCCGCTGGGAGAACGGAAGCGAGCGCGTCCCCCAGATCGTCGCGCAGCTGATCTCGGTCAGCGACAAGATGGCGGCGGCACCCAAGGGCCTTCCCGCCGTGGCGGCGCGCGGCGGCGCCTCCGGTCCTGCGCGGACCGCGACGAAGCTGTCCATCGCCAACCAGAAGGGCGGCGTGGGCAAGACCACGACGGCGGTCAACCTCGCCTTCCTGCTCGCCAAGTCCGGGATGCGGGTGCTGCTGGTCGACGCGGACGCCCAGGCGAATGCCACCATGCATCTGGGGGTGGACGCCTACGCGCTCGATCGCGAGGGGGCCACGCTCTACCACGTGCTGCTGAAGGACCGGCCGATCGAACAGACGATCGTTCCGGTGTGCGGCGGGCTGTTCGACCTGCTGCCGTCCAGCCTCACCCTGTCCCAGGCCGACGGCGAGATGGCCGGCGATCCCAACAGCAACCTCGCGCTCCGCGAGAAGCTGGGCGACGTGGAATCCTCCTACGACGCCATCGTGATGGACTGCCCGCCGAACCTCGGTCAGGTCACCATCAACGCGCTGAACTGCTCCGACTATGTGCTGGTGCCGGTCCAGACCGAACCCATGGCGGCGCTGGGCGTGCCGATGCTGATCGACAACACGCTGACCAAGGTGCGGCGGCGGGTCAACCCGGGGGTCGAGGTGCTGGGCATCCTGCCGACCATGTTCGCGGAACGCCACTCCATGGACCGCATGACGCTGGCGCAGCTGCACGAGCTGTACGGGGCCAAGACCCGCATCTTCTCGCCGGTGCCCGCCACCACCCAGTACCCGCAGGGCTCCGCCGCCGGCCGCCCGACGCTGGAGGCCATACCCACGGCGCCCGGCGCCCAGAGCTACCAGGAAGTCGCGGACGCGTTGATCGCGCTGCGCGACCGGCGCAACGAGGACGCCCCAGACACCGCCAAAGACACCGCCCAAGGCGAGGCCATTCATGTCCAATAAGCTGCTGTCCCAGGCGACGAAGTCGCGGATGCTGACCAAAGCCGTCGCCGGCGCGTCCGAGGCGGTGTCGAGCGATCCCCGCTTCCGGGTGTCTGCCGATCATCCGGAAGTGGTCGAGCTGGACCTGGACAAGATCGACCCGAACCCGCACCAGCCGCGCCGCCATTTCGACGAGGCGGCGCTGGAGGGGCTGGCCGCGTCCATCGCGCAAGTCGGCCTTCGCCAGCCCATCGGCGTCCGCAAGGGCAACGGCGGGCGCTACACGCTGGTGTGGGGCGAGCGGCGCGTCCGCGCCTCCCGCATCGCCGGCAAGGAGACGGTCTTCGCGCTGCTCGTCAAGGAGGGCAACAGCGCCGAGCTGGCGCTGATCGAGAACCTGCAGCGCGAGGACCTGGACCCCATCGAGACGGCCGCCGGCCTCGCCGCCCTGCGGGAGCAGCACGGCTACACGCACGAACAGCTCGCGGCGGTCAGCGGCCTCAACAAGACCGAGGTCACGCGGACGCTGAATATCCTTACTTTGCCCGCCCCCATCCTCGACGAATACGCGCAGCACCGCGGGCGCGTGGGGAAGTCGGCGCTGTTCGAGATGGTGGACGCCGACGATCCGGACCTTCAGCTCCGCCTGTGGGCGCTGGCCAAGGACGGCGCCACCGTCGCGACGCTCCGCGCCGCCCGCAAGGACTTCGCGGACGGTGCCGAAACCGTGGAGAAGCCGGCGCGCGCCGCGGTGCCGGCCGCCAAGCGGATGGTCGTCGGCGTCCGGAAAACCTTCAAGCTCCTCGACGACGTGCGGGAGCAGGGGGCCGCGCTGGACGACGCGCAGCGGGACCTCCTGCGGGAGCTGCGCGGCCGCATCGACGCGCTGCTGGGCGACTAAAGCACCCCGGCGGCGCCGACCTCCGCGATTTCCTCGGCGATGGCCTGCCTGCTGTGAGCGGCGATACGGCATCCGGTGCGATGACGTACCGGATGCCGGTCTTTGCAGCGGGGCCGCAAATTGCAACTCAAGCTGCGGGAAAGGCGCGGCCTGCGACATACCCGGGCCGTGACCTTGGCTGGAAAATCCAGCGTGCGGCTTGGCCTGCATCTTGCCTGCTCGACCGGTATACGCCGAAGGCGGCGGACAACGAACAAGCTGGAGAGGGGTGCGCCATGGCGTCGATGAACACGGAACGACCCGCCTTACGCCGTGCCCGGCCTCGCCGGCCGTAGTTCCGCGGCCGCAAGGAGAGTCCAGGATGCGGATCGAGATGGCCGGACTGTGCTTCACGTCCGAGACGGGTCTCCCCTTTTCGCATGACCCATGGCTGGTGGCGCTGTCCTTCGTGATCGCCGCCTTCGGCTCCTACGCCGCGCTGGACATGGCCGACCGCTCGCGCCGGTCGACATCCCATACCGTCCTTTGGCGGGCATGCGCCGCCGGGGCGCTGGGGGGCAGCGTCTGGGCCATGCATTTCATTGGCATGCTCGCATTGATCATCGACGCCCCGATCGCCTACCAACCCTTCAAGACGCTGCTCTCCCTCGCGATCGCCGTCGGATTCGTCGCCTTCGACTTCCACCTCGTCCGCCGCATGGCGTCCTCGGCCGGAGCCGTCATCGCGGGGGGCATCGTGGTCGGCATCGGCGTCGCCGCGATGCACTACATCGGCATGGCGGCCATCGTGCTGCCCGGCCGTGTGGCCTACCGGCCCGAGTTATGGGGCTTGTCCATCCTGGTCGCCATGGCCGCTTCGACCATCGCGCTCTGGCTGTCGACCCGGATGCATGGGGTGCGCGAACGCATCGCGGCGGCGCTGGTGATGGCCGTCGCCATCAGCGGCATGCACTACACGGGGATGGCCGCGCTGGTCATCAAGCTCGACCCCTTTTCACCGCTTCAAGGTGGGATGCCCAACGGCCCGCTGGTCGCCGTGGTGGCGGTGGCCACGATCGGTCTCCTCCTGCTTGCCCTGGTGTCGGCGGCGGCCGACCGGCGCCTGTCGGCAGCGGCGGAACATGAAGCCGTGTCGCTGCGGATTGCGAACCTGGAGCTTCAGACGGTGCAGCTCCAGCTGGAGGCGACACAGCGCGAGATCATCCGCCGCCTGTGCAGCGCCGGGGAGTTCCGCGACAACGATACCGGGCAGCACGTCGCCCGCATGGCCCATCTGGCGCACCGGCTGGCGCTGTCGGCTGGATGCGGCGACGAGTTCGCCGCCCGGCTTCTGGAAGCGGCACCGCTGCACGACATCGGCAAAATCGGCATCCCGGACCACGTGCTTCTGAAACCGGGACGGCTGGACGAGCGGGAATGGGCGATCATGCAGCAGCACGCGACCATCGGCCACCGGCTGCTGAGCGGAAGCGGCCTGCCGTTGCTCGACCTTGCCGCGGAGATTGCCGGGGCGCACCACGAGAAATGGGACGGCAGCGGCTATCCGGCGGGCCTGAGCGGCGAAGCCATCCCGCTTTCCGGCCGGATTGTCGCCGTGGCGGACGTGTTCGACGCGCTGTTGTCCCCCCGGCCTTACAAGCAGCCCTGGGCGCTGCCCCGCATCGTAGCGCACATGCGGGAGCAGGCGGGGCGGCAGTTCGATCCGCGTCTGGTCGCGGTGTTCCTCGACGATCTGGACGCGATGCTGGCGATCCGCGCGCGCTTCATCGACGGGCGGGACCCGAAGGGGCGGTGCGTCGCCCCATCGGAGAAGGCCGCCTCGACTTCGGTGGCGGCAACTTAAAATCGTGTTCCGCTTGGCGCCCCGCACGGCCTTCGGCGGCTCCGTCCCGGCTGAACCGTCATAAATTCATAGCCAAGCCATCACGTGTTCGACACGCATTCATTGCGATAAGGGCGCCGTCCTTTGATGACCCTGACTGGAGTCCACGCGATGGCCCGCACTTTTCCCTGGATGAGGAGCCCCTGGATGGGGGCCGCCCTGCTCGCCCTGTCCCTGGCGCCCGCCGCCCAGGCGCAGGACGCTTTCCCCGCCGCGCTGGCCGGTCATGCGATCCTGCCGGCCAAGAGCTTCATCGACGCCCCGTCCGATGCGCCCGCCGACCTGCGGGTGTCCGGGAAATTCACCACCGGCCGCCGGGTCGAGGCCATCGGCACGGTCGAGGGCAAGTCCGCCGACCGGCCGACCGGCCTGTCCGTTCCGTTCGCCGGCCAACCGCTGCAGGGCCATTCGGGGATCAAGCGCATGCCCGACGGGACCTTCTGGATCCTGACCGACAACGGGTTCGGCGCCAAGGCCAATTCTCCCGACAGCATGCTGTACCTGAACCGGTACAAGGCCGATTTCGCCGGCGGCGCCATGGAGCGGCTGGAGACCATCTTCCTGCACGATCCGGACAAGAAGGTGCCGTTCCGCATCGTCCAGGAAGGGACGGAGCGGCGCTACCTGACCGGCTCCGACTTCGACACCGAAAGCTTCCAGATCATCGGCGACACGCTGTGGATCGGCGACGAGTTCGGCCCCTTCCTCATCAAGGCCGACCGGACGGGCCGCGTGCTCGCCGTGTACGACACGCTGGTGGACGGCAAGGTCGTCCGTTCCCCCGACAACCCGGCGGTGACCACGCCGGCCAGCCCAGCCGAGACGGTGCCGTTCCAGGTCCGGCGCTCCAAGGGGTTCGAGGGCTTCGCCTCCTCCAAGGACGGTCGGTTCCTCTATGGGCTGCTCGAAGGGCCGGTGTGGGACGCCGAGAAGAAGGCGTTCGAGAAGACCGCCGATGGGCGGGATTGCCTGCGGATCCTGGAGTTCGACGTGGCCAAGGAGGCCTGGACCGGCCGGTCCTGGCAATATGTGCTGGAGCAGAACGGCAACGCCATCGGCGACTTCAACATGATCGACGGCACGACGGGCCTGATCATCGAGCGTGACAACGGCGAAGGCACCCTCGACAAGGCCTGCGCGCAGGGCCAGCCGACCAGCAACTGCTTCTCCAGCGTCGCCGCTTTCAAGCGGGTCTACAAGATCGAGCTGACCGACGCCAACGCCGGCGGCCCGGCGCGCAAGATCGGCTACGTCGACCTGATGCGCATCGCCGATCCGGACAAGAAAGCGCGCAAGCCGCTGAACGACGGCGTTCTGACCTTCCCCTTCTTCACCATCGAGAATGTCGACGTGGTGGACGACCGGCACATCGTAGTGGGCAACGACAACAACCTGCCCTTCTCCAGCAGCCGCGACCCCAACATCGCGGACGACAACGAACTGGTCCTGCTGAACGTCGAGGCGTTCCTGAAGGCCAAGTAACGCCAGCGCGAGAAGGCGCGGCGAGGGTCCTGGTGGCCCTCGTCGCGTCAGCGCCGGATCAGCTCGTGGCCGAGCAGCACCTCCCCGTCCAGCGTCCCGGCGCGCAGCGCCAGCAGGCAGGCCACGACCCGCTCCCCGAACGCCCGGTAGGGGATCTTCACCGAACTGAGCCAGGGCGCGATCCAGGCGTTCAGGTCGTTGTCGTCGATGCCGACCGGGCGGCAGTCGTCGGGGATGCGCCCTCCCCGCTCGCGCGCCGCGCGGAACAGGCCGTAGGCCATCAGGTCGCTGGGGCAGAGGACGCCGTCCGGCCAGCCGCCCGCCGCGATGAGGCTCAGCGCCGCCGCGTAGCCGCAATCGAGATGGTTTGCCCCCGCGCCCTCGGCGCGGCGCACGGCCATGCCGGGCCGCCGTTCGCGCAGGCGGTCGATGAAGCCCTCCACCCGTTCGCGGATCGTCGAGGACAGCTCCGCCGGGTGGATGACGGCGGGCGCGCGCACGCCGCAGTCGAGCAGGTAGTCGGCCGCGTCCGCCCCGGCCCGCCGGTTGTCGATCCCGACGAAGGCCCCGCCGCCATAGGGGTTGCGCCGGTTCACGAACACGATCGGCTCCCCGCGCTTCACCGACGCCTCCAACTCGGCGCTGGCGACCGCGCTCACCAGGATGAAGCCTTCCGCGAAGCGGGAGCGCATGGCGCGCAGATACTCGTCCTGCAAATCGGGGCGGTCGTGGGTGTCGCACAGGACCATGACATAGCCGGCGGCGCGCAGCGCGGCTTCCGTCGAGGCGGCGATCGCCGCCATGGCCGGGTTGTCGAGGTTGGGTGCCAGCATGGCGACCAGCCGGCTTTCCCCGCCGCGCAGGCTGCGGCCGACCGGGTTGGGGCGGTAGCCGCGCTCCGCGATCAGGCGCTGCACCTTCTCCACGGTCGCCGCCGACGCCCGCCCCAGGTCGCCGTTGGCGATCCGGGACACGGTCGATACGGACACGCCGGCCTCGGCCGCGATGTCGGCCAGGGAAGTCTGCCCAGGTTCACGCCGCCGATCGCTCACCAACCACTCCATCCGTAGACCAAACATTCCCGTTGACAGTTTAGGCAAACGTTTGCCATGGTCAAGGGCGAAGGATGACGGCGGGGAAAACGCTGCTCAAGGGAGGAAGGAAAGCGCCATGAGAAGGACCGCTTGGATCGCCGGCTGCGCGCTGGCCCTGTCGATCGTCGGAACCGTGGGCTTCGCAAGCGCCCAGGCCCAGACCACGCTGCGCATGATGTGGTATTCCGACGGCAACGAGGGCGAGGTCATGAACGACCTGCTCCGCCGTTTCGAGGACAAGAACAAGGACATCAAGGTCGTCCTGGACCAAGTGCCCTTCAAGGCGATCAACGAGACGCTGCCGGTGCAGCTGGCGTCCGGCCAGGGGCCCGACCTCGCGCGCGTCACCGACATGGGCGGGCTCGCCCCCTACCTGCTCGACCTTCGGCCGCACCTGAAGGACGCGGCCTATTGGGAGCAGAACTACGGGCCGTTCCTGGAATGGATGCGGGTGCCGGGCAACACCACCGCCATCCCCGGCTACATGACGCAGCTGACCGTGACCGGCCCCTTCGTCAACAAGACGCTGTTCGAGCAGGCCGGCGTCGCCATGCCTGGCGCCAACGCCACCTGGGACGACTGGGCCAAGGCCGCGAAGGCGGTCGCCGACAAGGTGCAGGCGCCCTTCCCGGTCGCCTTCGACCGGTCGGGCCACCGCTTCTTCGGCCTCGCCGTCTCGCAAGGGGCGAAGATGGCCGAGGTGAACGGGGAGCCGCAGGCCGTCGACGAGGGCTTCAAGCGCGCCGCCCAGCTGATCGTCGACTGGCACAAGTCGGGCGTGATGTCGAAGGAGCTTTGGGGGTCGGTGTCCGGCACCGCCTACCGCGGCGCCAACGAGGAGTTCAAGAACGCCCAGGTCGTCCTGTACGAATCCGGTTCCTGGCAGACCGCGCAGTTCGACAAGACCATCGGCGACGCCTTCGACTGGATCGCCGTGCCCACGCCCTGCGGCCCGGCCAACTGTTCGGCCATGCCCGGCGGCGCCGCCCTGGTCGCCCTGAAGACCAGCACCCACCCGGCCGAGGTCGCGCGCCTGCTCGACTATCTGGCCAGCGAGGAGGTCGCGGGCGAGTTCTACGCGCGCACGCTGTTCGTGCCGGGCCACATCGGCCTCGCCAAGAAGGGCATTACGTACACGTCCGCCTCGCCGCAGGCCGCCGCCGCCCTGAAGGTGTTCGGCGACGCCGTCGGCAAGCTCGACCCGGTCGCCTACCACATCCAGGGCGACCCCAACAGCCGCATCGTCTTCAACGCCGCCATCAGCCGCCTCGGCCAGGTGGTGGTGAATGAGACGACGTTGGACGAGGCGTACAAGCGGATCACCGCCGACGTCGCCCAGCAGATCGCCGAGCGCAAGAAGAAGCAGTAACCCCGGCCTAAAGCGAACTTCCGTTCGCTTTGGATTCATATGGCCGCACGCGCGGCCGGGACCGCCGTCGCGGTCCAAAGCGGATTGCAATCCGCTTTCAGGGGGTAAACCCATGACCGACATGATGCGATTGCCCGAGGCCGCCGCGCGCCGTCCGGCCGGCCTCGTCGCCGGGGGCGCGCAGGCCCTCATGCGCCTGACCGATCCGCCGATGCGCGCCTTGCAGCGGCTGATCGGCGCGGCGCGGATGCCCTACGTCTTCCTGCTGCCGAATCTGGTCTTCTTCGGCCTGTTCGTCTTCCTGCCGATCGCCATCAACATCGTCTTCTCGATGACCGGCGGGACGGCGCTGTATCCGGCCGAGCGGCCCTATGTCGGGGCGGAGCAGTACGCCCGCCTGCTCGACTGCGGGTCCTACCTCGATCCCGGCAGCTGCCAGGAGGATCTGTTCTGGCGCGGCGTCGGCAACACGCTGACCTTCACCGTCTTCCAGATGGTCGCGATGGTGCTGTTCTCGCTGGGCACCGCGCTGGTGCTGAACCGGCCGATCCGCGCCCGCGGCTTCTTCCGCGCCGTCTACTTCTTCCCGGTGCTGCTGTCGCCCGTGGTCGTGGCGCTGATCTGGAAATGGATCCTGCAACGCGACGGGCTGCTGAACGCCGCGCTGACCATGGCGGGCGGGCAGAAGATCCTGTTCTTCGTCGATCCCGGCTGGGCGATGTTCTGGTCGGTCTTCGTGTCGGTGTGGGCCCACATGGGCTTCTACACCCTGATCCTGCTGGCCGGCCTGCAAGCCATCCCCCGCGACGTCTACGAGGCGGCGGAGATGGACGGCACGCGGCCCTGGCGCGTCTTCCACCGGATCACCCTGCCCCTGCTGTGGCCCAACCTGCTGGTCGTTCTGGTGCTGGTGCTGATCCGCTCCGTGCAGGTGTTCGACGAGGTGTTCGTGCTGACGGGCGGCGGCCCGGGCACGGCGACGGTGATGATCGTCCAGTACATCTACACGACCGCTTTCGCCAACCAGGTGCAGAACTTCGGGCTGGCCGGGGCGGCGTCCGTGCTGCTGGGGGCGGTGCTGTTCGTCCTGACCATGGTCCAACTCTTCCTCACGCGACGGAGGTCGTCATGACCGGGGGACTCCTTCGGCTCCTCACGCTGCGGCGCGGCGGGCGGGGCTGGCATTGGACCGACGTGGCGTCCTACGCTTACCTCGCGGTCGGTGTGCTGCTGATGTTCGGCCCGGTGCTCTGGCTGGTGCTGTCGTCCTTCAAGACGCCCTCGGCCCTGCTGGAGTTCCCGCCCTCGCTTCTGCCGATGGCGCAGGCGGAGGTCCGCGTCGAGGGCTACCCGCAGCCCCTGCCGCTGTTCACGGTGACCATGGAGGACGGCTCCGTCCGCGAACTCGCCCAGGTCCGCCGGATCGGCATCGCCGCCCAGATGGTCGACCCGAAGGAACCGGCGAAGACGATCCGGGTGCCGGTCGACCGCCGGACGCCGGTGCGCCACCTGGCCTTCGCGGTCGGCAACTACACCGACCCGCTGACGCAGTTCGACTTCCTGCGCTACCTGCGCAACTCGCTCGTCGTCACGGTGGTCGCCACGCTGATCACGCTGCTGATCAACTCCATGGCCGCCTACGCCCTGTCGGTCTACGAGTTCCGCGGCAAGTCGGTCGCGATGCTGGGCGTCATCGGCACGCTGATGATCCCCATCACGATCATCCTGGCGCCGGTCTACCTGGTGGTCACCAAGCTGGGATTCGTGGACTCGCTGTGGGCGGTGATCCTGCCGGGTGCCGCCACCCCGACCGGCGTCTTCCTGCTGCGCCAGTACATGCTGACCATCCCGCGCGACCTGATCGAGGCGGCGCGGATGGACAAGGCGTCGGAATGGCGCATCTACGCGCGCATCGTGATGCCGCTGTCGCTGCCGGCGCTGGCCGTGCTCGCCATCTTCTCGGTCATGTGGCGGTGGAACGACTTCCTGTGGCCGCTGGCCGTCCTGACCAAGACCGAGGTCCACACCCTGCCGATCGCCCTGAACGCCTTCCAGGGCGAGCTGCAGACCCAATGGCACTATCTGCTCGCCATGACCGTGGTGACCCTGCTGCCGGTGGCGCTCGTCTTCGCCTTCCTGCAGCGGTTCATCACCTCCGGCATCGCGAACACGGGGATGAAGTGATATGGCTGGACTGGAGCTTCGCGGGGTCCGCAAGGACTTCGGCAGCGTCGCCGTGTTGAAGGGCATCGACCTCAGCATCGCGGACGGCGAGTTCATCGTCTTCGTCGGGCCGTCGGGCTGCGGGAAATCCACGCTGCTGAGGGTCATCGCCGGGCTGGAAACGGCGACGGCGGGCGACATCCACATCGACGGGGCGGAGGTGACGCGGACCGCGGCCTCCGACCGCGGGCTGGCGATGGTGTTCCAGTCCTACGCGCTCTACCCGCACATGAGCGTCCACCAGAACATGAGCTTCGCTTTGGAGAACATGGGCGTGCCGAAGGCGGAGATCGCCCGGCGGGTGGAGCGCGCCGCGCGGATGCTGCGCCTGACCGACTACCTGCACCGCAAGCCCGGCGCGCTGTCCGGTGGCCAGCGCCAGCGCGTTGCCATCGGGCGGGCCATCGTGCGCGATCCCAAGATCTTCCTGTTCGATGAGCCGTTGTCCAATCTCGACGCCGAACTGCGCGTGGCGACCCGCAAGGAGCTGGCCGCCCTGCACGCGGAGATCGGTGGGACGATGATCTACGTCACCCACGACCAGGTGGAGGCCATGACGCTGGCCGACCGCATCGTCGTGCTGAACGCCGGGCGGATCGAGCAGATCGGGACACCGCTGGATCTCTACAACCGCCCTGCCAACCTGTTCGTAGCGGGCTTCATCGGCTCGCCGCGCATGAACCTGCTGCCGGCGGACGCCGCCCGGATGCCGCGCGATAACTTCTTGGGTGATGCCGTGACCGTGGGCATCCGGCCCGAGCATGTGCAGCCCTGCGCGGAGGCCGACGCCGACCTGACCGTCCAGGTGGATCTGGTCGAGCAGCTCGGCGGCGAGACCTTCCTCTACACGACTGCTCTTGGCTGCCCCGGCGATCTCAAAGTGACCATCCGGATCGACGGCCAGAGCGCCCTCGCCCGCGGCGACCGCCTGCCCGTGCGGCTGCGCCGCGAGCACCTCCACCTCTTCGACTCCGCCGGCCTCGCCTGCCGGCCCGACCCCATTCCCGCCCGGAGCCACGCATGAAGGCCCTGACCCGAGCTCGTTTCCGCGGACGCGACGGCATCTACGCCCTGTTCGACCTGGACCATGGAGTCGACCTGCGCGTCGGTCTCGTCGAGGACGACGTGGGCCGCATCCTGATGCGCCGCGACGGCGCCTACCGCCTCGACCGCACTTGGTCGGTGGCCCCCGACGGCATCGACCCGCCCTATGAAGGTCGCGGCCGCGACGACCTCGCCGGCTTCGCCTGCCCGGCCGCCACCATCGAGGAAGGCGAAGGCACGGTGACGATCCGCGGCGCGAAACTCCGCGCCGTGGTGACGCTGGAGCCCTTCGGCATCGCCTGGTACCGGGCGGGCGAGTCCGCGCCCTTCCTGGAGGACCGGCGCACCCAGGCCTATTTCGTGTCGCGCAAGACCCACGCCTTCTCCCACTTCGTCACGCGCAACGAGGGGGAGCGGCATTACGGCGTGGGCGACAAGGCCGGCCCGCTGGACCACACCGGCCGCCGCTTCCGCATCGACGCGGTCGATCCCTGTGGCTTCGACGCGGAGCTGAGCGACCCGCTCTACAAGATGATCCCCTTCGTCATCGTCGCGGGGCCAGCGGGGGCGCACGGGGTCTATTACGACAACCTCGCCACCGGGGAGATGGACCTCGGCGCCACGATCGACAATTACCATGGGCCCTTCCGCTCCTACCGGGCGGACGACGGCGACCTCGACGCCTTCGTCTTCGCGGGGCCCGGCGTGCCGGAGGTGGTCCGCGCCTTCTCGCGGCTGACGGGCGGGCACGCCTTCGGGCCGAAATGGACGCTGGGCTTCGCCACCACTTCCATGGCCATCGCCGACGCGGCGGACGCGGACGCCCGCATCGCCGACTTCGTCGCGCGCTGCGCCGAGCACGCCATCCCCTGCGACAGCTTCCATTTCGGCTCCGGCTACACGATGATCGGCGGGCGGCGCTACGCCTTCCACTGGAACCGTGACAAGTTCCCCGACCCCGCCGCGACGCTGGCGAAGCTGAACGCGGCCGGCCTGCACCCCGTTGCCAACCTCAAGCCCTGCCTGCTCGACGACCACCCCCGGCTGGCCGAGGTGACGGACGTGGGTGGGCTGGTCCGCGACGGGGAGACCGGGCGGCCGGCGGTGGCGCAGTTCTGGGACGGCCTCGGCTACCACCTCGACTTCACCAACGCGCAGGCGCGCGCCTGGTGGCGGCGGGGCATCGAGACGGCGCTGCTCGGCCCCGGCATGGTGTCGGTGTGGAACGACAACAACGAGTATGAGATCTGGGACGAGGATGCGGTGGCGGCGGGCGACGGCAGGCCCTTCCCCCAGACCCTGGCGCGGCCCGCGCAGGCGCTGCTGATGACCAAGCTCGCGCACGAGACGCAAGCCGCCTGGGTGCCCGGCAAGCGCCCCTACACCATCACGCGCGGCGGTGCCGCGGGCCTGTGGCGCTATGGCCAGACCTGGTCGGGGGATAATTCCACAGCCTGGAAGACGCTGCGCTTCAACCTGACCCAGGGGCTCAACATGAGCCTGTCGGGCATGTTTGACATCGGCCACGACGTCGGCGGTTTCCACGGGCCGAGCCCGGGGCCGGAGCTGCTGTGCCGCTTCGTTGAGTTCTGTTCCTTCTGGCCGCGCTTCGTCATGAATTCCTGGAACAGCGACGGCGTCACAACGCTGCCCTGGATGCACCCGGAGGTCATCGACCCGATCCGCGAGGCGATCCGCCTGCGCTACCGCCTGATGCCCTACCTCTACACCCGGATGTGGCGGGCGGCGGAGGCGGACGAGCCGGTGGTGCGCCCGCTCTTCTACGATTTCCCGGACGACCCCGGCGCCGCGGCGACGGAGGACGCCTTCATGCTCGGCCCCGACCTTCTGGTGGCGCCGGTGCTGGAGCCGGGCGCGGACCGCCGGTCCGTCCGGCTGCCGGACAACCCGGGCGGTTGGTTCTTCTTCCACGACGGCAGCCACCATCCGGGCGGGGCGGTCGCGACGGTGCCGGCCCCGCTTGGCGGGACGCCGCTGTTCGTGCGGGCCGGCGCCCTGCTCCCCCTGGGTGCCGCCGGCCAGCGCGTCGATCCGGCCACGGACACGGAGCGCGAACTGGTCGTCTACGGCGATCCGCAGGGTGCCGAAGCGCTGCTGTACGACGACGACGGCGACACCGCGTCCTGGCGCGACGGCGCGGGACTGGTCACGCGGGTCTCGCTGGTCCGGGACGGTGGCGCCGCGGTGATCTCCGCCGACGCGACCGGCCGTTACCGGCCGGCCTGGCCGGTGCTCCGCCTGCGCGCGGTTGGTGGAGCGGCGCTGCGGGCCGGCGATGCCCGCGGCGTCCGCTTGAGCGTGGAGGAGTAGTCAGAGCCGCTGGGCGAGCCCGAACAGGTCGTTGACGGTCGGCACGTCGGCCGGAAACGGGTTGGGCTCGTCCAGCGGCACCACGCCGACGAAGGTGATTCCTGACTTCTGGGCCGCGTCCAGTTCGGTCAGGGAATCGCCCACGGCCAGCGTGCGCGCCGCCTCAAAGCTGCCGGCGGCGACGATCGCCGCGAACACCTCCGCCTTGACGCTGGGCGAACCGGTGACCGATACGAACCGGTGCTCCAGCCCCTTGGCGCGGACGGTTCCGAGCAGGGTTTCCTGCGGCGTTCCGGACACGAGATGGCACGGCGTGCCGCTCAGCTGGTCCAGCAGGCTTTCCGCCCCGGCGATCAGCGGACAGTCGTTCACCCTCCGGTCGACGATGTCCGCGTAGCGCCGGGCCAGCTCCATGATCCCGTCCTCCCCGGTGGCGCGCCCGAACAGCTCGCGCTCCAGGATGGGCAGCATCTTGACCCGGCTGAGCCCGCCGTTCTGCCAGACGATCCGGCGCAGCCGCGCCTGCATTTCCGGATCGCGCAGCTCGTAGAGGTCGAGGTAGGCGTTCGTCTTCATGCGCGCGGAGTCCAGGATGACGCCGTCGAAGTCGAAGATCACCGCCTCGGGGAACGCGCGGTCCGCAATCGGGGTCATGGAGCTTGCTCCTCAGTGGGCGCTGGTGGTTTCCGCCAGAACCTCGTCCAGCGTGGCGAGGAACAAGGTGGCGTCGTCCGGCGAGAACACCAGCGGCGGGCGGATCTTCAGGATGTGACCTTCCTGGCCCGTCGCGCTGATCAGCACCCGGCGCTTGCGCATGCCGTTGACCACGCGGGCGGTCTCTTCCGACGCGGGCGTCTTCAGGGTGCGATCTCGCACCATCTCGACGCCGATGAACAGGCCACTGCCGCGCACGTCGCCGATCAGCGCGTGCTTGGCGGCCAACGCCCGCAGGCCCTCGATCATCTGGTTGCCGACGGCCAGGGCGTTCTCCTGCAGCCGGTCGGCCTTGATGACCTTCAGGACCGCATGGGCCACGGCGCAGGACACCGGGTTGCCGCCGAAGGTGTTGAAATAGCGCTGGCTCTTGCCGAAGGCCTCGATCACCTCCGGCCGGAACACCGCCCCCGCCACCGGATGGCCGTTGCCCATGGGCTTGCCGACCGTCACGATGTCGGGCACCAGCCCGTGGCGCGCGAAGCCCCACATGTGCGTGCCGAGCCGCCCGAAGCCGGGCTGCACCTCGTCGGCGATGAAGACGCCGCCGGCCTTGCGCATCACCTCCACCGCGGGGGCGAGAAAACCGGCCGGGTCGGTGAAGACGCCGCTGCTGGAGAAGATGGTGTCGACCAGCAGCGCCGCCGGCCGGATTCCCTTCTCCCGCAGGTCGGCGATGGCCGCCTCCACGTCGCGGGCGAAGGCGGCGCCCACTTCGGCCTCCGGCCGGCGGTAGCCGTCCGGGGCGGGCACCACGCGGACATGGTCGCCCAGCTTCACCGCGGCGCCCAGCGAGGGCGACATCTCCGCCAACGCCGAGGTCACGCCGTGATAGGCGTTGTGCGCGATGACGACACCCGTACCACCCGTGCGGACGCGGGCGACGCGCAGGGCCAGGTCGTTGGCCTCGCTCCCGGTGCAGGTCAGCATCAGGTGCGACAGCTCCGGCGGGAACTCCGCCAGGAAGGCCTCGGCGAAGTCGAGGATGGTATCGGTCAGGTAGCGCGTGTGGGTGTTCAGCACCGCCGCCTGCTTCGCCATCGCCTCCACCACCTCCGGCCGGCTGTGCCCGACGGAGGCGACGTTGTTGTAGGCGTCGAGATAGCGGTTGCCGTCGGGATCATAGAGGTAGGCCCCCTCCCCGCGCACGACATGGACCGGGTCGGCGTAGAACAGGCGGTAGGCCGGGCCGAGCAGCCGTTCGCGGCGGGCGATCAGGGCGCGCTCCCGCTCCGGCAGGGAACCGGCGGCGTCGGGCGCATAGGCGTTGACCATCGTCATGGGGTGTCACTCTTCCTGGCAGGCGAGATGAATCAGTCGGGTCGCGGTGGCCGCCTCGGTCCCGGTCAGCCGGTCGAGGCCGGCGAAGGCGCGTTCTGCGTTGCGCAGAATGTAGGCGCGGTTCTCGGGATACTCGGCGGCGCGCCACGCGGTGATTCCGATGGTCAGGGCGAGGCGCCCGGCCACGAGGTCGGGCAGCAGCTCCACCTCCTCCGGCGTCAGCGGCAGCACGGCGGTGTAGGCGCGGGTCATCGCCACGATGGAGCCGAAGGGCGTCTCGCCGCTGGCGACGTGATAGGCGAGCGCCGTCGCGAGGTCGTTGACCAGCGGCGCCTTCAGCGCGTCGCCGAAGTCGATGATGCCGGTGACCGTCTCGTGCCCAACCGGATCGACCACCGCGTTGTGGGGGTTGAGGTCGTTGTGGATCACCTGATGCCGCAGCGCGGGCAGCCGGGGGGCGACCTGGTCGGCGAAGCGGGCGACGAACCGCTCGACCATGTTCCGGCGCGACGCGTCCTCCACGTAATGCAACCGTTCGGCGATGCCGGGGACGCGCGTGATGTCCCACAGCAGGTCCCGCTGCGAGCCGGGATGCTCGAAATCGGCCAGCGCGAGGTCCAGCCGGGCGAGCGTCGTGCCCAGGGCCCGCATCTGGCCGGGCGATGCCGGTGCCGCGTGCAGCGGCGTGCCTTCCAGATAGGTCAGCAGCCGCAGGACCATGCCGCAGCCCTCGACCTGGACCGTCGTCTGCGCCTCCCCCTCCAGCGTCGGCACGACGCGCGGCACCGGCAGGGCGGCGTCGCGCGCGGCCACGTGCAGCATGGCCCCGGTCTGGAAGCTGGTGACGAGCTGCGGCTCCGCCGGGTTGGTGAACTTCAGCACATAGCCCTGCCCGACACCCTGCTCACCGGGGGCCGCGATGTGGAAGTTGCGGTCACGCTCGCTGGTCAGCGCGCGCACCGTTCCGGTCACGCCGAAATGCCGCAGCGCCGCATCCGCGGCTTCCTCGATGGAGATGGGCGGCGCCGGGGTGGTCAGGACGTCGGGCGGTGCGGTGGCCGCTGTCGCATCGCTGGAGGTGTTCAATGTTTGATGCATCATTGTAGGGGGCGTGTTGGCGTGGAAATGCGGTGAGGATCAGGAGGCGAGAGACCGGGCGTCGGCGGCGTCGATGCGTTCCAGAATGGGGCCGCTGGCCAGCAGGATGTCGGCCTGGATGGCGCGGGCGGCGGCCGGACCGTCGTGGCGGCGGATGGCGTCCATCAGGGGATAATGGTGGTCGATCATGGTGCGCCCTGCCCCGCCGTAAACGTCCGCGATCAGCGGTCCCATCTGGAGCCACAGCCGCCGCAGGATGTCCCGAAGCACGGGCATGTCCGCGATGTCGGCAAGCGCGAAATGGAACATCTGGTTGAGTTCGGTGGCCAGCGGCGTGTCGTCCGCCCGGATCGCCTCTTCGTTGCGCGCCAGAAGCTGATCGAGGGCCCGGACCTGGGCGGGCGTGGCCTGCTGGGCGGCGCGCTCCGCCGCCAGCCCTTCCAGGTTGACGCGGATGTCGCGGATTTCCAGGTAGACCGCCCTGGTCAGCATGGGCACGCGGATGTCGCGCGGCGAGCGCAGCACCAGGGCTTGGTCCTGCACCAGGCGCAGGATGGCGTCGCGAACCGGCGTGACGCTCGTCCCCAGACGTTCGGCCAGATCGCGGATGCGCAGGCGATCGCCGGGCTTGAACGCGCCCTTCATCAGGGCCTCGCACAGCTTCTGGTAGATCGTGCTGCCAAGGTTGTCGTGCGCAAGAAGGGTCAGATCGAATCCGGTCACCGCCTCCTCCCTCCAGGCACATGCTGTATGATGCATCATACGGCGAGGCGGAGCGGAGATCAAGGCTGCGTCGTGACCCAACAAGCGGGCCGGGCAGCGCGTACCCAGAGCAACATCGATTGACTCTAGGTAGAGGACCGTCAGATGCGTGCAAAAAATCTCGGAGGCAACGGGGCGGTGTTTCGGTATTTCTGCGGTATTTGACGTTATAGAACGCCTCCAAACCCTGTCATGAGAACGACGGAAAATCTGAAGCGCGATTTTGCATTTTCCACATTATCCATTGTATTTTTTGGATGCCGACCAATTTTAGAACAGATGTATTGCGATGGGCCCAGGGCGCACATGCCCTGGGAAAGGCGGCACGTTGGCCGCAACGGCCGGGGGCTCCCGATCCGCGAACCCGCACCCGCCTGACGAACCCGGCCCGGCGCACGCCAAGTGCGGGGGCGTGCCACAACCACACGGAGATCCGATGACAACGGGCATGATTGAGAAACTCCCGGAAATGTCCGATGCCGACCTCGGCGTCCTTATGTCCAACGCCGAACGTCTGGTGCAGACCGGCACGCCGAAGCAGCAGACGGCGGCCCAGGCCATGCTGCCCGCCATTCAGGCCGAGGCGCTGCGGCGGCGCGACCTGAAGCCGGCCAAGCGCGCGCCGCGCGGCGGCCGGAAGGCGGCGGTTTCCCCTGCCTGATGCCTGATCACACCGCGCCGCCGGAGGACATCCATGGACAATCCGAAATACCATGTCGGCCAGATCGTCTACTTCGCCGCCACCGCTGTGGAGCACGGCGCCCCGTCCGGCGCCCACCGCATCGAGCGTCTTCTGCCGTCGGACGATGGCCGGCAGCAGTACCGGCTCAAGGTGGTGGACACCGGGCGCGAACGCGTCGCCGGCGAGGGCGAGCTGAGCGGACGGATCACGGTCGAGGCCTTGGCGCAGGACCTCTACGAGGCGGGCAATTCCACCAATGTCCCGTGGGCGCGGCGCGGCCGGACCGTCCGTGATCCTTGGCTCAAGGAAGCGCTCGCCCGCCTTTCCAAAGGCACCGGGGATGTCTGATCCCTGCGGAGGCCGGGCCTGAATGGCCGGCCATGGCCGAGGATCACCGTCGGGAGACAAGGACAGGAGCCGCTCGTGTTTGACCCGGCGCGCGGACTTGCTGCCCGCAACGGAGCATCGACATGCTGGAAAAAACGAAACTCGCGTTCTTCGTCGTCCAAACCCGGGCGGGCTGGACCGTTCGGGCCGATGGGTTCGCCTACCCCCCGTGCGGCTGTTACGCCGATGCGATCGCCAGCGCGACGCGCGAGGCGCAAGCGGCGGGCCTTCTCGGCTTCGCCAGCGTCGTCCTGGCGCGCCCGGCGCAGGACCGCCCCTACGAAATCCAATGGACCTACGGGCGCGACGTGTATTCACCGGCCGCCAGGGAGGGGGCCCGCCTTGCCGCGCCGAATTGTCGGGAGTATGCCCGGCACTGAGGCCGCGATCCTGCCGCCCTTGATCATCGGCCATCAACCATCGACCACCGCGCATGCCGGCTGTGGTGAGGCGGCGCGTCACTCCCGCCCCGCGGACTCGATGAGGTTGTCGCGCAGGTTTGCGACGGCCTCATGTGGGCCCGGAACGGCTTGCGTGCCGGCGCCTTGCGGGCGGGCCGGGGCAACCGGCCCCGTACCGCATTCCTCCAATTTTGCGACGGTCCCCCTACAGACCGAGGCGGTCCATGATCCGTCCATGTTGGACAGCGGTCCAAACGCCAAGAGGCCAGAAGGCGTGGAAGGGGATGACCTTCGGCTCCACAATCGGCAGGTCCAGCGTGAAAGCGGTTCCAGCGATGAGCCGGTGCGCCAACTGTTCGGCGATGGCTGTTCCGAGCGCGACGCCCCGCCCGTTGCAGCCCAGGTAAGCGAGCGCGTCCGGTGCCGGCTCGTGGACGTGGGGCCAATGGTCCTTCGTCATGGCGAGCCGGCTGTTCCAGCCGTGGGTCCAGCGCAGGCCGGCGAGCTGTGGCCAGAGTTCGGCCGCGTAGTCCGTCAGGTAGGCAAGCGGTTCGGGCGAGCCGATCGGCCGCATCGGGCCGCGCCCACCCATCAGGAGCCGGCCATGGGCGTCGATCCGGTAATAGACGGTGATGCGCCCGCTTTCGTACACGGCCGGCCGGTCAGGCAGAATCCCTTGCAGGCGGTCGGCGCCGAGCGGTTCGCTCGCCGCGATGGCGCTGAACACCGGAACCACCGTGCGTCGCAGACCCTGCCAGAGGTCGTCGGTGAAGCCGTTGGTGGCAATCAGGATCTTTTCGGCCTCGATGGTGCCGGTCGGTGTCTCGATCGACCAGCCGCCGCTGCGCCGCGTCAGCGCCCGCGCCGTCGTGCGGCCATGGACGGCGGCACCGGCGGCGATGGCGGCCCTGGCGAGACCGCGCACATAGGCGAGGGGATTCACATGGCCGCCGCGGCGGTCGAGCATCGCGCCATGGTAGGCGGGCGTCCCGGTCGCGGCGGCGGTCTGTTCCCGGCCGAGGACGGACACCGGCATGCCGCGGGCGATGCACTGCCGCGCGGTCTCTTCGACGCCGCCCAAGGCGTTGGCGTTGCGGGCCGCCCGCAGCGTGCCGCCGCGCTGCGCCTCGCACGCGATGCCGAGCCGTTCGATCAGCGCGAAGGTCCGGTTGGTCGTGTCGTAGGCGAAATCGACCATGCGGCGCCCCAGGTCGGGACCCCAGACCCGCTCGATGACCTCCGGATCGAACTTCAGGCCGGGATTGAGCTGGCCGCCGTTGTTCCCCGACGCGCCCCAGCCCGGCTCGCCCTGGTCGATCACCACGGTGTCGACCCCGGCCTCGGCGAGGTGCAGCGCCGTGGTCAGCCCGACGATGCCGCCGCCGACGATCGCGACCGACGCGCGGCGCGAGCCGTCGAGTGGAGGGGGCGGTGGCGCCGGCGGAGCGTCGAGCGCGTAGACGTTGGGCGGCAGAGACACCGGGGCGGCCAGAGGAGCCGTCATGGCGCCGGGCTTTCCGCCGGCAGAAAGATCTTGCCGGGATTCATCATTCCGTCCGGGTCGAGCATCTGCTTGATCTTGCGCATCAGCATCAGCTCGTCAGGGTTCTTGGTGCGCGCGAGGCGGCGGCGGTAGGTGTAGCCGACGCCATGCTCCGCCGTGATGCTGCCGCCCAGTTCCATCGCGATGTCGTCGATGATCACGTCGATCGCGTCGGAAGCGGCCTCGAAGGCGTCGGCCGTGGCGAAGCGCTCGTGCGGGAACAGCACGACCACGTGGATGTTGCCGTCGCCGATGTGGCCGACCATCATGACGTTGGCGTCGGGATAGGCGGCGAGCACAGCCGCTTCGACGCGCGCCACGAAGGCCGGCTGTTCGGCGACGGGAACGGACGTGTCGTGCGACATCGTCTTGCCGGCCAGCTTGAACTCCCCGGTGACACCGTGGCGGAGCTTCCACAGCGCCTCCTCCTGGGCGAGGCTGGCGCCGATGACCGCGTCGCTGACAAGCCCGGCCTCGAAGGCGTCGCCGAGGAACCCTTCCATATCAGCGGCAAGCGGCGCCTCCGGCCGGGAATCCCCCACCTCCAGCAGCAGGTACCAGGGCGCCGGCTGGGCGAAGGGCATCGCCGTGCCCGTCACGTACTTCAGCACGAAGTCCATGTAGGACGCCCCGATGATCTCGAAGCTGGAGATCCGTTCGCCAAAGGTCGTGCGGGCGCGGGCGAACAGGGTGAGCGCGTCCTCCACGCCGGCCACCTGCATCATCGCGATGGAGCGTGACCGGATGGCCGGGAACAGCTTCAGGGACGCCGCGGTCACGATCCCCAGCGTGCCTTCCGCCCCGACGAACAGCTGCTTCAGGTCGTAGCCGGCGTTGTCCTTGCGCAGCCGCCGCAGGCCGTCCAGCACGGTGCCGTCGGCCAGCACGACCTCCAGCCCGAGCACCAGCTGGCGCATGTTGCCGTAGCGCAGCACCGCGATGCCGCCGGCGTTCGTGGCGATGTTGCCGCCGATCTGGCAGCTGCCCTCCGCACCCAGGCTCAGCGGGAACAGCAGCCCGTCGCGGGCGGCGGCGGATTGGATGTCGGCGAGGATGCAGCCGGCCTCCACCGTGATCGTCTCCTCCGCCGGGGACACCGCGCGGATCCGGTTCATGCGGTCGAGGCGCAGGACGATGCTTGGCCGCGGCCCGAGCGGCGTGGCGCCGCCGCACAGGCCGGTGTTGCCGCCCTGCGGCACGATGGCGACCCCAGCCTTGCCGCAGGCCTTGACGACCCGGGAAACCTCGTCCGTCGTCGCCGGCTTCACCACGGCGAGCGCCTCGCCGCGGTAGCGGGCCCGGTGGTCGAGCAGGAAGGCCCCGGTGTCGGCGGGGTCGGTGACGACGTAGCGCTCCCCGACGATCGACGTCAGTTCGGCAAGGCAGGCATCATAGGGCATGGCGTTCGCACCGGTGGAAGCGACGGATGACAAGGAGGGTGGGAGCGGCGCGGTCAGGTCAGCATCCACTCGGCGTAGCGTTTCTGGACCGCCGTGTAGTTCTCGCTCCACCACTGGGAATCGACGATCACGTTCTTGCCGTTGGTCAGGTCAGGCAGGTATTGCGCTGCCGGGGACGCCTTCACCTCGTCCATGGCCGTGACGCTGTTCGGCAGGTAGTAGCCGCGCGTCGCCCAGGCCACCTGGCGGTCCGGCCGCAGGCAGAAGCCGATGAAGCGCATCGCCGCCTCCTTGTTCTTCGTGCCCTTCGGGACGGCGAAATAATCGAGCGAATTCACCGTCTGCTCGAAGGAGAAGTCCAGGGATGCCCCCGCCTTCTGCGCCGACTTCACGCGGTTGAAGTAGCTGTAGGAGAAGTCGCCTTCGCTCTGCACGATGGCGTTCACCTGGTCCGGCGTGGTGGCCGCCCATTTCGTGACGTGCGGCTTGATGCGGTCGAGCGCGCGGAACGCCCGCTCGACGTCGAGCGGGTAGAGGTCCTTGGGCGCGACGCCGTCGGCGATCAGCGCGACCTCCAGCGTCTCGGAAGCGAGGGAGCGCATCACGCGGCGGCCGGGGAACTGCTTGACGTCGTAGAAGCCGGCGAAGTCGACCGGGTGCTTGCCGTCGGGGAAGCGCTTGGCGTCCCAGACCAGGCCGCCGCTGTAGAGGTAGAGCGGCATGTAGTCGGCCGCGGGGCCCTGCACCAGCGGGCCGGGCTTGATAATCGACAGGTCCAGCGGCTCCCACAGCTTGTCGCGCGCGCCGGAGGTCGCGAAGGCGGCCGGCGCGTCGATGACGTCCCACTGCACGGCCTTGCCCTGCACCTGGGCCTTCACCTTGGCCATGTCGCCGTTGTCGACCAGCGTCACCGGGATGCCGGTTTCCGCGGTGAAGGGGTCGGCGAAGACCTCGCGCACCATCTTGTTGTAGTCGCCGCCCCAGGAGGTGACGGTGAGCGCCGCGTCGGCGGCGTGGGCGCGGCGGGAGAAGACCGCCGGGGCCGCGACCAGGCCGACGAGGCCGGCAGCGCCGCCCTTCAGCAACCCGCGCCGCGAGGTCAGAAGCGTCGACTTGGCCATAGGAACAGCCCCCCTTTGTTGTGTGGAATGAAAAAAGCGTCGGGTCGCGTCAGCGGGCTGGTGTCAGCGGGCTGGCGGCGGCGGAAGCAGCCGGCCGTGCTCGACGCTCCAGGCCGCGCGCACCGTGTCGTCGCGACGGGCGCCGGCCCGGCCTGGCTGGTTGAGTTCCTGGACGATGACCGTGGTCCCGTCGGCGCAGCGCAGGAAGTGCCGGACCACGCCGCCGAGCAGGATGGAATCCTCGATCCGGCCGGTCACGCCGGTCGGGCCGGGCCGGTCGGTCAGCACCATGTTTTCCGGACGGACCAGCAGGACGGCGGGCTCGCCGGCCCGTACCGGGCGGTCCGGCGCCGGGACCGGGAAGCGGCCGAGCGCCGTGCGCAGCGTCACGGTGCCGTTCTCGACCGCCTCGACCTCGCCCGGGATCAGGTTGGAGCTGCCGATGAACTCGGCGCTGAAGACCGTCTCCGGCTTGAAATAGAGCGTGTCGGGCGGGCCTTCCTGCTCGATGCGGCCGCCGTTCATCAGGACGATGCGGTCCGACATGGTCAGCGCCTCGTCCTGGTCGTGCGTCACGTACAGCATGGTGATGCCAAGCTCGGCGTGCAGCCGCTTGATCTCCAGCTGCATCTGTTCCCGCAGCTTCTTGTCGAGCGCGCCCAGCGGCTCGTCCATCAGAATCAGCGCCGGGTTGTAGACGATGCAGCGGGCCAGCGAGACGCGCTGCTGCTGGCCGCCGGACAGTTCGCGCGGCCGCCGCCCGGCCACGTGGCCGAGCTGGATCAGGTCGAGCACGTCGGTGACCTTGCGCTTGATCTCGCTCCTGGCCAAGCCGCGCACCTGCAGCGGGAAGGCGATGTTCTCGAACACCGTCATGTGCGGCATCAGCGCGTAGTTCTGGAACACCATGCCCAGGCCGCGCTGGTTGGTCGGCAGGCCGGTGGCGTCGCGCCCGTCGATGACGATCTGGCCCGAGCTGGGCATGATCATGCCGGCAATCAGGTTCAGCAGGGTCGTCTTGCCGGAGCCGCTGGGGCCCAGCAGGGTCACGAACTCCCCCTTCGCGATCGACAGGTCGATGCGGTGCAGGGCCTCGAACTGGCCGTAGCGCTTGGTGACGGCGCGCAGCTCGACCATCGCCGAGGCAGCCGGGGCGACGGTGGGAACCACGGACACCGGGTTTGCGGACGCGGGGGCTGCGGAAGCGGAAAGGAAGGTCATGACTGCGCCTCCGTCTTGCGCTGCAGGGCGATGATGCCGAGGGCGATGAGCAACGACAGCACGGTGAGGAGAGTCGACACGGCGGCCAGCACCGGCGTCAGCTCCCAGCGGATGGAGCTGTACATCTTGACCGGCAGGGTCATGCTGTCGGTGCCGGTGAGGAAATAGGCGACGACCACCTCGTCGAGCGACATCAGGAAGGCGAACAGGGCGCCCACCGCGATGGAGGGCCCGAGCTGCGGCAGCACCACGCGGAAGAAGATTGTCCGCCGCGACGCCCCCATGATCGAGGCCACCGTCTCCAGCGCCACGTCCGAATGCTGCAACCCGGACATCACGGAGATCATGATGTAGGGCGTGGTCAGCATGACGTGGGCAAGGACGACGCCCAGCGTCGTGTCGAGCAGCCCCCAGTCGGAGAATTGCAGGTAGAGGCCGAGGCCGAGCACGATGACCGGCACCAGCATCGGCATCATGAAGAGGCCGCGCAGCAGGCCCCGGCCGGGCAGGTTGGAGCGGGCCAGCGCGTAGGCCGCCGGCACGGCGAGCAGCAGGGCGAGCGCGGTGGTCGTTACCGCGACGAACAGGCTCTGCACCATCGATCCCCACCAGGCGGGGTCGGTGAAGAACTGCCGGTAGAGGGCGAGCGAGAACTCGCGCGGCGGGAACTCGATCTGCCCGGCGTTGCCGAAGGAGATCGGCACGACGATCAGGCTGGGGACCAGCAGGAAGACGTAGCAGACCCAGGCGGCGGCCGTGACGACACGGCGGGCGATGGCGCTGGAGCCGAACAGCGGGTTCATGCCGCACCTCCCGGCAGACCGCCGCCGCGCACCCGCCCCAGCATCGCGACCAGCAGGCCGGAGATGGCCAGCAGCACGACGGCGGTGGCCGAGGCGGCGGGCCAGTCCAGCGTCTGGCGCGTGTAGAAGTCGACGAGGTTGGCGACCATCATGTCCTGCCGCCCGCCGAGCAGGGCCGGGGTGATGTACATGCCGATCGACAGCGTGACGTTGATGAGGACGCCAGCGACGACGCCGGGCATGCTGAGCGGCAGGATGACCTTCCAGAAGATGCGCAGCGCGCCGGCACCCATGGTCTCCGCGGCGAGCACGAGCCGGCGGTCGAGCGCGAGCAGGCTGCCGAGGATCGACAGGATCATAAAGGGCAGCAGGAAGTTGATCATGCCCAGCACGACGCCGACGCGGTTGAACATCATCGGCAGGTTGACCTGGCCGCCGCTGAGATAGCCGAGCAGCTGGTTCAGCAGTCCCTGGTTGCCGAACACCGCGACCAGCGCGAAGCTCTTCACCAGGATGCTGGTCCAGAAGGGCAGCATCACCATGATGAGGCAGGCGGTCCGCCGCCGCGGCGGCTGGGCCGCCAGATGCAGCGCCACCGGATAGCCGAAGACCAGGCTGACGAGCGTGCCGGTGACGGCGATCTCGATCGTGTTGCGCAGCACCTTCAGGAACAGGGTGCTGGTCGCCAGTTCGCCGTAGGCGCGCACCGACAGCTGGCCGTCGTACAGGCTGGTCCACACCGTCAGGCCGAGCGGGTAGAGCAGGATGCCGAGCATCAGCAGGGTCAGGGGCGCCAGCAGCAGGATGGCCGACCAGGGGCCGAGACCCGATGTTGCGCCCGAGGATTGGGCGGAGGGGTGGGCCGAGGAATGGTCCAAGGAGAGGGATGAGCTGGTCAACGCGGCACGTCCTTCCGTTCCGGCGCGGGACCCCGGGGGCGCTCACCGAGCGCCGCCAGCGGATGATTACGGAAGTATGTCCAGCAAATTTCAGGAAGGCAACGCCAATTTTCAAAATTCTGAAAATTGGCCGGTGGCCATTGGGCAACCGTCAGATGTCGGCCGTCAGATGTCGGCGTTCACCCAGAACACGGTGGCCGGCCGCGCGCTGCTGTTGGCGAAGCGGTGCGGCTTGTCGCTGGAGAAGGCGAAGCAGTCGCCCTCGTAGAGCATGAAGGTCTCGCCGTCGATCTGCAGCTCCAGCGCGCCGGACAGGATGAAGCCGATCTCCTCGCCCTTGTGGGAATAGGGCTGCGTGCCGGAATGGCAACCGGGCTGGATCACCATGAAGAAGCCGCGCAGGCGCTTGCTCGCTGCCGGCGAGGCGACGTCCTTGCGGATGCCGTCGATGTCCAGCAGGTGCGAGCGTTCGCCGGCCCGCACGATGTAGCGGTTTTCGACCTGCTTGGAAGAAGACGGGTCGATCAGCCAGGCCGGCATGACGCCGAAGGCGGCGGCGACCGTGTAGACGGTCCGCACCGTCGGCGACACCAGCCCGCGCTCCAGCTGGGACAGCGTGCCGATCGAGACGCCGGTCGCCTTGGCGAGGTCGGTCAGCGTCATGCCCGCCTTCAGCCGCAGGTCGCGGATGCGCTGGCCAAGCTTCTGCGTCTCCTCGTCTGGGTTTGTGCCCGGGTTCGTGCCGGTCGCCTGGGCGCGTCCGGCGCTGTCGTCAGCGGTCTTCATGTGGGGCATGGATGGGGCGCGTCCGTGTTCCGACGGGATGGCCGCCGAACGGGCGGCGGGCCTTTTCTGCTCGCGAGGATAGCAACAGCTTTCAGTGCTGTCAGTTCGTTTTTCAGAAAACCAAAAATTTGCGGTGGAGCGGTCCGTGCGAATGCCCTATCATCCGCCTCCGATGGCCGGACGGGCCGCCTCGTGGAAAGACACTCATGCCAGCAACGATCGATTGGCACGCTCGCGCCGCCGCGCTCAGCGTGAACGGCAGCGCTTTCGTGAACGGACGCTACGTCCCGGCGCGCTCCGGCAAGACCTTCGACTGCGTCAACCCGGCGACCGGCAAAGTGCTGGCCCAGGTGGCGGCCTGCGACGTCGAGGACGTTAACCACGCGGTCGCGGTGGCGCGCCAAGCCTTCGAATCCGGCGTGTGGTCGCGCATGGCGCCGCGCGAGCGAAAGAAGCGGCTGGCCGCCTTCGCCGACCTGATCGCGTCCAACACGGAGGAACTCGCTCTCCTTGAGACGCTCGACATGGGCAAGCCGATCCGCGACAGCCTTGCCGTCGACCTGCCGCTGTCGGCGCAGTGCATCGACTGGTACGCGGAAGCGATCGACAAGCTCTACGACGAGATCGCGCCGACCGCCTCCACCGCGGTGTCGCTGATCCGCCGCGAACCGCTGGGCGTCGTCGCCGCGGTGGTGCCGTGGAACTTCCCGCTGCTCATGGCGGCCTGGAAGCTCGGCCCGATCCTGGCCGCCGGCAATTCGGTGATCCTGAAGCCGGCCGAACAGTCGCCGCTCACCGCCATTAGACTCGGCGAGTTGGCCGCTCAGGCCGGCATCCCCGACGGGGTGTTCAACGTGCTGCCCGGTTTCGGCGAGACCGCCGGCCGTGCGCTCGGCCTGCACATGGACGTCGACGCGGTCGCCTTCACCGGCTCCACCGAGGTCGGGAAATACTTCCTCCAGTATTCCGGCCAGTCGAACATGAAGCGGGTCGGCCTGGAATGCGGGGGCAAGAGCCCGAACATCATCCTGGCCGACGCGCCCGATCTCGACGCCGCGGCGACGGCCGCCGCCTGGGGCATCTTCTACAACCAGGGCGAGGTCTGCAACGCCGGCTCCCGCCTGATCGTGGAGCGCGGCGTCAAGGACGAGGTGGTGGAAAAGGTCGTCGCGGTCGGCAGCGCCATCAAGGTCGGCGATCCGCTCGACCCGGCGACCGAGATGGGCGCCATGGTCGACGGCCGGCAGACCGAGCGCGTCCTGGAGTACATCGCGAAGGGCAAGGCGGAGGGCGCCACGCTCCGGCTCGGCGGCAACCGCGTCGCGGGCGAGGGCTGCTTCATCGAGGCGACCCTGTTCGACGACGTGACCAGCGGCATGACCATCGCCCGCGAGGAGATCTTCGGCCCGGTCCTGGCGACCATCGCCGCGGCCGACGTCGACGAGGCGATCCGCATCGGCAACGACACCAGCTACGGCCTCGCCGCGGCGGTGTGGACCCGCGACATCAACACGGCCTTCAAGGCCTCCTCGGCGCTGCGGGCCGGCGTCGTCTGGGTGAACTGCTTCGACCACGGCGACATTTCCTCGCCGTTCGGCGGCTTCAAGCAATCCGGCTTCGGGCGGGACAAGTCGCTGCACGCGCTGGAGAAGTACACCGAGCTGAAGGCGACCTGGATCCATCTCGGGCAGTGAGGGGGGCACCGTGCCAGACCTGATGTTCAGCGGGCTCATCCCGGCCTTCCCGACGCCGCTGCGCGCCGACGGCACGCTCGACGAGGCCGGGCTGGAGCGGATCGTCGCCTACCAGATCGACCGCGGCGCCTCGGGCCTCGTACCGCTCGGCGGCACGGGGGAGGCGACCTCCTTCGACCTGGCGACCAGCCGACGGATTATGGAGGTCACCGTTTCCGTCGCCGGCGGGCGCGTGCCGGTGGTCGGTGGCGTGCTCGCCCCCGGCTTCGGCGGTGCGGTGGAGATCGGGCGGATGTGCCGCGCGGCCGGCGCCGACGGGCTGATGGTCATCCCGCCCTATTACGCGCGGACCGACCAGGAGGGCGTGCTGCGCTATTTCCGCGCCCTCGCCCCCGAACTCGGGCTGCCGATCCTCTATTACGACAACCCGTTCCGCAGCCACATCGTCACCGCGCCGGAGACGATCGCGCGGATGGCCGAGGAACGGCTGATCGTCGGTATGAAGGCGTCGAACACCGATCTCTACCACCTCGACCGCCTGTCGAAGCTGGTCGACGACGCCTTCTGCCTGCTGAGCGGCCAGGACACGCTGTTCGTCCAGCAGGTCATTCTCGGCGCCAAGGGGGGCGTGTTGACGTCGGCGGCGCTGCTGCCCGATCACTGGGCGAAGGTCCAGGCGCTTGCCGAAAGCGGCCATGTGGCGGAGGCGCTGGCCGCCCAGGCCCAGCTCAATCCCTTGATGGACGCGTTGTTCGCCGAACAGTTTCCGGAAGCGGTCCGGCGGGCCTTCGCCCTAATCGGCCTGCCGATCGGACGCTCGCTTCCCCCCGTCGGCAGCCTCTCCGAGGCCGCCGAAGCAAGGCTCGCTGCGGCGGTTGAAGCGCTGATCGCCGCAGGTACGTTGGCGCGCGTCGGAACCTGAGCCGAAGGTCTCGCACGCTGACCTCCTTCTGAGTGCCGAACCCTTATCTGAGGGTTCGGCACTCAGAAGAAAGAAGGAATAGCCCGCTGGAAACCATTGCATGCCGCAATAGAACACGCACCAGACCGCCATCCTCCGGGCGGGCGATGCCCTACGTCCCGACATCGACACCAGGGCCAGCACCGGGTAGCCGCATTTCACAGCAAATTTTCTATAAACCATCTTATAAAGCTTAAGCGTGGCAATGAGTAGGTTCTATCCTGAAGTGCAACTCTTGTGGCGGTACAAAGGCTTAGCGGCTTCAGGGGGTCCGGATGGGCACACAAGCTTCAGGTTGCTGGACGACCCGTACCAGTTGATCGGGCCGATGATCGCCCAGGCGTCCGCCAAGTCGAGCCGAGCGTAGAGGTCGAGATCCCACATCAGGTCGGGTTCGGCTTTCGTCCTTGCCGTAGCAGTTGCAGGGCCAGACGCACAGTGCCATGGAGGTCGAGACGCAGGCGTTGCAGCTCTGAATCCGGGCGCGGCCATACAGCTTGCCCAGATCCTCGACGTCAATCTCCAGATCCTGCGGAAGTTCTCGTTCCATGCGGAGCGCCAAAGCGCGGGCCTTGCTGATCGTTCAATCCGTGTGGCCGACCGGCGTACCGCCGGGCCGGATGCTCCGCGCCGGCTCTTCCTCTTGCCCGTCCGGCCCAGTCTTCTTCAGAACGCCGGCGATGGTGCGGGGCTGCGGCGGGTCGTCCCCGGCCGGCCAGCCTTCCCGTTGGCGCCTGCGGTCGCCGTCGGTTTCCTCCGTCTGGTCGTGGAACAGCACCACCCGGGTCGGGAACGGCAGGTCGATGCCGGCTTGGCCCAACTGGTCCTTGATGGCGGCGATGACATCGTGGCGGACCCGCAACACCTCATGCTGGCGCGCGTCGGTCCACCAGCGCGCGCGGATGTTCACCGTGGAGCCGGCCAACTCCACCGCCAGCGCCTCGGGCGGCGGATCGTCGCGCACGCCGTCCACGCCGCGCAGAGCGTCCAGGATCACGCCCGCCGCCCGCCGCACGTCGTCGCCGTAGCCCACGCCGACGTCGTGCTCGCTGCGGCGGATACCGTAGGCGGTGTTCACCGTGACGGCGTTGGTGAAGATCTCGCCGTTGGGCACGAAGACCCGGCGACCGTCGTAGGTCTTGATCACGGTGGTGCGCGTCTCGATGCCCTCGACGGTCCCCTCGAAGCTCTTGAAGACGATCTGATCGCCGATGCGGAAGGGCTGGCGCAGCAGGATCAGGATGCCTGCCAGGAAGTTCTGCAGGATGTCCTTGAAGGCGAAGCCGATGGCGACGCTGCCGATGCCGAGCAGGCCCAGCAGATCGACCGGCTTGACCGAGGGGAACATGATCGTGACGGCCACGAGCAGTCCCAGGAAGCGCAGCCCCCACTGCGACAACCGACCGAGCACAAGCCCGACGTTGCGCGCGGGATGTCGTGCCGAGGCCCGGAGAATTCCCATCCGCACCGCCCACCCGATGCCCCAGAACAGCAGGAAGACGACGCCGCCGATAGCGAATTTCGGAAGGAACGCCATGGTCCAGTCCACGATGCCGTCCAGCGACGACAAGGTGGTGGACAGGTCCGCGTCCACCGCGTGTTCGACTTGCGCCATGCGGCCTCGCAACGTGGGCGTTTTCGGGGTTGGGGCACCGGGCAAACTCGGTTCGCACCGGTTGGGTTCCCTGGACCGGGATGGTCCCGACGGTCAGCTGGATGGTGATGGCACGTAGACGGCTACGGCGCCCGGACGGACCTGGAAGCGGACGGGGGTGGCCGTCGCGATGCCGCCGTCTGTGTTGACGGCCAGCGGCTTGCCCGTACGCACCTCCAGCTCCGTGCAGGCGAAGGAACGGACGCCGCGCCATTCGGCCTGTTTGCCCCGGCGCAGCGCGGGCAGCACGGCGAGCAGCTCCAGCCAGTGCCGAGGTTCAAGGCTGTAGACGTGCAGCAGGCCGTCGTCGGGTTCAGCCTCCCACGCGACCGTCAGGCCGCCGCCGTGATGCCGTCCGTTTCCGACGCTCACCTGCAGCGTCCGGACCCGCTCGACGCGTCCATCGTACGCCAAGTCCGCGGAGAACCGCCGCAAGCCGGCCAGGCGACGCACGGTCGCGAGGGCGTACGCCAGAACGCCCCAGCGCTTCTTCATCCCGGTCGAAAGAGCGTCGGCCAGGTCCGTTGCGAAACCGACGCTCGCCACGTTCCAGAAGAGGTGCCCGTTGGCCACGCCGAGGTCGAGCGTGCGCGTGGTCCCGTTCAGAATCACGCGGGCGGCGGAAACCGGGTCCGCCGGAATGCCGAGCGTGCGCGCCAGATCGTTCGCCGTCCCAAGCGGCAGGATGCCGAGGGGCCGACCGCTGTCCACCACCGCTTCGGCCGCGGCGTTGAGCGTTCCATCGCCCCCGCCGATGACGATGCAATGGACGTCACCCGCGCGTTCCCGGATGACGTCGGGCATGGCGTGCTTTTTCGGGAAGACGTGCGCTTCGACGTCCATTCCGCCGGACCGCAGGGCTGCCGTGACCTCCGTGAGGTCGCATTCTCCGTTGCCCGCGTGGCGGTTGACCAGCAGCAGGGCGCGGCGCGGCGGCGCGGGGTGGGCGGCGGCCTCGGGGAAATCCGCGCTGGGGGAGCCGGCGTTCCTGTCTGCGGGCATGCGGGCTCGCCCTTAGAAAAATGCTTCGCCCGCCAAAAATGCGAGCACCAGGAAGATCAGAAAGATAACCAGCGCAATTCCGAACAGGACTTTCGCCACGCCGGCCGTGGCCGACGAGACCCCGGTGAATCCCAGGGCTCCGGTGATCAGCGACACGACGAAGAAAATCAGTGCCCACTTCAGCATGGCATCCTCCCGCGCGGTCGTCCGCCGCCTTTGACGGAACTCCGCCGGTCCCCGATCGGTTCCGCGCCACGGTTGCCGCGAAGAGGGCAAGGTTGCGCGACGCGCCCGGTCCCCTCCCGAGAGTTTCTCGGAAGGGCGGGGTGGCGGCGCGCACCCGACCGTCACGTCGGCGCTGACGCGGCGCCCACGCTCGGCGCTCCGTCGATCAGCGCCGATTCAGTGAGACCATGCTGTCGTCGTAATGGAACTCGGGCATGGCCTTGACCTGATCAAGGGTGATCCCGGTGAGCTGCAGACGGTCCGAGCCCGGCATGGGCTTGAGCTTCGACGCGTCGATGGCAACCTGCTTTTCGCCAATTCCAAGGAATCCACCCCGGGCGAAGATCACCTTCTGCGCGCGCTTGCTCTGTGGATCGATCAGGACATCCTCGATTTCACCAAGCTGCTGGCCGTTCTCGCCAACCACGGTCTTGCCTTGAAGATCCTCTGCGGGAATGAGCTGGTCGCCAGACTGCTGCGCGTTCGCCTGCCGCTGCCCATTGGCCGGTTGCTGCGAAGACGAATTCGGCGGGTTCTGCGCGTCCGACTGCGCCTTCTGCTGCACGGCCACCTGGGGTTCGCCGCTCTGCTGCACGGTCACCTGCGGCTGGCCGGTCTTCTGAACGGTGACCTCGGGCTTCGCCTGCTGCACGGTGACCTGCGGCTGAGGTTGCTGCACAGTGACCTGCGGTTGCGACTGCTGAACGGTGACCTTGGGCGGTGGCTGTTGGACGGTCACCTGCGGTTGCGGTTGCTGAACCGTGATCTGCGGCGATGACTGCTGGACGGCGATCCGGGTCCGGTCACCGCCGGGCTGGCTGGCGGAGGATTGACCGGCGGCGGCCTGTGTCGAACGCTCCACATCCGTGATGACCAGCGCGATCGCCTCACGAGCGTTCCGCACGGCGTCGGCGCCATCCTTGCCCAGCGCCTGCTCGGCACGCTGCAGGTCCTGCATGACGGTTTGGTTTTGCCCGCCCTGCTGCTGCATCGCCTGCCGGACCTGCTGAAGCGCCTGGCTGGCCTGCTGCTTGGCTTTCTCGATGTTCTGCTGCTGGTTCTGGCCATCCTGCTGGGCCGTGGCCTGCTGAAGCTGCTTTTCGGAATCCCGGAGTTGCTGAAGCGCTTGCTGAAGCTGCGGCGATTGCTGCTGGCTTCCTGACGCCTGCGCCTGCGTCGCTTGGCCCGATTGGGCCGGCTTCCCGGAGGGCTGGCCCGACGGCTGGGCCATCACCGCGGGCGCAGCCAAGCCGATGGCGAGCGCCGTCGTAAGCAGAAGCTTACTTCGCATTGTTCTTCTCCCATGATGATTATGATCAGCGCCGTTTTGCGCCGTTCCATGCAAGGGCCAACTCATTTATCGAATCATGGTTCCCAAAATATCCAGCCATCATGATGTTGATGAAAGAGCGTGATATTTGCGAGTTCATTCATATCTGCTGCGGTACGGAGTAGAATTCTTCTTTTTGAATTGCGCGCGTCAAGCACCGTTCGGAGAACGATGCAACGATCACCCGGCGGACGCTCGCCCGACACTGGATTGCCGATACCGGATGGAAGGCCCCGGTGCCGGGCATTGGAGTGGGCTGGCTGCTGGACGGCGGCGGGCCTTCATGGGCGTACCTCATGGCTCGTCAGGTCGGACGGGTTCTCCGAGCGTGTCGGTTCCGCGGGGTTGTCCGGATTGCTGGCCCATTCGTTGGGGCGCGGCACCGGCTCCCCCTGGAGGTCGGGCGGCGCCCGCCACACCCCTTGCAAGGCGTTCCAAAGTTCGGACATCTTGACCGGCGCGCCGATCGGGTCGGGCGGTCGCGTTCCCTGCGGGGTTGGGTTCGGCAGTTGGCTCGCCCGCACGTCGGGGCTGTTCGTGACCCGCTGCGCCTTGTCCTGACCGGACGGCGAGGGGGCGGTCTGCGCCAGCGCGGGAAGCGCGACCAGCACCAGAACCATCCACAAGATCGCGGATTTCCCAGGCATGTGTCCTTCCTTCCGGAACGGGTGAATCGCCCCGCTCACCTCGACGGATCGGGACGGGGCGGCATGTCCCGGCCAACTTTCCCGCGCCGTCGCGGTTCCCCGCGGTTTCGTCCGGCCCCGCCTCCTGGGAACCGCTCCGCCGAAGCCGGAGTTGGCTTTCGCGACGAACCCGCTGCGAGATTGGTCTCATGCCCAAGCATCATACGCCCGTCACAGCCGCAGTTCCGTTGGGCTCGCCGTCACCTTGCGGCGGTGCCCGCGGACCGACGGTCACATCCGATGCCCCCCCGAACGGGCAGGCTCCAGACCCAATTCGCCGTTGTGCCGCCGTTCGGGAGGCCCGGATACTCAGGGCATGACCATGGGCGGAGCGGTTCTGGCCTTCTCGCTGGCGTACATCGGGATCCTGTTCGCCATCGCGTCATGGGGCGACAGAAAGGCGGGCGACCGCGTGGCCCGGCCCTATGGCGGACGCGCGAGCCCCATCCTCTATTCGCTGTCGCTCGCCGTCTATTGCTCCACCTGGACCTTTTTCGGCAGCGTCGGCATGGCCGCGTCCAGCGGCTACGGCTTCCTGCCCCTCTACGTCGGTCCGATTCTGCTCTTCGCGCTGGGCTGGCCGCTGCTGCACAAGGTCGTCCGCGCCGCCAAAGCCCAGAACATCACCTCCATCGCGGACTTCCTGGCGGCCCGTTACGGCAAGAGCCAGCCGGTGGCCACCGCCGTCACGCTCATCGCGCTGCTCGGCACCCTGCCCCACATGGCGCTCCAGCTCAAGGCCGTCTCGACCAGCTTCACGGTGCTCCTCCAGTATCCCGAGGTGGTCATGCTGGCGCCCCCGCCGGAGGCCCCGCTCTGGCGCGACACCGCCCTTATCGCGACGGTGGTTTTCACCGTGTTCGCCGTCCTGTTCGGAACCCGCCACGTCGAGGCGACCGCGCACAACCGCGGCATGGTCATGGCCATCGCCGTTGAGGCGGTGATGAAGCTGGCCGCCTTCGTCGGCATCGGCGTCTACGTCACCTGGGGCCTGTTCGACGGTCCCGCCGACCTCCTGGGGCTCGCGGTGGCGGAGCCGGGCCTGCGGCACCTGTTCGGCAACGGCATCGACGGCGGGAGCTGGATCACCATGACCCTGCTGTCCGGCCTCGCCGTCTTCTGCCTGCCGCGCATGTTCCACGTCGCCGTCATCGAGAACCAGGACGAGGGGGACATCCGGCTCGCGACCTGGCTGTTTCCCGCTTACCTCATCACCATGACCCTGTTCGTGGTGCCGATCGCCGCCGCCGGGCTGCTCCTGTTTCCGGCCGGCACCGTGGACCGCGACCTGTTCGTGCTGGCCCTGCCCATGTCGGGGCATCAGGAAGCCCTGACGATCATCGCCTTCGTCGGTGGGCTGTCGGCGGCAACGGGCATGGTGATCGTCTCGTCGGTCGCGGTCAGCACCATGGTCAGCAACGATCTGGTGGTGCCGCTGCTGTTGCGCCGCCACACCGGGGCCCCCGAGCGCACGGACATGCGGCGCCTGATCCTGAACGTCCGCCGCGCGACGATCCTCGCTTTGATGCTGCTGTCCTACGTTTACTACCGGATGGTCGGCAACACCCTTCCCCTGTCGCAGATCGGCCTGCTCAGCCTCGCCGCCGTGGCGCAGTTCGCGCCCCCGCTGATCGGCGGCCTGATCTGGCGCGGCGCCACCGGGGCCGGCGCCTTCTGGGGGCTGGTCGCCGGGATTCTGGCCTGGGGCTACACGCTGCTGCTGCCCTCCTTCATCGAGGTGGGATGGCTGCCGTCCTACATTCAAGAAACCGGACCGCTCGGGACCGGGCTGCTGCTGCCGCAACGGCTGTTCGGCCTGCGCCTGGACCCGTTTATCCACGGCGTCGTCTGGAGCCTGCTGGCCAACATTGCCGTGTATGTCGCCGTTTCGCTACGGACGACGCCCAGGCCCATCGAGAGCCTGCAGGCGAGGGCCTTCATCGACACCGACCCGCAATGGAGCCAGGCGGCGTCCGGCCTTCGGACCGGGTCGGTCACGGTCGAGGAATTGCGGGCGGTGGCCGTGCGTTACCTCGGCGTGGAGCGGGCGGAACGCTCGTTCGAGGAGCTGGCGTCCCAGGAACCGGCCGCACGCGGCGGCGGGGAGGCCAACCTGCGCCTGATCCGCCACACCGAGCGGCTGCTGGCGAGCGCCATCGGCGCCGCCTCGGCCCGTCTGGTCATGGCCCTGGTGCTGGAGCGGCACAGCGTCGGCAAAGGAAACGCGCTGCGGTTGCTCGACGACGCCACGGCGGCTATCCAGTACAACCGCGATGTCCTCCAGACGACGATGGATTCCGTCGCCCAGGGCATCGCCGTGTTCGACAAGGATCTGCGCCTGGTTGCGTGGAACCGCCGGTTCCGGACGCTGCTCGGCCTGCCGCCCCGGTTCGGCCGCGTCGGGCTTCCGCTGCGCGACATCCTCCGCTTCGGCGCCCGGCGCGGCGCCTATGGTCCGGGCCGGGAAGACGACCTCATCGCCCGGCAGATGGACGGCTTCGTTGCCAGCGTGGCCGGCGCGGTCGAGCAGCGCCGGCCGGACGGGACGGTCCTGGAGGTGCACACCTGCCCGATGCCGGGCGGCGGGTATGTCACCACCTACACGGACATCACCGAACGTGTGCGGGCGGCCGCGGCCCTGGCCGAGGCGAACGAGGAACTGGAACGGCGCGTGCGCAAGCGCACGGCCCAGCTCGCCCGCGCCAAGGCTGCGGCGGAGGACGCCAACCGCGACAAGACGCGCTTCCTCGCCGCGGCCAGCCACGATCTGCTGCAGCCGCTCAACGCCGCCCGGCTCTACGCGGCCAGCCTGCTGGACCGCCGGCCCGAGGAGGAGCTGGCGGGCAAGCTGGACGGCGCCCTGGCCGCCGTCGAGGATCTGCTGGGCGAGCTGCTGGACATTTCCCGGCTCGACGCCGGGGCGATCACGCCGGACCGTCGGAGCGTCCCGCTCGACCGCCTGTTCGCGTCGCTGTCGGTGGAGTTCACGCCGGCGGCCGAACGGCGCGGCCTGCGCTTGCGCATCGTGCCGTGCGACCTGAGCGTGGACAGCGACGGGCGCCTGCTGCACCGGATGCTGCAGAACCTGCTGGCCAACGCCATCCGATACACGCCGCAAGGACGCGTCCTGCTCGGCGCCCGCCGCTCCGGCGGCCACGTCATCATCCAGGTCTGGGACACCGGCGTCGGCATCGCGCCGGACAGGCAGACCCTTGTCTTCGGCGAGTTCCAGCGTTTCGCCGACGCCCCCGGCGTCGAGCACGGCCTTGGTCTCGGGCTGTCCATCGTGCAGCGGATCGGCCGCGTCCTCGACCACCCCGTGACGCTGCGGTCCACGCCGGGCCGCGGCACGCTGTTCAGCGTGCGCGTGCCACGCGGGCACGCGGCGCCCGCCGTCGCGGACGCGCGGTCCGCCGCGCCGTCAAGTCCGGCATTGGTTGCGGAACGCGCGGTGGTCCTGTGCATCGACAACGACCCCGGCATTCTCGACGGCATGCGAACCCTTCTCGGCGGTTGGGGGTGCCGGGTGCGGACCGCCACGGGCCTGAAAGAGGCGCTCGCCGCCCTCGGGGAGCGGCCGGATCTCATCCTCGCCGACGTCCATCTCGGCGATGTCCATCTCGCCGACGTCCATCTCGGCGACGGGCGCGGCGACGCATCGACGGACGGCATCGCCTGCGTGGCGGCGTTGCGCCGGCACCTCCGTGCCGACGTTCCCGCCGCCCTGATCACGGCCGACCGGTCGGAGGCGGTCAAGGCCCGGGCGCTGGAGGCCGGTCTGCCGGTGCTGACCAAGCCGATCCGCCCGGCGGCGCTGCGAACGCTGATGCGCCGCCTGCTCCTGTCCCGCCGAGCTGCGGAATGAGGAACGGCCTCACCGCCCGTCGGCGGCGCGGCGGATCATGTGCTGCGGCGCATCGGCTTCTTCGGCGAGCTGCCGCGCCAGGATTACCGCCTGGGTCCGGCTGATGACGCCGAGCTTTTGCAGGATCGCCGAGACGTGCGCCTTCACGGTGCCCTCCGACACCCCGAGTTCATAGGCGATCTGCTTGTTGATCAGCCCGTCGCTCAGCATCATCAGGACCCGCATCTGCTGCGGCGTGAGGCTGGCGATGCGGGCCGTGGCCGCCCTGTCGTCGGTGGCACACGGCGCCTCCGCGCCGGCAGGCACCCACAGGTCTCCCGCCAGCAGGGCGTCCAGCGCCGCGCGCATGTCCTCCGACGGAGCCGACTTCGGAATGTAGCCGGAGGCACCGGCATCCATGGCCCGGCGGATCACCCGCGGTTCCTCGTTGGCGGAAATGACCGCAATCGGCACGGCCGGATACTGCCCGCACAGGTAGATCAGCCCGGCAAACCCCTGCATGCCCGGCATGTTGAGGTCGAGCAGCACCAGGTCGGTGTCCATGGCGCCGTCCAGCGCCGCAGCGGTGGCGGCGAGCGTCCCGGCCTCGACGATGTCCGCGTTGGGCTCGGCCCGGAGGATGGCCGACCGCAGCGCGTCGCGAAACATCGGATGGTCGTCGGCCACGACGATGCGTCGGGTCATGCGGCGGTCTCCGTCTCGCCTCGTTGCGCCGTGCCCCGGCGTGTCGCCGTCGCGATAAACCAAAGTCAAATGGACGGCCCCCAGGGTCGGGCATAGCTTGATCAACGACTAGGAAACACCGCGCGCCGACCAAACCGCAGCACGCCCATGGGCTACCGCGGACGGGGCATCGTGCCCCGCGGCGTTGCCCGGAAACGGAACCGCATCGATGGAACGGCGACACTTCCTGACGGCCCTTGGCCTCGGGCTGGGCGGCGGCGCCTTCGCGACACCAGTGGTCGCGCAGAGCCGGCCGGAGATCCGGTGGACTATGGCGACGGCCTTTTCGGCGGACCTCGACATCCTGCAGGGCGGTGCCGAGTTCCTCGCCGGGCGTGTCGCCACGCTCACCGCTGGCCGTGTTAACATCGGCCTCGACCCGACCAGGAGCGCCGGCTCGGGCGCGCGCATTCTCGACGATGTGGGGACGGGTGCCGTCCCCATGGCGCTGACCGCCAGCTACAACGCCCTCGACAAGGAGCCGGCGCTGGCGTTCGACACCGCCCTGCCCTTTGGGCTCAACGCCCGTCAGCAGAACGCCTGGATGTATCACGGCGGCGGCCTCGCCCTGTTCCGCGAGTTGCTCGCCGACCACGGTGTGGTCCCCTTCCCGGCCGGCAACACCGGCTCCCAGCTCGGCGGCTGGTTCCGCCGGGAAATCAACACGGTCCAGGACCTCAATGGCCTGAAGGTCCGGGTGTCCGGCTTGGCGGGCGACGTGTTGAAGCGGCTGGGCGCCGCGCCGCAGAACACGCCGTCCGCCGACCTCGGCCGGGCGCTCGAACAGGGAACGCTCGACGCGGCGGCCTGGGTCGGTCCGCACGACGACCGGCGGCTCGGCCTGCACAAGGCGGCCCGCTACTGCTACTACCCCGGCATTCTGGAGGGCAACGCGCAGATCTCCTGCTACGTCAACCGGCAGGCCTGGGAACGGCTTGCGCCGGAGGATCGGGAGGCGATCGACGCCGCCTGCGCCGACGCCAACCTCTGGGTCACCAGCCGGTACGACGCGCTCAGCCCGGTGGCGTTGAAGCAACTGGTGGCGGAGGGCGCCCTGCTGCGCCCCTTTCCCCTGGACGTCATCCGCGCCGCCTACCGGGCGGCGGAGGAACAGCTGGACGCCCTGGCGTCGGGCAACCCGTGGTTCCGCAAAATCCACGACTCCTGGAAGCCTTTTCGCGACGACCAGCATCTCTGGTTCCGGATCGCCGAGAGCAGCTTCGATCGCTTCGCCTCCCTGCGCCCGGGTGACAAGGGCCGGAACTAGGAGGCACCCGCAATCCCTGCGCCAACCGACAAGGAGCGCATGATGACCCTCGACTTCAACCAAGAGCTCGTCCGCTGCATCCCGGAGATGGAACGCTACGCCCGGCGGCTGACCCGCAACGCCGCCGCGGCCGACGACCTGGTCCAGGATTGCCTGGAGCGCGCCCTGCGCAACCGCGACAAGTTCGAGCCGGGGACGAACCTGGAGGCTTGGCTCTGCACCATCCTCAAGAATCTCCACTTCACAAACTGGAAGCGGGAGCGCCGCGTTGCGACCGTCGAGTTGGAGGAGGAAACCATCACCACAGCGCCGGTGCAGGAGCACCGCATCATGCTGCGGGAGGTCGGCGAGGTCGTCGCGACGCTGTCGGCGGATCATCATGACCTGATCCGCCTCGTTGCGCTTCACGGGGACAGCTACCAGGACGCGGCCGTTGCCATGGGCGTGTCGATCGGCACGATCCGCTCGCGCCTGTCCCGCGCCCGGTCTCAGTTGCGCGCCGGCTGCGAAACGCGCCGGTCCCGTCGGCTCGGCCCGTCCGGACGGCCCCCGGCCGATCGGTCCGCGCCGGGCGCCGGTGACGCCTGCGCTCCTCAGGCCGTGTCCCCGGCGGCGCGGCGTTCGCCCACGATCGCGCCGCGGCTGGCGCCGGCCACACCTCAGGCAAAGGCGGGCGGTCCAGTGCGGGAGGTCTCCAGGCGGGATGCTTGTGCCCGGCGCCCTGGCGCGCTGCGCGGCGACGCGCGTGGCGCCGCTGCCCCACCGAGCCGGCACACCGCGCCCGCCGCTCCCGGTGTTTCCGCCAGCCGGGCCAGCCGCACCGGGTTGGCCCCGGAAGCCGGTACGGCCAGAACCATTCCCACGCCTCTCTTCAACCCTTCCGACGCCTGGCTGACGCTCCGGAACGTTGCGCACCGGGCGGATCCTGGACCGCCGAGGGCCGGTCCTGCACGCTTCCGGCACGCGCTTCCTCGGCTGTCCCCATGGCGGAACCGCTCCCCGCCGGGACTGCACACTGCGATGACGCAGCGAACGCTCCTTTCCACCTGCGTCGGCTTGGCCATGTTGCTCGTTGCGCAGCTGCTGGCCGGACTGTGAGCCGGCCAACGGTCGTCGCGCCCCGTGGAACCCAATCCCCGAACCCGAGTTGCAGCACGTGGCTGGCCCCGTGGGAGCCTGCCTGTGATGGCTGGAGCCGCAACCGAAGGCGGCTTCTGGCCGGATCGCGCTCTTTCGCCATACGTGGCGTGTCACAACCAGATGGCTGGCTTCATGTCGGTTCTGACGATCACGGTGTTGGCCGCAATGCTCCTGGCGCTGGTGCATGTCCTCACGCCATCGCTTCGTTTTCTCGAAGGAACGCCGCGGAGCGTATGGCTGTCCATCGCGGGCGGGGTTTCCGTGGCCTACGTCTTCATCCATTTCCTCCCCGAGCTTGCAGCCGGGCAGGAATCCGTCGGCAAGGCGGTCAGCGGAATCGGGCTCGCCGAGCGCCACGTCTATTTCATCGCGCTGGCCGGCCTTCTCACGTTCTACGGGCTCGACCGGCTGGCCAAGACGTCACGCTCCCGGCGTCAGGGTGAGCCCGTCGGCGGCGGTCGTGACGCGGAGAGTTCCGCGGACGCCAAAGCCAGCGGACAGGTGTTCTGGGTGCACATGGCCTCCTTCTCGGTTTACAACGCGCTCGTGGGCTATCTCCTGCTCCATCGCGAGGTGATGACGTTTGGGGCTCTCGCGTTCTTCACCATCGCCATGGCGTTGCACTTCATCGTGACGGACTACAGCCTGACCGAAGACCACAAATCCTCCTACCGGCATGTCGGGCGATGGATCCTGGTCGGGGCGGTGTTCGTGGGCTGGGCCATCGGTGTCGGGACCGAGGTATCGGATGCGGCGATCGCCGCGTTGACCGCGTTCCTCGGCGGCGGCATCGTGCTGAACGTCCTTAAGGAAGAAGTGCCGAGCGAACGCCGCAGCCGGTTCTGGGCTTTTGCTCTCGGCGTGATCGGCTACGCCCTCCTGCTGACCGCGGTGTGACGGCGCCCGGTCACGTCAGTGCCAGGGACTCGGCGAGGGCCGCGACCGCCACCACGAGGATCAGGACCGAGGCCAGTCGCTCCACACCCGACCAGCGCGCTTGCCGCCGGGGCCAGATTCTCGGGATTCCGGCCGTCCAGCAAGCGGAACGCTGCAACGGAGTTGGAATCCGCTTTTGGCCTATGCTCGTATCAATGTGATTCCAGCGCCCGCGTTCCAACAAATTCAGCCCGCCGGCGCCGCCCTTCTCTTCGATCAGACCAGGCCGGTCAACCTGGCCCTCGCCTCGCGACCGCGTTGCCGAAGGGTGGCGCGGTCGCGATCCTGGACAATACCGTGCTCGCCGGCCGCCTCGATGAGCGCGAGTTGGTCCAGCAACGGGCGCCGCTGCTCGTCGGTGCGGGTGTAGGGCGCCAGCCGCGCCACCCCTTCTGTCAGCCGGATGAGGACCGCGGGCATGGCGTTCCCAGCCTGCCGGATCTGGTCGAAGGCCGCCCGCACAAGCCCGTCATAGTCGGTCACATTGCGGACCACGCGCAGTTTCCCGTCGTCGTCGCAACGCGCCGCGGCCTCCAGTGGGCGCTCGAAGATTTGGGAGAGCGCCGACGAGAGATTGTCGATCACGGCGATGGCGGTGAAGACGTCATTGATGCCGGGCGAAAGCGCGCGGAGCGCAATCTCCACCAGCTGGCGGATGCCGTATTCCAAGTCCTGGGTCGGCGTCCGCTCGGCGCCGATGATGAAGGCCCCGCGGATGGCCTTCAGGAGCGCGTCGGAGCAGGCCTCCGGCGGATGCACGGCCACATGGTCACCGCGGGTCAGCACGTAATGGCCCGGCCGGACCATGATCCACAGCACCACCTCGGCGGAGCGCGCTTCGCGCACCAGCGTGTCGAAGTCGATGGCCTCAACGTAGCCGTCATGCCCCAGCCCGATCCAAACCGCGTCCTCCGGCGGTGGCACGGGCGCGGACAGAGGCGAATCCGCCCCCGGCAGCAGACGGTCTATGGTGGCCCGCAGCTCCCGCGTCACGTCGCGCACGACATTGTCGTACATGATCGCGCGGGCGAGCTTGTGCACGAAGAACAGCAGCACGAACAGGCACAGCGCCGACAGCCCCGTCCCGACGCTGACCGCCAGGTGCGGGATGCCATTGGTGGACGGGCCACCGATGCTGCGGAAGACGACCAGCAGGTAGAGGATCGTCGCCACGAACAGCCCCAGCACCGCCTGCGTCTGTGGGTCGCTGATGAAGTTGCGGACGAGGCGCGGCCCGAGCTGGCCGGCCGCCAACGTCAGCACCACGACCGTGATCGAGACGACCAGCGAAGTCATGGTGATGATGCCCGACAGCAGCGCGCCCATCAACTGGCGGGCGCTCTCCGGGTCGCCGCTGTAGACCAGCCACAGTTCCACCGCGCCGTCCGGCAGCAGGCCGCGGTGGGTCAGCAGCAGGACGGCCAGCGCCACCGCCGCGAGGCTCATCAGCAACGGTACGAACCACAGGCTTCCGCGCAGGAACGTCCAGTAGTGGCGCAGGCGGTCCGGCATGGTCCGTTCACCCGAGCGGCAGCGGCACGAACAGCGCGTTGTCCTCGCGCCGGCGCAGCAGGAGCACGCGGTCCCGGTTGGCTTTGCGCGCCTCGTCCACGGCCTTGGAGACGTCACCGGGGTCCGCCACCGCCTGCTGTCCGGCCCGCGTGATCACGTCGCCCGGCTGGAAGCCGGAGCGGGCGGCGGGGCTGTTCGGGGCGACCTGCACCACCACAGCGCCAGTGGTGTCGGCGTCGAGGGAAAATTCCTTGCGCAACTCGGGCGTCATCGGCGCCAGCGTCAGGCCGAGCTGACCGTCGCCCGGCTTTTGCTGCTGCGCTTGCGCCTGCTGTTGCGGTGGTTGCAATTCGGCGATGCGCACCTCCAGCGGGACCGGCTTGCCGTCGCGCTGGACCATGATGCGGGCGGTGTCGCCCGGTTTGCTCTGCGCGACCATGCGGGTCAGGTCGTGCGGCCCCTTGATGGGCTTCCCGTTGTATTCGGTGACGACGTCGCCGCTGGCCACGCCGGCCTTGGACGCGGGGCTGTTCTTGGAAACGTTGGCGACCAGCGCGCCCGTCGGTTGCTTGAGGTCGAGGGCGGTGGCGATGTCGGGCCCGACCGGCTGGATCGACACGCCGAGATAGCCGCGCGTGACGCGGCCCTTTTCGCGCAGCTCCGCGATGATCGGACCGGCCAGCGCGGAGGGGATGGCGAATCCGATGCCGATGTTGCCCCCGGACTGGCTGTAGATGGCGGAGTTGACGCCGATGACCTCGTCCTTCAGGTTGAACATGGGCCCTCCGGAATTGCCCCGGTTGATGGCCGCGTCAGTCTGCAGGAAATCGTCGTAGGGGCCGGCGCCGAGATCGCGCGCGCGGGCGGAGATGATGCCGGCCGTGACCGTGCCGCCAAGGCCGAAGGGGTTGCCGATCGCCACCACCCAATCGCCCACGCGCATGCCGTCGCTGTCGCCCCACGCGACGGTCGGGAGCGGCCGGTCGGGCTCGACCTTCAGCAGGGCGAGGTCGGTCTTGGGATCGGTGCCGACAATTTTGGCGCTCAGCTTGCGCTTGTCGGTCAGGGTGATTTCGACCTTGTCGGCCCCTTCGACCACGTGGTTGTTGGTGACCACGTAACCGGCCGGGTCGATGATGAAGCCGGACCCCAGCGACATGCCCGGCCCGCGCTGTTCCGGATGGGGACCGCCGCCCTCCGGGGCGCCCTGATGGCCCGGCATCTGCCGGCGCAGCAAGTCCTCCATGAAGTCGCGCAGCGGGCTGTCCGGCAGGATGGAGAAGGGCCCCGCCCCATCGCCGGAGTCGGACTGCGCGGTCTGGGCGGGCGGCGGCGCGCTGGACGCGGTGATGGTGACCACGGACGGAAGCTTGGACGTGGCGAGGTCGGCGAAGCTGGCCGGCAGATCGCGGGGCGGGGCGGCGGAAGTCTGGGCCGTCGCCGGGGCAACCGGCGCCAGCAGCAGGCCGGCGGCCAGGGCGAGGCCGAGGGCGCCTCCACGGGCCGGACGGACGGGCAAAGGCTCGAGTGTGCGGAACAGCAAGGAATTCACCATGACGGACTCCGTCATCGGGCATGCGAAGAGGGCGAGGGGACACCGTCCCCTCGCGGTTCACGATGGAGCGACGTCGACCTACTGCTTCGGTGTGCCGGATGACGGGTTGCTGCCCGACTGACTGCTGCCCGACTGACCGCTGCCCGACTGGCTGCCGGAGGCCGACGCCGAACCGCCGGACATGCTCGACGGCGGGTTGATCGTCATGAAGACCTGATTGCCGTCCTGGGTCTGGGCCTGCACCAGATAGGCCGCGTCGAGCACCTGGACGTTCTTGAATCCGGCCTGCTCCAGCTGCTTGCGCAGCTTGTCCTGGCTCATCGCCTGGATTTGCGAATGCGGCTGCGTGGCGGTCGCCCCGCTCTTCTGAGCGCTTCCGCTCTGTGAACTGGACTGCGCGAAGGCCGGCGCGCCGGCCGCCAGGGCAAGGCCGAGAACGGGAATGAGCAATGCGCTGCGCATGGGAAATTCTCCTTGTGGGTTGCGTTTCCTGCAGGGATGCCTGCGCTGGGCCAACTCGCCCGGGCCATCCCCCTCTCACGCCCCGGGGCCGCGCAAAGGGGGACGCCCTCCCCTGTTTCCGCAGCGTTCCCACCCTTTGAACGGGGAACCGCCGGTTCGAAAACGCCGTTGGCGCGCCCGAATCGTCATGTGGGGAGTGCCATGTTTTTCGACAGTTGGGCCGGACTTGGCCGTGTGCTGGTGGTCGGCGTGCTGGCCTATGCGGCGCTCGTCCTGCTGCTCCGGGTCTCGGGCAAGCGCACCCTGACCAAGCTGAACGCCTTCGACCTCGTCGTCACGGTGGCGCTCGGATCGACGCTCGCCACCGTGCTGCTGAGCAAATCGGTGGCCCTGGCGGAGGGCGTGCTGGCCCTGGCACTCCTCATCGTCCTGCAATACACGATCACGTGGCTGTCGGTGCGCTCGCCCCGCTTCCAGGCGCTGATCAAGGCGCAGCCGACGATGCTGCTGTACCGGGGCAACATCCTCCCGGCGGCGCTGGAGCAGCAGCGCGTCACCCGAGACGAGGTGATGGCCGTCCTGCGCGCGCAGGGAAAACACGACCTCAGCAAGGTGCTCGCCGTAATCCTGGAGACGGACGGGTCGTTCAGCGTGCTCTCCGGCGCTGGTGCCGATGACGACACGCCGACGCTGGAAACCGTTCGCCGGCCCTGAATGGATGCGCGTGGAAAGGGAAACCGCGCATTCCCAAGCTGCTCAAGGGAACTGCCCTGCCGTCGTCGAGTTGGCCCGAGAGAAAGACCTTAAAACGGCGCAATCGACAAGGGAGCACCGTCATGACGCGTACACTCTTCATCACCGTCACCGCCGCCGCCCTGACCCTCGGGATTCCGCTCGGCGCCAACGCCCAGAACCAGACGCAAAGCCAAGCGAAGCCGGACAGCGGCCCCCTGGCGTCGGCCAAGACCGTGTCCCTGGACCGTTGGAACTACGACGAGCTGTACAAGAACGGCTGGCGGGCCAACGAGCTGATCGACACGGAGGCCTACAGCCCCAAGGGCAACGAGATCGGCGAGGTCGAGAACATTCTGGTCGGGCCGGACGGCAACATCCGCAGCATCATCGTGGCGGCCGGCGGCTTCCTCGGCATCGGCGACGCCCATTTCGCGGTGCCGTGGAACAAGGTCCAGGTCAGCCCCAGGATGGAGCGGGTGACCGTCCCCATCACCGAGGCCAACTACAACGACTTCGACCTGTTCGGCGCATCCGGATTCGACGTGACGGCGAAGCCGGGCAGCGGCGTCCGCCGGGTCGAGGAGGGATCGGCGGGGAACGCCCAGCCGCGCGTCTGGCGCGTCTCGGAACTGATCGGCGACACCGTCCGGCTCAAGGACCGGGCCGACTACGGCTATGTCGATGACCTGCTCTTCGACCGGAACGGCAAGCTGACCGCCGTGGTGGTCGAGCCGCGCTTCACCGGCAACCGCGTCGCCGCGGGGCCCTACGCCGTTCCCTACTACGGCTACGGCGCCGGATTCGAGCCAGGGCTGGATTATTACGGCCTGCCCTACAGCTCTGCGGACGTGACCAACCTGCAGCGGTTCGACGAGAAGCGCATGACCAGCGCAACCACCGACCGGAATGCGGGCAACGCCGGCTCCAGCGGCGCCCAACCCGGCACGACGGGCCAGGGCGGCAGTGGCACCGGCCAGTAGGGCCGTCCGGGAGCGCCGGCGCCACCCGGCGCTCCCGTCCCCTGTCCGACGGCGCCACCCGGAGGTGGCGTCCCAACGTCAAAGACCAAATCCATGCCGAAGACGAGGTTGCCGAGCGCCATCTATTGGCGCGCGCTGAAGGAAGCACGTCCCTGGTACCCGCAACTGGCGATCATCATCGCGCTCGGGCTGCTGGCGACGCCTCTCGGATTGCTCGCGCCGATCCCGGTCAAGATCATCGTAGACAGCGTGCTCGGCGACCAGCCCTTGCCGTCCTTCCTGTCGCGGTGGCTGCCGCACGCGCTCACCGCCGACAAGGACGCCGTTCTCGCCCTGTGCATCGCCTTCGGCGTCGCGCTCGCCCTGCTGACGGTCGCGCACGGCGTGGCCGAATGGCTGTACCGCGAGACCATCGCCGATCAGATGGTCCGCCGCTTCCGCGCCAAGGTGATGGGAAACGCCCTGGGGCAGGCGGCCGCGCGCGATGCCGGGCGCGGCGTGGTCGATCAGGTCTTCCGCGTCAGCCAGGACGCCCCCGCCCTGCAGGCCATGACCATCTGGGGCGTCATCCCGCTCGTCACGAAGATCGGCTCCGTCGTCTGGGTGGTCTGGGTCACCGCGCTGATCAGCCCGCAGGTCGCCGCGATCGCGCTCGCGTCGGCGCTGCCGCTGGTCGTCCTGATCGTGCTGAAGCAACGGCCGCTGTGCGACCGCTGGCACCGCGTGCGCGAGCGGGAAAGTGGCCTGACCCGGCTGGCCTACGAGGTGCTGGGGGCGCGGCGCGTCGTGCTGACCGCCGGCCAGGAGGAACACGAGGTGCAGCGCCTGATCGACCAGGGCCGCGCCTGCTTCCAGGCCCGCCTGTCGGTGATGCTGATCGACGCCGGCTTCCGGGTGGCCCTGGCGCTGGCGGTCGGGCTCGGCACGGCCGGCGTCCTCTTCGTCGGCGTGCGCGACGTCCAGGGCGGCGCGCTCAGCGTCGGCGATCTGCTCGTGCTGCTGGCCTACATGGCCCAGCTCTTCGATCCGCTCAAGGGCATCGCCGAGCACATCATCGCCCAGCAGGCCGCCTTCGCGTGCGGCGAGCGCGCCTTCGCGCTTCTGGAGGCGCCGCCGGCCGTGCCGGAGCGGGCGGACCCCCGGCCGCTGCGCCGCGCCCGCGGCGCCGTGTCCTTCGACCGGGTGAGCTTCGCGTACCCGGACGGCCCGGCGGTGCTGCGCGGCGCCTCCTTCTCGGTTCCGGCGGGCACCTGCGTCGGCGTGGTCGGGCGCACGGGAGCGGGCAAGAGCACGCTCGCCAACCTGCTGGTCCGGCTGGTCGACCCGAGCGCCGGGACGATCCGCCTGGACGGCCGGGACCTCCGCGACCACCGCCTCTGCGACCTGCGCCGCCAGTTCGCCATCCTGGAGCAGGAGCCGTCGCTCTTCTCGACCACCATTGCCGGGAACATCGCCTACGGTCGTCCCGATGCCACACGGATGGACATCGAGGAGGCTGCGCGCCGCGCGCACGCGCACGGCTTCATCGCCGCCCTGCCGGACGGCTACGACAGCCTGGTCGGCGAACGCGCGCTGACGCTGTCCGGCGGCGAGCGGCAGCGCATCGGCTTGGCGCGGGCCTTCCTGAAGCAGGCCCCGATCCTGATTCTGGACGAGCCGACCAGCGCGCTCGACCGGGAGACCGAAGCCGCCATCACCGATGCGATCGAGGAGCTGATGCGCGGGCGTACGACCTTCATCATCGCCCACCGCCTCTCCACGCTGCGCCGCGCCGACCTGATCCTGCGGATCGACGGCGGGCAACTCCACGTCGAGCGCCGGGGCAACCTCGCCGAAGCGTTGGGGGCGCTGGAGACGACGGAGCAGGCCAGGTCCCGTCCGGCGGCGGAACACCGCGTCATCGACGCCACCGAATGGGCACGGGCGCGCGGCCGCCGGGAAGCCCGGCGGGCCTCGGATCCCTTCTGACCGCGCCGCCGCCTGCCCCCCAGCGCACCACGCGACGGATTCCGGGTTGTGCGAGGGAACCGCCTGCCGACCCGGAGATTGTCTTCGGTACCTCCCCGGCTTCTGAGCGGACAGCCCGGCAACAGCGGCCAAGCGGGCAGTCCGTCCGGGAACAGCGGCCATTCCGGAAACCGGCGGCCGTAGGCCGGCATGGCCTGAGGCACGATTGCGGAACGCCGGGGCCAGCTTGGGAAAACAAGGCGGAGTTGAACGGATGATCGCGGTGGCGAGCGGTGCGGTGATCGGCCTTCTGGGGCTCGCTCTGGCTGGCGGCGGAGTCTGGCTGGTGGCCCTCGGGGGCAGTTGGTACTACGCCCTGGCCGGGGTCGGACTCCTGACCACCGGGGGACTGCTGATCGCCCGCCGCAGCCGGGCGCTGTGGGTCTACGCGGCGGTGGTCGCCGGCACGCTGGCCTGGGCCCTGTGGGAGGTCGGCTTCGACTGGTGGCAGCTCGCCCCGCGCGGCGCGGTGGTCGTGCTGGTCGGCCTGTGGCTCCTTCTGCCCTGGGTCACGCGGGCGCTGGTGCGGGACGGGACGGGGCGGCCGCCGGCGGCCTGGCGCGGCGCCGGCATCCCGCTGGCGCTGTCCGTCGTGGCCGCCGCCGGCGTCGCCGTCGCGGCCCTGGCGCTCGATCCGCTCGACCGGGATGGGCGACTGCCGGTGCGGACCGCTGCCGCCCCCGCTCCGCAGGGCAACCAGCCCGCGGGCGATTGGCGCGCCTACGGCCGCACGGAGTTCGGTGACCGCTATTCGCCGCTCGACCAGATCACTCCCCGGAACGTGGGCCGGCTCGAGGCCGTCTGGACCTACCACACCGGCGACGTTCGCCGGCCGGACGACCCGAAAGAGACGACCTACGAGGTAACGCCGCTCAAGATCCGCGACACGCTCTACCTCTGCACGCCGCACAACCAGGTGATCGCGCTGAACGCGGAGACGGGGGAGGAGCGCTGGCGCTTCGACCCCAAGGTCCCGGACGAGACCAACCGCCAGCACCTGACCTGCCGGGGCCTGTCCTACCACGAGGCGCCCGCGGCGGCCGGGCAGGAGGCGGGGCCGTCCGGCGCCGCGTGCCCGCATCGCCTGTTCATGCCCACGGCCGACGCCCGCCTCATCGCGCTCGACGCCGACACCGGCCACCCCTGCGCGGGGTTCGGCGACCACGGAACGGTCAACCTGTGGCGCAACATGCCGCATCATAAGGACGGCTTCTACTACTCGACCTCGCCCCCCGCGGTCACGGGCCGGCTGGTCATCGTCGGCGGGGCCGTCAACGACAACGTCTCGACCATGGAACCGTCCGGCGTCATCCGGGCCTACGACGTGATCACCGGAGCGCTGGTCTGGAACTGGGACTCCGGCAAACCCGACCAGACCGCCCCCATCGGGCCGGACCAGACCTACACCACCAACTCCCCGAACAGTTGGACCACCTTCAGCGTGGACGAGGCGCTCGGCATGGTCTACGTCCCGATCGGCAACCAGCCGCCCGACCAGTGGGGCGGCAACCGGTCGCCGGAGACGGAGCGCGTCTCCAGCTCGGTGGTGGCGCTCGACCTGACGACGGGGAAGATGCGCTGGGTCTTCCAGACGGTGCACCACGACCTGTGGGACATGGACGTTCCGGCACAGCCCAGCCTTCTGGATCTGAAGACGGACCAGGGCACGGTGCCGACGCTGGTGGCGCCGACCAAGCAGGGCGACATCTACGTCCTGGACCGCCGCACTGGCAAGCCGATCCTGCCCGTAAAGGAGGAACCGGCGCCACAGGGGGCCGCGGCGGGCGACACGGCGGCACCCACGCAGCCGACGTCGGCGCTGACCTTCAAGCCGCCGCGCCCGCTGGAAGGGCGGGACATGTGGGGCGCCACCCTGTTCGACCAGCTGGCCTGCCGCATCGAATTCCGCCGCTTGCGCTACGAGGGCCGCTACACCCCGCCCTCGACCCAGGGGACGCTGGTCTATCCCGGCAACTTCGGTGTCTTCAACTGGGGCGGCGTGGCCGTGGACCCGGTCCGGCAGATCGTCTTCGCCACGCCCGCCTACCTGCCCTTCGTGTCCAAGCTGATCCCGCGCGAGAACGCGACGACGAACTACGTCTCCAATGGCAAGCCCGGCCTGAACGAGAATTACGGCGCGCCCTTCGCGGTGGACCTGCACCCCTTCGTGTCGCCGCTCGGCCTGCCCTGCACGGCGCCGCCCTGGGGCTATGTCGCCGGCGCCGACCTGACGACCGGCACGGTTGCCTGGCAGCACCGGAACGGGACGGTGCGCGACCTCGCGCCGGTGCCCCTGCCCTTCAGGATGGGCGTTCCCGACCTCGGTGGGCCGATCGTGACCGCGGGCGGCGTCGCCTTCCTCAGCGGCACGCTGGATTACTACGTGCGGGCTTACGATGTGACCACGGGCGCTCAGCTGTGGGAAAGCCGACTGCCGGCGGGCGGGCAGGCCACCCCGATGACCTATCTGGCCCCGAGCGGGCGTCAGATGCTGCTGGTGGTCGCGGGCGGCCACGGCTCGACCGGCACCAAGGCGGGCGACGCGGTCGTTGCCTACGCGCTGCCACCCGGGTAATCGGAGAAGCCCGCGACACACCCGTGACGGTGACGCGTTGGGGGCAGGCGACATGCGGGTTCTTCACGAAGGGAGAGCCCGCCTGTCCCATCGCCCGGCTACGCGGCTTTTCTCAGATTCCCGTCCACCGGGTAGACGACCTCCTCCACGAACACTGGAACCTCGATCACCGTCGTCTCGGTCGGCGCGTCGAAGTAGGCCATCGCCGCGACCGGCTCGTGCAGGGCGTTGTCGCTGCCGGGCATGCCCATCACCTCATCGTTCGGCACAAATGCGGGGTTCTCCGCTGCCGCTCCGGACGTCGCAGACAGCGTCGCGTCGCCAATCACGCCGGCACGGCCGTCCACCGTTTCGTAGCGGGCGTAGGCGTTGACGACGTTGCCCGCCACCACCTCCGCCGGTCCGCCGCCGCCTACGCCGTGCGGTCGGCGATGCCGTCGCCCGACATGTCGAAGCGCATGGCGCTGTCATAGACGTTCACCAGCTCGATGCCGCTGCCGCCCAGAGGGATGTCGTGCCCTTCACCGCCATAGAGCTGGTCGTCGTTGTTGCCGCCGTCCCCGCCGAAGTAATCGCTCCCCTCGCCACCGGACAGCGTGCCGGCTCCCGCCCCGCCGAAAAGGGCGTCGTCGCCCGATCCGCCGTGCCGTCGCTCCGACTGGCTCGTCCCGGCCGCGATGACCGCGTCCGCTCCGAAATCATGCACGCCGGCGTCGGGCGTCGGCAGGTCGATCCGGTTCAGCATGATGCTGGTGGCGTAGGGGGTGAAGCCGTTGGCCAGCTCTTGCCGGTAGATCGCCTCGACCCCCTCGGTGTCCTGCGTGTCCCAACAGTCGGCGGCGGTGTCGGTGCCGGAATGAGCTGGATCACTTTCGGGCTGCAACCCAACATACAGTCCTTGATTCCCGAAATCCACCTTGGCGGATTATGGAACCCACCACTTCGGCATTACGGATGTACATTCGAAAGATATATCTCTATAGGTTGATGCATGGGTGTTCCGGCCGGACCCGGGGCGCCGCCATTCTGCAGGGAGGAACGCCATGCATCACGAACCGCTCTCCGAGACATCCGGCGATCGGCGAGTGCCGGCCACGGATAGGGGCATGCCGCGCCGCCGCTTCTGCCGGACCATGGCGGGGCTGATCGCCGGCTCCGCTTGCGCGGGCGTGCTGGGGGCGCAGGACGCGGGGGCGCAGCCGGTCGGCAACGAACGCCTCGGCGAACAGGGAGCACCAAAGGGCATGTCGGTGTCCCGCACCCCTTATTTCGCCTATGTCGGGTCCCGGACGACCCGGGAGCGCAACGCGCGCGGCGAGGGGCTCAGCGTGTACCGGGTCGATCCGGCCGCGGCCACCTGGACGCCGGTGCAGGTGCTGCGCGATCTCGTCAATCCCTCCTTCCTCTGTTTCGACCGGCACCGCCGGTTCCTCTACGCCGTGCACGGCGACCGCAGCGAGATCAGCGCGTTCCGCATCGACCCGGCCTCGGGAGAACTGACGTTCCTCAATCAGGAGTCGACAGGCGGAAAGAACCCGGTCCACCTCTGCGTCGACCCCGGCAACCGCTTCGTGATCGTCGTCAACCACATCACCTCGTCGCTCGCCGTGCTGCCGCGTGAAGAGAACGGCTCTCTGGGCAAACTGTGCGACCTCGTCACCTTGACGGGCAAGATCGGCCCGCACCGGGTGGAACAGCCCTTCCCCAAGCCGCATCAGGCCCTGTTCGACGGGACGGACCGCTACATCGCGGTTCCCGACAAGGGCCTGGACCGGACCTTCGTCTTCCGCCTCGACACGGCGACCGGGAAGCTTTCGGAGGTTGAAGGGACGGCGGCGGAGTCCCGCGAAGGGGCGGGGCCGCGCCACATCGCCTTCCACCCATCGAACCGCTTCGCCTACGTCGTCAACGAACTCGACTCGACGGTCACCGCCTGCCGCTTCGACGCCGGGACCGGAGCCCTCGTGCCCTTCCAGGTGCTTCCCGCCTTGCCGGACAGCTTCGTCGGGAACAGCCGAGGCGCGGAAATCGCCGTGACGGCGTCCGGCCGCTTCGTCTTCGCCTCCAACCGCGGCCACGACAGCATCGCGGTGTTCGCGGTGGACGGCGTCACCGGGCGGCTCACCGCGGCGGGCTGGCACCTTTCCGGCGGACGGACGCCGCGCTTCTTCGCCCTCGGCCCGACCGACGACACGCTGTTCGCCGCCAACGAGGACAGCGACACCATCGTCGGCTTCCGCATCGATCCGCGCACGGGCGGTCTGGATCCGCTGGGGACGGTGGCCCGCACGGGCAGCCCCGTCTGCATCCTCTTCAATCCCGCGGGCGAGGGGGCGGTGAAGGGATAAGAAGACCGTCTCGAACCTGGGGGAGGATGGTAAAGGGCGCTGGGACGGCAGCGAACCGGGGGGCGCCCTGAAGTGGCGGGTCATGATGGAGGTGACGGGCGAGGACGGCGCGCATTGTCGCTTTCGGCGTCGGTGCGGCGCGTTGCTGGCCGACCTGTTGCCGTTGGACACGGCCCCGGACGTGGAGACCATCCGTCGGCGCACGCTCCAGGTCGGCGCCCGGCTCGAACGGGCGGCGCTGGTCCCGCCGGACGAGTGTTCGTCGGCCCCGGCAACGGCGATCACGCTGGCCATCGACGCGGGGCATGTGAAGTCGATCAAGACTTACCAGGTGCGCTCGTTCGAGGTGATGCTCGCGCGGGTGGGCAACGATCAGGGGCGGGAGGTCGTTTTCAGCAGCCTGCCGGCCGAGGCCGACCTCGACGCCGCTTTGGAAGCCGCTGACGACCCGCCGGCCCGGAAAGTCGCCGCGCTGCTGCGCGCCTTGGAGACGTACATCGTCGGGCAAGCAGACCTGATCATCGACGACGCTGCCGCCCGGCATCGGAGCGAGGCCATTTCCACGGCGACGACCGAAAGCACCGTCCAGCGCCTGCTGCACCGGAGCATGGGCGCCAACCAGCAAATGCGCTGGTCTCCGCGGGGCGCTCATCGGATGCGGACGGTGCGCACCGCGGTGATGAACGGCACACTCGCCGCGGAGCCCGCAAGGGCCAGCGCAGCTACCACGCCGCGACCGAGCCATACGCCCGCCGACCATTTCGCCGGGCGGCGTAACGCCCCCCAGGTTTGAGACGGCTTCTCAAACAATCAGGCGGCGCCGGCGCGGTCCGCTTCCGCTTGGCCCGGGCGCGGGGCGTGGTTCAGGCGCACGCGCACGATCTCCCATCGGCCCCGCGCGCTGGGCGGCGTGCCGTCGTCGCAAGGAGCGCGGTCCAGCACGTCGAAGGACAGCGTCGACAGGCCGTCGCCCGTCGGGATCCGCCCTGTCGACCAGGTTTCCTGGAATACACGGCGGTTGACCAGCGCGATGGGGGACGGGGCCGCCTCCGGCGTGAAGCCGTCGTTGTCGTGGTCGAGCGGCTGGAAGCGTCCCTTGCGCCGGCCGGTCGGGATGCGGCGCGCGCGGATGCGCAGGGAAAAGTCGAAATCCTCGTACCCCCAACCCCAATAGCCGTTGGAATAGCCGTCGACCTGCCGCATCACCGCGTTCGGCATCAGCAGCGCGCCGCCCATCGTGCTCTCCAGGTTCGTCGTCACCGTCTTGTCGGATCGTCCCGGCGCCACGGGCCGCTGCTCGGCCCCGTACCACAGGATGGGGGTGGGGACGTCGGCCCAGCCATAGTCGGCGTCCACCGGCAGGTAATCGACGTCGTGAAGGCACGTGTAGTCGCTCGTCCCTTCCCCGAGCAGGAAGCCGGCGTTCTTGAGCGCGCCGCGGTTGAAGGGAAGCCCGGCCTCCTGCTCCACGATGGTGACGCGGTGGTCGATCCGCGGGTCGATGCGGTCGAAATAGGCGCTCATCCAAGGAATGAACTGCCGGAGATGGCTCTCCCGGTTGCGGTATGGCACGACGATGTGAAGCCGCCGGCCGGCGCTGTCGGTGCCTGTCATGGATCGGTCCTCGTGATCGTGATCGGCCGGGGCGGGTCGCCCGCGCGGTGGATGTCCCACATTGCCCGGTAGGCCGCTTCCAGGTGCCGGGTGAAGCGGGGGGTGTCGAAGAGGGCGCAGGTCGGCCGGTTGCGCGCCAGCCGCGCGCGCAGCGCGCGGAGCCGCGCCGGATCCCGGGCCAGCGCCACGGCCAGCGCCTCGTAGGCCTCTGGCCCGTCGGTGACCAGTTCGGGCAGCCCGGCCGCCTGAAGAAGGCTCGCCGCCACCCGCCCGGCAAAGGTCGGGCCCCGGCGGGTCAGCACCGGCAGCCCGGCCCACAGGGCGTCACTGGCCGTGGTGTGGGCGTTGTAGGGAAGCGTGTCGAGGAACAGATCGGCCAGCCGGTGCCGCGCGAGGTGCTCGGCGTGCGGGCGGGGCGGGGCGAAGACGAGGCGGTCCGGCGCGATGCCGCGGGCCTCGGCCTCGCGGCGGAGATTGCCGGCCACCGCCGCGTTCCCGGCGTAGAGCCACAGCACGCTCCCCGGAACCGCCCGGAGGAGGCGCGCCCAGACATCGAACACCGCGGGCATCAGCTTGTAGGGGCTGTTGAAACAGCAGAAGACAAAGCCGTCGGCCGGAAGGCCGCAGGACTCCCGCGTCGGGGTCGTGTCGGCGATGGCGCGGTGGCGGTCGTTGGGCTGGTAGCAGTCGGGAAGCCGCACCACCGCCTCCGTGAAGAACTCGTCCTCGCCCGCCGGGATCACCGTGGGGTCGGCGATGATGTAGTCGACCCAGCCCGCGCCGAAGGTGCCGGGATAGCCGAGCCAGTTGACCTGCACCGGCGCCGGGCGGGCGGCCAGGATCGTGGTCCGCGAGAAGGAGGTGAACCCCGTCAGGTCGACCAGGATGTCGATGTCGTCCGCGGCGATTGCCCGCGCGGCGTCGCCGTCCGCGTGCCGGCGCAGGTCGACGAAGCGCTCCATGCCACGCTCGAACCGTCGGCGCAGCGGGCTTCCGTCGTCCATGCCCGTGGAGTAGGCGGTGACGGCGAACCCGGAGCGGTCGTGCGATTCCAGCGCGTCGACCATCAGGTGGCCCAGCGCGTGCTCCCGGAAATCCGAGGACAGATAGCCGATCCGCAGGCGCCTGTCCCCGTCCCCATCCCCGGCCCCATCCCCGGCCCCGGCCGGGGGCGCCGGCCGCGCGACCGGGGTTGCGCCCAGGGCCTTCGACGCCGCCCAGCGCGCCGCGGCGGAGCGCTGGTCGGCCGGCGTCGATGGGCAGGACAGCAGGATGAAGGGCGGCACGCCCGCCGCCCCGTCGCGCACCCGCTGGACGAGCAGCGCCTCCCGGCTCTCCAGGTCGGTCCAGTCGCAGGCGAGCTTCTGCTGCTGCACCAGATGGCCGAGAGCCGCCGCGTGCCCCGGGGCGAGCCGGAGCGCCCGCCGGCAGGCCGCGACCGCCTGGTCGCTCCAGGCGGCCAGGACGGCCGCCCCCGCCAGGTCGACATAGGTCTCCGCGTCGCCCGGCGCGGCGGCGATGGCGCGGCGGAAGGCCGCGACGGCAGCGTCGGGCCGCGCCGCGTCCATCAGCACGCCGCCCGCCGCCCGCCACGCGCCGGCGTTCTCCGGGTCGCGGGCGAGAAGGCCGCGGAGGACCGCCAGCGCCCCATCCGTGTCGCGCAGGCCGGACAGGGACTGGGCGAGGTTGATCTCGACGACCGGAAAATCGGGCCGCAGGCCGAGGGCGGAGCGGTACTGGTCCACGGCCTCCCGCGGGCGGCCGGACGCCCACAGCGCGCTGGCGAGGTTGTTGCGCGCCCCGGGGTCCGACGGGTCGATGCGCACGGCGGCCGAGGCGGCGCGCAGCGCCACGTCCCAGCGCTCCAGCGCGTGCGCGGCGTTGCCCAGCGCTTGCCAGTTCCGCCCGTCCGCCGGATCGAGGGCGACCGCGCGGCGCCCGTCGGCGCAGGCCTCGGCCGCCGGACCGCCGGCGTCGAGCAGGCAGGCCAGGCTGCGCCAGGCGTCCGCGTCGTCGGGGGCGAGGCCGATGGCTGTGCGGTAGGCGGCCTTCGCCTCCCCGATGCGCTTCAGGTGATGCAGGGCCACGCCCAGCCGGCGCCACGCCGCCGGGTCGGCGGGGGCCAGGCGCGCCGCCTCGCGATGGGCGTCGGCCGCCTCGACGAAGCGCCCCTGGTCCTCCAGGGCGACGCCGAGGTTGCCGTGAACCGCCCCCAGCCCGGGATTCGCCGCCAGCACGGTGCGGTAATGGGGCTCCGCCTCCCGCGGGCGGCCCTGGCTGTGCCGGGCGATCGCCAGCCCGTAATGCGCGTCGATCGAGGAGGGGGCGAGCCGCAGGGCCGCCGCATAGACCGCCTCCGCCGCGTCCCACCGCGTCACCGCGCCGAGGGCGGCGCCGAAGTCGAGATACACCTCCAGCTTCCCGGCCGCGTCCTTGGCGATGGCCAGCGACGCCTGGAACCGGGCCACCGCCTCCCACGGGCGCCCGAGGCGGTGGAGGACGACCCCCAGCCGGTGCAGGACGGCCGCGTCGCGCGGTTCGGCCTCCAGGGCCTTGAGGTACCAGGCCTCCGCCGCCTGCCAATTCCCGGCGCTTTCCGCCGCCATCGCGCGCGCGACGCTGGTCATGCCGTCACGCGCGCCAGCGGGTGTGCAGGAGGATGCGCGGGATGTCCGCCGGGCGCCGGCCATCGCCCCATTGCGAGATGTCGGGAAGGGTGGACAGGCCGTGACGGCGGCCGAGCAGGCTCAGGATGCTCTGGTCGTGGCGATGGTCGCGGAACTCTGGATAGTTGGGCAGCCCGCATTCGTTGGGCGCGTCGGTGATCAGCCGGGCGTCCTGGGCGAGCGCCAGCCACTCCGCGACGAAGGCGATGGTCTCGGGCCGGCGCTCCACGACGATGAAGCTGGCGAGGATCTGCGCGGCGTCGGTGTAGGCGGGCTCGTCCAGCCCCATGACCTGGAAACAGTCGCGCTTCGTCCAGACGCGGTTGCGGTGATGGTCCTCCAGCGTGAACAGCAGGATCGGCAGGTCACGCCGCTGCCGGCACAGGTCGATGACCGGGTCGGCGCGGTGGACGAAGTGGGCGCCGCTGTCGCTGTAGAACAGGACGTCGCCGTCCTCCAGGTGGTTCCGCAGCATCATCCAGATGCCGTAGGGCTTCCACAGCCAATAGCCGGCCCCGCGCGGCTGGCTGAGGATGTGGTGGTTGCGCGCGGCGAAGTCCGCGTCGATGTGCTGGCGCCCCATCACCGCCACGTTGTCGAAGCCGCCGATCTCCAGCCCGGTCTTCGCGTTGTGCTTTTGCGCCGTCGTGAAGGCGCCGTCGGCGTAGTTGAGGAGCACGCGCTTCATGGGAGGTCTCTCTTCTGCCGTCTCGGGCTTCCGCCGTCAGAGGCGGCTTTCGATCCATTCGGCCAAGCGGAAGGCGTCGAAGTGGAACTCGTCCACGCCCAGGAAGGGAGACGTGCTCCGGTAACGGCAATAGGCGTCGTAATCGTCGTCGGCGGCAAGGATGGCCGCGCAGGCCTCCTCGTCCGAAGCGAAGCGCGACACGTCGATGAAGCTGTCCAGGGCGATCTCCCGCCCGACGTCGGAATCGCCCCAGTAGAGGGGCACCGCCCCGGCTTGGAACACGTCCAGGATCTTTTCCGTCAGGTAGCCGGGGTGCGACGCGTTTTCGAAGGCGAAGGCGAAGCGGTAGCGCGAGAAGACGCGGATCTTCGGCAGCCACCCCATCTTCACCACGGTGCCGGTGTTGTTGAGGTGCCAGCCGACCGACTCCACGCGGCGCCGGGCCGAGAGCGCCTGGAAGAACTCGTTGCGGCGTGTGCCGTTGGGGTTTTTGTAGAGGAAGGCGCAGAACTTGCGGTCGGCGAACTCCTGCCGAGTCGGCGGGACCGGCGGCAGCACCGGGTGGCAGAAATGCGGCGTGGCGCCCTCCCGCAGATGGTCGTGGGCGTGCACGACGTAGAGCGGCAGGCGGTAATGGCGGGGGTCGTCGATGCGGTCGAACGACAGCGACATGTCGAAGCCGTCGAGCGGCGGCCGCACATTCTCGCCCGTGAAGAACAGCCAGCGTGCGGCGCGCGCCTCATGGTGCCGGCCGCCGAACACCGACACGATCGCGAGGTCGCTGTTGTCCGCGACGACGGATACGTCGAAGCGGCCGGACAGGATCGCGACGAAGAAGTTCGACGACGGGTCGAATTCCGGCCAGAAATCATGGAAGGCGACCTTGAGCCCCGGCTTCGCGCCGCGGCGGCCGAGATCGGGTCCGTGCAGCAGGAAGCGGTCCAGAAGGGCCGGATCCGGCCGGGGGGACGCCAGGAAGTCCGCCAGGAACGCGCTGGTCCGTTGATCGATCATTCCGCCCACGTCCTCCGGAGCCCTGCTGCCCGTTTGCCGTCTCTGGCCGCCGTCCCTGGCCGGACGGCGGCGACGCGCACACGATAGGTTCGCCACCGCGCGGTGACCAGCCCAATTTTCCGGCCTAGTTGTTTGAAGACGGAACGTTGTTGGGACCCGGCGTTGGGCTATTCAGGATTACAGCTGCTGGATCAAAGGGCATCTGGCCGCGGTCATCGGCAGAGGGGGCTGAGAGCATGCAGAAGTGTGGGGCGGTCGGGTAGACCGGCGGATCCGAGGGAGTGTAGGGTCGGAGCTTCCGGAAAGCGGACCTCCTGATGCCCCGACAGCCTCCCGCCAAAAACTCATCGTCCGAACCGTCAAGCGATTCGATCCTTCAGGTGAAGGTCCGCCTCCTGGACGTCAGCCCGATGGTTTGGCGACGGCTTCTGGTGCCGGCCGCGTTCACCCTTGAAGACCTGCATGGTGTTCTTCAGGTGGCCATGGGCTAGGAAGGCATTCACCTCTACCGGTTCCGGATCCATGCTGTCCATTACGGCTCGTTCGAGCTGGGCGTCTCGTCGCTACGGGTCCCCTTGGATGCCTTCCGGTTCCGTAAGGGCACCAAATTCACCTACGATTACGATATGACTGCGCTCTGGCGGCATGAGGTTCGGGTCGAGGATCGTCGGGAGCCCGAGCCGGGGCGCTTTTACCCGGTCTGCATCGCTGGAGACCACACCTGTCCGCCGGAGGACTGTGGTGGGCCGGAAGGCTATGCGGACCGGCGCCGGGAAGCCGTCGGCTTCGACGCTCTGGACGACATCGCCACGATCGCGCGTCTGGTCGAGGCGGTGGTGCTCGACACGCAGACCGGCCTTCTGGATGACCCGGACACGCGCTGGGATTGGAAGAAGCGCTGTATCGCGCCAAAGCCCGCGAACCGTTTCTCGCCGACGATTTCTCCGCGGGCGTAGCGCGCGGCGTCGGGCTCGGCGAGCAGGATGGCCATGCGGGCCTCGGCGTCGTCGGCGCTGCGGACCCGGCGGGCGCGCAGGCGCTGCGCCTCGCGGCGCAGCAGCTCCGGGACGATCTGCGAGGTGCCCTTGCCGGTGGCCGCCTTCAGCTCGGCCAGCAGGACGTCCGCCTCGCCGTTCTTGATGTTGATCGGCACCGGCGAATCCTGCGGAAAAGGGAATGCGTTTCTGCAGAATCCTAGGCGGTTTCGCGCGTGGCGGCAAGGCCGCCAGCGCCGATAAGCGCCCTTATCGGCATAATGGGAAAAGAGCCACGCAACTAGCAGAAGTTATTCCATCGAACAGTATCATCACGACGGCACCATGTTGAAATACCTGGATTTTCCATCGGGAACACGGGGCCGGACCGCACCCGGAAAGTTCCGGGGCCGCCCTGCCCTTTCCTCAAGCCGATCGACGGTCAGGAACCAGTCCAAAGCTTCTCAGCGCCCCGCGGATCAGCACCGAATCGCTCCGTCCGTTCCGACGTCAGCGCGTGCCACGACATGGTCAGCGGTTTGTTCGGACGGAGCTACCGTGTCGGGGAAAAGAGGATGACATGCTCGTGCCGGTCCGGTTGCTTGGCCGTGTACATGGCCGTGTCGGCGGCGGCGAGCAGCGCACCGGCGTCTCGCGCGTGTTGTGGGTAGAGCGCCACCCCGATGCTGGCGCCGACGTGGACGTCCTGGTCGGCAATGCGGATCGGATGCGCGAGCGCCTCGACGATCTTGTCCGCCACCGCACGCGCGTCGTCCTCGCCATGCACCTGCTCCAGGATGGCGGCAAACTCGTCCCCGCCCATTCGGGCGACGGTGTCGGCCTTGCGCAGGCAAGTCACGATGCGGTCCGCGGAGACACGCAGGACCACGTCACCGGCCGAGTGCCCCAGGGTGTCGTTCACGGCCTTGAACTTGTCGAGATCGATGAAGAGGAGGGCGACAGTCCCTTGCGAACGGTCTGCGCGCGCGAGCGCCGTCGTCAGGCGATCGAAGAATAGGCGCCGATTGGGCAAACCGGTCAGGGCGTCGTGGTGGGCCAGATGGTCCTTTTCGGCCTCGCTCCGGCGCAGCCTTTCCTCCGCCGCCTTGCGCTCGGTGATGTCCCGGCCGATGCCGACCAGCCCCAGCAACTCACCGCCGTCGTCGCGAATGGGGGCTTTCAGCATCTCCACGCAGAGGGTGCTGCCGTCCGGTTGCGGGACGAACTCCTCGTTCCGGCAAGGCCGGTCCTCGGCATACACCGCCGCGTCGGTGCGACGGATATCTTCCACCAGCTCGGCAGGCCAATGCTCGTGACACAGCGTCCCGACCATGGCGTCCGGTGTTTTGCCCTGCCAGGCCGCGAAGGCGCGGTTGACCTTGCGGAGCACGCCGTCACGGTCCTTGAAGAACACCGCGTCCGGAATGGCATCGATGATCCCCTGAAGAAGGGCGCGCTGCCGTTTCAACTGATCCTCGGACTGCCGGCGCTCCGTGATGTCCCGGGAAATGCCGACGACGCCCAACACCGTCCCGTCCCGGTCGCGGCAGGCCGCCTTGGCGGTCTCCACCAGGACCCGACGGCCGTCGGGGTAGGTGAACCATTCCTCGGTGCGCGAAAACCCCTTCTCCATGGCGAGACGGTCGGTGCGCCACCGCCGCTCGGCCGTGTCCGCGTCGAACAAGTCGCGGTCCGTTCGGCCCATGGCGCGTTCCATCGGGTGCCCCGCGTATTCCAGCGCGGCGCGATTGCAGTTCAGGTACGTGCCGTCGGTGTCCTTGAAGAACACGATGTCCGGCATCGACTCGATCAGGCTCTGCAGCATGACCCGTTCCCGATGGAGCGCTTCCGTGACCGCCCGATGATCGGTCACGTCCTGCAGCAGCCAAACCTCGCCATGCTCCGCGAACACCGCCGAGAACAACACCCAGCGCAAGGCTCCGTCCTTGCGAAGGATGGGAAGCTCGACCGACACGGGCGCTCCGCTTGCCCGGGCGGCATCGTAGCGACGGCGAATATCCTCGTGATCCTTCGGAAAAGCCACGCGGCACCAGACATCGAGCGAAGGCACCTCGTCGCGTGCGTAGCCTGTGATGCTTTCGGCGGCACGGTTCAGAAAGACCGCTTCTCCTTCCACGTAAGCGGCCCCGGCGGGAAGAAGCTCGACCATGCGGGCAAGGCGACGCTCCGAGGCCCTCACCGCCTGTTCCGCCCGGACCTGCTCCGTCACGTCGCGTTCGTTCATCAAGACAACCAAGGCACCGGACACCGGATCGGTCGTGATCCGGGCATCCACCCCATGCCACTTGCGTCCGCCACGCGTCACGACCTCCACGAACCGGCTGAACGTGTCGCCGCGATCCAAGGCGTCCAGCAGAGCCCGCCGGTCCGCCTCATGCAGGAAATGCGACGCCAGACGGTCCCCTTCTCCCCCCAGGCCGACCGGCCCGAACGCCTTCTGAGCCGCGGGGTTGCGCATGAGCGGCGTGCCGTCGCGTGTGAACAAGGAGATTTTAACCGACGTGTGATGCAGCGCCTCGACGCCCCGCAGCGTGGACGGGTCGACGGGCTGGTCGATGATGACCGCCTCGTGCAGCATGCCCAGCCGCCCGTCGGGCAGAACCATGCCGGTGCGGCGCACCCGCGCGGTAACCGGCTGCCCGTTGGGGTAGAACGTCCATTGATCGATGACCGGTTCCCCGGCGGCCAGTTGCCTGGCCAGCGTTGCCAAGCGGGTCCGCGTGGCGTCAGACATGTCGGTGAAATCGCGGTTCAGGAATTCCTGAAGAGTGGACGCCCCCCACAGGTCGAGCGCTGCTCGGTTGGCCCAGACCATGCGTGCGCTTTCGCTGTCGAACAGCCACACCGGCATCCACAAAGTCTCAAGAAGTGGAAGGTCCGCAAACGTCAGGGAGCGGCTGGACGTTTGGACATGCCGAGTCGAAAGATCGCTCGAATGGGCGTGGTGGTGCATTTTGGAAGCTCAACGCGTCGGCATTGGCGCGGCATGTGGAAAGCCGAGCTTCTTGTCAGCTTACTCGTCACGGATTGTGCCCGTCCAGCCGGAAGAACGTCGTATTCGCAGAATAAGATTGCAAGCGAAGCGTGCGCGGCAAACATTTGTTCCATTGCTCCGAAACATTAGGCCGTCTATCGCGAGTGGCTTCATGTTTCCGATGAAACATTAGGTACGCTACAGATTAAAGGTCCTGGCATTTTCATGCACTCTGATCGGCCGCGGATTTCAGAAGTCATGACCCAGGAGGGCGAGCGCGCGGCCTGAGCGATCGCCTGCGGCTATTTGTCGTAGAACGTTCCATAGAAATACCGGCATCAATGCGCTAAAAGTTCAAAAGAATTTGATGCAAATGTTGAATATGCGTCCGAAACCGTTGCCTTGCAGCAATCAAGGCTGCGCCGATCAGAGTGTTTCATGCTGCGGAAGGGTCTGACTTGCTGAGCAACGTGAAGTTCCGGGCCAAAATCCTGCCGGCGTCGACCGTCATGTTGATCGGCATGGCGCTGAAATCCAACGTTGCGTTGTACGACAGCGCAAAGGATGAGGAATTCAGTGAGGCGTAACGCTGCGTGGCGAAAAAGGGCCGCTGCCTTCATGCCTGACGACCATTGATGAGCGTAGACCACCGTGACCTTCTTTCAGAACCGCAGCCTGAAGCTGAAGCTGACTCTCGGCGCCACCCTGCTGGGCGGCCTGCTGCTGCTGGCGCAGTCGGTTCTGCAGTTCTACTCGCTGCGCAGTGAGGTTCTGGAGCGGATCGAAATCCAGCAGTTCGATCTTTTGTCCGAACTGTCCGCCCGTCTGGACAACGAGTTTGCCCAGCGGCTGCTGGCTTTGGCTCAGGCGGGCACGGTGGTCCCGCGGTCGATGCTGTCCGACCCGGCGGCGCTGGAGCGTCACTTGCGGGAGGAGACCGCCCTGCTCAGCCTGGTGGACGACCTGTACATCTTCGACGCCAACGGCAGGCTGCTGGTGGACTGGCCGGAGAAGCCCGGACGGCGCGGCCTCGACATGAGCAGCCGCGACTACATCCAGCAGGTGCGCGCGACCCTGCGCCCGACCATATCCCGGCCGATCCTTGGCAAGGCGACACGCCAGCCGATCATCGTGCTCGCCGCCCCCGTTCTCGACGCCGACGGCCGCTTGTTCGGGATCATCGGCGGGGTATTGAACCTCCACAAACCGAACCTGCTCGGGTTGCTGTCGGACCGTCGCGTGGGGCAAAGCGGCTATTACTACCTGGTGACCGAGGACCGCACCACGGTCATTCACCCGGACAAAAGCCGCATCATGCAGCCGATCGCCAGCCCTGGTGTGAACCCCCAGCTGGACCGGGCCTTGGAAGGATTCGAGGGAACCGGCGAAGGGGTGAACAGCCGGGGGCTCAAGGGGCTGTTCACGTTCAAGAGGCTTGAAACCACCCGCTGGATCCTGGCTTCGGTCATCCCGGCCGAAGAGGCCTTCAGCCCGATCCGCACCATTCAGCAACGCATGATCGTCACCACCGTGCTGTTGATCCTGGTGGTGACTCCGCTGCTGTGGGGGTCCGCCCAGCGCTTGCTCAAACCGCTGGAGGATCTGGCCGAAGCGATGCGCGAGCGCGCCGCGCGGATGCGCCGGCGCGAGCCGACGACGGCGGTGGACAAGGGGGGCAGTTCGGAGATCCGCACCGTCGCCTCCGCCTTCAACGAATTCCTCGAAGCCCGCAACCAGGCCGAGCAGGCCTTGCAGCGTCTGGCGCACCACGACGCCCTGACCGGCCTGCCCAACCGCATTCTGCTGGCCGACCGCATGGAACAGGCGCTGATCCATGCCAAGCGCACCGGCCGGACGGTGGCCGTGGGCTATCTGGACCTGGATGGGTTCAAGCCGATCAACGACCGCTTTGGCCATCACATCGGCGACATTCTGTTGCAGGAGCTGGCCAAGCGCATGAGCGACGTGATCCGGGCGGACGACACGCTGGCACGCCTGGGCGGTGACGAGTTCGTCGTGCTTCTGCCCGGCCTGGACGGGCTGGAGCAATGCCACATCTGCCTGAACCGCCTGCTCGCGGTCATCCGTCAACCCATCAGCATTCCCGAACTGGCCGAACCCTTGACCGTCACCGCCTCGATCGGCGTGACGCTTTATCCGCTCGACGGCGCCGACCCCGATACCCTGCTGCGTCACGCCGACCACGCCATGTACCAGGCCAAGAGCGCGGGGCGGAACGGCTATCGGCTGTACGATCCGGACGAGGACCTGAACCAGGCCGCCGGGCAGGCCAACCGCGACCGCATCCGTGCGGCCCTGCGATCCGGTCAGTTCGAACTTCATTACCAGCCCAAGGTCAACATGCGCCAGGGCACCGTCGTCGGCGCCGAGGCCCTGATCCGCTGGAACCATCCCGATCAGGGCTTCCTGCCGCCCGGTGAATTCCTGCCGCTGATCGAGAGCGCCAACCTGGACGTGGAGGTCGGCGAGTGGGTGATTCGCGTCGCCCTGGCCCAGATCGCCGCCTGGCAGGCGGAGGGCCACGCCATCCCGGTCAGCGTCAACATCGCGGCCTCGCACCTGCTGCAGCCGGATTTTCCGACACGGCTGGCGGCGATGCTGGCCGAACACCCGTCGGTATCGCCGCGGATGTTGCAGATCGAGGTGGTGGAAACGGCGGCGCTGGAGGACATCACCCACGCCAAGCGAACCCTGGACGCCTGCCGGCGCTTAGGCGTCAGCGGCGCGCTGGACGATTTCGGCACCGGCTACTCCTCGCTGACCTATCTGCGCCACCTGCCCGTCGATACGCTGAAGATCGACCAATCCTTCATCCGCCACCTGGAGGACGATGCCGATGACCTGACCATCGTGAAGAGCATCATCGTCCTGGCCCAGGGGCTGGGCCGCACCGTGGTGGCCGAAGGCGTGGAAAAGGTCGAGCACGGCACCATTCTGATGGCGCTGCATTGCGATCTTGCCCAGGGCTACGCCATCGCCCGTCCCATGCCAGCCTCCGCTTTCCTGCCGTGGGTGCGTGGCTGGACACCCGACACCGCATGGTGCATGGCCACGACCGTTGCGCGCTGATGCCCCCATTCCCAACGCGATGGTCGCCCTGCCCCGCGCGCCCCAACCAGAGGATGACCACGGCATAGCGGGTGCTGCACACAAAGAAGCACGTCGGTTGACTGTGTCATCAACATCGCTCATGGTGGCCCGGCTTCAAACCCGAGCGAGCACCACCGATGGCGCACGACATGAGCGGCGAGGAACTCCGCCGCTACCGCGAGGACCGCGGTATGAACCAGCAGGAGCTGGTCTCCTGGCTCAACGAACGTCTGGGCCGACGCTACGACCGCGCCAAGATCTCCCGATGGGAGACCGGCGCCGAGCGAATTCCTCAAACCGTGGCTTCGGCGCTGAAGGACGCGACCAGCCCGGTGGGCATTCCGGCGGCCTCCAGCCAACGCAACGCACCGCTCGTTCTCTGCGCCGCCAACCAGAAGGGCGGCGTCGGCAAGACGACGACCTGCGTCAACGTGGCCTGGCTGCTGAGCCGGCAGGGGCAGCGCGTGCTGCTGGTCGATTGCGACCCGCAGGCCAACGCAACCGTCCACCTCGGCGTGGACCCGCACGAGCGGGAGGTTGCCAAGGAGACGCTGACGCACGCGCTGCGCTCGTCCCGACCGATGCGGGAATTTGTGACGCCGGTGTGCGACGGGGCCTTCGACCTCCTCCCCTCCTCCATCTCCCTGGCGGCGGCCGATCGCGAATTGTTGCGCCAGCCCAACGGCACGCTGATCCTGCGCGCCAAGCTCGCCCAACTGGCCGGCCATTACGACTTCGTCATTCTGGACTGTCCGCCGCATCTGGGCGAGTTGACGGTCTCGGTGCTGAACGCCGCCGACCAGCTCCTCATTCCAACACAGACGGAGATGCTGTCGCTGATGGGCATTCCCCAGCTGTTCGAAACCATCGCCGGCGTGCGCGAACTCGTCAATCCCCGCTTGCGGATCCTGGGCATCCTGCCGACCATGTTCAGCCCGCGCCGGCTTCAGGACGAACAGATCCTGACGGAGCTGCACGCCATGGCCACATCCGAGAGCCTGCGCCTGTTTTCCCCGGTCCGCCGGGCCGCCGATTACACCAAGAGCGTTCTGGCCGGGCGTCCGGGGTTGGCCATGAACCCCAACTCCGCCGGGGCGGAGAGCTATCAGGAGATTGCCGAGGCGTTGCTGGTGCTTGGCCGCGCGGAGATGAACCATGGCGCCTAAGAAGGGTCTGGACACGGCCAACACCGGCCTTTTGAAGCGGGCCATCAGTCGCGCCGCGGGTGGCGGCAGCAGCAGCAACCGAGCGCTGTTCGGCCTGAGCGCCAAGATGCGCTTCCGGGAAATCCCGCTCGGGCAGATCGAGCCGGACCCGGACCAGCCACGCCGGAACGCTCAGGAGGCCGACATCGGGGCGCTGGCCGCATCGATCGAGCAGAAAGGGTTGCTGCAGCCGATCAACGTCCGTGAGATCGCCGCCGACCGGTTCATGATCATCGCCGGAGAACGGCGGTATTGGGCGTTCCAGCAACTCGCCCGCGACACCATTCCGGCGATGGTCCTGGACACCGACGACGCCCAGGCCCTGGCGCTCATCGAGAACGTGCAGCGCGTCGACCTGCATCCCATCGACGTGGCCCGCTCCCTGGAGCGGCTGATCGACGACAAGGGGCTGACGCAGGAACAGGCGGCGGTGCTCATCGGCAAATCGCAAGAGTACGTGGCCCGGCTGTTGGGAATCCTGCGGCTGCCGGCGCCGATCCTTGAGGACGCCCCGCAGCAGGCACACGTGTCAGTGTCCGTGCTGATGGAACTCTCCGAGCTCGGCGACGCCGCGTTGCAAGCCCAACTGTGGGAGCGCGCGAAATCCGGGCTCACGGTAAAGGCGGTCCGTGAGGCGAAGCAGCAGCGCAAGGCCCCCTCCCCTACTCCGGCATCCTACCAGCCGGCGTTGCGGGCCCTGCACAACGGGATGGCGAAGCTCCACGACCTGAGCGCGGGTGGCCGCCGGCTTGAAGACGCCGACCGTAAGGCACTTCTCGACTTGCGCGCCGCCATCGACGCGCTGCTTGGCGACTGATCCGCTATTAGACGTCTAATACGTCACCGGGATGGCCCGGGGCTTATTAGACGTCTAATCGATCGTCCGAGGCGCCAGGGTACGGATGCGGTCTTCGATCCGTTCATCCAGTGGATTGTAGACCAGAAGGCTCAAATCCGGACGGCCATCGACGGCGAAAGCCGAACATTCCAACTCGAAGGTGCCGAGCTCTGGATGCTGGAGGTGCTTGATCCCCTCGCCCGGCACAGCTCGTCGACGAGGTTGGCGATCTCCTTCACGGCGCCGGCCCGTGCGGCATCGAATGCATCCAGCAATCGCTGGGCCGCTTGTCACCGGAGCGACGCCGCCCGTCTCTATCGTCTGGCGATCGAGGCGGCGGAACCCGGCGCACGCTACCACGCGGTCGGCGTGGAAGGCTTCGAAACACGCGCGATCGTGAAGGCACTGGCGCGCGGCCTGAAGATCCGGGCCGTTTCAATCCCGCAGGAGGAAGCGGCCGAGCATTTCGGCTGGATGGCGATGTTCGCGGGCATCGACATGGCAGCGTCCAGCGCCGTGACGCAAGCGAAGCTCGGTTGGCGTCCGAAAGGTCCCGGCCTCATCGCCAACCTCGACGCGATGCGCTACGCCTGACACGGTGGTTGCGGCCCGGCCCAAGGTGGTTCCGTCTGTGACCGGATCGTTCTCGAACGGCTTAATCCTGACGCCCGTGCGACACACCGGAGAAGGCCCGAAGCGCGTCCGCCACATCATTCATGACCTGCGGAAAGAACGCAACCCGACCGACAAGCGGACCCTCGGTGATCGGTGTGGGCCGGGGCAGAACGCGGGGCAGGGGAAGCGGCTTGCCACCGTCCCGTTCGTCCGCGCGCGGCGGGTCGTAGAAGTGGAGCGCGAGTTGCCCATCGGGTTCGGCGGCATAGGGAATTCCGGGCACGGTCCGGCGCTCCGCACCCGGAAGAACATACTGGTCGCCTTGGGCGGTCCGTTCCGTCAGCGGCATCCAAAACACCCGGTTAGCGGTCGCGGTCAGGTTCAACCTATCAGGTTTCCGCCAACCCGCGTCAGAAAAAGCGGCTCGTCGCGCCCGCGGCGACGAGCCGGAACGCCCGCCTGTTCTTCGCCATCGACCTTGCACAACTCATCCGAAAGCGCCCGTGATCGATCATCCCACGCTGATGCCGGCAAATTCCAGCTGACGCGCAACCTTGGACAGCCGATGGTCATCGGCGGGGTGCTCGCTCAGCAGGAAGGGGCCGAAATCGGCGTCCGCCGTCCGGCCAATCAGCACCACGTCGGTTGGCAACACGATCACGTTCCAGGAGACCTCCTCAGCCACTCGGCTGGCGGTGACGGGATCGATGCCGCTGGCGTTGTGCGCCGCCATCCGAACGAACATCACCATCCCCGCCGCGTCCTGCATCGCGCGCCGGTAAGACGGATGCTGCATGATGGCAACGTCGCCCATCGCGGCGGACACGGCGAGAGTGGCCACCATCCTGGGCCCGTACAGGGTATCCCGGATGCATCCTTCGATGATGACGGCCGGGGCGCCGATGTCGCGCATGAGCGTCCGGCAGTTCGCCAGGATCGGGTTCCAGAGCGGGGGAGGGGAGGGCAGGGGGACCGAAGTGACCATGGGCATTGGCTGTCGATCGGACCGACCAGGAGAGGATCGAGGCCCGCTCCGAATGAGGGCGCACAGAGCCGCTCATTGCCGGGGCGGAAGGGTCGGTCACTGATAGCCGCCGTTTTCCGCGCGCTCCTGCGCAGCCTCCTCCTGGGCTTTTGTCAGCTCGTCCTTCGTCCCCGGCCGCGGGACATCGGGCTTGGCGGTCGCACCGTCCTTTTCCGCTTGGTCCGGTTTTGCGTCGGTGTTGCGGCGTTCGTCCATCGCGTCATCCTCGCTTGTGGAACGGGCCGATGCAGCCCGTCTGCATCTCTCCAACACGCGTGCGTGCCGGCCGTCCCATCGTGGTGAGCGCTCGCCCGTGCGGAAGCCGACCGCACCGCCGCCTTGAACGCCTTGGTCGGGCGCTTGACCAACACGCCACAGCACTGTCCGGATTGCGCAACACCCGCAGAGGTAGCGCCCCATGCCGAAGCCCCAAGAGCGGATTGACCGCGGCGCCAAAAACAGAAGAGGCGGGGAGATCCCCGCCTCTTCGTTGCCTGGGCTGGCTCAGTGCTGCATGTCGCCCATCTGCTTGCGGCTGTCGCCGCTTTTGTCCTTGATGATGCTGTCGTTGGCCGGGCCCTCGACCTCCAGGATGCCGATCAGGCCCTTGGTGGCGCGGCTCAGCGCGTGGTCGACCAGGGCGTACTTGCCCGGGTAATCCACCTTGAACTCCACCATGGTGGCGCCGCCCGGCGCGACGGTGACGGTCTGCACGCCCTTGTTCGGCTCGCTCTCCAGACCGCCCATGTTGTAGACGCGGTCGAAGATTTCGCCGATCACGTGGAAGGACGAGGTCAGGTTCGGGCCGCCGACGCCGAACCAGATGCGCACGGTCTCGCCGACCTTGACCTTCAGCGGCTTGTCCTTGGACAGCGCGCCGACGGCGCCGTTGAACACCAGGTAGTTGGGCTTTTCGTTCACCAGCCCGTCGTAGTCGTCCTCGGCGTTGGGGATGTTCTTGGCCTTGGTGGCGTAGACTTCCTGCTGCATCACGTAGTATTCGTGATCCACCGCCGGCATGCCGGCCTCGGGCTCGACGACGATCAGGCCGTACATGCCTTTGGAGATGTGGTGGGCGACCATCGGCGTGGCGCAGTGATAGACGTAGACGCCGGGCGTCAGCGCCTTGAAGGAGAACTCCTTGGTCTGGCCCGGCTCCACCTGGGTGATCTGGCCGCCGCCGAGGAAGCCGGTCGCCGCGTGGAAGTCCACGGAGTGGTTCATCGTGGAGTCCTTGGCGTTGGCGATCTTCACGTCCACCGTGTCGCCGACGCGCACCCGGACCATCGGGCCGGGGATGGTGTTGTTGAAGGTCCAGTAGGTGTAGGTGGTGCCGTCGTCCAGCTTGGATTCCACCTCGGTCGTGTTCAGGGTGACCTGATGGGTCTTGGGCGCGCGCTTGCCGGCCTTTTCCGGGGCGGGAACGGCGGCCGGATCCTGGACGATGCTGACCGTCGGTTCCTTGACCTTCGGTTCGGCGTACAGCGTGGTGGCCGAAGCGGCGCTGATGCCCGACAGGGACAGCAGGGCTACGGCGCTGACGGTGGCGAGAAACGTCTTGGTGTTCATGGCGTCGTCCAGGATCGATGTTTCGACTGGACCGACCATGGCACTGCCGAGCCTGCCTGAATTTGACTGCCGTCAAGAGGAATATTGATCGCCATCAAGTCGCCGGTCGTTTTACTCGGCCATGAACTTAGAAGTACAGAGTCTATACTTTTGCGTGCCGATCCCAGCGGGCAGCCGCACTGTCCGCCGTTTTTGTGGCCTGCCCATTGAACATGTTGGAGGGGAGGGCGCCCGCTTCGCTCCGGAATCCGGCAGCGTGAGGGTCCGCTCTGGGGGCGACGCCGTGGACGCGTCGCTGTGGGTGCGACAGGGAGCCGCAGGGTGCGCGACGCATTGCGCCGGATGGCCGAACCCCCGGCCGGACCGCTTGACCATCGTCAAAGCCACCCACCACCCACGGGCCTAAAGCTCCACGCCGCAGGACCGCCGTTCGGGCGGTCTTCGGCTACGTTTGGTTCAAGGGTGCCGCGCATGGTCCCACTTCCCACCGCCGGCGACGCGCGAGACCGGCTTCTGCCGGCATCGGTCCCATTCCGGTTCTTCGCTGCGGCGCTGGTTTTTCATCTCTGCGGATGGCTCTTGCTCGCCGCCGGGCCGGACCGGGTGGCCGGCTTCCGCGGCGGGCCGGGATGGGTGCTCGCGGCGCTCCACCTGTTCACGCTGGGGGTTCTGCTGACCACGGCCATGGGCGCCTCCTTCCAGCTGCTTCCCATGGCGACGGTCCGGCCCGTCCGATCGGTCGGCTGGGTGAAGCTGTGCTTCTGGCTGACCGTCCCCGGCATTGCGATCCTGACGCACGGCATGGCTTTGTTCGACCCGTCCGCCCTCATGCTGGGCGGGGCGCTGGTCGGGTGCGGGGTTCTCCTGTTCGGCGCGCTGCTGGCCGACAACCTGCGCTCGGCCGGGGACATGCCGGGAATGCGGCTGTGCGCGGGCGTCGCGCTGGCGGCGTTGGCGGTCATGGCGGCGTTGGGTCTCGCCCTGATCGCCGACCTTTTCGTTCCCATCCTGCCGGACCGCGCGTCGGCCGCCGGCGCGCATCTGGGAATGGCGCTGTTCGGCTTCTTCGGCCTGATGGCGGCCGGCTTCTCCACCATCCTGGTGCCGATGCTGACCCTGGGGCCGGCGCCCTCCGCCGCGTCCGGCCGCGCGGTCGCGGTGGCGGGCGGCGCCGGGCTGACGCTGCTGGCGTTGGGCGGGCTGACCGGGACCACGGCCTTCACCGCCGCCGCCGTCGTCGCCGGGCTGGCCGCGTCGGCCATCCATCTCCACGCCATGGCCGGCGTGCTGCGCCGCCGGATGCGGCGGCGGCTGGGCACCGACTTTCGCCTGATCCGCGGCGCTTGGGCGATGCTGCCGCTCTCGCTCCTGCTCGCGCTGGCCCTGGCGCTCGGCGTCGACGGCTTCAACCTGCCCGCGGTGTTCGTGACGGTCACGGTGTTCGGCTGGCTGCTGAGCCTGCTGTTCGGCGTGCTGCAACGCATCGCCCCGTTCCTCGCCTCGGTCCACGCCACGCGGCCGGGGTGCCCGACGCCGCTGGTGTCGCGTTTGGCGCCCGAGCGGCCGCTCGCCGTGCACGCGGCCCTGCACGCGGCCGCCGTGGCCTTGCTGGTCGCCGGCAACCTCGCCGACTCCGACGGGATCGTGCGCGCCGGCGCCCTGTGCGGAACGGCGGGCGCGGTTTCCCTGCTCGTCTTCGCCGTTCGCCTCTTCGTCCGCACGCGGACGGCGCTGCTCTCAACCCCGTCCCACTGACCGGAATTCACCCATGCTCGACCTACAATCGGAAATCGCCAAGCTTCTCCACGTCGACCACATGACCACGCTGGCCACGCTGCAAAGCCTGGACGAACTGCTGGCCTCCCGGCCGGGGCGCCTGCCGAACCTCACGGATGAGGCGGTGCGCCGGACCCTTCAGGACGTGATCGCGATCGCCGCGCAGGAGGTCGGCCGCCATTTCGCTTTTGAAGAGGGGCAGCTGTTCCCCCTCCTGGAAGCCTGCGGCCAGACCGGCATGGTCGGCCTGCTGACGATGGAGCACCACTCCATCCTGCCGGCCGCCCAGGAGGCCGCACGGCTGGCGACGGAAGCGCTCGGGGCCGGGACCTTCACGCCCGACGGCTGGGAAGACTTCCAGCGCGTCGCCATGGAACTGCTGGAACGCGAGATGTTCCACATCCAGAAGGAGGAGATGGGCCTGTTGGCCGCCATCGCCGCCCTGGTGTCGCCCGAGGACGACGCCCGCCTCGCCGAAGCGTACCGGGCGCTCGCCTGACAATAGGATTTACGGCGCGGCGCTCCGATGGAAGCGCACGGTCCAGTGCCCCGGCCCGACCATCCGCGCCTGTGCCACGAAGCCCTCATCGGCCAACAGGGAGCGCAGCGGGACGGGGTCGAACGGCGCCTCCAACACCAGGAGACCACCGGGCGGCACCTCCGCCGCGTGGTCGAGGACGACCCCAAGCGGGTTTTCCCCGGCGGCCAGCAAGGGGCGCACGTCGAGATGAACCGTCGCCGGAGCGTCGTCGGAACTGGGGGAATTGGGGAAAGTCATGCCGCCTCCAATCTGCCGGGGCATCGACGCGCCCGGACACCGCCCCGCTTACCACCACGCCGGGCAGCGCGGGCTTGACCGGAGTCAAGGACCGCGCCGTCCGCCTGTCCTATCGCCGACACGCGGCGGGAGCAACCCCCGCCACGCACAAAGACTCCAAAACCAAATCCGAACAGGGAGGAACACCGCGAATGCGCGATCCCGGCATTGCGTTGGACGAAGCGGCGCCCGACACCCGCGCCCGCGCCGTGGAGGTCCGCCTGACCCAGATGGGGCTTGGGCTGGCGCGGCGGTTTGGCGACGGCGTCGGCGGACGGCTGGCGGACCGGGTCTTGCGGGTCCTGTCGGACCGCCACCCGCGCGCCTTCACGGCGTTGCGCGACATGCCCGAGGCGCATCTTCTGATCGATCCGGTGGACGCGCCGGCGGCCGTCCTGCTGCGGGTCGGACCCAGGCTGGCCTTGCGGGTTTGCGACCGCGACGGCCCGGCGCACGTCGCCGTGGACGCCGCGGTGCGCGGCCCCTGCGCACGCCTGCTCGACCTGCTCGAAGGCCGGATCGACGGCGACGCGCTGTTCTTCCGCCGCGAACTGGTGATCGAGGGGGACACCGCCCTGATCCTGGCGCTCCGCAACACCCTGGATGGGGAGGACATGGACCTGTTCGCCGACATGGCGACGGCCGCCGGTCCGCTGCGCCACGCCCTCCCGCTCGCCCGACGCCACGCCGGTCGGATGCTCGACCTTCTCGGCATCGCCCGGCGCGCGGCTCCCCCGCCGCTGCGATGGGGGATGGTCGCCCTGGAGCGGCGGCTGGGTGGAAAGCCGCAGGGATCATAAGCGCATGGACTCCTTCGAACTGATCTGCCCGGCCGGCAACCCGGCCGCGCTGCGCGCCGCCGTGGACGCCGGTGCCGACGCCGTCTATCTGGGCTTCCGCGACGAGACCAACGCGCGCAACTTCCCCGGGCTCAACTTCTCGCGCGAGGATCTGGCGGGTGCGGTGGCCTACGCCCACGCGCGCGGCGTCCAGGTCTTCGTGGCCATCAACACCTACCCGCAGGCCGGGAACCTGGGGCCGTGGGAGCGCGCCGCGGACGACGCGGCGCGGCTGAAGGCCGACGCGGTCATCCTGGCCGACGTCGGTCTGCTCGCCTACGCCGCCCGCCGGCATCCCGACCTGCGGCTGCACCTGTCGGTGCAGGCGTCGGCGGCGAACGTCGAGGCGATCCGGCTGTACCGCGACGCCTTCGGCGTGCGCCGCGTCGTGCTGCCCCGCGTGCTGACGGTGCCGGAGATCGCGCGGCTCAACGCCGAGATCGACATCGAGACGGAGGTGTTCGTGTTCGGCGGGATGTGCCCGATGGCCGAAGGGCGCTGCTCCCTCTCCTCCTACGCGACGGGGCTGTCGCCCAACCGGCAGGGGGTCTGCTCGCCGGCCAGCCATGTCCGGTACGAGCCGCGCGGCGCGGCGCTGGCCTCGACGCTCGGCGGCTTCACCATCAACCTGTTCGGGGAGGGGGAGCAGGCCGGCTACCCGACGCTGTGCAAGGGCCGCTTCCTGTCCGGTGACCGCCCGGCCTACCTGTTCGAGGAGCCGACCAGCCTCAACGCGCTGGAACTGCTACCGGAGCTGAAAGCCGCCAAGGTGCGCGCCCTGAAGATCGAAGGGCGCCAGCGCGGCAAAGCCTACATCGCCGCCGTCGTCGCTGCTTACCGGAAAGCCCTCGATGCCTTCGCGAAGGGCCAGGCGCTGCCGATGCTGAACCTGGACGCGGTGGTCGAGGGCGGCGCCCAGACGACCGGCGCCTTCAAGCGCGCCTGGCGCTGAGGAGCAAGACACCATGATGCCTCTTCTGACCCTCGGCCCCGTGCTGTTCAATTGGCCCGCGGACCGCTGGCGCGACTTCTACTTCCGGATGGCCGACGAAGCGCCGCTGGACACCGTCATCCTCGGCGAGATCGTCTGCCACAAGCGCGCCCCGTTCTTCGCCGACGCCATGGAGGCGGTCGTCGCCCGGCTGACCGCCGCCGGAAAGGAGGTCTGGTTCGCCAGCCCGATCCTGGCCGGCAACGACCGCGAGCGCGCGGCGATGCGCGATGTGGTGACGAACGGGCTGCTTCCGGTCGAAGCGAACGACATGGGGGCGCTGGCCCTGTTGGCCGGGCAACCCCACGCGGTCGGTCCCTTCATCAACACCTACAACGAGGCGACGCTCGCTTGGCTGGCCGGGCGCGGCGCGATGTCGGTGTCGCTGCCGGCGGAACTGCCGGCATCCTCCGTCGCCGTTCTGGCGAAGGCGGGGGCCGCCTTGGGCCTCGCGGTCGAAGTGCAGGTGTTCGGGCGGGCGCCGCTGGCGATTTCGGCCCGCTGCTACCACGCGCGGGCCCATGGGCTGCACAAGGACGGCTGCCAGTTCGTCTGCGGCAACGACCCGGACGGCATGCCGGTGAAGACGTTGGACGGCCAATCCTTCCTGACCGTGAACGGCACGCAGACGCTGTCCCACGGGTATCTCTGCCTTGCGGGCGAGATGGAGCGGCTGGCCGCGATGGGAGTTTCACGCTTCCGCCTGTCGCCGCAGGCGGTGGACATGGTCGCCGTCGCCGCGGCGTTCCGCGCCGTTCTCGCCGGGCAGCGGGATGGCCGGGATGTCGCCGCGGAGTTGGGCCGGCTGGTCGAAGCGCCCCTGGAGAACGGCTTTTTCCACAACTTGGCGGGCGCCGCCTACGCCGCCGAGGCGTGACGCCCCGCCAACCGATGTTTGCCGGCCGGCCATGGCATGGCCGGCCGACCCCTGGCACTTGTGTCACGGCGTGCCGTCGGAGCAGAGCCGGCGCAACCGCTCGATCGAGGGGACGATGATGGTGCTGCCCGAAATGTGCAGGTCACGGTGGGACAGTTTGGCGAAGGTGCGGGACAGCTGCTCCGGCGTCATGCCCAGGCGGCTGGCCAGGACGCGCCGGCTGACCGGAAGCTCGACCGCCACGCCGTCCTCCGCCCGGTCGACCTGGTCGAGAATGAAGGCCGACAGCCTTTGCGTCGTGTTGCGGAACTTCAGGTCCTTGACCTCGCGCACGAGCGTCCGGAACTGGCCCGCCAGAGCCTGCATCACCCGATGGGCGAAGACCGGATCCCGGGCGACCTGCGCCCGCACCACCGGCGCCGACAGCAGCAGGATTTGCGAGGGGTCCAGAAGCTTTGCCGATGTCAGGCTCGGTGCGTCGGCAAGCACGGCGGCCGGCGCGAAGCAATCGCCACGGCACAGGATGTCCAGCACCGTTTCCTGCCCGGAATCGGCGCGGCTGGACAGCGTGGCGGCCCCGGTGACCAGGACGTGGAGAAAATCGGGAACCTCCCCTTCCGTCACCAGGACGGCCTCACGCGAGCACCATTCCAGCGACGCCCCGGAGGTCAGCGAGGCGAAGGTGTCGCCGCAGATCCCGGCAAGCAGCGGGAGGTTGCGCACAAGGTCCAGATCTTTCGGTCGCATCGCACCCCCGTCGGTTCCTTATCCACCGGTGCATGGCCCCTCTCCCCCATGGTGGAAGAGAGGGGCCGGTTGCGGGTCACTCCGCGGGCTGAACGGCGCCGCCCATCGGGGCCTTCTTCGCCGCGGGAACCGGGCCGAGCAGGGCGTAGAGGTAGAGGCCGGCGCCGATGAACACGGCGACGCCGGCGGCCAGCCGCACCCAGAAGAAGGGGGCGATCTGGTCCTGCACGCTCATGTAGTCCATGCCCAGCACGCGCTGCAGGTGGACCTGCACGACGCCGGCGAAGGTCAGCGCGAAGGTCATCACCGTCATCCCGCCGCACATCAGCCAGAAGCTCAGCTTGTTCAGCGCCTGATGGTACGGCGCGACGCCGCGCAGGTGCGGCATGGCGTAGCTGAAGATCGCCAGGTTGATCATCGCGTAGGCCCCGAAGAAGGCCAGGTGCCCGTGCGCCGCGGTCACCTGCGTGCCGTGCGTGTAGTAGTTCACCGCCGACAGCGTGTGCAGGAAGCCCCACACCCCCGCCCCCAGGAAGGCCATGACCGCGCAGCCCACCGACCACAGAAGTGCGGCCTTGTTCGGGTGGTTGCGCCCGCCCTTCAGCACCATCTGGATGGCGAACACGACCATGGCGAAGAAGGGCGCCACCTCCAGCGTGGAGAACAGCGAGCCGATCCACTGCCAGTAGCCCGGCGTGCC
>NZ_JAGINP010000020.1 GCF_017876155.1 Azospirillum rugosum
GCCTGGTCACTCTGGCGAAGACGCCATCAGCAGCGGGCGCGACGCTCCCACTGGGCGCGCCGTACCCAAGCCGATAAAGTCCGGCTGTAGTACTAGGGTGCGTTGGCAAAGGGGTGGCGGGTTGAAGAAGCGTTCCCCATTTGTACTGAATGGGACGCTATGAACTGACCGATGCTCAATGGGAGCGGCTGGAGCCGCTGCTTCCTCCTGAAAAGCCGCGCACAGGCCGCCCGAACCACTCTCACCGGCGGATGATCAACGGCATGCTGTGGATCGCCCGCAGCGGAGCGCCATGGCGGGATTTGCCGGAGCGTTATGGAGCGTTCGGCACAGTGGCGAGCCGGTTCTACCGCTGGCGCCGCGCCGGACTCTGGCAGCGCATCCTGGAAGCCCTGCAGGCCCGCGCCGACCGCCAGGGTCGGGTGGACTGGAGCCTGCATTTCGTGGACAGCACCATCGTTCGCGCTCATCAGCACGCGGCTGGCGCCCGGAAGGCCAGCGGCGAAAAAGGGGGATCGACGGCGAGGCGCTGGGCCGCTCGCGCGGCGGTTTCTCGACCAAGATCCACATCCGCGCCGAGGGCCAAGGTAAGCCGGTAACCTTCACTTTGACCGGTGGCGAAGTCCACGACAGCAAGGCGTTCGCCACGCTGATGGGGACCGGCTGGATCAAGCGGGTGGGCCGCGGGCGACCGCGCCTCAAGCCCGACCGGCTGGCCGCCGACAAGGCTTACAGCAGCGGCGTCATCCGCTCCGCCCTGCGACGACGGAGCATCACGCCGGTGATCCCGACCAAGAGCAATGAACGGCCCGACCCGACGTTCGACCGCGACGCCTATCGGGAACGCAATCGCGTCGAGCGCCTGATCAATCGGTTGAAACAGTTCCGCCGGATCGCCACCCGGTATGAGAAGCGCGCCGCCAACTATCTCGCCATGATCACCATCGCAGCGATCCTTCTATGGCTCTGACCTTTGCCAACACGGCCTAGAGCGGCGAGGTACTCGGCGGAGGCGCCGTCGTAGTGAACGGTCCGGGCGATGGTGTCGCGGACTAGTTTAGCTTTGCGCAGCAGGCAGCGCCGGTTGCCCGGATAGGCCAAGGCGCGGTCGAGGGCGGCGAAGAGCCGGAACCAGAGGGTGCCGTCGCTCACCGCGTGGTCGAAGACATCGGCACTGGGGCGAGCGGCGGCGTAGCGCGTGCGGACATGGTCGACAAGACCGGAGTGTGCAGGAGTGTCCAGCCAGCGGTGGCGCAGCAGGGTGCTGAGGACCGACTCGGCCACCGAGGCAACGCAGCCGGGCGGATACCAGCCATTTCTAGCGCCGACGATGGTGAGCGCCAACGGAAAGGAGCAAGCGGCGACGAGCTGGGAGGCGGTGCAGGAATCGCGAAAGTTCAGCTTGCGGATTCTGTCGCGCATCTCGCCGACGATGGCTTCGAAGTGCTCGCGCTCGCGCCGTTCGGGGAGGCTTCGGGGAGGCGGTCGGCGGCTCCGACCGGTCGGGGCGGAGCGCCCGCTAGCAGGGGCGAGCGGCGGGGCCTCCGTCCGCGCGAACCCGTCCTCGTCGGCTCGGAGCGTTTCCAGCGCGGGGCCGCCGTTGGGAGTGTCGAGCAGCATGCCGAGCACGCCGTCGAGTGCGCCGCCAGCGCTGGAGGGGCGCAGCGCGCGAACGGCGCGAGTCCGCCTTGCCTCGGCGACGTTGCGCAGAAGGTCGCCGGGATCCGCCGCGGAGGCGCAGGCCCCATCCGGGCGCCGCGCCTGGGGACCGACCCGGACCTCATCGGGAAACTCGCTCCGCCTTCCGGGGAGCAGCGCCACGATGGTGCGCATGGCGTAAGCGGCCGGGAAACACCCCTGAAGCTACGCGGGGCGGTTGTTCTTGAGTAATTTCCTTTCGCTGGATTTTGGCTTTGGCGGATCAGGCTCGATGGCTTTGGCCTGTTGGATCGTTTCCTGTGCGGCGACACGGGCCAGCAACCTAACGATCTGGAATAGCTTTTCCTGCACATGCGGAGGCAATTCGCTGGTGGTCATGGCATTCCCCTTCAGGGAAGATTGGGCTCCAGCGGCATGCTCCAGGGCAAGAGGGCATTGTAGTCGGTGAGGTCGCGATCGCGGCCGATGGTCTCCAGGGCGCGGGTCAGCCAGAGACGCGGGTTATGGCCGTTGCTCTTGGCGGTCTCGAGGAGCGTTTAGAAGACCGCCGCGGCCTCGCCGCCGCCGTCTGGGCCAGCGAACAACCAATTCTTCCGGCCCACAACCACGGCGCGCATTGGCGCGCTCGGCAATGTTGTTATCGATCTCCAGCCGGTCATCGGCGAGATAGCGCGTCAATGCCGGCCAGCGGGACAGTGCATAGCGGATTGCCGAGGCCAAGGCAAATTTGCCCGAAACCCGGCCGAGCACCTGCTCCAGGTGCGAGCGCAACGCGGCAATCTCCGGCGCCGCCTCGGCCTGACGCGCCGCGGCGCGCCGGGCCGCCGGTTGGCCACGCACGCGCTCTTCCACCGCGTTCAGCCGGCCGGTGCGCTCCAGTATCTCCTTGGCCGCCGGTCCCTTGGGCTTGGTGGACGTCGAAGAATTTTCGTCGCGTAGCTATCGGCCTGCAGCGCCCCCGTCCAGCTGGTCAGTTGACGCTGCGGATGCTCGCCCTTGCGGTCGGGTGTGTAGCGGTAGAGCACCGCCGTGGGTGTGAGGTCGGCGCAGGCGCGGTCGTCGCGCACATAGACCCACAGCCGTCCCGTGCGCGCCTTCCCGGTGCCCGGAGCGAGCACGGGTACGGGGCGTATCGTCGGCGTGCAGCTTGCTCGCGGCGAACGCGTGGGCGGCGATGCGCTCGGCCAACGGCGCCAGCAGCGCCGCGGTGCGGCCGAGTCAGTCGGTGAGCGTCGAGCGTGGCAGATCCAGGCCCTCGCGGGCAAAGCGCTCGGCCTGGCGGTAGGCCGGTAGGTGGTCGTCGTACTTGGCCAGCACGATATCGGCCAGCAGGCTGGCGCCAGCGTTGCTTTTGGACAATGGCACGGGAGCTGGTGGCGCCTGGCTGATGTCGCCGCAGCACCGGTAGGCCATCACCGGGCGGACGTAGCGGCGCACGCGCATTCGGGCCGGCACGACCTCCGGCACTTCCGAGACGTCCTCGCTGAGGCGCCGCAACGCTCCGCCACAGCCCGGGCAGGCGGCATCGGAGCGCGGGACAAAACCTCGGTTTCCTAGTCCCAAGCCATTGATTTAGCTTGGCCCAAGCGAGGTTTTGATCGGCACTCTAAGGCGGCGCCAACTCTTTGGTCTCGCGCGGTAGATAGGCGGGCAGCGGCTTGCAGATCGGGTGAACGCGCGCAACGGGCGGCGTCGCCAGCTTCGGACCGGCGGTCAGGGCAGCCTGTTCCGCCTGTTGCTGCTCCAGGTCCTCGATCTGCAGTTCGAGCTGGTCGGCTGCCCAGGCCAGCTTCTCCGAACTCTGACCGAAGATGCGCCGACGTAGAGCCGCCAGTTGCCCCTTCAGCGTCTCGATGATGCGGTCGCGTGCCGTCACCGCCCGGTCCCGCACGATCAACTGTGCCGACAGGTCGCCCACCAACGCTTGAAGCGCCGCCACGTCGTCGGGGAGCGGATTGCCGGTGGACGGGGTGAGCATGGCGCCAGTGTACCCGCCGGAAGCACAACGATGCGGATAATGGCCGGTCGGCAACGCACTCGCAACCATCGCAATGTTACTGAAGATCGCTTTGTTGTCGCGCTACTTGGGTTTCGTCGTGATCATCCATGAACAAATCATATTGGATAGGTTTGTTTTTCTGGTAACTGCGCGATTGCTGAACCGACAGAATGTTGTTGGGCAATGACAGGGCCCACTTTGGTGGGAAGAACAAAGGCAGAGATTTTCGAGATGGGCTAAATCTAGCCTTGATCCGGCTGCGGTTGCTAATCAGCTCCGGAGCGGCCTCGCGACAATACTTGTCGAGTTCACAGAAAAGCCCTTGGCAGTCAATCGCATGCAATGGACGACCGAAGAGCCCATTGAATGGTAGCCCCAAGGCTTCAAATTCTATCTCTTGGCGATCCGTCATCCATAGGATAGCGTCCGCCGGAGAGTAATCGCCAAGATCACTGAAGGCTTTCTTCAGTCCACGCAATGCTCCGGGGCCGGCTTGTGTGTAATCGTTCTCACTAAAGTTGATAAGCTCTGAATAATTAATATCTATTGCTGTTTGATAGGCCATGAATGGCCCCATTAGTGGAAAACTTTGCAGAGAATGTACAACCTGTTCTAGGGAATTTGCGCCAGATATTGAGCGGTCGAGGCGCTCATTGATAAACATATATCTGAAAAGTGCCGTGTGATTTTTATGTTTCTCGTCGAATCCGAAAGCTTTGTTTGCACAAAGAATGAAGGCCCCGGTGTACAGTCCGCCATTGTGCATTTTTACATTATCTAGCGCCCGCTCGAATGCACCGGTTGCGAGGTCGGTCAAGCGTGGGGCGCGGCCCAACTCTTTGCGTACGCCTTCCCAAGTCGCAATATTGCTGAAAGTGCGGAAAGCAACTATCTGGAAGAGGCGATCAGCGATGTCGCCAGCATCAGCTGCGTAAGCAACATCGGAAATCATATACTGTGAAACGCGGTCTGCGGCCCTATAGACATTACAGAACTTAAACGTCTGGAGGATGGGGTCATCAGTCCAGGGCGAGGCAGCGCCGCTCAGCCGCCGTTCAAACGCCGCCTGCCGTCGAGAAGCAAAGGTCCAGTAAAGCTCATAAATTCCGTGCCTAGGCGTGGGCTTGGCCGAACGGGTGAATATGCGGGGCATGGGCTTACCTCAACCGAAGAAAGACGCCGGTGTCGTGGAGGTTGAAGTAACGAGAGTCGTCCAGAAGGCGCTTGGCCGCAAGCCTCTCTCCGAGGGTATAGAGGAAACGGTCTCGCCCCGTAAAATGATCAAATACAATAGCGCCGCCGACAACCACACGGTTAGTGATCACGTCTAATATACAATGGGCCGAAGTGTAATTGTCTGTGTCAATAAAGGCAAGAACAATATCCTCTTCGGATAGTATCTGTGCAGTATCCACTAGGTCGCCCGGCACGATTTCAACGTTGCGGCCTTCGAAGAAGCGCCGGACAGTGGCGAGGTCAAGGTAGACGCAGTCAGGGTGGGCGTACATGTCGAGTGGGCTGCGCGGGTCTGGAAAACCGTCGAAGGTGTCGAACCCATAAACTTTCCAATCGCAGCCAAGCGCCTCGATGAAGCGCGATATCAACATTGTTGTACCACCTTTAAACATGCCGAATTCCGCGACGGAACCTTTCAGGTCCATACGCGCAGCGCTCTTCAAGCACTGATAAATGTGAATTAGGCTGTTAGGATAGCCATTGGCGAAAGATGGGGCAAAGGTATTTCCCGTCTCACGCTCGAAAAGCTCGTCGCGAAAACGGAAATGCTGAAATCCACCAATCAGTATTTTTGATTTTGGAGTAATGTGGGGTAATGCGGACGCGATTAACCTTTCTTTGTCCTCATCGGAGGCGATTAGGATAAGGTCAGGCGCGTCCTTCGCTAGCTGTGAAAGCGGACGGGGATCGATATAAGGGCTGTCTGGGTCAGCAGTTCCATTCTCTGCATAAACGCCTAGCAATTGGTGTTGAATTCCCAGATCAATAAAGGCGCCGACGAGGTCAACTGCAGTTGACGTCCGCCCAATGATGGCTGCGCGTGCAGATGGCGGCAGACGCATTACTTCTTCTTTTAACCTACCGATGATTTGAGAGAGAGCAACCTGGTCCATCGGGCATCCTGAGGTGTGACAGTGACGGCTTAGGAATTTTGTACGTTACGGAGAAAGTCGCTGGTGCAACGCGGATCGGCTGCAACGACAAGACCGACGAGTTGCTCAGCTGCAGCGGTAAGTTCGGCAGCACTGCGTTGACGGTCGACCAAACCTGCTCCCGCAGCATCTACCGCCTGCCAAAGATCCTCGAACATCTTTGTGATGGTTCTAATTTGGACGAGGAGATCACCTTGTGGATCACCGCTAAAGTCGGCAATGTCCACCAGAGCATCAAAGTTCTTGTCATGATCACTGAGTGGCTGGGGCGCATCCGGTCCAAGTGGGGACATTTCCACCTCCGACAGCTCTGCCAAAAAGAGGCGGTATTTGGCTGCATAAACATAAAGGTCAATGGCGGTGTCTAGGACGGTTTCACCTTTTAACGTCTTTCCTTCGTCTGCAAACGCCTGCAACCGGTCCACTTTGCGAGCAATGTTGGGCAATACGCTCACACGCTCACCGCGGCGTTTCCACGCGCCGGCATAGATCGCGTTCTTGCGCGTATGCAAGTGTTTGATCGCAGCTTTCAATTCAGTGTCGGAGCTTCCCCCCTTGGCAGCTTGACATGCGCAAAAAAAGGCGGCGATTTTGGGTTGAGTAATGTTTGCCAGGAGCTCTGGCCGATCACGTCCGAAGAACTCATATGCAGCGGTGGCAAAGTCATCTTCAGGAAGGTTGGCGAGTTCGGAAGCTAGTTGTTTAACGGACCACTTTTTAGCACCCCATTTCAAGCGCAATAATCGGAGAGTACTGGATAAAAATGGATCGCTGGCCACCAGGCCTGCGCGGGGCAATGGGATAGGGTTGGCGCGTAGTTGCTCTTCGATTTCGAACCATTCGGCCATGGCCGCCGAAAAATCTGCCCATTGCGTAGCGAAACGCGGCGAAACGATTCCGAAATCATACGGAGTCATTCCGTAAAATCGGTTGACAATATTGCGAGCTCGATTGTAATGGCGAGAATATAGATGATAGGAAGTGGCGAAAAAGGTAGCCTCTCCAACGTCAGAGCCGACCCAGAAAGCCATCATCTCATGAAGTACGCTCCACTCGAAAGCGTTTACACCAGAAAATCCCCACATAGCATCATTGCTTCTGACGGCAATATTCAAATGCAGCTGGCCATCACGAAGTAGCCAGTTTAACCAGTTGTTGCACGGTATGTCGTTGCTGTTTGAGACAAAGTCTCGGTTCGGATCAAACAGAACGCCTACTGCCCTTCGAGTGTTGGAATCGGCAATAAGGAGCCGACGCCATTCATCTAACTGGTCCACCTTACCCGCCCACGTCCGCAATCGTGGGCCGTACGCGCCATGCCATGTCAATCCGTGGTCATCGGAAAAGTCGGGCGCCCTAGGAAGGTAGTGTGTGAGCCAAGGTAGATCGTTGCGTCCGCCGATGACCCAGAATGTCTCAGCAACCTGGGCAAAGATGTCGTTGTGGCGACCGGGTAGAAATATGCAGCGCTCGCGGGGGCGTGCAATCGAGGTGATTCGATTACGCAGTTCTTTCGTTTCATGCCCCCGGACCATCACCGTGACGCCATCGCGCAGCGCCGCGTTGAAGCTCTCAACAGTTGCGAAACTCACATTCCTATGTGTTCCATACATGTGGTTTGCCATAGAGTTTCACCTATTATGGCGTGTTTTCTGACATAAAAATCTCTCATAAGCAAGTGCCCTGTGGACGCCGTCCCCTGGACCGGTTATTATTCATGCTGAATATTCCTTCGGGGGTTGTGGAAAAGTGACCAAGTCCGTAACGAAGGTGTACGTGTTTCCTGTTCCAGGGCGCGAAGCAGATGTCGAAGAGTTAAAGCGGCTTATCAGGGCTGGGGGCTGCAGCATTGTCTGCGCGAACGAGTCCATTGACGCGTTCGAACAGTGCGTGGGCGAGGCAGACGTCGTGGTCATCCTTATTTGCCCCGAGAGTGCCAATGATAAAGTTGCGGAGCAGGTAGCCGAGTTGGCCAACAAACTCGGTAAACGTGTTGTCGGCGTCTGGGCGTCCGACGTACAGGCCGGCAAATTGCCGCTTTCGTTGCACCGGCATGGGGATGCGACCGTTCGATTGAACGCTGTCGAACTCGCCGTGTCGGTGTGCCAAGGCGGCACAGCCTGGGTGACTCCAGATGGCAATCCAAGGCCAAAACCGAAAACGCCTCGCCATAACAAGCGCTAGGAGTGGTCGTGACTCTCTTTTCGTACGTTGTTCGCTGGGATCATGGATTTGCCCCTAATCCCTTTCACGGGGTTTGCACCTTGGCGACCTGCAAACCGGCAATCCGCAAGAAGGCCAAACTTGGTGATTGGGTGCTCGGTACCGGCTCGGCCGAACGAAATTACCGGGGGCGTGCCATCTTCCTGATGCGTGTCACCGAGGAGTCGCAGTTTCACACTTACTGGAGTGATCCTCGGTTTGTGCGCAAACAACCGGTTATGAACGGCAGCCTCAAACAGCGCTTCGGCGATAATATTTATCATCTTGATGGAAGGGGTAGTTGGATTCAGGCCGATTCCCGTCACAGCCTCGATGAGCGTACCAACAATAGAAATCTTCAGCGGGATACGGGCCTCACGGATCGGGTGTTGATTGGATCAGAATTCATTTATTGGGGTGAAAATGCGCCAGAAATACCAATGAAGCTGCAGAAGTTCGTAATCGCGCGTCCTGGCTGGGCAGAGGACTTTAGCCAATCTGATATTGATCGGCTGGTAGATTGGGCCAAGAGTCTGGGGCAAAAAGGGCAAGTCGGCGATCCGCTGGAGTGGCGTTACGAGCGGTGGTGGCGCTAAGTCGGGGGAGACCTCGATGCCGTACAGCTCGCGCAGGTGCCCCTGGATCTCGCGCACGCTCATGCCGCGGGCGTACATCGAGATGATCTTCTCGTCGAAGCCCGGGAAGCGGCGCTGGTACTTGGCGATGAGCTGCGGGTCGAAGGTGCCGAGCCGGTCGCGCGGCACCTCGAGGGCGACCTTGCCGGTGTCGGTGAGCACCGTCTTGCGCCCGTAGCCGTTGCGGCTGTTGGACCGCCCGTCCGGCTCGCCGCTCTCCAGGTGATGGTCGATCTCGGCGTTCAGCGCCGGCTCGGCGAGCGCCTTCTTCAGCTCATCGAGCAGGCCGTCCTTGGCGAAGGCACTCTTCGGATCGGCGCCGGCGAGCAACTGATCAAGCAGCGCGTCCGGAATGCTGGGGTGTTTGCGTCGTGCCATGCGGGGCCTCCTTCGGTCCCGAAGTGATGGCCCGTACATGAAATTTCAGACAGTCCCGGCGCCTTCGGGAAGGCCGGGTCTCAATCCGGTCTATGATGTCGGCCACCAACTCTACCGCCTTCGCTCGCATGTCCGCTCCCATGCCAATGGCACGGTAGCCACCATGCGATCAGCAGATCACGCTCGGAACCGACCTCGGGAAATTCTGGAAATAACGTGTAATACGGACGGCGTCTGAAGGGTTCCATTGATGGGATGTCATGCGAATTGCGGCCACCAATGGAACCAAGTGACGGCCTTTAGGCGGTCGGGATCATCGGCCAGCGCACAGCAGCGGTCGGCGAGGGCTTGATCGACGGCCGCGAGATCCTCGAAGTGGGTGTTGGCAACCGCCTCGTTGGTCAGTGGCCACAAGCGCTCGGCCGGCTGCAACTCGGGTGAGTAGCGGGGCAGAAACTCCAGGGTGACGCCGGCGGGGATCTCCACCTCGCCGGCGCCGTGCCAGCCCGCCCCGTCGAGCACCAGCAGGACGCGCTTGCCCGCTCCCGCTCCGACCTCGCGGGCAAACGCCGCGAGGATCCGGCTGAACAGCGCGGCACCGACACCGTCGGCCAGGAACCACACCACCGCTCCGCTACTCGGGCGCACGAAGCCGTAGACGTACATCCACTCGAAGCGGTGATGCCCGCGTGCGATTGGGCGGCAGCCGCGCGGCGCCCAGACCCGACGCAGCACCGGCTTGAGCCCGACGCGGTGCTCGTCCATCGCCCACACCTCCAGTGGCGTGGCGGGGTCGTCTTGCTGGAGCGCCTGCACGCGACGGCGGAAGCGCGCTTTGAACACCTCCTGGGCCAGCGGATCGGCTGCGGCATGATGGGGGCGCGGCACCTGACGGGTGAAGCCGAGGCGGCGCAGGTACTCGGTGCCGCGCCGGGGCGCGATCAGGCGGCCGAGCATGCCCGTAATCCACTGGGCGACCGAGCGGTCCGTCCACAAGCCGTAATCGGGCGGCGGGTCGCCCAGGCTATCCCTCAGGCGGCGCTGTTGGCTTGCGTCGAGCAGCGGTCTGGCGCCGGGGTTGAATTGGCGCTGGTCGCCCAGCCCCGCAACCCCGGCCTCGTTATAGCGTCCCACGATGACGCTGACCCAGCGCGGCGTGTACCCCGTCACCTCGGCGACGAACTGGGCCGAGCGTCCGCTGGTCAGCAGCCAGATGATCTGAAGGTGCGTCCGTGCCGTAGCATCCTTCGCTTCCTTGTACAGCCGATGCAGTTCATCGGCCTCAAGGTGCCGCTTCAGGTGAACTTTGCTGCCCATCCTCAGACAGGTGGAACAGCGGAGCCTCAATGGAAGCCTTCAGCCGCCGTCGGTATAAGATGCAACCACAGCGATGGGATCTGGTCACACGTCATCCTTTTCATCCTCGCACCTCACATCGGCCCCACAGCCCACCATCGCGCCAACCACAACATCTTGAGTGACGACGCAGCTTCCATAGATTGGAACCTTTGTTTAGGTGGTGGAGCCGTTCTTCGACTTCCCGGCGTTCTTGGCTGCCGACGTCTCACCACCCTTCTGCCGGTAGGTCGCCAAAGCCAGGGCCGCAAGCACGTCAGAGGCGCTGTCCGCACCGTCGATCATCGCCTGGGCTTCAGGGTCGAGGGTGCGTTGCTCACCCAGCACCGCGTTGATCTCACCGACCTTGCGCTGCACGATCCGCCATGTGATCTCGTCCACCTCGATCGGCGCGCCGGCGAGCGCAAGACAGGTCATGACGTTGTAGCCAGCTGCCGTCTGACCGAGCCGATGCCCGCGATCTTCAGCCTGCAACATTTCAGCGGGTACGACGCTGGCCTCCGCGAAGATCGAGGTATCTGCCCTGGTCAACGTAAGCGCTTCACCGGCCGCGGTGATACCCCCGAGGAACACGTCTATCTCACCGGCTTGGAACGCGCGCTCAGCCTCGTCGCGGTCCATCTGCCTGGTGCGGCCGTCCACGGTGGCCACGCGCAGGCCGATGTCGCGCAGCTGGCGGGCCAACTCGTCAACCACGTCGCGGTGGTGAGCCCACAGGAGACAGCATCCTTTTTCCGCAACGACCTCCTCGACCAAGTCCGTGATTTGACCGGAAGCGGCCTTTGCGACGCCCAACGCCTTCCGTGCTTGCGACCAGTTGCCCTGCGCCGCCATGCGGGCTTGGGCGAGCGTTTGGCCGGCCTGTAGCGCCTTCTCGAATGCCTCCTGCGCCGCAGCCATCGCCTCGGCGTAGCCAGCGATGCTCTCCAGATCCAGGTCGACCCGGGTGCGGATGTTCGGCGGCAGCTCGGTCAGAACCTGATCCTTTGTCCGCCTGATCATCACCGCCCCCAGAAGGGCTTTGGCAGCGTCCACCGCCGACGACCCGATGCTGTGAAAATCGCGGCGCAATTCGGCCACCGGCACGATGGCCTCGGCCAGCACCAGCGCCTCCTCGGCTTTGTTTCGCAGCGGCGTGCCGGTGAGGAGCAAGGCGCCACGCGTCGGCTCGCTTGTCAGCTCGCGAACAACGCCGGTGCGGCGCGCGGCCCTGTTCTTGATCCTGTGCGCCTCGTCTACGATCGTGAGATGCGGGTTCCACGCGCTGATCGCCTGCGAAACCGGCCCCATCACGCGGTCAAGCGCGGCGGGAATTCGGCTCAATTCTGCGGGGAGGTGATGAAGCCTCTCGCGGACCGCAATCAGTGGTTGCAGGCTCTCCGGATCGGCCGGATCGAGCGTGATTTTGCGTGTTTCCTCATCGATTAGATGGCTTGCGCCGAACTCCTGAAGCATCGTGCTGACCTGATCGCCCCATTGCTCGGGGATGGCGATGACCTCTTTCCTCGGGGTGATCGTGTCGTAGGTGACAAGAATCCAACCGACTTGGTCATCGCCGGCCGGGAGGGCAGGGACGTCGGTCGAGGAGTGGATGACGACGACCTCCGGGTTCGTGCCTGGGGCGGCCCACTCGGTGATTTGCCTCCGCCAGACGCCCACAGCATTTTTCGGACAAACAACCAGATTCTTGCGGTAGCCGGCAGCCGTGGCGGCGGCGATGGCTTCGCCGGTCTTCCCCAGGCCCATTTCGTCGCCGCAGACGGCCCTCATCCGCCTCTCGAGGAAAAACCGGATAGCGTCGCGTTGGTATTCGCGCAGCAGATAGCCGTTGGCTGCCGGAGTGGTCCAGCCCGGAATCGCGGACCAGTTGACCTCGGGTATGCGGGATCCGGGCCGGTCGGTCTCCGTGATGGCTACGCCCATTTCCGCCAGGGCGATGGCCTGGTCGCGCCAAAGAGGGGCGGGAAGGGTGATTTCCACCGGAAAGCGATCGGTGTGGTTTGCCGCGGGTGACAGGCGCAGGTGCCGGCGGTCACCGCGGTCTCGGACGATTCGCACCGACAGCCCCATGTCGTCATACTGGGCGGTCACCGGCTCCTTGGACAGGCCGACCGGTTCACCCTCGCCGACACGGACGCCACGAGCCTCCAGCTTTTCCCGGATTTCCTGGAACTCGTTGGCGGAGATCGCGGCCGCGAAGAGCTGAGCCCCGCCGGCGTTCTGGAACCAGGACAAGCCCCCAAGCGGGCCGGCGTTGGCCACCAGGAAATCGGCCAAGCGCCGCCGGTCGCCGGCGCATGCATGCTCGATCTCTTCGAGGTCGATGCGTGGGGCCCAGGCCGCTGGCGGACGGTCGGTGCGGCTGCGCATGGGATGCATGTGGATGGTTATCCCGCTCCAGTCACGCACATGGAGCGGGACGATGACGGCGCCGCCGGCGCTGGCGCGAGCGCGCTCGATGATGCGCTCGGCAGCGCGCGCTGGGACGGACCAGTGAGTGCGCGACCAGATTCCAAAGTTTCGGGCGTCGAAGTATGGATCGTAGCTCCCGAATTTGCCGGACTTGCGCCAAAGCAGCCCGGTTCGGTTGCTGCCCAGGTCGCCAACCGCCATCACGCCGTCGGCAAGGACGCCCTGCTCGCGCATGCGCCAACCGATCCCGGGGAGCACGACCGGAGGCGACGGGTCGAACGGGGTGTAGGCGATGGGCTTCGGGCGGGTGGATGTGGCGGGGCGTCCCCGCTTGCGCTCAAGCTGATCAGGCGTCAGTGCCAGACCGACGCTGCGAGCGGCGGCCAGTGCCAGCCATTGCGAGCGGGGCAGGTCGCCGCGTCGCTGCTCCATGACCTCTGCGAGCGCTGGCGGGACAAGGACCTGGACGACCTCCCACCCCTGCGCGCTTCGGTTGGCATGCATCTGGCGTTGGAGCGTCTGCTTGTCCGCCTTTTCCGCCTTGGGTTTTCTTGCCATCCCGGCAGCCTCCCCGCATCCTCCCGAAAATCACACTGCGATTAAGATATGCGTATGGTGTGAGGGATTGGAAAGTAGCCTTTTGTTTCGTGACATCACGCCGCCCCTTTCAGACGCAGGCGTGCCCCGGTGGGGGCAGGATGACTTCGAGGATCGCCGGGCTTGTGGTTGGCGTCACCAGAGGCGCAATGGCCCAAGGGGCTCCGCCACCAGTGATTCGGTAGCAATCGACGCCGGCGTAATGGTCATCGCGACGAAGTTGGACGGTTCGGCCACGGCAGTCTCGGTGGGCTTCATCAGCCCCTGCCACCGGCACAACTGGCTCTCATGCACGCCCAGCCGGGGGCCGCCTCCGTCACCACCGCGTCGGGGCGGATCGCCTCCTCGACCATCCTCACCGTTTCCGTCAGCGTGTAGTTTCGCCGCCGTTCCGTCCCCGTCAGAACCTCGACGCGCTGGTAAGCTATGACGTCTGCTCCTCGTTTGCGTCCATGCGATGACGCGCCGTGCGAACCTCAGACGTCGACGCCTGTCTACTAGGGCAGTGCTAACGTCTGCGCGAGCCTCGACCCGGAGCACTCCCGGCCCACGGATTTTCTTGATCGAACACGGTGGCCACACCGCGCGATGGGAAACGGCTTCTTCCGATTGCCCAGCCGATGAGAGATGTCTGGAAGGCCAATCCCGGTCCATCACTCGTGATTGGACGCTGGCGCGCAGCGGTGCCGTGACGCCGGTGCCGTGTCCACCGTCGCGGTCGCGCTGAGAATGGGGCAGCGCCGGATGCTGGACGATTGGGGACGGTGCGCGCACCGGTCGACGGCGCGTGACTACGGTGTACCGGGACGGCGCTCCTGATTCGGCCTGTGCTGTGCCGGGATTCGTTTTCCAGTCCCGCACACCGTCGCGGGGACGGAGCTGGGCGTCTCGGTTGGGACGAATTGGGACGAATTGGGGCACGGTGTCGGGTTTTACATGCACCGGGGTGCCTTCACAAGCCATTGTTGGCATTGCGCTTTCGGCCTCCGGTTGTGTTATACAACCATAGGTTAAGATTCCCAAGCTTACGACGAGGGTTCGATTCCCTTCACCCGCTCCAATCCTTCCAAGCGCTTAGCGCCTTCCAAATCATTCCGCACATGGACGATGGGCCCCGGGCCACGGTTCCTCCTGGAAGGTGCCGTTGTTGGCCGGGTCGATGTGCGCCGAGGCGCCCCTGGTTAGGGCCGCGGCCGACGCGGTTACAGGGGGAGATCCTGGTCCTTCTTCTTCCGCTGCCGCGAGGCGACGATCTCCGGCAGGGTGACCGGGCGGAAGTTCCAGACGTCGACGCCGACGTCGAACTGGCGGGGCATGCCCTTCAGCTGGCCGTGGCTGTGGCCATGCAGGTTCAGGGCGCCCTTGTACATCGCGTTCCAGGTGCGGAAGGCGTAGTGGCACATCACCAGGCGCGTCTCGTCGAGCACCATCTCGGTGTAGGCCTGCACGCTGGCCCAGCCGGGCAGCCGCAGGGTGGCGGGGCCGTCGTTGTTGCCGGTGATCAGATGCTTGGTGCCGTTCAGACGGTCCAGCAGGGACGCCATGGCGTCGGGCCCCATGCGCAGGGCGAAGTCGCCGAGGTGCCAGATCTCGTCGTCCGGGCCGACCGTGGCGTTCCAGTTCGCCACCATGGCCTCGTCCATCTCCGCCACCGACGCAAAGGGACGGCGGAAGCGGCTGAGCGCGCCGGTATGGCCAAAATGCGTGTCGCTGGTGAAGAAGATCGCCATCGTTCGGCTCAACGCGCCGGAGGCGTGGGGGTTCCAGCACGCCGGAACCGGCGAGGGGACATCCCCTGCGCTGGTTCCGGCGGCCGTGTCCGGGATCAGTCGTGCTTGTGGCCGTCGGCCGCCGGATCCATCAGGCGGTGCAGGTGCACGATGAAGTAACGGGTGTGGGCGTCATCGATGGTGGCGCCGGTGGCGCCGCGCCACGCCTTGTAGGCCTCGTCGTAATTCGGGAAAATGCCGACGATGTGGACCTTGGTCGGGTCGACGAACTGGTCGGAGTCGGGGCGGACGAGTTCGCCGCCGAACACGAGGTGGAGGAGCTGCTGCTTGTCGGGCATGACGCTGCGATCCTTTTGGGCTGGATTTTCGCTACGTCATATCCGCCACACGCCCTGTCCTTCAAGTGCAATGACAGAGCTGTGACGCCTTGTCCGCACCGCACAGCTGCTTTTCGTCCGAAATGCAGGCCAAACGCCTTCAAATCGGGCATAAACAAGGCAAGAACACAACAAGCGAGGGCTCATTCATGGCTGGTGGTAATACCACAAATCGGGGGAGCGCTGAGCGCGACGTGGCCGTCTGGGACTTGCCCACCCGCTTGTTTCATTGGGGGCTGGTCCTTCTGGTGACGGTTGCGATCGTTTCGGCGAAGCTCGACCGCATGACGATCCACATGCTGGCGGGGGAGACGATCCTGGCGCTCCTCCTGTTCCGGCTGGCCTGGGGGGTGGTCGGCAGTCAGACGGCGCGGTTCAGCGATTTCGTGAAGGGACCGCGCGCGGTGCTGGACTACGCCGTCGGGCTGGTCCGCCCGGGCAGGCCCGGCCCGGTCCCCCATCCGGTGCTGGGGCACAACCCGATGGGCGGGCTGATGGTGCTGCTGCTCCTGGCCGCGCTGACGACCCAGGCGGTCAGCGGCCTCTTCACCTCCGACGACATCCTGGTGGACGGGCCCCTGGTGCCGATCGCGGCGTCGGCCACGGTAAAGGCCTACAGCACGGTGCACCGGCTGCTGTCCGACGGGATCCTAATCCTCATCGGCGTGCATGTGCTGGCCGTCCTGGCCTATCTGCTGGTGAAGAAGGAGAACCTGATCCGGCCGATGGTCACCGGGCGCAAGGCGATCCCGGCGGGCATCGAGGTCGAATCGCCCAAGCGCACCCCGGCGGCCGTGGCGCTGGCCGTGCTGGCCGCGGCAGCGGGGGTGGTGGTGGCCGTCGTGCAGGCGGGGTGATCCGCCCTTCGAAGCAAGGGGAACCACCAAGACACCAAGGCACCAAGAAACCACGGCGTGCCGGGTGCGGGATTCTTGGTGTCTTGGTGCCTTGGTGGTGAAAACCAGACGGCTGTGGGTTGGCCGTCAGTCGGCGCGGTACCGTTCGTGGCAGGCCTTGCAGGCGCCACCCAGCGCGGCGAACTGCTTGGCCGTGGCGGCCTTGTCGCCGGTCGCGGCGGTCGCTTCCAGGGCCTTGGCGGCGGTCTCGAAATTCTTGGCCTTCTCCGAGAAGTCGCCGAAGTTCGCCCAGATCTCGCTCTTGGCCTTGGTGTCGCCCTTGTCGCTGCCGGCCGGGAACAGGGTCGGAAGCTGGCCGGCGAAGGCGCCGACGCGCTGCGCCACGGCGCCGACCGGGGCCACCTTGTCGCCCGACAGCAGGTCCTTGATCTCGGCCATGGCCTTCTTGGTGGACTCGAAGCCGTCCTTGCGGGCCTTGATCGAGTCCTGGGCCATCGCCGGGGCCATCGCCGAACCGCTGGCGAGCAGCAGGGCCGCCGCCACGGCGGCCAGGGTGATGCGGGTGAACATGGGATCCTCCAGATGTCGGATTGTTGATGTCTCCAGCCCGACATACTCATGGGGTTGATCGCGCTGTCAAGAGACGACCTGCCGTTGCCGGAGGTGAGGTGTGGCGCCCGCGCTTCGCCCGCGGTGTCCGTTTCAGGAAAGCGCGCGAACGGCCCAGGGAGCGGCTTGCAAGCCGGTGGAGGGGGAAGTAAGGTCCCGCGTCGCGTCAAAACGGCCCAGTTCCACCACCCCATTTCCACCACCATTGTTCCAGGGGGTTCACCCGCCATGTCGATCATCGCGTCCCGTCTGTCGCGCATCAAGCCGTCGCCGACCATCGCCGTGACCAACAAAGCCCGCGAGCTGAAAGCGGCCGGTCGCGACGTCATCGGCCTTGGCGCCGGCGAGCCGGACTTCGATACCCCCGACAACATCAAGGCCGCCGCCATCAAGGCGATCGAGAGCGGCGACACCAAGTACACCGCCGTGGACGGCACGCCCGCGCTGAAGAAGGCCATCTGCGCCAAGTTCGAGCGCGAGAACGGCCTGAAGTACACGGCCGACCAGATCTCCGTCGGCGTCGGCGGCAAGCAGGTGCTGTACAACGCCCTGATGGCCTCGCTGAACCCCGGCGACGAGGTGATCATCCCCGCCCCCTACTGGGTGTCCTACCCGGACATGGTGGAACTGGCCGAGGGCACGCCGGTGTTCGTCTCCTGCCCGGCCGAGCAGGGCTTCAAGCTGCAGGCGGCCGACCTGGAGAAGGCGATCACGCCGAAGACCAAGTGGCTGATCCTGAACTCGCCCTCCAACCCGTCGGGCGCCGCCTACACCCACGACGAGATGAAGGCCCTGACCGACGTGCTGGTGAAGCACCCGCACGTCTGGATCATGACCGACGACATGTACGAGCACCTGCTGTACGACGGCCTGGCCTTCGTTACCCCGGCGCAGGTGGAGCCGAAGCTGTATGACCGCACCCTGACGGTCAACGGCGTGTCGAAGTCCTATTCGATGACCGGCTGGCGCATCGGCTACGCCGGCGGCCCGAAGGATCTCATCAAGGCGATGGGCGTGATCCAGAGCCAGTCGACCTCCAACCCGACCTCGATCTCCCAGGCCGCCGCCGTCGAGGCGCTGAACGGCCCGCAGGACTTCATCAAGGAGCGCGCCGAGGTGTTCCGTCAGCGCCGCGACCTCGTCGTGTCGATGCTGAACCAGGCCACCGGCATCCAGTGCCCGAAGCCGGAAGGCGCTTTCTACGTCTACCCGTCCTGCGCCGGCACCATCGGCAAGAAGACCCCGGACGGCAAGGTGATCGAGACCGACGAGGACTTCGTCACCTACCTGCTGGAGTCGGAAGGCGTCGCGGTCGTCCAGGGTTCGGCCTTCGGCCTCGCCCCGCACTTCCGCATCTCCTACGCCACCAGCACGGAAGCGCTGGAGGAAGCCTGCCGCCGCATCCAGCGGGCCTGCGCCAACCTGCGCGATTGATCGCGCGGACATGAATGCGAAAGGGCCGGAGGCAATGCCTCCGGCCCTTTTCGTTTGGGCATCCGGCGGATCGGGGGCGGGGCCCGGATAAACCTCCGCCGCCCTACTGCGCGGCCAGCGCCTCCTTCCTGATCTCCACCGCCTTATCGGCGGCCTTGCCCGTCAGTTCCTGCAAGCGCTCGAAGCTCCAGGTGAAGGTGCCGACGCCGAGCGAGAGGGAGCGCAGTTCGACGATCAGGTCGTGGATCTCCGCCTGGGGCAGGTAGGCCTTCACCTCGTCCCAGCCCTGCCAGCCGGGGCGTGCGTCGTAGCCCAGGATCTGGCCGCGCCGGCCGCTGATCAGCCGCTGCACCTTGGACGTGAAGTCGCTGGGCACGGCGATGGACACGGTGAGGATGGGTTCCAGCAGCACCGGCTCGCAGCCGGGCAGGGCCTCCGTCATCGCCTGGCGCGCCACCGTCTTGAAGGCCATTTCGGAGCTGTCCACTGCGTGGAACTGCCCGCCGGTCAGCCGCACCGCGAAATCCACCACCGGGAAGCCCAGCGGACCGCGGACGGAGTAGTCGCGCACGCCGGCCTCCACCGCCGGGATGAACTGGCGCGGCACGACGCCGCCGACGATGGCGTCCTCGAACTGGAAGCCGGACCCGCGCGGCAGCGGCTTGACCTCCACATGGATGTCGGCGAACTGGCCGTGGCCGCCGGTCTGCCGCTTGTAGCGGGCGTGGTGGCTGGCCCCCTTGCGGATCGTCTCCTTGTAGGGCACCTGCGGGGGCACGCCCTTGACCGAGACGTTGAACTTGTTGCGCAGCCGGTCCATGGCGATCTGCAGGTGGATGTCGCCCTGGCCCCACAGCACCAGCTCGCCCGTGTCGGTGGACTGCTCCAGCCGCAGGGCGGGGTCCTCCTCGACCAGCTTCTGGATGGCGGCGGTCAGCTTCACCTCGTCGTTGCGGTTCTGGGCGTGCAGGGCGAGCCCGAAGACCGGCGGCGGCGCCTCCGGCCACAGCTCCGGCTTGCCCTGGTTGCCCTTGTCGGTCAGCAGGTCGCCGGTCGCCGCCTTCTCCAGCCGGCCCAGCGCGACCACGTCGCCGACGCCGGCGGCGGACAGCTTGTCGTGGGCGTGGCCGTTCACGCGGAAGATGCCGGACACGCGCTCCCCGCCCAGCGTCATGCCGTCGGTGACGGTGCCGCGCCAGACGCGCACGACGCTGAGCTTGCCGGCGTGCGAGCCGTTCAGCGTTTTGACCACCTGCGCGGCGACCGCGGCGTCGGCCGGCACGTTGCGCCGTTCCGCGGTCACCGCGACCTCAGGCCCCTCGTGGCGCAGGGCCTTCAGCAGGCGGCGGATGCCGTTGTCGTTCTCGGCGGAGCCGAAGAAGACCGGGACGATCAGGTCGTCGGCCAGCTCCTTGGCGAGGCGGTCGTAGACCTCCTGCGTCTCGGGCGCCACGTCCTCCAGCAGCTTTTCCAGAAGCGCGTCGTCATAGTCGGCGACGGCCTCCAGCATCTCCTGCCGGGCCTCGTGCTCGCGGTCCTTCAGGCTGTCGGGAATCTGGACGAGGTCGGAGGGCTTGTGCGGGTTGAAATGCCAGGCGCGCTCGCTGACCAGGTCGACGAAGCCGGTGATCTTGCCGCCCTCGCGGATCGGCACCTCGCGCAGCACCAGCTTGCGCCCCGACACCGCCTGGTAGGCCTGCACCACGTCGCGCACGCGGAGATCCCCCAGCGCGTCGACCTTGTTGATGAACAGCAGGTGCGGGATCGCGTTCTCGTCCAGGAACTTGAACAGCGGGGCGAGGAGGACGGCCTTTTCCGGGGCGGCTTCCGCCACGATCACGGCGAGGTCGGCGGCCATCAGGGCGTTCTGCGTCTCGCAGACCAGCTCCACCGAGCCCGGACAGTCGAGGATGTTCCAGCGCTCGCCCAGATACTCGAAGGACGCGACGTTGACCTCGACGCTCATCTGCCGGGCCTTCGCCTCGGCGCAGCTGTCGCCGACCGTGTTGCCGTCCCGCACGCTGCCTTTGCGCGTGGTGGCGCCGGCCGCGAACAGCAGGCTTTCCAGAAGCGATGTCTTGCCGCTGAGGTACGGACCGACCAGCGCGGCGCAGCGGGCCGTCTGGATCTGTGTATGGGGCATGCACACCTCCCGTAACGGTGTTCCGTATGGCGTGTTTGCTTGAAGCCTTTTCGGTGAACCCCTTTTCCCGATGCCCTTTCCGTAAGATGGTCCACCCGTGGCCGGGGCCTGTCGATGGAAAAAAGGGGCGGCATGTCGTCACGCCGCCCCCTCCGCGAAGCTCGTCAGGGCGGTCCGTCGGCGTAGGGCGCCAAGGCCGCCGCGATCACCCTGTGGACGGGCGTGGGCACTCCCACCTCCGCCGCCAGGCGCACCACCGCGCCGGACAGCCAGGGCAGCTCCAGCCGTCCCCCGCGCTCCAGGTCGTTGAGCATGGAGGATTTCATTTCCGGCACCAGGCCGGACAGCAGCGCCTCGATCCGCGTCACGATGTCGGTTCCCAGGTCCACGTCGTGGGCGCGGGCCAGCCGGGCGACCTCCGCCACCGCGTCCAGGAACAGCGCCCGCGTGTCGGGGACGCGGCGGATCACCCCGGCCGGCTGGCGGGTCAGGGCGGTGACGCCGCTGAAGGGCGCCAGAAAGGCGAACTTCTCCCAGATCGCCCGCAGGATCGAATCCGAGAGCTTGGCCTCGAACCCGGCGCGCGCCGCGATCTCGTGGAAGGCGGCGACGCGGGGGGTGACGCGGCCGTTCAGCTCCCCGTAGGTGATGCGGGCGAGCGCGCCGGTGTGGCGAATGACGCCCGGTTCCGCGATGGTCGCGGCGATGTGGGCCACGCCGCCGCCGACATGCTCCTCGCCCAGCACGCGGCACAGGGTGTCGATCCCGGTGACGCCGTTCTGCAACGAGATGACCAGGGTGCCCGGCTTCAGAAGGGGCCGGCAGGCTTCCGCCGCGGATTCGGTGTCCCACAGCTTGACCGCGAACAGGACGATGTCCACGGGGCCGATCTCCGCCGGGTCGTCGGTGGCCCGGATGGCGGTGAGGTGCAGCGGGCTGGCGTGGCTGTCGATGCGGAGACCGTTGGTGCGGATGGCTTGCAGATGGCGGCCGCGGGCGACGAAGTGAACCTCCACGTCGTTGCCCCGGGTTCCCGGTGTGGCCTCCGGCAGCGCCCCCAGGGCCGCCATGCGGGCACCGAAATAACCGCCGACCGCGCCCGCACCCATGACTGCGATGCGCATGCGTTCTTTTCCTCCCAAGTGCGGTCCGGGCCGGCCGGCTCCGTTTCCATGGGCTGGCCTTTTTCGTCCCGGGACGTCGGGAGACAGTGTGGCGCGGTCCGGCCGTTGCGGCAATAGGCCGCATAATATTCGTACGCTTACGCGCCAACTCTTTTGGACACGTCTATGTGTTTCTGACCGCTCGACTTTTACCGGTCGGTCAGGCCGACGTCTTCATTGCGCTGCGGGAACGGCTCGGGTCAGGGACAAAATGCGACAGTCCGCCCCATGCAACTCTCCGGCTATAACGCGCCCGGGAAAGCATCCCTTGCGCGCCGCGGAATTCGCGCGGAAGGGGACCGGGAAACGACCGCATCTTCGGGGACCATGCCATGCGCACGCTCATCCGCGTCCTGATCGTCGGCCTGCTCGTCGCGGGTGGGATCGCCGCAGCGGTTGGGTGCCTGCCGTCGTCCGGTTTCGCCCAGGAGGCGAAGCCGAACGGAGACCAGGAGGCGAAGCCGACCGGAGAGCAGGAGGCGAAGCCGACGCGGGAGGACGCCAAGGCGATCACGCTGAAGGCCGCGGCCCTGATCGCCGCCCGGGGGCTGAACGAGGCCGCCAAGGCCTTCAACGCCGACGGCGAGTTCAAGCAGGGCGAGATCTACGTCAACGTCATCGATTTCGACGGCGTGTGGAAGGTCTACCCGCCGCGGCCCGTCCGGGTCGGGCTGAACGTCAGCGGCGTGGCAGATCCGGACGGCAAGCTCATCGTCCAGGAGATCCTGGCCATCGCGCGGCGGGACGGCGAGGGCTGGGTCGAATACCGCTGGCTCAACCCCGCCACCAACCGGATCGAGCCGAAGGTCACCTACGTGAAGCGCGTGCCGGACCAGGATCTCGTCGCCTACGTCGGCGTCTACCAGTAAGCCGTACTGCCCCGGCCTTGATCTCTGGAATGTGGGCCTAAATTGTCCGATCGGGCCGGCGCCGCACGCCGGCCCGACCTGTCGGGATTGCGCCGGGCAGATATTAGAACGATTCTAATTTCAGGCTTTACCCAGTGCGCGGCCACGCCTATCATCCCAGGCAAGCCGAAACGGAAAAACGATCGGACGGAGGGTTCGGAACATGCAGATCGACATCGGAATCGCGGAAGGCGACCGCAAGGCCATCGCCGAGGGGCTGAACCGCGTTCTCGCGGACACCTTTGCGCTGTACCTGAAGACGCACTCCTTCCACTGGAACGTCACCGGGCCGATGTTCAACACGCTCCACACCATGTTCATGACGCAGTACACGGAGCTGTGGACCGCGCTGGACGAGGTGGCGGAGCGCATCCGCGCGCTGGGCTACCCGGCGCCGGGCAGCTTCTCGCAGTTCTCCAAGCTCGCCTCCATCGGCGAGGAGCAGGGCGTGCCGAAGGCGCAGGAGATGATCCGGCAGCTGGTCGAGGGCCACGAGGCCGTCGCCCGCACCGCCCGGCAGGTCTTCCCGACCGCCGAGCAGGCCAACGACCAGCCGACCGCCGACCTGCTGACCCAGCGCCTGCAGATCCACGAGAAGACCGCCTGGATGCTGCGCAGCATGCTCGAATAGGCCGGTTTTCGTGTTCTTAAGTGAGGGAATGGGGGCATCGTCCGTGGACGGTGCCCCCATTTTCATTTCGGCCACCCGCTGAAATCGGCGACGTCCGTACACAGTTCGTAGGCGAAAGTTCATCGACGCGGAGGCAGGCGTTATGGCTTCTTCCTACGATTACGACAGGACGCGGGGTGTTGGGCCCGGGGCGGAGCGGCTCGGCTGGGTCGACCGGACGGCGCTCGGCAGCCAGGATTTGCTGCTGCTGGTCGCCCGGATCCTGATCGGGGCGATCTTCGTGGAGAGCGGCTTCGGCAAGCTGACGAATCTCGGCGGTTTCGCCGGCAATTTGGGATCCCAGGGGCTTCCCGCCCCGATGCTTCTGGCCGCCATCGGCGGCTGCGTGGAGTTCTTCGGCGGGCTGGCGGTGGTGCTGGGCGCCTGGACCCGCCTGGCCGCCGCGGCGGTGATCGTCTTCACCATCATGGCGACGCTGATCGCCCACCGCTACTGGGCGGTTCCGCCCGAGGCCGCGGGGATGCAGAAGATCCAGTTCATGAAGAACGTCGCCATCATCGGCGGCTTCTTCGGCCTGATCGCCGCCGGGGCGGGGCGGTACAGCGTGGATGGCTGGCGAATGAGGCGGTAGGGGGATTCACCACAGAGACACAGAGGACACAGAGACTCCCACCCGGAGGCCTCGATCCTCTGTGTCTTTGTGTCTCTGTGGTAAAAACCCTTCCAGATCAGAAGTTTACCACGTCGACACCGGGCTCGGGTCGCCGTGGGCGCCGGCCGCGGGTTCGTGGTGGGCAAGCCAGCGTTCGGCCTCCAGCGCGGCCATGCAGCCCATGCCGGCGGCGGTGACCGCCTGGCGGAAGACCTTGTCCTTCACGTCGCCGGCGGCGAAGACGCCGGGGATGTCCGTGGCGGTCGAGTCGGGCGCGGTGAGGATGTAGCCCGCCTCGTCCATCTTGACCTTGCCCTTGAAGACGGCCGTGGCCGGCTCGTGGCCGATGGCGACGAAGACGCCGGCCACGGGGATCACGCGCTCCTCGCCGGTCTTCACGTTCTTGATGCGCACGCCGGTGACGCCGCGCGGGTTGCCCATGGACCCGTCGCCCTCGCCGACGATCTCCTCCACCACGCTGTCCCAGACCACCTCGACCTTCGGGTTGCGGAACAGGCGGTCCTGCATGATCCGCTCCGCCCGGAAGCTGTCGCGGCGGTGGATGACCGTGACCTTGGAGGCGTGGTTGGTCAGGTACAGCGCCTCCTCCACGGCCGAGTTGCCGCCGCCGATCACGGCGATCTCCTTGCCGCGGAAGAAGAAGCCGTCGCAGGTGGCGCAGGCCGACACGCCGAAGCCGCGGTAGATCTCCTCGCTGGAGATGCCGAGCCAGCGGGCCTGGGCGCCGGTGGCGATGATGACGCTGTCGGCGGTGTAGGTGTCGCCCGAGTCGCCCTTGGCGACGAAGGGGCGCTGGGTGAAGTCCACGTCGACGATCAGGTCGAAGACCATCTTGGTCCCGACATGCTCCGCCTGCTTCTGCATCTGCTCCATCAGCCAGGGGCCCTGGATGGGATCGGCGAAGCCGGGATAGTTCTCGACGTCCGTCGTGATCATGAGCTGCCCGCCCGGCTGCATCCCCTGGACCATGAGCGGCTGCAGGTTCGCGCGCGCCGCGTAGATGGCCGCCGTGTAGCCGGCCGGGCCGGCGCCGATGATGAGGACTTTGGTGTGATGGGTGGTGGGCATCGCTCTGTCCGTCAGAATCTCTTGATTAGAAGCCGAACATATGGTCGAGGCTGAACGCTCCGTCATCGGCGCTGCCGGCGAGGCAGCCATGATAGCCGAACAGGCGGCAGGTCGTGTCGCGGATCAGCACATAGGCGTGGTCGCCCGCGGCCAAGCGCTCGGCCTCGGTGAAGGTGTCGCGGGTGCGGAAATGGTGCGACCCGCCGCAGGGGATGGCGATCCGCCGCCGCACGATCTCGACGCCGTCGCGCCGGGTCAGCACCAGCTGCGTGTCCGACGTGGGGTGCCAGGGGGTGGAGGCCGGGTAGATCAGGTGGCAGAAGGTGTCCCAGGGCGCCGTCCCCACCCGCAGGAACAGGCGGGTCGACAGGCCCGGGGGGTGGCCGTGGTAGCTCTGCGGCTCGTCCCGGTAGGTCAGCGCCGTGTTGAAGATGTGGCTGCCGAAGCTGGTTTCCGCGATGTGGCCGCTGCGCAGGTCCTCGTAGCGGACCAGCGCGTGCAGCCAGCCGTCGGCCTCCTGACCGGCCTCGAAGTCGTAGAGCAGCTCCACATGGCCCCAGCCCTCCGGGAAGCTGGCACCGGAGGCCAAATATTCTGAAATGAGCCCGGTGACGTCCAGCGCCACGCTGTCGGAGCGCTTCAGGGCGCCGAAGCGGTGGCGGGCGACCTCCTGCCCCCGGGCGTCGTAGACGACCGCCTGCACGGGCAGGGTCTGCTGCCCGGTGCTCATCGGGGTGGGCAGCAGGATGGTGCGCCAGCGGTCCGGCGGCAGCAGCGGGGCCGGCAGGATGTGGCCCTTGCCCAGAAGGCCGCCGGTGAGAGTCGGCAGCTTCGGGTCGGGCTTCAGGTCGGTGCGCTCCACGTTGGCGTGGGCGATGCGGCGGCGGCCATTGGTGGAGACCACCTCGTAGCGCGGGCGTACGAAATGCTTGCCGGCCTGCACCTCGAACTGCTGCGGCCAGCGCGCGCCGGGGAACAGGTCGCGCGTGTCGATGGCGACGGTGGCGAAGGGGCCGACCGTCCGGTCGAGCCGGCAGACCTCATTGGTGCCCATCAGGTTCAGCCCGACGGCGCCGGCCGGGATGGGGGTGGGATGGCTGTTCTGCACCCACAGCAGGACGCGCTCGTCCTCCTTCGGGGCGGGCAGGCCGGCGTAGAACTCGGCCGGCCAGGCGTTGGCGTCGTGGGTGCAGGACAGCTCGGCCGGGCTGTCGCCATAGGTGTCCAGCGCGTACTTCACCACGTCGTGGCCGGCCGCGCCGATGATGTGCAGGAACAGGGAGCCGCAGAAGTCGCCCAGGCCGAAGCGGGCGCGCACGGTGCGGCTGTCGATCACCACCGTGCCGTTGGCCGGCGGCATCGGCTCCATCCACTCGGCCAGCGTGGCGCCGTCCGCGTCCAGCAGGCGTGCCCACAGCCGCGCGGCCTTGGCGCCGTAGTTGGACCAGTAGTTGGCGGAGACGACGCGCGTGTGCTGGCCCCTCTCGTCGCGCAGCCAGGCGAAGTTGGTCGCCCAGTTGAACTTCGACAGGTAATGGGCGGAATCGGTCAGCATGTCCTCGGGGATGCGCATGTCGTCCAGCGAGACGACCCGCATGCCGGCCGGGATCAGGTGGGCGATGTGCCCCTCCAGCCGCTGGCTGTCGAAGGCCACGATGAACAGGGTCGCCGCACCGCTCGAAGGCAGGTCGGTCACCGGCTGGGCGGCGTGTCCGAACACTTCCGTCCCCACGGCGTCGACGTCCTGGACGAACACGCCGCGGACCGGGATGCCGGACAGGTCGTAGAACTCCGCCAGCCCGCGCGCCAGCCCCAGCGGGTCGTAGACGGCCACCGGTCCGCCGGCCGCCAGCCGGGCCACGAGCGCCGCCGCCTTGGGCGCGGCCAGGGGATGGCCGACCGCCTTGAAGAAGCTGGAACCGCCGGTGACGTTCGAAAAGGTCTCGATCCGAAGAGGCATGGGACGCACGCGATGAGAGAACAGAACGGACGGGTTATAGCCGTTCGATTATGGGTGCAACAGCGAATTGTCCGAGCAACCCCGTGGGAAAAGCGGGATTCCGGGGGCGAAGCGTCGATTTTTCTCACTGTTTCTTCGGAGGAAAGGCCCTGCTGTCCTGCCCCGCTGTCACCGGCCCTGGGCGATCAGCGCGTCAAGCGCCGCGATGACCTGGATGTGCTCGCGATCCAGGCTGGCGACCGGCGGGCCGAGCACCCTCGCCGGAACGGTTGCGGTCTGCAGCGGGTTCATGATCACCCCGGTTCCTTCAACGACGAACTCCGGATTCAGCAGCTTGTCGCGGTATCGAACCTCGCTGGCCAGCACCAGGGGGACGACGACGCGATCCGTCGTGTCCTCCCAACGGTTGCTTTGCACGACCAGAAGGTAGGGGATCGCGCCCCGGGTGCGGCCCGGATTGCGGTGTACGTCGAACTGCGCCATCAGCGGCCGTCGCCGTCCGGCATGTAATCCTGGTTCCACTCGTCGGCAAACCGCCCGCACCGTTCGTCGAACTCCCTCCAGGCCGCGGCCACTTTTGCGCGGTGTTCCCGATCCTCGTCCCGCTTCCGCCGTTCCGCCTGCAGCCAGTCGGCCAGCAGCGCCTCGATGGTGCCGGACAGATTGTCGGTGTGGGACTGGGCGGCGTGCAGCAGATCCTCGTTGAGGGTGATGTTGATGCGCTTCTTGGACGCGGTGACGTCGTAGCCGGCGCTGGTTCTCCGCATATGGCTCATGCACCACCTCGCTGTTGCGTGTGTATGGTGATGTGTATGAGCCGGGATGGCAACGGTGTTCTTTCAGCGGAACAGGCAACGAAAAAGACCGACCTGCGCGGGACGGCCCTTCACCTTCACGGGTTCGCCCGGCTCAGTAGCTCTTCTGCTCGATGCCCAGCGTGTTCTTGGCCCAGGCGCCGACGCGGTGGCGCCATTGCTCGTGCCAGATGTAGACGCTGTTCTTCACCCAGTTCATCTGCACGGCGCGGCGCTGGCCCTCGAAGGGGTAGTGGCCGTGCCAGGAGGTGTCGGACCGGCGGAAGCACATCAGCGTGCCTTCGTCCGGCGGGACCTCCGCGGCGTAGTCCTCCAGGTCCTGCGAGCGCAGGACGCGCAGCCGGCCGCCCGAGGCCTCCCACGGCGGGTTCATGTAGAGCAGCACGGTGACGATCTTGCTGGCCGAGTCCGGGTGGATCTTGCCGTCGGTCGGCCGGCACATGCCGCGGGCGGTGAACATGGTCGGGTACTTCGACAGGTCGATGCCGAACTTCTCCGAGAAGGCCTTGCAGACCTCCGTGCCCTTCAGCTCCTCGATCAGCGCGTCGAAGGTCGGCCCCTGCGGGAAGACGCCGAGCGGGATGGATCCCGGCTTGTCGACCTTGGGATAGTCGCGGTGCAGCGCCTCCAGATGCTCCTTCTTCACGAAGCCCGGAACGCAGAGGAAGTCGAACGGATCGTGCTGCAGCGGGGTGGCCCGGAACTTGTCCAGATCGAGCATGGACATGGCAGGGTTCTCCAGAACGGGCAATCAGGTGATGGGCGCGTCGGGGAAGGCCAGTTCGTGGCGGGCGCGCCATTCCGGGCCGACGTAGTTCACGATGATCGACTTGCGCACGCCGTTGATCGGGCGCTTGGCGAAGCCGTGCCACGTGTTGGTGCCCGGGATGAAGATCAACCCTTCGTTGAAGGCGTAGGGCGCGCGGGCGACGATGGTCTTCGTCTCGTCCAACACGTCGGTGCCCCAATCCTCGCAGTCCGGTCCCTTCGAGAGATAAATCAGCATCGTGTATTTCTTGACGCCGATGTCGGTGTGCGGTTCCAGCCAGAAGCCGTCGGTGTCCTGGCAGTATTCGATGCGCAGCGACGTGCCGGACAGGTCCACGCCGCAGGTGCGCTGGATGGCGTCGGTGACGTCGCGGCTCTGGAACGCTTCGGCGACCGCGGCGCAGACCGGGTGCCTGGCCTGGTTCTCCGCGCCGAAGTAGGTGCGCGACGCGTTGTTCGTCTCGCGCTTGCCATAGGTCTCCTGAACCGTCGGCGGCGCCCAGGGCAGGGCCGCGATGCCGTCGGCCGCGTCCTCCGGCAGGGCCTGGGACAACAGCCAATGGTTGTACGGCTCGGGGGACAGCCGGCTGTTGTCCAGGCAGCGGAGGAAGCTCTGGCGCACGGCGCTCGACGAAGTCATGGGAAGATGTCCATGGTGATCAAACGGTCAACTGCCCACGGTTATGGCACGATCACCGGGCGAAAGGAACGGCGACGCGGCGCGCCGGGCGGGCGGAATCTGGTGATACCACCGCCCTGCGGTGACGTGTCGCGGCCCCCTTGGACACCCGCCCGGCATCGCCATCAACGCCCCATCCTGGCGCGGTGCGCCGCCAGCTGCTGCCGGAGTTCCTCGGCCACGATGCGGGTCTCGTCCATCGGCGTGTAGGTCCAGCGGTCCAGCTCCCCGGTGAAGGGACGGGTTATGGCGTCCTGGTAGAGGCCGTCGTGGAAGGCGCGGAACTTGGGCGAGCCGCCGTCCAGCTCGATCACGTAGACCGGCTTGCCGGTGGAGCAGGCCTCCGACGTCATGGAGACGCTGTCGCAGGTCACCACCACCACGTCCGCCAGCCCCAGATAGGCGAAGTAGGGGTTCTCGCCGGTGCCGTCCCACACCTCCGCCGGCAGGTCGCGCAGGCGGGCGCGCAGGATGGCCTCGTTGTCGGCGCCGGTGCGGCGCGACGGGGTCACCATCAGGCCGGCGCCGTGCTGCCGGGCGAGATCCGCCAGCTTTTCCGCGACGTCGCCCATGATGGTCGGGGTCAGGGCGTAGACGCCGTTGTTGCCGCCGATCAGCACGGCCACGCGCGGGTGCGGCAGGTGGGCGAGGCGGGGGGCGTGGCGCTCCGCCGCGTCGGCGAGGATCCGCGGCGTGACCCGGTGCAGGGCGCCGCGGGTGACCATGACGTTCGGGCCGCGCAGCCGGTCGTGGCGCGGCACCACCACCATGTCGAAATGGCGCGGGCTGATCATCGGGTCCTGGATCTGCACGGTGAAGGTGCGGCCGGCGGACGCCTTGCGGACCGCCAGCGAGGGGGCGATGGCCCGCCGCCCGGTGCCGATCAGCAGGTCCGGCCAGGGCGGCTCGATCGGGTCGCCGTTGGGGCCGGCGGCGAAGCGGTTGCCCACCCGCAGATAGGGGCTGAGCTGGCGCCAGGGGCTGCGCAGCTGGACGCGCTTGACCACCGGCGTGAGGCCCAGGGCCTCCGCAAGGCCGAGGCACTGGTTCTCCATGCCGGGCTTGCCGTCGGTGACGACCCAGCAGGTCAGGGACTCGGACAGGCGGGGCGCCGCGGCGCGCGGGGCAGGCGCTTCGGAAGCGGAGGTCGACGGCCCGGGAATCGTAGAATGCATGGTCTCACGGATTGTTTCGGGGTGCGGCTGGTCGTCGCGCACCGGTCAGAGGCGCGCGGAATGGTGAATTTTCCGCTTACGCCGCTTCGGGTTTCTTGCTTGGCGTGGGTGCCTACACCGTGTAATATCCTTTCTTCAAATCACCCCCGGAGCTACCGAGTAAACCATGCGGCGGGTCAAACTCGACCGAATTGACCGGCGCATTTTGCGTGACCTGCAAAATGACGGCCGGATGACGAACGTAGAGCTCGCGCGGCGTGCCGGCATTTCCGCCCCACCCTGCCTGCGGCGCGTCCGCGCCCTGGAGGAGGCGGGCTTCATCCGCGGCTACCACGCCGACATCAATCCCGACGCGCTCGGGTTCGGTGTCACCGTGTTCGCCCAGGTTGGGTTGTCGAGCCAGGCTGAAGCGGACCTAAAGAAGTTCGAGGAACTCGTCAACTCCTGGCCCATGGTGCGCGAATGCAACATGCTCGCCGGCGAGTACGACTTCCTGCTGAAGATCGTGGCGGAAGACTGGGACGACTACCAGCGTTTCCTGACGACGAAGCTGACGGCGGCGCCCAATGTGGCGCACGTGAAGTCGGCCCTGTCGATCCGCACGTCCAAGCACACGCCCGGCGTTCCGATCGACGTCGACTCCCCCGACATCCCCGAGTCGCTGGAGGATGACGAGGACGAGGACGACGACGAGACCACGGCTCGGATGGCGCGCCGGTAACGGCGGCGCCCTGGCTCCAGTGGATGCGGAAGGGACGGCCTGCGATGCGGCCGTCCCTTTTTTGTCGCCTCCCATGCGCCATCCCATGTTGGCCGGGCGGCGACTTCCGCTCTATTTTTGTCACCGCCGCCGCGGCGTCCGATGATGCGCCGCGCATGGCATGTGGTCGCCCAGCACAGAGGGGCGGCCTGTTTTCCACACGCGATGGTGCTAAACTCGGCGGCATCGCTGTCCGGAACCGGGAGACGTCGATGCCCTTTCCCTTCTGCCGTACCGGCCTGACTGGCACTGGTCTGACTGGCAAGGGCCTGACCGGCGCCGCCCTGTTCAGCGCGGGGCTGCTCGCCGCGCTGACGCTGGGCGCCCCGCAAGGCGCGCGGGCCGCGACCGCCGGCCTGCACGCGGAAGAGATCGTGCGCTTTCCCTCCCAGGACGGCGACCTGACGGGGGCGGTGCCCACCGCGCTGACCGGCCGCTTCCTGCGCCCGACCGGCGCCGGCCCGTACCCGACGGTGGTCCTGCTGCACGGCTGCGCCGGCCTGTACAACAAGAACGGCCGGGTGTCCGCCCGGCACTTGGACTGGGCGCTGACCCTGCGCGACCAGGGCTACGCGGTGCTGATGGTCGACAGCTTCGGCCCGCGCGGCATCGACCAGGTCTGCACCCACACGGAGCGCGCCGTCCGCGCGACGGTGGAGCGCAAGCGCGACGCCTGGGCGGCGCTGGCCTACCTGAAGAACCGCAAGGACGTGGACGACGACCGGATCGCCGTCATGGGCTGGTCGCAGGGGGCCGGCACCGTGCTGGCCGCCTACGGGCCGGGCGGGAAGGGGGCCGGCTACCGCGCCGCCATCGCCCTGTATCCGGGCTGCCGCACGCCGCTGAAGGACGCCAACTGGCAGCCGGAAGGGCCGCTCCTCATGCTGCTGGGCGGCAAGGACGAGTGGACCCCGCCGGAGCCCTGCCTGGAGCTGGCCAAGCGCGACCCCGTGAAGGAGCGGACGGAGGTCGTCGTCTACCCGGACGCCCACCACGGCTTCGACCTGCCGTCCTCGCCGCTGCACAAGCGGACCAACCTGCCCACCGCCCCGGCGGGGGAGGCGACGGTCGGCACCAACGAGACCGCGCGCCAGGACGCCATCGCGCGGGTCAGCGCCTTCCTTCAGGAACGGCTGCGCGGCTGAGATCGGCAGCCGTCACCGAAGCGAGTCGACGACGGACGCGCAGGTGCGGGCCAGGCGCTCCAGCGCCGGCCGGTCCGGCTTGCTGGTGGACGCCCATTGCCGGAGCGTGGCGTTGCCGGGTTTCCACAGGTCTGTCGGCCCGGCGGCCATGACCCGCTCGATCATCGCGGCGGGCATTCCACCCTCCCGCAGCACGGCGCGGGTCTGCGCCGTCACCTCGGCGAGCAGCGGGCGCGCGTTCGCCGAGTAACGCGGCAGCGCGGTTGGACTGAGCGGAGCCGGACCGGAGGCGATCTTGCGGTCGACCAGGAAGGGGGCGTGGAATCCGACGTCGCCGTCCAGGTTCCGCACGGCGCCGCCCATCACCGCGACGGCGGCGGCCGAATAGGCCTTCGCCCCGCGCGGCACGGCCACCGGCAGCCCGGACCACGCGATCACGCGGGCCAGCCGCGTTCCGGCCCAGGCGTCGCCGCCCGGCGAATTGACGACGATCCGACGGATGTCCGTCCGCTCCACCAGGACCCTTGCGGCGTGGCACTGGTCGGACGAGGTGATCGCCCCCCGGATGACCAGGTCATGCCGCCCGTCGGAGGCGCGCTCCACCGTCACCTGGGCAGCGCGCGACGGGGCGCCGCCAAGGAGCGCAAGAGAAAAAACGATCACAAACAGTCGGAAACGGGTCTCCATGGCGCAATGGTGATGCGGCAATGGAGAATATTCATTCTGATTCTTCGCCCAAGGCGTGCGGCGAATCGTCAGGCGCGGAGAATGGCGACGGACAGAAAAAAGCCGCCCGGCGCGAGACGCGCGGGGCGGCCATTTCTTCGGCAGGCGGCGGGCTGTGGGGCGGCGTCACGGACCCGGGTCATCGCCCGGGTGCGCCCTCACGGACGGTTGCCCTTACTTGTAGTCGAGGGTGATGATCTCGTAGACCTTGGAGCCGCCGGGGGTGGAGACCTCCACGCTGTCGCCGACCGACTTGTTGATCAGCGCGCGCGCCAGCGGCGCCTGGATCGACAGCAGGCCGTTCTTGATGTCGCTCTCGTCCTGGCCGACGATCTGGTAGGTGATCTCTTCGTCGGTGTCTTCGTCGGCAAGCGTCACGGTGGCGCCGAACTTCACCGTGCTCCCAACCAGCTTGGTGGGGTCGATCACCTCGGCGCGGCTGATCTTGTCCTCCAGCTCCGCGACGCGGCCCTCGATGAAGCTCTGCCGTTCGCGCGCGGCGGTGTATTCGGCGTTTTCCGACAGATCCCCGTGTTCACGAGCCTCGGCGATCGCCTTGATGACGTTCGGACGCTCCACGGCCTTGAGGTGCTTCAGTTCTTCTTGCAGGCGGTTGTATCCCGCCGCGGTCATTGGAACCTTTTCCATCGTTCAATCCATCACCATGCCGACGCGGACCCTGGGAAAACGTACGGCGCGGGGAGGAGGTCCGCCGCGCCGTACACCGTCCCTAATAGGAACCGCTAAGGTACGACTGCAACGGCGCAACTTCAAGACTGCCGTTCCGGAGTGCGGCAATTGCTTCCACAGCCGCACGGGCGCCCGCCATGGTGGTGTAATAGGGCAGGTTGTAGGTGAGCGCGGTGCGGCGCAGGCTGAAGCTGTCGGACAGCGCCTGCGCGCCCTCCGTGGTGTTGATGACCAGGTGCACTTCGCCGTTGATCATCGCGTCCACGATGTGCGGCTGGCCCTCGACCACCTTGTTGATGGTTTCGGCCGGCACGCCGGCGTCGCGCAGGGCGGCCGCGGTGCCCGTGGTCGCCAGCAGGCGGAAGCCCATGCCGTGCAGCTTCTGCCCGATCTGCACCGCCGACGGCTTGTCCCGCTCCTTCACCGAGATGAAGACCGTGCCCTGGACCGGCAGGGTGACGCCGGCGCCCAGCTGCGACTTGGCGAAGGCCAGCGCGAAGTTGTGGTCCAGGCCCATGACCTCGCCCGTCGACTTCATCTCCGGGCCCAGCACGATGTCCACGCCGGGGAAGCGCGCAAAGGGGAAGACGGCTTCCTTCACGGCGGTGTGCGGCGGGGTCGGGCCGTTCAGCTTGAAATCGGCCAGCTTTTCGCCGGCCATGACGCGGGCAGCGATCTTGGCGATCGGGGTGCCGGTGGCCTTGGCGACGAAGGGCACCGTGCGGCTGGCGCGCGGGTTCACCTCCAGGATGTAGACCGTGCCGTCCTTCACCGCGAACTGCACGTTCATCAGGCCGACGACGTTCAGCGCGCGGGCCAGCGCCTCGCCCTGGCGGCCGATCTCGGCGATGGTCTCGGCGGGCAGCGAGTAGGGCGGCAGGGCGCAGGCCGAGTCGCCGGAATGGATGCCGGCCTCCTCGATGTGCTCCATGATGCCGGCGATGTAGACCTGGCCGGCGGCGTCGGCCACCACGTCCACGTCCACCTCGATGGCGTCCTGGAGGTAGCTGTCGATCAGCACCGGGTTCTTGCCCGACACCTTCACGGCGGTGCCCATGTAGCGCTGGAGCCCGGCCATGTCGTGGACGATCTCCATGGCGCGGCCGCCCAGCACGTAGGACGGGCGGATGACGACCGGGAAGCCGATCGTCTCCGCGACCTTCTCCGCCTCTTCCAGCGAGCGGGCGAGGCCGTTGGCCGGCTGCTTCAGCTGGAGGTGGTGCAGCAGCTTCTGGAAGCGCTCGCGGTCCTCCGCCAGGTCGATGGCGTCGGGCGAGGTGCCCAGGATCGGGATGCCGGCCTTCTCCAGCGCGTCGGCCAGCTTCAGCGGGGTCTGGCCGCCGAACTGCACGATGCAACCCAGCACCTTACCCTTGCGCTGCTCGACGCGGACCAGCTCGATCACGTCCTCGGCGGTCAGCGGCTCGAAATACAGGCGGTCGGCGGTGTCGTAGTCGGTGGAGACCGTCTCCGGGTTGCAGTTGACCATGATGGTCTCGATGCCGGCCTCGCGCAGGGCGTAGACGGCGTGGACGCAGCAATAGTCGAACTCGATGCCCTGGCCGATGCGGTTCGGGCCGCCGCCGAGGATGACGACCTTGCGCTTCTCGGTCGGATCCGATTCGCACTCCGCCTCGCCCGTGCCGTCCGTCTCGTAGGTCGAGTACATGTAGGGCGTGCGCGAGGCGAACTCGGCGGCGCAGGTGTCGATGCGCTTGAAGACCGGGGTGACCTTGGCGGCGCGGCGGGCCTCCGCGACCTCGGCCTCGCTCTTGCCGGTCAGCTCGGCCAGACGGGCGTCGGAGAAGCCCATCTGCTTCAGCGTCAGCCAGCCGTCCTTGTCCGCCGGCAGGCCGTTCGCGGCCACGGCCGCCTCACGGTCGACGATGGCCTTGATCTGCTCCAGGAACCACGGGTCGTACTTGGAGACCTGCTGCACCTCGGCGACGGTGAAGCCGTGGCGGAAGGCCTGGGCGATGACCAGCAGGCGGTCCGGCGTCGGCTTGGCCAGCGCGCCGCGGATGGCGGAGGCGTCGGGGTTGTCGACCCCGCCGATCTTCAGCTCGTTGAAGCCGGTCAGGCCGGTCTCCATGGAGCGGAGCGCCTTCTGCACCGACTCCTGGAAGGTGCGGCCGATGGACATGGCCTCGCCCACCGACTTCATGGAGGTGGTCAGCAGCGGCTCCGTGCCGGCGAACTTCTCGAAGGTGAAGCGCGGCATCTTCGTGACGACGTAGTCGATCGTCGGCTCGAAGCTGGCCGGCGTGGTGCCGGTGATGTCGTTGGTCAGCTCGTCCAGCGTGTAGCCGACGGCCAGCTTCGCGGCGATCTTGGCGATCGGGAAGCCGGTGGCCTTGGAGGCCAGCGCCGAGGAGCGCGACACGCGCGGGTTCATCTCGATGACGATCAGGCGGCCGTTCGCCGGGTTCACCGCGAACTGCACGTTGGACCCGCCGGTCTCCACCCCGATCTCGCGCAGCACGGCGATCGAGGCGTTGCGCATGATCTGGTATTCCTTGTCCGTCAGCGTCAGCGCCGGCGCGACGGTGATCGAATCGCCGGTGTGGACGCCCATCGGGTCGATGTTCTCGATGGCGCAGATGATGATGCAGTTGTCCGCCTTGTCGCGGACGACCTCCATCTCATACTCCTTCCAGCCCAGCACCGACTCCTCGATCAGCACCTCGCCGACCGGGCTGGCGCGCAGGCCGCCGCGCACGATGTCCTCGAACTCCGCACGGTTGTAGGCGATGCCGCCGCCGGTGCCGGCCAGCGTGAAGCTGGGGCGGATGATGGCGGGCAGGCCGACGAAGTCCAGCGCGTCCATCGCCTCGTTCAGCGTGCGGACCATGCGCGAGCGCGGGGATTCCAGCCCCAGCTTGTCCATGGCGTCGCGGAACAGGATGCGGTCCTCGGCCTTGGCGATGACGTCGCGCTTGGCGCCGATCATCTCCACGCCCAGCCGCTCCAGCGTGCCGTCGTCGGACAGCGCCATGGCGGTGTTCAGCGCGGTCTGGCCGCCCATGGTCGGCAGCAGGGCGTCGGGCCGCTCCTTCTCCAGGATCTTCGCCACCACGGCCGGGGTGATCGGCTCGATGTAGGTGGCGTCGGCCAGGCCCGGGTCGGTCATGATGGTGGCCGGGTTGGAGTTGACCAGGATCACCCGGTACCCCTCCTCGCGCAGCGCCTTGCACGCCTGCACGCCGGAGTAATCGAACTCGCAAGCCTGGCCGATGACGATCGGCCCCGCGCCGATGATGCAGATGGATTTGATATCAGTGCGCTTGGGCATGGGTCCGCTTCTCGACGTTCGTGCAGCAAAAGCCCCCTCGCGCCTTTGGCCCCTGGATGGAGCGCGGGAGTGAGAGGGTACGGGTCTTCATGTCGTTGCGAGGCCCCTTTATAGGGACTAAGGCGCGCGGGGGGAAGGGGCGGGATGATGCGTAAGCCACATGTCTGAAACATCGCGCCGTGGGGGCGAGGCGGCGCTTGAACGCGGGCGGAAACGGCGTCATCAATCCGGGTGTCCCCAAATCGATCCCGCGGGCCGACCCCGCGGGAGAACCCCGCGCCTTTGATACAATCAGTCATCCCGTTGCCTCCGGAGCCCGCGTCCCACGATGACCCACGCCTTCGCCAAGGACAGCCGCGCCTGCGCCGCCTGCGTCTCGTGGGGGGGTGAACGCGCCCTGTCGGACGACCACACGCTGGTCCATGTCGACCGCTACAGCGCGGAAGGGGAGTGCCGCACGGCCTCCAGCCAGGACTACCGGAAGGTCACCCGCTCCTACCACACCTGCGGGACCTGGGCGCCGCTGCCCATGCTGAAGAAGCACGGCGGCCGGCCGGAACGGCAGCCCGTCTTCGCCACCCCGATGCAGCCGCCCCCCTCCGGTTTGGCCGCCGCGCCCCCAGCCGCGCCCGCCTCCGCCTCCGCCTCCGCTGCCGCCGCCGTCCTGACCAAGCCGGTTCCGGCGCCCGTCGTGCCGGCGGCTCCGGCGCCCGAGCCGGAACCGGTGGTCTGCCGGTCGGACGTGCTGGACATCGACCAGACCCCGCAGGCCGCGCGCGTGCTCTATGTCTACTGGCGCCGCGTCCGGCAGCAGCGGACGATGCCGCTCGCCCGCGAGATGGACACGGCGCAGCTGCGCGAATGCGTGCCGCGCCTGTGCCTGATGGAGCCGGTGGACGGCGGCGCCGATTTCCTCTACCGCGCCTGCGGTCGGGCGGTGCAGCGCAAGATGGGCCGGCGCCCGGTGCCGCTGCGGGTCAGCGCCTGCCACCCGGCCGACGCGGCGGAGCGCTTCAACGCCGACCTGCGCGCCTGCCTGGAGAGCGGGCAGCCGCGCAGCCTGCTGGTGCGCGACGACCCGATGCTGCCGGGGGTGCGCTTCGTGGAACTCCTGCTGCCGCTGGCCGGGGACGACGGCCGCCCGGCCTGCGTGCTGGCCTACCGGCACGTGCCGGGGGCCTGACGGGAGGCGGGATGCCCTGGCGGCCGCCATCAAACCCTGGCCCGCAGCCCCGCAACCCAAGGCCGGCCTCCGCCCAGGCCGACATCGTCGGCGTCTGGCCGTCCGCCGTCTGGATCCTCGTCGGCACGGCCTTCTACCTCGGCAACCCCCAGGCCTTCGCCGGCTGGAAGGGGGCGCTGTATTTCGTGGCGGGCACCGCCGCGGTGGCGCTGGGCGGCGGCATCGTCAGCCTCGGCCTGCGCCGGGGCGTCGCCAACATGCTGCGGGAGGTCTTCCCCCGGCGCGACCGCTTCACCGACCTGGTGTCCTGGCTGCTGCGCGTCATGCTGGGCGCGGCGGAAGGCCTTCTGGTCGCCCTGTTCGCCCGCTGGACGCTTGAGGTGCTGGGGTAGCGCCGGGTTGCCAAAGGACTGATAACCAGTTTCGGGCCATACTGGTCCCGACGCGCGCTCCGTCCGGGGAGGAGGCCATGGAAACTCTGTCCGCCTACTGGTCCCAGGCCGAGCTGGTCGCCAACGGCATCATCATCCTGCACCTGATCGGCGCGCTCGGCCTCGGCATTCTGATGGGGTACGAGCGCTCCTACCACGGGCGGGCGGCGGGCATGCGGACCTATGGGCTGGTCTGCCTCGCCTCCGCGGCGCTGACCGTCGTCGTGGGATATCCGGCGCTGTGGTACGGCGGCACCGGCCCCAGCGCCGGGGTGGCGGCCGCCGGCGATCCGACGCGCGTCATCCAGGGCATCGTGACGGGCATCGGCTTCCTGGGCGCCGGGGTCATCATGCGGGAGGGCTTCTCGATCCGCGGCCTGTCCACGGCGGCCTCCATCTGGACGGCGGCGGCGGTCGGGGTGACGATCGGGCTTGGCTTCTACGGGGCGGCCGTGGGGGCCGCGGTGCTGACCATCCTGGTGATGAGCGGATTCCGCCGGCTGGAATCGGCGCTTCCGCACCAGACGGTGATGCAGATGACCATCGTCTTCCTGCGCGAAAAGGCGCCGTCGGCCGAGGCGATCCGCGCCAAGGCGCGGGAGCACGGCTACGACATCACCGATTGGGCCTTCCACCTGCAAACCGATGGCGGCCGTTTCGAATACCAGATCACGCTCCAGGCCAACGGGTCGCCCGACCCCATGCAGCTGATCAACCAGCTGGCCGTCGCCGACGCCGTGGTGGAATTCCGCCTGTCGCCCTCACGGATCTGAGACGGTAGAGCCGTAGCGCCGTAGGTTGGGTGGAGCCGCAGGCGCAACCCAACAGCGTCGCCGTGCGACCTGTGTTGGGTTGCGCTGGCGCTCCACCCAACCTACGACTGCTCGAAATGCGCCTTCATCACCGGATCACACCCCCGCGCGCTTGGCCGACAGGCCGGCGGCGGAGAGCAGCACCTCGCGCTTGCCCTGGTGGTTGGCGGGGCCGACCACCCGTTCCGTCTCCATGCGCTCGACCAGCCGGGCGGCGCGGTTGTAGCCGATCTGGAGCTGGCGCTGGATGAAGCTGACGGAGACCTTGCCCTCGCGGACCACCATGTTGACGGCCTGCATGTAGAGGTCGTCGCCGCTGTTCCCGCCGCCGCCCTCGTCGTCGTCCTCCGCGATGGCTTCCTCCTCCTCCTCCGTGATGGCGGTCACGTAGTTGGGGGCGCCCTGCGACTTGATGAACTGCACGATCTCCTCGACCTCCGAATCGGAGACGAAGGGGCCGTGCACGCGGGTGATGCGGCCGCCGCCGGCCATGTAGAGCATGTCGCCCTGACCCAGCAGCTGCTCCGCCCCGGCCTCGCCCAGGATGGTGCGGCTGTCGATCTTCGACGTCACCTGGAAGCTGATGCGGGTTGGGAAGTTGGCCTTGATGGTGCCGGTGATGACGTCCACGGAGGGACGCTGCGTCGCCATGATCAGGTGGATGCCGGCGGCGCGGGCCATCTGGGCCAGCCGCTGGATGGCCGCCTCGATCTCTTTGCCGGCCACCAGCATCAGGTCGGCCATCTCGTCCACGATGACCACGATGTAGGGCAGGGGTGCGGGCTCCTGCGGGGTCAGGTCGAAGACGTTCTCGGCCTCGCCGGGGGCGGTGCGGCGGGGCATCGGCTCGCCGTTGGCGATCATCTCGGCGATGCGGGCGTTGTAGCCCTCGATGTTGCGCACGCCGAGCTTGGACATCGCCTCGTAGCGGCTCTCCATCTCGCGCACGGCCCAGCGCAGGGCGACCACGGCCTTCTTCGGGTCGGTCACCACGGGGGTCAGCAGGTGCGGGATGCCGTCGTAGACCGACAGCTCCAGCATCTTCGGGTCCACCATGATGAAGCGGCAGCGCTCCGGCGGCAGCCGGTAGAGCAGCGACAGGATCATGGTGTTGATCGCCACCGACTTGCCCGAGCCGGTGGTGCCGGCGACCAGCAGGTGCGGCATGCGGGCGAGGTCGGCGACCACCGGCTCCCCGCTGATGTCCTTGCCCAGCGCGATGGCCAGCTGGGCCTGCGACTCGGCGAAGGCCGGATGGTCGAACATCTCGCGCAGATAGACCATCTCGCGCACCGGGTTCGGCAGCTCTACGCCGATGACGCTGCGGCCGGGCACGATGGCGATGCGGGCGGTGACCACGCTCATGGAGCGGGCGATGTCGTCGGTCAGGTTGATGACCGTGGCCGACTTGGTGCCCGGCGCCGGTTCGAACTCGTAGAGCGTCACGACGGGGCCGGGGCGCACGTCCATGATCTCGCCGCGGACGCGGAAGTTCTTCAGCACCGTTTCCAGCATGCGCGCGTTGCGGGCCAGCACGGTCTCGTCATGCTGCTGCGGCGGGCGCGGCGGCGGGCTTTGCAGAAGGGTGGCGGCGGGCAGGCTGTAGGGATGCCCGGCGTCTTCCTCCGGATGGAGGTCCGGCGCGTCGTCCGCCTCACCGGCGCCGTCCAGCGCCGAGTCGTCCAACGCCGAGTCGTCCAGCGCCACATCGTCCATGGCGGGTTCATCCCCGGCGTCGGCCCCGGCGTCGGCGTCCGCCTCCGCGTCCAGGTCCGCCTCGGCGTCCAGCTCCGCCGCGTGGTCCGGCAGCGGGGCTGCGGCCACGACCGGGGCGGGGTCGTCCATGGGGTCGCGCGCCTCGTAGGCCCACTCCACCCCCGACAGGAAGGCGAAGCCGGCGACGACCGCCAGCGACTCGTCGGCGAGGTTCGTCGAATAGACCGTGCCGGCGCGCGGCGTGCCGGGCAGCACCTCCACGTCCCAGGCCACGCGGCCGTCGGCCCGCGCGTTGGGAATGAGGTTGAAGGGGCGGCCGTTCAGCGCGCACCACAGGTTGAATTCGTCGGCGGTGACGACTCCGGACTGGGTGGCGGGCGCGGTCAGGTGGGGCGTGCGCGGCGTCATGCCGGGGCTCCCGGTTTCAGGTCGGTGGAATTCGGTCGGGCGGGGTCTTCGTCGTCGGACGCGTCATGGCCGTCGTCCGTGCCGTCCTGGTCGCCGTTTTCGGCGCCGTCCAGGTCGGTATCGACCGGCGCGGCATCGTCCTCCGCGGCGGCAGGCCAGCCGGCATCGTCCATTTCGGCGGTGTCGGGCTCGACATCCTCGTCCGTCACGACAAGCTCCGGTTCGGCGTCGTCGCCATCCGCGGCGACGGCCTCACCGGCCGTGTCGTTTTCGGGCGTGTCATCGCCGGGCGCGTCGTCTTCGCCCGCCGGCTCCTCAACGATCGGCTCCTCGACAATCCGATCATCGGCGATCGGATGGTCGCCAATCCGATCGTCGCCAATCCGATCATCGGGAGTCAGCTCGTAGGCGGCGACCAGTATCTTGTCGATCAAGTCGCCGTCGCTGGACATCGGCAGGGCGAGCCGTTCCCAGCTGCGCGTCGTGCCGCCGAAATCGGCGGTGTAGACGCGGGCGACCGGCATCCGCTCCCGCAGCACCGACGCGTATTCGGGGCGCAGGATGGCGCGCTGCTCCTCCGGCAGTTCGTCCAGCGTGGCGCCCAGGCGCGAATGCCCGAACGCCGCGGCCAAAGCCTTGCCGTAGTAGGAGTACACGAAGTCGTCTTCGCCGATGACTTCGAAGATCACAATATTGTCTTTCCACGGCCGCAGGTCGGCCGGGGCAATCGTGCTGGAGATCGGCGGTTTGTCGCCGACACGTTTGGTGAGCCAAAAGTCAAGCAGGCCGCTCAGGTGCGGCGTCGCCAGCTCGGTTCTTTCCTTGATCATCGATTGGGCGCGGAATTCTCGGGCGGCGCCCCGCGGGGCTGCCCCCTGGAGCTTTCATGGACCGCCGGAACCATACCCGGAAGGAGAGGGCGGGCGCAACCGCGAGGGCTGCGCCCAATCACGCCGCCCCGCCCCTGTCGCGCGGATGTCGCAGTCGGCGTCCACCGCCGGCGACACCGCGCCGTCCGATCTCACGGGTTATGCCGCGCAGGTCACCCCGGTGCCGCCCAGGCCGCAGTAGCCGCCGGGGTTCTTGGACAGGTACTGCTGGTGATAATCCTCGGCGTAGTAGAAGGGCGGGGCCTCGCGCAGTTCGGTGGTCACGGGGCCGAAGCCGGCCTGCTTCAGCCGCGCCTGGTAGGCTTCGCGGCTCGCCTCGGCGGCTTGGCGTTGCGCCTCGCTGTGGGTGTAGATGGCGGAGCGGTACTGGGTGCCGACATCGTTGCCCTGGCGCATGCCCTGGGTCGGGTCGTGCGCCTCCCAGAAGACGCGCAGCAGATCCTCGTAGCGGACCTTGGCGGGGTCGTAGACGACGCGCACCACCTCCGTGTGGCCGGTGCGGCCGGAGCAGACCTCTTCATAGGTCGGGTTGGGCGTGTGGCCGCCCTGGTAGCCGACGATGGTCGTCCACACGCCGGGCGTCTGCCAGAACTTCCGCTCCGCGCCCCAGAAGCAGCCGAGGCCGAAGTCGGCGACCTCCATGGTCTCCGGGAAGGGCGGGGTGAGCGGGTTGCCGTTGACGTGATGGCGGGTCGTGACCGGCATCGGCGTGTCGCGGCCGGGCAAGGCCTCTTCCGCGCTCGGCACCTCGACGGACTTGCGCAGGAACATTCCGAGCATCTGGGCGTCTCCCTTGGCGTAGGATGGAAGGCGTATGTCGGGTCCCAACCGGCGAACGGCAAGGGAGCGGGCCGGTCACGCTTCCGCGAGGCCACCGGAACCGGCGCGCCGCGCAGCCGGTTGCAACGACACCGTGCCAGGAGGCGACCCGCTGAACCCGTTGCTGCACCCCCAGCTCGTCAACCCGCCCTTCGGCGATCCCGGCGTCCTGGTGGAGGTCCGGTTCGAGCGGCGCTGTCTGCTGCTCGACCTCGGCGACCTGTCGCCGGTGCCGCCGCGCCTGCTGCTGCGGACGACGCACGGCTTCGTTTCGCACACCCACATGGACCATTTCGCCGGCTTCGACCGGCTGCTGCGCGTCTGCCTGGGGCGGGAGAAGGCGCTGCACCTGTTCGGCCCGCCCGGCTTCGTCGACCGCGTGGCGGGCAAGTTCGCCGCCTACACATGGAACCTCGCGCCGGGCTACGCGGCGGACTTCGTGGTGAAGGCGACCGCGGTGGAGGAGGACGGCACGGCGCTGACCGCGGAGTTCCACAGCCGCCGCAGCTTCGCCCGCGAAGCGGAGCGGATCGTCCGCCTCGACGGCGGGCTGCTGGTGGCGGAGGACGCGCTGGCCGTGCGCACGGTCACGCTGGACCACGGCATCCCCAGCCTCGCCTTCCGGATCGAGGAGCCGGCGCACGTCAACGTCTTCCGCGACGGGCTGGACCGGCTCGGCCTCGCCGTCGGGCCGTGGCTGCGCGACCTGAAGCGGGCCGTCTTCCGGGCGGACAACGACGACGCGCCCATCGCCGCCCCCGGCCGGGACGGCGGAACGGTGGTCCTGCCGCTCGGCCGGCTGAAGGCGGAGGCGCTGTCGGTCACCGCCGGGCAGGCCATCGCCTATGTGGTGGACGCCGCCTTCACGCCGGACAACGCCGCGCGCATCACCGATCTGGCGCGGGACGTGGATCTGCTGTTCATCGAGTCCCCATTCCGCGCCGCCGACGCCGAAACCGCCGCCGCGCGCCGCCACCTGACCACGGAGCAGGCCGGCCGGCTGGGTGCGGCGGCCGGTGCGCGGCGGGTGGTGCCCTTCCACTTCTCCCCGCGCTACCTCGGCCAGGAGGAGGAGATGCGGCGGGAGGTGGAAAGCGCCTTCCGCGCCGAGTGACGGGAGCTTTCCCGCACTTTCCGCGTTTAGTTCAAGGTTGACGAGCGGGAGGGATGTGACATGGCGATCGACAATGAGACCTTACAACGCCTGACCGAGGAAGGCCGTCGCCACGGCAACCGGCTGAGCGTCGAGCAGCTCGGCCGCGAGATCCCGGTCGAAACCATGACCCCGGAGGAGGTCGCCGTGGTGGTGGAGCGGCTGGAAACCGCGGGGATCGACGTGGACCTCGACGACGAGCGGCTGAAGCGGCCGCGCGGCGCCCGGAGCTACGACGCGGCCAGGGGGGAAGGCGTGGTGGACCTGGCGAGCCCGGCGGCGCCGGCCGTCTCCGTCCCCGGCGTCAAGCCGTCGGTGCACGGCTGGGAGGACGAGGGTCTGGGCCACGCCCACGGCGGCGGCGCCCACGGCTCGCGCAAGGCGCCGACCTGGAACCGCGGCGGCGTGGACATGCTGCCCATCGTGATCATCGTCGTGGTCGCGCTGGTGATGATCGCCGTCGTGGGTGGCTGAGGCGCGGGTCGGGATGGCGGGATTTCACCACAGAGACACAGAGACACGGAGATCCGGGCGAGATCATGCCCTCAGTGCCTCTGTGTCTCTGTGGTGAATCCTCTTTTCCCGCCGCTAAGCCTTCACCGGTTTCGCCAGCGCGTGGATGAGGATGGCCGCGGTCGCCGCCACGTTCAGCGATTGGACGTGGCCGGTGCCGGGGATGGTCAGGATCTCCTCGCAGGCGGCCTGCGTGGCCGGCGGCATGCCGTCCTCCTCGTTGCCCATCACGACGGCGACCGGCGTGTTGGACCGGGCGAGCGTGGCAACGTCGGTCACCGCGCGCCCCTGGCCGAGCGCCGTCCCGACGGTGCGGTAGGCGCCGCGCAGGCGCTTCAGCGCGGCCGGCAGGTTGGCCGCGCGGTACAGGTCCACCCACTCGAACCCGCCCTCGGCGACGCGGTAGGCGGCCTCCGACGGCAGCGCCTGGCCCGGATGGTCGGACACGACCACGCGCGGCAGCCCGAAGAAGGCCGCGGTGCGCAGGATGGCGCCGAGGTTGTGCGGGTTGCCGACCCCGTCGAGGATCAGCAGCGGCTGCCCGTCCGCCGCCCAGCGCCGCGCCTCCTCCGCGTCAAAGGCGGGGACCGAGCGCGGCGCGATCAGCGCGACCACCCCGCCGTGCAGCACCGTGCCGGCGACCTTCGCCAACTCCTCGGCATCGACCATGCGGTAGGGCTTGCGCGCCGCCGCCAGCGCCTTGCAGAAGCCGCCGACCGCGGGCGCCAGCCGCTCGTCGAAGAACAGCCGCTCGACCCGCCCCGCGTCGTGCGCGAACAGGGCCGAGACGGCGGACAGGCCGGCGACGCGGAACAGCTTCTTCGGAGCCTCCTCCCGCGGCATGGAGTCGCGTTGCGGGGGTGGAGCCCGGCGGGCGCGGGAAGGGGCGGGCGCACGGCCGCGCGGCGTCGCCGGCTTCGGCATGATGAACTCTGCGGTTTTGGGTGGACGGGCCGGCATTCTGGCCAACCCGTCCCGCAAAACCAAGACTCTAATGACGGCGGTCCGGATGCCCGTGCTGCCGCCGCGCGTAGCCGGCGTAGGCCGCCGCGGCTGCGGCCGCGACGCTGGCGACGACCAGGGGCGACACCCAGCCGGGAGGCGCCGTCTTGTAGCCGCCGGTGACGCCGCGGCCCTGCTCCATGGGCTCGAACAGGTTGCCGTCGGTCGTCGGGGCCGGGGGCGTGCGGCCGAAATGGCGGTGCGCGCCGTGTCCGGCGATCTTCTCCATCAGGCGCGGCGCCACCGCGTGGCCCAGCCGGGTCAGCGGAGTCAGCGCGCCGACCATGGCCTGCGCGCGCGGTTTCAGCGCCAGGGCCACGATGGTTTCCGCCACATCCTCCGGATCGTCGTGGAAGGAGCTTTCCGGCTGAAGCTCGTGCCCCGTGTAGTTGGCGCCGTGCGTCATGCCCGGCGTGTCGGTGAAGGACGGGTAGACGCCGCAGACATGGATGCCCGGCTCGTCCACCAGCTCCGCCCGCAGGCTTTCCAGCAGTCCCTCCAGCCCGAACTTGCTGGCCGCGTAGGCGGCGGCGTAGGGAGCGGGCGCCCAGGCCCCGACCGACACCGTGTTGATCAGGACGCCCCGGCCCTGGCGGCGGAAGACCGGCAGGACGGCATAGGCGCCGTGCAGCGGGCCGAACAGGTTCGTCTCGATGACGCGATGGTGGGCCTCGATGGGCGTTTCCTCGAAGCGGCCGAGCGCACCGACGCCGGCGTTGCTGACCCACACGTCGATGGTGCCGAAGGCCTGCACCGCCCGGTCGGCCAGCCGTTTGACCGCGTCCGCGTCGGTGACGTCGGTCGGTTCCACCGCCACCTCGGCGCCGAGCCCGCGGCATTCCTCGGCCACCTCGTCCAGCAGCCCCTCGCGCCGGGCCGCCAGCACCAGCCGCGCCCCCTGCCGCGCGAAGGCCTGCGCCGTGGCGCGCCCAATCCCGCTCGACGCGCCGGTGATCACCACCGCGGCCCCTTGCAACGTCCGCATCGTCCCTCTCCCGTTGTCGCTTCGCTTGCCAGCGTCAACAGGGCGGGGAGAAGGCTGTCGCGGTTGGATCGGTAGGTTGGGTGGAGCCGAAGGCGCAACCCAACATCCATGCATTGCAGGCTGTGTTGGGTTTCGCTTGCGCTCCACCCAACCTACGCAACGTCCGGGGTCAGATGAGCTTGATGACCAGGAAGCCGCCGACCAGGGCGACGGCGAAGGCGCTGGTGACCAGGGTCAGGCGCTTTTCGATGAAGTTCCGGACCGGCTCCCCGAACCAGTAGAGCAATGCTGCCACCAGGAAGAAGCGCATGGAGCGCGAGATGATCGACGCGCCGATGAACACCCACATGTTCAGATGCGCGACTCCCGCCGTGATGGTCAGCAGCTTGTAGGGGATGGGCGTCATGCCCTTGATGATCAGGATCTCCGCGCCGTAATCGACGAACTTCTGGCGCAGCACCTCGAACTGGTCGTTCAGGTGGTAGAAGTCGATGACGGCGCGGCCGATCGCCTCGTACAGGAAATAGCCGATCATGTAGCCGGCGATGCCGCCGACCACCGAGGCCAGGGTGCAGATCGTCGCGATGCGCCACGCCGCCTGGCGGTTGGCGAGCACCATCGGCACCATCAGCAGGTCCGGCGGGATCGGAAAGAACGAGCTTTCCGCGAAGGAGACGCCCGCCAGCCAGGTGGTGGCGTTCTTCGAGGCCGCCTTGGCCATGGTCCAGTCGTAGAGGCGCTTCAGCATGCCGGTCGCGAGCCCGTGGTTGGTGCCTGACGAGAGCCCTTATTTAACGGCACGGGCGGAGTACGGCTACGACCAATTCGAGACGGCCCCGGAAAGGCTACGGCCTTTTCCCGTCGGGGGTAGGCTGGTCCGGCGTCTCCGCGCCATCCGGTTCGCCGTGGGCCGGCTCGCCGCGGGCGGTTGGAGCGCAGTCCTCATCCAGCGGGCCGCCGGGCCAGCCGCCGGGCATGCCGCGGAAGCGCGTGTCGGGGTTGGACCCGCCGCCGCCCATGTCCTCGTCGCAGACGGGTTCGATGTCGGTGCGGTGGACCGGGGTCGGGGTTTCGGTCGTTTCCTGCGGCTGCGGATTGTCCGCCATGGCTCTGGCCTTCCGGTTGCGGGATGGACTCCGGCAACAGAAGCGCGGCGGTGGGGTTCCCGGCTCCGGCCCCCGCCCGGTCAGCCGCCCCCGCGCTGGAAGGCCCGGTCGAAGCGGGCGAGGAAGGCGCACCGCTCCGCCTCGTCCCAGCCGCGGAAGGCGAAACCGACGCGCAGCCGCGGGATCTCCACCGGGCCGAAGCGGCGCGGCGGCAGCGGTTCGACTAGCAGGTCGACGCCGTCACCCTCGCTCTCGCCGATCTGGATGCGGTCGGCGTCGGCCCGCCAGGGCAGGCCGTCCACCGCGCCGGGCAGCAGGCGCAGCAGGTCGTCCCTGGTCAGCGCCATGTCCTTGACGATCATCCGTCGTCGCTCAACCCCCGGCGACCGGGGGCCACATGGCGACGGCGTCGCCGGGCTTCAGTGGGTGCCGGTCGAGCTGGCTCGGCGCCACGTAGACGCCGTTGACCAGCACGAGGTGGCATTTCTCCCGCGCCATGTTCAGCCGCCCGATGACGTGCGCCGGGGTGGCGTCGTCCGGCAGGTCGAGCCGCGTCTGGTTCTGCTTCGCCCCCGGCGGCAGGTGCTGGGCCAGCGTGGCGTAGAGCTTGACGACGATTTCCATCCCATCTCCCCTCCCCCTGATGATCATGTCAGATGGGTGCGGGCGATGTAGGCTTCCATCAGCCGGTGCGGGTCGGCCTTCAGCCGCTCCTTCCAGGGGCCGAGCTTGGTCCCCGTTTGGATCAGCCCGCGCATCACCCCGACATGCTGGGTCACGCCGATGGCCGTGCCGCCGACCAGCACGTCGTCGGCGAACTGCAGGTTCAGGTACTTGTAGTTGGCGTCGTCCACGATCTCCACCGAATCGCCCCCGTCCACCCCGGCCCATAGGCCGAAGGAGCTGGAGATCAGCCCGACCGTGTCCAGCACGTTCATCTGGAGGCTGCCGTTGTACTGGATGTTGTGGCCGGCCATGTTCATGGCGGCGATGCGCCCATGCTCCGACGCGGTCGGCTGGATGGCGTGGACGTCGTGCGCCTTGGTCGAGAAGTCGTAGCCCTGGGCCACGTCGCCCGCCGCAAAGACGTCGTTCACGCTGGTGCGCATGTAGCGGTCGACCATGATGCCGCGGTCGACCTTCACGCCGCTGTTCGCCAGGAAATCCACGTTCGGCGCCACGCCGGCCGACACGACGACGAGGTGGGCCGACAGCATCTCGCCGCTGTCCAGCTCCACGTCCAGCGTGTCGCGCGCCTCCGTCGGCTCCCGCCGCTTCAGGAAGCCGAAGATGCCGCGGCTCTTCTCCGCCGCGACGTTCTGCAACGCCTTGATCTTCGTGTTGGTCAGGACGCGGATGCCCTTGGCCTCACACCAGCGGCGGATCATGGTGCCGGCGATGGGGTTCATCATGCGCGGGACCATGCGGTCGCCCATCTCCACCACCGTCAGCTGCACGCCGCGGGCGGCCAGCGCCTCCAGCACGATGCAGCCGATGAAGCCGGCGCCCATCAGCACCACGTGCGTGCCGGGCTCGGCCAGCGCGATGATGTTGCGGGTGTCCTCCAGCGTCCAGCAGTGGTGGACGCCCTTCAGGTTCAGCCCGGGAATCGGCGGCCGGACGGGCCGCGCGCCGGTGGCGACCAGCAGCCGGTCGTACTTCATGTGGCTGCCGTCGGCGAAGTCGATGCGCTTGTGGTCGGGCATCAGCGCGGTGGCGCGCGCGTTCACGCGCACGTCGATGCCGCGGGCGGCGTAATGGTCCTCGCCCTTGCGCAGGTGGGTCCCCGCCTCCCCGATCTTGCCGGTGAGCACGTAGGGGATGGCCATGCGGGAATAGGGCGGCTCGTTCTCGCCGCTGACGAGCGTGATGGTGCCGGTGGGATCGGCCTTCCGCAGGGTTTCCGCCGCGACAACGCCCGACGGCCCCGCCCCGAGAACGACGTAATGCATGGGATGTGTCCCTTCAGGGGATAGCCTCACTCCCTCTCCCCCCTGGGGAGAGGGGCGGGGTGAGGGGGCGGCCGCAGGCCGACAACGCACGCTCATTGCAGTGCTGTGACGCCCTCCGGGCGCCCCCTCACCCTAACCCTCTCCCCAGGGGGGAGAGGGGATACTAGGCGGAGGTCAGAGCGCCAGCCGGGCCAGCGTCTCGTTGGTCGGCACGCCGTCCGGCGTCCAGCCGCGGATGTCGTAGTATTCCGGCAGCATCTTGCCGAGGTCGTTGACGCGGCCCTTGGCCGGGCCGGAGTTCGCCTCTTCCGTCAGCAGGCGCTTGGGCAGCGTGTCGTCGGCCGCGGTGAAGCCGGCGGCGAGGTTGAACTGGCGCTCCAGGTTCCAGATGCGCTCGCCCGTCTCGACCATGCGGTCCACGCTCCAGCCGCCCTCGATGGCCGCGTCCACCTGCGGGGCCACGTCCTGGAGGGTCCAGGCGAAGGAGGTGAAGATGCAGATGCCGGCGCTGTCGAAGGCGGCCGTCGCGTCCTGGAAGGCCTTCACCAGGCCGGCCTTGCCGTCGGTCGCCAGCGGGTCGGTCTTCTCCGGGATGCCCAGCACCTCCGACGCCACGGTGTAGCTGCGCAGGTGGCAGGCGCCGCGGTTGGAGGTGGCGTAGGTCAGGCCCATGCCCTGGATGCCGCGGCTGTCGTAGGCCGGGAATTCCTGGCCCTTGACGCCCATGTGGAACTCCGGATGGCCGTACTTCTCGCACAGCCGCTTGGATCCCAGGCCGATCTCCGCCCCGAAGCCCTCGCCCTTGCCGGTCAGCTCGGCGAGCTGGGTCAGCGCCTCGGCCGAGCCGAAGCGCAGCTCGATGCCGCCGGTCTGCTCCTTGGTCAGGGCGCCGGTCTCGTACAGCTCCATCGCCGCCGAGACGGTGGCGCCGAAGCTGATCGGGTCCATGCCCTGCTCGTTGCAGATGAAGTTGGCGAAGGTCAGCGCCTCCAGGTCGTCCACGCCGGTGTTGGAGCCCAGCGCCCAGGCCGCCTCATACTCCAGCCCGCCCGACGCGCCCCAGTACTGCGGCCGGTTGACGACCGTGTAGTGGGTCTTGTCGATCATGCTGACGCGGCCGCAGGCGATGGTGCAGCCGAAGCAGGCCTGGTTGGCGACCAGGTTCGACTTGCCGTCGGTCGGCCGCTTCTCCGCCATGGCTTCGGCGGAGATCTTGTGCGCGCCCTCGAACTGAATGTCGCGGTGGTTGCGCGTCGGCATCGCGCCGGTCTCGTTGATGACGTTCATCAGGACCTGCGTGCCGTAGGTCGGCAGGCCCTGGCCCGTCACCGCGTTGCCGGCCAGCACGCCCTTGGCGGTCTCGGACGCCTTCAGGAAGCCCGGGAAGTCGCGGATCTTCACGCCTTCCGTCCCGCGGACGGCGACGGCCTTCAGGTTCTTCGACCCCATCACCGTGCCGACGCCGGACCGGCCGGCGGCGCGGTGCAGGTCGTTGACGATGCAGGCGTACTTGACTCCCTTCTCACCGGCCACGCCGATGGTGGAGACGCGGACCAGCGGGTCCTGCAGCTGCGCCTTGATTTCGTGCTCGGTGTCCCAGACCGACTTGCCCCAGAGGTGGTCGGCGGGCAGCAGGCGGGCGTTGCCGTCCTCCACGAACAGGAAGACGGGCGACGGCGCCCGGCCCTCGAAGATGATCATGTCCCAGCCGGCGAACTTCAGCTCCGCGCCGAAGAAGCCGCCGGAGTTGGAGCAGGCGATGGCGCCGGTCAGCGCGCCCTTGGTGATGACCGTGTAGCGCCCGCCGGTCGAGGCCATGGTGCCGGTCAGCGGCCCGGTGGCGAAGATCAGCTTGTTGTCGGGCGACAGCGGATCGACCTTCGGGTCGATCTCCTCCACGAGGTATTTCGTGCCGAGGCCGCGGGAACCCAGGTACTTCTGGGCCCAGTCCATGTTCAGCGGCTCGGATTTCACGGTGCCGGCGGTCAGGTTGACGCGCAGGATCTTACGTGCCCATCCCATCGTCGGGTCCCCCTCAGTTCGCGCGAGCGCCGGTGTCGGTCTTGGCGGCCCAGGCGCGCATCTTGTCCAGCCCGGTCCAGTTCGAATCGACGAAGGTGATGGCCTGCGTCGGGCACGCCTTGGCGCAGGCGGGATCGCCTTCGCACAGGTCGCACTTCATGACCTTGCCGGAGGAGGCGTTGTAGTTGATGGTCCCGAACGGGCAGGCGATCGTGCAGACCTTGCAGCCGACGCAGAGGTCGGCGTGGACCTCCTTGGCGCCGGTGGCCAGGTTCACCTTGATCGCGTCCACGGGGCAGGCCTGCATGCACCACGCTTCAGCGCACTGGGTGCAGGTGTAGGGGACGAAGCGGGCCTCCGCATCGAAGGTGAAGACCTTGATGCGTGACTTGGACGGGTTGAAGACTCCTTCGTTCTCGTATGAACAAGCCATCTCACATTGCCGGCACCCGGTGCATTTTCCGGGGTCGATGTTGAGCGAGCGCTGCATCGTCGCACTCCCTAAGCGCGGTGTTTTCTGGAACCGAGATTTGTCGGACGGCCGTCTCCGCTCCGCCTTCGCAAGCAAAGGCGGCCGGGCGTTCGCCCTTTTCATTTGTTTGTGTTTCGAGACTATGCGCGCACGCGGGGCGGAGCAAGGTCGCCAGTGTCGCGGATCGTCGTACTTTAGGCGGAGGCAACCGCCGTTGCCCCCTCCCTAACCCTCCCCCTCTTCGAGGTGGAGGGGACTGCCGCCGTTCTTCCCCAAGGTCCCCTCTCCCGCGAAGCGGGGGAGGGTTAGGGAGGGGGCAGAGGGCCTCTACGACTCCTCCTCCTCCGTCTCCGGCTTCAGCGCCTCGTCCAGCCAGGACAGGTGCGGGGCGGCGGCGCGGCGGGCTTCCTCCTCCATCAGGCGGTAGCGGCGGACGACCTCCTGCCCGAAGGCGGTCAGGCCGGTGCCGCCGCCCTCGCGCCCGCCGACGTTGGTGCGCACCACCGGTTCGCGGAAGGCGGTGTTCATCGTCTCCACCAGGAACCAAGCGCGGCGGAAGGACATGCCGAGCGCGCGGGCCGCCGCGGAGATGGAGCCGGTGCGGTCGATCTGCTCCAGAAGCGTGACCTTGCCGGGGCCGATGGCCCCCGACGGGTGCAGGAAGCGCAGCCGGATGTCCGTCGTCATGTCCTCGTGTCTCGCCGGATCGAAGGGGGTGCTGTGGACCAAGGTACCATCTCAAACCGTAGGGTCATTCCGAAATCGCGCCGGACCTCCTGCGGATCCGGCCCGCGGCGCCCGGTCGCAGCCTGCAACGAAAGTCGAATTTACCCCTGGGGCCGAAAGCCGCGATAACGGCGGGGCGCTGTGACGGGAAACGCATATCGAGCGATATGACAAAATCCGCACAACGAGTCTCAATTCGCCTCGGGAGGGAAGCGCCGTGATCCATCAGGCCCTGGAAACGCTCAGCAAGCAGGTCGCCATCCGGCCGCGCTACGACAACTTCATCGGCGGCCAGTGGGTGGCCCCGACGAAGGGCCAGTACTTCACCAACCTGACCCCGATCACCGGCAAGACCCTCTGCGAAGTCGCCCGCTCCACCGCCGAGGACATCGAGAAGGCGCTGGACGCCGCCCACGCCGCCAAGGACGCCTGGGGCCGCACCTCCCCCGCCGAGCGCGCCCGCATCCTGAACAAGATCGCCGACCGCATGGAAGAGCGGCTGGATGTGCTGGCCCTGGCCGAGACGCTGGACAACGGCAAGCCGATCCGCGAGACGACCCACGCCGACCTGCCGCTCGCCATCGACCATTTCCGCTACTTCGCCGGCTGCATCCGCGCCCAGGAAGGCACGATCGCGGAGATCGACCACACCACCTACGCCTATCATTTCCACGAGCCGCTGGGCGTCGTCGGCCAGATCATCCCCTGGAACTTCCCGCTGCTGATGGCGGTGTGGAAGCTCGCCCCGGCGCTGGCCGCCGGCAACTGCGTCGTGCTGAAGCCCGCCGAGCAGACCCCGATGGCCATCATGGTCCTGATGGAGATCATCGGCGACCTGCTGCCGGCCGGCGTGGTCAACGTCGTCAACGGCTTCGGCGTCGAGGCCGGCAAGCCGCTGGCGCAGAGCCCGCGCATCGCCAAGATCGCCTTCACCGGCGAGACGACGACCGGCCGCCTGATCATGCAGTACGCGGCGGAGAACATCATCCCGGTCACGCTGGAGCTGGGCGGCAAGTCGCCGAACATCTTCTTCAGCGACGTCATGGCCGACGACGACGAGTTCCTGGACAAGGCGCTGGAAGGCTTCGCCATGTTCGCCCTGAACCAGGGCGAGGTCTGCACCTGTCCGAGCCGCGTGCTGGTGCAGGAGAGCATCTACGAGAAGTTCATCGAGAAGGCCGTCGCCCGCGTCGGCGCGGTCAAGCAGGGCAGCCCGCTCGACCCGGCCACGATGATCGGCGCCCAGGCCTCCATCGACCAGCTGGAGAAGATCCTCTCCTACATCGACATCGGCAAGGCCGAGGGCGCTGAGGTCCTGATCGGCGGCGAGCGCGCCCACCTCGGCGGCGAGCTGGAGAGCGGCTATTACGTCAAGCCGACGGTCTTCAAGGGCCACAACAAGATGCGCATCTTCCAGGAGGAGATCTTCGGGCCGGTCGTGTCCGTGACCACCTTCAAGACCGAGGAAGAGGCGCTGGCCATCGCCAACGACACGATGTTCGGCCTGGGTGCGGGCGTGTGGAGCCGCGACGGCAACCGCGCCTTCCGCATGGGCCGCGCCATCCAGGCCGGCCGCGTGTGGACCAACTGCTACCACCTCTACCCGGCCCACGCGGCCTTCGGCGGCTACAAGCAGTCGGGCATCGGCCGCGAGACGCACAAGATGATGCTCGACCACTATCAGCAGACCAAGAACCTGCTGGTCAGCTACAGCCCGAAGGCCCTGGGCTTCTTCTAAGGTCCCTCAATATCCCCTCTCCCGCCCCCGGCGGGAGAGGGAGGGGCCCATGCGCAGCATGGGAGGGTGAGGGCTAGGTGATCCCAAGAAACTGGACATCGCTTCCAGGACGTTTGGGAAAACCTAGCCCTCACCCTCCCGCCTGTGGCGGGTCCCTCCCTCTCCCAGCGGGGCTGGGAGAGGGGGTTATGGAGCATCCCGCCCATGGTCGAACGCGTCGTCGCCACACCGGCCGCGCTGGAGCTGATCGAGAAGCTGCGCGGGCTGTACGGTCCCCTGTTCTTCCACCAGTCCGGCGGCTGCTGCGACGGCAGCGCGCCGATGTGCTTCCTGGAGGGGGAGTTCCGGCCCGGCGGGCAGGACGTCCGGCTGGGGGAGATCGGCGGCTGTCCCTTCTACATGGGGGCCGCCCAGTTCGCCTATTGGGAGCACACCCAGCTGATCATCGACGTGGTCCCGGGGCGCGGCGCCAGCTTCTCGCTGGAGGCGCCGGAGGGCGTGCGCTTCCTCACCCGCTCCCGCCTGTTCACCGATGATGAGACGGAGGATTTGCGGCGCCAGCCTATCGATATGATCGAATCAGCATAGCGATCCTTACGGGAACGCGGTATGGTGACACCGACTTCGGGATGCTTCCCCGGTCGGTACAGCCGCAGGGCAGCTGATCCGTGTTCAGGTTGGCCTCCCCGCGCGGCGGTGCATATGGAACCGAACTCGGCGCCCCCGCGACCGCGGGAGGCGCCTTTTTCGCATCGTGGTTTCGTCCTTATACCAATGTCGCATGTCGCCCTGCGTCCGGCGGCTTTCCCCCGGGCGCCCTGGTGGGATAACCTAATGGTCACCCGCCGGCCTGTAGCCGACTTCCTCCGCCTGGGGGCGATGGACGCCATGCCGCTGCTTCCCGCACCCCGACACCACAACGGCCCACCGATGGACTCCCTGTTCGACGCGCCCACCCGTCCGCCCCTGCCGCGCGCGGTCTCCACGGCCGAGGACGCGCGGACCGCGGCGCGGGAGCTGCACCAGGCGCTGTGCGGACCACAGGGGGGCGGCGGGCTGGAGCTGGAGATGGCGCTGGTCTTCTGCTCCGCCCACTACGACCGGGAGGAGCTGGCGACCGCGCTGGCGGAGCTGTTCGGGCCGATTCCGGTGATCGGCTGCACCACGGCGGGGGAGATCACGCCCTTCGGCTACGCCGCCGGCTCGCTGGTCGGCATCGGCTTCCCGCGCGCCGACTTCACCATCGCGGCGCAGCGCATCGACGACCTCGACCGCTTCTCCATCGCGGAGGCGCCGCGCGTCCTGCGCGAGGTGCTGGCCCAGCGCGACGCGGCGCTCGCCGCCCGCGCCGACGCCTTCCGGGACTATGGCAGCTTCGCCTTCCTGATGATCGACGGCATGTCGCGGGCGGAGGAGATGGTGGTCAGCGCGCTGCACAGCGTGCTGATGGACATCCCGCTGTTCGGCGGCTCGGCGGGCGACGAGCTGCGCTTCGAGCGCACCTTCGTCCTGCACGAGGGGCGGTTCCATTCCAACGCCGCGGTGCTGATGCTGGTCACCACCGCGCGCCGCTTCGTGGTGTTCCGGACCGAGCATTTCGTGGCGTCGGACAGCAAAATGGTGGTCACCGGCGCCGACCCGCAGCGCCGCATCGTCACGGAGATCAACGCGGAGCCCGCCGGGCGCGAATACGCCCGCATGGTCGGGCTGGAGGGGGAGCCGCTGACCCCGATGATCTTCGCCGCCCATCCGGTGGTGGTGCGCGTGGGCGGCGAGTATCACGTCCGCTCCATCCAGAAGGTCAACGAGGACGAGAGCCTGACCTTCTACTGCGCCATCGACGAGGGGATCGTGCTGACCGTCGCCCGCGGCGTCGACCCGGTGGAGAATTTCGAGGCGATGATGCTGAAGCTGGCCGCGGAGGTCGGTGGGCCGCCCGACCTCGTGCTCGGCTGCGACTGCATCCTGCGCCGGCTGGAGCTGGAGCAGCGCCAGCTGAAGCACGTCATGTCGGCCACGCTGGCGCGGCACAACGTCGTCGGCTTCTGCGCCTACGGCGAGCAGTACAACGCCATGCACGTCAACCAGACCTTCACCGGCGTCGCCATAGGTGCGCGATGACGATCCTCTTCTCCGACCGCAACCTTCCCAATCCCCTGGGGCCCACCCCGCCGCTGACCGGCGACGAGCGCGCCCGGCTGGAGGCGCTGGAGCGCGAGAACGCCAAGCTCCGCCGCATCAACCAGGTGCTGATGGACCGGGTCGAACGGTCCATGGACGTGCAGGGCGGCGCCTTCTCCCTGTTCCAGACCGCCATCGTGCTGGAGCAGAAGGTGCGGGAGCGCACGCTGGAGGTGGAACGGGCTCTGCGCGAGCTGGAGGACAGCCACCGCGACCTCGCCCGCGCCAAGGAACTGGCCGACACCATGCGCACCCGCCTGTCGGAGGCCATCGAGTCGGTCAACGAGGGCTTCGCCATCTTCGACGCCGACGACCGGCTGGTGCTGTGCAACAGCAAGTACCTGGCCCTGTGGCCGGAAATCCGCGACAGGATCATGCCGGGCGTGCGGTTCAAGGACATCGCGGAGCTGGCCGCCTCCTCGCGCTCCGTCGCCGACGCCTACCCGCGGCCAGACCTGTGGCTGGCGCAGCGGCTGGCCCAGCACCGGGAACTGAAGGGCCCCTACATCTACCGCCTGTCGGACGGCCGCTGGATCCAGGTGAACGAGCGGCGCACCCGCGACGGCGGCGTGGTCGGCGTCTACACCGACATCACCGACATCAAGGAGCATGAGACCCGCCGGCGCGAGCGGGAACTGGCCGAGAAGTCGGCGCTCCTCCAGGCCACGCTGGACAACATCGCTCAGGGGGTGGGCGTCTACGACCGCGACCAGCGGCTGGTCGCCTGGAACGAGCGGTTCGCCGCCTTGCTGCGCCTGCCCGACAGCGTCGCGCGCCGCGGGGCCAGCTTCGCCGAATTCATCCTGCACCACGCGGCGATGGGCGAGGCGGGCCTGTCGCTGCGCGCGTTGATGGCGCCGAGCTGCCTCGTGGAGCAGCCCTGGCTGGACGACACGGTGCTGGAGATCAGCCGCAACCCCATGCCGGGCGGTGGCTTCGTCCTGACCTTCACTGACATCACGGAGCGCAAGCGGGCGGAACAGGCCCTGCGCGACAGCGAGCAGCGCATCCGTCTGGTCACCGACGCGGTGCCGGCCCTGATCGCCTATGTGGACGCGGAGCAGCGCTTCCGCTTCGTCAACAAGGCCTACGAGAACTGGTTCAACCGCGCGCGGGAGGACATCGAGGGCCAGCCCATGTGGGCGGCGCTGGGCGACCTCTATTACGAGGCACGGCGCGCCTACATCCTGCGCGCGCTGGCCGGCGAGGAGGTGACCTTCGAACTGGACCTGCCCGGCGAGAACGGCTCCCCCCGCTACGCGGTCGCCACCTACATTCCGCATTTCGGCGAGAAGCGGGCCGGCGGCAAGCGGGAGGTCCTGGGCTATTTCGGCCTGATCCACGACATCACCGAACGGCGCATGGCGGCCGAGGCGCTGGCCGACGCCAAGGACAGCCTGGAGCGCCGCGTCGTGGAGCGCACGGCCGAGCTGACCCGCCTCAACGAACAGCTCCAGCAGGAGATCGCGGAGCGCATCGCGGCGGAAGAGGCGTTGCGGCTGGCCAAGGCGGAGGCGGAGCAGGCGAACCTGTCCAAGACCCGCTTCCTGGCCGCGGCCAGCCACGACCTGCTGCAACCGCTGAACGCCGCCCGCCTGTTCGTCTCGGCGCTCGGCGACCTGGACCAGCCGGAGCCCAACCGCGGGCTGGTGGACAACATCGACGTGGCTCTGGCCTCGGTCGAGGACCTGCTGTCCACCCTGCTGGACATCTCCAAGCTGGACGCCGGCGCGGTGCGGCCGGAGGTCGCCGACTTCCCGATCCAGAGCCTGCTCGGCGCGCTCGCCACCGAATACGCGGCGGTCGCCAGGGAGCGCGGGCTGGACCTGCGCGTCGTCGGCAGCCACGCGGTGGTGCGCAGTGACATCCGCCTGCTGCGCCGCATCCTGCAGAACTTCCTGTCCAACGCGCTGCGCTACACGCCGGCCTGTGACGGTGCGGGAAAGGTGCTGATCGGCTGCCGGCGGACCCCGGAAGGGCTGCGGATCGAGGTGTGCGACACCGGCCCCGGCGTGCCGGCGGACAAGCTGGACGAGATCTTCCAGGAATTCCGGCGGCTCGACACGCCCTGCGCCAACGAACGGGTGCGCGGCATGGGCCTGGGCCTCGCCATCGTGGACCGGGTGGCGCGCATGCTCGACCACCCCATCACCGTGCGGTCGCAGCCCGGGCGCGGCTCCGTCTTCGCGGTCACCGTGCCCTTCGGCCGCTACGCCCGCCCGGCCCGCACGCTGGAGGCGCCGGTGCGCACGACCACCAACCGGCTGGTGGGCATCCGCGTGCTGGTCATCGACAACGAGCCGGCCGTGCTGGCCGGCATGCGCGCGCTGCTGGAAGGCTGGGGCTGCACCGTCGCGACGGCGGCCAGCGGCGACGAGGCCCTGCGCGCGCTGGACACCGCGACGCCCGACGTGCTGTTCGCCGACTACCACCTGGACAACGGCGTGATCGGCTTCACCGAGATCGCCCGCGTGCGTGAGCGCTGCGGGACGCAGCTGCCCTCCGTCCTCATCACCGCCAACCGCACCGCCGAGGTGGTGGAGGAAGCGCAGTCGAAGGGCTGCCACGTCCTGAACAAGCCCGTGAAGCCGGCCCAGCTGCGCGCGGTGATGACGGGGTTGCTGGGGTAGGGGGAGTGCTGGTGGTGCAAAGGATTTTCACCACAAAGACACAAAGGACACAAAGATATTCACAAAGAGGGTGTCGCCACTTTGGCGCGTTGCTTCAAAGCAGAACGCCCTTTGTGAAATTCTTTGTGCCTTTGTGTCTTTGTGGTGAATCGCTCACAACGCGACCCTGATCGGAGCAATCAGTTCCGGCCCTTCTCCGGCTCGGTGAAGCCCTTGCCGTAACCCGCCTTGCGGGCCTCCGTGCCCTTTGCCTTGTTGTCGGCGTTCTCCGCCGCCGACTCGCGGGCGTGCTCGGCGTGGGTGCCGGTGCCGGTGGGGGAGGCGTTGCCCTGGCTGGGCTTGCGCGGGTTGCGGTCGATGTCGTCGCTGTCGATGTTGTGCTTGTTGTCGCTCACGGTCGAACTCCTTCGATCCGGTTGAACCCCTCCAACATCGACAGCGGGGACCGGTTCCTCAGAACCGGAAGTCGGCGGCCGGGCGTTCGTCCGCGTAGATGTCCCACGGCTCGGCCTTGGCTGCGGCCACCCACTCCTTCATGGCCGGAAGCGCCATGACCGCCTCGGCGTAGGCGCGCCCGACCGCGTCCATCTCGACCCCGTAGGTGATGAAGCGCGTCACCACCGGCGCGTACATGGCGTCGGCGATGGAGAAGCGGCCGAACAGGAACGGTCCCTCCGCCCCGAACCGCTCGCGCGTGGCGCGCCACAGCCCGAGCACGCGGGCGATGTCGGCCTCGCTCTCCGGGTTGCGGCCGACGCCGGGGCGCATCGCCTTCAGGTCCATGGACATGTGGGTGCGCAAGCCCACGAAGCCCGAATGCATCTCCGCCGACACCGACCGCGCCACCGCCCGGGCGTGCGCGTCCTCCGGCCACAGCCCGGCCTCCGGGGCGATCTCCGCCAGATACTCGCAGATCGCCAGCGAATCCCAGACGACCCGATCGCCGTGCCGCAGGCAGGGAACCCGGCCCGACGGAGAATGCTCCGCGATGCGCGCCGCGGTGTCCGGCTGGCGCAGCGGGATCACGATCTCCTCGTACGGGCGGCCGGTGTGCTTCAGCGCCAGCCACGGCCGCAGCGACCAGGACGAAAAGGCCTTGTTGCCGATGACGAGCGTCAGCTCCGGCATGATGAATCCCCCATTTGAAAAATGTCTGACCATGTGGGGCCGCACACTACAGCCTTTCCCCGTTCGACCTCTAGGGCAGTCGCTTGAGAGACGACCCCTCTCCCGCCCCGGGAGAGGGTGGCCGCTGAAAGCGGCCGGGTGAGGGTCGTACAAGGATCAAGGCGCTGATCCTCGGGTGTACCCTCACCCTTCCCACGCTTCGCGTGGGGCCCTTCCCTCTCCCGAGGCGGGAGAGGGGAATTCGAACGCGATGGCCCGCGACTTACGCGCCGCCCGGTTGCCCTATTCCTCAGGATATTATAGGATAAAAATCTTACAACGCTAGGCGGAGGCACCCATGAAACATCATCACCGCTCATGTTTCATGGCGTTTCACAGCGTTTCATTCCATCGCCCGCCCCGCATCGGCCCCATTGCCCCCTTTTCACGGCCGCTCCGCCGCGCCATCCTCTTGACCCTGTTTTCCGCCTTTTGAAGGACGCCCGTCTTGCTCGCCACCCTGCTCGCCACGGCCGGCACCGGCACCGTAACCATCACCCCGCTGACCAAGGCCGGCCTGTCCGGCTGGCTGGAGTCCCAGCCGCCTTCCGCCGCCGCCTGGGTGAAGGCCGTCAACTTCACGGCGGAGGCCGGCTCCACCGCCTTCCTGCCGGGGGAGGGTGGGGCGGTCGCCCGCGTGCTGGTCGGCGTGTCGGCGCTCGACGACCTCTGGGGCCTCGCCGGCCTGCCGGGCAGCCTGCCGCCGGGCAGCTATCGCCTGGACGAGCAGACCGACGCCGCGCTTGACGGCCGCGCCGCCACGCGGCTGGCGCTGGGCTGGGCGCTCGGCAGCTACCGCTTCGACCGCTACAAGAAGGCGGAGAAGAAGAGCTTCGCCGGGCTGGTCTGGCCGAAGCACGCCGACCAGGGCGCGGTGCAGCGCACGGCGACCGCGACCTATTTGCTGCGCGACCTCGTCAACACGCCGGCCAACGACCTCGGCCCCGCGGAGCTGGCCAACGCCGCCAGCGCGCTCGCGGAGGAGTTCGAGGCCGCGCTGGACGTGATCGTCGGCGACGATCTGCTCGACCGCGACTACCCGGCCGTCCACGCCGTCGGCCGCGCCAGCCCGCGGGAGCCGCGGCTGATCGACCTGCGCTGGGGCAACCCGGACCACCCCAAGGTCACCATCGTCGGCAAGGGCGTCTGCTTCGACAGCGGCGGCCTGGACATCAAGCCGTCGTCTGGCATGCTGCTGATGAAGAAGGACATGGGCGGCGCGGCGCACGCGCTGGCGCTCGGCCGCATGGTGATGATGGCCGGGCTGCCGGTGCGGCTGCGCGTGCTGGTGCCGGCGGTGGAGAACGTCATCTCCGGCAACGCCTTCAAGCCGATGGACGTGCTGAAGACCCGCAAGGGCCTGACCGTGGAGGTCGGCAACACCGACGCCGAAGGGCGCCTGATCCTGTGCGACGCCCTGGCCGAGGCCGATTCGGAGAAGCCCGCCCTGCTGATCGACTTCGCCACCCTGACCGGGGCCGCCCGCGTCGCCCTGGGGCCGGAGCTGCCGGCGCTCTTCTCCAACAGCGACGCGCTGGCCGACGACCTGCTGGCCGCGGGGCAGGAGCACAACGACCCGCTGTGGCGCCTGCCGTTGTGGGCGCCCTACCGCAAGGGGCTGGACAGCAAGGTGGCCGACATCAACAACGTCACCACCAACGGCATGGCCGGCGCCATCACCGCGGGCCTGTTCCTGCAGGAGTTCGTGTCGAAGGACACGCCCTGGGCGCACCTGGACACCTTCGCCTGGAACAGCGCCAGCCGTCCCGGCCGCCCGGAAGGCGGCGAGGCGCTGGGCCTGCGCGCGGCCTACGCGGTCATCGCCAAGCGGTTCGGGTGAGCGGACCGCGCAATCCGTCACATATGGTTAAAATTGTCACCCCCGCGCCCGTCGCGGGGGTGGATCGACGATTCGGAAAGGGTTAAAACCAAAGGGTAATACCGGCAGACTGTGGTGCCGGTTCGTGTTCTTGGAGGCGGAGTCATGGCGCTGAAGGTTCGTGAGGATTATCGCACCCTCACCGGTCCGGAGAAGGCGGCCATCCTGATGCTGGCGCTGGGCGACGAGCATTCCTCCAAGCTGTTCGCGATGATGGACGACGAGGAGATCAAGGAGCTGTCCCAGGTGATGGCGAACCTGGGCACCGTCTCCGCCAACATCATCGAGCGCCTGTTCGTCGAGTTCGCGGAGCAGATGTCAGCGACCGGCTCCCTGGTCGGCTCCTTCGATTCGACCGAGCGCCTGCTGCTGAAGACCCTGCCCAAGGACAAGGTCGACTCGATCATGGAGGAAATCCGTGGTCCCGCCGGCCGCACCATGTGGGACAAGCTCGCCAACGTGAACGAGTCGGTGCTGTCCAACTACCTGAAGAACGAATACCCGCAGACCGTGGCGGTGGTGCTGTCGAAGATCCGCCCCGAACACGCCGGCCGCGTGCTGACCCAGCTGCCGGAAAGCTTCGCCATGGAGGTCATCATGCGCATGCTGCGCATGGAGGCCGTGCAGAAGGAAGTCCTGGACGACGTGGAGCGCACGCTGCGCACCGAGTTCATGACCAACCTCGCCCGCACCAGCCGCCGCGACAGCCACGAGATGCTGGCCGAAATCTTCAACGGCCTGGACCGCACCACCGAGCACCGCTTCATGGCCGCCCTGGAGGAACGCAACCGCGACAGTGCCGAGCGCATCAAGTCGCTGATGTTCACCTTCGAGGACCTGTCGAAGCTCGACCCCTCCGGCGTCCAGGCCCTGCTGCGCAGCGTGGACAAGCAGAAGCTCGCCACCGCGCTGAAGGGCGCGTCGGAGACGCTGAAGGACCTGTTCTTCTCCAACATGTCCGAACGCGCCGCGAAGATCCTGCGCGAGGACATGGCCGCCATGGGCCCCGTCCGCGTCCGCGAAGTGGACGAATCCCAGATGTACATGGTCCAGCTCGCCAAGGACCTGGCGGCCCGCGGCGAGATCGTCATCTCCGAAGGCAGCGGCGAGAACGAGCTGATCTATTGATGAGAGCCGAACCCAACAGCTGTCGCTGTCCAAAACACCTTGAAAGCCCGTTCGCGGGTGCATACCCTTGGGTCTGGATGCGAAGCAGCAAGGCTCGTCCATGTCCGAACCGGTGTCCATGACCATCCGCGTGGATGGAAAGACCGCGGAAGCGCTCAACCGCCTTGCGGAAGCGACGGCGCATGACCCGGCGTGGCACCTGACACGTGCGGTCGAAGCCTACCTTGCCGACCAGTTCGAAGCGTACGAGGACATCCGGCACGCGGTTGCCGAGGCCGACGCGGGTGATTTCGCCACGGACGAGGAGGTTGAGAACGCCTTTGCCTCGTTCGGCCGGCCCTTGGGGACGCAGTGAGGGTCCGCTACCTTCGCGGAGCCCTTCAAAACATCGCCGACATTTCCCAGTACATTCGTCAACATAATCCGGCCGCGGCCGTTCGCGTCGGGCAGCGCATCCGCCAGGTCGTCGCGTTGATCGCCGAACGGCCGAATCTCGGGAAGCCGGGGATTTTTCCCGGCACGCGGGAGTTCAAAATTCCCGATCTTCCCTACCGGGTCATATACCGCGTGGTGGCGACCGATGAACCGTCGGCGGTGCTGGAGATTCTGCGCGTGCACCATATCCGTCGCCAGCTTCTGCCGCCCGATTGGGCGTAACTCCGTCGCTTGCCGCACCCCGTCCGGCCCTCCATCCCCCCGCGACGAACTGACCGATCGATACGGCTGCGAAACGCTTGCCTGCGCGGGGTGCATGGGTGACACTCGTCCCGCGTGTCCGGGGGCGGGATCCGGGCGCGGCATTCGGGGGGATGCATGGCACGGAACCTCAAGGCGCTCGGCTTGTGGCGCACGGCGTTGATCGCCAGTGTCCGGCAGGACGGGCCGGACCTTTCGGCGCGGCAGATGGCGATCATGCTCCAGGTCTATCTGACCGATCCGCCGCACACCGTGCGCGGTCTGGCGGCGACGCTGAACATCTCCAAGCCCGCGGTGACCCGCGCGCTCGACCGGCTGTCCCTGCTGGGCTTCATCAAGCGCAAGCGGGACGCGGAGGACAAGCGCAGCGTGCTCGTCCAGCGCACCGTCAAGGGCAGCGTCTTCCTGTCCGACTTTGCCGAACTGGTCATCGCCGCCGGCGCCGTGGCGCCGGAGGATTTGGCGACCATCCGGGCGGAGGAGGAACTGGCCACCGCCGCCAAGGCGCGGCTGGAGGCGGAATTGACCGCCGCCAGCCCCGATGAAGCGGTTGCCGTCGAGGAGGCCGTTCAGTAGCCCTGCCCGCGGTCCACGAGGTTCGGCAGGGGGCGCCCTTCGCGCAGCGCGGTGATCGCGTCCACCACGATGTGGGCCGACCGCGACGGGTGGGTGATCGCCGCAATGTGCGGAGTGACGTGGATGCGCGGATGGCTCCAGAAGGGATGGCCGGGCGGCAGCGGCTCCTCCGCGAAGACGTCCAGGCTGGCGCCGCGCAGATGGCCGCTGTCCAGCGCCTCCAGCAAGTCGGCCTCCACCAGATGCCCGCCGCGCGCGGCGTTGATCACCACGGCGCCGCGGGGCAGGGCGGCGAACAGGTCCCGGTTCAGGATGCCGCGCGTCTCGTCCGTCAGCGGCAGCAGGCAGACCAGCAGGTCGCATTGGCCGAGCATCCTGGGCAGGCCTTCGGCGCCGGAATAGCTCTCCACACCGTCCACGCTCTTGGGCGTGCGGCTCCAGCCCAGCACGCGGTAATCCATGCTGAGCAGGGTCCTGGCCGAGGCCGTGCCCAGCTCTCCCAAGCCCAGGAAGCCGACGGTGACCTCCGACGCCGGCTTGTGCCCCAACTGTTTCCAGGTCTGGGCCGCCTGAAGCGCCTTGTACTCGTCCAGCTGCCGGTGCCAGCGCAGCACCTGGAGCGCCACGAAGCCCGCCATGTCCAGGGTCAGCCCTTCCGACACCATGCGGACCAGCGGGACGTCCGGCAGGGTCGGGTCGAGCAGCATGGACTCCACCCCGGCGCCCAGCGACACGATCAGCTTCAGGTTCGGCAGGCTGGCGAGCAGGCCCTGGGGCGGCTTCCAGACCAGGGCCATGTCGATGTCCGCCGGGTCACCCATCTCCGGCCACACCCGCACCTCCAACCCGGGCATGCGGCGGTCGAGCTCACCGAGCCAATCCTCGGCCCGGTCGGTGGTGGAGCAGAAAAGCAGCGTCACGGTGCAAACCCCTGTACTGTTGTTGCCCAATTGTCTTCTTGTGGTCTTCCAACCCGTTGAGCGCACCGTGCCCCGTCTGATCCTGCTTAACAATGCAAGCAAAAAGCCATTTAAATTCAACTGGTTACAGCGTAATAAAATTGCGTGCAAAAACTGTGTTGCGGGGCAGTCAAGCTCAAGCTGGTCATGGATGAGGCGGGCTTAAGCCCGCCTCATCATCGCTCATCAGTAATCTTCGGACAACATGATGGTGAGCACGCGCACCGCTGTTGGTGAGAGGGGATCATCGGCACCAAACGTGAGCGTGCCGTCCTGGTACGTGTCGATCTTCCACAGCAGCGTTAGGCCAACAACCGTGAACGCTGCGCAGTCGTGTTCCCCATAGGGATCGTTGTTGGCGTCGAAGCGGTTGAACTCGCGCACCGCTTGGACAATGGCTTCCCGCTTGTAATCTGGCAACGCTGCCACGCCGCGGCTCATTATGACCTGTCCGCTGACAAACGTCTGGCGTAACCGGTCGTTGAGGCGGGCAATCGCTGCCCGCCTCTCCGCGTCGCGCATCAAGCGGTCTCCTTCACGCGGTTGACCTTGATGGTCCGCAGAAACTCGTCCAGCTCACCCGCCTCCACGGCCCGAATCAGCGTGTCGAAGGTCTTGCGCACGGCAGCCTTCACGCCACCGCATTCGATAATGTGCTGGCCGTTCACGACCGGCAGCGGGCGGTTGCCGTAGCGGATTTCCACATAGAACTTGTCGTCCTTCTGGAACCAGTGCCGACGCAGGCGCTTGTCCCGCTCGACCTCGACGCGCTTGGTCGTTCCGTCGTCCTGCTTCTGGTCCACGAACACCTTGCGCGTCTCGTGGTAGGTCTTCCCGTCCTCGTCCGCGTCGAAGATCGCGATCTGCTCCTTCAGCCCGCGCACCATGTTGTTGCGGCGGGCGATCACCGGGTCCGCGTCCTCGTGCTTCTCGACGGTGACGAACTTCATGGTGCTGAGGATGCCGTTCTTGCTCATAGGAACCTCTCTCATGAGCTGGGAGGTGTAGGTCACCGTCCACTGGTCGCCCTTGCGTTCCACCTTGGCCTTTCCGGCTTTTTCCAGCCGGAGCAGTTCCGCGCGCTGGCTGGGGTGAAGAAGCTTGGCGTTGTACGTGGCCACCGGAACCTCCCTGCGAGCCCACTGCTCGCGTGCGTTGCGAAACCTCCCGCAACACTCACTTTATAAGTTCAGGCAGAGCTTGGCTCACGGCGATTTTGATAGTTTTTTCAAGAAGTTGGCTGGCGCGCCATCAGAGTTGCTGGCTCGCAACAGGCGGGGGACTTTAAGGAGGCTTCTATATGTGATCGGTATCGACCGTGTAGAGCGAGAGACCTTCTTGGACATCTGGAGCAGTGGCCGCGTCAGCCCAACTATCTGGCAAACATATCTCTGGGTATCTACATGCCGACCCAGCACACAGCGTCAGACTTCAAGCATCTATGCCGCGTCACAGGATCTTGAAGAAAAGTTCAAGATCTTTCTTGCGATCGTATCTACAATGTTCTTGACAATCTCCTCTAAATTGGCGAGTATACGCCTCGCGCCGCCAAACGCAGTGCCGGATCATGAACAACTGAATAGGTGAAAGATGCTAGCTAGTCAGCATCGCCACGCGTTCGATGTGGCGAGGAAGGTCGTTACCGTGAGTAACGGCAGCACGGTCCCACTTAGGAAACTTAGGGACTACGTTGCCGGGCAATGTCGGGTTGGAAAGCGGCTTCGGATGGTTCTTCCGACCGAAGATAACCGAACCGCCATCATCACCCTGACGGAGCGCGAAACGCGCGCCGTTCTGGTCAACCGGGCCCCTATTAAGGTCAGTGGTCGAACGATTGCACGGGCCACACAGGGGGAGAGGTAACGACAGCATAGTGGGACTCTGCGGGGACACCTATAGCCCTGCCATCCCATCTTCAGAGATATTCGTTTGGAATATAGTCGAAGTCATACTAGCCAAGGAGAGAATTATGACTGAGCAGCAGAACGTTAACTTCGCGGCCCTGTCCATGCCGAATGTTGAGTACCACCCGAACCGGGACCGCTTCGTTTTCAGGAGTGCCGAAACTGGCCGGATCGAACTTATTCCGGCTGAAGAGGTTCTTGCCATCGCGCGAGATGTTGTCAGTGCGAACGGTGTGGCCGAGATCCAATACAGGGCCATTGCACTGCCCGCGACACAGCAGCGAACCGCCGTTGTGGTCCACGACAGTGAAAGCGACCAATACGTGACGATGGTGTATTGGGCCGCGTTTCAACCCGGCCAGGAACATGCCGAAGAGTTCGGCGGCATGGCTTTGGAACAGGTTCTCGACTGGATTGAGGCCGCTTAGTGAGCGAACGGGGGACTCCGGTCCCCCGTTTCTACCCTGCACCGGGCCGCGTATTTGCCCATGCCGCATAGATCGGACTACCGCCGGGGCCACTGTCCGCTCGGCTTAATAAGAGGAAAATATTGCAATGGCTGATTGTTACGGAAACATCCTAATCCCCCCGTTCGACTGCAATGACCGCAACGGGTTTGAGGCCTTCTTGAAAAACTCCAACATCGCTCGATCCGGGCTATTCTCGGAAGGCTGGAAGGTTTATGACCAGGGAGGGTTGACGGGTGCCTACAATTTTGACTGTCAATACCCAACAGTCTTAGAAGACGAATGGGTCTTTGTGAGCAAGGAAGCTGAACGGTTTTATCACAACTTGTCCGAAATCCACAAGGACGGATTTCACAACGAAGGTGGGTACATTGATTTCAAGGGGGAGCCTTTTGTGGAAAGTCTCTTCATGGAGAATCGTCGCAAAACACCAAAGCAGATGGCACGGACGCTGCACCCTTTCATCCGCTCGGGGGCGCTTACCATTCAGGTCCACGGTAACGAGAAGGCGAGATACTTTGTCGCGGAAGAGCTGATCGTTCACGAGGATGGCCGGTGGTTCTACTGGGATATGCAGAGCCACACCGACGATGAGAAGCTGAATGGGAAGTGGCGCCCTAAGAGCGGCCGAATCTAACGGAATATCAACGTCAAGATAACAAATTAAAGGGCAGCATTCGTTGCCCTTTAATTTGGAGCTTCACCAGTACTTGCTTACCCGGATGGCGATGGACTGATTCCGATCCGACTGAGCGGAGGTCTGGAAATTCAGAAACGAGGAATTGTAAAGCACATTTTTCCAAAAGGCCCCAATCGCTCAGCTCTAACATCTTTAATGCGTACTCAAACTTAGCGCGCGTAACCGACATTGCTATCCCCCAAACACACCTTATCGCGAGAACGACAAATCCGGTCGACGGTATTGCCGCGACCAAATTCGATCACGAAGCGTCGCCCGCCAGCTCGCAACACGATTTGCACGACGACGGATGGAAGGCTCTGAAACTGGAGGGGTTGTGGCATGATGAGCGGCTAATTATGGACATCACCATGCCGTTATGTATAATTAACAATAAGCGGAGCCGGTGACTTTGGCAGGGAGTTGGAAGCCGCAATCAAGGGACAAGGCGAGGCGCGACATTTGCCGTTGCCGTATTATCTGATTTCATAGCAGCCTTGTGCTGTTCCTTGGAAACGCCGTCCCTCCTGCCAATTTGGGGGCGGCGTTTTTTTCATGTATGGGGCTCGCCTATTGGGCTGGCAGGCTTGGCATCCCCGGAATAGTCAAATGCATTTTAAGGAGCAGAAATATGGCAAAGAACGCGCCGCGCTGGCTGCCAATGCTGGACGAGCTTGAAAGGAAGATGGGAAAGAGCTACGCGCGCATTATCGCGAGTATGCGCGCTCAGTTGTTGAGTGAGGCGAAACTCAGCCCGAACCGCAGCAAACGCCTCCTGGAGTTCATCCGCAACAACCTCGATAGCGGTTTCTCCTGGGAAGGGGATATCGCCCTTACCCCGGACCAGAAGAAGAAGGCTAGGAAGCGGTACGATGTCACCTCCCTGGACTACCAGGCCGAGCCACTGAGTGAGGTGGACGAACTGCGGGAGATGATCGTGGGGCTGCTGGCTGAGTTCGACATCAATCAGTTGAGCACCATCGCGAGCGTGATAGGCGCGGTGGCAACGGGTGATGCAAAGACGCAGCGGATCATTCTTGAGTGCTTTTGGAGTGCTTCTGGTGCGAATGAACATGACGAAAAGCACTCGAAAAGCACCTCAGAAGCACGCGAGAAGCACTACAAAAGCACTCAAGAAGCACTCGAAAAGCACTCCAGAAGCACTTTTGATGAGCTCAAAGCCCTGCCAATCCTCACTCAATTGGGTCCTAAGTTAAGTAAAGTTAAGTTAAGTAAAGACAAGACAAGGCGCGATTGCTTCGCTGACGCTCAGCATCGCGCGGATTTGTCTCTGGCTTCGCCAGAAGATGAACTGGCAGAGCCAGTTGGTGACCTGATGGTTAGTGGCTCGTTGGCTTCGCCAACTCGTGAGGGCCAGGATGAGGAGTTTGTTTCTCCCCAGCTTGATGTCTCTTTGGAGAAAAATGGCGAGGTGGAGAACGAGGCGGCGAGGATGACAGCCGCGCACACCCGATCGCAGGCCAGCGGCATGGTCGGCGCTCCCCTCTACAGCACGACCCGCAATGCGGAAGCCAAGCTCTGGCTTCATAGCCACCCGGAACCACGCGGCGAACTGATCCGCGACGGGGAACGCTTCCGGCTCAAGTTCACCACCTACCGGGCATTCGAGGGTAAGCTGAGCCAGAGCAGCGAACTGCCGGATGACCGCGCGTTCTGCCACTGGCTCTACGACAGCATGGGTGCTGACCACATGGCGGCTGAGCGCAATGCAGGAACCGTATCAGCTCTGCCGGAAGGTTACCGCTGGGCATGGAGTCCGCTGTATGAGGCCACCGACTACCAGTGCGAACGAACCGGGTTGGCCCGTGCTGCGGTGCTGATGATCTGGAACGGGCATGTGCCGGAACAGGTCGTGCTGTTCAACGGCACGTCCGAGCTTGTTGAATTCCCATTGGCCCCCAACGCAGGCCGAAGCGACAAAGCGCCAGACTATAAGGGCAAGTACAATGTCAACGCTCGCGCCGACAAAACGACGTGATGGAACTGGCGGAGGTCAAGAACATTGTGATACCCTACACAGGCATATGGCTCAAATAGAAAGGCCACGCCGATGCGTGGTCTTTCTATGAGACTGCTAGGTGTATGGGCCGCCTATTTCATGTTACCGGAAGCGGCTCTCCGGCGGTGCGTTATGGCAATAGCCAACAAAATTGCCGTTGCTGTAATGAACCCAAGCCCTGCTCCGAATACAAGACGAGTATACGTTGCATCAAGGTCGGTTGTGGCAAATAGCGCTTGCGCAATTCCTGCTCCGCCAAGCGGACCAAGCACCAAAGCCTCTTTTATTTCATTCGTTGTCATAATGACCTCTCCATCCTGTGTGTTTGCATGGTGAGGCTGTGGGTGGCTCCAACGGAAGAGTAGAGTGAAATTGCGAACAAATCGTTACCTACGATTAGAGTGCGAAGTTTTTATTCGCAGTCCTCTGTTGTAAGTAAATGCATGAAACCCATCGATTCCAATATAATCGTAGGACGCATCAGGCGGCAGAACAGAGCACCCTATTTTTCAGCTATCGAAGGTGAAAATTAACGTGTGCCGGGCCAGCTTGGTCCCGTCAATGCCGTGGAGGCACCCGATTGCCTGATGACGTTTTGGTATCACCTGCTAGATGAGTCCGCGGCAGACGATCATGTTGTACTACATAAGTAAAAATCCATCCGAAACACTATTGAACTCAAGCAGATACTTATTATGCTTGACGGTGAATAAAAGAGGCGGCAGAGAGATTATCCTATGCCTCCTCTTTTATTGCTGTCGGCTATAAGGGAGTGGTTAAAGAACTTCCACCGCCGCGCGCATCAGTTCGTCGTTGACTTCGATATACCGCTGGGTGGTGGTCATGTGTTTGTGACCAGCCAGCGTCATGATCACCTTCGGGCTGATGCCGCTGTGGGCGAGCTTGGTGATGAACCAGCGCCGCCCGCTATGGGAGGTCGCCCCGTCGAGGCCAGCTTGCGCGTAAAGCTGCCCCATCAACTGGCAGAGCGTGTTGGGGCTGAAGGCGGTTCGCTTCTGTGTGAGCAACAGGGGGCGTTCCGACTTGATTTCGCTGCCCAGCGTTGCGCGGTAGCGCTCAAGCTCTTTCCGCAGCCGGTCGTTGACGAACACCACGCGGGCATGACCGCCCTTCGTGATTTCGGCGGCCAAACGGACCTGCTCCCGAACCGTGCCGTTGCTGTCCAGCACGTCGCCCCAGGTCAGTGCCGCGATTTCCCCGACCCGTAGACCCGCGAGGTAGGACAGCATGATGGCCATCCGGTTGCGGGCTGCGTGCCTTCCCTGTGCGACCACCGCCAGCAACCGCTTCTGTTCCTGCTCCGTGAGCACCCGCGCCTGCTTCATCATAACCTCAAGGTGCGCAGTTATTCCGCACTTAAGATTATGTTTTCAGGCGCGGACTCGCTCAAGGCATGAAAGAAGCTGAGGATTGATGCGGGGTTCAGCGGAAACCTAAGAAAAGCTATGTTTTCTTATATTTCTGACTGGTCGCTTTCTGGGATCAAGCGAGGGGCGGATTTCGACAGCCACACAACAGCTCCAAGCGGGGTGCTGCGAACCAAGGCATACAGTATCCCGGTATTGGATAGGCGTTTGTACACGCCTGTTTCAGTGGTCTTGCGCCAACCAAGTGAACGCAAAAAGGCTTCGGCGTCGGATTGGGCCGAAAAGTTGAGTTGAGGAAGGGGAGTGCTCGATGGTGAGGGCATTTTACGACTTTTTTGCCTATTACCGCTTGACTCCAATTGCTCCTCGCATGTCGGCGCCGTCGAGATTGGCGCCCCGAAGATCAGCACCGGTAAGATCGACATCGGTCAGGATGGTGCCGCAGAGATTGCAATCCCGAAGGTCGGCTCCTTGAAGGTCCGCCTGTGCGAAGTTCGCCAAGCGGAAGTTTCCCCCGGACAGGTTGGCGTTTCCAAGATCGGCTTCCGAAAAGTTCGCAGGCCAGTCGCGCGTCGTGATGCCGACAGTAATCGCCATGGGGGAGCAGTCCGCGTGCGTGAGCGTCGCCTTCCGCAGGGTCGCTCCCTTGAAGTTGGTTCCCCGGCACACAGTGTCGGTAAAGTCCGCCTGCATAAGGTTGACGTAAGACAGGTCCGCCATGGTGAAGCAGCAACCGGCCAAGCGGCTGTCCATCATCATCGCCGAATGGAAGTTTGCAGCCGAAAAGTCCGTACCCCCTAGGTCCACGTTGCGCAGATTAACCCGCGACAGGTCGGCCTGGGCGCCCTCGGCTCCCAGCGAGGCCACCCATCGGGCGTGCGCCAGGATGATGTCCTGAATGGACTGTTCCAGCGAATCCAGTCCGCGCGGCAGATGTGCCTTCCTCATGTCCGCCTTCATCTGCGCGCCCTGGCTGATGACGGTGGTGGTGAGGTCGGCGTCGGCGAACACCGCTCCATCAAGAACGGCGTTGACCAGGAGAGCGCCTTGCAGGTTCGCACCAACGAAACTGCAATTCGAAAGGTCGGCGCCGGTGAAGTTGACCTTGCGCAGGACGCTGCCGGCGAAGTCAGCTCCGTTGAGGCGGGCGTTGGAGAAGTTCGCGTTGCTCAGGTCGGTGCCGGCGCCGATGGCCCTTGAGAACTTGGCGCTTTTGGCCCGAACGTTGCGGAACATGGCTCCCGCCATCCGGGCCTTTCCGTCGTCAGCCCATGCGCGTGTCAGATCGCCGCCCTGCTGCTTGGTGAGAAGCACCCCCTCTCGGAAGTCGGCAAAGTCTAGGATCGCCTCCGACAGGTTGGCGCTGCGCAGGCGCGCCCCCCGGAGGTCCGCCTTTTCCAGCTTGGCGTAGCGAAGATCGCAATTGATCATGCTGGCGCCGAACAGGTTGACCTCAGCCAGGTTGGCACGGATGAACCGACTGCCGTCGAGCATAGCCCCGGTCATATCCGCCCCCATCAGCAGCCGCCCCGAAAAGTCCAAGCGGTCGGCACGTTTCATGCCGATGTTGAGTCGTTGTCCACCTTTCGTGCGACGGAGGAACAGGAGGTGGGCTTTTAGCAGATCGTCCAGATAGGGCTGGGATATTCGGTCGAGTGCCTTTGCCAGCATCGCGTTTCCCATGTTCACTCCTGGTCCAAGGGCCTTGCCGCACATCAATATAAGGACCAGTGGTCACTATATGCAAACTGCCATTCGCGGCGATGCGAGGGGCTTTCCAAGCTCGAAATATTACCAAGGCAGAGGGCAGGAGAACCGATTATTACTCAACTTAGCCGAATAAGTTCAGGATGGACCGCTGGCTCTGGCTCGCAAGGCTCAGGCCGGTCATTCCGAGCTGCTGGCGCATCTGCAAGGCCAGCATGATGGCCCCTTCCTCGTTTTGATCAGCCAGCGTCAGTTTGCTCGCGCCTTCGTTGAGGACGTCGCTGAATTCCTTGGTGAACGTGTCCCGTGTGGTGATGATGCCCATGCTCGTTCCTAACTCGGTGGAAACGGAACGCAGCTTTTGTGATGCCGCATTCAGTTCCGACATTGCCTTTTCGATATCGTCGCGCCCATTCCAGCCGTTGGTGCTGCGGTCGAGCGCCAGTCCTGTTCCGCTCGTTGTGAGATTTTTGGATGAGACCACAACGGTATCGGTTGGCATTTGACCAACCTGCACTATGAGATCGTCTCCCTCCGTATAACGGATGTGCTGGCTCACATCGACTTGTGGCGTTTCCCCTCGATTGGCGGCCCGGTAGACATAGGTGGTTGGTTCGGTTAAGCCACCTGAGGTGGTCGGCGGAAACAGAACGAACGGAGCTTGGCTCAATCCGCCGGAAGCGGGATCGAAGCTCATCTGGAACCTTGTTCCCTGTGCGAAGCCGCTCGGGATCGAAAAGTCAACGTGATCCAAAGCGTCGTTCGAGATGTTGAACGAATGGACGGTGGGAGCCGCAATGATGTTGGGTGCAACAGCAACATCGATCCGCCGCTGCCCGGCGCCAGCGCTATCGTTTCCGTTATCGGTCACGGTAAGGTAGGTTAAGGCACTGACACCGGAAATGTGGTCGTAATCCGACGCACTTAGGTACGGGACTGTTGCTATCCCAGCAGTCGGAAAAATTCCGTCACCACCGACTTGGACTCTGATTTGCGCCTGCTCTGGCGTGCTTCCCAAAAGCCTAAGAACAGCGCCTTCGTTTGCGCCGCCCTTCATGACGATAGGAACTCCAGCCGGTTCATCGGCGAAGGTGTAGTTGTTCGGAATTGTCGCCGCGCCTTGACTTCCTGTGGTGTCGGTAACCGTAATCTTCTGGAAGCCGGTTCCGCCGCTGTCTGTGGTGCCGACCGACACGTTCAAAACCGTGCTGGCATTCCACCCCTTCCACCCGAGCGGAACGGGAGATCCGCCTCCACCAGAGTACAGATAAGTGTTGTTTGTCCCACCAATGACGCTGGCACGAATGCCGCTCGTTACTTTTCCAACGATGGAGTGCATATCGAATGTCGCTGTGATCGCGGCATGATTTGCTACGCTAAACGTGTTAAAGGAAATGGTTTCGCTCGGATTTATATTCGTGCTGTCTATAACGTAAGTTGCAAACGAGGAAGTCGGGAAATTTCCGTAAAGGGGGGTTGTGAAAAGATTCCCGATGATCTGACCTGAAAATTGATCAAAGTTCTCTTCGTAACTGAAGTTCGCTGCGCCATCGTACCCGAGATTATCGAACGCGATGTCGCGCATCGAGGCAGCCAATGGGCCGTCGATCATGCTTGACGATTGATAGTTCGATGAAGCCTGAAGGGTCTTCTGGTCGATGTTGATCCGCACCGTCGCTCCGCCAATGGTAACATCGTTCCAGCCGTCACGAATTTTGGCAGGGCTACCATCGACCAGCGAAAGGGATTTCGTATGGCCGAGGTTATCGCCAATGTCCATGCGCAGATTGATCGATTTCTCGACTTCGACATCTGTTAAGGGGTGATCCTTCGCCAGCTTGGCGAGAGCAACGGCATCATAGTCGAACGCCACCCAGGTTCCGTTCTGAAACAGGTGCTTGTACGAGTCCCGAAGCGTTCCGGTCTTGGAGGCTAACGCCAGATCAATGTCGAGCGACGTGTGTTCGTCTCCCTCGAAAACGGTAAGAGTGGCTTTGTCCGAACCATTTCTGCGCAGTTCAACCTTTGTTGGAGCGAATGTGCCGTTGGTAAGACTGTTGTAGCCGAATAGCCGGAAGTGGTTCAGGCCGAGAGCATCTTTGATGTCCTTTGCCCCTTGTTCCGACGCCGCTATCGCCCCATCGCCGTAAGTGTGCACCGTATAGGTCGCCGACGCTTTGGCGTTGGTGACATCGATTGCTTTGATACCCGGTGCGGATACGGCCTTGGCTTTGCTTTTTGGGGTCGGTAGGTATTCAGAGGCCTTGCTATTGATCAGATTCTTGCCGCCATAGCCGCTGTCTGCCGCAACCTTATCGATTTGCGTCAGCAAGTCGTCATACTGCCTTGCCAATGCCTGCCGACCCAATCGGCTGGCTTCATCGTCTCCAAGGTTCTGCAACGCCGCCGCCGTTAGCCCTTTGGCGTGTTCGGTTAGGTCGCCAATGGCTTGAACCCCTTTGTCGGCAGCCTTGACCGTGCTGATGGCCTGCGACATGGCGTCCTTCAAGGCCATAAGATCGTCGGCGCGTCGATCAAGATCCCTTGCGGCGAAGAAAGCCGGCGGGTTGTCCAGGGCCGCGTTGATCTTTAATCCGGTCGTCAGCCGCTCCTGCGCACGCGTCTGCTTCTGGCTCGCGTTCTGAAGCGTGAGCAGATTGGTTCTCATGCCGGTTGATAGAGTGACGTTGCCTTCCGCCACCATTCACTCCCCGTGTTGCCGCTGGGCCAGCTATCAACGGCCAGCCCATGCGCGGCCAAAATAGTGACCTATGGTCACTATAGCATGGGGCGTGCCATCCTCCAGAGGCCGGATTCCCAAGCTCTCACGGGCCATGTCAAATTCAGGCGCGTTGGAATATAATGACCGGTGAGCATATTGTGCCGACAAGCGGCGGCAAGACGTACCGGTTGCCTTCCCGCGTTGTCTCTGCGAAGGTCAGACCGGAGCGGTGCAAGACAAGAGGCTCTGGTGCATGGTCAAGGCGGTTCGTGTTAAAGGCGTGGCAAGCCTGCTTGAACAATCCGCGCGACTAATCCACGGCGCCGAGCATAGCCATGGCCTTTATCCGGCGCAGTGGACGGCCTTGCGTTACTTCGCAGAAGTGACACCACAGGCGCGCACGGCAGCGGGACTCATGCGCTTCCAAAATATGGCGATGAGCCCTGTCGCCCGAACGGTCCGGTCATTGGTTGAAAAGGGGCTGGTGGCGCGGCAACCCAACCCCCGCGATGGACGTTCCGATTTGATAGAACTGACGCCGCAGGGGCGTGAATTGCTTCGATTTGACCCTCGGAACGACTTGGAGATTTTGCTCCGCCAGTTGCCTCCTGACCAGTTGGCCTCGCTCGCGCTGGCCCTTCAGACCGTCATTCAAGGTATGGTCGAAGCGAACGCCTTGAGCGGTCCCCTGGAGGAGGTTGGTGAGGATCAGTGACCGAGCAAGCCGCTCACCTTCTCGACCAGCTCTTCGTTGTCAAAAGGCTTGATAAAGATCGCATCGGCGCCCCAGGTGTCGGCCAGGGCCACTGAGAAATCGATGGGCGCTTTGGGAGCGCCGCCCGAAATGGCAACGACAATTAGGTCCTCGTGCGACGAGCGGATTTGACGCAGCAGTTCGAGGCCGTCCGTGCCAGGCATCCAAATGTCGGTGATTACGGCGTCGAAACTGCCATGGCGGAGCTTGTCCATTGCCTCGCTGCCGTCCTGCGCTTCGGTGATGTCGAAACCGTGACGCTGGAAGGTGCTGGCAATGGAGAAGCGCACTTCTTCGACATCGTCAACCAGCAGAATGTTGGGCATGGGTGGTCCTCGTTCAGGTGTTCGTGTCGGCGGCTGGCACGGTGATGATGAAGGTTGTCCCTTTGTCTGGTGCGGTGCGCACGTCGATGCCGCCGCCCCAATCCTTAACGATGCCGTAAACCACAGACAATCCCAAGCCCGTGCCACTTCCTATAGGCTTGGTGGTGAAGAACGGCTCAAAGATTCGGGCGCGCACCGCTTCGTCCATGCCGGGACCGTCGTCGACTACGGTCAAGCGGAACGAGGAGTCGGCAGCCTCTCCGTCGTTGCGGTCGAGGACAACATCCACCGTCCCAAGGCCGTCCATAGCTTGCGACGCATTGAGCAGCAGATTGGTCAGCACCTGCGATACCTCCGTTGCCGATGCCCAAATCATACCCGTCGCGTCGATCCGGGTGTGGATAGTGACGCTCGGGGGTAGGCTGCGCCGGTTGAGATCGACGGCGGAGAGGACGGCGTCCCCGATATCGAGAGGCACGCGCGGGCCAGTACCTTGTCGGGCGAAGCCCAGAACCTTGCGCACGATGTCGGCGGCCTTGGCGCCACAGGAGCGGATCATGCGCAGGTGACGGCGAGCGTCCCGCCCTTCCTGGCCCCACAGATGCTCAGCTTCCATGGCGAGGTTGATCATGGGATGGAGCAGGTTGTTGATCTCGTGCGCGACGCCGCCGGCGAGTTGACCGAGCGCGACCAGCTTTTCACGCTCGCGTTCCTGTCGCTCGCGGTTTCTCGTCACCGCAACATCCTCATGAAGGACCAGATAGGAGCCCGGCCCGCCCTCGCTGTCGGAGATAGGGGCAACGGTCAGGCGGTCCCGGACCCATTCGCCATTGGCGGTCCTCAAAGTGACCTCGCAATTCGTGGCCTCCTTCTGCCCAATGGCCCGATGTATCTCCTCAAGGCAGTGCCGCGAATCGGAAGCCAGCAGATCGGCAAGGCCGACCGTCAGCAGATGCTCTGGGCTGTACCCGCTCAAGTGGTGGAAGGCGTTGTTGGCGAACACAAAGCGCAGATTGGGATCGGCTGCGTTCACAATCGTGGTTCCGACCGGACTGGCGTGAACCGCCGCCGCCACATCACGCTGACGGCGTTCGCTCGCCCGCAATCCCTGTTCGGTGGCTTTCTGCTCGCTGATCGTGGCACCGATCAGAAGTGCCGCGATATCGATCATGATGAGCAGAACTTGCAACTGCGCGGGATCACCGACACGCCCGAGAACCTTGAAGAGCAGTACGGCCGTGATGTTCACCACGATAATGCCGGCGACAGCACCGCCAAATCCCTGACGCAAAGCGAGCAACACGACGGGGAACAGGACGACGAACCATGCCTTGCCGTTGGTGCCGAGGGTGGCGTCGATCTCAAATGCGACGATGGCGAACACGACGATGCAAACCGCACCGATGCCGGTAGACGCCGACACCCGCGGCACCCATCCCATGGGCGCGGTCCATCCAGTCGTCCCGAGCCATGAGAACGTGACGAAGAAGACTGGACCGGCGAGCAGAACGCCCGCGAGGTCGCCGATCCAGAACGACACCAGAATGTCGGTGAAGGTGGAGTTGGTCCAATAGGGCTGGAAGGTTGCTCCGGCAAGCGCCGCCGACGCCAAGGTGGAGACGCAGGCGACGAGGAGAAAAACGCTAACGTGATCCTTGGTCCGCAACGGGAATGCCGGCGCGATCAGGCGGCGGAGCAGAAAACCAGCGGAGCCATAAACGATCACATGCCGCAGTCCACTGGCAATGTCCAGGTGTGTGAAGGTGTTTTCATACAGGAAAGCGCCCAGTATGACGGCGGGAAAGTAGCGCGGCCCATAGACAGCACAGAACGCGATGGTCAGTCCGGGGCCGGGGTACCATGCGCTCGCGGAGTGGGCGATGTCGAAGAGGTGTGCCACCTCATACAGGATGATCCACAACCCAACATACACGCATGCGGCCACGGCGAACCGGGTGCCCTTGGTCCCCCTCCCAAACAGACGAGTGGACAGTGCATGAAGAACGGTGCCTGCTGTAGCCATACCCTACATCGCGCGGTTCGGTTGAACGATCCCATCCTACGAATGGTCGAGTGACGTTGCACGGCAAAATGCAGATCGCTGGTCACCATCATGGCTGGCGCCTGATCGCCCGTAAAGGGCGGCACACAATCCGGTAGCCCACACATGAATAAATAAGGAGAAAACAAAGAAGGTGCTGCAATGAGAGCTATAGAACTTGGTATTTACAATCCAAGTCAAGACAAACTAGTCAATCGCCATGACGATGACACACGAAAACCTCGAAAAACTCTCCGCGACCTTAACCGTGAGAATCAGATACGTCAGGCGCGTGATCTTCAACGGCGACGGGAGGAGGAAACTATCGCCCTAATCTTCGGCGATCCCGAGGTTGAGCGTGAGGAATTGGACCTCCGCAAGGCAAGGGCTGAAATCCGTAAAACGGAGTTTGAGGCCGAACAGGCGCGGTTGGAGATCGAGCAAATCCGCGCTGAAACCGTGGCGACGATGGCCGCTGCGCAAAAGGCTAGAGCGGATGCAAAGCTCGCTGCCGCGAAAGCGTGGAACGGATAAATATTGCGAAGCTGCATCGGCGGTGGAGTTTAATTGAAGGTGTTGTATTATGGAGAAGCTGGATGAAGCCTACTGTATACTAAGGCGGTTTGGGTTGTGTGAGTCGAAAGCTGGATTCAGTCGAGAGTGGCTTGGGGCTTCGGCAAGTTACTTGACGTCTATGGAGGCAAGGGCTCGGCAACCTCATATGACGGCATTGGTGGGGTTGACGGCCCGGCTGGAACTGCTTGCCGACCGGCTCGCGGTTGATCCCCGCTACCAGGAGCATGTTCGCCTACTGAACGAATTGATCGATGACCTGTGGGACGCGGTGCGTGCCCGCGCTTTGGCGGCAGCACCGAAACGGCGCGCCGACCATGACGCCTACGGTGTGTAGCCATTGCGTTCTGACTTGGCTGCTACTGCTGTAGCGGGGCAGGGCGGCGAAGCGTATGGCGCGTGCTCCTATGCGCGCCATGAGCCCGATGAACCGCAGCGTGTAGGCGTGCGCTCAGGGCAGCGAACTCATCATCGGTCATCGAGCGTGTTCCGGGAGTGGGCCATGGGAATAGGACATCAACGTCCATAGAGTCATCGATCTGCACTGGGCCTCTCCGCGTTGCCTCCGTTATACGGATATTTAGCCGTTGGCCAAATTACCGCTGGGCCGGAATAAATCTGAATTGCACGACTTGGTGAGACGATGGCCCCGGTTGCTTTACGCAACCGGGGATTCTGCAAGTTCATTTTCTGTTCTTCCGTGTCTGGGCAGTCTTGGCCGGCGCTTGGTTCCCCCACTGATCTTCAGGTGGCACGCTGACCGTGATGCCGAGTGTGCTACCCAGCGTAATTTGTTTGGTGCGGTTGCCGTGAAGGGCAGGGGCGTTCTGCTCGTTCTTCACGTGACCGTAATGCTCCTCGATCATTTTGACGCTTGTGTTCATAGCCTTCGCGAGCTTGAACACGTCCACGCCATCCAACAGTGCGTGGGTGGCAAAGGTGTGTCGCAGGCTGTAGGTCGTGCGCTCCTGGCCATGGCCGTCTGTGCGCAAATCCGCTTCCACGAGAAGCCTTGCAAAGTGGTCATGCACCGCTTTGAGCTGTGATCCGTCCTCATTGACGAAGATGTAGTCATCTGGCTTGGTGTGGTTGGATAAAGTGCGCAACTTGTCGAACCACTTCTTCAGTTCGATCGAGCCGACCACTGTGTATGACTTGCCGACCTTGATCTTACCCGTAACTTCAAGCTTGATGTACTCCTTGCCATCTGTGGCAAAGAACGTGCTGTAGTGCTTCCAGCGCAGGTTGTAGGCGTTTGGGACGCGCATCCCCGTGCCGTACATGATGTGAACGAAACACTGCATTCGTTCGCGTGAGAAACGGTGCTTTGCGCTGGTTGCGCGTTCGACCCAGGCGGGCATGAACGTGCAGAGGTGGTTCCACTCGTCCATCGTAAAGGCCGGTCGCCGGTTGGTGACCAGGGCTTCCGGTGGATCAATGGGAGGAACTTGATCGGAGCGCACATCCTTGTTTCGGCGCGCAAGGTCGAAAATCTGTTTCAGCAAACCTGCTTCAATATGCAGCGTGGTCGAAGCGGGAACCTCGGCAACCCGGTGTATCCGGCTGTCCGGGTCGTTTCGACGCTTGGGGTCACGTGCCTTCGCCAAGCGTTCCTTGCCGGGGCCTTCCGTCCAGTAGCACCGTCGCCAATCCCAGTAGGCGTGAATGTCCGCTTCGCTGATGCGGTTGATCTGCTTGGAGCCAAAAAACGGGACGAAGTAGGTGTTGCCCGTGATCGCCATGGAACGGAACCGGCCTTCGGACAGGTCGCCGCGCGCCACGCGGGTCTGTTGCTCCTTGTGAAAGGCGGTCCAAACCTGCTCGAAGGTTTTGGTGTAAACGGGAAGCCCTTCGCTGTGCAGGAACACCATGCGCTGATATTCCCGCAGCGCAACCTTCTTAGCGTCTTCGAGGTCCGTCTTTCGTGTGGTGAAGCGTTTGTTCTTGTAGGGGATTTCCGGTATGGAGATACGGCAGTGCCATACGGGCTTCTTCACGTCGTCTCTGCGGTAGAGCACGACGCTGCCATCTTCCAACTCTACCTTTTCGTTTTGGATGGTCGTCATGGGCGAACCAAGGGTTGTGCTGGGCGTGTGCTAAGGTATATGGAAATTGAGGTTCCGTCAACGCGCGTGCTGAAATGTGCAGACGGGTTCGTGGCAAAAAGCTCAATATAAACAGTAGGTTAGCAAATGCCGCGTTTAATCCTGCTGAACAAGCCCTACGGCGTGCTGCCGCAATTCACCGACGATCTCGGGCGCCCGACCCTGGCCGACCATGTGCCGGTGAAGGGCGTCTACGCGGCCGGGCGGCTCGACCGCGATAGCGAGGGCCTGCTGGCGCTGAGCGACGACGGCGCCCTGATCGCGCGCATCGCCTCGCCCAAGCACAAGCTGCCGAAAACCTATTGGGTGCAGGTGGAGGGCGTGCCGACCGAGGAGGCCTTGGAGCGGCTGCGCACCGGGGTCACGCTGAACGACGGCCCGACCCTGCCGGCCGAGGCGCTGCGGATGGACGAGCCCGCCAACCTCTGGCCGCGCGACCCACCGGTGCGTTACCGCGCCAGCATCCCCACCAGCTGGATCGCGCTGACCCTGCGCGAGGGTCGCAACCGCCAAGTCCGCCGCATGACCGCGGCGGTCGGCTTCCCGACCCTGCGCCTCATCCGCTGCTCCATCGGCGACTGGACGCTCGACGGGCTGGCGCCGGGGCAATGGCGGGAGGTGGCGCTGCCCAAGCGAGCGCGGTCCCGGTGACCGTGCTTGATGAACATGGGCATCGGCGATACCTGTAAGGGCGGAGGTGCACCATGTCCGCCATTCGCTTGCCTATCGAGGTTGAACAACGCCTGCAATCGCTGGCTCGCCAGACCGGACAGAGCGAAGCGGACGTTCTTCGCGAGGCGTTGGACGCCTATTGGCGCAACAGCGCCCGCCGCCCGGATGAGGATCGGGGCGCCGCCCACGCCCGCCTCATGGAGCGATTGAAAAGCGGCTGGGATCTTGGCGGCGGGCGATTCGATCGCGACTCGCTGTACGACCGCTGAGGGTCGGCCATGCGCTTCACCTTGGACACCAACATTCTCGTTTACGCCATCGACCGCGCCGCCGGCGAGCGGCACGACAAGGCCTTGGAGATCATCGGGCAGTGCCGCGGGCGGGACGTCGTGCTGACGCTCCAATCGCTGGGAGAGTTCTTTCGAGCCGCGACGGTTCGTCACCGTGTGCCGGCGCGCCACGCCATGGAGGTCGTGCAGGAATGGCGGGATGCGTTTTCCGTGGTCGCGGCCGATGGCGTGTGCCTCGTCGATGCCATGGACGCCGTGGCCGCCCATTCCTTTTCATTCTGGGACGCGATGCTTTGGGCGACGGCCAAGCGCCACGGCTGCCGTCTGGTGATCAGCGAAGACGGGCAGAACGGACGCACGCTTGGCGGCGTCACCATCGCCGACCCGTTCGTCGCCGACCCGGAGCCTCTGCTCCGCGAGGCTTTCGCGTAATCGGTCTCCCTACATCCGCACGGCGTCGGACTTGACCGCCTCCAGGTTCAGGGCGGCGGCCAGCAGGGCGCGGGTGTAGTCCTGCTCCGGCTCCTCGAAGATGCGGCGGGTGGGGCCTTGCTCCACCACCTTGCCGTCCTTCATGACGATGACGTGGCTGGACAGCGCCCGCACCACCCGCAGGTCGTGGCTGATGAACAGGTAGGCGAGATTGTAGCGCGCCTGGATGTCGCGCAGCAGGTCGACGATCTGTGCCTGCACCGACATGTCGAGCGCCGAGGTCGGCTCGTCCAGCACCACGAACTTCGGTTTCAGCACCAGGGCGCGGGCGATGGCGATGCGCTGGCGCTGGCCGCCGGAGAATTCGTGCGGGTAGCGGTGGCGGCTGGCGGGGTCGAGCCCGACCTCCTCCAGCGCCTTCGCCACCATGGCGTCGCGCTCCTTGGCCGACCCGATGCCGTGGATGGTCAGCCCCTCCCCGATGATCTGGCCGACGGACAGGCGGGGCGACAGGCTGCCGTAGGGGTCCTGGAAGACCACCTGCATCTCCCGCCGCAGCGGCCGCAGCCGCTTCGCCTGCCAGCCCTGGATGTCCTTCCCGTCGAAACGGATCGCCCCCTGGCTGGCGTGCAGGCGCAGCAACGCCAGCCCCAGCGTCGTCTTGCCGGAGCCGGACTCGCCGACCACCCCCACCGTGTGCCCCTGCCGCACGTCCACCGACACGCCGTCGACGGCGCGGACGTAATCCACGGTCCGGCGCAGCAGCCCCTTCTTAATGGGGAAATAGACCTTCAGCGCGTCCGCGGCCATCACCTCCGGCGCGTTGGCCGGCGGCGTCAGCGGGTTGCCCTTGGGTTCGGCGGCCAGAAGCTTCTGGGTGTAGGGGTGCTGCGGGCGGATGAAGATGTCGGCGACGTTGGCCTGCTCGACGATCTCGCCCTGGTTCATGACGCAGACGCGGTCGGCCATCTTGCGCACCACGCCTAGGTCGTGGGTGATCAGCAGCAGGGCCATGCCGAATCGCCGTTGGAGATCCTTCAGCAGCTCCAGGATCTGCGCCTGGATGGTGACGTCCAGCGCGGTGGTCGGCTCGTCGGCGATCAGCAGGTCCGGCTCGTTGGCGAGCGCCATGGCGATCATCACGCGCTGGCGCTGGCCGCCCGACAGTTCGTGCGGGTAGGCGTTCAGGCGCTGTTCCGGGTTGGGCAGCCCGACCAGCCGCAGCAGCTCCAGCGTGCGCTTGCGCGCGGCGGTGCGGGACAGGCCCTTGTGCAGGAACAGCGTCTCGTTGATCTGCCGCTCGATGCTGTGCAGCGGGTTCAGCGAGGTCATCGGCTCCTGGAAGATCATGGCGATGCGGTTGCCGCGCACGTCGCGCAAGATCCGCTCCTCCGCCCCCAGAAGCTCCTGGTCGCGGAAGCGGATGGAGCCCGCGGGGTGGCGCGCCATGGGGTAGGGCAGCAGCTGCAGGATCGACAGCGCCGTGACCGACTTGCCCGACCCGGACTCGCCGACCAGCGCCACGGTCTCCCCCTTGGCGATGTCGAAGGACACCCCCTTGACCGCGTGCATCACGCCCCCGCCGGAACGGAACTCCACCTGAAGGCCGCGGACGTGCAGGAGGTCGGTGAGGGGGATGGTCATTGGTTAGGTGCCACTTTGCAATGTCAGCCCAACCAATTTAGGTGCGTCCGTGTCGATAATCGACCGCAAACTTCCTGGCTTCGATACCCGACTATTACAAGAAATTTGGCATATGACTGTCAGGCCGCTTGCGAGGCCGTTTGCGTATTTCAAAGCCCTCTCGACAAACCTCATCGTATGCTCGCGCAAATATCTGAAATTGATCTTGAATGTCTGAGACATTCGGTAACGTAAAATCTTCTAGACGATAAGGCGTTACGAGCCGGCTTCCTGAATCATCTGCGCTCAGATCTAGGAATTCAATATCTGCTTGCGAATCTGGTATATCATCAGAAATAACCGCATGCTTTGCAATGGCCATAAGAATGCCAATCTGCGTAAAATTCATTCCATGGGTTTTCCTGGGCTGCACCCATAGTACGATAGCTTTTTTTCTCAGAACATAGAGCACGGATGGGCGGATAGAAAACTTCATATCAGGCCGAATTACAAACCTGCGATAGGGAGTTTCAAGGCAAGTTAACGGCTTTCCATTTTCGTCTTTTTTCTTCTCTGCTTCAGCATGCACTAAGCGTATAACGTCTTCATTAGCCTTCTTCCACGTTTTTGGACAGCGGTTGGCAGCTTCCAGCGCGCAAGAAAGCTCGATTCCTGAATAGATAGGTCTAACCGTTCTTAAAGCTGGTCCGTAGCTAAAGTTAATATCATCTTTAGCTTTTAGCCATTCACGATAAGCGAATGCCGCTTCTTCTTCGGTCGACCGCAGCAGGCGGATTCCGTCGATTAAGGAAGGGAGGGGGAGTTTTTGCATAACAACACTATCTCCCCATCAGTTTCGTCGAGTCAATCCCGTTTCAGAAACAAAGCGTGAATTCTCTCTATAAATGGGCGACTTTGATACTTTGGTTAAAAGCAAAATCAGTCTTGAGAAACTGTCATTCGCCTACGAATGACAGGAAAATTAAATGGCGAAATATGAATTATTGAAGGCGACATCGATTAGTTCTTCAACCTTTTATCCGTTACAGTTAAAAAATACTCTCTTATTTCGTCATTTGAAATGGTCATTCCAAATCGAACACTCCCGTCTTTATTATTCCATATTTTGTCCCACGGAGAGTTTTTCTCGTGTGTGATGTTTGAAAGTTCAAAAGCATGCAGCGTAGAATAAGCTTGAAAAACATTTATAATGAAACTCTTATCGCCTTCGCTAATGTCGTAAGAAGTGATTTGGTATGACTCCGTCTCCAAGTCCAAAGACATTGCTCGATCCTGTATTGGTTTGCTTCCAAATTTGCTAAACTGCTCGTAAATGACCCTAATTACAGGGCCGTGTTGCCATGCTTCAAAGCGGTTTCGTATTAGAGGGGAGCCTTTTGACGCTAAATACCATCCATGTGCAAAATAAATGATCTTATTTAATGCCATGTTAGTTAAGGATTGATTTTGGCTTTGCGAATGATCTAGTAAGAAATTGGCTACTTCTCGTGCGTCATACATGTCTCTGGTGCACCCCTGACGAGCATAAAAAACATTCTGGTCTTTGCCCGGTCACTTGTATTAACCAACATACCATAGTATGCGTCGTCTCTTAAGCTATGAAATAACGCGACTCGGAGCTGCTGACAAATGGTTGTTTAGGAAAATCACTCCGCCGCTTTCCGCTTCGTCTTCGCGGCCACGGCGGCGGCCTCGTTGGCGCCGGACGTGGCGGTGGACAGCTGGCCGATGGTCTTGCGCGGGTCGAAGGCATCGCGCACCGCCTCGCCGATGAAGATCAGCAGGCTCAGCATGATCGCCAGCACGAAGAAGGCGGTCAGGCCGAGCCACGGTGCCTGGAGGTTGGCCTTGCCCTGGGCCAGCAGCTCGCCCAACGAGGGGGACCCCGGCGGCAGGCCGAAGCCCAGGAAATCCAGCGCGGTCAGCGTGGTGATGGAGCCGTTCAGGATGAAGGGCATGAAGGTCAGCGTCGCGACCATGGCGTTGGGCAGCACGTGCCGCACCATGATCGTCGCATCCGTCGCCCCCAGCGCGCGGGCGGAGCGCACATAGTCCAGGTTGCGCGCCCGCAGGAACTCCGCCCGCACCACATGGACCAGCGCGGTCCAGGAAAACAGCAGCAAGAGCCCCAGCAGCCACCAGAAGTTCGGCGTTACGACGCTGGAAAGGATGATCAGCAGGAACAGGGTCGGCAGCCCCTGCCAGATCTCGATGAAGCGCTGGAACAGAAGGTCGGTCAGCCCGCCGAAGTAACCTTGGACCGCGCCCGCCATGATGCCGACGACCGAGGACACGGCGGTCAGCACCAGCCCGAACAGGACCGAGATGCGGAAGCCGTAGATCAGCCGCGCCACCACGTCGCGCCCCTGGTCGTCGGTGCCCAGCCAGTTGTCGGCCGACGGTGGGGCCGGGGCGGGGACCGGCAGGTTGTAGTTGATGGTGCGGTAGCCGTAGGGAATCGGCGGCCAGACGATCCAGCCCTTCTCCTCGATCAGCTGGCGCACGAAGGGGTCGCGGTAGTCGGTCTCCGTCTCGAACTCGCCGCCGAAGGTGGTCTCCGGGTAGGCTTGGAAGACCGGCCAGTACAGCGCGTTGTCGTACTTGATCAGCAGTGGCTTGTCGTTGGCGATAAACTCCGCGCCCAGCGACAGCACGAACAGGACCAGGAAGATCCAGAAGGACCAGAAGCCCCGCCGGTTCGCCCGGAAGTTCGCCAGCCGCCGCCGCGTCAGCGGCGTGACGCGGAATCCCAGGAAGCGGGGCTGGACCGCGGTCGAGTCCGCCATCACACCCTCCGCGCTTCGAAGTCGATGCGGGGGTCGACAGCGACGTAGGTGATGTCGCCGACGAGGTTCATGATCAGGCCCAGCAGCGTGAAGAAATACAGCGTGCCGAACATCACCGGGTAGTCGCGGTTGATCGCCGCCTCGAAGCCCAGCAGGCCCAGCCCGTCCAGCGAGAAGATCACCTCGATCAGCAGGGCGCCGGTGAACAGGATGCCGATGAAGGCGCCGGGGAAGCCGGCGATGACGATCAGCATGGCGTTGCGGAAGACATGGCCGTAGAGCACACGCCGTTCAGCCAAGCCCTTGGCGCGTGCGGTGATGACGTACTGCTTGTTGATCTCCTCCAGGAAGGAGTTCTTGGTCAGCATGGTCAGGCCGGCGAAGCCGCCGATCACCATGGACAGCACCGGCAGCACCATGTGCCAGAGATAGTCCAGGATTTGCCGCCACCAGGGCAGCTCGTGCCAGTTGTCGGACACCAGCCCGCGCAGGGGGAACCAGTCGAAATAGCGCCCGCCGGCGAAGACGACGATCAGCAGCACCGCGAAGAGGAAGCTGGGGATGGCGTAGCCGACGATGACCACGCCGGAGGTCCAGACGTCGAAGGGCTGCCCGTCGCGCACCGCCTTGGCGATGCCCAGCGGAATGGAGACCAGGTAGACGATCAGCGTGGTCCAGATGCCCAGCGAGATCGACACCGGCATCTTCTCGATCACCAGGTCGGCGACGCGGCGGTCGCGGAAGTAGCTCTTGCCGAAGTCGAACACGATGTAGTTCGACATCATGTGGATGAAGCGTTCGTGCAGCGGCTTGTCGAAGCCGAACTCGCGCTCCAACTGCTTGATGAACTCCGGGTCGAGGCCCTGCGCGCCGCGGTAGCGGCTGCCGGTGTCGCCGCCCTGGGCCTGCTGGCTTGCCGCGCCGGCCCCGCCGGTGTCGCCGCCGCCGGTGCCGCCGATGCGCGCGGTCGCCTCCACCGCCGTGCCCTGGACGCGGGCGATCATCTGCTCGATCGGGCCGCCGGGGGCGATCTGCACGATCAGGAAGTTGATGACCATGATCCCGAACAGCGTCGGGATGATCAGCAGCAGACGGCGGATGATGTAGGCCAGCATCGCGCGGGATCGCCTTTCCGAATGTGTCCGTCCTCAGGGAGCCGTCTTCAGCGCGGCCGTCTTCTGCGGGTCGACCCACCAGGTGTCGACGAACGCCAGACCATACTTGGGCGCAACCGTCGGGTGGGAGAAACGGTTCCAATAGGCGACGCGCCGGACGTCGTCGTGCCATTGCGGGATGACGTACCAGCCCCACAGCAGGACGCGGTCCAGCGCCTTGGTCGCGGTCACCAGACTGTCGCGATCCGGGGCTTGGATCAGCGTCTCGATCAACTGGTCCACCACCGGGTCCTTGATGCCCGCCAGATTGCGGCTGCCCGGCTGGTCGGCCTTGGCTGACTGCCAGTAGTCGCGCTGTTCGTTCCCGGGCGACAACGACTGCGGCATGCGCTGGATGATCATGTCGAAGTCGAAATTGTCCGTGCGGTTCTGGTACTGCGCCGTGTCGACCACGCGGATGCCGGCCTCGATGCCCGCCCGTTCCAGGTTGCGGACGAAAGGCTGGGTGATGCGCTCCATGTCCGCCTGAACCAGCAGGATCTCGAAGCGCATGGGCTCGCCGGTCTTCGCGTTGACCAGCTTGTTGCCCTTCAACTCCCATCCCGCCTCCTTCAGCAGGCCGAGCGCCGTGCGCAGGTTCTGGCGGATGTTGCCGCTGCCGTCGGTCTTGGGCGGCTCGTAGGGCTTGGTGAAGACCTCCTCCGGCAGCTTGCCGCGGAAGGGCTCCAGCACTTTCACCTCGGCCTCGGTCGGCAGGCCGGTGGCGGCGAGTTCGGAGTTGGCGAAGAAACTCTTGGTGCGCTGGAACAGGCCGTAGGACAGGTTGGCGCGCGTCCATTCATAGTCGAACAGGTAATTCAGCGCCTCGCGCACCCGGCGGTCGGCGAAGATGGGGCGGCGGCTGTTGAAGACGAAGGCCTGCATGCCCTGGGGATCCTGGTGCTTGATCTCCTCGCGGATGATCCGCCCCTCGCGCACGGCCGGCACGTCGTAACCGGTGACCCAGTTCTTCGACGAATTCTCCACCCGGAAGTCAATGGCGCCTGCCTTGAACGCCTCGAACACCACGTCCAGGTCGCGGTAATAGTCGAATCGGATGCGGTCGAAGTTGTAGCGGCCGCGGTTGACCGGCAGATCCTTGCCCCACCAGTCGGCGACGCGCTGGTAGGTGATGGAGCGGCCGGGCTGCACGTCGGCGACCCGGTAGGGGCCGCTGCCGACGATCGGCTCCAGCGTGGTGGAGGCGAAGTCGCGGGTCTCGAAGACATGCTTCGGCAGGACCGGCAGCTGGCCCATGATGACTGGCAGCTCGGGATTGTTGCCGTTGCGGAACGTGAACGTCACCGTCCGCTCCCCGGTCTTCTCGGCCTTTGCGACGTCGGCGTAATAGGTGCGGTAAGTCGGGTGGCCCTTGTCGCGCAGCGTCTCGAAGCTCCAGATCACGTCCTCGACGGTCACCGGCCTGCCGTCGTGGAAGCGCGCCTGCGGGCGCAGCGTGAAGGCGACGGAGCCGCGGTCGTCGGCGACGGCGATCGTTTCGGCCAGCAAACCATACTGGGTCAGCACCTCGTCGTTGCTGCCGACCGTCAGGGTTTCAAAAGGCAGGCCGGCGCCGCCCGCGGGCGAGCCGCGCAGGATGAAGGGGTTCAGGCTGTCGAAGCTGCCGTAGGTCGCCAGCTTCACCTCGCCGCCCTTGGGCGCGTCCGGGTTGACGTAGTCGAAATGCTTGAAGTCCGGCCCGTATTTGGGCGTCCCGTGCGCCGTCACCGCGTGGCTGCCCGTCTGGGCGCGGGCGCCCGGCGCCACGAGGTACAGGCACATCACGGCGGCCAGGATCGCTTTTCCGGTCTTTGTCATGCCCCTCTCGGCCTCTCCCGTTTCCGGTAAGGTAGGGGCCGACCTGTGGCACAATCAAGGCGGAGCCTCGGCTTATGTCCCGATCCCCCACCGGGAACGGTACGCCCGTAGGTCGGGTGGAGCGGCAGCGGAACCCGACACACGTCGCATGGCAAGGCGTGTCGGGTTGCGCTGCGCTCCACCCGACCTACGGAAAAGACGATCCCTCACCCCTCCTTGCCGGGCTGCACCCACCATGTGTCCGGGAAGCCGGTGTTGCGGAAACCCAGGTCGTATTTCGGCGGCGTGTCCGGGAAGGCGAGCTTCGTCTTGTAGGCGACCCAGTTTTCCGGGTTGTACCAGTGCGGGATCATGTAGAACCCCCACAGCAGCACGCGGTCGAGCGCGCGGGTGGCGGCCTGGACGGAGTCCAAGTCCTTGGCGGCCAGCGCGCGGTCGATCAGGGCGTCCGCGGCGGGCTCCCGAATGCCGGCGTAGTTGGCCGATCCCTTGATGTCCGCGGCCGCCGAGCCGAAGTAGCTGCGCAGCTCCGTCCCCGGCGGTGTGAAGAAATTGAAGTTGGCGACCACCACGTCGAAGTCGAACTCGTCCGTGCGCGCCTGGTACTGGGCGGTGTCGACGAGGCGCAGGGTGGCGTCGATGCCGACCTTGCGCAGCGCCTCGACATAGGGCTGCACCACGCGGGTCAGGCCGCCGCTGCCGTCCAGGAACTCGATGCTCATCGCCTCGCCGGTCTTGGCGTTGGTGAGCTTGCCGTTCTTCAGTTCCCAGCCGGCCTCGCGGAACAGGCGAGTCGCCTCGCGGACGTTGGCGCGGTTGTTGCCGCTGCCGTCGGTCTTCGGCGGCTCGAAGGTGTCGGTGAAGGCGCGCTCCGGAATCTTGCCGCGGAACGGCTCCAGCAGGGCCAGCTCGGCGGGGGAGGGCGGGCCCTTGGCCCCGAAATCGGAGTTGGGGAAGTTCGACGTCGTGCGGCTGTACTGCCCGTACAGGATGTTCTTCTGGATCCACTCGAAATCGAACAGGTATCCCAGCGCCTCACGCACCCGCGGGTCGGCGAACTTGGCGCGCCGGGTGTTGAGGCGGAAGCCCTGGGCGCCCAGCGGCAGCTCGCTCTTCACCGCGCGCCGCGCCACGCGCCCGTCCTTGATGGCCGGGAAGTCATAGCCGGTGGTCCAGCGCTGCGCCCGGTTCTCGGTGCGGAAGTCGTAGGCGCCGGCCTTGAAGGCCTCGAACATCACGTCGTCGTCGCGGTAATAGTCCACCTTGACGGTGTCGAAGTTGTTGAAGCCGCGCGCCACCGGCAAATCCTTGCCCCAATAGTCCGGCACGCGCTCGAAGGTGATGGAGCGGCCGGGATCGACCGTCCTGATGCGGTAGGGGCCGCTGCCGAGGATCGGTTCCAGCGTCGTCTTGGCGATGTCGCGGCCGTTAGCCGTCCACCAATGCTTGGGCTGGGGCGCGATGGAGGTGGCGAAGTCGATGATCGGCTTGATCTCGCCCGTGGTCTTCAGCGTGATCTTCAGCCGATGGTCGTCCAGCGCCTCCACCGTGGCGACGCGGTCCAGAAAGGACTTCAGGAAGGGGGAGCCGTGCGCCTGGATCGAGTCCCAGGCGAAGACCACGTCGCCGGCCGTCAGGGGAACGCCGTCGTGCCAGCGCGCCTCCTTTCGCAGGTGGAACGTTGCCCAGCTCTTGTCGTCGGGCACCTCCACGCGCTCGGCCAAGGCGCCGTAGGCCGCGTCCAGCTCCCAGCCTGAGCCGACCATCAGGCTGTCCGACACCAGCCCCAGCGTGCGCGGGGTCACGCCGCGCAGGATGATCGGGTTCAGGCTGTCGAAGCTGCCCTGGGCCGCCAGCGTGACGGCCCCGCCCTTCGGCGCGTTGGGGTTGGCGTGCGGGAAGTGGGTGAAGCCCGGCTTGAACGCCGGCTCCCCGAACTGCTTCAGCGCGGTCACGGCCGCCGCATCGGCGTACGCTGGCGCTCCCAGCGCGAGTACGGCGAACAGGGCGGCCAGCGGAGCCGTCGTCCGGACGGCGGTGGCGAACGTGCGGCGCATCGGCAAGCCTGCGGTCGTTGGAAGGTCAGGGCCGCAGTATGGCAAACCCCGCCGGGCAGGGCCACCCGCCAGGGCGGGGAGGATGCGGATCGACGGGGTAACCAGCCCTGGAGGTGGTCAACAGTATGTTACGCCCGCGCGCTGGCCCGTGGCGGACCCGTGGGCGCACAACGGATCCCGAAACGGCCTGCAAGACAAAAGACGTCGTCACGAGGCCCGCAAGAGGGCCGGCCAAGGCGGTCTTGAGCAAAGCGCAAGCAGAGGAGTGCTTCCATGACCATGTTCCGGCGCACGACGGCGGAGTTTCTCGGCACCTTTTGGCTCGTCTTCGGCGGCTGCGGCAGCGCCGTGCTGGCCGCGGCCTTTCCCGAGGTCGGCATCGGGCTGACCGGCGTCTCCCTCGCCTTCGGCCTGACGGTCCTGACGATGGCCTACTCGGTCGGCCACATCTCCGGCTGCCACCTGAACCCGGCGGTCACCGTGGGGCTGTGGGCCGGCAGGCGGTTTCCGGCGAAGGACATCCTGCCCTACGTCATCGCCCAACTCGTCGGCGCCTTCCTGGCGGCGCTGGTGCTGTACGTCATCGCCAGCGGCAAGGCCGACTGGTCGCTGGCCGCCAAGGGGCTGGCCGCCAACGGGTACGGGGAGCATTCGCCGGGCGCGTACAACCTCACCTCCGGACTGGTAGCGGAGGTGGTGCTGACCTTCATGTTCCTGATCGTCATCCTGGGCTCCACCGACCGCCGGGCGCCCGCCGGCTTCGCGCCGCTGGCCATCGGGCTGGCCCTCACCCTGATCCACCTGATCAGCATCCCGGTGACCAACACCTCCGTCAATCCGGCGCGCAGCACCGGGCCGGCGCTGGTCGTCGGCGGCTGGGCGCTGCAGCAGCTGTGGCTGTTCTGGCTGGCCCCGATCGTCGGCGGCGTGCTCGGCGGCTTCGCCTACCGCGTGCTGGCCGAGGAGATGCCGCCCAAGCCCGCCATCACCGGCGAAGCGCGCCCCTCGGCCTGAGCCTCGCCCGATCCTTTCCCTCCAGGCCGTTCCTCCCGAGCCTTGCGGACCGCGCTCCCGGCGCGGTCCCAACTTTGTGCCGGCCCCAACTTTATGCCTGCTTTGTCGCGGGACCATCGGGCCTGTCAACGGTTACTCTGGACATGTCTTGACACGTTCGGAGTACGACATGCGGCAGTTCGATCCCGATTCGAATCCGATGACGGACGAGGATTACGGAATCATCCTCGGCCTCGCGCTCGGCATCTATCTCGGGCTGCTGATCGTTTCGCTGTTGCCCTGACCGCCGTCCTGATCGCCGTCCTTCGGCATCAGGGCGCGGCCGGCCTTCTTCCAATGATCGGCCATGCGGTCCATCAGCTGCCGATAGCGGCGGTCCGACCGCATCAGCTTGCGCACCGCCTTGCCGTTGCGCGGATCGCGCAGCATCCATTCCTCGGCCGCCATCTGGTGCTCGGGGTGGATGGACAGCATGTAGATGGCCGCCTGTTCCGGTCCCGTAACGGCCGTCTCGTCCAGACCTTCCAGGATGGCGCCGACGTAGAGCGGCAGCACGTTGCGGAAGTCCGCCGGGCCGGACACGTCCTTGTCCGTTGTGCCCTTCTCGTCCCCGGCGCCCATCAGCGTGCGGCGTTCCTCCGCCGGCAGGGCGAAGAAAGCGTCGAGCCCCAGCAGCAGGTCGCACACCGTCTTCTTGCGCACCATCCAGTTGGCGCCGCCCGACACGCGGGCGGCCAGGGAGCGCAGGAACGGCTGAAGCTTCTCCGGCGACGTTTCGAAGACGGAACGGGCGGGCTTGGCGATGGCGGTTCCCATGGCGGATTTGGTGTCGGTCATGATGCCCCTCCTATCCGGCCAGAGCGGCCAGGGCTTCGCGGTGGGTCAGGGCGTCGCCCGCGGCGACCACGCGGCCGGTGGAGTCGGCGTTCAGCGCCCCCCCGTCCCAGTCGGTCATCAGCCCGCCGGCCCCGGTCACCACCGGCACCAGCGCCGCGAAGTCGTACAGCTTCAGCCCCGATTCGACGACGAGGTCGTAATAGCCCGCGGCCAGCAGGCCGTAGCTGTAGCAGTCGCCCCCATAGACCGCGGTCTTGGCCGCCGCCGCCACGCGGCGGAAGCCGTCCATGTCCGATCCCGGGAACAGGTCGGGCGAGGTGGTGCCGAGCGTCGCGGCGGCCAGCCCCCCGGCGCAAGCGCGCACGCGGGCCGGCTGGCCGTTGAACAGGGTCGGGCGACCCTCCACGCCCAGCCAGCGGTCCCCGACGATCGGCTGGTCGATGACGCCCAGCACGGGACGGCCGCGATGCAGCAGCGCGATCAGCGTGCCGAAGATCGGCCGGCCGGTGATGAAGGACTTGGTGCCGTCGATCGGGTCGATCACCCAGACCCACTCGGCGTCCAGGTTCTTGGTCCCGAACTCCTCGCCATAGATGCCGTCGTCGGGGCGCTCGGCCTCGATGATGGCGCGGATGGCGCGCTCCGCCTCGCGGTCGGCGATGGTCACCGGGGAGCTGTCGGCCTTGTCGTCCACGGCAACGGGCGTGCGGAAGTAATTCCGGATGACCGGGCCCGACGCGTCGGCCAGACGCTCCGCCAGCGTAACCAGAGCGGGTGGCACTGGGGGTGCGGGGCAGGGGTCGGTCATGGTCGCTCCGGCGGCTTGCTCGTGAAAGGTGGCGCATCCTAACGGCCGGCGGCTCGGACGCAAACCGCCAATGCGGGGGGAGGGTTGCGCGGGACGCCCCTTCCGCACCAGCAGGTGTTGTGGCAGCCTCTCCCCCATGCGCGAACGACCGAACACCTACGCGGGAATCCCGCTCGACCGCGCGGCCCTGCGCCGCAAGGACCAGGCTTGGCTGGCGGAGGCCTGGGCCTCGCCCGAGGCGCGGCTGCTGCCGCTCAGCCAATCGCGCAGCTTCGTCTGCGGCCCGGCCGAATCGACGCGGGCGGTCTTCCTGCCCTCCGGGGGTGATTGGGGGATCGAGCCGGTGTTCCTCGGCCTGCTCGACGGAAAGCCGCTCTTCGCCGTGGACGTCAGCGCGCTGGAGGCGCCGGACGAACACCCGGCCCTCACCGGGCTCGGCCGGTTCGAGGATCTGCGCGCGGTCGGTCCCCTGATGGACGTGACGGAGGCCGGCCTCTGCGCCTACGCCCGCGGCATTCTCTGGTGGAACGCGCGGCACCGCTTCTGCGGGGTCTGCGGCTCCCCGGCGGCGAGCGCGGAGGGCGGGCATGTGCGCGTCTGCACCAACCCGGCCTGCGCCACCCACCATTTCCCGCGCACCGACCCTGCGGTGATCATGCTGGTGCACGACGGCGCCGGCCGCATGGTGCTGGGCCGCAACGCCCGCTTCCCGACCGGCATGCATTCGGTGCTGGCCGGCTTCGTCGAGCCGGGCGAAAGCCTGGAGGACACGGTGAAGCGCGAGGTGCTGGAGGAGGTCGGGCTGGTCGTCACCGACGTCCGCTACCATTCCTCGCAGCCCTGGCCCTTCCCGTCGTCCCTGATGCTGGGCTTCAGCGCGCGGGCGGTGACCTTCGACATCCAGACCGACCAGGACGAGTTGGAGACGGCCCGCTGGTTCGACCGCGCGTTCCTGCGCGACTTCACGCCCAGCGACGAGTTCCGCCTTGCCCGGCCGGACAGCATCGCCCGCCGCATGATCGACGAATGGATCGACGAGGAAGACTGACCGTCTATTCCCAAGTCGGTCGTTTGGGCCGGCTATCCTGGCTTGCGCGGGTTGCCATGACCCGCAGTCTTTGGTAGGGTCGTGGCATGCTGCATCGCAACACGCCGCCTTGACCCATTGCTCCTGAGGTCCCCGGGACCTTGAGCCCCCGTGCCCATCGTTGGCGCGGGGTTTGGCGTTTGATGCCGTTTCCTCATCCTTGCAGGCCATTCGCCGCGCCATCCGCGCGTGCACCGCCCTGTTCCCGCAGGGAAACTCCGAAAGAACCGATGACCCTCGATTTGCACCGACTCCGCGCGGAGTGGTTCGGCAACGTGCGCGGCGACGTCCTCGCCGGGCTTGTCGTGGCCCTCGCCCTCATTCCCGAAGCCATCGCCTTTTCCATCATCGCGGGGGTGGATCCCAAGGTCGGGCTCTACGCCTCCTTCTGCATCGCCGTAACCATCGCCATCGTCGGCGGCCGGCCCGGCATGATCTCGGCGGCCACCGGCGCCATGGCGCTGGTCATGGCCGATCTGGTGAAGGACCACGGGCTCGATTACCTGCTGGCCGCGACGCTGCTGACCGGCGTGATCCAGATCGCGCTGGGCACCTTGCGCCTCGGCCGCTACATGCGCTTCGTCTCCCGCTCGGTCATGACCGGCTTCGTCAACGCGCTGGCGATCCTGATTTTCTGGGCACAGACGCCGGAGCTGATCGGCGTGACCTGGCAGACCTACGCCATGGTGGCCGCCGGGCTGACGATCCTCGTCCTTTGGCCGCGCCTGACCAAAGCCGTCCCGGCGCCGCTGATCGCCATTGCCGCGCTGACCGCCGTGGCCGTGACCACCGGGGCCGACGTGCGCACGGTGGGCGATATGGGCAAGCTTCCGACCGAACTGCCCGCCTTCGGGCTGCCCGACGTGCCGCTGACACTGGAGACCCTCTGGATCATCCTGCCGGTGTCGATCACGCTGAGCTTCGTCGGGCTTCTGGAGTCGCTGATGACCGCGGCCATCGTCGACGACATGACCGACACGCGCAGCGACAAGAACCGCGAGGCGCGCGGCCAGGGCATCGCCAACATCGTCGCCGGCCTGTTCGGCGGCATGGCCGGTTGCGCCATGATCGGCCAGTCCGTGATCAACGTGACGTCCGGTGGACGGGGGCGCCTGTCGGCCTTCGTCGCCGGCAGCGTCCTTCTGGTGCTGGTGGTCGCGCTGCAAGGCTGGCTGGTGCGCATCCCCATGGCGGCGCTGGTCGCGGTGATGATCATGGTGTCGGTCAACACCTTCGACTGGAACTCCCTGCGCCGGATCCGCACGGTCCCGTTCGGTTCCACCATCGTGATGCTGGTGACCACGGCGACCATCGTGGCGACCCACGACCTGTCGAAGGGCGTGTTCGTTGGCGTCCTGCTGAGCGCGGTCTTCTTCGTCCGCAAGATCGCCCGGCACGTCGGCGTGCGGGTGGAGGCGAGCGCGGATGGTCGGCAGCGCACCTACCGCGCCCATGGGCAGGTCTTTTTCGCCTCGGCCGACCGGTTCGTCCGGTCCTTCGACATCCGGCCTGCCGACGGCGGCGAGCGGATGGAGCGCGTGGTCATCGACCTGACGGGCGCCCATTTCTGGGACCTGACGGCCGTCGCGGCCATCGACAAGGTGGTGATGCGCCTGCGCCGGACCGGCGCGGACGTCCAGGTGATCGGCCTGAACGAGGCCAGCGCCACCCTGGTCGATCGCCTCGGCCGCTTCGACAAGGCGGAACCGGCCGCCGATTTCGGCCACTGACCCAAAGGAAAGGGGCGGCACGGTGGCCGCCCCTTTTCCTCGATCCGTTTTCCCGGCGCTCAGTCCTCGCCGACCCGCTGGCTTTCCTGGTAGCGGAAGGGGTTGGCGGGGTAGACGCCCAGGATCTTCACCTCGCGGGCGAAGAAGTCCAGCTCCTCCAGCGCCAGCCGCAGCGACCTCTCGTCGGGGTGTCCCTCGACGTCGGCGTAGAACTGGGTCTGGGTGAAGCGCCCGCCGACCATGTAGCTTTCCAGCTTGGTCATGTTGATGCCGTTGGTGGCGAAGCCGCCCATCGCCTTGTACAGCGCGGCCGGCACGCTGCGGACGCGGAAGACGAAGGTGGTGATCGTCTTGCCCCCATTTTCGCCATGCCCGACCGGCGGCAGCTTCGGCTCGCGGGCCAGGATCAGGAAACGGGTTGTGTTGTGCTCCGCGTCCTCGATGCTGCCCTTCAGGATGTCGAGGCCGTAGATCTCCGCGGCGAGCGACGAGGCGATGGCCGCGTGCTGCGGGTCGTTCAGCTTGGCGATCTCCGCCGCGGCCCCGGCCGTGTCGGCGTGGTTGATGGCCTGGAGCCCCAGCTCCCGCGTCATCTTCCGGCACTGGGACAGCGCCTGGATGTGGCTGCGCACCGTCTTCAGCCCGGCCAGCGTGGCCCCCTTCGGGGCCAGCAGCTGGTGGTTCACGCGCTGGAAATGCTCGCCGATGATGTGCAGGCCGCCTTCGGGCAGCAGGTGGTGGTTGTCCGCCACGCGGCCGGCGACGGAGTTCTCCACCGGGATCATGGCCAGTTCGGCGCGCCCCTCGCGCACGGCGGCGAAGGCGTCCTCGAACGTGGCGCAGGGCAGGGTGGTCATGTCCGGAAAGACCGTCCGGCAGGACAGGTCCGAATAGGCGCCGGGGAAGCCCTGGAAGGCGATCACGTTCGAGGTCGGCATGGGCTGGTCTTTTTAAAGAGGGGAGCGTTTCGCCAGGATCGCGCGGGCGCGTTCCAGGTCCGCGGGAGTATCGACGCCGAGCGGAACCGCGTCAACGACGGCGGCGTCGATTCGCATGCCGAAGGCCAGCGCGCGCAGCTGCTCCAGCCGTTCCCGCTGCTCCAGGGCGGAGGGCGGCAGGCGGACGTAGCGCTCCAGCGCGGCGCGGCGGTAGGCGTACAGCCCGATGTGATGGAACAGCGGCCCGTCGCCCCAGGGGGCGGTGGCGCGGGTGAAGTACAGCGCCCGGCCGCGCTTCGCGCCGGGGGGCAGCTCCAGAACGGCCTTCACCACGTTGGGATCGGTCCGCTCCTCCTCCCGCGTGATCTCCACGACCAGCGTGGCGATGTCCACCTGCGGGTCGGACAGCGGCGCGAAGGCGGCCCGCACGGTCGCGGGCTCGATGGTCGGCAGGTCGCCCTGCACGTTGACCACCGCGTCGAACTTGCCCTCGGGGTCGAGCAGGCTGACCGCCTCGAAGATGCGGTCGGAGCCCGAGGGGTGGTCCGGCCGGGTCAGCACGGCGGTGCCGCCGGCGGCCTCCACGGCCTTGGCGATCTCCGGCTCGGCGCAGGCGACGACCACGGGGCCGATCTCCGCCTCCACGGCGCGGCGCCAGACCTGCACGATCATCGGCGCGCCGGCGATGTCCGCCAGCGGCTTGCCGGGCAGGCGGGTGGACGCCATGCGGGCCGGGATGACCACGATGGGGTTGGAGGGCGGCGGGCTGCCGTTGCTCATGGGGCCGGTGCTCATCGGACAGGAACCCGTATCACGTCTCTGGGTGGCGCGGGTGAACCATGGATCCCACTTTTCGTCAAGCGTCGTGGTACCAACATTCCTGTGGCATGCAGGATGGCGATGCGCGGCGCGGGGCGGTGACAACCCGTCGCGGTCAGGCTATCGTTGCCGAGGAAGCGCCACCGGCCAGGGCGGTCAAACCGCGGGGCACAAACCAAAAAGGGATCGAGACGTATGAGCATGGAGTGGAACAAGATCTTCGGCGCCGTGCTGCTGGCGGGGCTGATCGCCATGTTGACCGGTTTCATGTCGGAAGTCCTGGTGCACCCGAAGACGCCGGAGAAGGCCGCCTACGTCATCGCGGTTCCGGAAGGCAAGGGTGCCGACACCAAGGGCGGCGGCGGCGCGCCGGCCGGCCCGGGGGACATCGCTCCGCTGCTCGCCAAGGCCGATCCCGCCGCCGGCCAGACCGCGGCCAAGGCCTGCGCCTCCTGCCACAGCTTCGACAAGGGGGGAGCGTCCAAGGTCGGCCCGAACCTGTACGGCATCGTCGGGGCCAAGCACGGCCACATGGAAGGCTTCGCCTATTCCGACGCCATCAAGGGCCACGCCGGCAACTGGGACTATGCGGAGCTGAACAAGTTCCTCTACGACCCGAAGGGCTACGCGCCGGGCACCAAGATGACTTTCGCCGGCGTGAAGAAGGACCAGGAGCGCGCGAACATCATCGCCTATCTCCGCTCCCTGTCCGACAGCCCGGCCCCGCTGCCGCAGTAACCGTCTCTTTCAGGAAAAGCCCCTCTTCCAGGCGGAGGAGGGGCTTTTTCTTTGTGCGGCTGCCGGCTTATCCGTCGATGTACGGCCCGATGGCCGCCATCGCCCGCGCCGCGTAGTCGTCCTTCTCGCCCACCGGCGCGACATAGTGCAGGATCGATTCGGCCTCCGCGGGGCTGGCGCGGCGGGCGATGGCCCAGCCTGCCAGGTAATGCGACGCCAGGCAGCCGCCGGCGGTCGCAATGTTTCCCACCGCGTGGAAGGGCCGTTCCAGCACTGTGATGCCGGCCTCCACCGCCCAGGGCTTGGTGACGGTGTCGGTGCAGGCCGGCACACCCTCCAGAAGCCCCAGCGCTTTCAGGATCAGCGCGCCGCTGCACTGCGCCCCGATCAACTGCCGGCCCGGGTCGAGCCGCAACTCGTCGAGGATCGCCGCGTCCTTGGCGATGTCGCGCGTCCGCACGCCGCTGCCGACCAGCACGAAGTCGGCCTCCCGCGCGAAGGACAGGGGCTGCTGCCGCTCCACCCGCACCCCGTTCATGGAGGTGACGACCGGCGTGGGGCTGGTGATCTCGGCGCTCCAGCCCGGCCGCTTCACGCGGTTCAGAATGGCCGATGCGATGAAGGAATCGAGTTCGTTGAACCCGTCGAAGGTCAGGACGGCGGTGCGCATGGGAAGCCCGTACGTGGTTTGCCCCGATTATGGGATCACGCGCGGTCCCAGGAAAAACCCTAAAGTGGCGTAGGTTGGGTGGAGGCGCAGCCGTAACCCAACATTGTTCGCTCCGCGGCGCGTGTTGGGTTGCGCTGCGCTGCACCCAACCTACGGAGCGCCCTTATAGGGGGCGCCGTGCCTTCAGCGCGGCGGTCAGGGTGCCGTCGTCGAGGTAGTCAAGCTCGCCGCCGACCGGCACGCCGTGGGCGAGGCGGGACACGGAGACGCCGCTGCCGGCCAGCCGGTCGGTCACCACATGGGCGGTGGTCTGGCCGTCGACGGTCGCGTTCAGCGCCAGGATGACCTCCGTCACCGCCGGGTCCTTGGCGCGTTCCACCAGAGAGGGGATGTTCAGATCGTCCGGACCGACGCCCTGCAACGCCGACAGCGTGCCGCCCAGCACGTGGTAGGTGCCGCGGAAGGCCCGCGTGCGCTCCAGTGCCCACAGGTCGCCGGCGTCCTCGACCACGCAGATCACCGCGCGGTCGCGCGAATGGTCGGAGCAGACGGAGCAGGGATCGCGGCTGTCCAGGTTGCCGCAGACCGAGCAGTTGCGAATCGACTCCGCGGCGAGGGCCATCGACTCCGACAGTGGCACGAGCAGAGTGTCGCGCCGCTTCATCAGGTGCAGCGCCGCCCGCCGCGCCGACCGTGGCCCCAGCCCAGGCAGCTTGGACAGGAGCTGGATCAGGCGCTCGATTTCAGGTCCGATCATGAAGTCTTCTTGCGGCAATCACCGCGTGGTTTGCAGACGCCGATGGGCTGGACGCAACCGTCAGGCCCACCAGTGCTTATCTGTGTTCATCTGTGGACAATTGCAACCGCGCAATGCTGAGTATTATCCACAGATGGACACAGATAAACACAGATGGTTGTCCGTGCTTATCCGTGTCGAGACGAAATCGGCCGTGGCTTAGAACGGCAGCTTCATGCCCGGCGGCAGCTTCAGGCCGCCCATCAGCTTCTGCGTCTCTTCGGCGACGTGCTGCTCGACCTTGGCCTTGGCGTCGTTGAAGGCGGCGATGATCAGGTCTTCCAGGACCTCGACGTCCTCCGGATCGACGATGGACTTGTCGAGCTTGATCTTCTTCATCTCGCCCTTGCCATTGACGGTGACGTTGACCATGCCGGCGCCCGACTGGCCCGTCACCTCGACCTCGCCCAGGCGGGACTGCATCTCCTGCATCTTGGACTGCATCTGCTGGGCCTGCTTCATCATCTGGCCAAGGTTCTTCATGGGTCAGAAATCTCCTTCATCGTCGAGCGGGTAATAAACCCCGTCTTCCTGCTGTACGACCATAAGGTCGGGACTCTCGCCGTCGTCGGCAACCGCCGGCTCCGATTCGGCGACGGCCGCGAGGTCGCGGACGTCGGTGATCTTGGCGCCGGGGAAGGCGTCCAGCACGGCGCGCACCACCGGATTGGCCTGCGCCTCCTCCAGCGCGCGCTGCTGGGCGGCCTGTTCCTGCTGGATCAGCGTCGGCTCGCCCGGCGCGTCGGACACGATGACGACCCAGCGCTGGCCCGTCCATTCCGACAACAGCTGGCCGACGCGATTCGGCAGGGTGGCGGGCGCCAGCGACGCCAAGCGCAGTTCCAGCCGCCCCGGTTCCATGCGCACGAAATGGACGCTGCCGGTCAGGTGGCCGTACAGCGCGCCCTCACGCTTTTCGGCGAAGACCTGCACCAGCGTGCGGAAGTCGCGCGGCATGGCCACGCGCTCTTCCTCCGGCACCGCGGAGGCTATGGCGGCTGGGGCGACGGCCGGCGCGGGTTGGGGAGCGGCGGCCTGGGGCGCCTCCGCCGGGCGGGCGACGGCGCGCAGGCCGTTGCCGGCGACCGCCACCGGTCCGCCGCCGGGGCCGCGCGGGGCCGGGCCACCGCCGTTGCCGCCGCCATTGCCATTGCCGGCACCGCCGCCGTTGGTCAGGTTCTGGAATTGCCGGATCAGGTCGCCCGGGGTTGGCAGGTCGGCGGCGTAGGCCAGCCGCACGATGACCATCTCCAGCGCCTGCTGCGGCACGGGGGCCGCCTGCACCTCGCCCAGCCCCTTCAGCAGCAACTGCCAGGCGCGGGTCAGCGCGGGCATGCCCAGCTTGCCGGACAGGGAGGCGCCGCGGGTCCGCTCCGCCTCCGGCAGGCCGGGGTCGTTGGCGGTGTCCGGCACCACCTTCAGCCGTGTCAGGTTGTGAACGAGGTCCAGCAGATCCTGGAGGATCACCACCGGGTCGGCGCCGACGCGGTGCAGGTCGGCCAGGATGTCCATGGCCTCCGCGGGCCTTGCGGAGACGGCGGCCTCGAACAGGTCGATCACCTTCGACCGGTCGGCGAGGCCCAGCATGTCGCGCACCTGCTGCGCGGTCACCGTGCCGGCGGCCAGCGCGATCGCCTGGTCGAGCAGCGACAGCCCGTCGCGCACCGACCCGTCGGCGGCGCGCGCGATCAGGCTGGCCGCGTCCGGCTCGATGCCGGCGCCTTCCAGTTCCGTCACGCGGGTGAAGTGGTCCTTCAGCACCTGGGCGTCGACGCGCCGCAGGTCGAAGCGCTGGCAGCGGGACAGCACCGTCACCGGCACCTTGCGGATCTCAGTCGTGGCGAAGACGAACTTCACATGGGCCGGCGGTTCCTCCAGCGTCTTCAGGAGCGCGTTGAACGCGCTCTTGGAGAGCATGTGGACCTCGTCGATGATGTAGAGCTTGTAGCGCGCCGAGACGGGGGCGTAGCGCACGCCCTCGATGATCTCGCGAATGTCGTCCACGCCGGTGTGGCTGGCGGCGTCCATCTCCATCACGTCGACGTGCCGGTCCTCCGCGATGGCGCGGCAGTTGTCGCACACGCCGCAGGGGGTCACCGTCGGCCCGCCCTTGCCGTCCGGCCCGGTGCAGTTCAGCGCGCGGGCGATGATGCGGGCGGTGGTGGTCTTGCCCACGCCGCGCACGCCGGTCAGCATGAAGGCCTGGGCGATGCGGCCGGAGTTGATGGCGTTGGTCAGCGTGCGGACCAGCGCGTCCTGCCCGATCAGCTCGGCGAAGGTCTTGGGGCGGTACTTGCGCGCCAGAACCCGGTAGGCGAGCCCGTTCGACGACGCGGCAGCGGGTTCGGCAACGGTGGTATCGGCAACAGTGGTATCGGTCACGCGGCTGGCCCGGAAATCGGCTTCACGACGGAGCGCAGAATAGCGTCACGGCGCGAGGCTGTCGCCGTTTCAATTCGCTACCGCGATGGAATGGGGCACGATGGAATGGGGGAAGAGGGTGGGAGGCTGGACGAACGACCCGAGCCGTAACTCGTTGCGGCTGCTTCCTTCCGGACCTGACCGGGTTGGCGAGGGACCCGTCCGCCGCCAGCCTCCCGCCGCTTATATCGGCGATGGCGCGGTCATATGCAAGGTGAAAAAGCCGGCGGCCTGCATCCGACCGCGCGCGGTTGTATGGTCCACCAGAAATTCCCGAAAACCCCGTTGACACTCTGAAACGCAGAGTGTAGTCACTCTGCATCACAGAGTAACGAGGGCCACGCCGTGAGCGACGCCGTCACCCGCCAGCTCCTGTCCATCCAATCCATGCTGTCGTCCGGCCACCGCAACCTGCGGATCGAACGGCACACGCTGCTTCTGTGGGGGCTGGCGGGCGGCGGTCTGCTGGTGGTCAGCGACTGGGTGTTCACGCCGCAGCAGATCCCCTCGCACGAGATGCGGGCCTTCGCGTGGCTGGCGCTGCTGACGGCGGTGCTCGGCACGGTGGGGCTGGTGGACCTGCACCTGACCCGCCGCGCCAAGCGCCAGCGGGACGAGACCTGGTCCTTCGTCCACCGGCAGGTCCTGAAGGTCTGGTGGCTGCTGATGGCCATGGGCACGCTGCTGACCTTCGCGACCTTCTTCTTCGGGGGCGGCTACATGGTGTGCGCGGCCTGGATGATCCTGCTCGGCATCGGGCTCTACGTGCACGGCCTGTTTTCCGAGGAATTGCTGGAATGGATCGGCGCCACCGCCATCCTGGTGGGGGCGGGGGCGCTGGCCGCCCGGCTGCCGTACGAGGCGACGCGCTGGATCGCCGCGTCGGTCAGCGGGCTGGGGCTGCCGCTGCTGGCGGGAATGCTCGACCACGGGCGCAGCCGGCCCTTCTGGCACCGCCTGGCCCAGACCATGGGCTGGATCGCCGTGGTGCTGGGCGTACCGCTGGCTGTCTCTTCCACCGACTGGGCGGGGCCGGGCGATGCCTTGCCGCGCCTGACGCTGGACGCTTACCGCGCCCACCCCATCACCAGCGGGCCGGTGCGGGTGCTGGTGCCCGCCGGCACGGTGGTGCCCGTCACCCTGGCGGTGACCGGCGACCTGCTGGACGCCAAGGGCCTGTTCCAACTGCCGCTGATCACGAAGCACGCCGTCGAGGTGCTGGTCCAGGACGGCGAGCCGACCGAGAGCGTCCGCATCGGCGATGGTCCCTGGGCGAACGCGCGGGGGCGGATCGCGATCACCATACCGGGCATTTCCGTCACCCTGGACCCCGCCCGCGGTCCCGCCGTGGACACGTCCCTCAACATCGCCCGTCTACCCGCCGGCGACCGCTGACGCCCGGCGGACAACACTCGACAGCAACAACCCAAGAAGGACACCCAACCATGAAGAATGGAAACGCCCCCCGTCTGCCTACTCCCCGTCTATCTGCCGCGCTGCTGAGCCTTGCCGCGACGGCCGCCCTGACCGCCTGCGCCGGCTTCCCGCCGACCGCCGCCGACATGGCCAACGTGCCGGTCGTGCGTTTCGGCCAGCCGGCGCCCGCCGACAAAAATTTTGTGATGTTCTATCCGGAGGGGGCGCCGCTGCCCGTAAGGGCGACGGTGAAGGGCACGCTGCTGAAGCGCAGCGACGAAAAGATGCTGGAAGTGAGTACCGCGCGGGATATGTACATTTATCGCGAATGGGTCAGCTTCGACGGCAAGGAGTGGCTGCGCGGCGACCAGGTCAACAGCGGCCGGATCGAGGTTCTTCTGCCGGGCGGAAACGGCACCGATCCGGGTGTGCTGTCGGTGACCTTCGACGCCAAGACGGACGCGGGCAAGTAGGAATTGGGCAGCCGCATCGCCAGCCCCGCGCAACAGGCCCGCGCAACAGGATAGAGGCAGGAATGGAATCGCTCGACCCGCTGCTGCACCAGCCGCTGCGAACCCAGCTTGCCGCTTTTCTCGCCGGCGCGGGGGAGGCCACCTTCAGCGAGATCAAGGGCCGGCTGGACGTCTCCGACGGCAACCTGGATTCGCACATGAAGAAGCTGGTGGCCGCCGGCTACGTGTCGGTCCGCCGCGAAAGCGGCGACGGGCGCCCGCAGTCCTTCTACAGCCTGACGCCGATGGGCCGCGACGCGTTGGCCCGCTACGTCAAGGCGCTCTACGCCCTGCTGCCGCCCGGTGCCGTTCCCGGGGCTCTTCCCGGGGAAGACGACAGCCCGGCGGTCTCCCCCCTGGCCCCGCTGCCGCTGCCGCGGTGACCCCAACGAAAAAAGGCCCATCCCCGTCGCCGGAGATGGGCCTTTTCGTCGAAGGTGACGCTTACTTCTTCTTCAGCGCGGCGACGCCGGGCAGGTCCTTGCCTTCCAGCCATTCCAGGAAGGCGCCGCCGGCGGCGGAGATGTAGGTGAATTTCTCTTCCACGCCGGCGTGGGCCAGGGCGGCCACCGTGTCGCCGCCGCCGGCCACCGACAGCAGCCCGCCTTCCGCCGTGCGCTCGGCGACCAGACCGGCCACCGCGTTGGTGCCGGCATCGAAGGGCTGGATCTCGAAGGCGCCGAGCGGGCCGTTCCACACGATGGTCTTGGCGCCCTGGAGCTTCAGGCCGAGGAACTCCACCGTCTTCGGCCCGACGTCCAGCGCCATCTCGTCGGCGCCGATGGCGTTGGCGGCGACGGCGCGGTTGGCCGCCCCGGCCTTGAACTCCTTGGCGACGATGAAGTCCACCGGCAGCAGCAGTTCGCAGTTGGCCGCCTTGGCCGTCTCCATGATGGTGCGCGCCTGGTCGGCCATGTCCTTCTCGCACAGCGAGGCGCCGACATCGACGCCCTGGGCGTAGAGGAAGGTGTTGGCCATGCCGCCGCCCAGCGCCAGCATGTCGACCTTGCGCACCAGGTTGCCCAGCAGGTCCAGCTTGGTCGAGATCTTGGCCCCGCCGACTACCGCGGCGACCGGCCGCTCCGGCTTCTCCAGCGCCTTGGTCAGCGCCTCCAGCTCGGCCTGCATCAGCCGGCCGGCGGCGGCCGGGAGATACTGCGCGACGCCCTCGGTGGAGGCGTGGGCGCGGTGGGCGGCGGAGAAGGCATCGTTGACGTAGAGGTCGCCCAGTTCGGCGATCTGTTTCGCGAAGGCCGGGTCGTTCTTTTCTTCCTCAGGATGGAAGCGGGTGTTTTCCAGCAGCACGATGCCGCCCGGCTGCACGCCGGCGATGGCCTGCTTCGCCTTGTCGCCGACGCAGTCCTCACCGAAGGCGACGGTCTGGCCGACGGCGGCGCTGAGCGCGTCCAGCACGTTGCGCAGCGAGTTCTTGGCGTCCGGGCCGTTCTTCGGGCGGCCGAAGTGCGACAGCACGACGACCTTGGCGCCCTTGCCCGCCAGCTCGGTCAGGGTCGGCGCCAGGCGGTCGATGCGCGTCGTGTCCGAAACCTTGCCATCCTGCATCGGAACGTTCAGGTCGGCGCGCACCAGCACCGTCTTGCCGCTCACATCGCCATTCACGCCCAGGTCGTCGATGGTGTTGAACTCGGTCATGGCCGCTGTTTCCCCGGTGTTTGAGGTTTTGGGTGTTGCCAATTTTGGGGCGCAATGCAGCACAGGGGCGCCCGCTTTGCAACGCCCCGCGTGGCCAGTGGGATGCGGCGAAAATGGATGGGCGTTGGGGATGGGTGGTGGGCGGCCGAGGAAAGCGATCCCATCTTTTCATCATGAGCACGACATCCCTGCATTCCCATTCCAGGCTGGTCCCGCGCATGGCCTACGCAGCGAGCCAGTCCGCCCGCGTCGCCTGGTACCTCGGCCAGTACATGCTGGCCGCAAGGCTCGGCGCGCGCATCACCGGACGCGACCGGGTGAGGCACCCGACCGACAAGCCCGTCCCCGACACGCGCGCGATCCTGGAGGAGCTGCGCGCCCTGCTGGCCCGCGACCTCGCCAACATCGAGGCGGGTTGGTACCGGCTGCCGCACGACCTCGTGCCCGACCCGCGCCGCGTGCTGGCCGACGCCGCGGCCTTCTTCCGCGACGTGCCGCTCGTCTCCCGCCGGCGCCGCGACCATGTGGCGACGGAGGTGCGCGCCAACCCGCCGCCGGGCTCCGAGAGCCTGCCCGCCTACTACCGCCAGAACTTCCATTACCAGACCGGCGGCTACCTGACGGAGGAGAGCGCGCGCCTCTACGACCATCAGGTGGAGGTGCTGTTCGGTGGAGGGGCCGACGCCATGCGGCGTCAGGCGCTGGTGCCGATCGCCCAGCATCTGCGCGGCCGGCGTTCCGCGGATAGCCGCCTGCTGGACGTGGCGACCGGCACCGGGCGCTTCCTGACCTTCGTGAAGGACAACCACCCGCGGCTGCCGGTCACCGCGCTCGACCTTTCCCCGGCCTACCTTCGGGAGGCGCGTCGCAACCTCGCCCCTTGGGCGCGCAACGCGGCGCTGGTGCAGGGGGCGGCGGAGGCGATCCCGCTGGCCGAGGGCACGCAGGACATCGTCACCTGCATCTACCTGTTCCACGAGCTGCCGCCCAAGATCCGCGCCCAGGCGGCGCGGGAGATGGCACGCGTGCTGAAGCCCGGCGGCATCCTGGTCTTCATGGACAGCCTCCAGTACGGCGACAACCCGGCCATGGACGGTCTGCTGGACATCTTCCCGCAGGCCTTCCACGAGCCCTTCTACGCCCACTACGCGCGCGACGACCTGGAGGCCCTGTTCGCCGCCGCCGGACTGCGGCCGCGGGAGCGATCGCTGGCCTTCATGTCGAAGCTTCTGGTGTTGGAGAAACCGGCCTGAAGAAACTGCGGCGATCGGCCGCAGCCGGCGGGGCTGTAACAGTTCTGTAACTTGACCGGTGCGGGGCCCTGTGCAACCACGGGGCCTCCGGCAATTGGCGGGGCACATATGGTCGACGCGGAGTCCAACCGGGAAACGGAACTGAAGCTGGCCGTTTCGCCCGACGACATGGAAAGGCTCCGGTCTTCCCCGGCGATCGCCGCGCGGGCCTCCGGGGCGGCGGCGACCAAGGCGTTGGAAAGCACCTATTTCGACACCGTCGACCGCCGGCTGGTGGGGCGTCTGGTCACCGTGCGCGTGCGCAAGGTCGGCGACCGCTATCTCCAGACCGTGAAGGGCGCCCCCGACCGCGACGGGCTCGGCCGGGCGGAGTGGGAATGCCCCATCGACGGCCCCACGCCCGACCTGTCGCGCATCACCGACCCGGAGGCGCTGGACCTGCTCGGCCCGGTCAGCGAATCGGATCTTCGCCCCCTCTTCACCACGGTGGTGGAGCGCACGACCCAGGTCGTGACCATCGGCGAAGGCGAGGAGGCCGCCGGCATCGAGGTCGCCTTCGACCGCGGCGACATCCGCACGCCGGAGGGAGGCTCCGTCCCCATTGCGGAGGTGGAGCTGGAGTTGCAGCGCGGCTCGCCCGCCGTCCTTTACGACCTCGCGCTGGAACTGGCGGCGGTGGCGCCCCTGCGGCTCGACCCGCGCACCAAGGCGTCGCGCGGCTACGCGCTGGCCGACGGGCAGGAGGAGGAGGTCGTCAAGGCCGGCAAGCTGGATCTCGACGCCGACACGACGGTGGAGGGCGCCATCGCCCGCATCGTGCGGACCTGCGTCAACCACATGGCCGCCAACGAGGCCGTGTCGGTTAAGGGCGAGGACCCGGAAGGCATCCACCAGATGCGTGTGGCGCTGCGCCGCCTGCGCTCCGCGCTCGCCCTGTTCCGCGACTTCATCCCGGCCGACCAGTACGGCTGGCTGGCGGGGGAGGTGAAGTGGCTGGCCGGGAACCTCGGCCCGGCGCGCGACTGGGACGTCTTCCTGACCGAGCTGCTGGAGCCGGTGCGCGAGGCCTTCCACCGCGCCGACGGGCACGGCAAGCCGTTGCAGGAGGACATCGACGCGCTGGCCGCCGCCGCGCGGGCGAAGCGTGACCGCGCCTACGAGGCGGCGCGCGAGGCGATCCTGTCCGACCGCTACACCACGATGCTGCTGAAGATCGGCGCCTGGGTAGAGTCGCGCGGCTGGCGCGCCCAGCGCGTCAGCGAGCATTCGGCCCGCCTGTTCGAGCCGGTCGAGGGGCTTGCCGACCATCTGCTGTCGCGCCGCGCCAAGAAGGCCCGCCGCGCCGGCCAGGGCTTCGCCGACCTGTCGGTGACGGAGCGGCACGAGCTGCGCATCGCGCTGAAGAAGCTGCGCTACGCGGCGGAGTTCTTCCGCAGCCTGCACGAGGACAAGCCGGCGCGCCGCTACATCCAGCAGCTGGCCGCCTTCCAGGACGCGCTGGGCCACCTCAACGACGTGGCGACGGCGACCCGCCTGCTGCACGAGCTGCACGACGACGGCAGCCGCCCGGCGCCGGGAGAGCCGCGCGCCGCCGGCATCGTCATCGGCTGGCACGCCCGCGGCGTGGCCGACGCCGAGGCGACGCTGGTCGGCCTGTGGGAGGGCTTCGCCGGCGCGAAACCCTTCTGGCCAAAGCCGGACCGGGAGGAGTAGTCTTTCCGGCCATGCGCACAATCCTCGTCGCGAACATCAAGGGCGGCTGCGGCAAGACCACCATCGCCACCCACCTTGCCGCCGCCTACGCCGGGACGGGGCACAGCACCGTGCTGGCCGACGTGGACCGCCAGCGCTCCTCGCTCGGCTGGCTGGAACGCCGGCCGCACACCGCCCCGGCCCTGGTCGGGCTGGACTGGGCGAAGGACTTCGGCGACGCGCCGAAGGGGACGCAGCGCCTGATCATCGACGCGCCGGCCGCGCTGAAGACCAAGCAGATCGAGGATCTGGTCCGCATGGTCGACATCGTCGTCCTGCCGGTCCTGCCCAGCGCCTTCGACGAGCAGGCGACCCAGCGCTTCCTCGGCAAGCTGGAGGAGCTGAAGTCGATCGCCAAGAACCGCAAGTCGGTCGCCGTGGTCGGCAACCGCCTGCGCGCCCGCACCAAGGCCGCCGACCGGCTGGACCAGTTCCTGGGCGGGGTGGGGCACCGCGTGGTCACCCGCCTGCGCGACAGCCAGATCTACGCGGACGCCGCCGCCTCGGGCCTCAGCCTCTTCGACCTGTCCGGCAAGCGCGCGGCGGAGCACCGCGCCGACTGGGACCCGCTGCTGACCTACATCGACGGGGTGTGAGGCAGATTTTGTAGATTTTGTAGGTTGGGTGGAGCGCAGCGCAACCCAACAAGCGTCGGCTTGGAAGCGTGTGTTGGGTTTCGCTGGCGCTGCACCCAACCTACGGGGCCTGCGAATCGGCGCTGTTACACTCCGTTACGCGGTTCGCGCCTGCCGGACATCAACCCGTTACACAGCGGCGTCAGCTTGACCGTCGTGATTTCGAACGGTCAGCAGGGTGCCGCCATGCGCTTTTCCTCCTTCTCATTCTCCCGCCACGTCGTCACCCCGGTGACCATCGTCCTGTTCGTAGTCTCCACGGTGACGGGGATCATGCTGCTTCTGCACTGGAACGCCGGGCTGGTGCGCTTCTCGCACGAATGGCTCAGCGTCGGCTTCTCGGCCATCGCGCTGTGGCATCTGGCGCGGAACTGGAAGGCCTTCCTGGGCTATCTGAAGCGCGACTGGGCGCTGGCCGCCTTCGCGATCAGCCTCGGTGCGTCGCTGGTCATCACGGGCATGACCGGCAGCAGCGGTCCGTCGACCAGCGGTCCAGGCGCCATCATCGGCGCGGTGTCCAACGCCCCGCTGGAGACCGCCGCCCCCCTCTTCGGGCTCAGCGCCGACAAGGCCGTGCAGGCCCTGAAGGCCGCGAACATCGAGGCCAGGCCCGACGAAACGCTGACCGTCATCGGCAACCGCGCCGGCACCAACGCTATAGCCATCGCTGCCGTCCTCAACGGCCAGCGCCGGCGCGCGCCGCAGTCCTGAGAGACCGCGTCACACCCGCGCGACGATGAACAGGCGCTTGAAGGGGAACAGGGTATTGCCGTCTGGGCGCTGCGGGTAGGCGGCCTCCAGCTTGGCGCGGTAGGCGGCGAGGAAGGCGTCCAGCTCCTCCCCCTGCAATGTCTCCATGACCGGGACCAGCGTGGTGCCGCGGGTCCATTGCAGGACCGGAACGTCGCCGTTCAGGACCTGGAGATACTCGGTCTCCCAGATGTCCACGCGCGCGGCGCGCGGGCTGAGCCAGTCGTAATAGTCGCGGGGCGCGTGCACCGGCTTGGTGCGCAGCGCCTCCTTCAGCTTTGCGGCCCAGGGGCCCTCCCCCGCCGTCTCGTAGAGCAGGCGGTGCGACGGGGCCTCGAAGTTGCGGGGCATCTGCACGGCCAGCACCCCGCCGGGGGCGAGCGTCTGCAACAGCTCCGGGAACAGCCGCTGGTGGTCGTCCAGCCAGTGCAGCGCGGCGTTGGAGATCAGCAGATCCACCGGCCAGTGCGGGCGCCAGTCCCGCAGGTCGGCCTGCATCCAGCGCACGCGCGACGCGGTGCCCTCCGCCCAGGTCAGCATGGCGGGGGAGTTGTCCACCCCCAGCACGTCGGCGTCCGGCCAGCGTTCGGCCAGCAGGCGGGCGAGCTGCCCGCCGCCGCAGCCGAGGTCGACGACCGTCTTCGGCTCGATGGAGGGCAGCGCCGCCACGAGGTCGTGGGCCGGGCGCCGGCGCCAGACGTCGAACAGCGCGTATTGCTCCGGATCCCACGCCATGCCCGATTCCCCTCGCCCGACTCAGCCTTCGGCGTGGCCGCGATGCCGGGCGATCTGCGCGTCCATCCGGTCGTAATGCTTGTTGACCATATAGAAGATCGCCACCAGGCAGCCGATGGCCAGGATCCAGCCGCCGTAATAGAAGGCCTCGTCCGCGGCGCGCGACGCCGCCAGAAGACCGAGGAACGCGAGGAGGCCGAGAACGCCCCCGATGATCCACTTGCCTGTGCCTTCCAACTCCCGTCTCCCTTTGCCATTGATCTTCTTGCGTCCGGCCGGTTGCGGCGCACCGCGAATTTTGGGCGAGCGGGGGCCGGAAATCAATGCGGGATGGCGTGGCGCGCGGCTGAATTCTCCACCGCCGTTGCCGTCGGCAACTCCAGCGCGAAGGTGGTGCCGGCGGCCGTGCTTTCCACCAGCCGCAGCTCCCCGCCATGGGCGCGCAGCACCTCCCGCGCGATGGCGAGGCCGAGGCCGATGCCGCCGGCCCGGGCCGAGCCGGCGAAAGGCTGGAACAGGTTCTCCCGCGCCCGCGGCGGCAGGCCGGGGCCGTTGTCGGCGACCAGCAGGACCAGCGTCCCGTCGCGCCGTTCCGCCGCCACCGTCACCCGGTCGGCCCCGGCCTGCACGGCGTTGCGGCCCAGGTTGACCAGCGCGCGGGCGAACTGCACGGCATCCACGCGGGCGGTCAGCCCCTCCGGCACGGCGTTCTCCCACAGCACCTCCGCCCCGCGTTGCGCGGCGCGCACCTCCGCCGCAGCCTCGTCGACCAGGGCGGCGAGGTTCACGTCGGCCGCGTGCAGCGGCAGCACGCCGTCGCGGCTGTAGGCCAGCGTCTGGCCGCACAGCTCCACCGCGCGGTCGATGGCGCCCATCAGCCGCGGCGTCACCCGCCGCACCTCCGGGTCGGCGCTCTCCGACAGGCGTTCGGACAGCAGGGCGGCAGTGGACAGGATGCCGCGCAGGTCGTGGTTGATCTTGGTGACCGCGGTGCCCAGCGCCGCCAGCCGCTCCCGCTGGCGCAGCGCGGTGCGCACCGTCTGCTGCATGTCGGCCAGTTCGCGTTCGGCGACGCCGATCTCGTCGGTGCGGGCGCTCGGCTCGATCGGCGGGGTGCCGTCGGGGGCGCGGCGGAAGGCCACCATGCTGGCGGTCAGCCGCCGCATCGGCCGCACCAGCATCCCGTTCAGCGCCAGGAAGACCAGCCCGGCGGTGATCAGCGAGATGACCACCGACAGCGCCAGGATGCGGCCGGAGAAGTCGATCATCGCGACGACCATCGGCCGCTCGTCCATCACCATCTCGACCCGGAAGGCCGGGTCCTTGGGCGACAGGCCGATGACGCGGATCACCCGGTCGCGCCGCTGCGCCAGCGCGGCGAAGGCGTCGGCGATCAGCGACCAGGGCGTGGCGTCGCGCAGGTCGAACACGGCGTCCACCCGCGGCGGCATGGAGCGCGACAGCATGTAGACCCGGCTGTCCGGCTGCGCCAGCTCCACCGCGTGGGCGCCCACATAGGCCAGCAGCCGGTTCTGCAGACCCATGGCGACCATCATGCTGGGCGAGGCCTCCACCGACAGCGCGGCGAGGTGGGCGGCGGCCAGCCGCTCCTCCAGGAAGGTCTGGCGGAAGCGCGCGATGGACGGGGTGTAGATCAGCACCTCCGCCAGCATGACGAACAGCACGGTCAGCACCAGCAGCTTGGCCGACAGGCTTCGCGTCACGGGGGGAAGGGGCATGGGGGCGGCGTCCGGTTCGGGAATGCCGCAAGATAAGCCAGGACGCGGCGGCTGCCCAGCCGGCCGAACCGGTGTTATCCGAACCACCCGAGAAACCGCACCAGCCCCCGCGTGCGCGGCCCGAACAGGGTCGGCGTGTAGAAGCTTCCGGCCGCGCGCTTGCCGGCCTCCGCGAGCGTGGGGTAGGGCAGGGTCAGGTTCGCCACGTCGCCCACGCCCATCCGCTTCGCGACGGCCAGGCACCACAGGGCGATCTGCTCCCCCGCGTGGGGACCGGCGATGCCGGCGCCCAGAAGCCGCCCGCGCTTGGTGACGACCAGCTTCACCAGCCCCTCGGTCTCCGCCTCGGTCCGGGCGCGGTCGTTGCCGGCGAAGGGAGCGGTCAGGGCGCGGACGCCGTCGCCGTGCCGCTCCCGCGCCGCCGCCTCGGTCAGGCCGACCTGGGCCAGCTCCGGCTCCGCGTAGGTGACCCAGGGCAAGGCGGCGTAGTCCACCTTGGCGGGCAGCCGGAACAGCGCGTTCTTGATGACGACCGAGGCGTGCTGGCCCGCCACATGGGTGAAAGCCGGCCCGCCGGTGACGTCGCCGACCGCGAAGACGTGCCGGTTGGTGGTGCGCAGCCGGGCGTCCACCTTCACGCCCTTCTTGGTCACCGCGATCCCCGCGGCGTCCAGCCCCAGATCCTCCAGGTTCGGTGCGCGGCCCGTCGCGACGAGAAGGTCGGAGCCCTCGATCCGCCGCCCATCCTCCAGCAGCACCGCCACGCCGTTGCCGGCCCGCTCAGCCTGCGCGGCGGCGGCGCCCTCCAGGATCGCGACGCCCTCCGCCGACAGCCGCCGGCGCAGGACCTCGACCAGTTCCGGGTCGTCCTTCGGCAGCAGGCGGGAGCGGACGAGCATCGTCACCCGGGCGCCGAGCCGCCGGTGCGCCTGGGCCATCTCCACCCCGATGGGGCCGCCGCCGAGCACCAGCAGATGCTCCGGCGCGGCGGTCCGCTCGAACAGCGTCTCGTTGGTCAGGAATGGCAGGGCGTCGAGCCCGGGGAGGGGCGGCACGGCGGGGCGGGATCCCGTCGCCAGCACGAAGCGCCGCGCCCGCACGGTGATCCCGCCGGCCTCCACGGCGTCCGGTCCGGTGAAGCGCGCCGCGGCCCGGATCACCCGCACGCCCAGCCCCTCGAACCGCTCCTGGCTGTCGTGCGGGGCGATGGAGTCGATGACGCCGCGGACGTGCCCGTGCACCTGGGCGAAGTCGATGGAAGGCTCATGGCCGTTCACGCCGAAGCGGCCGGCCCGGCGCAGGGACTCGGCGGCCTTGGCGGCGGCCAGCAGGGACTTTGACGGCACGCAGCCGCTGTTCAGGCAGTCGCCGCCCATGGCGCCGCGCTCGATCAGCACGGTGTCGGCGCCCATCTGGGCCGCTCCGGCGGCGACCGACAGCCCGCCTGACCCGGCGCCGATCACGCACAGGTCGCAGTTGATCGCGCTCACCGGCGCCACCGCTTCGCCAGCACCGGCAGCAGGGCCAGCGCCCCCAGCCCGAGCAGCGGCAGCAGGATCTCCGGCGCGAAGATCAACCCCAGGTCAGGCTTCCCGCCGGCGTCCAGCACCGCGCCCAGCCCGTTGCCGACCGACGCGTAGACCAGCGCCCCCGGCACGATGCCGACCAGCGTGGCGAGCGCGTAGGTGCCCAGCGGCACGCCCAGCACCGCCGGCACGAGGTTCACCAACCAGAAGGGGAACAGCGGCACCAGCCGCAGGAACAGCGTGTAGCTGAAGGCGTTGGCGCGGAACCCGCCCTCCAGCCGTTCCACCCACGGGCCGGCCTTGGCGCGCAGCAGCCCGCCCAGCGCGGACCGCGCGGCCAGGAACACCGCGATGGCGCCGAGCGTCGCGCCGGCCACGGCGCAGGCGGTCGCCGCCAGCGTCCCGAACAGGAAACCGCCGGCCAACGTCAGCACGGTCGCCCCCGGCACGGAAAAGGCCACGGCCAGCGCGTAGACGCCCACATAGGCGGCGGCGGCCAGCGTCCCGTCCTCCGCGACGAAGCGGGCCAGCGTCTCCCGGTGGGCGGCCAGCGCGTCGAGCGTCAGGTGCCGGTGCAGCCCCAGCGCCAGGGCGACGCCCAACCCGGCCAGCAGCAGGGCGGGCGGCAGCCAGCGCCATGGCGTTCGCCGACCCTGGCGCGGTTCGTTCCCGCCGTTTGCGAAGCCGTCGTCCGTCGCGGCCATGCCTTCCGTCCTCCGCCGTTCCTCATGACCTAGCACCGGCGCCCGGCAACAGCCATTCACAGGTTGTGACCCGACGTTCACCGATCCGTGATCCCGGCGGATCGACCTCCCCGTATCTCTGGCGCGATCGGCGCAAGGTTGGTAGTAGGACGGGCATGAGCGACCTTGCCCGTCACATCGACTCCCTGTCCCGCGCCAGCGTGCTGTGCGTCGGCGACGTCATGCTCGACCGCTTCGTCTACGGGGCGGTCGACCGCGTCTCCCCGGAAGCGCCGATCCCGGTCCTGCGGATCGAGCGCGAGACGGCCATGCTCGGCGGCGCCGGCAACGTGGCCGCCAACGCCGTGGCGCTGGGCGCGGCCTGCCGCTTCGTCTCGGTGGTGGGCGAGGACGCGGCGGGGCTGGAGCTGGTCCGCCTGATCGCCCGGGCGACGGGCGACGGCGGCGGCCTGGTCGCGGAGCCCGGCCGCCAGACCACGGTGAAGACCCGCTTCATCGGCGGGCGCCAGCAGCTTCTGCGCGCCGACGCGGAAACCATCGCGGCCATCGACTCGGAAGATGAGGTGATGGTCGCCGCCCGCACCGGCCTGCTGACGGTGGGCGCGGTGATCCTGTCGGACTACGGCAAGGGCGTGCTGACCGACGGGCTGGTCGCCCGGCTGATCGCCGCCGCGCGGGAGGCCGGGGTGCCGGTGGTGGTCGACCCGAAGGGCGACGACTTCGGCCGCTACCGCGGCGCCAGCGTCGTGACGCCGAACCGGAAGGAGCTGATGCAGGCCACCGGCCTGCCGGCCGACACGGACGCGGAGGTGGAGACGGCCTGTCGGCAGCTGATCGAGACCTGCGGCATCGACGCCGTGGTCGCCACGCGCAGCGAGCGCGGCATGTCGGTGGTGACCCGCGACACGGCGACGCACCTGCCGGCCCGGGCGCGCGAGGTCTTCGACGTGTCGGGCGCCGGCGACACGGTGGTGGCGACGCTGACGGCCGCCCTGTCGGTGGGCGTCGATCTGGTGGAGGCGGCGCGGCTGGCGAACCTCGCCGCCGGCATCGTGGTGGGGAAGGTCGGCACCGCGGTCGTCCGCGCGCCGGAGCTGCTGTCCGCCCTGCACGAGCAGGAATGGCGCAGCGGCGAACAGAAGGTCGGCTCGCTCACCCAGGTCGTGGAATGGGCGGAACGCTGCCGCGCCCGCGGCAAGCGTGTGGGCTTCACCAACGGCTGCTTCGACCTGCTGCACCCCGGCCACATCTCCCTGCTGAACCAGGCCAAGGCGGCCTGCGACGTGCTGGTGGTCGGGCTGAACAGTGACGCGTCGGTCAAGCGCCTGAAGGGCGAGTCCCGGCCGATCCAGAACGAGGGCGCGCGGGCGACGGTGCTCGCCTCGCTGGCCTGCGTGGACCAAGTGGTGGTGTTCGCGGAGGACACGCCGGAGGCCCTGATCCGGGCGCTGCGCCCCGACGTGCTGGTGAAGGGGGCCGACTACACCGTCGCCACGGTGGTGGGCGCCGAATTCGTGATGAGCTACGGCGGAAAGGTCGTGCTGGCCGACCTCGTGGAGGGCCAGAGCACGACCAACACCATCAAGCGCATGCAGCGCTGACAGGGCTTCTCCCGCCCGGCAGCTCCCTCCCCAAAAAAGATCCGGGGTCGCGGAGCGCCGGGCGGGGTCGCCTGACGGGTCCCGTCTTTGCGTCTTCTGGGCCTTTACATCTTCTTCTGGACGTTGTCCGACGAACGCTCCATGGCGCGGCCGCCGGCCTGCACGTCTTCACCCATGCCGGAAACGGTGTTGCAGGCGGCGAGCGAGGTGCCCAGGGCGCCGGCGAGCATGGCGAAAAGCACGAGCTTCTTCAGGTTACGCATGTCAATCTCCCGCTTGTGGTGACGAGCAATCGCCGGAAAAACGCGCGAACAGGGCCAAGTGTTTCCAAGCCGCCGCGGCGTGTCCGGACAGGGCCGCCACTCAAAAGGATGAGGGGAGGGACGCGCATGTTCGATGGCTTCACCGAACGCCGGATCGCCACCAGCGGCGCGGAGGTCCACGCGCTGGTCGGCGGCCAAGGGCCTGCACTGCTTATGCTTCATGGGTTTCCGCAGTCCCACGCGATGTGGCACCGCGTGGCCCCGGCGCTGGCTGAACGCTTCACGCTGGTGCTGCCCGACCTGCGGGGCTACGGCTTATCCGCCAAGCCGCCGGGCGATCCGGCGCATGAGACCTACTCCAAACGCGCCAATGCCCTCGATCAGGTGGAGGTGATGGCCGCGCTGGGGTACGAGCGCTTCCTGTTGGCCGGCCACGACCGAGGGGCGCGGGTGGCGCACCGGCTGGTGCTGGACCACCCGGACCGGGTGGAGCGCGTGGCCTTCCTGGACATCGCCCCGACGCTGGAGGTCTTCGCCCGCATCGACCAGCGCATGGCGACCGCCTATTACCACTGGTTCTTCCTGATCCAACCCGGCGGCCTGCCGGAACACCTGATCGGGCTCGACCCCGAATTCTACCTGCGCCGGGTGCTGGGCTCCATCGGCAGCACGGCGGACGTCTTCGGCGAGGAGGCCTTCGCCAACTACCTGACCGCCTTCCGCGACCCCGCCACCGTCCACGCCATGTGCGAAGACTACCGAGCCGCCGCCAGCATCGACCAGGTCCACGACCGCGCGGACCGCGCCGCCGGCCGGGTGGTGACCTGCCCGTCCCTGGTCCTCTGGGGCCGCAACAGCGCGGTCGGCCGCCTCTACGACGACCCGCTGGGCATCTGGCGCCCCTACGCGCCGGGCATCCAAGGCCAGGAGATGCCCGCCGGCCACTTCATCCCGGAGGAAGCGCCGGAGGAGACGGCGCGGGCGTTGATGGAGTTCTTCGGGTAAGGCGGTAAACAACCCCTCTCCCTGCTCCGCAGGGAGAGGGAGGGGCCCACCGCAAGGCGGTGGGAGGGTGAGGGCAAGGTTTCACGACGGAGAAACACCCCAATGCCTCGCGTTTCGGCACCCACACTGGACAAGGCCCGTACCTTGCGCACCGAATTGACGGACGCGGAACGGGTGTTGTGGCGTCTGCTGCGCGGTCGTCGGATCGACGGGTGGAAGTTCCGCCGGCAGCATCCCGTTCCGCCCTATGTGCTGGACTTCGCCTGCGTCGAGGCGCACTTGGCCGTCGAGGCGGACGGCGGGCAGCACAATGGCTCCCTGCGCGATGACGCGCGGGCGGAGTTCCTTGTAGCGGCCGGCTGGAGAGTGCTTCGCTTCTGGAACAACGACATTCTGGCGAACCCGGACGGTGTCGGCGAGACGATCCGGGTGGCGCTGGTACGGGGTTAGACCTTGCCCTCACCCTCCCGCGCCCGCGGGGCGCGGGTCCCTCCCTCTCCCGCCGGAGGCGGGCGAGGGGATGATTACCCGGCGGGCCAGGGGCGTTCGCGGATCACCTTGTACGGGTAGTCGGGCTCGCAGTAGCTGTTGGGGTCCTGGCGCTTGGGCAGCTTCACCGGGTCGCGGGGGAGCTTCTCGTGCGGGACGTGCTCCAGCAGGTGGCTGATGATGTTCAGGCGGGCGCGGCGCTTGTCGTTGGAATGCGCGACGTACCAGGGCGCCCAGGGTGTGTCGCTGGCGGCGAACATGTCGTCGCGGGCGCGGGAATAGTCGAACCAGCGGCTGTAGGACTTCAGATCCATCGGCGACAGCTTCCAGGTCTTCCGGCCGTCGTGGATCCGCGCCTCCAGCCGGCGGGTCTGCTCGTCGGGGCTGACCTCCAGCCAGTATTTCAGCAGGATGATCCCCGATTCGACCATTGCCCGCTCGACCGCCGGGACCATCTCCAGGAAGCGCTTGGCCTGCTCTTCCGTGCAGAAACCCATGACCCGCTCTACTCCGGCGCGGTTGTACCAGCTGCGGTCGAAGATCACGACCTCGCCGGCCGCCGGGAAGTGGGGGATGTAGCGCTGGATGTACATCTGCGACTTTTCGCGCTCCGTCGGGGTCGGCAGGGCGACGACGCGGAAGACGCGCGGGCTGACGCGCTCGGTGATCGCCTTGATGGTCCCGCCCTTGCCGGCGGTGTCGCGCCCTTCGAAGACGATGCAGACCTTCAGGCCCTTGTGCACCACCCATTCCTGAAGCGTCACAAGGTCGGCGTGAAGCTTGGCAAGCTCCGCGCTGTAATCCTTCCACGACAGCTTCGATGACTGCTTTGACGGCGACGGTGCCAGGGCGAGATCCCCGTTGTGGTCGCCATTGTGGTTGTCGTGCTTCTTTTTGTGCTTCTTCGCCATGATCATCCTCCCCGCTGGAGTTCCGACGATGGTAGCGCAGCGGTTTCGGCGGCCGGGGGAGCGGAGAAGGCGGGGGTGCGTGTGCATTGGGGCGAGCCGTCGCGCCCGCGATACCCTCACTTCGGGATGGGCGACAAGGCCCCCCGCCCTGCGGATCCCACAACCCGGCATCCCCCCTTCGGACGAACTGTCCCGTTGCCAGTTGGCGTGAGCGGCGGCATATATCGGCGCGCGGCCCTCCCCGCTGGACGGGAAGGCTTTTGGCGAACACAAGAATGGCGGAAGGAAAGCCCCAATGGCTGAAAGCACTTTCGACGTCGTCGTTGTCGGCGGCGGTCCCGGCGGTTATGTCTGCGCGATCCGCGCGGCCCAGCTTGGTTTCAAGGTGGCCTGCGTGGAGAAGCGCTCCGCGCTGGGCGGCACCTGCCTGAACGTGGGCTGCATCCCCTCCAAGGCGCTGCTCTCCGCGTCGGAGAAGTTCGAGGAGGCCAAGCACGGACTGGCCAAGTTCGGCATCAAGGTCGGCGGCGTCGAGCTGGACCTGCCGGGCATGCTGTCCCACAAGGACAAGGTCGTTAAGGAAAACACCCAGGGCATCGAGTTCCTGTTCAAGAAGAACAAGATCGCCTGGCTGAAGGGTGCGGGCCGCATCACCGCCCCGAACACCGTCGAGGTCGAGGGTGTGGGCACCATCACGGCCAACAAGGCCATCGTGATCGCCACCGGCTCCGAGGTCACCCCGCTGCCGGGCATCGAGATCGACGAGCAGAAGATCGTCTCCTCCACCGGCGCGCTGGAGCTGCCGGAGGTGCCGAAGCGCCTCGTCGTCATCGGCGGCGGCGTGATCGGCCTGGAGCTGGGGTCCGTCTGGGGCCGCCTCGGCTCCCAGGTCACGGTCGTGGAGTTCCTGGACCGCATCCTGCCGACCATGGACGGCGAAGTGTCCAAGCAGATGCAGCGCATCCTGGCCAAGCAGGGCATGACCTTCAAGCTCGGCGCCAAGGTCACCGCCGCCAAGGTCACCAACACCGGCGTCACCCTGTCGGTCGAGCCCGCCGCCGGCGGCACGGCCGAGGAGGTGGAGGCCGACGTCGTGCTGGTCGCCATCGGCCGCCGCGCCTACACCAACGGCCTCGGCCTCGACGCTGTGGGCGTGGAGATGGACAACCGCGGCCGCGTGAAGATCGGCAAGCATTTCGAGACCAACGTGCCGGGCATCTACGCCATCGGCGACGTGGTCGAAGGCCCGATGCTGGCCCACAAGGCCGAGGAGGAGGGCGTGGCGCTGGCCGAGCTGCTGGCCGGCCAGGCGGGCCACGTCAACCACGACCTCGTCCCCGGCGTCGTCTACACCTGGCCGGAAGTGGCCGCGGTCGGCAAGACCGAGGAGGAGCTGAAGGCCGCCGGCGTGCAGTACAAGGCCGGCAAGTTCCCCTTCCTGGCCAACGGCCGCGCCCGCGCCATGGCCGCCACCGACGGCTTCGTGAAGATCCTGGCCGACGCCCACACGGACAAGGTCCTGGGCGTCCACATGGTCGGCCCGAACGTGTCGGAGATGGTGGCCGAGCTGGCCGTGGCGATGGAATTCGGCGCTTCGTCGGAAGACATCGGCCGCACCTGCCACGCCCACCCGACCCTGTCGGAAGTCACCAAGGAAGCCGCGCTCGCCGTCGAAGGCCGCGCGATCCACATCTGACGGTCCAGCGTAGGTTGGGTGGAGCGTAAGCGAAACCCAACAATGCACGCCATGCCGCGTGTGTTGGGTTTCGGCTGCGCCTCCACCCAACCTACACTGGAAAGAAGAACCACAGAGACACGGAGACACAGAGAGGCTGAATCCCTCTGTGTCTCCGTGTCTCTGTGGTCTCTTTTTTTTGGGATCTTTTATTTCGGGGTCTGCTTCGCCCTTGGATGGGCGGCGCGGTAGATTTCCATCAGCTGCTCGCTCTCCACGTCCGTGTAGCGCTGGGTGGTGGAGAGGGAGGCGTGGCCCAGCAGGTCCTGGATCGCGCGCAGGTCGCCGCCGTCGGCCAGCAGGTGGGTGGCGAAGCTGTGGCGCAGGGCGTGTGGCGTGGCCGTCTCCGGCAGGCCGATCATGCGGCGGAGATCCCGCATCTGGCGCTGGGCGATGGCGGGGGCGAGCTGGCCGCCGCGCACGCCGACGAACAGCGGCGCGTCGGGACCCTGCTTGTAGGGGCAGGCGTCCATATAGGCGCGCACCGCCTCCGTCACCGCCGGCAGGACCGGCACCATGCGTTCCTTGCGGCCCTTGCCCTGCACGCGCAGCGTCTCGCCGAGCGGCGCGTCCTTGCGCCGGAGGTTCAGCGCCTCCGAGATGCGCAGGCCGCAGCCGTAGAGCAGGGTGAACAGCGCGCGGTCGCGCTTGCCGATCCAGGGCTCGTCCGGCTCCTTCTCCGATTCCTCAAGCAGGCGGTCGGCGTCGACCACGGTCAGCGGGCGCGGCATCGGGCGCTTGACCTTGGGCGTGCTGAGCCCGCCGATGGCCGGGTTGTGCAGACGGCCGCTGCGGTCCAGCCAGCGGAAGAAGTTGCGCACGGCGGCCAGCGCCCGCGCGCGGCTGGCCGCGATCAGCCCGTCGTTGGCCAGCTTCGACAGCCAGGCGCGGAAGTCCGCGGGGCCGAGGGAGCCCAGGTCGTTCATCGACGGCGGCCGCGCGTGGTAGCCGGTGATGAACTCCAGGAAGGTCGCCAGGTCGCCGACATAGGCGGTCAGCGTGTGGGGGGAGACGTTGCGCTCGCTCTCCAACCAGCGCCGCCAATGGCCCATCGCGTCCTGCACGTCGGGCTGGGCGGAGAAGCCGAGGATGGCTTCCTTTTTTCCGGTCATTCGGGATTCGCGATTGTGGCGGGGGTCACGCTCAGGCCGGCAGTTCGAGCCAGCCGCGGATCACCCGCTCCACCACGCGGGCGAGGAAGCCGACCAGCTCCGTCCCCTGGCCGGTGTGGAAGGTGTCCGGCTCGCGGCTGCCGAAGGCGAGCATGCCCTCCGGCGTCTCGCTGGAAACCTGGAGACGGATCAGGACCTCCGACCGCACCAGCCCGGCGCCGGGGCCGTAGATCTCCGGGTCGCCCTGGATGTCGGCGTTCAGCGCCACGTCGGCGCGGCCGAGCCAGCGGTCGACCGTCCCCGGCTCGACCACCCGCACGCCCGAGGTCTGGACATGCGGGGTGTCGTGGCCGTTCGATTCGACGATCAGGCAGGCGACGTCCAGGTCCAGCAGCACGGCGAGGTCCGTCGTGATGGTCTGGATCAGCTGCTCGAAGCTCTGCGCGTCCAGCAGGAACAGCACGGCCGCGTGGATGCGGTTCTGGCTGTTCATGTTGGCGCGGGAGGTGCCGATCAGCTCCCTCTGCTGGTCCTTCAGCAGGCGGATCTCGCCGCGCAGGCGTTCCACCATGTAGGCCTGCAGGTCCACCACCCCGCGCCCGCGGTCCTGCGACGGCGGCGTCAGGTGGTGGACCAGATCCCCATGATGAACCAGGAAGTCGGGGTGTTCCCGCAGGTAGGCGCACACGTCCTCGGCGGTCAGTGCGTCCTTCAGTCGCTGGGTGTGTCCCGGCTCTCGGCCCATGATCACCTGCCCGTGTCGCCTCGGCCCATCAAAGAATCGACTGCCCGGTCTTCTGCCAGTCCGCGACGAACTGGGCGAGGCCCTTGTCGGTCAGCGGGTGGTTGAACAGCTGCTTCAGCACCGCCGGCGGGGCGGTGACGACGTGGGCGCCCAGGCGGGCGGAGTCGACGATGTGGATCGGGTTGCGGATCGAGGCGACCAGCACCTCGGTCTTGAAATAGTCGTAGTTGCTGTAAATCTCGACGATGTCGGAGATCAGGCCCATGCCCTCCTGCCCGATGTCGTCCAGGCGGCCGACGAAGGGCGACACGAAGCTGGCGCCGGCCTTGGCGGCCAGGATCGCCTGCGCCGCCGAGAAGCACAGCGTGACGTTGACCATGGTCCCTTCGGAGGACAGCGCCTTGCAGACCTTCAGACCGGCCTGGGTCAGCGGCACCTTCACCGCGACGTTGTCGGCGATCTTGGCAAGCTTCTTGCCTTCCGCCAGCATGGTCTCGAAGTCGGTGGAGGCCACCTCGGCGCTGACCGGGCCGTTCACGACGTCACAAATTTCGGCCACGAGGTCCAGGAAGCTGCGACCGGTCTTGGCGACGAGGGAGGGGTTGGTGGTAACACCGTCCAGCAGACCGGTGTCGGCCAGATCGCGGATCTCGGCGATGTCGGCGGTGTCGACGAAGAACTTCATGACCAGGAATCCATACTTGCTGAGGAAGACCGGGCCCCGTCGCCCGGAAAATGACGCCCGAGGCGTCGGCCAGGGGGCACTCTAGCCGATGCGCGCCAATTCCGCCAGTTCCGGGGCCAGTTCCGGGAGCCCGGTGCAGGCCGACCTGCTGGGGCCGGAGCCACGCGTCCGCGTGCTCCTGCCGCTGCCGCTGCGCGAGGCCTACGATTACCGCGTGCCCGCCGGGATGACCCTCAACCCTGGGGACTATGTGGAAGTTCCGCTCGGGCCCCGCCGGGTGCTGGGTGTCGTGTGGGGCGACGGCGCCGGGGTGGTGGAGTCCGCGCGGCTGAAGGCGGTCGTGCGCCGCTTCGACGTGCCGCCGATGCCGGAGGTGGAGCGCCGCTTCGTGGAGTGGGTGGCCGCCTACACCATGACCCCGCCGGGCCACGTGCTGCGCATGGCGATCAGCGTGCCGGCGGCGCTGGAGCCGCCCAAGCCGATGCTCGCCTACCTGCGCAAGCCCGACGCGGAGCCGCCGCCGGGCTTCAAGATGACCGACCCGCGCCGGCGGGTGCTGACGCTCCTCGATGACGGCCCGCCGCGGACTCCGGCCGAATTGGCGGAGGAGGCCGGCTGCGGCGTCACCGTGGTGCGCGGGCTGGCCGAGGCCGGGCTGCTGGAGCCCGTGCTCCTCCAGCCGACCAAGCTCGGCCGGCCGGACTGGGCGCGCGAGGGGCCGACCCTGTCCGGCGACCAGGAGGCCGCGGCCGACGACCTGCGCACCCGCGTGGAGTCGGGCGTCTACTCCACCGTGCTGCTGGACGGCGTCACCGGTTCCGGCAAGACGGAGGTTTATTACGAGGCGATTGCCGCCGCGCTGAAGCAGGGGAAGCAGGCGCTCGTCCTGCTGCCGGAAATCGCCCTGTCGGCGCAGTGGCTGGAGCGGTTCGCCCGGCGCTTCGGCGCGCCGCCCGCCGAATGGCATTCGGAGCTGACCGGGGCGCAGCGCCGCGACACCTGGCGCGCCGTGGCCAACGGGGAGGTGCCGGTGGTGGTCGGCGCCCGCTCCGCCCTGTTCCTGCCCTACAAGAACCTGGGCGTCATCATCATCGACGAGGAGCACGACTCCGCCTACAAGCAGGAGGAAGGGGCCATCTACCACGCCCGCGACATGGCCGTGGCGCGGGCCCACCTGGGCGGCATCCCCATCGTGCTGGTCTCGGCGACTCCGTCGCTGGAAACCAAGGTCAACGCCGACAGCCACCGCTACGCCCGCATCCATTTGCCGGGCCGTCACGGCGGGGCGGTGCTGCCCGACGTCGAGCTGATCGACCTGAGGAAGGACCGGCCGCCGGCCCGCCACTGGCTGGCGCCGACGCTCAAAAAGGCCATCGAGGAGACGCTGGCGGACAAGGAGCAGGTGATGCTGTTCCTGAACCGCCGCGGCTACGCCCCGCTGACGCTCTGCCGGGCCTGCGGGCACCGGCTGCAATGCCCGAACTGCACCGCTTGGCTGGTCGAGCATCGGCTGGCCCGCAAGCTCCAGTGCCATCACTGCGGCCTTTCCCAGCCGCTGACCCCCACCTGCCCGAACTGCGGCGAGGAGGGCACGCTGGCCGCCTGCGGCCCCGGCGTGGAGCGGATCGCGGAGGAGGTGGCGGAGCTGTTCCCGGACGCCCGCGCCGCCATCATGGCCTCCGACACGCTGTTCGGCCCCCGCGCCATCCAGGAGATGGTCCGGCGAATCGCCGACCACGAGCTGGACATCCTGATCGGCACGCAGGTGATGGCGAAGGGCCACCATTTCCCCATGCTGACGCTGGTGGGGGTGGTGGACGCCGACCTGGGGCTGGCCGGCGGCGACCTGCGGGCCGGTGAGCGGACCTACCAGCTGCTCCACCAAGTTGCCGGGCGCGCCGGGCGCGGCGAGCGGCCGGGCCGGGTCATGCTGCAGACCTACATGCCGGAACACCCGGTGATGCAGGCGCTGGCCGCCGGCGACCGCGACGGCTTCTACCAGCTGGAGGCGGAGATGCGGCTGGAGGCCGGCATGCCGCCCTTCGGACGGCTGGCCGCCCTGATCGTGTCGGGGGAGGACGCCACGGCGGTGGAGAAGGTCGCCATGGCGCTGGGCCGCGCCGCGCCGCGCAGCGACACCGTGCACATTTTGGGACCGGCCCCGGCGCCGCTGGCATTGCTGCGGGGGCGCCACCGACGCCGGCTGCTGCTGAAGGCGCCGCGCTCCACCCAGGTGCAGCCGCTGATCGCCCGCTGGCTGGAGCAGGTGGAGATTCCGCCCAGCGTGCGCGTGCAGGTCGATGTGGACCCTTACAGCTTCCTGTAGAGGCCGCGCCTTGGAATCACGGGCGGCGTTTTGAAGGGGGGCTGCGACCTATTGTCCCTGCGGCGTCCGCAGGGCACCTGTGACGTTTGGCGCGTTGCGGATCGAAAATCTTGGTATTACCAGGGTAGGGCCCGTTTCTTTCGCCGAGCCTTGCCATGTCGATCCTGTCCGGGATTCTCGCGTCCGGCCGTTTCCGCGCCCACACGCTGTTGACGGTGCTGCCCGTCCTGTTGCTGCTGCTCGTGATCGCGCTGGCCGCCGGCGCGCCCGCGGGGACCCGCGGCACGGAGGCGGAGGCGAAGGCGCTGCTCGACAAGGCCGCGGGGTTTCTGCACCAGAACGGCGCCGCCGCGGCGCCGGAGGCCTTCGGGCGCCGGGACGGCGCCTTCATCGACCGTGACCTATACCCCACGCTGATCGACCGCGACGGCACGATGGTGGCGCACGGCTGGACCCCCGCGCTGAACGGCGCCAGCGTTCTGGACCTGAAGGATGTGGACGGGCGGTCCTTCATCCGCGAGGCGCTGGCCCTGGCCGCCGAACAGGGCGCCGGTGCCGTGTCCTACAAATGGACCGACCCGCTGTCGGGCCAGATTGCGCCCAAGACGATGCATGTCCGGCGAATCGACCTGGAGGGCGCGCCCTACCTTCTGTCGGTCGGCGTGTACCGCTGAGGGGTCTTGCGACTCGGGGTGGGGCTTTCAGGGCGCCGGCAGGGCGTCCGGATTTTCACAATACGGAAACGGTGCGTTGGGCGCGCGGGCGGGGACGCCAGATCGACAGGCACTCGGACGCGGTGGCGCCGGACCCGATGCCGTACCAGCCGGACCGGTCGTTGAAGGACAGGCTGTAGCGGCCGCGGCCGTCGCGCTCGAAACGGAAGACCGGGCGGTCGACCCCGGGGAGCAGCACAAGGAGGCGGTCATGCTCGCGGCCCGTCTCGCGGATCACCCCGGCCCAGTGGCCAAGGCGCAGCTTCGGTTCCGCGACCGCCTCGAACTCGACAAGGTCGGCGGGCGTGAAACGGGCGCAGGAGAAGGCGACGACGGTCATTGGCAGGCCTTGTGTCTTTCCCTGTCAGGCAAACGATGCGGGAGGCACCCCTGGCGAGGCGCGCCTCCGAAATGGGCAGCGGCGGGTGAACGCGATGCCTCAAACCTGCGCAAGAATGGTTAACTGGATGTTAAACGGAATTTAAGGTCACAGCCCGCCGGGGACTCGGGAGGCTTCCAGGCAGCCTTTTCCGACGCACCGGTAAGACCATTGCAGAAATGAAGTGGTATGCCCATTTCCGGTTTCGGTCCTCGTGGACGGAACCCGCGCGGGACGTGCCCAAAACGCCGCACTCGAATTGTCCAGACCCCGTTGCGCGGGGGCTAATCCTGTGATATTGGACCGCTCGCTTTCGCGGTCCAGGGCGCCGCGATGCGGGTTTCCCGCCCTTAAGGCCCTGAAAATTCACCGTCTACCGAACTCAATTCGAGGGATCAGGTGGCATCCGAAGGTACAGGCGTTTCCGAACTCGCTACGCGCTACTCCATCGCGCTGTTCGAGCTTGCGGATGAGAACAAGGCGTTGGATCAGGTCGCGAGCGATCTGACCGCGCTGAAGCAAATCCTGGCCGAGAGCGCCGACCTTCGCCGCCTCGTCCGTAGTCCCGTGATCAGCCGCGCCGACCAAGGTCGTGCCATGGCCGCGGTTCTGGATCGCGCCGAAGTGTCCGATCTGACCAAGCGCTTCGTCGGGCTGGTGGCGCAGAACCGCCGCCTGTTCGCGCTTGAGGGCATGATCGACGGCTATCTGGCCGAACTGGCCCGCCGCCGTGGCGAAGTGACCGCGCAGGTCACCTCCGCGCAGCCGCTGAGCGACGCCCAGCTCGCCGCGGTCACCGACGCGCTCAAGGCCTCGATCGGCTCGAAGGTGTTGATCAACACCTCCGTCGATCCCGCGCTGATCGGCGGCATGATCGTTAAGTTCGGCTCGCGCATGGTCGACACCTCGGTGCGCACGAAGCTGAACAAATTGCAACTCGCCATGAAGGCCTCAGGGGGATCAGTCTGATGGATATCCGCGCCGCAGAAATCTCTGCGATCCTCAAGCAGCAGATCGCGAATTTCGGGACCGAGGCGGACGTCGCCGAGGTCGGCCAGGTGCTGTCGGTGGGTGACGGCGTCGCCCGCGTGCACGGCCTGGACAATGTGCGCGCCGGCGAGATGGTCGAGTTCCCCGGTGGCATCAAGGGTATGGCGCTGAACCTCGAGACCGACAACGTCGGTATCGTGATCTTCGGCTCCGACAGCGAGATCAAGGAAGGCGACACCGTCAAGCGCACGGGCACCATTGTGGACGTGCCGGTCGGCCGCGGCCTGCTGGGCCGCGTCGTGGACGGCCTCGGCAACCCGATTGACGGCAAGGGCCCGCTGGTGGACGTCACCCGCACCCGCGTCGAGGTGAAGGCCCCCGGCATCATCCCGCGCAAGTCGGTGCACGAGCCGATGCAGACCGGCCTGAAGGCCGTCGACAGCCTGGTTCCGATCGGCCGTGGCCAGCGCGAGCTGATCATCGGTGACCGCCAGACCGGCAAGACCGCCGTCGTCATCGACACCTTCCTGAACCAGAAGCCGATCAACCAGGGCGACGACGAGAGCAAGAAGCTCTACTGCATCTACGTCGCCGTCGGCCAGAAGCGCTCCACCGTTGCCCAGATCGTCAAGACCCTGGAAGACGCCGGCGCCCTGGAATACTCCATCGTCGTCGCGGCCACCGCGTCGGAGCCGGCCCCGCTGCAGTTCCTGGCGCCCTACACCGGCTGCACGATGGGCGAGTATTTCCGCGACAACGGCATGCACGCCCTGATCGTGTACGATGACCTGTCCAAGCAGGCCGTCGCCTACCGCCAGATGTCGCTGCTGCTCCGCCGTCCGCCGGGCCGCGAAGCCTACCCGGGCGACGTGTTCTACCTCCACTCCCGCCTGCTCGAGCGCGCCGCCAAGATGGGCGACAAGCACGGCAACGGCTCGCTGACCGCACTGCCGGTCATCGAGACGCAGGCCGGCGACGTGTCGGCCTACATCCCGACGAACGTGATTTCGATCACCGACGGCCAGATCTTCTTGGAAACGGGCCTGTTCTATAAGGGCATCCGCCCCGCCATCAACGTCGGCCTGTCGGTGTCGCGCGTCGGCTCGGCCGCCCAGATCAAGGCGATGAAGCAGGTCGCCGGCACCATCAAGATGGAGCTGGCCCAGTACCGCGAGATGGCCGCCTTCGCGCAGTTCGCCTCGGACCTCGACGCCGCCACCCAGCGCCTGCTGGCCCGCGGCGCCCGTCTGACCGAGCTGCTGAAGCAGCCGCAGTTCCAGCCGCTGCCGGTCGAAGAGCAGGTCGTGTCGATCTTCTCGGGCGTGAAGGGCTACCTCGACAAGATCAAGGTCGAGGACGTCAACCGCTTCGAGCAGAAGTTCCTCGGCGAAATCCGGTCCAAGGGTGCCGACATCCTGGCGACGATCCGCAACGAGAAGCAGATCACGCCCGCGACCGAGGAGAAGCTGAAGGCTTTCCTCGACAACTTCTCCAAGGTGTTCGTCTGATCGACGGCGGGGGCGCTCCGGTGCCCCCGCTTTCCACCCGAACGACCCCGAGCGGAATGAAGGGCCGGCATGCCAAGCCTTAAGGACCTAAAGAACCGGATCAGCAGCGTCCAGTCGACGCGCAAGATCACCTCGGCGATGAAGATGGTCGCCGCCTCCAAGCTGCGCCGCGCGCAGGAGCAGGCGGAAGCGGGCCGTCCCTACGCCGAGCGCATGGGCCGCATGCTGGCCTCTCTCGCGGCCAACGTGCAGGATTCGGGCAACGGGCCGAAGCTGATGACGGGCACGGGCGCCGACCAGGTGCACCTGCTGATCATCATCAGCTCCGACCGCGGCCTGTGCGGCGCCTTCAACGGCTCCATCGTCCGTGAGTCGCGCCGCCAGATCCAGCGCCTCCAGTCGGAAGGCAAGACGGTGAAGCTGCTCACCGTGGGCCGCAAGGCCCGCGACCAGCTGCGCCGCGAATTCGGCGCGCTGATCGTCGAGACCTACGAGGATGTCGGCCGCCGCCGGCTGTCCTTCGCCGACGCCGACGTCATCGCGCAGAAGGTCCTGTCGCTGTTCGACGCCGGCGAGTTCGACGTCTGCTCGGTGATCTACAACAAGTTCAAGTCGGCGATCTCGCAGATCGTGACGGTCCAGCAGCTCGTCCCCTTCGCCGTCGAGGCGCAGGCGGAGGAGGCCGCGTCGGCCGACGCCAAGGCGATCTACGAGTTCGAGCCGGACGAAGAGCAGATCCTGGCGGAGCTGCTGCCGCGCAACCTGTCCATCCAGGTCTACCGCGCCCTCCTGGAGAGCGCAGCGTCCGAGCAGGGCGCCCGCATGACCGCGATGGACAACGCCACGCGCAACGCCGGCGACATGATCAACAAGCTGACGATCACCTACAACCGCACGCGCCAGGCCTACATCACCAAGGAGCTGATCGAGATCATCTCCGGCGCCGAAGCGGTCTAACGGGCGCAGCGTTCGCGGTCGATACGACGGCACATCCGACAATTATCGAGTTCCGAGGGAGCTTTACTCCATGGCCACCACCACCCAGGCGACCAACGCCGTCGGCAAGATCACGCAGGTCACGGGCGCCGTCGTCGACGTCCAGTTCGACGGCGAGCTGCCGGCCATTCTGAACGCGCTGCACACCCAGAACGACGGCAAGGTCCTCGTGCTGGAGGTTGCGCAGCACCTCGGCGAGAGCACGGTCCGCGCCATCGCCATGGACAGCACCGACGGCCTGGTCCGCGGCGCCGAGGTGACGGACACCGGCGCCCCGATCGCCGTGCCGGTCGGCCCGGCCACCCTCGGCCGCATCATCAACGTGATCGGCGAGCCGATCGACGAGCGCGGCGACCTCGGCGCCGATCGCACCCTGCCGATCCACCGGTCGGCCCCGGACTTCGTCGAGCAGTCGACGGACGCCGAAGTGCTGATCACGGGCATCAAGGTCATCGACCTGCTGGCCCCCTACGCCAAGGGCGGCAAGATCGGCCTGTTCGGCGGCGCCGGCGTGGGCAAGACCGTGACCATCATGGAGCTGATCAACAACGTCGCGAAGGCGCACGGCGGCGTGTCGGTCTTCGCCGGCGTGGGCGAGCGTACCCGTGAGGGCAACGACCTCTACCACGAGATGATCGAGTCGGGCGTCATCAAGCTGGACGGCCCGGGTTCCAAGGTGGCCCTGGTGTACGGCCAGATGAACGAGCCGCCGGGCGCCCGCGCCCGCGTCGCCCTGTCCGGCCTGACGCTCGCGGAGTACTTCCGCGACGAGGAAGGCCAGGACGTGCTGTTCTTCGTGGACAACATCTTCCGCTTCACGCAGGCGGGCTCCGAGGTGTCGGCGCTTCTCGGCCGCATCCCCTCGGCGGTGGGCTACCAGCCGACGCTGGCCACCGACATGGGCGCCCTGCAGGAGCGCATCACCTCCACCAAGAAGGGCTCGATCACCTCGGTGCAGGCCATCTACGTGCCCGCCGACGACCTGACCGACCCGGCCCCGGCCACCTCCTTCGCCCACCTGGACGCCACCACGGTGCTGTCGCGTTCGATCGCCGAAATGGCGATCTTCCCGGCGGTGGACCCGCTGGACTCGACCAGCCGCATCCTGGACCCGCGCGTCGTCGGTGAGGAGCACTACACCGTCGCCCGTTCGGTGCAGCGCGTCCTCCAGACCTACAAGTCGCTGCAGGACATCATCGCGATCCTGGGCATGGACGAGCTGTCGGAAGAGGACAAGCTGGTCGTGGCCCGCGCCCGCAAGATCCAGCGCTTCCTGTCCCAGCCGTTCCACGTCGCCGAGGTGTTCACCGGCACCCCGGGCGTGCTCGTCCCGCTTGAGGAGACGATCCGCGGCTTCAAGGGCATCGTGAACGGCGACTACGACCACCTGCCGGAGGCTGCCTTCTACATGGTCGGCACCATCGACGAGGCGATCGCCAAGGCGAAGAAGCTGGCCGCCGAAGCCGCCTAATCCAGGCAGCGTCAGGCTCAGGAACGAGGCTAACCCTCTCCCTCTGAAAAGGGGGAGGGGGTTCTTATGAAGAGGCACCAGGAAACCCATGGCCGATAAAGTCGAATTCGAGCTGGTCTCTCCGGAGAAGCTGCTGACCTCGCAGCCCGTCGACATGGTCGTGGTGCCGGGTTCGGAAGGTGATTTCGGCGTTCTCGCCGGCCATTCGCCGCTGATCTCGACCGTCCGACCGGGCGTGATCGATGTCTACGAGGGTGACCGCGTCGTGGACCGGGTGTTCGTCGCCGGCGGCTTCGCCGAAGTGACGGAGACCCGCTGCACCGTCCTGGCGGAAGAGGCCATTCCGGTGGCCGACATCGACCGCGGCAAGGTGGAGCAGGACATCCGCGACCTGGGCGAGGACCTGGAGGACGCCAAGTCCGACGACGAGAAGGCCCGGGTCGAGGCGAAGCTCGCCGTCGCCCGCGCCAAGCTCGACGCCGCCGGCGCGACCGCGTACTGATCGGGGCTACGGCCCGGCGGCGGTGACGCCGGCTGGGCCATACCCTCCGAAGCGCCGCCGCACAGGGCAACGTTGCAACGCGGCATCACCGTCATAAATACGTCCCGCAAGGGAATGACGCCTCCCGGTCCGACCGTTGAGGCGTTTTGTTTTTCCGGCTAGAAATTTTAAAACGGCGCCCGGGACATGGGATCCGGCAGGAGCGGGGTGGGATGGTGGCGTTGCATTGGAATTATGAAGAGCTTCCCTGGGACCGGATTGATCATTCCAAGGTCGATCCCGATCTGGTTCCGCTGATCAAGGCGGCGGCCCTGGTGGAGTTCAACGCCGATGACTACACGGCCTATCTCTGCAACGTCTTCCACGACGATCCCGAATTCCAGGACGTCGCCAAGGGCTGGGCGGTCGAGGAGGTCCAGCACGGCCGCGCGCTCGGCAAATGGGCGGAGTTGGTCGACCCGACCTTCAACTTTGACCGCGCCGTGCAGCGTTTCCGCGACGGCTACAAGGTTCCGATCGACCTGAACGCTTCGGTCCGCGGGTCGCGCTCCGGCGAGATGATCGCCCGCTGCATGGTCGAGACGGGCACCAGCTCCTACTACGCGGCCATCGGCGATTCCACGGACGAGCCGGTGCTGAAGCTGATTTGCAAGAACATCGCCGCCGACGAGCTGCGCCACTTCAAGATCTTCTACACCTACACCAAGAAGTACCTGGAGCTGGAGCAGCTGAACAAGTTCCAGCGGCTGAAGGTCGCCCTGTCGCGGATCGGCGAGTCGGAGGATGACGAGCTGGCCTACGCCTACTTCGCGGCCAACGCGCCGGAAGGCGAGGACTACGTCCACAAGACCTACAACCAAGCCTACATGCGCCGGGCCTACGGGCGCTACAAGGCGAAGCACATCGACCGTGCCGTCGCCATGGTCTTCAAGGCCTGCGGGCTGAAGCCGCACACGCGCTTCTGCACCCTGGCGTCGCGGGGCGCCTGGTGGCTGGTCGAAAGCCGCGCCCGGCGGCTCGCCAAGGCGGCGTAAAGAGATGAGAAGCGGGGCTCACCGGCCCCGCAAGCCCGCGATCACCGCCTCGAACTCCTCCAGCACGGCCTCGTAGACCGGGCGCTTGAAGGGCACGATCAGGGTGGGCAGCGCGTCGGCGTCCACCCACCTCCAGGCGTCGAACTCCGGATGCTCGGTGGCGAGGTCGATGTCCTCGTCCCGGCCGGTGAAGCGGGCGGCGAGCCACACCTGCTCCTGCCCGCGCCAGCGCCCCTTCCACACCTTGCCCAGCAGATGGTCGGGCAGGTCGTAGCGCAGCTTCTCCGCCGTCTCCCCCAGGATCTCGGCCTTGTCGGTGCCGATCTCCTCCTTCAGTTCGCGCAGGGCCGCCTCGTGCACGCCCTCGCCCTCGTCGATGCCGCCCTGCGGCATCTGCCAAGCGTCCTTGCTGTCGCAGCGCTTGGCGACGAAGACCTGCCCGCGGTCGTTCAGCAGCATCACCCCCACGCAGGGCCGGTAGGGGAGGGAGTTGCGGTCGATGGTCTTGCTCATGCCTATTGCTTCTGAAGATTGGCGAGCGCCGACACCGGCGCGATCGCGAAACCGCGGTCGGCGAGGCCGGTCAGCCACAGGTTGATGCGTTCGATGGTACTGGGGTAGGGCGAGCCGATGCCCACCGCGCTGCCGTTGGCCTTGGCGACCGCTTCCAGCTCCTTCAGCTGGTCGTCGATGGCGCCGCGCGACAGGTCGCGGTCGATGACACGGTCGGCGAAGGCCCGCGGCACGCCGGCCTGGGTGGCCAGAGCGCCGCCGACGCTCTTCAGGTTGGCGCGGGCGTCCAGGAACATCAGGCCGCGCGCCTTCAGCGCGTCGACGATCGGCTTCATGGCGTCGCCGTTGCCGGTGAACTTGCTGCCCGTGGTGCTGGTGATGCCGACATAGCCCACTGCGCGGCCCAGCGACCATTCCAGCCGCTCCAGGTTCCGGTCGGGCGCCAGCATCGTCAGCAGGGCGTTCGGGCCCGGATCGTCGCGCGGGTAGGTCTGCGGCTCCATGGGTACGGACAGCATGACCTCGTGGCCCTTGGTGCGTGCGCGCTCGACCCAGTTGTCCAGCCGCTCGGCGTAGGGGACGAAGGCCAGCGTGATGGTCGGCGGAAGCTTTTGCAGGGCGTTGCCGGTGGTGACGCCCGACACGCCCATGTCCGCCAGCACGATGGCGATGCGCGGGCGCTTGTCGGCCGCGGGGAAGGGGCGGGCGTAGACCTGCCAGGGCTTGCGCCCATCCTCCGCGATGCGCGGCAGCGGCCCGTTGCGGGAATCCTCAACCAGGCCAGGCACCGGAGCCGGTGTGAGCGTGACCGGCCCATCAGCCATCGGGGGGGCCATCGGGGGAGCGGCGGCCGGCGGGGCTGCGGGCGCGGCGACGGCCGGGTCAGCCGGTGGCGGCTGCGGCGCAGGCGGCGCGGAGGGAACCGGCGCCGCCGCGACGGCGGGAGGCCGCGGGGCGGCCGGGGCCGGCGCGACCTTCACCGGAGCCTGCATCTTGGGGATGCCAGCCTCCCACGCCTGGACGGTTTCCTCGGCGTTCAGCGCCAGCCAGCCCGCGACACCGCCCAGCGCCAGCAGCAGCGCCGCGAAGGCGCCGATCAGGGCCTTGGTGGAGGTAGACATCGGCCCGCGCGGCGCCTTGGGAGCGGAAACGCCGCCGTCCTGCCGGGGGCGCCGGCCGCGCGACAGCCGGCCGAGCCCGGGGCGGAGACCCCGGACATCGACCTTCAGGCGGCCCAGCAAGGCGGCGGCGTTCACGGCTTTACCGCTCCGTCAATGCGTGTTGCGCGCCTGGAACAGGGCGACGCCCCGCAACAGGTCGAGCGCACGCGCCAACTGGTAGTCGAAGGGCGGCTGGCCCGCGGCGGCGGCCGGTTCACCGTTTTCTCCCGTGGCGGGCGCGGCGGTCGGCGGGTTCGCGGCGCTTCCGGGAGCGGCGCCGGGCTTCGGGGCACCACCCGGTGCCGGGGCGTTGCTGGCGCCCGGACCCGGGGCCGGCTGGGTGGTTGCCGGCTTCGGCGGCTGGCCGGGAGACGAGGCATCCGGGTTGCGCAGCGCGCCGCGCAGGTCGCTCTCGCGCCGGCGGGCGACGCCCTGGTCGGTGTCCTCCACCTTCGCCGGGTGCACCTCGATGTCCGGCGTGATGCCCAGCGCCTGGATCGAGCGGCCCGACGGCGTGTAGTAGCGCGCGGTGGTCAGGCGCATGGCGCCGTGGCCCGGCAGCGGGATGATGGTCTGGACCGAGCCCTTGCCGAAGGACTGCGTGCCCAGCACCAGCGCCCGCTTGTGGTCCTGAAGCGCGCCCGCCACGATCTCCGACGCGGAGGCGGAGCCGCCGTTGACCAGCACGATCAGCGGGATGCCCTTGATCATGTCGCCCGGCTTGGCGTTGTAGCGCGTGCCCTCCTCGGCCTTGCGGCCGCGGGTTGAGACGATCTCGCCTTTGTCGAGGAAGGTGTCGGACACCGACACCGCCTGGTCGAGCAGGCCGCCGGGGTTGTTGCGCAGGTCGAGCACGAAGCCCTTCAGCTTGTCGCCCAGCTGCTGCTGGATGGAGGTGATGGCCCGCTCCAGCCCCTGTTGGGTCTGCTCGTTGAAGCTGGTGACGCGGATGTAGCCGATGTCGCCCTCGGTGCGGTAACGGACCGACTGCACCTTGATCACGGCGCGGGTCAGCGTGACCTCGAACGGCTCGCCAGCCTCGCCGCGGCGGACGGTGACCTTGATGTCGCTGCCCACGGGGCCGCGCATCTTCTCCACCGCCTCGTTCAGGGACAGGCCCATGACCGCCTCGCCGTTCAGCTGGACGATCATGTCGCCCGGCTGCAGACCGGCGCGGAAGGCGGGCGTGTCGTCGATGGGGGACACGACCTTGATCAGGCCGTTCTCCATCGTGACCTCGATGCCCAGCCCGCCGAACTCGCCGCGGGTCTGCACCTGCATGTCCTGGAAGCTTTTCCGGTTCAGGTAGCTGGAATGCGGGTCGAGCGAGGTCAGCATGCCGTTGATGGCGGATTCGATCAGCTGCTCGTCGGTGACCTGCTCGACATACTCCGCGCGCACGCGCTCGAAGACGTCGCCGAACAGGTTCAGCTGCCGGTAGGTCTCCGACGTGTTGCTGTTGTTGCTGACCTGCGCGGTGACGGTGGCAACGCCGGCGCCCAGAAACACCAGGGCGGCTGCTGTGGCGGCTCGCTTGACTATCCTCATCTACCCTTGTCCTTTCCCCTCCGGGGTGCCGAAGCCGCGTTGCGGGTTGATCGGCTGACCGTGTCTTCGCAGTTCGAAGTAGAGATCCGGGCTTCCGTCGGCGGGCATCAAACCAATGGGCTCCCCGGTGGCCACGCGCCTGCCGACGGCCGTGTCGATGCGGCCAAATCCAGCAATCAGACTATGATATCCATTGCTGTGTTCAACGATCAAGATTTGCCCATAGCCGCGAAACGGCCCGGCGAACATGATCGTTCCGGCCTGGGGCGCCACAACGGTGCCGCCCGGCCGGGCCTGGATGGTGATGCCCCGGCTGGTCGAGCCGAAGCGGTCGGATTCGCCGTAGCGGACGGTGACCTTGCCGACCGCCGGCATGCGCCCGCCGACCACGGTTTCCGCGTCCGGCGCCCGTTGGGCTGCGGCGAACTCCGCCTCCGCCCGCGCCCGCTCGGCGGCTTTTTCCTCGGCGGCTTTCTGCTCGGCCGCCTTCTGTTCCGCCAGGCGCTGCTCCGCCAGCCGGCGCTCCGCCTCCTTCTTGGCGGCGAGCTTGCGTTCGGCCTCGCGCCGTTCGGCTTCCAGCCGCTCGGCCTCGCGCTTGGCGGCAGCCTCGGCCGCGGCGCGGCGTTCCGCCTCGATGCGCTCCATCAGCTGGCGCAGGTCGGTGGCCTGCCCGGCGAGCCGGGTGGCGTGCTGCGCGACCTGGACCCGTTCCTCCTCGGTCTGGCGCGACAGCTCCTCGCGGCGGGCGACCAGCTTTGACAGGTCGTTCTGGCGGTCTGCCAGGGCGGTGCGGGCGGCCATGGTGCGGCGGCGCTGCGTTTCCAGCGTCTCGCGCGTCTCGGCCAGCTTCGTCAGGGCGCCGGCCAGCGCGTCGGCCCGGGCGCGCAGCGCCGGCACGGTGTCGCGCAGCAGCAGGGCGGAGCGCAGCGTGTCCACCGGCCCCTCCGGCCGGGCCAGTGCGGCCTCCGGAGGAATGCGGGCGAGGCGCTGGAGTGCCGCGAGAAGGCCGGCGATCTGCTGGCGCTCGCCCTCCAGGGCGGCGGACCGCTCCCGTTCCTCGGCCTCCAGCTTGGCCAGCGTATCTTCCAGCTGGGCGAGGTCGCTTTCCTGAGCGCGTTCCTCCGCGGCGAGGCCGATCAGTCGGGCGCGCAGGTCGTCGAGTTCCTTTTGCAGGCTCTGCGACTGTTGGTCGAGCTGCTTCTGGCGGGACTTGTCCGCCTGGAGTTCCTGCTCGACCCGCTTCAGGGTCTGCTGGGGGGACTCGGTTTGGGCGAAGGCGGGGGTGGCGAGGAGGAGGGTGGCAAGAAGCAGAAGCCCTCGCGTTGGGCCCCCCTCCCAGTCACGGCCGCTCGCAAGTCTCGCGGCCGCGCTCCGCCTACGGTCGCCTTCGGCGCCCGTCCGGCCTTCGGCCGTCGGCTCTGCGCCCCCCACTTCGCGGGGGGAGGAGCTTAGAGAGTCATGCTGCGGAGTTCCCTCCCCCGTCGAAGATGGGGGAGGGTTAGGGTGGGGGCCCAGAGCGAGGACGGTCCGCCAGGTCTGCTCTGCGCCCATGCGTTATTCCGCGGCGGCTTGCGCGGCGGCGCGGTCGAGCAGGCTGGCACCGGTCATCTCGGCCGGCTTCGGCAGCTTCATGAGGTCGAGCAGGGTCGGCGCGATGTCGGCGAGACGGCCGCTGCGGATCGCCTTGACGTCCGCCGGGCCGTTGACCAGCACCAGCGGCACCTTGTCCAGCGTGTGGGCGGTGTGCGGGCCGTGGGTTTCCGGGTCGGTCATCATCTCGCAGTTGCCGTGGTCGGCGGTGACCAGCATGACGCCGCCCTGGCGGCGCACTGCGGCCTCCAAACGGCCGAGGCTGGTGTCCACCGCCTGGACCGCTTTCATCGCCGCGTCCAGAAAGCCGGTGTGGCCGACCATGTCGGGGTTGGCGTAGTTGATAACGATCAGATCGTACGTGCCGCTGTCCACGGCCTCCACGACCTTGTCGGTCACTTCCTCGGCGGACATCTCCGGCTGCAGGTCGTAGGTCGCGACCTTGGGCGAGGGCACGAGGATGCGGTCTTCGCCCGGATACACCCGCTCCTCGCCGCCGTTGAAGAAGAAGGTGACGTGCGGGTACTTCTCCGTCTCCGCGATGCGCAACTGAGTCAAACCGGCCTCGCTGACCACTTCGCCCAGCACCTTGGTCAAGGATTTCGGCGGAAAGATGGTCGTCATCAGCTTGGCGAGCGCGGAGGAGTATTCGACCATGCCCACCGCGGCGGCGAGCGCCGGGACGGTGCCGCGGTCGAAGCCGTCGAAGGCGGGATCGACGAAGGCGGCCAGGATCTCGCGGGCGCGGTCGGCGCGGAAGTTGGCCATCAGGATGGCGTCGCCGTCCTTCAGGCCCGTGTAGCCGTCGATGATCGTCGGCAGGATGAACTCGTCGTGCTTGCCGGTGGCGTAGCTCTGCTCGATCGCCTGGATCGGGTCGGCGGCGCGCTCGCCCTCGCCCCGCACGATGGCGGCGTAGGCCTTGGCGACGCGGTCCCAACGCTTGTCGCGGTCCATGGCGTAGTAGCGGCCGGACACGGTGGCGACGTTGACGCCGGCCAATTCATGGACGTCGGCCATGAACTCGGCGACCTGGTCCTTGGCGCTCTGCGGCGGCACGTCGCGGCCGTCGGTGAAGGCGTGGACCTCGACCGGCACGCCCTCGCGCGCCAGCACGGCGGCGAGTGCGGCGATGTGGTCCTGGTGGGAATGCACGCCGCCGGGGGAGAGCAGGCCCAGGATGTGGCAGCGCCCGCCGGTCTTGTGCAATGCCTTGACGAGATCGTTGAGCGCCGTGTTGCGCTCGAACTCGCCCTGGACGATGGCGTGGTCGATCATGACGAGGTCCTGCATGACCACGCGGCCGGCGCCGAGGTTCATGTGCCCGACCTCGGAGTTGCCCATCTGCCCCTTGGGCAGGCCGACCTCCTCCTCGCTGGCCTCCAGGAAGGCGCGCGGCTCCGACGACCAGAGGCGGTCCCAGGTCGGCGTGTCGGCCAGCGCGATGGCGTTGTCCGTCCGCTCCTCGCGATAGCCCCAGCCGTCCAGGATGCACAGGACAACGGGTCGGGGACGTTTGGTCTCGGTCATCGCGCTCCTCATACGCCAGTCGTGGTTGGTCTGCTGTCTAGGCTACCCGGTGGACAGGCACGCCGAACACCGGCGCACCCGCTCACGCCCGGTGATATGGGTGTCCGGCCAGGATTTGCTGAGCCCTGTAGAGTTGCTCCGCCAGCATGCCCCGCACCAACATATGCGGCCAGGTCATGAGGCCCAAGGCCAAAAGAAAGTCCGCGCGCGCGCGGACCGCGTCGCCGTGGCCGTCGGCCCCGCCGATCAGGAAGGCGATGTCGGCCGCACCCTGGTCGCGCCAGGCGCCGATCCTGCCCGCGAAGGCCTCGCTGGACAGGCTTTTCCCGCGCTCGTCGAGCGCCACGACGATGGAACCGGCGGGAATGGCGGCGAGCAACAGCTCCGCCTCCTGCCGCTTCATCTCGTCGGGCGGCAGGCGCTTCTTGACCTCGACCTCGCGGAGCGTCAGCGGCCAGCTGAGCCGGCCGGCATATTCGTCGTAGAGGTCGCGCGCCGGACCGGTCCGTGACCGCCCGACGGCGGCAAGCCACAGACGCATGAATCCGGCTCCCCCTCCGACGACGTCAGGCGCTCATGCGCTCGGCCGACGGCCGCGGCGCATCCAGGCCCCACATCTTCTCGATGTTGTAGAAGGTCCGGACTTCCGGGCGGAACAGGTGGACGATGACGTCCCCGGCGTCCACGAGCACCCAGTCGCACTGGGGCAGGCCTTCGACCTCGACGCCACGGATGCCGGACTGCTTCAGCCGGTCGGCGAGCTTCATGGCCATGGCGGCGATGTGCCGGGTGTTGCGGCCGGACGCCACGATCATGTAGTCCGCGATGCTGGTCTTGCCGGCAAGATCGATGACGATGACGTCATCCGCCTGGTCGTCGTCCAGGGACTTTTCGATAAGCGCCTTCAGTTCCTGCGGCTGGGGAACGGGCGCGGGCCGCACAACGGGCGCGGCCGGTTCGATGAACGTGTTGATGGTACCCACCTCGTCATACAGGGTCACGACCCGCGGGCACGCGCCCGCCGGATCGCCGTCGCCGAGGCCGGATGCAGCGGGTTGCGGAGGAAGATCCAGGCCGGCGTCGCGTGGCCGGCCAACCCCTTGGCCCGATGGTCCTTCACCCGGCGACGGGCATAGCGCTGAGCGGCCATGCCACCAAGCGCACTCATAGAATAAGTTGGACGGGCGAGAACTGCAACCGGGACCAGCCGGAAGATTCGAGTCCAGTCCCGCCAGCGGGGTATTTGCCGAAGATTGTCGGCACCCATCAGCCAGACGAAGCGCGTTCTTGGAAAGCGACGCTTCAGCTCGGCCAGCGTGTCGGCGGTGTAGCGCGTGCCGAGGTCACGCTCGATGTCGGTGACCCGGATGCGGGGATGCCGGGCGACGCCGCGCGCCTCCGCCATGCGCTCGGGCAGCGACGCCATGCCGCGGACGGGCTTCAGCGGGTTCTGCGGGCTGACCAGCCACCAGACCTGGTCGAGCCCCAGCGCCTTCAGCGCGTGCAGGCTGATGTGCCGGTGCCCGGCGTGCGCCGGGTTGAACGACCCGCCGAGCAGGCCGATGCGCAGGCCGGCGTGGAGGGGGCCGGTGTATGGGTGGGGGAGCGCTTTCACGGGGCCCCCACCCCGACCCTCCCCCGCTGGGCAGGGGAGGGGGAGAGGTTTGCGGGGGAGGAGGCGGAGTTCCCTCCCCTGCGAAGCGGGGGAGGGTTAGGGTGGGGGCAACCGCCCACCTTACGGCCGGGTCTGGCCATCGCCGCGCACGACGTACTTGTAGCTGGTCAGCTGCTCCGCCCCGACCGGGCCGCGGGCGTGGAACTTGTCGGTGGAGATGCCGATTTCCGCCCCCATGCCGAATTCGCCGCCGTCGGCGAACTGGGTGCTGGCGTTCCACAGGACGATGGCGCTGTCGACGCGGTTCAGGAAGCGCTCCGCCGCGGCCGGATCCTCCGTCACGATGGCGTCGGTGTGGTGGGAACCGTGGCGGTTGACGTGCGCGACGGCCGCGTCGACCCCGTCCACCACGCCGCAGGCGATGACGGCGTCCAGATACTCGGTGTCCCAATCCTCAGGCACGACCGGAGTCACGCGCGGGTCGGCGGCCTGGGCGACCTCGTCGCCGCGTACGGCGCAGCCGGCGTCCAGCAGGTCCTTCACCAGCACCGGCAGCATGCGGTCGGCCACCTTGCGGTCGACCAGCAGCGTCTCCGCGGCGCCGCAGACGGAGGTGCGGCGCATCTTGGCGTTCATCACCACCTTGCGCGCCTTCTCCAGGTCGGCGCCGGCGTCGACGTAGACGGTGTTGTTGCCGTCCAGGTGCTTGATGACCGGGACGCGGCTTTCCTCGGAGATCCGCTCGATCAGCGACTTGCCGCCGCGCGGCACGATCACGTCGACGAGGCCGCGCATGGTCAGCATGTGTCCGACCGCCGCCCGGTCCGTGGTGGGGACCAGCTGGATCGCCGCCTCCGGCAGGCCGGCGGCGCGCAGGCCGTCGGCCAGGCAATCGGCGATGACGCGGGAGGAGCGGATGCTCTCCGACCCGCCGCGCAGGATGGCGGCGTTGCCGGACTTCAGGCAGAGGCCGCCGGCGTCGGCGGTCACGTTGGGGCGGCTTTCGTAGATGATGCCGATGACGCCCAGCGGCACGCGCACGCGCTGGATGGTCAGGCCGTTGGGCCGGGTCCATTCGGCCATCACGCTGCCGATGGGATCGGGGAAATCGGCGATGTCCTCCAGCCCCTTGGCCATTGCCTCGATGCGGGCGTCGTTCAGGGTCAGCCGCTCCACCATGGGGCCGGCAAGCCGCTCTCCCGCGGCGGCGACGTCCGCGTCGTTGGCCGCCTGGATCTCCGCCTTGCGGGCGCGGATCGAGGCGGCGGCGGCCCTCAAGGCTTGATCCTTCGACGGTCCCGGCATGGTCGCCAGCTCCGCGGCGGCGGCGCGGGCGGCGCGGCCGAGGGCGAGCATCTGGTCGTGCAGGGCGTCGGTGGTCTCAAGCAGGGCGGACATCGGTCCAACTCCGGTGGCGGGGCCCGACTCCGCGGGCCCGGTTGAAAGGGGCGCAACTCTACCGCATCCCCCAACTCCGTGAAAGGGATGCTCGCGAAAGGCGGGTGAATACGCCGAAAAGCTGAGCTGCGCGCTCAACAATGCGCTGTAACACGGATTGTTGCCGCGCTAGCGTTCTCCCAAACGCGAAAACGCGAAAACGCGAAAACGCGGGGAGGCGGAGATGACGGGGTTGATGCGTTGCGGCGTGGCCGCGGCGGTGGTCGTGCTGTGCCTGGGGCAGGGAGTCCGGGCGGAAACGCCGCTGGAACGCGGCAAGGCCTTGATGAACGGCATCGTCGCCTGCGGCAACTGCCACACGCCGCAGGGGCCGAACGGGCCGGTGCCGGGCATGGAGATGGCGGGGGGAACGCCCTTCGACGAGAAGCCCTTCACCGCCTACGCGTCCAACATCACGCCGGATCCGGAGACCGGGATCGGCCGCTGGACCGACGAGCAGCTGGTGACCGCGATCCGCGAGGGCAAGCGGCCGGACGGCTCCTTGATCGGCCCGCCGATGCCCTACGAGTTCTACCGCCATCTGTCCGACGGCGACGTGCGCGCCATCGTCGCCTACCTGCGCAGCGTGCCCGCCGTGAAGAACGCCGTGCCGAAGTCGGTCTACCGCATGCCGCTGCCGGCCGCGTACGGGCCCCCGGTCGGCTCCGTGCCGGACGTGCCGCGCGGCGACCGTCTGGCGTACGGCGCGTACATGGCCGGCCCGCTCGGCCACTGCCTGGAATGCCACACGCCGATGCTGCCCGACGGGCGCCGCGACATGACCCGCGCCGGGCTGGGCGGCGAGCGCTTCACCGGCCCCTGGGGCACGACCGTGTCCCGCAACATCACCTCGGACAAGGAGCATGGGCTGGGCCTGTGGACCGACGCCCAGATCAAGCGCGCGATCACGGAGGGCGTACGCCCCGACGGCGCCCGGCTCGGTCCGCCCATGGCCTACCATTTCTACAAGAGCATCGACGACGCGGACCTGAGCGCGCTGGTCGCGTACCTGCGTACGCTTCCGCCGCGGTCGTAGGGCGGGGATGCGTCGAAAACGCAGTACCGGAAGCTGCGCTGAACGGGCATAGTCCGCGCGCCTTTTTTCCGCCGGACGCGTGCCCCATGCTGACCCTGCTGCTGATCGTTTCCGCCTTCTTCGCCGGCGTGCTCAACGCCGTGGCCGGGGGCGGCAGCTTCCTGACCTTCCCGGCGCTGATCATGGTCGGTGTGCCGCCGCTGAACGCCAACGCCACCAGCACGGTCGCCGTGTCGCCCGGCGCGCTCGCCAGCGCCTACGGCTACCGGCGGGAGTTGGGGAGGGTCCGGGAGGTGAACCTGCCGGCCTTCCTGGGCGTTAGCCTGGTCGGCGGGCTTCTGGGCGCGCTGTTGCTGCTGTGGACGCCGCAGCGCACCTTCGAGGCGGTGGTGCCCTGGCTGCTGCTGTTCGCCACGGTGCTGTTCGCCTTCGGCCCGAAGGTGTCGGCCTACATCCGGCGCAATTTCAAGGTCGGGCACGGCACGGTGCTGGTCGTGCAGTTCCTCATCGCCATCTACGGCGGCTATTTCGGCGGCGGCATCGGCATCCTGATCCTGGCGACGCTGGGCGTCTTCGGCCTGACCGACCTGCATGCCATGAACGGGCTGAAGGCGCTGGTCTCCGGTTGCCTGAACGCGGTGGCGGTGGTGGCCTTCGTGTTCGGCGGCGCCGTCTACTGGACCGAGGCCCTAATCATGCTGGTCGCCGCCATAGCCGGCGGCTACGCCGGCGCCGCCGTCGCCCGCCACATCCCGCCGCCGCTCCTGCGCAAGTTCGTGATCGGCGTGGGCGTCGCCATGACGGCGTATTTTTTCTGGACGAAGGGGTAAGCGCCCGATGGCGGGCTGTTGATCGAGGAATAATATCCTGATATGTTCCGTGGCGAACACGGGACGCGTGCGACCAAACAGGGGCTGGCCATTGGGCCGGCCCTTTTCTTTGGCGGATCGCCAGGGCCGCGCCGTCCCGTTGGCATGAGATCCGGCCAGGAAAGGAGTCTTTGGCAATGGGCGCGATGTCCCCGGTGACCATCAAGGACGAGAGTGGATTGGACAATGAGGCGGACTCCTGGCCGCAGGATGCCGGAGCCGATGTGGCACAGGAGGCCGGCTTGGCCGAGGGCGAAGGTGGGGACGCTCCGGCGGGGAACGGTCGCCGCCTCCGGCCGACGCGCGTCCGGTTTCACGGCGGTCCGTGCTTCGGGAGTCGGATGACCCAGCACCGGAGCGCGGCGGGACCGCGCCCGATGACGCCGCCCCGTCCACCGATACAGCGAACGACATGGCCGACGAGGAGCCCGCTGCGACGTCGCTGCCGACCGTCGAGCCCATCCCGGACGATGCCGCCCTGCCGAACCCCGCGGACGCGTTGAACCGGCTTGTCGAGGATCCGCGTTATCGGACGGACCGGGCGTATGCCGATTACGTCACGCGGCAATTCGAGCGGGTCTACGGAACCGATGGGACGACCGACGCGACCGGACGGTTGATCGCCGAGGGCGATTTCTCAAGCTTCGCGCCGTTGGCGGAACGGTCCGCGACGGCCGACGCTGAAGATGGACAGGGCGCCGCACCCGATTCCTCTCTGCGGGATCCGGCGGATCGACCCGATGAGTCGTCCCGCGTCGCCTCGCGCGAGGAGATCGAGACGTGGCTGCGCGACCGCACCATCGAGGTGGCGGAAAATTCCAAGGCGAAGACGGCAACGGATGCCGTGACCGTGGACGAGCGCAAAAAGGCGGATATTCCGGAATTGCCGTCCTTCAAGGTCGACTATTTCAAGAGCCAACCCAGGGCTTGGGAGGATTTCAACGAGGCGCTCGCCCAAATGCCGAACCTGTCGGCGAGCCAGCGGCTGATCTACGCCAAAATCTTCGCTATGGAAGGCGGAATGACGACGCATCCGACATCGGGGGCGGCAAGCGGAATCACCCAGGACATTCTGGATTTGGCGAAGGAGGATCTGCCGGGTCTCAAAAAGGTCCGGAAGCCGGATCAACTGACGGTGCGACAACGAGCGGCGATTTATCCGTACTACTTCGACGACGTGCTGAGGACCGTTGGCGGCCGGAAGGCGCTGGACGAGATTGGAAACGACGAAGCCGCCGCCGCCTTCGCCGACACGCTGTTCCGCTTTGGCCGAGGGCGAGGGACGGAAATCATTCAGGACGCGATGAACCGCGTGTTTCAAGACAATGGGTATCCTGAAATGCCGAAGGACAGGCAAATGGGTCCCGGGACTATCGCGGCCTATTCTTACCTTGCGACGGACGAAAGGCTGAGTGAACAGCTTTCATACTATCTCGCGGATAGAAAAGTAAAGCAACTGCAAAGAGAAAAGAACAAGGAAGAAGATATAAAAAATCATTTTAGCTTTTCAAGGAGGGGTCGTGACTAACATGGTGTCTAGTATGGCGGTGAATACCATTCGAAAACGATCCATCGGCCACCGTCCTTCTTCCGCAACGTGTAGGTTGTTCCCATCCTTATCGGGTCTTTGTCGGGCGGAGGACAGCCGTTGCTCCAGCAGGAACGCTCGCTCAATGTGATCTGGACATCGCCGGCCTTGCACGTCGGTTCCAGATCGTCGTTGAGGCAGCGTCGGGGAACGTCCCGTGCCTTGAGCCGGCGCGTTGCGACGACCCGGTAGAGCGTGGTGCCTTTGCCTCGTCCGTCCATCTGTATGGCCCGTATTTGTCTCCCGGTGGCGAGCGTGCAGAGGGCGTTGATCGAGTGTTCAAAGCACGCGAGCAACGTTTCCAAGGTGCAGATGGGGCTGACCAACTGGCCGATGCACCGGCTGCTCGACTCGGCGTCGGTCGGCCCCATCCTGTGCCAGCGGTTGGGTGGGTCCAGAGGAGGCAGGTCCGGGTCTTTGCCCGCGGCCGGCAACGCCCACAAGACGAGGATCGGGGCCAGGACTGTGAGTTTCGCGGCGTGCAGCATGGAATGGCAGCCTTTTGGGTTCAGTATGGCGGTGAATACCATTCGAAGACGATCCATCGGCCATTGCTTTCCTTCCGTAACGTATAGATTGTGCCCATCTTTATGGGGTCTTTGTCCGGTGGGGAGCATTCGGCGCCCCAGCAAGGACGCTTGCTCAGCGTGATCTGGACATTGCCAGCCTTGCACGTCGGTTCCAGATCGTCGTTGAGGCAGCGTCGGGGAACGTCCCCTGCCTTGAGCCGGCGCGTCGCGACCACGCGATAGAGCGTGGTGCCTCTGCCTTCTCCGTCCTTCGGGATGATTTCTCGGTCTCTTCCGGTGGCCAGCGTGCAGAGTGCGTTGACGGCGTGGTTAAAGCACGCGAGCAGGGTTTCCAAGGTGCAGATGGGGCTGACCAACTGGCCGATGCACCGGCTGCTCGACTCGGCGTCGGTCGGCCCCATTTTGTGCCAGCGGCTGGGCGGGTCCAGAAGGGGCAGGTCAGCGTCGCCACCCGCGGCCGGCAGCGCCCAAACGGCGAGGGCAAGGGCCCAGGCTGCGTACTTTGCGGGTTGCGGCATGGCTCGGCGATCGAATGCGTTGGTGTGCGCCTCGATCATGCTACGCTGCGGTTGTGCTGTCGCGCGCCGGTCGCGAACGCGTCAATCCGCCGCCATGCGCTCCGCGAAGCCGCAGAGCGCGTCCCAGTCGAGGGCGCCCGGGTCCTCCACCACATGGTCGGCGGCTTCGAACAGCAGGTGGGGGTGCTGGGGCCAGGCGATGGTCAGCATGCCGGCGGCCTTGCCGGCGCGGGCGCCGGTGGGGCTGTCCTCGATGACCGCGCAGGCCTCCGGCGGCACGCCCAGCCGGGCGGCGGCGGTCAGGTAGGGCTCCGGGTGCGGCTTGCCGTTGGTCACCTCGTCGCGGCTGAGGCCGAAGGCGAAATGCGGGCTGCCGATGCGGCGCAGGTTGGCCTCGACCGCCCGCCGGCCGCTGTTCGACACGCAGGCCTGCCGCAGGCCGCGCGCCGCGAAGGCCTCGACCAGGGCGAAGGCGCCGGCGCGGGCCTCCACCTCGGCGATGCGCTCCAGATAGAGGTCGGTGATGGCGTCCGCCCATTCCTGGAAGGTCACGGTCATCGGCCGTTGTGCGTTCAGCCGCGCGTAGAAGTCCGGGAAGGCGATGCCCAGGGTGCTGCCGTACTGCTCCTCGGTCAGGTCGTGGCCGAGGCCCCGGCACACCGCGATGGTGGCGCGCTGGTGCCAGGGCTCGCTGTCCAGCAGCGTGCCGTCGATGTCCCACAGGATGGCCTGGAGCGGCGGGCGGGCCGACAGGGGAACGCTCACCGCACCACCAGATCGTCGCGGTGGATCATCTCGTCGCGTCCGCGATAGCCGAGGATCTCCTCGATCTCGTGGCTCTTGCGGCCGGCGATGCGGCGGGCGTCGTCGGCGGCGTAGGCGGTCAGGCCGCGCGCCACCTCGCGCCCGTCCGGCGACTTCACCACCACCACGTCGCCGCGGTCGAAGTCGCCGTCCACCGCGCGCACGCCGGCCGGCAGCAGGCTGGCCCCGTTGGCGAGCGCCTTCAAGGCACCCGCGTCCACGGTCAGGGAGCCCGCGGCGTTCAGGTTGCCGCCGATCCAGGCCTTGCGCGCGCTGGAGGGCTCGGCCGCCGGCAGGAACCAGGTGCACAGCGCCCCGCCGTTCTCCGGCCGTTGCTCCAGCGCGGCCAGCGGGTTCATGCGCTTGCCCTTGGCGATGACCATGCGGCAGCCGGCGGCGAGCGCCACGCGCGCCGCGACGATCTTCGTCACCATGCCGCCGGAGCTGTAGCCGGGCGGTGGCTCCCCGGCCATGTTCTCGATGTCGGAGGTCAGTTCCTGGACAACGGGGATGTGCCGGGCGTCCGGGTCCTTGCGCGGGTCGGCGGTGTAAAGGCCGTCGATGTCCGACAGCAGGACCAGCGTGTCGGCGCTGATCATCTGCGCCACGCGGGCGGCGAGGCGGTCGTTGTCGCCGAAGCGAATCTCGGACGTGGCGACCGTGTCGTTTTCGTTGATGACCGGGATTGCGCCCAGCTTCAGCAGCGTGTCGATGGTGGCGCGGCCGTTCAGGTGGCGCCGCCGCTCCTCCGTGTCCTCCAGCGTCACCAGCACCTGGGCCACGGTGATGCCGTGGCGGGCCAGCGTCTCCTGGTAGGCGGCGGCCAGCCGGATCTGGCCGGTGGCGGCGGCGGCCTGCTTCTCCTCAAGCCGCAGGGGGCGGCCGACGAGGCCCAGATGCTCCCGCCCGCAGGCGACGGCGCCGGAGGTGACGATCACCACCTCCTGCCCGCGCTTGCGGCAGGCGGCCACGTCGTCGGCCAGCGCGTCCAGCCATTCGCGCCGGACCTGCCCGGTCGCGCTGTCCACCAGCAGGGCCGAGCCGATCTTCACCACCAGCCGGCGCGAGTCCAGCAGGGTGGGCAGCCGGGCGGGGGCGTCAGCCCCGGGCGCCCCGGCCGTTGTCGCTGTCGTCGCTGTCGTCGTCACCATCGTCGCCGCCATCATCGTCATCATCGTCCCAGGCGTCGGAATCCGCGGGCAGAGGGTCGTACTCGCCCGTTTCCTCGTTCCAGCCCGCATACTCGTCGTCGATCTTCTGGCCGACCGGCGGCCGCGGGATGGAGCGCGTGGCCGGGGCGTGGATGACGTCGGGCTCCTCTTCCTTGGACTGTTTGATGAGCGTGAGCAAGCGGTAAAGCACGGCCTGCACGCCCTGGCCCGTGGCGCCCGAGAGCACCATGACCTCGGCGCCCGAGGCCTCCTCCAGCGCCGCCTTCTTCTCCGCGACCTCCTCGTCCAGCAGGGCGTCGGCCTTGTTCAGGCCGATGATCTCCGGCTTGTCGGCGAGGTTGCCGCCATAGGCGGTCAGCTCGTTGCGGATGGTCGTGTAGGAGTGGACGACGTCGTCGGCCGTGCCGTCGATCAGGTGGAGCAGCACGCGGGTGCGCTCCACATGGCCGAGGAAGCGGTCGCCGAGCCCGTGCCCCTCGTGCGCGCCCTCGATCAGGCCGGGAATGTCGGCAATCACGAACTCCTCCTCACCCGCGCGCACCACGCCCAGGTTGGGGGCGAGCGTCGTGAAGGGATAGTCGGCGATCTTCGGCTTCGCCGCGGTGGTCGCGGCCAGGAAGGTGGACTTGCCGGCGTTGGGCAGGCCGAGCAGGCCGGCGTCGGCGATCAGCTTCAGCCGCAGCCAAACCCAGCGCTCCTCCCCCGGCCAGCCGGGGTGGGCCTTGCGCGGGGCGCGGTTCGTCGGCGTCTTGTAGTAGGCGTTGCCGAAGCCGCCGTCACCGCCCTTCAGGAAGGTGACGCGCTGGCCGGCCTCCGTCAGGTCGAGCAGCACCGTCTCCTGGTCCTCGTCCAGGATCTGGGTCCCGACCGGCACGCGCAGCACCACGTCGGTGCCCTTGGCACCGTTGCGGTTCGACCCCATGCCGTGGTTGCCGCGCTGCGCCTTGAAATGCTGCTTGTAGCGGTAGTCGATCAGCGTGTTCAGGCCGTTCACGGCCTCGATCACCACGTCGCCGCCGCGCCCGCCGTTACCGCCGTCCGGCCCGCCGAACTCGATGAACTTCTCGCGGCGGAACGCGATGGCACCGGGGCCGCCGTCGCCGCTCTTCAGGAACACCTTGGCTTGATCGAGGAACTTCATCGGGGACCGTGCCGGCCAATCTGCAAACTGCGCCCCGCCGGCCGTTCCCGAGGGGAGAGGCGAGGGCGGAGACCACCATACCAACAAAAGAAAATCGGGGGCCGGTTGCCCGGACCCCCGATTTATCCGCTTACACCGTACGGGCCGGCCAAGCTTATCCGGCCAAGCTTACTCGGCCGCGACCGCCGGAACCTGCACCGCCTCGACGGCGACGAAGGTGCGGCCCTTGGCGGAGCGCTTGAAGGTCACGACGCCGGCCGCGGTGGCGAACAGCGTGTGATCCCGGCCGATGCCGACGTTCTCACCCGGGTGGAACTTCGTGCCGCGCTGGCGGACGATGATGTTGCCGGAGACGACGGTCTCGCCGCCGAAGTGCTTCACGCCGAGACGACGGCCAGCGGAGTCGCGGCCGTTGCGCGAGGAGCCGCCTGCTTTTTTGTGAGCCATGGGGGGTTACTCCTGTGACTGGTCGGCGGCCGCTCAGGCGGCGCCGTTGATCCCGGTGATGCGTAGGACGGTCAGGTCCTGGCGATGGCCGTTCTTACGGCGGTAGTTCTGGCGGCGCTTCTTCTTGAAGACGATGATCTTCGGACCGCGATCCTGGGCGACCACCTCGGCGGTCACGGCCGCGCCGGCAACCGTCGGGGTGCCAACCGTGGCGCTGCCGCCGTCGCTCACCATCAGCACGTCGCCGAGCGTGATGGAGGCGCCAGCCTCGGCCTCGAGCTTCTCAACGCGGATCACGTCGCCATTGGCGACCTTGTACTGCTTGCCGCCGGTGCGGATCACTGCAAACATCGTCGTCACTGCCTATTCCAAAACAAACAGCGGGCCGCTCGCCCACCGTTTGAGGTGCAAGCCCGTTCGTGAGAGCGGGGATTTATACCGACGACCCACCCTGAGTCAACAGGGTTGGTGGTAATGCGGCGTTCATTTTCCTGCAAAATCCCGCAAACAAGGGGCTTGCATCCCCAAAGGCTTTTGGGTAGGTTCCGCGCCACCCCGGAAACGGGGCAGCGGATGGGTGGCAGAGCGGTTGAATGCACCGCACTCGAAATGCGGCATACCCGCAAGGGTATCGGGAGTTCGAATCTCCCCCCATCCGCCACATTTCTTCAGCGCAACGCGCTTTTTGATGTCGCTTTCCCCTTTAAGTGACACTTGCCGCTTATACGTGAGAGTGCATCACGCATAAGCGAGACGGTTTCGAACCGTCGATCTCCTAAAGTCACAAGCAGTTCCAACTGGTTGACGCGCGTGTTGTGCGCTCAGACCGCATCGCGCTTGCTCCACTGGTCGGCGTGCGTCCGCGCATGCGGTCTTCGGATCCCTCTCGCCTAAAGGGGGCGCCGTCGGAGTGGAGTCCTTAGAGACCTAATCATACGGTGGTGTGCGGCGAGAGGCATGCGGCGATTGCCCGGACGCCTCCAAGACACGCGAACCGCCGTTCCCGATCATGAGGCCATCAAGGTCCATCGTTCGGGAGGTTCTGGATGCCGCCGATCGCCAATGACCTCTGGCCGGGGCGCCCCGCACTCCTGGAAGGTGAATCCTTCTCGTCCTGGTTCGCCCGCGTTGCGGCCGGCAATGGGCTCCGGCCGGCGGACCTGTACCGAATCCTCCAACCCGGCGGCGACCGCAATCCGCGAGACCTGGACCGCTACGCCGATTTCCACCTGCTGAGCCTGATGGCCGACAAGACCGGGGCCTCGGTGGAGGCCTTGGAGCGGTCCACCTTCCGCCGGTGGGCCGGGATGGCATTCGAACGGGACGATGGCCTCGTCAAGTTGGACTGGCTCCCGCCGGCTGGGCGGGAAAAGGCGAAGCGATGCTTCGGTCAGCAAGTTTGCCCGCTGTGCCTCACCGAGGACGCCGTGCCGTACCTGCGCCTTGAATGGCGCCTTGCCTTCCTCACGGTCTGCCCGACGCACAACCGCCTGCTGCTCGACCGCTGTCCCGCGTGCAACGAGCCGTTCAGTGTGCTCCGGCAGGATCGGCATGATGGGGTCTGTTGCTGGTCGTGCGGCGCCGACGTCCGGCGCTTTGCCGGCGATGCGCCGCCTCTCGATCCCACTCCGGAGCGGGAGGACCTGCTGGCCACCATTGACCGGGGCTGGCAGCAACTCGGTGACTACGGCCCAGTCTACTCCTTTACAATATTGCGGATCCTCGCGTTGGTCGCGCGCCTGATCGCCGGTGGTCAACACGCCTACGCTCTCCGAGCCTGGATCGGCGCTCGTGACCCGCGCCTCGCAGTGCCGCCCGAGACGCTGCCGCGCGCCCGCGACGGCGCCTTGCTGACGCCGCGGGCCCGGTGCGTGATCGTCGCGATGGCGCATCATCTGCTGGGCGACTGGCCGCACCGCTTCGTCGAGGCCGCGCGCGGTGTCGGCATGGCTCGCATCCACATCCGGACGAATTTCGGGGAGGCTCTGCCCTTCGCCTTCGTCCATGCCGTCGATTGGCACTTGAAGGAGGCGCTTGCGCCGGCATCCCGCCAGGAACTCTCGTCGGCCAAGGCCATCCTCGAACGGCGCGGCGTGAAGCCGACCTACCGCAATCTGGTCGATCTGGCCGGCACCAGGCGGAAACCCCTGAACGCCATGGCTGAACCAGCGGCGGAAACGGCGCCGTGGGGAAAGGGCCCGTTCTGGAAGCTGGATGGCGTTTCGGCCGAGGTGAAGGAGGCGGCGCGCATCGCCGCGCACCGCTCCGGCGAAAGTGTCGCAGTCTGGTTGGATCGGTTGGTGCGTAAAGAATTGAATATGCCAGCTATGCGTGTAATCTGACGTCGCGAGAGAAAGCGCCGTTGCGAGTCCTCTAAGGTTGAATCCGGGAGGTGACGCATGCCGGTCCGCAAGATCGGTCTCTGCTACCGCAGTGTCTCAAGGCGGGTTCCGATGGGGGGCGGCCGGGCATGGGTCGCGGTCGAATCAACGTTGGAGCGGGACTTCGCCCTGTTGCAGCGATTCGATCGCTACGTCGCCGGAGTCGAAGAGCAGCCGGTGCGTATCGAATACCGCGTCGGCCAGGGGACCAAGCGTCGCTATGTCCCGGATTTCCTGGTCACCTACCATGGCATTGGTCGTCCGCCGCAGCTCGTGGAGGTGAAATATTCCACCGATCCGCACCTGCTGGCGGGCACCTTGGAGGAGCGCTTCGCTGCGGCTCGCCGATTCGCCGCGGAGCGTGGGTGGGGCTTCACACTGGCGACCGAAAAGGAAATTCGCACCCCACGGCTGGAGAACGCCACCTTCCTGCTTCCCTTCGGCGACCGTCCAGCTGATCCGGCTTTCCGCGACCGGCTGCTCACGGTGGCAGTGGAGGCGCCGATCACCGTGCAGGAGCTGGCCGACCGCGTCGCCGGCAATGCGGCGGAACGCGTGCGGGTACTGCCCAGCTTGTGGACCCTGATCGCGCGCTTCGAGCTCGTGGTCGACCTCGACCGGCCGATCACCATGCGGACCATGCTCCGGCACCCCAAGGGAGTAGACGCATGACGACGCGGTTCAGCTTCAGCGCCGGCGCGGCCGTCAAGCTGCGGGGACGGTCCTGCACCATTCTGGAAGCGGTCACCGCCTCATCGGTCCTGATCGAAGATGTTGAGACGAAGGAGACGCAGGTGGTGCCGGTTTCCAAGCTGTCCCATCCGGACAGCGCTGCGAAGCCGGAACCGACGCGGGCGCTAGACAGCCTTCCCGAGGATGACCTAGCCGAGGCCAAGCGCCGTTTCACGATCATCAAGCCCCTGGTCCGGTGCGAGCGCCGCGGCCAGGAGGATGTCAAGCGGGTGGCCGAGCAGCATGGAGTCGGTCTCTCAACCCTCTATCGCTGGATCAAGTGTAAGCGTTGCGAGCGCACCCTTTGGTTCGGGCCGGGCAATCACCGCATCGATCTGTGGCGGCGGACCTTGAAGTGTTCGCGGAGGTCGAGAATGGCCTTTGCCTGGGCGGGAACGCCGGCTTCGGCGATGGCCTCGGTGCCGAACAGCATGGGGTCCAGCGCCTGGAAGGCGGCGTGCTCGGGCTTGTCTGGATTGGTTACGCTCTTCCAGGCCCGTGGCGCCAGCCGGGTGGCGGCTAGAAAGCCGAGGGACCAGAACATCGGGTCCCAACCTCCGTCCCGGTGCGGCGGCAACTGCGGCCGATACAGGTAGGGAAACTGCGTCATGGTCTCCGACAGGCGGTTGTGGTGGTGCGCGACGGCCTGGATGGCCAAGTTCTCGCGGGTCTCCTCCACGGCGAGCAGGGCGCGCTCGCCCAGGAGCTGGCCGATCCAGATCGACGGATCGATGAACTTCGGCCCGATCAGCACGGCGGTCAGGTAGCCGTCGAGCGCGTCGAGGCGCGACACCGGCGCCATCCTACCGCGGGCCCGCAGGTAGATTTCGAGTTCGTTGGCGTCCAGCATCGGCTTGAGCGCCGCCGAGGCGGTGTTCGCAGCGGACTTGGCCATCATGCCGCTTGGCTCTCCTCGCCATCGTCGACGGCGCCGTCCCGCTCCGCCTTCCACATCCATGGCAACAGGCGGTCGAGGGCGTTGGCCTTTACCGCGCCGGACACCATGCGTTCCAGCACGTCGGCCACATAGGTGAACGGATCGACGCCGTTGAGGCGGGCGCTCTGAATGAGCGAGGCCAGGATCGCCCAGTCCCGGCCACCCGCCGCCGAGCCGGCGAACAAAGCGTTCTTACGGCCCAAACCGATCGGGCGCATGCTTCTTTCCACCGTGTTCGTATCGACATCGATGCGGCCATCATCGAGAAAGGCCACCAGCCCGTCCCAGTGGCCCAGGGTATAGTTGATCGCCTTGGCCAGGCTCGACTGGCCGGAGATCGTGCCCCGCACCTCCAGCAGCCGGGCCTTCAGCGCCTCCATGAGCGGCCGGCTCTCGGCCTGTCGCACCCGGCGACGCGTTTCGGCCGTCGTGCCGCAGCTGCGCTCCTCAATGGCATACACCGCGCCGATGCGCGCGATCACGTCGCGCGCCACGTCCGACTTGGTGGCCTTGTACACCGCCACGAACTTGCGGCGTGCATGGCTCAGGCAGAACACCAGCCGGACCTTTGCCCCGGTGCGCCGGCGACGGACCAGCGCCTTGTAGGCGGCGTAGCCATCGACCTGAAGAATGCCGGCGAACGCCGCCATCTGCTCCTGCAGCGTCGCCTTGTCGCGCCCCTCGGCGAACACGTAGCCGACCGCTGGCATGGCTGACCCCCGCCAGGGGCGGTCGTCCACCGCCTGGGCCCAGAGCTGGCAGACCTTGGTCCGGCCCCGCCCGGGATCGAGCCGGGGCAACGGCGTCTCGTCGCAGTACACCCGTTCCTGGGAGCGGATGTAGAGCAGGAGCCGATCGTACAAGGGTTTCAGCCACCAAGCCGCCCGGCGAACCCAGAACATCAGGGTGGCGCGGTCGAGCGCCACGCCCTGACCGGCGAACATCTGCGCTTGCCGGTACAGCGGCAGATGCCAAGCGAACTTCGCCACCACGACATGGGCAACCAGGGCGGTGGAGGCCAGGCCGCCGTCCACGACCCGCGGCCGGGCCGGAGCCTGGACCGGGGGGCCGGCGCAGGCCCGGCAGACGTACTTGGGCCGGATCGTGCGCAGCACGCGCACGACGGCGGGGATGACGTCCAACGCCTCGGCGACATCCTCGCCGATCCGGTGCAGCCGCCCCGCGCAGCACGGGCAGGTGGTGCTTTCCGGCTCGATCACCCTCTCCATCCGCGGCAGATGCCGGGGCAGCGCGCCGACGTTCCAGTTCGCCGGCCGCCGCGGGCGCTCAGGCGCGGCCCGATCGGCGTTGTCGTTGGCCGCCGGCGCGGCCTCAAGGGCGAGATCGCTGAGATCGAGGAGGCCCTGTTTGGGATCGATCCCCGCCGCCTTCTCCGACTTGGCCCCGCAGATCAACGCCTTCAGGGTCTTCACCTGCTCCTGCAACGCCGCCTTCTCGGCGGCGAGGCGACGGACCATGCGGGCCAGCTCGGCGGTGTCCTGAGGGAGCGGATGGGGGCAGCGGCATGTGCCGGAGTATACCGGGGAAACCCGCTAAACCCCAGACGAATCAACGCATTCAGCCCATCCAACGTGGCTTCTTGACCGGTGGCGGCGAGGCTGTTTGCCACGCCAGTCCGTCGAGCAGAAGCGCGAACTGCACAGCGCTCAGACGGATCGCTCCATCCTGGACCGGCGGCCAGGAGAAGCGGCCGGCTTCCAGCCATTTTGTTGCGAGAATTAGCCCGCTGCCGTCCCAGACCAGAATTTTGAGCCGGTCCTTGCGCTTGGAGCGGAAGACGAAGACGTCGCCGCAATAGGGATCGGCCTTCAGCGCCTCGGCGACCAGGCCGTGGACGCCCTTGCGGAAGTCGATGGGCTGCGTGGCGACCACGACCTTGAGGTCGGGACGCAGCGTGATCACCCCCGCCCCCGGGCGGCCGCGATGACCGCCGCCGCGAGGTCGGGATCGACGGCGCCATGGAACACCAACCGCCCGCCGCGTAGGTCCATCTCGATGCGGCCCGGCGGCACCTCCCGAGGTGCCGGGCGGCGATCCTCCGGGGGAGCGGGCGTCGTTTCCTCGGCCACCGTGACCGGGACGAACAGCGGCGTCTGCATCGGGGCCGCCTCCGCGACGACGCCCGCCTCCCGGCGCCAGACCGTGAGCAGGCCGCGGTTCACCCCGTTGCGTCGCGCGACCTCCGAGATGTTGACGCCCGGCGCCGCGCTCTCCGCCACAATGCGCGCCTTCTCCTCCGCCGTGTACGAGCGTCGCTGCCGACGGCCCGTGATCACCTCGACCCGCCGATACGGCCTGCCTTCATCCATGGCTTCAAGCCTGGGATGAAGTCTGGCGCCATCCTCCATCGTACCCTCCGCGTCCCGTGAGCCCGCGCGCAATCTCGATCACGGAACCCGGTTCGAAAAGAAGGGGGCGCTCGTAACGCTTACTATATTTTCGCAGTGCCGCTGGAGGCGCCCCAGGTAGCGACACGCCTCTTCGCGCCGCGCGCTGGAAAGAGACGCGGCTTGCCGGATACGCAACGGCTGGTGCCTCCGGCGCCAGCCGTCGGAGAGATGGCCGCAGCGGTTCAGGAGAACCACAGCGGCGCGCTGTCTTCCTCTTCGGACGACGCGACGACCTGCCGGAAGGAATTCCAGATTTGCACGACCTCCGCCAGCGCTTGGCGCGTTGTATCGATCACGGCGCGTTGTTTCGGGTTGGCCTGGATGCGGAGCGCCAGGATGGTGTTGCGGTAATCGGCCATCATCGAACGGAGCCAAAGGTGGTTTTCCCGGCCAAGCTCGTCATAGGCGGTCTTCAGCAGCGCGTGGGCGAGCCGTGCAGAGGCGGAAGCGGGGGCGGGGTTCCCGGATGCGATCAGCAGCTGGACGACGCAGGAGAGAAACATCAGCGCCATCGCGTTGCGGTTGAGTTCCCTCATCACCTCCGGATCCGGCATGGAATCGAAGATGAACAATGGCAGGTCGGAGTTCCCCCAAGCGGAATGGAAGAACCAGCGCACCAGATCCGTGCGGAAGCGACCGGAGTCCTCCGTGTCGTCGGCGATGGCCGCCAGCAGGGGTGGCCTCGATGCGCCCCGGCCCGGATCGCCGACCACGCCTTGGAGGTTGTAGAGGAGGTAGTCGCGCACGATGGAAAGCGCCGCCTTGCTCGATTGTGTGGACGCCTCTTCACCCTTTTTCGGCAGCCAGTGAACAAGGTGTCCTAGAACTTCGAACAGTGCTCCTTCACTTCGGGCAAGATATCGGGTGATGAACTGATAGTATCGGTCTTGCTCCAGTTCCGGCTCCGCCCTGTCGATCCACCCGCGTAGGCGTCTCCAGAACAGGTCGGAGGGCTGGTAGCGCCGGTCTTCGGCGATGACGAGCAGAAATTCGCAGAAAAAATCGCGGTGCACCTGGGCCGACACGCCATCCAGAAACTTCCACGCCATCGCCTGGAGCGCCGGGTCCGCCTCCAGCGCAACGAACAGTTTGGCGGTGCGTTCGAGCAGGCGGTTCTGCCGGTCCGTCTTGGTTCGGCGTCCGAACAACCGCTTCAGCGCCTCGCTCAGGTTGCTGCCGACATCCCGCACCGAGTGATGGCCTGCGCCACCGGTTCCCTTCGTTGCGTAACCGGGCACCCCTGGCAGGGCACGGACGATCTCGTCGATCAACTCGTTCACCGCATCTGAACCGCGCTCCGGATCCGAGCGCAGCATGTCCGCGAGCAGCGACAAGGCGCGATCCGCCACGGCGTCGGATGTGCCCGAACCCAGGATCACGTCCGCCGCCATCAGCGTGTCGAACTGGCGGTTGCAGAACAGGGCCTGCGAGCGCTCCAGATAGTGCTCGGCTTCCAGGCGTGCCGAGGCATGGGTGAAGCCCATGGACTTCCGGCCGTCATGATCGGTGCGGACAGTCACGCCCAGCCGAGTGAGGATGGTATCACCCTGCTCCCGCCAGACCTCGATGGCCAGCAGGGTCCGGGAGCGGGACGTGGCGCGTGTTCCAAAGTTCGGCTTGTCCTGGGCCGGCTGCTCGCGTTCGATCGTCTTCCCGTCCAAGAGAAGCAGCATGACCTTTTCGAAGTCTCCGATCGGCAGCCGATCGAAGCGGGTCGCAACGTAAAGCGCGGTGAGGCGCAGCAGCGAATCGCCGGACCCGTCGTCGCCGACCGCGGTTTCCACCAGAGCGGTGGGCATTTCCGTCGTGCTCGTGCGGACGCCGGCCTGCGGGGTCAGGTTCCACCGGGGAATCAACAGAGGCTTGGGAAGGCCGGTCAGGTCCGTACAGGCCAGGATGACGATGATGTCCTTTGCTTTGAGCCGGTTGCGCAGGTCGGCAACGGCAATCACGGTGCGGGGGATCAAGCCCACCGGCTCGTTGTCCGCGGCCATGACCAGAACGACCGCCGGCTTGCCGTTCGCGACCGGCAGCTTTACCAGGTCGTCGAGCATGAACTGCTGGTCGAGTGGAGCGTTGCTGATCCTGCGGACGAAGCGCGGTTGTCGGTCAGCCAGCGACGGGTGCCCAAACAGGGCTCGCGCAGCACCGAGAAGATTGGAGTCTTCCGCCGCCGTAATCACCACCACGCGCTCGGAAAGCATGCGGGCGACGTGGGCATCGACATCCGCCGCCGGCGGCTGTGGCCCGGTACCCAGATCGTCGGGGATGTCGTCGGTGCGGTCCTGCAACGGTATGTCGTTGCTGGTGCCCGTATGGAAGATAATATTGTTGAAAATATTTTCCGCTTGATTGCCGATATTGATGGTTTTCTTCAGCTCTCCCGGCTTGGGCTGCTCGCCTGGAGTTTGCACCACCTCCGGCTTGGGCTGCTCGCCTGGAGTTTGCACCACCTCCGGCTTGGGCTGCTCGCCTGGAGTTTGCACCACCTCCGGCTTGGACTGCTCGCCTGGAGTTTGCGCCACCTCCGGCTTGGGCTGCTCGCCTGGAGTTTGCGCCACCTCCGGCTCGGGCTGCTCGCCTGGAGTTTGCGCCACCTCCGGCTTGGGCTGCTCGCCTGGAGTTTGCGCCACCTCCGGCTTGGGCGACTGGGGCGTCATCGTGTCGTCCATCTTTAGCGGCTTACCTTTTTCCAACTGCTCTTGGTTCGTCGCGTCCATTGGTCGTCCCTATTCGCCATCGCCGCTGCTGAGAAAGCTTAGAACGTAAAATTATTCGTGATCGTGTCTCCGTTGTTCACCTGAACTTTCTCGCCCCCTACATTCATGTTGAAAACTTTTCCCGTGATTGACTTGCGCTGGTCCACCGTGCCACCTTTGATCACGTTCACCTCCGAGCTGACGCCGCTGGTATCGGCCCGGTTTTCGATCTCTATCGCCGTTGCGCCGGTTGCCGCCGGACCCGCTGCCGGAGCGGCGTTCAACAGGTGGTGCGCCATGTCGATGAGCGTGCCGTCTGCTTGCGCGCCGATCCGGTCGATGAAGTCCCTGAGCGCGGCCAGGCTTTGCGGCGATGGTCTGAACGCGTCGACCAGAAATTGGATTTCGGCGGCGGACTTTGGATTCTGCGTAGCGATACGGGCGAGGGCGTCGCGCAGGTTGGCGAATCTGGTGTTCCGCTCCGCCACACCGGGCAACCCGGCGGCGAACAAGGAAAGGGCGATGGCTTCCGAAACCAATGTATCATCGTTCTGCGGCATGATCGGCCTCGCATGGTCCTGGCGTTCGTGGATGGAGAATCGCGTGTGGCCCCGTTAATTGGGTGTGGGGTTGCCGGGCTCGGCCTCCGCATCATTGGCGGTCGTGCCACCGGTCTTGGCTTCCTCGCCGGTCCTCGCCTTGCGCTCCTTCGCGAGTTCCAGCACGCGGTTTCCCGGGTCCATGACGGAGGAGACGTGGCGCAGGATATCGACGTCCGTCGCCGACGGGTCGGTGGACCGTTGCGGCGCCTCGTAAGCCAGAACCCTGCTTGTGGCCTGCCTGCGCTCGCGGATGACTTTCATGTAGGCGGCGATCTCCGCGTCGTCGGGTGGCATGCCCTCCTTGAGGCGCTGGTTGAGAAGCGCGCGCATGGTCTCGAGATCCTCGGTGTCGGCCGCACGGTTGAGTTTGGCGTCCGCGAGCGCCGTCGTGAGTTCGCCGAGAGCGTTCTCAAGCGCGCCCTCGCGTCGCGCGCGTTCGTAAGACTCGTCGGCCGAAAGCGCACGCGAGAAGCTGACGAAGGTGATGGACAAGCCGAAGGCCTGTTCGATCGCCTTCTGGGCGATGCGGGCAACCTCGTGCACCTGGCTCCATTCCCGTTCGGTCCGGTATTCGAGCAGTTCCGGCGGAAGAAGGGAAAGCGAGCTGTGCAGGCTCTTCGCCAGTTCGGACTTGATGGCGTTGATTTCCGCTTCGGACTGGTAGGGATCGAAGCTGTTGGACTGGAACACGGTCCAGCCGTCGGGCGCCATGCCGCTGACCTTGAACGAGATCAGGAACGTGACCGGCGACGAGCGGCCGCCGTTGGTCAGCGATCCGACCGGAAACGGATCGAGCGTATGGATGCCGCTGCACAGGTGTCGATAGCGGCGGGTGAGGACCGTATCCGCCATCTTGGGCACGACATGGATGGCCCGCAGGCAGAATATCTGCTTCAGGCTCGCTTCGACCGCGGTGCGGATCTGCTCCTCGACCGGAACCTTCAGTCGCTGGCGTGGTGGGCTGCTTCCCGCGCCCAGGAGGTCGACGGGACCCTTCGGCGCCGGCGGAAGCTCATCGACGCTGGAGAACTGGGTGTAGAATTCCTCCGGCGTGATGCCGTGCAGCACCTTGCGAACGGACTCCGTGACGGTGTGGCGCATCTCCTCGATCAGGTCCACCTCGGGGCGGATGAACCGTTCGATGTCGATCAGGGACGCCGGCATCTCGGCGGACACCGCCACATCGAGGGCGACGTTGACCCGGGTGTCGCGTGTGGCGAAGTCTTCCTGGCCGGTGACCAACCGGACGCCTTCCCGCTTCAACTTCAGGATTGGCTGTTCCGGAATGGCCGAGTAATGCTTGACCGAATAGCCGATCTCCATCGCCTTCTCGGCCAGCGGGGAACGGATACGCTCATTGTCGAGACTGAGGATCAGCTCGGCGTAGGTGCTGTTGAACAGTGCGCCTGTGACGATCTGCCCGACATGCGCCTCCAGCCATTCCTTCGGGTTCGCGACGGCCGCGTTGCGTTGCGCCGCCGCCTGGAAACGCCCCGGGTTTTCAAGCTGCATCGAGAGGTTGCTGATGATCGGCAGGGTGGCCTGGGAATCCTTTGGCCTGATCACGGTCGACAGTTCGAATTGGACGAGTTCCGGCGGATTGCCGCCGGGATGCGGCAGTTCGAAGTCGATGTGGTCGAACACGCGCCCTTGCCGGTCGCGCAATGCCTCGTTGAGGCGTCCGAGCAGGCGCTGCCGCGTGCCGGTCAGCGCCGCCGACGCGAAGTCGGCGATCGTCAATTCGGCGGACACGAAATTCTGCAGCACGTCCTTGATGTCACGCGCCACGTCCGCCCGCAGGCCCGCCTCGCCCTCCTTGGCGGCGAGCAGGCGGATCAACGCCTTCCCCCGGTGTTGTTCGCTGACGCGCAGCGGACCGCCGATCACCGCCCGAAGGTCGCCTTCAAGCCCTTTCGGGCGGATGTTGAAGGAGACGCCCGCGATCGTGACCTCCGACAGCTTCTTCAGGTCGGTCTCGCCGTCGAGCTGCAGGTGAAGGCGCATGGTCAGCCCGGTCTCGCCTGCGACACGCGCTACCAGATGCTGGATGATCTCGTCCCGGCGATCGAAGAAATCGAGCACCAGGTCGCGGCCGGTCCGCGCCTGGCCTTCCGCGAACTCCTCGATGTAGCGAAAGAAGCGGCGCTCCCACGTAGCGATGAGGTCGCCGGAGGGTCCGGCGTCTCCCAACAGCGCCGTCACCACCTTATCCTGCTTGCCCGGGGGGCAGTTGAGGGCATACGCGGCGTACAGCATGACCGGCTCCGTGTTCGGAACCCGCATGACCCGCAGCGGGCAGCGGACCACCCGGTCGGCTGTCCATACGCCGGTCTGCACCCGGTAGGTCTTGACGGATCGGCCGATTGAGAGCCAGGGCTGCTTGGGCAACACCTCTTTTCGGCCGTGGTCGAAGACTACGCTTTCGGTCCGATTGTCATCCGGACCTTCATCCGTCGAACGCACCAGCATTCCCAGGGGAATGCCCGTGCCGAGAACTTCATCGTTCGCCGACTTGCCCATCAACGCGCGGCCTCCGCAATATCAGTGACGTCCTGCATCATCGCTTTGATTTCCTTCAACCGGCTGCTCGCCTCGGGGATCGACTGCTGTTGCCAATCGGTGGACTTCAGCGATGTCTTGACGGTTTGGAGACGCTGGATCGCAAGCTCGACCTTTTCGCGCTTGACCGTATCGCGCGAGGTCGCCAGCTGCGCGCGCAAGGACTGCAGTTGTCCGTCAAGCGGGCCGGTCTGCCGCTGCAGCGTGGTAATCTCCTGGTTCAACTCGCTGCGCTGGCGCCGCATGGCCGCCGCCCGCTGCTCAAGAGCAGACTGCCGATCGGTTTCCCGGTCGAGCACCGCCTGCTCGCGCGCTTCCCGCTGCTTGTAGCCGTCCGTCAGAACGGAATTCTGGACGGCGCTCAGGAAGCCGCCCTTGCGCGGATCGTCGGTGGTCACGCATCCTGCCAGCAGCAGCGCAAGAATGCCGGCGGCGCTGCACCGCATGAGGGTGTCGATGGACATGCGGCCACCCCCCGTTACACGCGCGGAGTGGGCATGAGCCGGTCGGCGACCTCGGACATGACCCGCATGCGTTCGCTGTTCTTCTTCAGGTCGGCCAGGCTCTTCTCCGCGTCCTTGGTGACGGAGGAAGCATTCTTCTTGCGTTGGTCGGCCAGCGAGGTTTCATAGGTCTCGACCTGCTTCTTCAGGGATTCCCTGGTTTGCCGGATGTCGTTCTGGTCGGCTTGAATGATCGCCAGCTCTTGCTCGTACTTCGCCTTGTCGATCGCCTTGGCCTTCAATTGGCGATTCAGCAACGCAAGCTTCTTTTTGTCTTCGTCGATGACCGTTTGAATTCCGGCGATTGCCGTTTCGGTCTTCTCGTTCTTCTCCTTCATTGCCTTTGTCAGGCCTTCGATGGTGTCGAGCCGCTCTCCCGCCTCGCCTTGCGTTTCCGCCAGCACGCTTCCGGCGACATAGCCCACCCCCGACCCGATAAGCCCACCGATGATCGCGCCGTCCGCCGAGCGGGTGGCGATCGCGCCAATGGCGGCGCCGGCCGCGGCGCCGATCAGCACGCCTTCCATCACTGTTTCGCGGAGCCGCTCGTTGCGTTCGCGCATCTCGCGCTGCGCGGTGGACAGCCGGGCCGGATCGATGGTGGCCGTCTGCTTGGCAGGGGGGGCCATCACCGGGAAGGCGCTGCTGCCGCCAGGGTTGGGGACGAAGGGGTTGCCCGTGGTGTTGCAGCCCGGCAAAAGGACGAGGGCAACCAAAGGCAAACCGAAGCGAAGAGTCGTTCGTAACGCGTGGAGCATGGCGGATGTCTCCTGTGTCAGCGACGTGACGAGAGCGAGTTGACGATGTCGTTGCGCCAGTCATCGGGTTTGCGCGGACCGGTGCGTTGAAAGTCCTCGGCGTGGTGCACCAGAAGATCGACGCCGGCGATCAGTTCGGTGTGCCCGCGCACCTGCAACTCGGCCTTGAGCAGGTTGCCCTGCTGGCGCAGCAGGTCGATCCCATATTCCTTGGAGAGTTCGATCACCACGTCGCCGTAGCGGACCAGAGCGACGTCCAGTTCGGCGCGTGCAGCCTTGGCGGCGCCGGAACGTGCCTCGAACTGCCGCACGATTGTCGCCAGTTCCGATCTGGCCTCCTCGATCTGCGCCGGGGTGCCGGACTGCTCGACGGCGGCGAAGTTGTCCCGCGCCTGCTTGTGCAGCGCCCGCGCCTTATCAAGGGCGAATTCCTGCGTGCGCGTGCGCAGGTCTTCGATCTGCACCCGCTCGGCCGAAATGGCGCCGTTGCGGATGAGGGAACGCACCAGCCGATCCCGTGCGTCGTTGCGTTCGGCGCGGCCGTTCTCCATCTCGACCAAGGCCTCGCGCAAGCGGTCGCGCAGCGCGGCGCTTTCCGTGGTCAAGGCGGCAAGCGCGATGTCGTCCATGGCCCGCTTTTCGCGTTTGTCCGCCTGGTCGCCGTCGTCGTCGGCTGGAAGCTGCTGCCACGCTTTCGTCAACTCGTCCACGCGTTCCAGGGGCCAGACCGTGGCGACCGTCGGGGCGGACAGCATCAGACGGAACCCATAGCGTGGCCCGCGCGTGGCGGCGCCGGTTTCCGGGTCGTAGGCGGGAAGCTCCTGCCGCCAGGCGATCCGCTGCTGCTCGGCGGGCATCGTGAAATCGCCGCCGCGCACGACGATGCCGCCCGCCTGCCCATGCTCCCGGCCTCTGCGGTTCAGCCGGAACGGTTCGAGCATCATCTCGGCCGCGTTGCCCAGAATGTCGAAGATGCCCAGCGGGTTCGGCTTCAGGCTGCCGATGGGATGCAGCGTGCCGTTCGCCGACCCGCTTCCCTGGTGCCAGACGTAGTCGGACAGCGAGCCCCCCTCGGCGCCGTTGTCGGCGGGCATGCGGAAACGGACGCCGGCGAAGGCCGCTTGGTCGACCGCCAAGCCGCCCCGCGCGGCATATTCCCACTCGGCTTCGGTCGGCAGCCGGACGAACGCCGGAGTGCCCTCGGCGGTCGGCAGCGCCGCGCGCGCGGTGCCGGCGAGCCATTCACTGTAGCGGTTGGCGGCAGTAACCGTATCGAACCAGGAAATGTTGGTGGCCGGCAGCAGACTTGCCGGGTCGATCGTTGGGCAGGTCGGTCCTAGGGCGGCCAACTGGGCGGCGCTGACTTCGTACTTTCCTATGTAGTACAGGCGGCGTTCCGGGTTTTTCGGATCGGGGAACGGCGCGCCCACATGGTCGACCCGCGGTCCGCCCAGATAGCCGATCGTTTCGTCGGCGCTGCCCAGGGAAACCGGCTGGTCGTCGAAGGGGCGGCCGCCGATCACCGCGACCGGACGGAATGCCATGGCGCCTCCGCACGGCAGCGGAAGGACGAGGTCGTCCTCCATCTTGACCGGGTTGTACGCATCCTCCTGCCAGGGGGAGGGTTCGGCCCGCAAGGCTCCGGCCGCCAGCAGCAATGCGGTGGAGGCCAGCGCGGCGAGGCTGTTGCGGATGGCGCCGCGGCTTCGCTCAGACATCACGCAACCCCTCGGCCGGTTGGATCCGCGCGGCCCGGATCCCGGCCCAGCTGGCCGCGGCCAACGCGCAGGCCAGGGTGACCGCCGTGGCCGTCACGAAGTGTTCCGGCAACAACCGGCAGACGAATTCCCCCATCTGCAGCGACGCGGCGAAATAGCTGTTCAATCCCATCGCGACGCCGGCATAGGCGACCCCCGCGAGCAGGCTGCCGGCCATGCCGATCAGGAGCGCCTGGCACAGAGGGAAGGCGACGATGGCCCTGCCGGGAAAGCCGATCAGGCGCAGGACGCTGAGGTCGCGTCGCTTGCGCTCCACCCCGGCCACTAGGCTGGCGGCGAGGGCTGCGGCAAATCCCGCCGAACCGAGGACGGCCACCGTCCAGAAGACGCGCGTGAGGTTGGCGTCGAGCGCCTGCATGACCTCCACCTCCTCGGCGCGCGAGCGGAGTTCCACCTCCTGGGAAAAAAGGGAATCGCGCAACGCCGCGACGTCGTAGATCGACCGCGCATACAACCGGAAGCGCGGGAATACACGCTCGCCGGTTCCACGCGGCACCCCCGGCCAGCCGAACCGCTCGACCGCCATGCCGTCGCGGAAATCCTCGATCGCGACCAGGAGCGGCAGCGTCACGAAGGCGGAGTCGCCGCCCAGCGCCGCCTCCGGTACCACCGCCCGGACACGTCCATTCCATTCGACCGCTTCCGCGCCGCCGTTGTTCAGCCGTTCGATCACGGCACGCACCATGTCCCCGGCACCGACACCTAGGCGTTGCGCCGTCCTGGAGGACAGCGTCAGTTCCAGGTCCGATGCCGGCACCGACCCCGATGGTATCAGCGGCTCGCCGGGACCGCTGGGAACCATGCCGACGGCGGACGCCTGCGCCCCGGTGGCGGGGTTTTCGAGCCGGTTGAAGCTGGCCGACAGCCGCCGGGTCTCCGCCATCGCGAAGGAGACATCCGGACGGTCGCGCAGGGACTCGATCCAATGCGCCGTGAACATCCCGCTTCCGACGAGGATCAGTTCGCGGTTGTGCGGATCCTCGACGAGCCGCCGGGCGATCGTGTCGATCACCCCGTACTTGAGGCCGAAAAGGACGAGGAGGGGCGCCAGGACGGCGGCCAGCGCCCCCACGATGCAGGCGGAGATCGCCGCCTCGTGGGCGAAATCGCGCAACGCCAGGCGTGGGATGTGACGGAGAGCCTTCATGACAGCCCTCCGCGGCTGAAAACCGCGCGGATGTCGTCGCCGCTGCGCTCCAGCACGGGTTCGATCAGGGCGAAGCCGGAGCCGGCCCCCCGGTTCGGATCGTGGGTGGCGACGATCGCCGTCGTTCCGATTCCGGTGACCAGTTCCAGCAGAAGCCGGAAGGTGACCTCGGCGTTGACGGGATCGAGCGCCGCCGTCGGTTCGTCCGCGATGACCACCCCTGGGTCATGCGCCAGCGCCCGCGCGATCGCCACCCGCTGCCGTTCCCCAACGGACAGGCTGCCCGGTGATCGCGCCAGCAGGTGCGCGATGTCCAGATGTTCGGCAAGGGCGCGGACCCGTTGCGGATCGTACCGCCCGGCCAGGCGTGCCGGCAGCTCGATATTCTCGCGCGCCGACAGGTAGGGAAGCAGTCCGCCGGTTTGCACGATGTAGCCGACGAACGCGCCGCGCAGCGACGACAGGCCGTCTTGGTTGTGGCGCCACGACGCGTGGATCGACACCGGCCCTTGGCCGGGATCGAACGTGAATCGCTCGGCATCGTCCGGCCGCAGGGTCATGGCCAGCAGGTCCAGCAGCGTCGACTTGCCGCAACCGCTGGGCCCGCGCACGATGACCACTTCGCCGCGCAGGACGGTCAGTTCGGGGATGTCGAGACGGAACCGTCCACGCGCGCCGCCTCTCGCCTTGCGCACGTCGCGCAGATCATAGAGCACGCCCGCCGCGGTCATGGCAGCTGATCCAGCGGAATCTGCATGACGTCATTGTTGCGGTCGTCGGATCCTTCGAGGTCAGTCCACCGCTTGGGATCGTTGTTGTAGTCGCGATACAGCTTGATCCGGGTTTCCAGCGCGTCGAGCAGCATTCTCTGCTCGCCGGGCGGCATCGAAATCCAATGCTGTTCGGTCATCTCCATGAGCTGGCTGCGATAGGGCAGGCCGTCCAGCAACTCGTTCAGCCCGCCGAACTCGATCAGACGTTCGATCTTCGAGCCATCAGGGTCCTGCTGGCCATGGCTGACCAGGGCGGACACCATCCGGAGCTGGTTGAAGAAGTCGCGCGACCGGCCGCGGGTTTCCTCTCCCTTCCTGATCACCTCCTCCAGGGCCAGGGCGATCTGGCTGAGCTGCCTCTTGGAGATCAGGACCTTGATCTCGAGCGCGTTCGGCCGCTTCTGGCCGATGTCGCGGTCGGCCATCCAGGCGTCGAGCATGCGCGGCGCCTGCCGGCCGCTCGCCTGACCGAGATAACGGAGCTGCATGGTCCGGCCGAGGGCGGCGAGGCGTGAGCGCAGCGCCGTGACGGTGCCGCCGGAGGGTTGGGCCGTCTGGACAGGTTCGGCTTCCGCCACTTGGCGACTGTTGGCTTTCTCGATCTGCCGGATGATTTCGCCGGCAATCGTTTCCGGGAGGTCGCGGAACGCCTCGATCGTGCCGCCGAACACCGGGAAATAGCCGTTCACGCCATCCTTGTCGGTTTTGGTCACTTCGACGTACTGGGCATGCGCATGCGTGTGGTTGTTGGCGCGCGCGCCGGCATCGGTCAGAAGATGCAGGGCCAGAATGGCGATGGGGTTGTTTATGCTGGTGTTCGCGAGACCCCGGATGTCGCTCGCGTGGGCATCGGCGGCCGAGGCCTTGCCTTCCTTCGATCCCGCGTCGGTGATCAGGACGACGAAGCGCCCGTGATAGCCGGTCCAGTTGATGTCCTTGATGGCCATCTTGAGTCCGGCGAAGGAGTCTTCGTCGAACGAGTCGCTCGACACCGTGGTGGCCTGAACCTTATCGAGTTCTCGCAGGAAGATCTGCGCCTCGCCCGCGGTGCGCAGCGGCGCCATGATCTGCGCGTTGTAGCCGAGCGCGGGCGTCTTGTTTATGTCAGAGCGGAATGCCACGACGCCGAACCCGATGTTCTGGCCATATCGGGATGCGCTCAATTGCCGATAGACCAACCGCATGGTTTCGTGGACGCGGTCGATGTAGGGCTGCATGGAAACCGTGGTGTCGATCACGAACACCACGCCGGCACGGTACGCCTCCAGATTTTTCAGATCGGCCGGCTTGTAGGCGTCCCTCTGGCTCGGGCCGTCGGGGCGCAGGACGGTTTGCCCGGCAACGGCCGTTTCGCTGGCGATGTGCAGAATCCGGACGGAGTCCCGGAGACCGATGGTGACGTCGCGCACGCCTAGGATCGGCTGGACGTAGAATTGGGTTGTGGCTCCGGGCGGTTCAGGCGGTTCCCACGCAAGCACCGGGGAGTTATCGGGCAGAAGACCGCGATCGGCCAGATCGAGCAGGTCGCGCATTTCGCGCGCGGCGTTGGGGGCGCTCAACTGGCGAACAAGCTCGTCGTCGCGGCGGAAGAACAGCACGCGCTGGCGCTGCTCGGTCGAGGAGGGGATGGCGACGGTGAGCGTCTGGTTCCAGCTGATTGTTTCCTCGGCCTCGACCCAGCCCTCGGGCTTGATCTGGGATGATCCCAGTTCCAGCCACTCCCGTCCGTCCGCAAGCGTCCGCCCGAACACGTAGAACGGCGACATCGGCGCAAGCTGGCCGCGGCTCGGCGGCGCCTGAAGCGACGGGTTGGAGCGCAGCATCGCTCCGGTCCGCGTCAGGACGCGCTGATACAGGGTCTTTTTGCCCGGTATCAATTCAGGCGTGCGTTTTTGCGCAAGGGCCGGCCCGGACGACGCAATCAGCGCGCCACCCAGGATCAGGTGGGCGGCGAAGCGGGCAAGCGTGCGCGCGGCATCGGCCGGTGTGCCCAATCTGCTCATCGTACCATGTCCGATCGGCCTGACGGTTTCACGAGAATGGCAATGCGCTCCCGCACGCCGGTTTCGCCGAGGGTTTCCGCCGTCCGGTACCATCGCAGGGCAAGCGCTTCGTTTGGCTTGGGGAAAGGGCTTGTGTCCCGTGACCACGTGGCCGGATCGTACATTTCCGCGATCGCGCGTGCCGCAGGGGCATGATTCGCCTGTGCCGAAAGCTCGAACAGGATGAGCGCCTGCTGGGGCTGCTCCGACCGATGCTTCTGCGCCAGGTCGAAGATCTGCTCGGCCCGGCATTGTTTGAGCGTGGCCAGCGCCTGTGGCGTCAGATTATATCCCTGGAACGCCACGGGGCCGCAGGCGGGCTTCGGCGGGCGCGCGGGGGAAGGGAAAAGAGCCCAGACGACGATGCCGGTCGCCGCGACGACCGCCGTGCCCAGGCTGGCTGCCCGGAGAATCCGCCTTGCCGGACGACCCTTTCCCGCGGTGGACACGGTCGGATCGGAGGTTTCGCTTCCGTTCCGGTCTTGCTGGAAATAACGGCTCTTAAGATCATCCGCATCTGTCATGGCCGCATGCCCGCCGCACCGCGCTGCGCAATAGGAATCTAATCATTAAAATTCCTATCCCAAAATTTGCAAATTAACTTTTCCGAGTCAATAAAGATTGATGTGGAACGAGGCGATAAATCTCCTTGCGAGTGTCAGGATTCTATGAAATAGGGAAAGGAGAACATGCCATCGAATTCGCTCGCGAGGAAGGTGTGTTTCCGCTTGGTGCCGTCCACGTTCGAAGCGGCCACGTTCAAAGCCGATGTCGATCCGCTTTGCTGTTCGAAAAAACGCTGAAGCCGTTCGGCAAACCCGCTAATGCGCTGGTGCGACCCCTTCTCCCACGTGGGGAGAAGGAGTTTCGACAGCCAAACCTCTCCTTGGGCTTGACGCAGCACGATCAGCGAGTGTTGACGGTGGAGTTCACGGTGACACCGTGGTTGGTGACGCTGATGGACGTATGGTCGCCCGGCGGCTGGGCGGGGGCGTCCGGGAGGTTCCCGGGACGGTTCGGCGCCTTGTCCTGTGCCGGCTTCTCGTTGCGGGCGAACCGGCGCAGCACGAGACGGCAATGGGTGAACGGCACGGGCAGAAAGGCACCGTCCTCGTTGCGGGTGATCACACCGAATTCGCCATAGGCTTTCCGGAAGCCGCCTGAGGTACGGTAGGTGACCTCCTGCTCGATGCCTTCGTTGCGGGATGCGATGCGGCGGGCCAGGCTCTGGACTTCGAACGAGGTCAGGCGCTCCTGCATTTCATAATGGAAGCGCGCGACGCCTACGAACCGCACAACTTTGTGCAACAGTTCCACGGCCAAGTCGCGGTGCATCCGTACGAAGGAAGGGCCACGCACCTGCGGCGGAGCCGCCACCATCCCGAAGAGGCGGTCACGTATGAAGCCGGCGACGCCGACCAGGCGGTCGGCCTGGACGTCGTCCAACGCGATTTCCACGACCTCCGGCCACCCCAAGGGTGGCGAGGGTTGGGCGCAGGGTTCCGCACAATAGACGAGAACGTTGGGAAACGACGCGAAGAGCGTGTCGAAGAGAGCATCGTGGCTATAGCCGGGGCTGCGCTCCGGCAATTCGTGCAGCACGCCGAAACATAGGACGATCAGCGTGTCCACGTCGCCGAACGACTTGGCCCTGGCGAGCGCGGCACCCAGCTTTTGCGTGGCATCGCCGATTTCCACTTCCAGCGGGAGATTTTCGCCTGACGCCTTCGCATGCGCCTTGAGCGCCGCGTCGGTGTCGTACTCCAGAAGGACACCGCCCTTTAGCTTCAGTCTTTCAATCAGTGACAGCACGTCCGAACCGTCGGCCCCCCCAATGCTGAGCGCGACGGCGCGCTCATGATTGAAGGATTCCGCTTCAATCAGGGATAGCAAATCCTCGATCACAAACTGAACCTTCCTGGCACCTTCACCTTCGAAGGTGCTGTAATAACCGCTGTTATTCTCTTTGTGGTTCAAATCGTCCGGCGATGCTGCAATAGGGGAATTTTTTAAGATCGCTTCGATAACGGAAGAGGCATACGACATATCTTTTTCTCTCATCGGGGGTGGTTGCTGAAAGATATACCCGTTATGAGTCCGGGCGCCAATCCGATTGTAGCGGCTCCGCAAACGTTGTGCCCTACGCCACAGTGGGGGCGACGACCGTGACGCCGCACGAGGCTTCCGACGCGCCCCCAGCGGACGGGGTAGACCCAACAGTGACACCGGTGGCAAATCATTTGAGCGAAATCATTGACGCTGCCGGTGAAATCCCGATGGGTTGAGATGGCGTCATTGGCGGGTGAATGCTGGCTCTTCCGCGAATTCGGTGCAGCTGGGTGCGGTTGGCGGGCTGGATGAGCACATGGAGGGATCGCTCATCGCCGCTCTTCGCCTGTGACCGTGCCATTGAAATCACTTCTGCCACTGCTCCCCGCAGGCCTTGTCGTCGATCGGGTCGCGGCCGTCCCCGATCGTGTTTCCATCTTCGCCCGGGGGACCGCCGCAGGCGGCATCTGCCCCACGTGCGGACGCGCCTCGCAGCTGTCGGGCGTCTTGGCAAACTGGTCCATCCGCATTCCCGGTGCAGCATGAGTGCACTGACGGGCGGCAGTGAGCACATAGAGGGAACGGCATCCCTTTCCTGAGTGCTTTGATTTCCTTGTCAAAATCGCTGCTGTCCCTGCTCCCGCCCGGTCTCGCCGTTGATCACGTCACCGTCGCCCATGATCGCGTTGTTGTGGCCGTGCGTGCTCGCGCCGCTGCGGCGGCCTGCCCGGTGTGTCGGCGTCCGTCGCGCCGCGTTCACAGTCGTTACAGTCGCCGCCTCGGCGACCTGCCTTGGCAGGGCCGGATCGGCCAACTCGACCTCCAGGTTCGCCGGTTCCGCTGCGCCGCTGTCGAGTGTCCGCGCCGCATCTTCGCCGAACGCCTGCCGGCCGTCGCCTTGCCGAAGGTTCGGCGGACCGTCCGGCTCTCGGAGGCGCAACGGCGCATCGCCCTCAGCGCCGGCGGCGAAGCTGGTGCCCGCTTGGCGGCTTGCTTAGCCATGCCGGTCAGTGGCGACACATTGTTGCGCTTGATCCGGGCGGCTCCCCTGCCGGCGGTGCCGACGCCGCGCGTCATCGGTATCGACGACTGGTCCTGGCGGCGCGGTCAGCGCTACGGCACGATCATCGTCGATCTGGAACGCAACCGCCCCATCGACCTGCTGCCCGATCGCCACGCGGGGACGGTGGCGGCGTGGTTGAAAGCCCATCCCGGGGTGGAGGTCGTTGCCCGCGACCGCGCCGGCGCTTACGCCGACGGCATCCGGGCCGGCGCTCCGAACGCCGTCCAAGTCTCGGATCGCTGGCATCTTCTGCGCAATCTCGGGGACGCTTTGGCCGGGGTTCTCGACCGCCATCATCATGACCTGCGCATGGCAAGCAAAGCGGCCGCGGGAGCCGCTATGGAAATCAGCACGGCCGCCGCGCCGTCCCCGACGACCGCACCGCTCCCGGCACCAGCGGCCGAGTTGCCAACGGCGGATCGCCACGGCGTTCGGAAGGCCCGGTTTGATGAGGTGATGGCGTTGCACGGCCAAGGCTGGCCGATGAAGCGGATCGCCCGCACACTCGGCGTCAATCGCAAGACCGTCCGTGCGTGGGTGCGTGCCGGCGAACTTCCGGTCTGGTCGCAACGGGATCGCGGCAGCGCGGTCGATCTCCACGCCGTGTACCTCCGGCAGCGCTGGGGCGAGGGCTGCCACAACGCCGCCCGGCTGTGGCAGGAGATCCAGGAGCGTGGGTTTCGCGGGCAACTCCGCACCGTGCAGCGCTGGGTACACCGCCTGCGCGATGCAAGCCCGACCTCAATTGGCGCGGTCGGCTTGATGGGTCCGTGGAAAATGCCCTCGAAACGTCGGGCAGCGTGGTTGGTGGTGGCCGATCCGGAGACGATCGATGCCACCGAGCAACGGTTCGTCGATGCCTTGCTCGCCAGTTCCGAGGGACTCACTACGGTCATCGAGTTGGCGCGCGCGTTCAGCACCATGGTGCGTCGTCAGCAGGCGGGCCGGTTGGATGGATGGTTGGCCGCGGCGAGGGAAACTGCACTGGCCGGGTTCGCCGATGGGCTCGTGCGTGATCTCGCGGCTATCCGCACGGCGCTGTCGCTGCCGTGGAGCACCGGGCCGGTGGAGGGACAAATCAGCCGCTTGAAGACTATCAAGCGAACCATGTGCGGCCGCGCCAAGTTCGACCTGCTGCGTCACCGGGTTCTGGAGGCCGCATGAACGGCAGCGTTCCAGCCAGCCCGCTGCACCGAAAACGCGGATGGACCAGTTTGCCAAGTCGCCCGACAGTAAGTCATAAGCATAGCCATGGGGCTGGACATAGGACCAAGCCGCGGCCATCCGCGGCGTCCTCACTCAGCCCACTTCGCCCACTCCCCGCAAGGCGGTCATCGTCGGACGGTTACCGCAGCGCCATCATCACTCAAGATAAAACTGCACCGAAATCGAGGTATAAGCTTGCATTCATGCAAGATGATAAAGAAATTGATTTTGAGTTTTTCTCTGGAGGAGGTGCCAAAGGCGAAGACATAGACGCTCAACAGGAAGCGCAAGACAAAGGAGAAGCGTGGGCGCAATCAGGAGAGCGGTAATCCCGGAATAGCAAGGGCGCCCAATCGCCACATCCGGCAGTCACATGCAGGACGAAGCAATCATGAAGGTTCGCTTCCGCCCACCGAGGCTCGCTAAAAGTTCCTTATAGCATACCCGAATGCGCGGGTCATGGGGTGGCATCAACACCGAAATGTAAAAAGGCCGCCGTGGCGTGAACCGGGCAGGCTTTCTCACCTAAACTATTTGAAAATTGACGTCAATCGGCAGAAGAAAATCGTCTGGATATTCTCCACAAAGTTGATTCGCGATCCTCAAATTTCCCGCCCATTTCAAATCCAGCTTTCGCAACCTCTCCCCTAGTACTACAGCCGGGATCATCGGTCTCTGCGTCTGTTGAGTTGGCGTTCTGCGGAAAGGATGCCGAGCATGACGACGGTTGCCGAGGCGAAGGG
>NZ_JAGINP010000021.1 GCF_017876155.1 Azospirillum rugosum
ACTTGATCAGGACCGCTCAAAGCGTTCCTACCCAAGCTTTCGAAACTGTACGTCTCATACTGCTTGACCAGGATGCTCCAGGCGATCCCGCGTTTTGCCGATCCCATACCAGGAACCAGCCCGCGGACCACAACGGCTCATCGCCGCCGCCTGCGCATCCCTTCTCACAACACGGTATCCACTTATCCAAGAACCCGCGGCCCCGAAACGAGGAACCGCAATGCCCCGCGCTCAACCCTCCCGAAGGAGTGAGCCGCCAGGGCGAATTGTCTGTCTTTTTCCGCCGCGCCGCCGCCTCGTTGGCGACCGTCGCTGCGGTGGACGGGGTTATAGGCGCGGCCCCGGCTGCGACGCAAGGGCTTTTTTGACAAGGGAATGAAAATTTCGACAGAGAGCCGCGGGTTCAAGGGGTTGCCGGGCCGCAGGCGCGGCGAGCGGCCTCAGAGAAGGCCGAGGGAGCGAAGTTCCGCGGCGAGATGCGCGGGCAACTCGTCCCCCTGCCCTCCGGCCTCGGCGAGATCCCTCGGCGCGGCGGACGGTTCCAGATAGCGCCACCCCTGGAACGGGCGGTGGGCGGTCGGAACGGTGGGGACCAGGGCCGCGTCGATGCCCAGGGTGCAATAGGATTCCCCCTCCTCGTCCACGCCGGTGTCGATGGCGAGCACCCGCTGGCGCGCCGCCACGCTGCCCTTCACCACCCAATAGATCGAGCCGCCGGCCAGGATGTCGTCGCCGCGCTTCGGCACGCGGCGGGTGTAGACCGGAACGACCGTCCCGCCGGCGGTCCGGACGGCGCGGCGCCCTTGGACCTCGGCGAGATGGTCGAGGTCGCGGATTCCGACGGCGAGCTTGATGAGGTGCAGCGGCATGGACGACTCGAGGAAGAACGTTGGCGGGACAGGTTCGCTGCCGCAGATGGGCATCCGCCGCCGCGTTTCCAGCCACGCCGTTTTCCGTTCCAACGCGCGGGAGTCAGGCGGGCACGTTGTTGAGGGAGCGGCAGCGTTCTTCGAAGAGCGGGGTCACGAAGTCCGGCTTCTTGAGCAAACCGCGCATCCACGCCGTCAGCGTGCAGAGGTCTTCCAGCCGCACGGTTTCGTGGAGCGTGTTCTCGGGAAAGGTCAGTTCGAAGGTCTCGGCGATGTGATCCAGAACCTGTTCGAGCTGTTCCGCGGTGAGACCGATCCCCCCATCCAGCTGAGCACCACGGATCAGGATCTTCTCGTCCACGCCGTATTCATCACGGATCAGCTTCACGATCCAGCGGAAGAGATGCATCCAGTTGGTGATCCCGAGGATCGGCTCCGACATACCCCGCCCCTTATGCACGCGACGTCGGCACGAACAATGACACGCATTTCTTGCAAATTCATTGCGTGAAAATGACGCTTCCGGCCGGCCCGGGAGGGACTGTTAGAGTGCGGCCCATGCGTGCACCGTCCCTGAACCTCGCCCTGTCCATGACCCTGGTCGGCCTGTCGGTCCCGGCCTCCAAGGTGGTCGTGGCTTATGTCCCGCCGCTGCTGACCGCCGAACTGCGCTTCGCGATGGTGGCCTTGCTGCTGGCCCCCCTCGCCCTGCGGGGCGGGCGCGGGTCCCTGCCCGCCTCCGCGCGGGATTGGACGAGCCTGTCGCTGCTGGCGCTGTTCGGCATGGTGCTGTTCAACCTGTTCCTGCTGTACGGCCTGCGCGCCACCAGCGCGGTCGCCGCCGGCATCATCACCAGCACCATCCCGGCGATGACCGCCCTGTCCGCCGCCCTGATCCTGCGCGAGCGGGTGTCGGGCGGCAGCATGGCCGCCATCGCGCTGGCGGTGCTGGGCATGGCGGCGCTGAACCTGCGGCCGGGCGGCGGCGGCGGTCCGGACGACACGCTGGCGGGCAACGCGCTGGTGGTGGGCGCGGTGGTGTCGGAGGCGCTCTATGGGGTCTTCACGCGGCGACTCGGCGGGCGGGTGCCGCCGCTGACCCTGACCTTCCTGGCCAACGCCCTGGCGGCGGTGATGATGGCGCCGGGGGCGCTCGCCACCTCAGGCGGGTTCGACCCGGCGCTGGTTCCGGGCTGGGTCTGGGTGCTGTTCGTGGCGTCCGGGCTGGCGAGCGGCTTGGTCGCGGTGGTCCTGTGGATGCGCGGGATCGCCCATGTGCCGGCCAGCCGGGCCGGCCTGTTCACCGGCCTGATCCCCGCCGCCGGCGTGCTGGCCGCGGTGCTGTTCCTGGGCGAGGAGTTCACGCTCGCCCACGCCGCGGGGCTGTTGTGCGTGCTGCTTGGGATCGTGCTGGGAACCGGCGCGCTGCGATGGCCGGGCTTTACAGGGGGTCGTTCCGGTCGCGGCGGTCGCGCGGGTTCGCGTGGCCGATGATCGCGCTGAAGCCGAACAGCAGGAGCAGCACGCCCATCACGATCTCGATCCCGCAGACGAGCCGGACCGCCCCCGTCACCGGGTGGATGTCGCCGTAGCCGACCGTCGCGAAGGTGACCAGCGAGAAATACAGCCCCTCCGGAAAGGTCAGGTCGCGCCGCACGCCGTCGACGACGAAGTTCGGCTCCATCATGAAGCGGTCCATGATGGTGTAGAGCGCGCCGAACATGATGATGCAGAGCGAATAGAAGGTCAGGAAGGCGAAGGCCGGGAGCACCAGCCGCGACGCCTGCTGGAAGAAGCCTTCGAACAGCAGCCCGGCGTCGAGAAGGAAGATCGCGATGTCCCGCGCGACGAAGGCCACGATCGCGCCGATCGCCGTCATGGACAGCAGGAAGATGAGGGTCAGCGTCTCCGGCGCGATGTTCCGGCCGGGGAGCAGGAAGGTCAGGGCGCCGATGCCCCAGACCGGGGCCATCCACAGGAAGATGCGGTCGAAATGCCCGCCGTCGCGCAAGCGGCGCGACATCACGATGGTCCGGATCGTGCCGGCCCGCCACCAGGCGCCGCCCAGGAAACCGGCGAGCGGTATCACGAAGGCGATGGCTTGGATGTGCGGCTGGATGTCGTGGAAGTTGCTTTCCAGGAAGAAGACGAAGACGCAGGCGTAGACGCCGATGAAGTTCGCCAGCGCCAGGCTGAAGAACTGGCTGCCCGGAAAGAGGTAGTGGAACGCCCCCACCACCAGGCCCACCGACCCCAGCAGGACGAAGGCGAGGTCGCCCGACACCGAGCGGATCGACAAGGCGATCATGCCCAGCAGCAGCGCGGTGAGCACCGCCCCGCTGACCCAGGAATGATGCGCTGCGTTGCGCGGCATGTGCGCCGGGCCGACAGTCTTGGCGCGGCGTTCGGGTACGATCTGGTCCATGGGCGAATCGAATGGGGGCGAGTCGAAGGGGGGCGAATCGGCTTGCGGTGACTTACCCTTTATAGCGCCATGGGCTTTCCGTTTGGCAGGATTTTCGCGCGGTCGGAAGCCGTCGCGTCCTTGGTCACAATCCGCCGGCGCGGATTCTCCGCCACAGGTTGAGCGTACCGCCACCGGCTTTCCGTTTACCGGGAAAGGCGCCCGTCACGCCGCCGCCGGGCGGCTTGGGGCGACGCCCGCGACTCGCTTCGCGGTGCCGGCCGGGGCCGGGGCCAGAACCGACCCGTGCCACGCCTTCCAATAGACGCCGAACCGGTCGACGACGTCGGACGGCCGGTCGGCGTAGAGGCGCAGCCCGATCGGCATGGCCTCGTGCCGCAGCTCCCGGCAGCGCCGCTCGACCAGGGCGGCCAGCGCCTCCGCCGTCGTGGCGTCCAGGTCGCTGGAGGCGGCGATGTCGCGGAGCACCACGAGGTCGTGGTCATGGCCGACCAGGTCGCTCACCCGCTCCAGCTCGTCCGACAGGGCATCGAGCGGCCCCGGCCAGAGGGGGCACAGGATGCGCGTGTGGTACCAGAAATACTTCACCTGCTTGCGCCAATCGTGCCAGGCGTGGGCGTCGGACCCGGCGTCGAGCGCGCGGAACAGCTGGCGGCCGTCGCGGTAGACCCGGTGCAGGCCGGGGCGGAGCATGGCCATCCCCTTGCCGTTGGTCTTGCCGTTGCCCTTGCCGGACAAGTGCCAGGCGGCGATCCGCTCCCGCGCGCCGTCCAGCTGCTTGGCGACACGGGCGGGCATGTCGCCCTTGTCCATCTGCTCCGCTTCGATGGCGCGGCAGCGTTCGACCAGGGTGGCGCGCAGGCGGGCGAAGGCCTGCCCGTCGAGCTGGTCCGCGAAGTGGGCGGTCAGCTTGTCCAGCGACTCGATGATGGCCGCGGTGTCGCGGACCGCGGACAGTTCCCGCTGCGCGTCGCGGACGAACAGGTTCTCGCGCCGGTAGGCCTCCGCGCCGAGCGCGCCGCGGGCGAGACGGAGCAGGGCGCGCAGCTTCTTGCAGGCCTTGCGCGCCTCGTGCACGCCCTTGTGGCGGCCCTCCTCGGGCTCGGCCAGGGAGCGCACCGCCTTGTCGATCTGTTCGAGCGCGATGCGGCGGATGCCGTCGGCGACGGGTTCGTCCCGCCGGATGCAATAGCCCATGATCGTCCCCCTCCGAATGACTGCGGCTGCATGGCAGCCGCGGCCGAATGACTGCGGCTGTACGACAGCCGCGGCCATTCGGAGGTTCCGCCGCTCACCAGCCGCCGGTGGCGAGCCAGCGGTCGACCATGTCCAGCCGGTCCCAGCCCCAGAAGGGCTCCTCGTCCACGATGATAAAGGGGGAGCCGAAGACGCCGCGGTCGACGGCCGCCTCGTTCTCCGCGCGCAGGCGGTCCTTCACGTCCTGGTCCTGGAGCGCCGCGGCGACGGCCGCGCGGTCGAGTCCCTGAGCGCCGGCGATCTCCACGATGGTCGTGGCGGGGCCGATGTCGCGCCCCTCGCCCCAGTGGGCGTGGAAGATGTTGCGGGCCAGCAGCTTCGCCTGCTCCGGATGCTCGTCTGTCAGCCAGTAGAAGGCGCGCGCCGCCGCCACGCTGTTGGCCGGGGCCGAGTCGGGGTAGGTGAAGGGCGCCTTGGTCAGCCGCGCGATCCGGCCGACGTCGTGGACCAGATACTCGCCGCGCAGGGGCTGTTCGAGGTTCGGTTTCATGCCCGTCACCTTGAAGATCGCGCCGAGCAGGACGGGGCGCCAGGTGACGGTGCGGCCATGCGCCGCAGCCAGCTCCTCGATGCGGCGGCTGGCGAAATAGCCGTAGGGCGAGGAGAAGTCGAAGTAGAAGTCGATGGGATCGGGCATCCACGGTCCTCCCGGATTCGGTTTTCCGGAAAGGCTATCCCGCGGCGGCGCCCCCGTCCATCCGGCGGGAGGTCAGAACGGCGCCTCTGACGGGGCAGACGCTTGTCAGACCGTCTTCACCTTGGCGTCGAAGACGTAGCCCGCCCCGCGTTCCGTCTTGATGATGCGCGGCTCCTTCGGATTCGCCTCGATCTTGCGGCGCAGGCGCAGGATCAGCACGTCGATGGAGCGGTCGAACACCTCCGCCCCGTCGGCGCGCGTCAGGTCGAGGAGCTGGTCGCGCGTCAGCACGCGCTGCGGGCGCTTCACGAAGGCGGCCAGCAGGCCGAACTCCGCCTTGGTCAGCTCCACCTCGCGCCCGTCCTGGCCGCGCAGGCGCTGGGCGGTCAGGTCCAGCTCCCAGTTCGCGAACTGCACCACCGCGCGCAGTTCGTCCGGGCTGCGGGGCGGCCGCCCCTCCCCCGACACGCGGCGCAGCACGGCCTTGATGCGGGCCAGCAGCTCCCGCGGGTTGAAGGGCTTGGTCAGGTAATCGTCGGCGCCAAGCTCCAGCCCGACGATGCGGTCCACGTCCTGGTCCTTTGAGGACAGGATGATGACGGGAATGTGCGATTCGGTGCGGATCTGGCGCACGAGCCCCAGCCCGTCGCCGTCCGGCAGCCGTAAATCGCAGACCACGAGGTCGATCGGGTCGCCTTCCAGCGCCACCTTCGCCGTCGCGGTGTCGGGGGCAGTCGTGACGCGATAGCCTTCCGACGCCAAATACGACGCCAGAAGCTCCCGAATGGGCTCGTCATCATCGACCGCGAGAATATGCATGCCCAATACCTCCCGACCCCTTCTTAACCCACTGTAGAGGCTACACGCAATCGGTTACAACCCCGTAACAGGCACGCGTCCTGCGACCCATGGGTGAATCGGCTGAAACATCCTGCGCGTCGACGGAAACGAAACCGCAGGGTTCCTGAAATCTCGCGTTCATATGAATGGGTTTTACTCCGCCCCGCACCGAAACACCGCAACGTCGCGGGAACGCCGGGGGAATAGACACCATGTCCGTGATCGACCAGTGCCTGGAGCGGATGGCTCATCTCGATCGGGCCGATCACCTGCTGAACGAGATGCGCGTCTACAACGCGCGCCTGCCCATCCGCGAAGCCATGGCGCAGCACCGCGCGCTGCTGAGCGAGGCGCGGCGCCACATCGAATCGGCCCGGTCGCTGACCGGCGAAGCCTGATCCCCTGAGCCGGCCACGCGATATCCGGCCAACCGACATCCTAAGGCGATCCGCGCATGCCCCCGGTCCATACCCCGCCGGCCCATGCTCCGCTGGCCCATGGCCAGGGCTGCGACGGCGAACGGCACGCCGACCATCCCGCGGACTCCAACGGTCTCTGGCGCGAGATGATGAACCGCTGGCTGCCGGAGGACCCGGCCGGCTGATCGGGCCTTCCCCGGTTGCGATCATCGCCGCGCGGTGACCTCGATCTCGATCTTCATGCGCGGATCGGCCAGCGGGCATTCGATGGTGGTGCTGGCCGGCTGGATGTCGCGGAACTGGTCCGCCAGGATGGGGGCGACCCGCGCGAAATCGGCGGCGTCCGCCAGATACACCCGCACCCGAACCACGTCGGCCAAGTCCGCGTCCGCCCGGCGCAGGATCGCGCGGATGTTGCGCACGGTCTGTCGGGTCTGCTCCGCCACGTCGTCCGGCATGGCCCCGCCGTCCTGGTCGTATCCCGCCGTGCCGGGGATGAACACCCACCGCCCGTTGACCAAGGCACGGGCCACCAGGGCGCGGGCGCACCCGCCGGCAACCCCGAAGGGGCCTTCGGACGGCACGGCGCCGGACGGATGCCTCGATTGCCCCATGCTGTCCTCCCCCGATACGGCGTTATCGTTTTTGTCGTCTACGAACAGCATGACACAATCCCCGGCGCGGGCCAGCGTCCACTGCCCCTCTCTTTCGGCGAACTCCACGGCGCGGCTGCAGCTTTTGGCGAATCGGGCTCCGCGGAAGGTCATAGGCCTCCGCCGCCCCATTCTTTCCCAATTGGGAGCGTAAGCCGGGCTTTGGAGGAGTTCTGTCCATCACGGGAGTACCCGCATGTCCGGGATCACCAAAGCCGCCGCCGCTGCACTGGCAGCCCCGCTGCTGGTCGCGTCCTACGCGGCCCTGCCGGCCTTCGCCGCAGAGCAGCCGGCCGGCGGGCTGGCGTTGAAGCGCGTGCTGCTGTCCACCGGCGGCGTCGGCTATTTCGAGCATGAAGCGCGGGTGAGCGGCGACGCCGCCCTGACGCTGGAAGTGCGCCGCGACCAGGTGGACGACGTGCTGAAGAGCATCGTCGTCTACGACGACCGCGGCGGAGTCGGCACGGTCGATCTCGCCGGGCAGGAGCCGCTGGAGACCGCCTTCCGCGAGCTGCCCTTCACGCCGGACGACCTGGCCTCCCCCACCGCGCTGCTGAACGCGCTGAAAGGGGCGGAGGTGCGCGCCGCCGGCTCCCGGGACCTGTCCGGGCGCCTGCTGTCGGTGACCGAGGAGGCCGTCCAGCTGCCGAACGGCGTTGGCGTGACGACGCGGCACCGCGTCAGCCTGATGACGGCGGAGGGGTTGCGCCAGCTGGTCCTGGAGGACACCGACTCGCTGCGCTTCGCCGACCCGCGCGTGCAGGCGCAACTCGACAAGGCGCTCGCCGCGGTCGCCGACTCGGCGGGCAAGGAGCGGCGGCGCCTGACCATCCGCATGACCGCGCCGAAGGACAACGCGGGAGCGGAGCGCACGGTGCGCGTCGCCTATGTGGTCGGCGCCCCGCTGTGGAAGGCGACCTACCGGCTGACCCTGCCGGAGGTTGGGGCCGGGGCGAAGACCGGCAACCTCCAGGGCTGGGCCGTGCTGGAGAACCTGAGCGGCGACGATTGGAACGGGGTGGAGCTGTCGGTCGCCTCCGGCAATCCGGTGACCTTCCGGCAGGCGCTCTACTCCGCCTATTTCGTGAACCGGCCGGAGGTGCCGGTGGAGGTGCTGGGCCGCGTGCTGCCCACGCCGGACGAGGGCGCGATCGCCGCCGACCGCATGGCCAAGGCCGAGGCCCCCATGCCCCGCGCCCGCACGGGCGGAGGGATGGCGCCGCCGGTCGCCATGGCCGCGCCGATGGCGCCGTCCCCCGGAGCGTCCATGGGGGCGGATGCACCGCCGCCCGCCCCGTTGCAGATGCCGAAGCCGCTGCCGCCGAACGCTGCCGAGCCCTTCGCCGCGGAGAGCAGCGAGGCCACAGCGCAGGTGCTGTTCCGCTACCCGCAGCCGGTCACGCTGGTCAACGGCGGCACGCTGATGATGCCGATCGTCGCCCGCGCCGTGCCGGCCGAACGGCTGTCGCTGTACCAGCCCGGCACCCAGCCGCGGAACCCGCTGGCCGCGCTGCGCCTGACGAACGACTCGGCAGCCGGTTCGGCGGCGGGGGGCGGCGGAAGCGGCCTGCCGCCCGGCGTGCTGACGCTGTACGAGACGGTCGGCGGCGCTCCGGCCTATGTGGGCGACGCGCGGCTCGCCGCCCTGCCCTCGGGCGAGAGCCGCCTGCTGAGCTTCGCGGTGGACCAGGCGGTGACCGTCGACCGCTCCGACCAGCCGAGCCGCACGCTGTCGCGCGCCAGCCTCGCCGACGGCGTGCTCCAGCTGACGGTGACGGAGCGCCAGACGACCACCTACCGGATCGCCGGCGCCGTCCGCGAGGACCGCAGCGTGATCGTCGAGCACCCGCGCCGCCCCGGCTGGGATCTGGTGGAGCCGGCGAACGCCGCGCCGGACACGACGGCCAACGCCTACCGCCTGCCGGTCTCCGTGCCGGCCGGCAAGACGGCGACGCTGGCCGTGGCGCTGGAACGCCCGCGGGTGGAGCGCATCGGCCTCGCCGACCTGGCGCCGGAGCAGGTGCTGGCCTACGCCGCCTCCGCCGAGTTGCCGGCCCCGGTGCGCGAGGCGCTGGGCAAGGTCGCCGCCCTGCGCACCACCGTCGCCGAGAAGGAACGCCGCGTCGCCGACATCGAGCGCGAGCAGGCCGACATCGCCAAGGAGCAGGAACGCCTGCGGCAGAACCTGTCCACCCTGCCGCGCGACAGCGACCTGTTCAAGCGGACCATCGGCAAGATGGGCGAGCAGGAAACGCGACTCGACGCTCTGTCGCGCGACCTTGGCGCCGCCCGCAAGGAGGCGGACGCGGCGCGGGCGGGCCTGCGGGATCAGGTGCGGGGGATGAAGTTCTGATGGGGGTGTGTGGGGTGGGGAGTGGTTGCGTTGGGCCCCCCTCCCAACCTCCCCCCACTTCGCGGGGGGAGGGGCTTGACGTCGGAGCGGCGGCAGTCCCCTCCCCCGCGAAGTGGGGGAGGGTTAGGGTGGGGGCCCAGTGCAAGGACGGAATCAGTAAGGCAGCGGCGACACCCCGAACACCCAGCGGTGCAGGTGCAGGAAGGCGGCGTAGAGCACCAGCGCCAGGGCGACGCGCCACCAGCCGATCTCGCGCCAGACGAAGCTCTGGCGGCCGGACAGGATGGCGGCGAAGGGGATGTTGGAGGTGCGCGCGGCGTAGCGGTCCCAGGCGGGGCCGAGGCGCCGCGCCAGCTTGGCGTCGATCAGCGCGCTGCCGGCGAGCGCCAGAATTGCCAGGGTGCCGAACAGGATCACGGACGCGAGGTCGCCGTTCGGGACAAGATGGGCCAGCGCCCACAGGCCGACGCCCCACAGGAAGGGGTTGCGGGTCACGCGCAGGATGCCCCGCGCCGGATCCCCTTCCCCGGCCAGCAGCGCCTCCTGCCCGACGGCGGTCGGGTTCGGCGTGCTGAAACCGGCGACGAGCAGCAGGAGCGACAGCGGGACGACCAGCAGCGGCACCCAGGCCTGCCAGCCGGCCACCGACCACAGCGGCTCGTAGGGGGCGTTGTTGTAGGCGGCGCCCAGCCACCAGAAGGACAGCGCGGCGATCAGCGAATAGAGGCCGAGGTAGGGCTTCTCCCCCAGCCGTGACGTCAGGGCACCGCGCAGCGGCGTGCTGGAGATGCCGAAATGCGTGATCAGCAGGAACAGGCCTGCCGCGGCGACGTGGGCGATGCTGCCGGTCATGCGGGGCTCCGCGATGGAGACGAACCCGCCCAGCTTACGCCAATCGCCGCCGCGGCGCCCTGTCAGTGTCAGGTCACGCGCCCTTTTCGACCGTGGTGGCGCTGCAATAGGCCCAGTCGTCGCCCTGCAGGCCGAAGAACATCGCCACCGGCTGCTTGCCGGAGCGGTCGATGACGACGCGGAAGCGGCTGCCGGTGCAGGATCCTGCGGCCTGCTTCTGGTAGGGCAGCTTGACGTGCTTGGACTTCAGGCAGGTGTCGGAGACCTTCGGCGGGTTGGCCGGGCCGTCGACCTTCTTGCCGTTCAGGACCATGTAGTAGTTGGTCGCCTGCCCGCCCTTCACGTCGGCCTTGATCTCGATCTTGCCGAATCGGGACTTGTAGAGCCCGGCGTCCTGCTCCCCGTCCGGCGCGCCCGGCGGGATGGTGCGGAAGGAGATGGCGGCGCAGGACGGCGGCTCCTTCTTCTGGGCGTGGGCCGGGCCGGCGAGCGTAAGGGTGGCGAGCCCGGCGACCAGCACGGCCCCGCAAAGACGCGACAGCGACATTGGATTCTCTTCCTTAGGGATGACGCAACCGGGCTACCCCATACAGCGGAACAGTCAGGCCGGCGACTGACAAAAGACGGTCTGCTGCATGATCGCACAGTCCTTCTCCACCCCGCCGTCGAGCATGGAGACCTCCACGCTGGTGACGGCCAGGGTGCGGCCGGCCTTCAGCACGCGGGCGCGGGCGATCATCACCTCACCCTTGGCCGGGGACATCAGGTTGATCTTGAACTCCACGGCCAGCACCTCGCTGCCCGGCGCGGTCAGCGACAGGGCGGCGTAGCCCCCGGCGTTGTCGGCCAGCGTGGACACCATGCCCGCGTGGAAATAGCCGTGCTGCTGCGTCAGCGCGGGGTTGAACGGCATCCGCATCTCGCAGAAGCCGGGCTCCACGCGGGTCAGCTCGATGCCCAGGGTGCGGCAGATCGGCTGGCGTTCGAAGCTGGCGCGGCAGCGCGCCTCCCAATTGGGATCGCGTGGATCGAGGCGCTTGGTCAAGGGATGGGCCTTTCCGGTTGTGGAAACGGGAGCGGCCCCTACCCTGCGCCAGCCTTACGTCCCGATCAAGCCAAGCTGAGGGCTGGACGGCTCCGCGAAGGCGCGCTTGGGCATGCGCCCGGCGAGATGCGCCCCGCGGCCGGCGGCCACCGCGTCGCGCATGGCCGCCGCCATGCGGACCGGGTCGCGCGCCTTCGACACGGCGGTGTTCAGCAGGACGGCGGCGCAGCCCAACTCCATCGCCAGCGCCGCGTCGGACGCGGTGCCGATGCCGGCGTCCAGCACCACGGGCACCGGGCTGCGCGCGCAGATGGTCTCGATCGCGTGCGGGTTGCGGATGCCGAGGCCGGAGCCGATGAAGGCCCCCAGCGGCATCACCGCCGCGGCCCCCAGATCGGCCAGCTTGCGGCAGGTGACCGGGTCGTCGTTGCAGTAGGGCAGCACGGTGAAGCCGTCGGCCACCAGCTCTTCGGTGGCGCGGAGAAGCTCCTCCACGTCGGGGTAGAGCAGCTCGCGGTCGCCGATGACCTCCAGCTTGATCCAGTCGACGCCCAGCGCCTCGCGCGCCAGCTGGGCGGTCAGCACCGCCTCCCTGGCGGTCAGGCAGCCGGCGGTGTTGGGCAGCAGCCCGACCCGACCGCCGAATCGGCTCGCCAGCACGTCGGTGAGGCTTTCCGAATAGCCGTCCAGGCTGATGCGGCGGATGGCGACGGTGGCAAGCTCGCTGCCGCTCGCCTCCAGCGCGTCGAGCATGACCTGCTGGTTCGGGTATCCGGCGGTGCCCAGGAACAGCCGCGAACCGAGGCCGCGGCCGGCGATGGTGAGGGTGTCGGTGTGCATGGGGTTTCCTCGAAAGCATTCTTGTCCCCTCTCCCCCTGGGGAGAGGGTTAGGGTGAGGGGGCGCCCGAAGGGCGTCCAAGCACTGCAATGAGCCAGCGTTTCCGGCCTGCGGCCGCCCCCTCATCCCAACCCTTCTCCCCGGAGGGGAGAAGGACTCTGCCCCTCACCCGCCCTGGACGGGGCGGATGATTTCCAGGGCGTCGCCGGCGGACAGCGGCGTCTGGTCCCAGTGGCGGGAGGGGACGACGGCGCCGTTCAGCGCCACGGCGACGCCGCGGGTGCCGGGGACGATGCCGCGGCCGGCCAGCAGGGCGGCAACGGTGTCGGCGGCGAGATCCTCGTCGCGGCCGTTGATGCGGATGGTGCCGTTCATGCCGCGGCTCCCTTCGGCTGGAAGCGGTCGAGCGCGAAGGGGCGGATCACCGGGTCGCTCTCGCCGGTCAGGACGAGGCGGGCGATGGAATCGGCGGTGACCGGGGTCAGCAGGATGCCGTTGCGGTGGTGCCCGGTGGCGAGCACCAGCCCTTCCACCTCGCTCAGACCGAGGATCGGCGCGTCGTCGCGGCTGCCGGGGCGGAAGCCGGCCCAGGCCTCCTCGATGGGAAGCTCGGCGATGCCCGGCAGGGCGCGCCAGGCGCCCTCCAGCAGGGCGAACTGGCCCCCGGCGGTCAGCCGGTCGTCGAAGCCGCGCTCCTCCGTCGTGGCGCCGATCAGCAGGCGGCCGTCCAGCCGCGGGATCAGGTAGGTGCCGGGCGTCCACACCACGTGGCGCAGCAGAGGCAGGCGCGGGTCCATGCGCAGGCAGACCATCTGGCCCTTGACCGGACGCACGGGCGGGCGCGCGGCCGGGGGCAGGCCCTCGATGCCGGCGGACCAGGCGCCAGCGGCCAGAACGACGCGGTCGGCCTCGACCAGATTATCGCCGACGCGCAGGCCGGTGACGCGGCCACTGTGCATCTCGATGCGGCTGACCGGGGCGTTCTCGTGCAGTTCCACCCCGGCGCGCAGGGCGGCGGTGTGCAGGGCGGCGGCGAGCTTGCGGTTGTCGACCTGGTGGTCCTCCGCGCAGTAGAGCGCGCCAGCCACGCCGGGCTGGAGGTAGGGCTCCCGCCGGCGCACCTCCGCGCCGCTCAGCCACTCCACCGGCAGGCCGAAGCCGGACTGGAGGCCATGGAGGAAGCGCAGCTTGGCCGCGTCGTCGGCGGTCTGCGCGATGACCATGGTGCCTTCGGTGCGCAGGTCGACGGACTGGCCGCTCGCCTCTTCCAACTCCGCCGCGAAGGCGGGCCAGAGCGCCTGGGAGGCGCGGGTCAGCGGCAGCAGGTTGTCCTCGGCGGGCTCTGTCTCCACGCAGGCGGCGAGCATGCCGCCGGCCGCGTGGGTGGCGCCGCGGCCGGCAAGCCCACGGTCGAAGACCTGGACGCGGCAGCCGGCGGCGGCGAGCTTCCAGGCGATGGACAGGCCAATGGCCCCGGCCCCGACTATGGCGACGGATGGAGAATCGAATGAGGGCGCAGATCGCATGCGGCGGCTCCCTTCGCTGGCATTATCCAGACAGGTTCGATGGGTGTGATCTCAGCCGCACGAGCGCATCCCGCGCGGCACCCCAGCCAATGCGGCGATAATCCAAAACCACCTTTGGTTTGGCAAGCCCGAAATCGGCCTACAGGAGAATCGCCGCGGCAAGTCCCAGGAAGGCGAAGAAGCCGACCACGTCGGTGACGGTGGTCAGGAACACGGCACTGGCCACCGCCGGATCGACGCCCAGCTTGTCGAGCCCCAGCGGCAGCAGCGCCCCGAACAGGCCGGCGACGAACAGGTTGATGACCATGGCGCAGGCGATCACCACCCCGATCATGGGCGAGAACCAGGTCCAGGCGATCAGCCCGACCAGCACCGCGAAGACCACGCCGTTGATCAGCCCGACCAGCACCTCCTTCCCAACGACGCGCAGCGCGTTGGAGGAGGACAGCTCGCGCGTCGCCAGCGCGCGGACCACCACGGTCAGCGTCTGGGTGCCGGCGTTGCCGCCCATGGAGGCGACGATGGGCATCAGCACGGCCAGCGCCACGATCTGCGAGATCGTGCCCTCGAACAGCGAGATCACGCCGGACGCGATGAAGGCGGTGACGAGGTTGACCGCCAGCCACCACACGCGCGAGCGGGCGATATCGCGGATGCCGCTGAACACGCCGGTGTCGCCGACGCCGCCCAGCTTGCGGATGTCGTCCTCCGCCTCCTCGTCGATGATGTGGACGACGTCGTCCACGGTGATGACGCCGATCAGCCGCCCGCCCGCGTCCACCACCGGGGCGGACACCAGCGCGTACTGGCGGAAGAGGTTCGCCACCTCCTCCTGGTCCATGGTGGCCGGGATGGTGTCCACCTCCTCCGTCACGATGTCGGCGATGCGGACGGAGCGCTTCTGCCGCAGCAGCCGCGACAGCGGAACGGCGCCGACGACCCGGTGCATGGGGTCGACGACGAAGATGTCGTAGAAATCCTCCGGCAGGTCGTCGGACGCCGCGCGGACGTAGTCGATGGTCTTGCCGACCGTCCAGAACAGCGGCACCGCAACCAGGTCGCGCTGCATCAGGCGGCCGGCGGTGTACTCGTCGTAGGTCAGGTTCTCCTGGACCAGCGCGCGGTCGGCGGCCGGCAGGTTCTCCAGCACCTCCCGCCGGGTCTCCTCGTCCAGGTCCTCGATGACGTCCACCGCGTCGTCGGTGTCGAGGTCGGCGACGGCGGCGGCCAGTTCCTTCGGCTCGAACAGCCCGACGATCTCCTCGCGGAGGTCGGGGTTCAGGTAGCTCAGCACCTCGCCGTCGAAGTCGGGGCGCAGCAGGCCGACCAGCGCCTCGCGCTCGTCGTGGCCCAGCTGCTCGATCAGGTCGGCGACGTCGGCGGGGTGCAGGTCCGCGATCTCGGCGCGCAGCTCCTCGCGCCGGTTGTCGCGCAGGTGGGCGACGACCTCCTCCACGAACTCCGGCTCGACGCCGTAGCGCCGCTCCTCCTCGCCTTCCTCACGGAGCTGGGCCTCACGGAGTTGATGGGGGCGTTCCGCCGCCCGTTGCGGCTCATCGTCCGGGATGCGATTCGGCTCCTGGGGGTCGGCGTGCATGGCGGACACCCTCCCTTAGCGATGGCAACGCGACGCGACGGCATGGTCCAGAGGGCTGGCGGCCATGGCGCACCGGGGTTTGCGGGTTGGGGGAGCCCCCGCGCGGGTCGTCGCCGGGGCGCCCACGAAATATAGGTGCGCCTCCGCTTTGTCCAGCATGGCAAACGCCGCCCGCACGCCCGGTTCCTCCTTCGCGCAATGCTTGCGCTTGCGGAAAAGTTAGGGCACCCATAATAGGGTTCCCCAGCCAGCGGACGGACCGATGGAATACGCCTACACCGAGGTCGACGGCCAGGAAGGCATTCTGCTGTCGGGGCGTTTCACCTACGACGACAGCCCCAAGTTCCACGCCATGCTGGCGGATTGGGACGTCGCCGCCCGCCCGGACGTGCACCTGGACCTGCGCTACCTGACGTTCCTGGATTCCACGGCCATCGGCATGCTGTTCATCCTGGCGAACCGCTGCCGCGACGCCAAGGGACAGGTGGTGATCCACAACGCGCAACCATACCTCGTGCAGACCCTGCGCCGCGTGGCGCTGGACCAGTACGTCACCTTCCGCTGAAGGAAGGGCCAGGACGCGAAAAAGCCCGCTCGGCCGTTCGGCCTGCGGGCTTTTCGAAGTGTCCCAGCGATGTGGGATGGTGCGGTCGAGAAGACTCGAACTTCCACGGCATCTCTGCCACAGCGACCTCAACGCTGCGCGTCTACCAATTCCGCCACGACCGCACGAGGCTGGTAGCACCATTGACAGGATTGCTCTTGCCAACAGGTGGAGCGGGGGAATACCAGATCCCCAACGCCCGATCAAGCGGCGTCTCGCGCAGCCCGTCAAGAAAGTCTCCGTTCCGTCATGAGCGACCTGCACCAGACCGACCCGAACGCCCTCGCGACCGCCGCTGCCCCCATCGCTGATGGCATCGAATGGCGGATCAGCGACACGCCCGTCCCCTACCCGGACGCCCTGGCGGAAATGGAGGCGCGCGTGGAAGCCATCCGGGCCGGAACCGCGCCGGAACTGGTCTGGCTGCTGGAGCACCCGCCGCTCTACACCGCCGGCACCAGCGCCCGCCGGGAGGACCTGCTGGAGCCCGACCGCTTCCCCGTCTACGACGCCGGTCGCGGCGGCCAGTTCACCTACCATGGGCCCGGCCAGCGCGTGGCCTATGTGATGCTGGACCTGAAGAAGCGCGGCGCCGACATCCGGGCCTTCGTCCACGACCTGGAGGAGTGGCTGATCCGCACGCTGGCCGCCTTCAACATCAGGGGGGAGCGGCGCGAGGGCCGCGTCGGCATCTGGGTCGACAAGCGCCCCTACGGCGGCGCTCCGGGCCAGGAGGACAAGATCGCCGCCATCGGCGTGCGGGTGCGGCGCTGGGTCAGCTTCCACGGCGTCGCCCTGAACGTGGAGCCGGACCTGTCCCACTTCTCCGGCATCGTGCCCTGCGGGATCAGCGAGCATGGCGTGACGTCCATGGTGGCGCTGGGCCACCTGGTGACCATGGAGGATGTGGACGCGGCGCTGATCGCGAGCTTCGCCGAGGTGTTCGGCGACGGGCCGGCGGAGGGTTGACGCCGCCGTTGGTTGGCGTGTGGCTCCACCCAACCTACGGTTTCTTCTTTGCAAGCGCTTCGCCGTCGTTGAGGATGCGCAGGTCCTCGTTGGTGATGGAGACCACCGTGCAGCCGGTCGAGTCGCCGTTGCGGAACAGGTAGATCAGCTTGCGGTTGGCCTGCTTCTTCGGGTCGTAGAGGTTCAGCCCGTGGCCGAAGGCGACGCCCAGCACGTCGCCCTTGAAGATGGCCCGGAAGCGCATGGGCATCACCTCCCGGAACGTCCGGGCGGCGCAGAGGTCGCTCAGCGCCTTTTCGAAGCGTCCGGCCTTGCGCCAGTCCTGGGTGGAGCGGATCGTCACCCACTGCGGCGGCAGCGGGTAGCGCACAACCGGCGGGGCCAGCGGCAGGTCGTAGCCACCGGGCGGCACGGGCGGCTGGTGCCCGTCCTCCGTCCGGTTCAGCGGGCTGTCGGCCAGCGCGGGTAGCGCCGCGAGGATGGCCGCGGCGGCGAGGAGCACCGGGGAACACCGCGTCATGTTGTGCGATCCGAGCAGTGGCTGAATTGCCAGGGGCTTTCACCACAAAGACACAAAGAACACTAAGAATTTCACAAAGGGGCGTCGGCCGACAGGCTGGCGCGCCGGCTTATCGACAGCTCTTTGTGAAAATCTTTGTGCCTTTGTGTCTTTGTGGTGAATCGTCTCCAGCCCGACAACGTTCCATCACAGCGTCCCGCGCTGCTCGAACGGCAGGGAGCCCGGGTCGCGGGCGGACTCAATGGCGATGTCGCGGACGATGGCGGCGGAGGGGCCGCGGCGGCAGGCCTCCAGCATGCGGTCCACAGCGTCAGGCGGGCCGGCGAACAGCGCCTCCACCGTGCCGTCGCTGCGGTTGCGCACCCAGCCGTCGAGGCCGAAGGCGGTCGCGGTGTCCACGGTCCAGCCGCGGTACCACACCCCCTGCACCTTGCCGTGGATGCGGGCCAGCACCGCCTTGCGTTCGGTGCGGCCCGTTCCGGGCTTGGCCCCAGATTCAGCCATGTCCAGGCTCCGTATCGTTCTTGCGTCCCCACCACCCCATCACATAGGCCGCGTGGAGCGCCAGAGGGGCTCCCCAGGCGACCAGGGGGAAGAGGAACCAAGGATAGCCGGGATCCAGCACCGCGTTCACCGGCACCAGCACCACCATCACGATGAAATAGGCGATCAGGTGGTTGAGGAAACCGCGCAAGCGGCGACGCCTCACCGCGTCGTCGGGCGACGCCTCACCCTTCGGTGAGTCGGGATAGGTCACGCCGCACCCCCGGCGCCGTCGCGGCGCGCCGCCTCCTCGTCCAGCAGGGCCTTGCGGGACAGCTTGCCGATCATGGTCTTGGGCAGCTGGTCGCGGAACTCGATCACCTTGGGCATTTCGATGGGCGACAGCTTGTCCTTCAGGAAGTCGATCAGCTCCTCGCGGGTCAGGGTCTTGCCCTCGTCCACGCGGATGTAGGCCTTCACCGTCTGGCCGCGGTATTCGTCGGGCAGGCCGGCCACCACGCATTCGGCCACGGCCGGGTGCAGGTAGATCGCCTCCTCCACGTTGCGTGGGTAGACGTTGAAGCCGCTGCACAGGATCATGTCCTTGATGCGGTCCACGATGAAGGTGTAGCCGTCCTCGTCCATGTAGCCGACGTCGCCGGTGTGCAGGCGCCCGTCGACCAGAGTCATGGCGGTCTCCTCCGGCTTCTTCCAATAGCCCTGCATCACCTGCGGGCCGCGGATGCAGACCTCCCCCTTCTCGCCGGGCGGCAGCACGCGGCGCGGCTCCTCCAGGCTGACGATCTCGATCACCGTGCCGGGCAGCGGCAGGCCGATGGAGCCGGCCTTGCCCGGCGCCGTCATCGGGTTGCCGGTGGCCACCGGCGAGGATTCCGACAGGCCGTAGCCTTCCACCAGCACGCAGCCGGTCGTCCGCTCGAAGGCCTGCTTCACCTCCACCGGCAGGGGCGCGCCGCCGGAGAAGCAGAAGCGGACGCAGGAGAGGTCGTACTTTTCCAGGTGCTTGTGATGGTTGATGGCGGTGTAGATGGTCGGCACCGCGGGGAACAGGGTCGGCCGCTTCTTGTGGATGGTCTCCATCACCTCGTCCAGGTTGAAGCGCGGGAGCATGACGATCTCCGCCCCCAGCCGGATGCTGAGGTTCATCACCACCGTCATGGCGAAGACGTGGAAGAAGGGCAGCACGCCCAGCATCCGCTCCTCCCCCGGCTTGGCGCCGACGAACCACAGCCGGCACTGCTCCGTGTTGGCGGTGAGGTTGGCGTGGGTCAGCATCGCCCCCTTCGGCACGCCCGTCGTGCCGCCGGTGTATTGCAGGACGGCGATGTCCTTGTCCGGATCGACCGTCACAGGCTGCGGCCGCCCGTCGTTGGCGACCAGCCGCTTGAAGGGCAGGTGCCGGTCGTCGGCGGGGATGCGCGCCACCTCCGCCCGCTTGGCGATGGGGAACAGCCAGTTCTTCGGGAAGGGCAGGATGTCGGCCATCGGGCAGACGACCAGCCGCTTCAGCCGCGATTCGGCCAGCATGCGGGCCATCTTGTCGTAGAGGACCTTCAGGTCGAGCGTGACCATCATCTCCACGCCGCTGTCGGCGATCTGGTGCTGCAACTCCCGCTCCGCGTAGAGGGGGTTGAAGTTCACCACGATGCCGCCGGCCTTCAACACGGCGAAGAAACAGATCACGTAGTAGGGGGTGTTGGGCAGGAACAGGCCGACGCGCACGCCCTTCCCCACCCCGGCGGCCTGGAAGCCCTTGGCCGCGCGGTCCACCAGGGCGGCGATCTCCGCGTAGCTGCTGCGCTTGCCCAGGAAGTCCAGCATCGGCCGCGCGGCGAAGCGGGCCGCCGAGTCGTCGAACAGGGCCGTCAGGGGTTGCGCCGGCAGCGGCGCGTTCCAGTCCACCTCCGGCGGATAGCCGTGTTCCCAGAGATGCTCTGACAGGTTGCGGGCCGCTTCACCCATGCGCTTCTCCCTCATCGTTCTTTGTGCGTCCCTTTTTTTCCGGCGCCCCGGACGCAGGGGTTTTGCGCCGATTGTAACCGCTCTTTGGGCGAAATGGTCCGCCGACTTTGGGGCCGCAAGACCGCCAACGACCGCCGCAGGCATCGCCACAGGGGGTTGAAGGAAAAATTACACTGGTGACCCTATTGTTGATGTGGCTAAATTCTTCGCGGCGGGCCCCCGGCAGAACGCACCGGGAAGGATCGGCATCGCCGGAGCGGCATGACCGCGCGATGCCTTGGCCGAAGGATACCAGCCCTTGTCCCGGTACGACCCCACCCCGCCCTTCTCCGGCCCGCCCTTCTCCGGACCATCGCTCAGCGAAGGCGCCCGCACGCGGGCCACCGTCCGATGGTTCAACGCCGCCAAGGGCTTCGGCTTCGTGTCGCCGGAGGACGGGACGGGGGACGCCTTCCTCCACATCTCCGTCCTGAACCGCATCGGCCGGCACGAGATCGGCGACGGGGCGGAGCTTCTGTGCCAGATCCTGCCGGGCGGCAAGGGCCCGCAGGTCGCCCACATCCTGGAGGTGGTGAGCGAGGGCGTGGTCGGCGGTGCCGGGCAGCAGCAACAGCCGGCGGCGGACCGGCGCGCGGCGCCCACCGGGCCGGAGACGGAGGTCACCGGCACCGTGAAGTGGTTCAAGCCGGAGCAGGGCTTCGGCTTCGTGACCGCCGACGACGGCGCCAAGGACGTGTTCGTGCACAAGAGCGTGCTGCGCCGCTGCAACCTGCTGGAGCTGGAGACGGGCCAGCGCGTGCACCTGCGGGTGCGGGAGGCGCCGAAGGGCCGCGAGGCCTCCTGGGTCGTCCTGCTGTAGCGCTGACGATCATGACGCGTGGCGGACTGAATCCTTTCCAGCACACCGGCGGCTTCGACGGCACGGTTGACCGGCGAACCGCGGCCGACGGGCTGCGGGCGGACGGCAGCTTCTTCGATCCGGAGTTCCAGGCCTATGTGGTGCCGGTGGTGCTGGGCCATCACCGCATCTCCAGCCGCGCCGACGACATGCTGGTGACGACGCTGGGATCCTGCGTCGCCGCCTGCATCCACGATCCCGTGGCGCTAGTCGGTGGCATGAACCACTTCCTGCTGCCGGGGTCCCCGGTCGGGGACGGCTTCGGCGTCGCCACCCGCTATGGCAGCGTGGCGATGGAGCGGCTGATCAACGACCTGCTGGCCCGCGGCGCGCGGCGCGAGCGGCTGGAGGTGAAGCTGTTCGGCGGCGCCCGCGTCATCGAGACCAGCCTGGACGTGGGCGCGGCCAACCGGGATTTCGCCCTGGACTATGTGCGGCGGGAGGGGCTGGCGCTCGCCGGCGAGGATCTGGGCGGCCCGGCCGGCCGCCGCGTGCATTTCTTCCCCACCACCGGCAAGGCCTTCCGCCGCCTGCTGCGGCCGGAAACCGAACGCGAGACGGTGCACCAGGAGCTGGACTTCCTGAAGGCGCTGAAAGGCACTGCCGTGGAGGGGGAGATGGAGCTGTTCGACCGGGGTTAGGCGCAGGGTTGTCGCACTGGGCCCCCACCCTAACCCTCCCCCATCTTCGACGGGGGAGGGAACTCCGCCGCTCCGATGCCAAAACCCCTCCCCCGCGAAGTGGGGGAGGATGGGTGGGGGCCCAGCGCCAGGGCTTACCGCGGGGACCGCAGCGCGTCCGCGGCTTCCATCACCATCCATTCGGCTTGGTCGCCGTCCTCGCCGTCGGTGAAGACGGCGATGGTCAGGGGTGTGGGGCCGGGGAAATGGTAGGCCGTGGGGGTGCAGCCCGGGCCGCCGCCGGTGTGGCCCCAGCAGGGGCCGGCCTGCGGGTCGCGCTCCACCATCAGGCCGAGGCCGTAGCCGGGCTCCACCCAGGGGCGGCCGCGCATCTGGCCGGGGACGGGCCATGAACTCACCATGCGGGCGGCAAGTTGGGGAGCCAGCAGGCCGGCGGTGAAGAGGCCGTGCAGCAGGCGGGCGGTGTCGAGCGCGGTGGCGGCGACCACGCCGTGCGATACCCAGCCGGGGTGGTAGAGGCCGGCCACGGCGACCGGCGGGCCGTCGCCGCCCAGATAGGGGCTAGGGCCGAGGTGGAGGCCGGCGAGGTCGGCGCGGGTCGTGGGAACGGACCAGTCGGTCAGGCCGAGGGGGCCGAACAGCTCCCGCTCCAGCAGGGCGGCGAAGGACAGGCCGGAGGCGCGCTCCAGCAGGCGCTTCACCAGCAGGTAGCCGATGTTGGAGTAGGAGAATTGCTGCCCCGGCGGGGCGAAGGGCTCGGCGGCGCGGCAGCGGGCGAGGAACTCGTCCTCCGTCCAGGGCTCCGCGCCGGCGCGGACGGCGGCGTGGTACGTGGGCATGCCGCCGTAGTTGTAGAGGCCGGCCCGGTGCGACAGCAGGTCGGCCAGGGTCAGGCGGGCGGCGGGGGCGAAGTCCGGCAGCCAGCGGTCCAGCGGCGCGTCGAGGTCGATTTCGCCCCGGCCGGCCAGGCGCAGGGCGGCCGCCGCGGCCATGGTCTTGGTGATGCTGTAGGTCAGGAACCGGGCGGTCGGGGCCGGGGGCGCTTCCCCCGCGCGGGCGAAGCCGGTGGTCCAGAAGCGGTCGCCGGAGCAGGCGGCCAGCACGGCGGTCCGGGCGGCGGTGGGGCCGGAGCCCTCCTCCAGGAGGGTCGTGAGGCGGGAAGCGGCTTCATCAAACATTCGAACACCCCCTCCCCTCGCTTCGTGCGCGAAAGGCAGTCCGAAAAGACGAAGGCCCCCGGAGAGGGGGCCTTCGCTGTGTCAGGTCAGTCGCGCTTGACCGTGTCGGCGGCCAGAGCCGCCTGGGCGGCGGCCAGACGCGCGATCGGCACGCGGTAGGGCGAGCAGGACACGTAGTCGAGCCCGACCTTCTCGCAGAAGGAGATGGAGGCCGGGTCGCCGCCATGCTCGCCGCAGATGCCGAGCTTGATGTTCGGGCGGACCTTGCGGCCGCGCTCCGTGGCGATGGCGATCAGCTCGCCGACGCCGTCCTGGTCGAGCGTCTGGAACGGGTCGTGCTCCAGGATGCCCTGGCGCTGGTACTCCGGCAGGAAGGCGCCGGCGTCGTCGCGCGACAGGCCGAAGGTGGTCTGGGTCAGGTCGTTCGTGCCGTAGGAGAAGAACTCCGCCGACTCGGCGATCTCACCGGCCTTCAGGGCGGCGCGCGGCAGCTCGATCATGGTGCCGACCATGTATTCGAACGTGACGCCCGTCGACTCCATGACCTCCTTGGCGACGCGGTCCACGACGGCCTTGAGGATGTCCAGCTCCTTCTTGGTGCCGATGAGCGGGATCATGACCTCCGGCATCACCGTCTCGCCCGTGGTCTTGCAGACTTCGGCGGCCGCGCTGAAGATGGCGCGGGCCTGCATCTCGTAGATCTCGGGGTAGGTGATGCCGAGGCGGCAGCCGCGGTGGCCGAGCATCGGGTTGGCCTCGTGCAGCTGAACCACGCGGTGGTTCACCCGCAGCAGGTCGGTGCCGGTGGCCTTGGCGACCTCCTCCATCTCCGCGTCGGTGTTCGGCAGGAACTCGTGCAGCGGCGGGTCGAGCAGGCGGATGGTGACCGGCAGGCCGGACATGATCGTGAACAGCTCGACGAAGTCCTTCTTCTGGAAGGGCTCCAGCTTCGCCAGCGCGGCGCGGCGGCCAGCCTCGTTCTCCGCCAGGATCATCTCGCGCACCGCCAGGATGCGGTCCGGGTCGAAGAACATGTGCTCGGTGCGCGACAGGCCGATGCCCTCCGCGCCGAACTTCCGCGCGGTGCGGGCGTCGAGCGGGGTTTCCGCGTTGGTGCGGATCTTCATGCGGCGGATGCCGTCAGCCCAGCCCATCAGCGTGGCGAAGTCGCCCGACAGTTCCGGCTGGATGGTCGGGACTTCGCCCAGCATCACCTCGCCGGTCGAACCGTCGATGGTGAGGATGTCGCCTTCCTTCACCGTCAGGCCGCGCACCATCATGATCTTCGACTTGTAGTCGATACGCAGGTCGCCCGCACCCGACACGCAGGCGCGGCCCATGCCGCGAGCCACGACGGCCGCGTGGCTGGTCATGCCGCCGCGGGTCGTCAGGATGCCGCGGGCCGCGTGCATGCCGTGGATGTCTTCCGGCGACGTCTCGATGCGGCAGAGGATGACCGACTCGCCCTGGCCGGCCTGGGTCTCCGCCTCGTCGGCGGTGAAGACGACCTTGCCCGAGGCCGCACCCGGCGACGCCGGCAGGCCCTTGGCGATGACCTTGCGGTCGGCCTTCGGGTCGAGCGTCGGGTGCAGCAGCTGGTCGAGCGAGGCCGGGTCGATGCGGCGCACGGCTTCGGCCTGGTCGATCAGGCCTTCGTTGGCCAGATCAACGGCGATCTTCAGCGCGGCCGGGGCCGTGCGCTTGCCGTTGCGGGTCTGCAGCATGAACAGCTTGTTCTGCTGGACCGTGAACTCGATGTCCTGCATGTCGCGGTAGTGCTTCTCCAGCTTGAGGCGAACCTCGTTCAGCTGGTTGAAGACCTCCGGCATGACCTCTTCCATGGCGGGGAGGTCGGACTTGTTGGCGAGCTTGCCGGCGATGGTCAGGTGCTGCGGCGTGCGGATGCCGGCCACCACGTCCTCGCCCTGGGCGTTGACGAGGTATTCGCCGTAGAAGGCGTTCTCGCCGGTGGACGGGTTGCGGGTGAAGGCCACGCCGGTGGCGCAGTCGTTGCCCATGTTGCCGAACACCATGCACTGCACGTTGACCGCGGTGCCCCAGCTGGCCGGGATGTCGTGCAGCTTGCGGTAGGTGATGGCGCGGGCGTTCATCCAGGAGCCGAACACGGCGCCGACGGCGCCCCACAGCTGCTCCTGCACGTCCTGCGGGAAGGGCTTGCCGAGTTCATGCTCGACCGCCTTCTTGTAGTCCTCGATGACCGCCTGCCAGTCCTCGGCCGACAGGTCGGTGTCGAGGTTGTGGCTCTTGTCGCGCTTGTGGTTGTCCAGGATCTCTTCAAAGTGGTGGTGGTCGACGTCCAGCACCACGTTCGAGTACATCTGGATGAAGCGGCGGTAGCTGTCGTACGCGAATCGGGCGTCGCCCGAGCGCTTGGCGAGGCCCGCGGCCGTCGCGTCGTTCAGGCCGAGGTTCAGCACCGTGTCCATCATGCCCGGCATGGAGGCGCGGGCGCCGGAGCGCACCGACACCAGCAGCGGGTTGGCCGGGTCGCCGAAGCTGGCGTCCATGGCCTTCTCCAGCCGCTTCACCGCCGTTTCCACCTGGCTCTTCAGCTCCGGCGGATAGTTGCGGCCGTTGGCATAGAAGTACGTGCAGACCTCTGTGGTGATGGTGAAGCCCGGAGGAACCGGAAGTCCCAGGTTGGCCATCTCGGCCAGATTGGCACCCTTGCCGCCGAGGAGATTCTTCATGTCCGCGCGGCCTTCGGTGGCACCGGCCCCGAAGCTGTAGACCCACTTGCTGTCGCCCTGGCTCGCCATCGTGAAATCCTCGTTCACCTCTATGGTCGTCCGGCCGTCGGCTGCGCGCGTCACCGATGGACGCGTGTCCATCTGGTATGACCGCGCAACCGCATCCGATGGTGACCTTCTATCTCCCCGCGGAAGGAGAACACAAGACGATCCGTTGCATAGCGTGAGCGCGACCGTGCGTATCCGTTTTGTGTCACACCGAATCCGATGGATCCGTCCATAAGGGGTGGAGCCCACGAATTCGCGATTGCTCCCACCCTGTCCCTCCCTCCGCTGGGGGGGAAGGGAACGCACATCGGCCCTGCCCCGCCCGGCGGGAGGGTTGGGGGAAACCCTTGAGACGCCCGGCGCATCGATATGCACCCATCGGTCGACTCTCGTCGACATTTGTCAACTTTGTTGGATTGAGTGCGGTAAATTGCTTCGATAAAGGATATATCGCAACAATACTACAATCGGAGGCTTCAATGTCGGGAACCGCGACGGTCATCGTTTTCGTTCCGGGGACGACCGCGTCGGAACTGTACGACGGCACCACCAACGTGTGGCCGAACGTCATGAACAGCGATGACGGCATCGCCCAGAAGCTGGAAGACGCCTACGACGTGCTGAACGTCGGCAACCTGGCCGTCGGAAACGTCGTCTCCTCCTACCCGCTGTCGAGCACGGAACAGGTCGCGTGCTACGGCAGCCTGCTCAGCTACCTGACGACCGCGTCCAACTTCCAGAGCGGCACGGCCTTCACCACCTTCACCTACAACACGGCGGTGCAGACCAACAGCACGCCGGTGCCGGTGTCCGACCTGCTGTTCTACATGGTCCCCTACGACTGGCGTCAGGACAACATGGCCTCGGCGAACTGGCTGTCCGGCGCGATTTCCTACCTGGACGCCGCCTACAAGGCCCAGGACCAGGCCTACAACCTGTACCTCGTCGGCCACAGCATGGGCGGGCTGGTCTGCCGCGGGATGCTGGAATCGGGCATCGTCTCGTCGTCGACGAGCTGGTGGAGCAACCTGCAGTCGCTGACCACGCTGGCCACGCCGCACCTGGGCGCGCCGCTGGCCCTGTCGGCGATCCTGGGGACGCTGGCCGACACCATGTCCCTGCCCTGGTACGCCAAGCTGTTCGTGAACTGGTTCCTGCAGGAGGCCGTGGACAGCAAGGGCTTCCCGTCCACCTACGAGCTGCTGCCGCCGGATCTGGCGGCCCCGAACCAGCAGCTGTTCGTTCAGGGCACCGGGGACGACGCCACGAAACTGTACGACATCTATGACGCCGGCGAGACCGTCTTCCAGGCCGTGCTGGCGCTGAAGGGCCTCAAGACCGGCGTGCTGGCCGAGACGAAGACCTTCTTCGGCAACCTGAACTACACGGCCAAGCCGCCGAAGCCCTACTATTGCTTTGCCGGTATCGACATGGCGACCTGCGCCGACAGCGGGTCGGACTATGCCTTCACCTTCAACGGGATCGACGCGATCACGGCGCAGACCACCCAGAACAGCGGCGACACCGTGGTTCCGGCGGAAAGCGCCAGCTTCGCCACCAACGCCGCGAACGTGGCGGTGACGACCTTCAGCGGCTACAACCACGGCCATATGGGCGGCAGCGACATGGCGGACTACCCGAACGCCATCGTCACCATGCTGGCGCTGGCCGGCGTGAAGGTGGTGTCGACCGCCGACGCGGTGGCGCAGGCCGCGGCGGAGCCGGACATCGCCGAACACGCCTTCGTCTGACGGCGTCGTGTGACGGCCCCAAGGCGGGTGCCGGGCGGGGGATCCCAGTCCCCTGCCCGTCCCGCCTCTTCCGAGAGCCCGGTCAGTCCGGCACCAGCCGGCGGTAAAGGTGCCAGGTTCCGTGCCCCAGCACCGGCATGACGATGGCGAGCCCGACAAAGGCCGGGATCGAGCCGAGGATCAGGGCCCCGACGACGATCAGCCCCCACAGCGCCATGGGCTCCGGGTTCTTCAGGGTGGCGCGGACCGAAGTGCGGATGGCCATCGCCACGCCGACGCGGCGGTCGAGCAGCAGCGGGAAGCTGACCACGCTGATCGCCAGCACCACGGCCGCGAACAGGAATCCCACCCCGCAGCCGAGGATGATCATCGCCCAGCCGGCGCGGGTGGTGATGGTCTGGTCCAGGAAGGCGCCGACGGTGTCGGGAGCCTGCGGCCCGATCGTCGCCATGTAGATCAGCTGCGCCGCGACCAGCCAGAGCAGGAAGATCGCGGTCAGGATCAGCCCCATCACCAGAACCGCGCCGAAGGCCGGCGAGGCCGCCACGCCGAAGGCGTCGGCCCAGGTGACGGTGGCCCCCTGCTCCCGCCGCCGGCTCATCTCGTAGAGGCCGATCGCCGCGAAGGGGCCGATCAGCGTGAAGCCGGAGGCCAGCGGGAACAGCAGGTGCAAGGCATCGCCGTTGAACACCGCGACCGCCAGCACGAGGCCGACCAGCGGATAGATCAGGCACAGGAAAAAAACGTCGGTGCGGTAGGCCGCGAAGTCCTGAAGCCCCTTCGCCAGCGCGTCGCGCAGGTCGGCGGTGCGGATGCGGCGCACCGTCGGCTCGTAGGCGCTGCGGTCCTCGCCGGTCGGCGAGACGGCGTGGCTCGCCTCGGCCACGGCGTGCGACCAGACTTTGAAATGGGCTGCGCCCCATTCAGCCGGGTTTCGGATGGTCATGCCCGTTCCTCCCGAACAGTTCGTCCGAGGGGCCGCGCGCCTGTGGTTGGATCCGTTGGTGTGGCCGGTCGCTTCAGTCCGGCGATCGGTCACGGAACGGCCGCGACCCGACATGGGGACGGATCATACGCCGTCGAATGTTTGATGGCTGGACAATTTGGGGGAGGTGGGGAGTGGGACGTGGTCGCGTAGGGCCCCCCTCCCAACCTCCCCCCACTTCGCGGGGGGAGGGGCTTTGTCGCGGAGCGGCGGAGTTCCCTCCCCCGTCGGAGATGGGGGAGGGTTAGGGTGGGGGCCCTACGCGACCACCCTCCCCTACACCGCCGATCACCCCTCAATCCGCGAGAAATCCGCCACGGCGTTCAGCGTGGCGCGGATTTGGCTCAGCAGGCGCAGGCGGTTGGCGCGCAGGTCGGCCTGCTCGGCGTTCACCGTCACCTTGTCGAAGAAGGCGTCCACCGGGCCGCGCAGGCGGGCGAGCGCCCCCATGGTGCCGGTGAAGTCCTCCTGCGCCAGCAGCGGCTTGGCCGTCGCCGCGGCGTCGGTCAGGGCGCCGTAGAGGTCCTTTTCCTCCGCCAGCGTCAGCAGGGCCGGGTCGACCGGCTGGTCGTAGGCCTTGCCGTCCTTCTTCTCCTCGATGCGGACGATGTTGCTGGCGCGCTTGTAGGCAGCCAGCAGGTTCGCCCCCTCCTCGGAGCCGACGAAGGCCTGCAACGCCGTCACGCGGGCGAGCAGGCGGACGAGGTCGTCCTCACCACCCAGCGCGAACACCGCGTCGATCAAGTCGTGGCGCACACCCTGGTCGCGCAGCGTGACCTTCAGGCGATCGGCGAAGAAGGCCATGAGGTCCGACGCCACCGAATCGGCCGCGGCGAAGCCGCCGACGCCGTAGGCACCGTGGGCGGCCTTGAAGACCTGGGCGAGGTTCAGCCGCAGGCCGTTCTCCAGGATCAGGCGGATGATGCCCAAGGCCGCGCGGCGGAGCGCGTAGGGGTCCTTGGAGCCCGTGGGCTTCTCGTCGATGGCGAAGAAGCCGACCAGCGTGTCCAGCTTGTCGGCCAGCGCCACAGCGACCGACACCGGGGCCTTCGGGCAGCTGTCGGACGGGCCCAGCGGCTTGTAATGCTCGGCGATGGCCTCGGCGACCACCGGGTTCTCGCCCTCGCCCAGGGCGTAGTAGCGGCCCATGATGCCCTGGACCTCGGGGAACTCGCCGACCACTTCGGTCACGAGGTCCGCCTTGGACAGCAGCGCGGCGCGGGTGGCCGCATCGGCGTCGGCGCCGATGGCGCGGGCGATCTCCGCCGCCAGGATCTGCACGCGGGTGACCTTCTCCGCCACCGTGCCGAGCTTGGCGTGGAAGGTGATGGCGGCCAGCCGCGGGACGCGCTCCTCCAGCTTCGTCTTGCGGTCCTGGTCCCAGAAGAACTTGGCGTCGGACAGGCGGGCGCGCAGCACGCGCTCGTTGCCGGCGACGATGGCCTTGCCCCCGTCCGCCGTCTGGGTGTTGGCGACCACGACGAAGCGCGGGGCCATCTTCCCGGCCTTGTCCAGCAGCGCGAAATACTTCTGGTGCGTGCGCATGGAGGTGATCAGCACCTCCGACGGCACGTCCATGAACTTCTCGTCGATGGAGCCGACCAGCGCGACCGGCCATTCGACGAGGCCGGCGACCTCCTCCAGCAGCCCGTCGTCGGGCGACAGGGTCAGGCCTTCCTTGGCGGCGAGCGCCTCGGCGTCGGCCTTGATCTTGGCCTTGCGCTCTTCACGGTCCAGCACGACGTGCGCGGCGCGCAGCTTGGCCTTGTAGTCGGCGAAGTCGCTGACGGTGAAGCTGTCCGGCGACAGGAAACGGTGGCCGCGGGTGCTGTTGCCGAACACCAGCTTGCCCTGGCTGCCGCCGAGGTCGAAGGACCCTTCCAGGACCGTGCCGCCGAACAGCGCGATGATGGAGTGCAGCGGGCGCACCCAGCGCACCGTGCTGGTGCCCCAGCGCATGGACTTCGGCCAGGGGAAGTCGGCCATGACGGCCGGGATGATCTCCGCCAGCACCTCGGCCGTCGCGCGGCCCTTCTTCTCCGCCACGGCGAAGTAGAAGACGCCCTTGCCGGTGTCGCGCTGCTCGCACTGGTCGAGGCTGGTCAGGCCGGCGGACTTCAGGAAGCCGGCAACGGCCTGCTCCGGCGAGCCGACGCGCGGGCCCTTCTTCTCCTCGCGGACGTCGGCGGTGCGCTCGGCCAAGCCGTCGAGGACGAGGGTGAGGCGGCGGGGGGTGGAGTGGGCCTCGGCCTTGTCGAAAGACAGGCCGTTGGCGGCCAGCTTCTCGGTGACGAGGCGCTTGAGGTCGTCCGCCGCGCGCGCCTGCATGCGGGCCGGGATTTCCTCGGAGAAGAATTCGATCAGAAGTTCGGGCATGGTCTTACTTGGCCCCCCCGGCGGTCCAGGCCTCGCAGCAGGCCTTCGCCAGCGCGCGCACGCGGCCGATGTAGGCGGCGCGCTCCACGACGCTGATGACGCCGCGCGCGTCCAGCAGGTTGAAGAGGTGCGACGCCTTGATGCACTGGTCGTAGGCCGGCAGGGCGACGCCCTTGGCGATCAGCGACTGGCACTCGGCCTCGGCGTCCTTGAAATGCTGGAGCAGCATGTCGGTGTTGGCGTGCTCGAAGTTGTGCGCCGAATACTCGACCTCGGCACGCTTGAAAACGTCGCCGTACTTCACACCCTGCCCGTTGAAGTCCAGGTCGTAGACGTTCTCCACGCCCTGCACGTACATGGCCAGACGTTCCAGCCCGTAGGTCAGTTCCACCGCCACCGGGTCGCACTCGATGCCGCCGACCTGCTGGAAATAGGTGTACTGGGTGACCTCCATGCCGTCGCACCAGACCTCCCAGCCCAGACCCCAGGCGCCGAGCGTCGGACTCTCCCAGTCGTCCTCGACGAAGCGGATGTCGTGCAGCGACGGGTCGATGCCCAGCACCTTCAGGCTTTGCAGGTAGAGGTCCTGCGCGTTGGCCGGCGAGGGCTTCAGGATCACCTGATACTGGTAATAGTGCTGCAGCCGGTTCGGGTTCTCGCCGTAGCGGCCGTCCTTCGGCCGGCGGGAGGGCTGCACATAGGCCGCCTTCCACGGCTGCGGGCCGAGCGCCCGCAGGGTCGTCGCCGGATGGAAGGTGCCCGCACCCACCTCCATGTCGTAAGGCTGCAGGATCACGCAGCCCTGCTCCGACCAGAACTGGTGGAGCTTGAGGATCAGGGCCTGGAAGGACAGGCCGCGGCTGTCTTGGGAAGACCCGCTCTGGGAGGCCATCGGCGGTCACTTATGATTGGTGTGGAAAAACGCGCCGCACGATACGCGGCGGTATTCCGGGAATCAAGCGCCCGCCGGGGCTTAAGGGGTTACCGACCGTAAGGACAACCCGGCCGGCCGCAGGACACGGCGGAGCGCGGGGCGACATAGGCGCCGCATTCCGGGCACTTCTCCATGTCCTCGGTCATGGAGTCCCCGTTCGTGGAACGGGGCGCGCGGGGGTTGGCGCCGGCGCCGGCGCCGAACGGGCCGCCGCCGGCACGCTGCTCGCGTTCGCGCAGGCGCTCGCGCCCGACCGCGCCGACGCGGTTGAACCAGCGCCAGCCGAACCACACCGCGCCGATCACCAGCGCCAGGAACAGGAGCTTCGAAAGACTGAACATGGCGCCAGGATTAGGGGGTGCGGGGGTGCGGGGTCAAGGGTGCTCGTCAAGCGCTTCGGTCAGAGAGCGCACGAGCGGCCGGAAGTGGTCATCCTCCCGCGCCACGCGGAGAAGGCGTCGGTCGTCGGTGACGAGCGGGCTGCCCGTGCGCAGGCTGAGCGCGAGGTAATAGCAGTCGTACACGGGATGTCCCAGGTCGAGCGCGATGCGCAGCGCATCCTGTTCAAGGTCGGCGCAGGGGTGGAAGGCGATCAGACCGGAGCTGAGATCGGACAGCGCTCCGAAAGCCTCCTCCACGGGCATTTTGCCCGCCGAAGCCAACCGCCAGAACACGTTGCCGCATTCGATGCGCAGCAGATCGGGTGCCAGCAGCTGAAACCGGCGCAGCCCGCCTGCCAGTTCCGAGTCCGGCTCGGGCACCTCCCACTTCACGGCGATGCTCGTGTCGATGACGAAGGAGCGTGTCATTCCTCGTCGTCCGGGATCAGTCCGGCACGCTGATCCCGCATCTCACGGATCATCCGGGTCGTATCGGGAAAAGGCTGTCCGCCCAGCCGTTCGCGCATCCGCTCGCGGCGGCGCGCGGCGCGTTCCCAAAAGTCGCTGGGCTCGTCCTCCGCGACCGGCTGGTCGGTCGACGAACTCAGCGCCTCTCTCAGGATGGCGAGATGCTCTTCTTCCAAAGAGCGGCCGTGAGTCGCGGCGCGGGTCTTCAGGCGGTTCAGCAGGTCGTCGTCCAGGTCGTTCAGGATCAGATGGCCCATCGCTCGGCTCCGTCGGTTCCCGGTCTCAACATCACCCCAACGCGATCTTCAAGGCAAGCGGCACCAGGACCACCGCGAAGCCCTTCTTCAGCAGGCCCGCCGGCACGCGGGAGGCGAGCCGCGCGCCGAAGGGGGCGGCCAGGACGCTGGCGGCGCTGATCTCCAGGAAGGCCGGCAGGTGCAGGTAGCCGAATTGGCCCGGCAGGTGGACGCCCTCGCGCAGGCCGAGGCCGGTGTAGAGGGTGGCGCCCAGCACGGTGACCGGCAGGCCGATGGCGGTGGAGGTGGCGACCGCCCGCGTCATCGGGTGGCCGCGCCCGCTGAGGAAGGGCACCATCAGCACGCCGCCGCCCGCCCCGATGAAGCTGCCCGCCACGCCGATCAACGCGCCGCCCAGGCGGTAGGTGGTTGGCGGGACCTCGGCCGGAACCGGACCCGCGCTTTTCGCGGACGGCGCGCGCAGCATGCGCCAGGCGGTGTAGAGCAGGAAGGCGCCGACCACGGCGCGCAGCATCCCGCCCGGCAGGTGCGTGGCCACGGCGCTGCCCAGCGCCACGCCGAGCAGGCTCGCCAGGATGGTCGTGCGGAAGACGGTCCAGTCGATGTTGCCCAGCCGGTGGTGCGACAGGACGGAGGAGACCGAGGTCACGGCCACCACCGCCATGGAGGTCGCCAGCGCCGTCAGCGGCGCGTCCGGGGCCGGGACGCCGAGCCAGGGCAGGACCAGCGTCAGCAGAGGCACCGCCACCAGCGCCGTGCCGACGCCCAGCATCCCCAGGAGAAGTCCGCCGGCCGCGCCACCGGCCAGAAAGATGAGGACGCTGAGCATTCCGGGATTCCGTCGAAATAGGTCTTGTCGTGCGGCGGAAAGCCGGCACTTTATGAAAGAAAACCGAGAAAGAGGAGACGAAATCCAATGAACACCGCTCGGGACGCCAATCAGGACGCCACTTGGGACGCCACTTGGGACGCCAGCGCCTATCCGGTCATCGTCCGTCCGCTGGCCCCCGAACAGGGCGTCGGCTACACGGCCGAGGTGCCCGACCTGCCCGGCTGCACCGCCGGCGGCACCAGCCCGGCGGAGGCCACCGCCGCCGCGCGCGACGCCATCATCGCCTGGGTCGCGGAGGCCCGGCGCACCGGCCAGCCGGTCCCGCCCCCGTCGGAGCGCCTGCGCGAGGTGACGCAGTGAAAGTGCGGCCGTAGGTTGGGTGGAGCGCAGCGCAACCCAACACCGCCGATGGCGCAAGGATGTTGGGTTGCGCCTTCGGCTCCACCCAACCTACGCGGTTACAGCCCGTAGCGGGACCACAGGGCGCGTTCCTCCACGGCGGCCAGCGCCGCGGTGGGGAGTTCCGACGCGATTTGATTCGGCAGCGACTCGACTCGGAAGCCGATGCGGCGGAACCAGCGGCGGTCCTCCTGCACCACGCGCAGGCGCAGCTTCTCGCCGTAACGGCCGCGCAGGATGGTGCGCAGGTCGCCGATGCCGTCGATCAGGCCCAGCTCCAGCGCCCGGCGCCCGGCCCAGAAGGCGCCGGAGAACAGTTCCTCTTCCGACCCGGCGAGGCGGGCGCCGCGGCGGGTGCGAACCATCGTCTTGAAAGCGTCGTGGATCTCCGCCTGGATGGCCTTCAGGTGCGCCACCCCGTCCTCGCGCTCCGGCGAGAAGGGGTCGAGCAGAACCTTCTTGTCGCCGGCCGTGTAGACCCGCCGCTCGATGCCGTAGCGCTGGATGAACTCGTGCGCGCCGAAGCTGGAGGACACCACGCCGATCGACCCGACGATGGAGCTTTCGTCCGCCCAGATCTCGTCCGCCGCGCAGGCCAGCCAATAGCCGCCGGACGCCGCCGCGTCCTCGCAGAAGGCCAGCACGGGCACGTTCTTCTCGGTCGCCAGGTCGCGGATGCGCTTGGCGATCAGGGCCGACTGCACGGGCGAGCCGCCCGGCGAGTTGACGACCAGCGCCACCGCCGCCTGCTTCTTCACCGCGAAGGCGCGCTCGATCAGCCCGGCCATGCCGGCGAGCGTCAGGCCCCGGCTCAAGGGGCCGACTTGGCCGATGACGCCGGACAGGCGGAGGACGGACACGATCGGCCCGGCGTCGCGCCAGGGGCCGAAGGGAAGTTTGGCGAGGAGGTCATGCATGCTCATCGCCGCTGGACATGGTGACGCTGACGGCGGACTTAAAGCGCCAGCGGCAGCATGTCGCGGAGGATCCGCCGGGCCGGTTCGGTGTAGGCCCCGTCGGAGTCGTGCAGCGTCAGGCCGGCGGTCAATCGGGCCGGCGAGCGGCCGCCCTTGCGCGCCGACAACAGGATGCGCCGGGCGTCCTCCCCCGGCTTCGGCCACAGGGGCACGAGGGTAAGCGAACCGAATCGGGCGCCGTGCAGGGCGGCCAGGATCTCGTCCAGCCGGTCGGCGCGGTGCACCAGGGTCAGAGTCCCGTTGGGCTTCAGCATGGCGGACGCGAAGCGCAGCCAGTCGGCCAGACCGGCCTCCCCCTCCACGTTCGCCGCGGCCTTCCAGGGGTCGGGCGGCGGGCTCGCGGCCCCGGCGCGGAGGTAGGGCGGGTTCATCATCACGCGGTCGAAGCCGGCGGGCGCAAGGTCCGGCGGCGGGGCGAGCAGGTCGCCGTCGAGGATGGTGACGCGGCCAGCCATATTGAATGCAGCGTCGTTGAGGGCGACGTTGCGCCGGGCGAAGGCGGCGGCCTCCGCGCGCTTTTCCAGCCCGACGATGGTGGCGCCGGGGACCCGCGCGGCAAGGCAGAGCGCTGCGGCGCCGGTGCCGGTGCCGACGTCGAGCACGCGGTCGCCGGCGACAGCGGCGGTGAAGGCGGCGAGCAGAACGGGGTCGATGGCGGCGCGGTAGCCGGATTCCGGCTGGTGCAGGCGGACCCGGCCGTCGAGCAGCGTGTCGATGGGCTCGGTCATGGCGTTGTGATGGGAGTGTGGATTAACCACAGAGACACGGAGACACAGAGAGATTTATTGAAAACACGCTGCCTGCCCCGCAGATGCCGGATAGACGAGCGCTCGATCAAAAAATACTCTGTGTCTCCGTGTCTCTGTGGTGAATTGCTTTCACTATCGCCTCCATTCCAACTCGCCACCACCTCACACCCCCAACTCTTCGCCGGCGTCGCGCAAGAGGAGGCAGGCCTGGGCGTGGTCGTCTTCCGGGACCATCAGGCGGCGGGGGATCGCGCCGATGGATCCCTCCAGGATGCTGGTGTGGGTGTCGAGCACGACGGCCTCGATCCCGGCGTCGGCCAGCAGCGCCAGAAGCCAGCTGAGGCGGACCGGATCGGTGGTGCGCAGAAGTTCCTTCATCACATCTCGACGTTACGGCGCCCTGCGGACTTGACCGAAGAGGCTATGCCGTTATGCTCCCTGCCGGAAATCGTCACGTCAATCATATTGGAGTCGACCTTGGCGGTCGTGACCAACCTCGAGCCGAAACGGCGCAAGTCTAACCCGCTCGACGATTTGACCGCCCTGGTGGCCAACGACCTGAGCGCGGTCAACGACATCATCGTCGCGCGGATGCACTCGTCCGTGGAGCTGATCCCGCAGCTGGCCGGCTACATCATCGCCGCCGGCGGCAAGCGGCTGCGCCCCGTGCTCACCCTCGCCGCCGCGGAGTTGTGCGGCTACAAGGGCGACGACCACAAGATGCTGGCCGCGGTGGTGGAGTTCATCCACACCGCCACGCTGCTGCACGACGACGTGGTCGATGAAAGCGACCTGCGGCGCGGCCTCGCCTCCGCCAACGCGGTGTTCGGGAACAAGGCCAGCGTGCTGGTCGGCGACTTCCTGTTCTCCCGCGCCTTCGAGCTGATGGTCGAGGTCGGGTCGCTGGACGTGCTGCGCATCCTGTCCAAGGCGTCGGCCGTCATCGCCGAGGGCGAGGTGCTGCAGCTGCGCACCACCAACGACACGGAGACCAGCGAGCAGGCCTACCTGGAGGTCATCAAGGCCAAGACGGCCGAGCTGTTCGCCGCGGCCTGCCGCGTCGGCGCCGTCGTCGCCAAGCGGCCGCAGGCGGAGGAGCTGGCGCTCTACGACTACGGCATGAACCTGGGCATCGCCTTCCAGCTGGTCGACGACGTGCTGGACTACTCGGCCAAGCAGGCGAAGCTGGGCAAGACCGTCGGCGACGACTTCCGCGAGGGCAAGATCACCCTTCCCGTCGTGCTGGCCTTCCGCCGCGGCAGCGACGAGGAGCGGGCCTTCTGGCGCCGCACCATGGAGGACCTGGATCAGCAGGACGGCGACCTGGAGCGCGCGCAGGAGCTGATGATCAAGCACAACGCGCTGAAGGATACGGTGGAGCGCGCCCGCCATTACGGCGCCATCGCCCGCGACTCGCTGGGCCTGTTCGCCGACAGCCCGGTGAAGCGCGCCCTGCTGGACGTGCTGGACTTCGTCATCGAGCGGGATTTCTGACGGAGCTTATTTTTTCGGGTGGGTAACGATTTTGGCGTTGCACCCCCCGGTTCCAGCGGCTATATACGCGGCCCACGGCGACGCTGGCGACGGCGCCGCCGACAGGAACGGAGAGTAGCTCAGCCTGGTAGAGCACTGCTTTCGGGAGGCAGGGGCCGGAGGTTCGAATCCTCTCTCTCCGACCAACACGGCAAAAGGGCCGGTGCGGAAACGCGCCGGCCCTTTTCGCGTTCTTCCCCTCTCCCAGCCCTGCTGGGAGAGGGAGGGACCCGCGCCCGCGGCGCGGGAGGGTGAGGGCAAGGTCTTCCCGAGAAACCAAGCCCTCACCCTTCCCGCTCCGCGGGCCCCTTCCCTCTCCCTGCGGAACGGGGAGAGGGAGAATAAGCGCCCCACAAAAAAACATTCGTCGTCCATCGCTTATGGCGTTGCAGAGCGCGGGTAAAGGGGCTATACACCCGCCCCACGGCGACGCTGGCGACGGCGGGACCGACAGGAACGGAGAGTAGCTCAGCCTGGTAGAGCACTGCTTTCGGGAGGCAGGGGCCGGAGGTTCGAATCCTCTCTCTCCGACCAACACGGCAAGGGGCCGGTACGGAAACGTGCCGGCCCTTTCGCTTTTGAACCATTCCCCCCACGGCCCTGTTGACGTTGGAAAGGACGTGAACGACCGAGGAGGGAGACGTGGAAGAGATGATCAGCAGCCGCCCGCACGGGGCCGGCGGGCCGTACGGGACCGACGTCGAACCGGCCCGCGTGAAGGTCCCGCAGGCCCTGCGCGACGAACTCCTGGAAGCCGGCTTCCGCCCGCGCGACACCGGCGACGGCATGGCCTGGAACCGGCGGGACGGCGACGGCACCCACGTGATGATTTCCGCCAACGGCGCCCTGTCCGGCGACCCCGACCGCGGGGAATGGACGGCCGGGCGCTATGGCGACAAGGGCGGCTTCATCGAGGTCACCGGGCTGACGCTTCAGGCCGCGCTCGACGCCGTCGCCATCCTGCCCCGGCCGGTGCGGGTGGACGGGTCGCTGGCCGAAGCCATCTACCCGTCGCTGGAGGAGGCGATGAGCGATTTCGCCTGACCCAGGTTTCCCCACGGACCCCACACATCGCGACCGGAAACAGGCGCGTGCCAGCGCCGCGGTTTCTGGCTAGTATCCCCGCGAGGTCCGGAGGGGTTGGATGCACATCGCCAAGCTAGAAATCGAGAATATCCGTTCGCTCAAGCATTTCTGCATCGAACTGCCGCCCAAGGAGCGGGCCGGTTGGCATGTCATCATCGGCTCGAACGCGTCGGGGAAGTCGACCGTCATCCGGTCGATTGCGTTGGCGTTGATTGGGATGGAGGAAGCCGGCGCGCTGCGCCAGAACTGGGAAGAATGGCTCCGGCGCGGGGAAAAGGAAGGAACGATTCATATTGAAGTCGATCCCCATTCAGACGATAGCTTTCCACAAGCAGAGGACAAAAGCGAATTAAACGCGAAAATTTCCATTTCTGAAGTTTATTATGGGAGAAAGCAGAAAAGACAAGTTGTTATCGGCGCATTTGTTGCGCAGATTGCGCAGGATGGAGAGGAAACATTTAGGATCTACGGTCAATCGTTGTGGTCTAGCAAATCTCTTTACTTTGCTTCTTCCTTCGGCCCTTACCGCCGGATGGAAGGGAGCACTCGGAATACGGACAAGCTCTTTGCATCGTCCCCGAAGGTCGCCCCGCACCTGTCGGCGTTCGGGGAGGACATCGCCCTGTCGTCCGGGCTGGAGATGATCCAGCGCCTGCACGTGAAGGGGCTGGAGAAGGACGAGGCCTCGGCGAAGCTCGCCAAGAAGATCGTGGAGTTCGTAAACAAGACCGACCTGCTGCCCTTCGGCGCCCAAATCGTCCGGGTCGCCAGCGACCGGATCGTGCTGCGCGACGGCCAGGGCAACGATGTCGACATCGAGCAGATGAGCAGCGGCTACAAGTCCGTGCTCTCCACCATCTTCGAGATCATGCACCAGATGGCCTTCGTCTTCGGCGAGGCCGCCCTGGGCCGGGCGATCGACGTCCGCAAGGGCACCATCAACCTGCCGGGCGTGGTGTGCATCGACGAGGTGGACAGCCATCTCCACCCCACCTGGCAACGCGACATCGGGCACTGGTTCACCCGCCGGTTCCCCAACGTGCAGTTCTTCGTCACCACGCACAGCCCGATCATCTGCCGGGCCGCCACGAGCGTTTGGAAGTTGCCCGATCCCGGCAACGAGGAGTCGGCAGGACGGGTGACCGGTGTGGCGCTGAACCGGCTGATCTACGGCTCCATCGTCGATGCCTATGGCACGGACCTGTTCGGGCACGACGTCGCGCGGTCGGACGACGGCAAGAAGCTCGCCGACGAGTTGGCGCTGCTCAACCGCAAGTCCATCCAGGGCAAGCTGACCAGAAGGGAAGCGGCGCGCATGATGGAGTTGCGGGCCACGCTGCCATCCGAATCCAGCGAAACGGCACCGGAATAGCCCGTCATCATGCTGAAGCTGCCCGCGGGCGCGCTGGATCCGCTGACCAAGGCCCACATCGAGGATCTGCAACGGCAGGTCGATTCTCTCGCGCGCTACCCGCAACGGGTCGCCGCAGCCAAACGTCTGTGGGCGGCCAAGACGAACACGCCGGCCGGAAAGGCGGCCTTCCTGGCGATCCGGACCGAGTTGAAGCGGATGTGCTTCGGTGCGGTTCGGTGCGGCTATTGCAGCGATTCGATGGCCGACGAGATCGAACACATTCTGCCGAAATCCTTTTTCCCCCAGCACGCCTTCGACTGGGACAACCATCTGTTCGCCTGCGGACCCTGCAACGGCGGCGAAAAGCGCGACCAATATGCCTATCTGGACAGGCGCGGGGTACTGAAGGAGGTTGTGCGCAAGCGGGGCGCCGCGGTCCGGGCGCCCGGCAAGGGCGTGCACGCGCTGATCAATCCCCGCACGGAGGACCCGCGCCATTTCCTCGAACTCGACCTTATGTCGCGGTTGCCGAACGGAACCTATGATGTCGGCTCGCTGCACATTCTCCCCCGCCTGGACCTGTCGGCGCGCGAGTGGACACGGGCCGACTACACGGTCCGGACACTCGGCTTGAACCGCGATCCTTTGCCCAGAGCCCGCCGGACCGCCTTTCGCAACTACAAGGCTCGCCTGAGGGAATATGTCGAGGACAAGGCAACGGGCAAAGCCCAGGCCGACCTCGACACCATGCGCGATGGCATTCTCGACATGGACCACCCCTTGGTCTTCGTGGAAATGCAACGCCAGCAAAGCCTCCTTCCTCCCTTGAAGGCTTTGTTCGACGCGGCGCCGGAGGCACTTTCCTGGACGTTCGGCCCACGGGCGCCGATCGTGCCGTAAGGCGATTCGGTCGAATCGCCCCCGGGCGCCAGCCGCCTACTTCAGCGACTCGTCGATCTCCACCTGATAGCCGTTGGCGAGGCGGTTGGTCTCGTTGGCCATGCCGATGACGGCCATCAGCTCCCCGAACTGGGCGTCGGTCATGCCCGCCTTGCGCGCCGCCGCCTCGTGGGAGCGGATGCAGTAGGCGCAGCCGTTGGTGACGCTGACCGCGACGAAGATCATCTCCTTCACCAGCGGGTCGAGCGCGCCCGGTGCCATCACCTCCTTCAGGCTTTCCCAGGTCCGCTTCAGGGTTTCCGGGTGGTGGGCCACCATCTTCCAGAAGTTGTTCACGTCCGGAACGTTGCGGGTCGCCTTGATGTCGTCGAAGACGGCGCGGACCTCGGGGGCGGCGTCGGCCGCGTCGATGGGCTTCAGGGGCATGGCGGGGGACTCCTGCGTCCTACGGATGGTTGATGCTGCGACATTTTCGCCGTTTCCGCGCGCGCCGGCCACAGGCGAATGGCCGCGCCGGCGGCGAAAGGGTGTGGCCAAGCCCGTAAAAACTACAGTTCCGTCAGGTGGTTAAGGCCACATGCAAGGGTCCTAGAGCGCCCAGGATTCGGGCGTTTCTCAGAGTCGGTTAAGGAATGCTGCAATGCAAACGGCGATTGTGCAAAGTTGACCGAAAGGGATCCCCGGTGGTAATAACCGGACAAATGTTGCGGTCATAAATGTCGGGGAAGCACCCGAATAATAAGAAAGCTAAGCAACTGTCACCGGGCGAGGAAACCATGCACAAAGCGGCACTCCGGAGCGCTTTAATACTGGCGCATGCCTTGTTGGCGCAGGTGGTTCTGGCGCAGGCCGGACCGTCCTTGGCGGCCGACACGGCGCCCAATATGGCGGCGAACGACGCCGCGCAGGCGCCCTCCTTCGTGGCGGGCAGCGCCCCATCGGTGCGCCGGCCCGACGCGCCCGCGCTGGCGGCCGTGGCGAAGGACGCGCGCTGGTACCAGAAGGCGCTGTCCGGCGTGGACTCGCCCTACCCCACCAGCCTGAAGTTCCTGGACGACCAGGGCAACTGGTACACGCCCTTCACCCAGCCCGGGATGACCGGGCGCTACGACCTGCGGCACTGGCACCGCTGAGGCGGTTCCCGCACCCGCCCCTCGGTGGGGCCGCCCACCCAATCAGAACGACAAAACGAAAACACCCAATCCGAGCCGGCGGAACCCCGGCCCGGAAACGCCACAACACACCCCAATGGAGGAAACCGCGATGGAAACGATGAAGAAGACCCTGCGCACCGCCCTGATCGCCGCCGCCCTGGTTGGCGGACTCGCCACCACCTCCGCCGCCATCGCCCAGGGCATGAGCGGCATGTCCGGCATGGGTGGAATGAGCGGCATGGGTGGGATGTCGGGAATGTCCGGTATGGGCGGGATGAGCGGCATGTCCGGCATGGGCGGAATGTCCGGCATGGGCGGGATGAGCGGTATGTCCGGCATGGGTGGGATGTCCGGCATGGGTGGGATGAGCGGCATGTCCGGCATGGGCGGAATGTCCGGCATGGGCGGGATGAGCGGGATGTCCGGCATGGGCGGGATGAGCGGCATGTCCGGCATGGGCGGGATGAGCGGCATGTCCGGCATGGGCGGAATGTCCGGTATGGGCGGGATGTCCGGCATGGGCGGGATGAGCGGGATGTCCGGCATGGGCGGGATGAGCGGCATGTCCGGCATGGGCGGGATGTCCGGCATGGGTGGGATGAGCGGCATGTCCGGTATGGGCGGAATGTCCGGCATGGGCGGCATGGGCGGAATGTCCGGCATGGGCGGGATGAGCGGCATGTCCGGTATGGGCGGCATGTCCGGCATGTCCGGCATGGGCGGAATGTCCGGCATGGGTGGGATGAGCGGAATGTCCGGCATGCAGGGCAAGCCGTAAGCCCGACGCGCGGGGAGACGGCGCGCCGGGGGCTGGGAGGGCTCCGGCGCGCCGCTCCCGTCGGGATTTCGTCAGGAAAGGCCGGGCGGACGCCCGGCCGGGACTCCGAACCGCCGAAGGGCCGGCCGCATGACGTCCAACCATCCAAAAAGCGATCAACCCGCGAAGGCCATCCACCCGGTGGCCTATTTCCTGGGATTCTTCCTGGTCTTCGGGCTCGTCCAGCTGGCTTTCCCGGCGAAGAAGGCCGACCAGCCGGTCAAGGCCCCCGCGCAGGCCGCGGCCACGGCGGAAAGCGCCCAGGCCGCTCGGCCGGCGCCCACGCCGGTGTCGCCGACCGCGCAGCTGCTGTTGGAGGCGGCCCGCGCCGTCCCGCCGACCCCGCCGAAGCCGGACCCGCAGCCCCTGGTGGCCAAGGCACCGGCACCGGCCCCGGTCCCAGCACCGGCCGCACAGCCGGCCCCGGCGCCGGAAGCGGCCAAGGCGCCACCCGCGCCCGCCTTCCCCAAGGCGGTGCTGAGCGCGTCGGGCGAGCCGGACTATGGCAAGGCGCTGTGGAACCCGCTGCACTTCAAGCCGGCCATCGACACCGCCACCAACGACCAGTGCCTCGCCTGCCACCAGGAGGTGCTGGAGCCGAGCGTGCGCGCCGCCTCCCCCGCCGGGGTCAAGTCCGCCGACACGCTGGCCTGGTACCAGACGCTGGACACCTACATCGGCGCGCAGGACAGCTTCCACCGCCGGCACCTCAGCACGCCGATGGCGGAGCGGCTGATGAACCTGCAATGCAATTTCTGCCACCAGGGCTCCAACCCGCGGGAGGAGGCTCCGGTCCCGCCCACCGCGACGAATGCAGGCTACACGCTGCGCAAGCAGGTGAACCCGGAGACGACCTGCCTCGCCTGCCACGGCCAGTTCCCCTGGCAGAACATGGAAGGGCTGCCCGGCCCCTGGCACGAGGCGCGCGAGAGTTTCGAGTCGGCGGACGCGCCCAACGGCTGCCTGTCCTGCCACAACCCGGAAGGCGGCTTCCGCACGGAGCGGCACAAGGTCAGCTACCTGAAGGCCGAGGCGATCGAGCAGGCGGCCACGGAGAATGCCGATACCTGCTATGGCTGCCACGGCGGGCGCGCCTGGTACCGGATCAGCTTCCCCTACCCGCGCCACCCCTGGCCCGGCATGCCGGAGGACACGCCCGACTGGGCGAAGGGGCGCCCGACCTCCTCCGACCCGCGCTACGCGCTGCCAAAGAATTGAGAGAGGCGAGATGGACGCGAAAACGATCCTGGGGAGCGCGCTGAACGTCTCGCGGCGCGACGTCCTGCAGGGAGCGGCTGGGGCGGCGGCAACCGCCGGCCTGTTCCGCGCGGTGGAACCGCGGGAGGCCAAGGCCTTCGCCTACAGCCCCTACCCCACCGACGATGAGCTGGTCACCGTGCCGACCAGCTGCGCCCACAATTGCGGCAGCCGCCACATGCTGGTGGCGCACAAGAAGGGCGACGTGATCGTCCGCCTGTCCACCGACGACGGCCGCTACCAGGGGCCGCAGGGCGGGTTCGGCTACGACACGGAGGAGATGCCGCAGCTGCGCGCCTGCCTGCGCGGCCGCTCCTACCGCTCGCGGCTTTATTCGGCGGAACGGCTGCTCTACCCGATGATCCGCGTCGGCGAACGGGGCGAGGGCAAGTTCAAGCGCGCCTCCTGGGACGCCGCGCTGGACTATGTCGCCGGCAAGATGCTGGACCTGAAGCAGAAGCACGGCCCGCACGCCCTGCTGGACCAGAGCTACGCCGGCGCGTCCTACGGCGTGCTGCACAAGTCCGACCAGATCGAGGGGCTGCTCGGCCGCTTCCTCGGCATGTTCGGCTGCCGCACGTCGAGCTGGTCGGTGCCCTCCTACCAGGCGACCACCTTCTCCAGCCGCATGACCTTCGGCACCATCGAGGATGGGAACGAGGACGACACCTTCGCCCATTCCAAACTGATCATCATGTGGGGCTGGAATCCGGCCTACACCTTCCACGGCGGCAACACCTTCTACTACATGCGGCTGGCCAAGCAGCGCGGCTGCCGCTTCGTGCTGGTGGATCCGCAATATTCGGACAGCGCGTCGGCGTATGATGCCTGGTGGATCCCGATCCGGCCGGCGACGGACGCGGCGATGATGGCCGGCATGGCCTTCCACATCTTCACGAACAATTTGCAGGACCAGGACTTCATCAACCGCTTCACCCAGGGCATGGACGCGGGAACGATGCCGCAGTGGGCGCAAGGCGGCGAGAGTTTCAAGGACTACATCCTGGGCACCCGCGACGGGCAGCCGAAGACGCCGGAGTGGGCCAGCGCCATCTGCGGCGTGCCGGCCAGCGACATCGTGAAGCTTGCCGACCTCTACGCCCGCACCAAGCCCGCCGCGCTGAAGGCCAGCTGGGCGCCGGGGCGCAATTCGAACGGCGAGCAGTACAACCGCATGGCCGCCGCCCTCCAGGCCATGACCGGCAACATCGGCAAGCTGGGCGGCTGCGCGGAGGGCGTCGGCAAGGCCTGGCACGCGGAGGGCGTCGCCTACCCCTACGACGAGTTCGCCAACGTCTGGTACGCCTCCATCAAGTCGGACCGCTGGGCGCATCTGGTCCTGAACTACCCGAACCTGAAACGGGAGGAGATCGGGCTCTGGCCGCGGTCGGACAACCTGGACGGGGTGATCCCCAACGTGCGGGGCATCTTCTGGCAGGGGTCCAACTGGTTCAACCAGCTGCCCAACATCAACAAGCAGATCGAGGCCATGAAGAAGCTGGACCTCGTCGTCTGCAACGACAGCACCATCACGCCGTCGGGCCTCTACGCCGACGTGCTGTTCCCGGTGGCGACCCATTTCGAGCGGCACGACGTGGCGCTGCCCTGGTACAAGGGCCACTACTACATCCACCGCCCGAAGGTCATCCAGCCGCTCGGCGAATCGAAGACCGACTTCCAGATCTACACGGAGCTGGCCCACCGGCTGGGCTTCGGGGAGCGCTACAACCCCCGCGCCAGCCGCGAGTATTTCCACCACGACGACGCGGTGGACGAGGCCTATCTGGCCGCCTGGTGGGAGAAGGTGCAGCACCACCAGGGCGCCGACATCAGCTGGGAGGAGTTCAAGGCGCGCGGCACCTACAAGTTCAAGCTGCCGCGCCCGCACGTCGCCTTCCAGGACCAGATCGAGAAGGGCATCCCCTTCCAGACCCCCAGCGGCAAGATCGAGATCCTGTCCACCCAGCTGGCCCAGGTGACCGACTGGACCCGCACGGCCTGGGGCCATCCCATCCCGGCGATTCCGAAGTGGACCGAGCCCTTCGAGAGCCTGAACCACGCGGAGAAGCGGGCGGAGCACCCGTTCCACCTGATCACGCCGCACCCGCGCTGGCGCACGCACTCCATCTTCAACAACATCCCCTGGCTGCGCGAGACCTACGAGCAGGAGGTCACCATCAACGCGGCCGACGCCAAGGGGCTGGGGATCAGGACCGGCGACACGGTGGAGGTCTACAACGCCCGCGGCCGCATGGTGCTGCCGGCCTATGTGACCGAGCGCGTGATGCCCGGCGTGGTGGTGGTGCATGAGGGCGCCTGGCTGGACCTGGACGGCGACGGGGTGGACCGCGCCGGCAACCCGGACGTGCTGACGCTGGACGAGCCGAGCCCGGCCGGCGGCTTCGCCTACAACACCATCCTGGTGAACCTGCGCAAGACCGACCTGAACCACCGGCCCGGCTGGGACCAGCTCGCCACCTCGCGGGCGCATGTCTTCCGCCGCAGCACGTAAGGGGGGCCGACCATCATGGAAGAGGAAAAGAAGGCCCGCGTCCAGGTGGCCGTCGCCGCGCGCAAGCGGGAGGGCTACACGCCGGTGGTGCCGGACACGCAGCTGGGCTTCGTCCACAACAACGTGGACTGCATCGGCTGCCGCGCCTGCGAGATCGCCTGCAAGGACAAGAACGGCCTGCCGCCGGGCCCGCGCTTCCGCCGCGTGATGTATGTGGAGGGCGGCCGGTACCCGGAGGTGTTCGCCTACAAGGTGAACATGTCCTGCAACCACTGCGCGGAGCCGGCCTGCCTGCCGACCTGCCCCACGGGCGCGATCTTCAAGCGGACGAAGGACGGCATCGTCGACATCGACAGCAGCCTGTGCATCGGCTGCCGCCGCTGCGAGGCCGCCTGCCCCTTCGGCGCGCCGCAGTTCGACCCGATCAGCAACACCGTCATGAAGTGCAACCTGTGCGTCGACGAGATCGACGCCGGGCGCAAGCCCTATTGCGTCATGGGCTGCATGATGCGCGTGCTGGACGTCGGCCCGATCGACAAGATCCGCGACGGGTCCTATGCGACGAAGGCGGTGGGGCCGGGTGAGCGGGTGGTGCGGCAGGTGCGCAACATGGCCGATCCGGAACTGACCAACCCGTCGGTTGCCTTCGTCGCGCACCCGAAGGGGCGGGTGGAGGGGTGAGTGGTGGAGTGGTCGCGCTGGGCCCCCACCCTAACCCTCCCCCACTTCGCGGGGGAGGGGACTAACTCCTCCCCCCGTCGAAGATGGGGGGAGGCTGGGAGGGGGGCCCAGCGCGACCACTCCACCCCAACACAGGAACGCGCACATGGACGGAATCATCCATATGACCGAGGCGTCCCCGGTGGTCGTCGCGTTTGGGCGGGCCGCGGCGGCCGATGTTCGTCGGCTGGCCGGCCTGCACGACCATGAGCCGACCACAGACCTCCTGGAGGAGCTGCGCGCGCAGCCCCTCCAGGACCTTTTCGGGCTGACGCTCGACCGGCCGGACATCGCCCAGGCGCTGGCGCTGCTGGGGGAGGCGCTGGACACCCTGCCCCGTCCCGCCGACGCGGCGGCGCTGGACGAGCTGGCCGCCGACTTCGCGGCGATCCACCTGACCAACGCGCTGCGCGCCTGCCCCATCGAATCCGTCTGGGTGCACGAGGAGCCGCTGCGCCGGCAGGAGGCCATGTTCCGCGTGAAGGCTTGGCACCGCCGCTTCGGCGTCGTGACCGACGACCCGCGTGACCCCGACCATCTGGTGCTGGAGCTGCACTTCCTGGCCGAGCTGCTGGAGCGCGGGCTGGGCGCGGAGGCGGCGGACTTCCTCGACCAGCACCCGCTGCGCTGGGTCCCGGCTTTCTGCGGCCGGGTCGCGGCACGGTGCCGCACGCCCTATTTCGCGGGGACGGCGCTGCTCACGGGCGGCTATTTGGATGCGTTGCGCGACCTGCTGGCGCAGGGCTTCGACCGGCCCCGGCCGGCGAGGCAAGACGCGGAGTCGCGGCGCAAGGAGGCCTGCGGTTGACGACACACAGGACCGGGCAGTCGGTCATAGGATGGCCGGCCACAGCAAGGCGCCCGAGCGCCCCGCCGAGCATCGCGGCGGAGCGCTGCGTGCACAACAAGGCCGTGGTGGCGAGCTGCCGCGCCTGCGCCGACGCCTGCCCGCGCGGCGCCTGGGTCGTCGACGGCGACGGGGTGTCCATCGACTTGCCGGTCTGCGACGGCTGCGGCCTGTGCGCCGCGGCCTGCCCGCAATCGGTCATCGCCCACGGTCACCGGGTCGCGCGCCGTTTGGAGCGACGGGGGGCGGGGCGCGGTCGCCCCGTGGGATTCGCCGCCTGCTCGCGCACCGGCCTCCGAAATGCCCATGAGGGCGGTGACGACGGGGTGGACGGTGTGCTGCCCTGCCTGAACGTGGTGGGACTGGCCGACCTCGTGGCGCTCTATGGCGCCGGGGTACGGAAGCTGGTCGTCGCGCGGGGGGCCTGCGCCTCCTGCACCACGGGCAGCGGCACCGCGGTGCGGCTGGAGCGCGCTGTGGCGGAGCTGAACGTCCTGCTGGAGGGGCGCGGCCTGCCGCCGCTGCTGCTGACCCGCCGCTCCGCCACGCCCTGGCGCGCCCAACTGGCCTTCGACACGGTCCCCGACCACGAGGACCTCCCCAAGGACGGCCCGGACGACGTCGGCCTCAGCCGCCGCGGCCTGTTCCGCCTGTCCGGCCTGCGCCGGACGGGGAACGCGCCGGCGGCGGGCACCGGGGGCGGCGCGTCCCCGGCCGGGACTCCGCTCGGACGGCTGTTGCCGCCGCCGGCCTTCCCGCGGCTGGCCGACTCGCAGCCCTGGCCGTGGGTGCCCTCCATCGACGCGTCGGTCTGCGAGGGCTGCGCCGGCTGCGCGCGGCTCTGCCCGACCGGGGCGATCCGCCTGGATCCGGAGTCCGCGGCCTTCCGCATCGCGGCGGAGGACTGCACCGGCTGCCGCCTGTGCGTGGACGTCTGCCGGCCCGACGCGCTGATCCTGGAGCGGCTGGCCCCGCGCCGGCAGACCGCCGTGCCGCTGCACGCCCGGCGCTGCCCGTCCTGCGGCGTGACCGCGCGCCTGCCGGCCCCCCGGCCGGGGGCGGACGCGCTGTGCCCGGTGTGCCGCCGGACCACCAACCGGAGGCGCCTGTTCCAGGTGCTGGACGATGCCGACGAATCCCCGGGCCCTTCCGCTACCCCTTAAGGCATAGACCTACCGGAAAGTCCGGCTTGCCGAACCGCAAGAGCGACGCCATAGCTTAGCCACTCCGGCGGCCAAGCCTCCGGATCCTGTCCCATCCTGTCCGGTACCCGCCTTTCGCCGATGCCCACACGGTTCCTCGACGCACTGGCCAGTGAATCGGCTGGAATGCTGCGGCTGCTGCGGGCAATGCTCGTGGCGTCGGTGCTCGTGCCGTCGGTCCTGTTCGCGGTCATCGCGTGGCGCGACTACCACGCCGTGGTCGCCGAGACCGAGCGCAACATGAACAAGACGGTGCAGGTGCTGCACGAGCATCTGCACAAGATCTTCGACACCGTGCAGCAGACGCTGGACCGCGTCGACGAGCGCACCCAGGGGATGAGCTGGGACGAGATCGCCCGGTCGGAGTCCGTGCACGTCTACATGAAGACGCTGGACGACGAGCTGCCGCAGGTGGGCGTCATCGCGCTGATCGACCCCAATGGCTTCACCCGCGCGCTCAGCCGAGCCTTCCCGGTGGAGCCGCCCACCAACGTCAGCGACCGCGAGTACCTGCGCGTTCAGAGGGATCACGACGCCGGCCTGTTCATCAGCGAACCGGTGATCGGGCGCAACACCAAGGCCAGGCAGTTCAACGTCAGCCGCCGCCGCAGCGGCCCGGGCGGTCCCGACGGGGCCTTCAACGGCATCCTGGTCGCCGCCCTGCACGCCGACTATTTCAAAGACTTCTACAGCCGCGTCCTGCCCGGGGGCGAGGAGTCCATCTCCATCGTGCGGCAGGACGGCACCGTCCTGATGCGCGTGCCGGAAATCCCGAACGCCAATCCCGCGCGGCTTTCGCCGGGGAACGGGCTGATGCAGGCCTCCGCCCGCGGGGCCGGCGAAGGGATGTACCGCAACGTCAGCCAGGTGGACGGCATCGACCGGCTGTACGCCTTCAAGCGCATCACCCCCTATCCGGTGTACGTGACCTACGGCATGCCGCAAACGGAGATCATGGCGACCTGGCGGCGCAACATGTTGCTGTACGCCACCTTCGCCCTGCCGGCCACGCTGGCGCTGGTCGGGATCACCTCGCTGGCCATGCGGCGCGCGCGGAGCGAGGCCGTCGCCATGCACCGCTGGGCCGAGGAGGTGCGCAACCGCGAAAGCCTGGAGGCCGCGCTGCGCCAGTCGCAGAAGATGGAGGCGCTGGGCCAGCTGACCGGCGGGGTCGCCCACGACTTCAACAACCTGCTGACGGCGGCGCTGGCCAACCTGCACCTGATGGCGCCGCACCTGCCGGCCCCGGGTGCCCGCTATCTGGACGGGACGCGGACGGCGCTGGAGCGGGCGAAGAAGCTGACGGGGCAGCTGCTCGCCTTCTCGCGGCAGGAGGCGGTGGATCCGCAGGTGGTCGACTTGGCGGACAGCCTGCGCGCGATGGACGACCTGCTGGAACGGTCCGTCCGCGCCGACATCCGGCTGGACTGGGACCTGGACCCGGGACCGCAGAGGGTGGAGGTGGACCCGGTGCAGCTGGAAATGGCGGTGCTGAACCTGGTGCTGAACGCCCGCGACGCCATGCCGGACGGCGGGCGCATCCGCATCTCCAGCCGCGCCGTCGCGGACCCGGAGCCGGGGGTGGAGGACCGCGGGGCCGGAGCCGTCGTGCTGGAAATCGCCGACACCGGCACCGGCATGCCCCCCGATGTCGCCGCCCGCGCCTTCGACCCCTTCTTCACCACCAAGAGCATGGGCAAGGGCACCGGGCTCGGCCTGTCGATGGTCTACGGCTTTGCCCGGCAGTCCGGCGGGACCGCCCGGATCGAGAGCGCGCCCGGCCGCGGCACGGTGGTGCGCGTCGCCCTGCCGGCGACGGCCAAATGCCCGGCGGCGGACCTGCCCATGCCCGAGGCAGCGGCCGGCGCCACCGGCCCCGTGCGGCTGCTGGTGGTGGAGGACAACGCGCTGGTCCTGATGGCCACGGTGGAGGGGCTGGTCCAGGAAGGGTTCGAGGTGATGACCGCCGACCACGGCGCCGCCGCGCTGGAGCTGCTGGAGCAAGATTCCGCCTTCGACGTCATCGTGTCGGACGTGGTGATGCCCTACGGCGTGTCGGGAATCGACCTCGCCCGCCAGGTGCGCGAGCGCTGGCCGCGCATCCGGGTCCTGCTGACCTCCGGCTACAGCCCGGAGTCGCTGACCGGTCTGGGCAGCGACACGGTGGTCCTGCCCAAGCCCTTCACCCCCGACCAGCTCGCCGCCCGCATCCGCGCCCTGCTGCGGCCGGCCACGGTGGCCTGATCAGGTGGCCTGATCACATAAGCGCACTTATAAACATCGGCGCCCAGAGCAGCGCCGACCAGACGACGCCCAGGAAGATGCCGTGGGTCAGGTCGGTGAAGGTCGGTTCGCACAGGCTGTGGATGCGCCAGATGGCTTCGCGCTCGTCGGTCCCGCGGTCGTGGAAGGGCCCCGGATCGCGGGGGGGCTGCTGCTGGGCGTCGTTCATGGCCGTTCACTCCGGACGGAATCCGCACGGGAGTGGAACCCCTGAACGCTCCGCCGGTTCCGCCCGCCGGGGCATGAAAAAGCCCCCGCTTCCCGGAGGAAGGGGGGCCTTGGCCGCCGGCGGTCGCGCCGGTTACTTGGTGCGGATCACCGGGGTGAGCTGGTCGCCCCAGTTGCCCGACGCGTTGTGGTAGCGGGCGGTGCGCATCAGCTCAACCGTCACGCCGGCCTCGACGGCCTTGACGACGGCGTCATTCAGGCGGTGCAGGCTGTTGGCGAGAATGCGGATGGCGCTCTCCTGGTCCTCGGTGAAGCCCGAGCGATCGTCCGGCGGCGCGTCCTGGAAACCCGACTGGTTGCTCATGCGGCAGTCCTTCCCTTGTTGTCTGGCCCAAAGCCCGTGGCTGTGAGTGTCGGAAATCGGTTCCCGGACACGAATCTTGCGTCCGGCTCTTACCCTCTTAACACATCTTGCGCGGGGAGCAAGCGCGCGGCGAGACAACCTCCTTCGAAAGAAGGAACACGCGAAACGGGCAAAGGAGCCCCGCCTCGCCTGCGGTAATCCGGCGTTTGATCGCCGGCCGTTGATCGCCAAGCAGGCCCGCCCTAGGCTCCGCTCCACCGAGAGCCATAACAACCGCCGACAACAACGGAAAGACAAGACCGATGGCCGAGACTGCGACCTTATCCCGCACCATCGCCTTCCTGGGGCTGGGCACCATGGGCTTTCCCATGGCCGGCCACCTCGCGCGCGCCGGGCACCGCGTCACCGTCTACAACCGCACCGCCGCCAAGGCCGCCGCCTGGGTGGAGCAATTCGGCGAATTCGGCGGCCGGCGCGCCGACAGCCCGGCCGACGCCGCGCGCGGGGCGGAGCTGGTATTCCTGTGCGTGGGCGGCGACGACGACGTGCGGCAGGTCGCCGGGGCCGCCATGACCGGCATGGAGCCGGGCACCGTGATCGCCGACCATTCGACCGCGTCCGCCGCCGTCGCGCGCGAGATGGACGCGGCGGCGAAGGCGCGCGGCCTGTCCTTCCTCGACGCGCCGGTGTCCGGCGGGCAGGCCGGGGCGGAGAAGGGCGTGCTGACCGTGATGGTCGGCGGCGACTCCGGCGCCTTCGAGCAGGCCCGCGACGCGATGGCCTGCTACGGCCGCTCCGTCACCCACATGGGGCCGTCGGGCGCGGGGCAGCTGACCAAGATGGTCAACCAGATCTGCATCGCCGGGCTGGTGCAGGCACTGGCCGAGGGCATGGCCTTCGCGCAGAAGGCCGGGCTGGACGGGCATCAGGTCGTCGACGTGATCTCCAAGGGCGCCGCCCAGTCCTGGCAGATGGAGAACCGCGCCAAGACCATGCTGGACGGCAAATTCGACTTCGGCTTCGCGGTGGACTGGATGCGCAAGGATCTGGGCATCGTGCTGGACGAGGCGCGCCGCAACGGCTCCGCCGTGCCGGTCACCGCGCTGGTCGACCAGTTCTACGCCGAGGTCCAGGCCATGGGCGGAAACCGGCTGGACACGTCGAGCCTGATGACGCGACTCGTCCGTTAGCCCGGCTTCCGCTCGAAGGCGCGGGACAGGGCGCGGCGGAGGTCGTCGGGGCGGAAGGGCTTGTGCAACAGCGCGCAGCCCGCCCGCTTCGCCTGGCGCAGCCGTTGCGGGTCAGTGTCGCCGGTCACCAGGACCGCGGGAATCGGGCGCCCGGCCTTCTGACGGACGGCGGCGATGGCGTCCAGCCCGGTTGTCCGGCCGGTCAGGCGGAAGTCGCTGACCACGACGTCCGGCAGCCCGCTCCCCTCCCCCATGCGGGCGACCGCCTCCTCCGCGGAGGCCACGTCGATGGTCCGGCAGCCCTGGGATCGCAGGTACATGGCCAGGGCGCCGCGCTGCTGCTGCTCGTCCTCGATGACCAGGACCGTGTGGCCGGCGAGGTTGGGGGCGTCCGGCGACGCGGACGGGTCGGCGGACGGAGTGGGGGCGTCGGCCAGGGGCAGTTCCAGGCGGAACATCGTCCCCTTGCCGACCTGCGAGCGCACCGTGACGCGATGGCCCAGCAGATCCGCGGTGCGGCGCACGATGGCGAGGCCGAGGCCGAGGCCCTTGTTGCGGTTCCGCTCCGGATTGCCGAGCTGGTAGAACTCCTCGAAGACAAGGTCCAGCTGCTCCGGCGGGATGCCGGGGCCGGTGTCCCACACGTCCAGCCACAGGGTCGCGTCGCGCCGGCGGCAGCCGAGCAGGATCTTTCCACCCGATGTGTGGGCGATGGCGTTGCTGAGCAGGTTGCGCAGGATGCGTTCCAGCAGCAGCGGGTCGCTGCGCACCACGGCGTTGCAGTCCATGACGCGCAGGCGCAGCCCCTTCAGGTCGGCCTGCGCGCTCATCTCGCGCGTCAGCCGCTCGGCCACCTGACGGACCGGGAAGGCGGTGACGGTGGGCTCGACCGTGCCGGCCTCCAGCGTCGCGATGTCCAGAAGGCCGTTCAGCAGGTCCTGGCCGGAATGCAGCGCCTCCTGCACGCGCTCCAGCAGTTCCAACGGCGTCGGCTGGCCGGCGAGACGCTGGGCCAGGACGCCGAGAAGAAGCTCCATCGCCTGGAAGGGCTGGCGCAGGTCGTGGCTGGCGGCGGCCAGGAAGCGCGTCTTCGCGCGGTCCGCCCGCTGGGCGTCCCGGCGCGCTCGCTGCGCCTCGTCCATGGCGCGCCTGGCCTCCAGTTCATGCATGACGAGGCGGGAGAACTCCGCGAGGTCGCGGCGCTGGTCGAGGCCGAAGTCGTCGCGCGGCCTTCGGTCGATCACGCAGAGCGTGCCGAGCAGGTGGCGGTCCGGCGTGATCAGCGGGGCACCGGCGTAGAAGCGGATGTGCGGCGGCCCGGTCACCAGGACGTTGTCGGCGAAGCGATCGTCCGCCGTGGCGTCGGGGACGACCATCACCCGCTCTTCCAGAATGCTGTAGGCGCAGAAGGCCAGCTTGCGGCCGGTGCAGGAGACGTCCAGCCCGAAGCGGGCCTTGAACCACTGGCGGGTTTCGTCGACGAGGCTGACCAGCGCGATCGGCGCGTCGAAATGGCGGGCGGCAAGGCGCGTGATCCGGTCGAACACCTCCTCCGCGGGCGTGTCCAGCACGCCGTAACTCTTCAGGCTGTCGAGCCGGGCAAGCTCATCCAAAGGCCACGGCGGTTCGATTTTGTCTATTTGCATTCCGCCTCCTCTTTCACAACAGGATAGAGGAACCGGAAACGCATTCTCAGTCGTCAAAAAGTGCTGGAAACACAAGCGTCGCTTATGACGAAGGTTCCACGCCACCCCTGTTTTCTTGAAGATTTGTAGCTTTGTTTTAGGCGAGTCCCGGCGATGCGAAGGGCACGCGCGGTGCGTGCAACGAAAACGGCGCGCGAATCGGTCGATTCGCGCGCCGCGGGCACTTCAAATTTTGACGCGCGTCAGATCCGCACGACCTTGCCCGGGTTCATCAGGTTGTGCGGGTCGAAGGCGCGCTTCAACTCGCCCATCACGGCGAAGGCCTCGCCGGCTTCCTTCTCCAGGAACTCCATCTTGCCGTAGCCGATGCCGTGCTCGCCGGTGCAGGTGCCGCCCATGGCGAGCGCGCGGTCGACCATGCGGTCGTTCAGGCGCTTGGCCTCGGCCAGCTCCTCCGGCTTGTCGGGATCGACGACGTAGACGAGGTGGAAGTTGCCGTCGCCGACATGGCCGACCAGCGGGGCCAGGAGGTAGGACTCGGCGATATCCTGCTTGGTCTCCAGGATGCAGTCGGCCAGCCGGGAGATCGGCACGCAGACGTCGGTCGGCCAGCCCTTGGAGCCGGGGCGGAGCGCCAGCGCCGCGTAATAGCCGTCGTGGCGGGCCTGCCAGAGCTTGGAGCGGTCCTCCGGCCGGGTCGCCCAGGCGAACTCCGTGCCGCCGTTCTCCGCCGCGATGGCCGCGACCATCTCGGCCTGCTCCTGCACCCCGGCGGCGGTGCCGTGGAATTCGAAGAACAGGGTCGGGGCGACGGCGTAGTCCAGCTTCGAGTACTTGTTCACCGCGTCCATCTGGACCTCGTCCAGAAGCTCGATGCGGGCGACGGGGATGCCGGTCTGGATGGTCTGGATCACCGTGTCCACCGCGCCGCGGATGTCCTTGAAGGGGCAGACGGCGGCGGAAATCGCCTCCGGAATGCCGTAGAGGCGCAGGGTCACTTCCGTGATGATGCCCAGCGTCCCTTCCGCGCCGACGAACAGGCGGGTCAGGTCGTAGCCGGCGGCGGACTTGCGGGCGCGCCCGCCAGTCTTGATGATCCGGCCGTCGGCCAGCACCACCGTCAGGCCCAGCACATTCTCGCGCATCGTGCCGTAGCGCACCGCGTTGGTGCCGCTGGCGCGGGTGGAGGCCATGCCGCCCAGCGAGGCGTCGGCGCCGGGGTCGATCGGGAAGAACAGGCCGGTGTCGCGCAGATGCTCGTTCAGCTGCTTGCGGGTCACGCCGGCCTGGACGGTGACGTCCAGATCCTCCGGGCTGACGCGCAGGATGTCCTTCATGCCCGACACGTCGATGCAGATGCCGCCGGCCAGCGCCGCGACGCCGCCTTCCAACGAGGTGCCGGTGCCGAAGGGGACGATCGGCAGCGTGTGTTTCGCGCAGATCTTGACGATGGCGCTGACCTCCTCCGTCGAGGCGGCGAAGGCGACGCCGTCCGGGGGGAAGTTCGGGTGGTAGGATTCGTCCTTGCCGTGATGCTCGCGCACCGCCGCGGCGGTGCTGAACCGGTCGCCGAGCAGGGCCTTCAGTTCGGCCTTCGCCTCGTCGGTGAGGGCGACGCGGGGCCGGGTGGACGGGACGACGGACATGGACGAAGACCTCCCCTGGGGGTTCTTGCTTGGTGGTACGACCACGCAAGGCTAAGGCCCGGCGGGAAGGCTGGCAAGCGGGGCGATCGCAATCCACGGATGACCGGGGCGGGAAACGCCTAGGATTTCGCACCCGCAGCAAGGATTCGCCGGCTAAAGCGGTGCAAAAAACGCTCGATCCACGGCTTCGTTATGGCTCTTTTCCGAACCTGCGCCGTTACTCCCTTGAAACCATGGCCGGAGCCCGCACGCACGCAAAGGCCCAGACGGGGACACGACCGCATGCACCGCACGATCTTTCACGAGCCCTGGTGGCTCGACGTCGTGTCCGGCGGGCACTGGGGAACCGCCCTGTCCGAAAAGGGTGGGCATGTGCAGGGCTGGCTGCCCTACGGCACCTTCAAGGAGCGGGGCATGACCGCCTGCGGCACGCCGCAGCTGACGCGGGTGCTGCACCCGGTGCTGTCGGTGGAGGGAAAGAAGAACGAATCGCTGAACCGCCGGACGCTGGCCATCGTCTCGGACCTCGTGGCGCAGTTGCCGAGCGCGCACATCACCCATTTCGTTCTGGGGCCGGATTGCCCGGACGCGCTGGCCTGGCAGATGAACGGCTTCCGCACGCGGCTGCTGCACACGCTGGTCGTCGACACGCGCCGGCCCGGCTTCGACGCCTGGAGCGAGATGCGCGACAAGACCCGCAACGTGATCCGCCGCGCCGAGGAGCGGCTGGACGCCGTGCCGTTGCCGGCGATCGCCTTCCGGACCTTCTATCTGGAGAACCTGGACGGCGTGGAGCCTTATTTCGATTCCGAACTGATCCCCCGCCTGTCCGAGGCCGCCGAGAGTCACGGGCAGGGCCGCATCCTGGGCGCCTTCGACCGGCACGGGGAGCTGCACGCGGCGGTCTTCTTCGTCTGGGACGAGCGGGATTACTATTACTTCCTGTCCACCCGCACGCGGCGGTCGGCGGAGCTGGGGGCGGTCAGCCTGCTGATCTGGCACGGCATCCAGGACGCGCTGGCGCGCGGCCTGCGCTTCGACTTCGACGGGATCACCAGCCGGGAGCGGCTTCAGTTCATGATGGGCTTCGGCGGGGCGGTGGCGCACCGCACCGTCGTGGAAAAGGGCAGCCTGCTGTTCGACGCCCGCCGGCATTTGGGGTCCTTCAAGCAGCGGGTCGTCCAGGGCCAGCGCGTGCTGATGGCGCGGTTGCACGAGGGCCGGGCGCGGCGATTAAACGGGGACCGGAACGTTCCGGAGGCGGAAGCACCGGCCGCGCCCCTGCCCTGACCGAAAGGCATGCCACGCCCGCGAAAGGCCGCCCATCGCAAGTAAAGTGAACCTATTTTCTGCGCACCTTTGATAAATGGCTCTTGTTGTCGGCGATCGATGAGCAATCGTCCCCAACAGCACAGGCCATTCCAATGTATTTTTTCGACAAACGCCTGCAATATCCCGTCCGCGTCGAGACGCCGGACCCGTTGTTCGCACGTCAATTGCAGCAGGCGATCGGCGGCGTCGAAGGCGAGCTGCGCGTCTGCCTTCAGTATTTCTTCCAGGCCTGGGGCGCGCGGGGGCCGACCAGCAAATACCGCGACATGCTGCTGAACACGGCGACGGAGGAGATCGGCCACATCGAGATGCTGGCCACCGCCGTCGCCATGAACCTGGAAAACGCCCCGCTGTCCCTCCAGGAAAGCACCGCGGAGGCCAACCCGGTGGTCAACGCCGTCATGGGCGGGGAGCGGCCCCGGCACATGGTCGAGGGCATGCTGCACAAGCACCTGCTGTCCACCGGGCTCGCGGCCTTCCCGGGAAACGCCGACGGCGTCCCGTTCGACTGCTCCAACATCTACGCCAGCGGCAACCTTGCAGCGGACATGTATTCCAACGTGACCGCGGAGGCGACCGGCCGCACCCTGGCCGTGCGCCTGTACAACGCCGCCCACGACCCGGGCATGAAGGACATGCTGGCCTTCCTCATCGCCCGCGACACCATGCACCAGCAGCAGTGGCTGGCGGTGGTGGAGGAGCTGGGCGGGCCGGAAGCCCTGCCCATCCCCAACAGCTTCGACCAGTCGCTGGAGAAGCAGGAGTTCAGCTACGTCTTCGCCGGGACGGAGCGCAACGGCGAGCCGCCGCCCGCCGGCCGCTTCACCAGCGGCCCGTCGCTGGACGGCAAGGGCCAGTTCAGCGCGAAACAGGCCCAGCCGCTGGGCGAGGAACCGATGCTCGGCCCGGCGCGCGAAGGCTCCGGCGCCCAGCGGGAGCAGATGGGGCCCGGCAAGGGGGCGTAGGGGGGATTCTTGGGTGGGGGGTGGTCGTGTTGGGCCCCCACATAGTTTTCGCGTTGGGCCCCCTCCCTACCCTCCCCCATCTTCGACGGGGGAGGGAACTCCGCCACTCCGACGCTCAACTCCTCCCCCCGCTCTCGGCGGACCCAAAGGGTCCGCCTGCCGCGTCAGCGCAAGCTTCGCTTGCGCGAGAGCGAAGTGGGGGAGGTTGGGAGGGGGGCCCGGCGCGAGAACCTCACCCCTCCCCGTACCCACCCCCGCCCGGGGTTTCCACCACCAGCACGTCGCCCTCGCCCATCGCGGTCTTGTCCTGGGGGCCGAGTTCCTCGACGGAGCCGTCGGTGCGCTGGACCCAGGTGCGGCCGATCTGGCCGGGGGCGCCGCCCTTCAGGCCGAAGGGCGGGACGCGGCGGTGGTTGGACAGGATCGCGGCGGTCATCGGCTCCAGGAAGCGCAGGCGCCGCACCACCCCGTCGCCGCCGTGCCAGCGCCCCGCCCCGCCGGAGCCGCGGCGGATGCGGAAGCTGTCGAGCAGAACCGGGAAGCGCCATTCCAGCACCTCCGGGTCGGTCAGGCGGGAGTTGGTCATGTGGGTGTGCACCGCGTCCGTCCCGTCGAAGCCGGGGCCGGCGCCGGAGCCGCCGCAGACCGTCTCGTAATACTGGTAGCGCTCGTTGCCGAAGGTCGTGTTGTTCATCGTTCCCTGGGCCGAGGCCAGAACGCCGAGCGCGCCGTAGAGCGCGTCGGTGATGCACTGGCTGGTCTCCACGTTGCCGGCGACCACCGCGGCGGGATAGCTGGGCGACAGCATGGTGCCGGGCGGGATGACGATGTCGATGGGCTTCAGGCAACCCTCGTTCATAGGGATCTCGTCGTCCACCAGCGTGCGGAAGACGTACAGCACCGCCGCGCGGCAGACCGCGGTCGGCGCGTTGAAGTTGCTGGTCAGCTGCGGGCTGGTGCCGGTGAAGTCAACGATGGCGGAACGTTCCGCCTTGTCGATGGAAATGCGGACCTTGATGACCGCGCCGTTGTCCAGCTCCTGCGTGAACTCCCCGTCGGTCAGCACGTCGATGGCGCGGCGGACCTGCTCCTCCGCGTTGTCCTGGACGAGGCGCATGTAGGCGCGCACGGTGTCGAGCCCGAACTGGGCGACGATGCGGCGCAGCTCCTGCGCGCCCTGCTCGTTGGCGGCGATCTGGGCCTTCAGGTCGCCCAGGTTCTGCTGGACGTTGCGCGCCGGGTGCGGGCCGGCGGTGAAGAGGCTGACCACCGCCTCCTCCAGGAACTCCCCCCGGTCGACCAGCTGGACGTTGTCGAGCAGGACGCCTTCCTGGTCGATGGTCGTGCTGTCCGGCGGCATGGAGCCCGGCGTGATGCCGCCGACGTCGGCGTGGTGGCCGCGCGACGCCACGTAGAACAGCACCTCATCGCCGGCCTCGTCGAAGACCGGGGTGACGACGGTGATGTCCGGCAGGTGCGTGCCCCCGTGGTAGGGGTCGTTCAGCATGTAGACGTCGCCGGGGCTCATGCCGTCCTGGCGCTGCACCATGATGGCGCGCACGCTCTCGCCCATGGATCCCAGATGCACGGGCATGTGCGGCGCGTTGGCGATCAGCCCGCCGTCGGCGTCGAACAGCGCGCAGGAGAAGTCCAGCCGTTCCTTGATGTTCACGGAATAGGCGGTCTTCTCCAGCGTGAAGCCCATTTGTTCCGCGATCGACATGAACAGGTTGTTGAAGACCTCCAGCATCACCGGGTCGGCCTTGGCCCCGACGGCGACTCGCTGCGGCAGCTCCTCATAGCGGGTGAGCACGAGGTGGTTCTTGCGCGTCACCTCGGCGATCCAGCCCGGCTCGATCACGGTGGTGGCGATCTTCTCGCGGATCACCGCCGGGCCGGTGATGCGGTTGCCGGGCTGCAGCAGGTCGCGGTCATAGACCGGCGCCTCGCGGTCCTCCCCGCCGGTGTGGATGGTCAGGGTGGCGAGGCGGCGCGGCAGGGCGCCGGTGACGTTGGGCAGGTCCAGGTCGTCGGCGCTCTCCGTCCGGCCCACGGCCTCGACGGAGACGGCCTCCACCACCAGGGCCTTGCCTTCCATCATGAAGCCGTAGCGCTGGCGGTGCGCCGCCTCGAAGGCGGATTTCATCGCGGCAAGCGGCCCGAAATCGACGATGAGCGGGCTGTCGGAGCCCTCCACCTTGATGTGCGCCTTGCGCAGGACGGACAGCCGGTCCTCCGGCACGCCCTGGCGGGCCAGTTCGACGCGCCCCTCAGCCTCCAGTGTCGCGAGGGTTTCGGAGAGCTGGCCGACGAGGGACTCGTCCAGGCGGGCCTCCACCGCGCGCTCCCGGATGGCGACGGTGTCGGCGAGGCCGATGCCGTAGGCGGACAGCACGCCGGCGTGCGGGTGCAGGAACACCTTCGTCATGCCGAGCGCATCGGCGACCAGGCAGACATGCTGGCCCGCCGCCCCGCCGAAGCCATTCAGCGTGTATTGGGTGACGTCGTAGCCGCGCTGGACCGAGATCTTCTTGATGGCGTTCGCCATGTTGTCCACGGCGATCTTCAGGAATCCTTCCGCCACCTGCTGAGGCGTCATGGCGGTGCCGAGCGCCGCGTTCACCTCCTCGGCCAAGGCGGTGAACTTCTCGCGGACGATGGCGGCGTCGAGCGGCTGGTCGGCCTCCGGCCCGAAGACGCGGGGGAAGAATTTGGGGTGCAGCTTGCCAACCATGACGTTGCAGTCGGTCACGGTCAGCGGGCCACCGCGGCGGTAGCAGGCCGGGCCCGGGTTGGCCCCGGCGCTTTCCGGACCCACGCGGAAGCGCGCGCCGTCGAAGAAGCAGACGGAGCCGCCGCCGGCCGCCACCGTGTGGATGTGCATCATCGGCGCCCGCATGCGCACGCCGGCCACCTGGGTGTCGAAGGCGCGCTCATACTCCCCGGCGTAATGCGACACGTCGGTGGAGGTGCCGCCCATGTCGAAGCCGATGACCCGGTCGAAGCCGGCCATGCGCGCGGTGCGCACCGCCCCGACGATGCCGCCGGCCGGGCCGGACAGGATGGCGTCCTTGCCCTGGAACCAGCGCGCGTCGGTCAGGCCGCCGTTCGACTGCATGAACATCAGGCGGATGCCGTTCAGCTCCCCCGCCACCTGCTCCACATAGCGGCGCAGGATCGGCGACAGGTAGGCGTCCACCACCGTGGTGTCGCCGCGCCCGACGATCTTCATCAGCGGGCTGACCTGGTGGCTGACCGACACCTGGGTGAAGCCGATGGTGCGCGCCAGCGCGGCCACCTGCCGTTCATGCTCCGGGTGGCGGTAGCCGTGCATCAGCACCACCGCGGCGGCGCGGAAGCCGTCGTTGAAGGCCTCTTCCAGCTGCAAACGCACCGCGCGGATGTCCACCGGCTTCAGCACCGTGCCGTCGGCCTTGATGCGCTCCGGCACCTCGGCCACGCGCTCGTACAGCAGTTCGGGCAGGACGATGTGGCGGGCGAAGATCTTGGGCCGCGCCTGATAGCCGATGCGCAGCTGGTCGCCCAGCCCTTCGGTGATGAGGAGCAGCGTGCGCTCGCCCTTGCGCTCCAGCAGCGCGTTGGTGGCGACGGTGGTGCCCATCTTCACGGCCTCGACAGCCTCCGCCTGGATCGGCTGGTCGGGAGCGAGGCCGAGCAGGTCGCGGATGCCCTGGATGGCGGCGTCCGGATAGCGCTCCGGATTTTCCGACAGCAGCTTGTGCGTCGCGACCGAACCGTCGGGCCGTTTCGCCACGATGTCGGTGAAGGTACCGCCGCGATCGATCCAGAACTGCCACCGGCCCGGCTGTTGGGGCGCCATCTACCACTCCCTGATTTTTTACCTTTGAAGACGGGAGTGTGACCATACGACACCGCAGGTTCAAGCCGGGGTGCGCGAAAGGGTGGGATGCACGGAGGTGCAGGGAGCGGCCGACCCCGACCGTCTCCTTGGGCCTATGGGGGCCTACGCCGCGGCTTTGAGAATCGCCGGCAGGGTATCGAGCATGGCGTTGACGGCGCCCGCCCCGTCCTCCAGCGCCTCCAGGGCGAGGGAGAATTGCGTCGGGTGCGGCAGGTCGAAGGCGACGGCGATCTCCCCGTCCTGAAGGGACATGCGGCCGCCGAACTTGCGCGACAGGGCGCGCATGCGGACGTTGTCGGAAAGGCACATCATGTGCACACGCCGGATCCCGCGGTTGGCGGCGACGGCCAGCGCGCGGCGGACCAGCGTGGTGCCGACTCGGCGCCCCTGAAGCCCCTTCTCCACGCTGATGGCGAGTTCCGCCTCGTGCGGCCAGAGCAGGCGGTCGGTGCACAGCTCCACCGCGCCGCGCAGTTCGCCCTGGTCGAAGACGCCCAGCAGGATGGTGCGGCCCCAGTCCAGTTTCGCGCAGTGCTTCGCGATGGTCTCATCCGACACGGTGCCGGTGAAGCGGGCGTAGCGGTCGGCCCGGTCCAGCCGCAGCAGATGGGCCCGGTACTGGGCGAGTTCTGCGGGAAGAAGCTTGCGGAAGACGGGCATGGCGCGGGCTCTCGGTGCGTGGGGGTGTGTTCGCACTGCGCAGAGCGTTCGTTCCCGGATGGCCCTTCGATGGCGGGGCGTGTTCGGCCGTTGGCTCGGCCATAAGTCATACTGCACTGCAACATGGGCATGAGCCAAGCACAGACAAGGGCGCCCGCCGCACGACGGCCAAGCTTGTGGCACCATCGCAACAGTGGCGGGTGCCGGAGGCTGCCGCTATGCTGCGCCACCTTCGGTCAAGGGGCGGAATCCATGAGCATTTGGGGCAAGATCCTGGGCGGGGCCGCGGGCTTCGCCATCGGCGGGCCGCTCGGCGCCCTGGTGGGGGTCGCCGCCGGCTATGCGGTGGACCGCGGTGTCCAGGGCGGCCTGACGGGCGGCCTTCTGGGACTGTGCGGCCCGGCCGACGGGACCAAGTCCGTCGCCTTCACCATCGGCGTGATCGCCCTGTCGGCCAAGATGGCGCGCGCCGACGGCGTGGTGAAGCGGGTGGAGGTGGACACCTTCAACCGCCTGTTCCGCGTGCCGCCGGACGAACTGCCGAACGTCGGCCGCGTCTTCGACCTCGCCCGCAAGGACACGCACGGCTTCGAGGAGTACGCGACGCAGATCGCCGCCCTGTTCGAGGACCGCCACGCGGTGCTGGAGGAGCTGCTGGACAGCCTTCTGATGATCGCGGAGGCCGATGACGAGCTGCACGAGACGGAGGTCGACTACCTGCGCCAGGTCGCCCACATCTTCGGATTCGCCGACGCCGACTTCGAGCGGATCCTGGCCGGGCACCATATCGCCGGCACCAGCGACGACACCGACCCGTACGGGGTGCTGGGGGTGTCGCGCCGCGCCAGCGACGAGGAGATCAAGGCCGCCCACCGCCGCCTGGTCCGCGAGCACCACCCCGACAAGCTGATCGCGCAAGGCCTGCCGCAGGAGTTCGTGGACCTCGCCACGCAGAAGGTCGCCGCCATCAACGCGGCGTATGATCGAATCGAGAAGGAACGGGGGCGGGGGTAGAAAGTAGTCGCGTTGGGCCCCCACCCTAGCCCTCCCCCATCTTCGACGGGGGAGGGGATTGCCCCTCCCCCCATCTTCGACGGGGGGAGGTTGGGAGGGGGGCCCAACGCAACCACTCCCCCATTTCCAAGACAACGCATCCCCGCCCCGGCGCAATCGGGTGTCGCGGGGGTGGGGGGAGCGCGCTATATAAGCAGCCTTCCGCACACCGTATCGTTGGGTCGCCCCGTCAGTCATGGCTCCTCCCGCTCCGATCACCGCGCTCCAGGGCGTGTCCGTCACCTTCGGCGGCCGGCCGCTGTTCGAATCCATCGACCTGTCCATCGGGCGGGGCGACAAGGCCTGTCTGGTCGGGCGCAACGGCTCCGGCAAGTCCACGCTGATGAAGGTGCTGGCCGGCATGGTCCAGCCGGACGGCGGGAACGTGTTCGTGCAGCCGGGCGCCCGCATCGCCTACCTGCCGCAGGAGCCGGACTTCACGGGCTGCGCCACCGTCCACGACTACGTCGCCGCCGGCCTGCCCGCTGACGAGCAGGACGAGGCGCACCGGGTGGACGCGGTGCTCGACCGCTTGCAGCTGGAAGGCCACCTGGACCCCGGCACGCTGTCGGGCGGCGAGGCGCGCCGCGCGGCGCTGGCCCGCACGCTGGTCGGCAACCCCGACGTGATGCTGCTGGACGAACCGACCAACCACCTGGACCTGCCGACCATCGAGTGGCTGGAGGAGGAGTTGCTGGCCTACCGCGGCGGGTTGCTGCTGATCAGCCACGACCGCAGCTTCCTGAACCGGCTGGCGAAGCGCACGCTGTGGCTGGACCGCGGCACGGTGCGCGCCACCGACCGCGGCTTCGCCGAGTTCGAGACCTGGCAGGCCGAGGTGTTCGAGGCGGAGGACATCGCCGCCCAGAAGCTGGACCGCAAGATCGAAGGCGAAATGAAGTGGCTGCGCGAGGGCATTTCCGCCCGGCGCACCCGCAACATGGGCCGCGTGCGCGCCTTGTTGCAGCTTCGCACCGATCGCGCCGAGCGGATCAAGGGCGGCCAGCAGGCCAAGCTGGCCATCGCGGAAGCCGAGCGCGGCGGCCGCATGGTGATCGAGGCCGACCGCATCTCCAAGGGCTTCGACACGGCCGACGGTCGCAAGACCATCGTCAAGGACTTCTCCACCCGCATCCTGCGCGGCGACCGCGTCGGGCTGATCGGGCCGAACGGGGCCGGCAAGTCCACCCTGCTGAAGATGCTGACCGGCCAGATGGATCCCGACAGCGGAACGATCCGGCTCGGCACCAATCTTGAGACCGCCTACTTCGACCAGCGCCGCGTCGGGCTGGACCCGGAGGAGACGATCCGCCAGGTGCTGTGCCCCTTCGGCGGCGACAGCGTGATGGTCAACGGCCAGCCGCGCCACGTCGCCGGCTACATCCGCGACTTCCTGTTCGACACCCGCCAGCTCGACAGCCCGGTGAAGGCGCTGTCGGGCGGCGAGCGCAACCGGCTGCTGCTCGCCCGGCTGTTCGCGCGGCCCAGCAACATGATGATCCTCGACGAGCCGACCAACGACCTCGACATGGACACGCTGGACCTGCTGGAGGACGTGCTGGGCGACTACCAGGGCACGCTGCTGCTGGTCAGCCACGACCGCGACTTCCTCGACCGGCTGGTGACCAGCACGATCGCGGTGGAGGGCGACGGGGTGGTCACCGAATACGCCGGCGGCTATGCCGATTACCTGGTGCAGCGCCCGCAGCCGCAGGCCAAGGCCGCCGCGGCGCCCAAGGCGAAGCCCGCCGCCGCACCGGCCGCGGCCAAGCCGAAGGGCAAGCTGAGCTACAAGGACCAGCGGGAGTTGGACGACCTGCCGGCCCGCATGGAGAAGCTGACGGCCGAGGTGGCCAAGCTGGAAGCGGCGCTGGCCGACCCCGACCTGTTCGCCCGCGACGCCGCGAAGTTCCAGAAGACGTCGGACCAGTTGCAGGCCAAACAGGCGGAGCTGTCCGCCGCCGAGGAACGCTGGCTGGAGCTGGAGGCCCTGCGCGAGGAGTTGGAAGGCGGCCGCGCATGAGCTTGCGCGATTCGCTGCTGGCGCTCCTGGTCATGGCGATCTGGGGCCTCAACTTCGTCGTGGCGAAATGGGGGCTGGCGGAATTCCCGCCGCTGTTCATCATGGCGCTGCGCTTCGTCCTGGTGGCGGCGCTGCTGGTCCCCTTCGCCCGCATCCCGCGCGGCAAGATGCTGCCCATCGCCGTCCTGTCGGTGACGCTGGGGAGCATCCATTTTCCGCTGATGTTCACCGGGCTGAACGGCATCGACGCGGCCACCGCCTCGCTGGCCGCGCAGGCGCAGGTGCCCTTCTCGTCCCTGCTGGCGTCGATCCTGTTCAAGGACAAGCTGGGCGGGCGCCGGGCGCTGGGCATGGCGACGGCCTTTGCCGGGGTGATGGTCATCGCGGGCGAGCCGCGGCTGGCCGGATCGCTGACGCCGATGCTGATGATCCTGGCGGCGAGCTTCGCCTTCGCCATCGCCAGCATGCAGATGAAGACGATCATCGGCGTGGACGGCTTCGCGCTGAACGGCTGGATGGCGCTGTTCGCCGCGCCTCAGCTGCTGGTCCTGTCGCTGCTTCTGGAGGACGGGCATCTGGCCGCGCTCGGCAACGCCAGCGCCTGGGGCTGGGGCTCCATCGCCTACATGGCCATTGGGGTGACGATCATCGCCTACGGCCTGTGGTACCCTCTGCTGCGCAAGTACGCGGTGAACCAGACCATGCCCTACCTGCTGACCGTGCCGGTGTTCGGGGTGGCGGCTGGGGTGATGCTGATGGGCGATCCCTTCACGCTGCGGCTGGTGCTTGGCGGCTGCCTGACGCTGGGCGGGGTCGCCTTCATCGTGCAGCGCCGCCCGAACGTGGTCGGCGACAAGGTGACGAATCCGACATGATTGTGGACCGCCCCTCCCCCAACCATGGCCCCCGGGCGGACGGCGCGGGGGTGGAGCTTCTGATCCTGCATTACACGGGCATGCCGACCGCCGCCTCGGCGCTCGACCGGCTGTGCGACCCGGCGGCCCAGGTCAGCGCCCACTACACGGTGGACGAGGACGGCACCGTCTACGCCCACGTTCCGGAGGACCGGCGCGCCTGGCACGCGGGCGTGTCGAACTGGCGCGGGCGGGGCGACGTGAACAGCCGCTCCATCGGCGTGGAGATCGTCAACCCGGGCCACGAGTTCGGCTACCGCCCCTACCCCGCCGTCCAGATGCAGGCGGTGGTGGAGCTGTGCCGAGCGATCGTGGGACGTCATGGGATCGCGCCCGCCGATGTGATCGGGCACAGCGACATCGCCCCTGACCGCAAGGAGGATCCGGGCGAGCTGTTCGATTGGCGCGGGTTGGCCGCGGATGGGATCGGGGTCTGGCCGGAGCCGCAGGCGGAGGATGACGGGCCGTTCACGGCCGACGAGGTGACGGCGCTGCTGGGACGCTATGGGTACGACGCAGCGGCCCCGCGCGCGCTGCTGTCCTTCCAGCGCCATTTCCACCCGGAGGCGATGACCGGCGCGGCGGATGCGGAGACGGTGCGAAGGCTGCGCGCCCTGGTCCGGATGACGGGACGGTAGCCGTTCCTACACTCTTATATTTATATTTGGGATCGAGCCCCACTGGGGTGGCGTCGGGTGGGCCAGAGGGGACTCACCACAGAGGCACGGAGACACGGAGAGGTCGGGACAGCGCCGACCTCCGTGCCGGGGGACGGCTGTGGAAAGGCATATCTCTGTGCCTCCGTGTCTCTGTGGTGACACTGCACCCATCCGCCATTGCGGTTTTCCACACACCTCTATAAACAAGGCCGCGCCAGATGGCCGGATGGCCGCCTTCGACTCCGTCGGGGGAGGAAAGTCCGGGCTCCACGGAAACACGGTGCCGGCTAACGGCCGGCGGGGGCGACCCTAGGGAAAGTGCCACAGAAAGCAAACCGCCGCGCGCATCCAGGCTTTTGCCATGGGGGCCGCGGTAAGGGTGAAAGGGTGCGGTAAGAGCGCACCGCGCCCCTGGCAACAGGGGCGGCACGGTAAACCCCACCGGGAGCAAGACCGAATAGGGGCGGCACGGCCCGCCATCCCTTTTGGGATGGTATGGGGCCAAGCGCGTTTCCGCGCCGCCGCCCGGGTTGGTCGCGAGAGGCGCCGGGCAACCGGCGTCCCAGATGAATGGCCATCCATCGGGGGAAACCCCGAGGACAAAACCCGGCTTACAGGCCATCTGGCGCTTCAACCGAACGGCGTTCGGTTGAAGCTTTTTATCGGCTTCACACGCCAGCCGGGCTTCGGCCGCACGAGCGGCCGGGGCCGCCGTCGCGGCCCGAAGCGGATCGCGATCCGCTTATCCACAGCCCATCCACCTCCTCCGGCGTAGCGCCCTACCCCCTTGTTGCGGGGCTGGGGATGGTTGCGCCCATCTTTCCCCAGCTTCATCCACAGGCGGTGGATAACTGTGGGGCAATTTCCCATGCCGTCCCATGACCGACCCGCCCCGGCTACCCCCGCAGGGTAGGCCTTTTGGTGGGTGCGATTCGCCTTTTTGCAGAACCACTTCACGAGTCACGGCAACGGATTGTTTGGAACATCCGGGCAACTCTCGCCCTGGACCGCAGCGTTACGCCCGATAAGGCGCCGAAATGTTGCTGGATCTCGCCGAATCCGCTCACCTATTTGCGCCCTTGCAACACATCGGGCGTTAAGTCTTGACAGTCCTGTCTGAATACTGGCGGGGGCGTTGACGCCCATGTTGTCCCATGCTATCCCATGAAAGCCCAGTTCGGGGGGAGACCTACCCAACCAAGGTAGCCGGGTTGGGCGGGTTTGGCGGAACGGGCGGATAGGGGCCTCGCGACGGCGGGTCCCGAACAACGGGGAAGGGGGGCGTTCGTCGGGCCGATGGCCATTTTCCTGTCCACATACGTCAACAAAGTTGACAGGAAAGGTCGCTGCTCCATCCCGGCGCAGTTCCGGCAGTCGCTTGCCAAAAGCTCGGCCCCCGGCACCGTCTACCTGTGGCCCTCGCTGAACCACCAGGCGCTGGAAGGCGCCGACCAGGACTATCTCGACATCCTCTCCGAAAGCCTGGAGTCCCCCGACCTGGACGCGGACGAGCGGGACATGATCGAGACCTTCATCTTCGGCAAGCTGATCCCCGTCTCCCTCGACAACGAGGGCCGGATCGTCCTGCCCAAGGAACTGGCGGAGTTCGCCGGCATCGGCGAGGAAGCCGCCTTCATCGGCCGCCGCAAGACCTTCCAGATCTGGGAGCCGGGCGCCCTGAAGGCCCACGAGCAGACGCTGCGCGACCAGGTCGTGCGCAAGGACATCTCGCTGAGCCAGATCGTCGCCAAGGCGTCCCGCGGCGCCGCCAACCGGGCAGGGGAGGGCTGATCCGCCATGACCGCTCCTGATGCCCGCCACATTTCCGTCCTCCTGAACGAGGTCGTCGACGCGCTCTCCCCGCGCGACGGCGGCGTCTATGTGGACGGCACCTTCGGCGTCGGCGGCTACAGCCGCGCCCTTCTCGAGTCGGCCGACTGCCGCGTATGGGGCATCGACCGCGACCCCGCCGCCATCGCGCGCGGCCGCCAGCTCGCCCTCGCCTACCCCGGGCGGCTGGAGGTCATCGAAGGCCGCTTCGGCGACATGGACGCCCTGCTCGCCGAGCGCGGAGTCGAGTCGGTGGACGGCGTGGCGCTGGACGTCGGCGTCTCCTCCCCGCAGATCGACGAGCCGGAGCGCGGGTTCTCCTTCCGCTTCGACGGCCCGCTCGACATGCGCATGGGACGGGATGGGCCGACGGCCGCCGACGTGGTCAACACCGCCGACGAGGGCGAGCTGGCCGACATCGTGTACCACTACGGCGAGGAGCGCATGGCCCGCCGCGTGGCCCGCGCCATCGTCGCCGCCCGCAAGAGCGCGCCGATCGAGCGCACCCGGCAGCTGGCCGAGATCGTCCGGTCCGTGGTGCCGAAGGGGAAGGGCGACGCCATCGACCCGGCGACCCGCACCTTCCAGGCGCTGCGCATCCACGTGAACGACGAGCTGGGCGAACTGCGCCGCGGCCTCGCCGCCGCCGAATCGCTGCTGAAGCCCGGCGGGCGGCTTGCCGTTGTCTCTTTCCATTCGCTGGAGGATCGGGAAGTAAAGACGTTCCTGAAGGAACGGTCTTCGCCTCCCCCCTCCCCGTCCCGACACGCGCCAAGCCTTGCGGCCGACGCGCGGTCCCCATCCTTCCGCCTTCTGTCGCGCAAGCCGATCCTGCCGACCGAAGCGGAGTCCCACAGCAACCCCCGCGCGCGCTCTGCCCGGCTGCGCGCGGCCGAACGCACCACGGCGCCGGCATTCCCGGCGCCGGGCAAGGAGGCGGCATGAAGGGTAAATCCGCGCTGTTCTGGCTCGGCCTGGCCGCTGCCGCCGGCGGCGTGCTGTTCCAGACCAGCTACGAGGTCCAGGAGCTTGAGGACAAGCTCGGCTCCCTGAACCGTCAGATCATGGACGAGCAGGAAGCGATCCAGATCCTGAAAGCGGAATGGAGCTACCTGAACGACCCGACGCGCCTGGAATCGCTTGCCTCCCAGCATCTTCAGCTGCAGCCGACCGAGGCGCGGCAGTTCGTCGCCATGGACGTGGTGCCCATGCGCCCCGTGCCGCCGCCCGACGCGCCCAAGGCCGGCGACGGCCTGAAGAACGACGGGAAGCACGACGGCGTGGCGCCGCTGCCGCCCATGGTCCGTCTGGCGCCGTCGGCGCCGGGCACCGCCGTGGCTTCCGGCAGCAACGCAACCAACAATGGCGGCATCATCCCGGCGTCGCTGCCGTCCGGCATGGCCACCCCGGCCAAGCCGGCCCCGATCAAGCCGTCCACCCTGATCCCCGGCGCCGGCAAGGCCCCCGCCCTGCCCGCCGCCAAGGCGGCCCCGGCGCCGGCGCCCACCATCAAGCAGGTGGACGTCGCCGCGCGTCCCACGCCGTCCCAGCCCACGCCGTCCCAGCCCATGCCGACCCAGACGGCGTCCGCCCCCTCCTCGACGGTGAAGACCCTGTCCGTGCCGGCCGCCAAGCAGCCGGCCGCCCAGCCGGCCGCGGTTGCCGCCGTCCCGGCTCCGCCCCCGGCCCCGAAGGCCACCGACAGCATCGGCGTCCTCGTCGCCCGTCTGGGGGCCAATCGATGAACGACCAGCCGCCCGGCTTCGACACCCCCCTCAGTGGGCCGCCCCCCGGCGCCTACGGCGTGCCGCCCCCGGCGTCCAAGCCGCGGACGTCGCTGTCGGTCGCGCTGGAGCGGAGCCGGAACCGGCTGATGGTCACCGCCGCCATGGTGACGCTGGTCTTCACGGCCATTGGCATCAAGCTGGTGGACGCAACGCTGCTGAGCCACGCGTCGGAGCCGCGCCAGCGCATGGCGGCGGAGATCGACGCGCCGCCGGTCAACCGCGCCGACATCGTCGACCGCAACGGCAACCTGCTGGCGACCTCGCTCGCCACGCAGTCGCTCTACGCCGACCCGAAGCTGATCAGCCGGCCGGACGAGGTGGCCAAGAAGCTGTCCGTCGCCCTGCCGGAGCTGGACTACAAGGAGCTGCTCGGCAAGCTGACCGGCGAGAAGCGATTCGTCTGGATCAAGCGCAACCTGACGCCGAAGCAGCAGGCCGCGGTGTTCCGGCTGGGCCTGCCCGGCGTCTATTTCGAGCGCGAGGAGCGCCGCTTCTACCCGGCCTCCAACCTGGCCTCGCACATCGTCGGCTTCACCGGCGTGGACAACAACGGCCTGTCCGGGCTTGAGCAGTCCATGAACAAGCGGCTGGTGAACGAGCCGAACAAGCCGCTCCAGCTGTCGATCGACCTGCGCCTGCAGCACATCCTGAAGAAGGAGCTGACGGCGACCATCCAGGAATTCAGCGCCATCGGCGCCACCGGCATCATCTTCGACGTGCGCAACGGCGAGGTGCTGTCGATGGTCTCGCTGCCCGATTTCGATCCGCACGAACCGCCGCCGCTCAACGACAAGGCGGGCCAGGACGCGCTGTTCAACCGGGCGACGCTCGGCGTGTACGAGATGGGCTCGACCTTCAAGATCTTCAACACGGCGATGTCGCTGGACTCGGGCAAGATCAAGGTCACCGACGTCTTCGACACGACGCACAACGTTTCGGTCGGGCGCTTCACGATCCGGGAATACCACCCGTTCCACCACAACCTGAACGTGGCGGAGATCTTCCAGGAGTCGTCCAACCTCGGCTCGCTGCACATGGCGCTGACCGTGGGCGTGGCGGCGCAGAAGGCCTTCCTGACCAAGCTCGGCCTGACCCGCCCGACGGCGCTGGAGCTGCCGGAGAACGGCTGGCCGCTGGTGCCGAACCCGTGGCGCGAGATCAACACCATGACCATCTCCTTCGGCCATGGCATGTCGGTCAGCCCGATGCACACGGTGACGGCCGCCGCCTCGACCATCAACGGCGGCGTCCTGCACCCGCCGACCCTGCTGAAGCGCGACCCCGCGGCCGAGGTGCCGGGCGAGCAGGTCATCGCGCCGCAGACCTCCGCGATGATGCGCCGGCTGTTCCGCTTCGTGGTCACCGACGGCACGGCCAAGGCGGCCAACGCCAAGGGCTATGTCGTCGGCGGCAAGACCGGCACGGCGGAAAAGCAGAAGGGCCGGCATTACGAGCGCAACTCGCGCATGTCGTCCTTCCTCGGCGCCTTCCCGATGCACGACCCGCGCTACATCGTCTACGTGCTGGTCGACGAGCCGAAGGGCACCAAGAAGACCTACGGCTTCGCGACCGGCGGCTGGGTCGCCGCCCCGGCGGTCGGCCGCGTCGTGAAGCAGATCGGGCCGCTGCTCGGCGTCCCGCCGGTGGACGACGCCTCGCCCGAGGTCATCAACGCCACCTACATCAACACCGCGGGTCAGACGATCCCGCCTGGACCGCCGCCTCCGCCCGCGCAATCGAAAGGCAGCACCGTTGCTTCTGTCCCGCCTCCTTCCGGAAAGCAGCGCTGACGCGCCTGCCGGATCCTCCGCCATCGAGGTGACCGGGCTGACCGCGGACAGCCGCGCGGTCAGGCCCGGTTTCGTCTTTGCGGCCCTGCCCGGCGCGAAGGCCGACGGGCGCGCCTTCATCGCCGACGCGCTCGCCAAAGGCGCCGTCGCGGTGGTGGCGCCGCATGGCACCGCCCTGCCCGCCGGCAGCGCCGCGCTGCTGATCGAGGACGCGGAGCCGCGCCGCCGCTTCGCGCTGATGGCCGCCGCCTTTCACGGCCGCCAGCCGGACACGGTGGTGGCGGTGACCGGGACCAACGGCAAGACCTCCACCGTGCAGTTCGCCCGCCAGATCTGGGAGCGGCTGGGCCACCGGGGCGCCAGCCTGGGCACGCTGGGGCTGATCGGGCCGGGGCTGGACTCTTACGGCGGGATGACGACGCCGGACCCGGTGTCGCTGCACCGGGATCTGGCCGCGGTCAAGGACGCGGGGATCGAGCGGCTGGCCATGGAGGCCTCCAGCCATGGGCTGGAGCAGGCGCGGCTGGACGGCGTGACCCTGAAGGCCGCGGGCTTCACCAACCTGACCCGCGACCACCTGGACTACCACGGCAGCATGGAGGCCTATTTCGAGGCCAAGGCGATGCTGTTCGGCCGGCTGCTGCCGCCGGGCGGGACCGCCGTGCTGAACGCCGACAGCGACGCCTTTCCACATCTTTCCGAGATTTGTTCACAGCGCGGTCACCGCGTCTTCGGGTACGGTCTGGCCGGCCGCGAGATACGGGTGAACGGGGTCGAACCGCTGGCGCACGGCCAGCGCCTCGCCCTGTCCGTGCTGGGCCGCGACACCACCGTGGACCTGCCGCTGGCGGGCCGCTTCCAGGCGTGGAACGTGCTGTGCGCGCTCGGCCTGGTGATCGGCTCGGGAGAAGACCGCGACCTTGCTCTGGACACACTGGCAAGCCTGGACGGCGTGCCGGGACGCCTTCAGCACGTCGCCACGCATCCCAGCGGGGCGACGGTCTACGTCGACTACGCCCACACGCCCGACGCGCTGGAAACGGTGCTGCGGGCGCTGCGGCCGCACGCGGAGCGCCACCTGGTGGCGGTGTTCGGCTGCGGCGGCGACCGCGACCGCGGCAAGCGGCCGGTGATGGGGGAACTGGCCGGCCGCCTGGCCGACCGCGCCATCGTCACCGACGACAATCCGCGCACCGAGGTGCCGGCGGCCATCCGCAAGGAGGTGCTGGCGGGCCACCCCGGCCTGGAGGAGATCGGCGACCGGCGCGAGGCCATCCGCGCCGCCGTCAAGGGCTTGCAGGCCGGTGACGTCCTGGTCATCGCCGGCAAGGGACACGAGCATGGGCAGACCGTCGGCACGGTGGTTCTGCCCTTCGACGACGCGACCGAGGCAAGGGCCGCCGTAGCGGAGGTTGGAGCATGAGCGACGAGAAGGCCGTTCTTTGGACCGCCGAGGATGCCGCCGCCGCCACCAATGGGCAGGCGACGCGCCCCTGGACGGCCACCGGCGTCACCATCGACAGCCGCAAGGTTGAGCCCGGCGACCTGTTCGTCGCGATCAAGGGGCCGAACTTCGACGGCCACGACTTCGTCGCCAAGGCGCTGGAGGCCGGCGCTGCCGCAGCATTGGTCAGCACCGTGCCGCCGGGCGTGCCCGGTGACGCGTCGCTGCTGGCCGTGGAGCAGGACACGCTGGCGGCCCTCGCCGACCTCGGCAACGTCGCGCGGCTGCGCAGCAAGGCGAAGGTGATCGGCGTCACCGGGTCGGTCGGCAAGACCGGCACCAAGGAGGCGCTGCGCCACGTCCTGTCGGCGCAGGGCCTGACCTTCGCCACCGAGGGCAGCCTGAACAACCATTGGGGCGTGCCGCTGTCGCTGGCCCGCCTGCCGGCCGACCGCGAGTTCGCCATCTTCGAGCTGGGCATGAACCACGCCGGCGAGATCGGCCCGCTGTCGCGCCAGGTCATGCCGGACGTCGCCGTGATCACCACGGTGGAGCCGGCGCACCTGGAGTTCTTCAGCTCCGTCGAGGCGATCGCCGACGCGAAGGCCGAGATCTTCGAGGGGATGAACCCCAACGGCGTCGCCGTGCTGAACCGCGACAACCCGCATTTCGGCCGGCTGCTGGCCGCCGCCCGCACCCAGGGGCTGAGCCGCATCTGGAGCTTCGGCGCCCACGAGGACGCGGAGGCGCGGCTGCTCGACTGCTCGCTCCACGCGACCTGCAGCGCGGTCACCGCGGTGATCCTGGGCGAGCGCATCCAGTATTGCCTGGCGCTGCCCGGCAAGCATTGGGTGATGAACAGCCTGGCCGTGCTGCTGGCCGTGAAGGCGGTGGGCGGCGACGTCGCCGCGGCGGCGCGGTCGCTGTCCTCCATCCAGCCGGTCAAGGGCCGCGGCACGCGCAAGCGCATCCACGCCGCGCGCGGCGCCCTGACCCTGATCGACGAGAGCTACAACGCCAGCCCGGCGGCCATGGCCGCGACCTTCGAGGTGCTGGGCAAGATCGACCCCGGCGCCGGCGGGCGCCGCATCGCGGTGCTGGGCGACATGCGCGAACTGGGCGAGCGCGCCGACGCGCTGCACGCCCAGCTTGCCGAGCCGCTGAAGGCCGCGCATGTGGACGCGGTCTACGCCTGCGGCCCGCACATGCGCGCCCTGTTCGACCGGCTGCCCGCGGCGATGCGCGGCGGCTGGGCGGAGACGAGCGCGGAGTTGGCCGCCGTCGTGACGGGCGCCGTCAAGGGCGGCGACGTCGTGCTGGTCAAGGGATCGCTGGGCAGCCGCATGGCGGTGGTGGTGGAGGCGCTCTCCGCGCTGGACACCCGACAGGACAAGAATCAAAGCACGTCGGCGGCTGCGCAGGCCGCGGCGAACGGACAACGAGGCTGACCGGTTCATTATGCTCTACAACCTGCTCTTCCCCCTGGCGGACGTCTTCACGCCGTTCAACCTGTTCCGGTACCTGACCTTCCGGACGGGCGGCGCGGTGCTGACGGCGCTCGTCATCAGCTTCATGTTCTTCCCGCGCCTGATCGCGTGGCTGAAGAGCAAGCAGGGCGAAGGCCAGCCGATCCGCACGGACGGCCCGGAAAGCCACATGAAGAAGAAGGGCACGCCCACCATGGGCGGCCTGATGATCCTGATCGCGGTCACGATCAGCACGCTGCTGTGGGTCGACCTGACCAACGCCTACACCTGGATCGTGCTGCTGGTGACCATCGGCTACGGCCTGATCGGCTTCGGCGACGACTACCTGAAGCTGACCAAGCGCAACACCAAGGGCCTGTCGGGCCGCTTCCGCCTGACCTGGGAGATCGTCATCGGCGTGGCCGCCTCGGCGGCGATCATGTTCGTGTCGGCCCCGCCGCTGTCCGGCGGGCTGGCCGTGCCCTTCGTGAAGGACTTCCTGATCCAGCTGTCCTGGTTCTTCATCCCGCTGGGCGCCTTCATCATGGTGGGCGCGTCCAACGCGGTGAACCTGACGGACGGCCTTGATGGCCTCGCCATCGTTCCGACGATGATCGCGGCGGCTTGCTTCGGCCTGATCAGCTACCTGACCGGCAACGCGATCTTCGCCAACTACCTGCAAATCCATCATGTGCCGGGCGCGGGCGAGCTTGCCGTTTTCTGCGGGGCTCTGGTCGGTGCTGGCATCGGCTTCCTCTGGTACAACGCGCCCCCCGCCATGGTCTTCATGGGCGACACCGGCTCGCTGGCTCTCGGCGGCGCGCTGGGTGCGGTCAGCGTGGTCACCAAGCACGAGATCGTGCTGGCGATCATCGGCGGCCTGTTCGTGTTGGAGACCGTGTCGGTGATCGTCCAGGTCGCCTCCTTCAAGCTGACCGGCAAGCGGGTGTTCCGCATGGCCCCCCTGCACCATCACTTCGAGAAGAAGGGATGGGCGGAATCCACCGTGGTCATCCGCTTCTGGATCATCGCCTCCATCCTGGCCCTGGTCGGGCTGTCCACGCTGAAGCTCCGTTAAGGGCGCCCCCTCGATGATCAACCTCTTCTACATGGACGGGCTGCCGGTGGCGGTGATGGGGCTGGGCAAGTCCGGCCTCGCCACGGCCGAGGCGCTGGCCCGCAGCGGCGCCGACGTGTGGGTCTGGGACGACAAGGAAGCGAGCCGCGAGGCCGCCGCGGCCAAGGGCTACAAGGTCGTGGACCTGATGACGGCGGACCTGTCGGAGTTGACGACCATCGTCTGGTCGCCGGGCATCCCGCACAGCTTCCCCAAGCCGCACCCCGTGGCGGAGCGCGCCCGCGCCGCCGGGATCGAGTTGGTCTGCGACATCGAGCTGCTGGCCCGCGCGGAGCGCGACAGCGCCTATCTCGGCATCACCGGGACGAACGGGAAATCCACGACGACCACGCTGGTCGGCCATGTGATGGAGGCCGCCGGGCGCCGCATCGCCGTGGGCGGCAACCTGGGCACGCCGGTGCTGACCTTCCCCAGCCTGGGCGGCGGCGGCACCTACGTGCTGGAGATGTCGAGCTACCAGCTGGAGCTGACCGTCTCCATCACCTACGACGTGGCGGTCCTGCTGAACATCACGCCGGACCATCTGGACCGGCACGGCGGCATGGACGGCTACGTCGCCGCGAAGAAGCTGATCTTCCACCGCCAGACCAAGCCGCGCACCGCGGTGATCGGCGTGGACGACGCGCATTGCCGCAAGATCCATGAAGAGCTGGTCGCCAAGGGTGACCAGATCGTCTGGCCGATCTCCGCCGAGGGGGCCGTCGCCGGCGGCATCTACGCTGCGGACGGCTGGCTGGTTGACGACACGGAGGGCAACGCGGAGCGCGTGGCGGAGCTTTCCAAGTTCCCGGCGCTGCTCGGCAAGCACAACTGGCAGAACGCCGCGGCGGCCTACGCGGCCTGCAAGGCGGCGGGCGTGCCGGCCCCGGCCATCGTCGCCGCCATGACCACCTTCCCCGGCCTCGCCCACCGGCAGCAGCTGGTGCGGACCATCGATGGCGTGCGCTTCGTCAACGACAGCAAGGCGACCAACGCCGACGCCACCGAGAAGGCGCTCGCCACCTTCGACCCGATCTACTGGATCCTGGGCGGCCAGGCGAAGGAGACGGGGCTCGACGGGCTGGAGGGCCTGATGGGCCGCGTGCGGCACGCCTTCCTGATCGGCGAGGCGTCGGACCGCTTCGCCGCGTGGCTGGAGGCCAACAAGGTTCCCTACACGCGCTGCGGCACGCTGGACGTCGCCGTGAACGTGGCGGCGGAGTTGGCGTTGGCGGAGCGGCTGCCCAACGCCTGCGTGCTGCTGTCGCCGGCCTGCGCGTCCTGGGACCAGTTCGCGAATTTCGAGAAGCGCGGCGAGGCCTTCGCCGCGGCGGTCAACCGTCTTGAGGGGGACGCGGCCTGACATGATGACGTTCGACCGTACCGACCAATCCGTCTTCGGCCGCTGGTGGTGGACCGTGGACCGCTGGCAGCTTCTGGCGCTGGCGGTGCTGATGGCGGTCGGCACGGTGCTGATCACGGCGGCGAGCCCGCCCGTGGCCGAGCGCATCGGCATCCAGGACACCTTCTACTTCGTCGAACGCCACCTGATGATGCTGGTCCCCAGCATCGCGCTGATGTGCGCCGTCTCGCTGCTGAGCCCGCGGGGCATCCGGCGCACGGCGCTGGTCGTCTTCCTGGTCGCGGTGGCGCTGGTCTACGCGACGCTGGTGGTCGGCGTGGAGATCAAGGGCGCCAAGCGCTGGATCCACATCCCCGGCCTGTCGATCCAGCCGTCGGAGTTCGTGAAGCCCGCCTTCGCGGTGGTCGGCGCCTGGCTGTTCTCCCTGTCGCGCACCAACCCCGGCTTCCCCGGCGCGCTGCTGTCCATCGTGCTGTACGCCTTCACCATCGCCGGCCTGCTGATGCAGCCGGACCTGGGCATGACCGTGGTCGTGTCGGCGGTGTGGTTCTCGCAGTTCTTCCTGGCCGGGCTGAACGTGATCCTGGTCGCCATCCTGGGCGTGCTGGGCGGCGTCGGGCTGGTCGCGGCCTATTTCACGCTGCCGCACGTGCACAGCCGCATCAACCGCTTCCTCGACCCGGCGGCCGGCGACAACTACCAGGTCAGCCGCTCGCTGGAGGCCTTCGCCAACGGCGGCCTGCTGGGCACCGGCCCCGGCCAGGGCACGGTCAAGTTCTCCCTGCCGGACAGCCACGCCGACTTCATCTTCGCCGTCGCCGGCGAGGAGATGGGGCTGATCTTCTGCCTGCTGATCATCATCCTGTTCGCCTTCATCGTGCTGCGCGGCTTCGCCCGCGTCTTCAACGACAGCAACTACTTCGTTCTGCTGGCGGCGAGCGGCCTGCTGATCCAGTTCGGGCTTCAGGCGGCGATCAACATGGGCTCCGCCCTGCACCTGATGCCGACCAAGGGCATGACGCTGCCCTTCATCTCCTACGGCGGCTCGTCGCTGATCGCGCTGGGCTTCGGCATGGGCATGGTGCTGGCGCTGACCCGCAAGCGCTTCGGCCCGGCGGAGTGACGCGCAAGATGGCGAAACCCGCTTCGGAAAAACCCATCGTCCTGGCCGCCGGCGGCACCGGCGGGCACTTCTTCCCGGCGGAAGCCCTGGCGCGGGAACTGCTGGCCCGCGGCCGCAAGGTGGAGCTGGTCACCGACAAGCGCGGCCAGGCCTTCGGCGACAGCCTGCCGGAGGTGCCGGTCCACCGCATCCGCGCCGCCGCCCCCGGCGGCAGCGTGGTCGGCAAGCTGAAGGCGGCTTGGCAGATGGGCCTGGGCCTGCTGGCGGCCAACGCGCTGATGCGCCACCTGGAGCCGGCGGCGGTCGTCGGCTTCGGCGGCTACCCGTCGGTGCCCACGGTCTACGCCGCCGCCCAGGCCCGCGTGCCGGTGCTGCTGCACGAGCAGAACGCCGTGCTCGGCCGCGCCAACCGCATGCTGGTCGCCGCGGCAAAGCGGCTGGCCGTCGCCTTCCCGGAGATTTCGGCGGTCAAGGACGACCACCGGTCCAAGATCGTGCGCACGGGCAACCCGGTCCGCCCGGCCATCGCCGCCAAGCGCGACGCGGCCTACGAGGCACCCACCGCGGCTGGCCCCATCCGCATCCTGGTCATGGGCGGCAGCCAGGGCGCCCGCGTCTTTTCCGAGGTGATCCCGGCGGCGCTGGGCAAGCTGCCCGCGGACCTGCGCGCCCGCATCCATCTGGCGCAGCAGTGCCGGCCGGAGGATCTGGAGGCCGCGCGCGCCGCTTACGCCGGCATGGGCCTAAGCGGGCTGGAGCTGGAGAGCTTCTTCCGCGACGTGCCGGAGCGGCTGGCGGGCTGCCACCTCGCCATCACGCGGGCCGGCGCCTCGACCATCGCGGAGCTGACCTGCATCGGCCGGCCGGCCCTGCTGGTCCCCTACCCGCATGCCATGGATGATCACCAGACCGCCAACGCAAAACAGCTTGCATCGGCCGGTGCTTCGTGGCTCATGCCGCAAACCGACTTCACCGCCGACGCGCTGGCCGCGCGCCTGACCGACCTGCTGGGTTCGCCCGACGCCTTGGCGAAGGGTGCCGAAGCCGCGCGGGCCTGGGGCATGGCCGACGCGGCGCGCCGGCTGGCCGACGCGGTTCTGGACATGATCGGCGCCAACGCAAACACGAACAGCACCAGGGAGGCCGCGGTATGATCAAGGCAACGCGCAGCTCCATCACGCGCCGCCGGGCCTCCAAGCCCCTGCGGGACTGGCCGGCCGACATGACCCGGACCGAAGGCGCCTGGAGCAACCGCCCCGCCTGCCCGCTGCTTCCCCGCGCGGTCGCCGACCACGGCTTCCTGCGCGACCGCCTGCACATCGTCACCGGGGCCCAGCCCCTGCCCATCGGCCTGTCGGATCCGGCCGTGGACGCCACCCTCAGCCTGATGCTCCGCCGCGGAAAGTAAAGTCACATGCGCGCCCTCCCCCTCTCGATCGGCACCATCCATTTCGTCGGCATCGGCGGCATCGGCATGAGCGGCATCGCCGAGGTGCTGAAGAACCTCGGCTATTCCGTCCAGGGCTCCGACCTGGCCGAAAGCGCCAACGTCAAGCGCCTGCGGGAGCTTGGCATCCAGGTTTCCATCGGCCACCGCGCGGAGAACATCGCCGGGGCCGCGGTGGTCGTCGTCTCCTCCGCCGTCAAGCGCGACAACCCGGAGGTCGTCGCCGCCCGCGCCGCCCTGGTCCCGGTCGTCCGCCGCGCGGAGATGCTGGGCGAGCTGATGCGCCTGAAGTGGGCCATCGCCATCGGCGGCACCCACGGCAAGACCACGACCACGTCGATGGTCGGCAACATGCTGGAGCACGCCAACCTCGACCCCACGGTCATCAACGGCGGCATCATCAACGCCTATGGCACCAACACGCGCCTCGGCTCCGGCGAGTGGATGGTGGTCGAGGCGGACGAGAGCGACGGCACCTTCGTGAAGCTGCCGGCCTGCATCGCGGTCGTCACCAACATGGATCCGGAGCATCTGGACTTCTACGGCACCTTCGACAACGCGCGGGCCGCCTTCGACAGCTTCGTCCAGAACATCCCCTTCTACGGCTTCGCCGCACTCTGCATCGACCATCCGGAGGTGCAGGCGATGATTCCGCGCGTGTCGGACCGCCGCATCATCACCTACGGCTTCAGCCCGCAGGCCGACGTGCGCGCCGTCAACGTGCGGCTGGGCACCGAGGGTGCCGACTACGACGTGGTGATCGACGACCGCCACACCGGCGAGACGCGCACCATCGCCGGCGTGCGCCTGCCGATGTACGGCCCGCACAACGTGCAGAACTCGCTGGCCTGCTTCGCGGTCGGCAACGAGATGGGGCTGCCCGACGTGGTCATGCGCGACAGCATGGCGAAGTTCCAGGGCGTGAAGCGCCGCTTCACCAAGACCGGCGTGTCGAACGGCATCACGGTCATCGACGATTACGGCCACCACCCGGTGGAGATCGCCGCCGTGCTGAAGGCCGCGCGCACCGCCGGCACCGGCCGCACCATCGCCGTGGTCCAGCCGCACCGCTACACGCGCCTCGCCGCCCTGTTCGAGGAGTTCTGCACCTGCTTCAACGACGCCGACGCGGTGATCGTCGCCGACGTCTACGCCGCCGGTGAGCAGCCGATCGAGAACGTCAACCGCGACGCCCTGGTGGAGGGCCTGCGCATGCACGGCCACCGCCACGTGATGGCTCTGCACGGCGCCGAGGAGCTGCCGCAGCTGGTGCGCGAGATCGCGCGTCCGGGCGACCTCGTGGTCTGCCTGGGCGCCGGCAACATCACCCAGTGGGCCAACGCGCTGCCGGGCGAGCTGGACAAGCTGGCCGGCGCGGCGGACTGACGGCTGGCTGGATGATGGCGGTTGCCGCGATGACCAAACCCCACCTGATTGACCGGATGCCGGCCTGCCGCGGACGGCTCAGCGCCGACGCGGCCCTGGCGAACGTCACCTGGTTCCGCGTCGGCGGCCCGGCGGAGGTCATGTTCCGCCCGGCCGACGCCGAGGATCTGGCGGACTTCCTGGCGGGCCTGCCGGAAGACGTGCCGGTGACCGTGCTGGGCGTGGCCTCCAACCTGCTGATCCGCGACGGGGGCATTCCCGGCGTGGTGATCCGGCTGGGGCGCGGCTTCACGGACATTGTCGCCGACGGGCTGAACCTGACGGTGGGGGCCGCGGCGCTGGACCTGAACGTCGCCAACGTCGCGCGCGACGCGGGCATCGCGGGGCTGGAGTTCCTGTCGGGCATCCCCGGCACCGTCGGCGGCGCGCTGCGCATGAACGGCGGGGCCTACGGGCGCGAAATCAAGGACGTGCTGGTCGAGGCGCAGGGCGTGACCCGTAGGGGTGAGCGCGTGTCCTACGACAACGCGGCCATGGGCTTCACCTACCGCCACGCCGGCGTGCCGGAGGACGTGATCTTCACGGGCGGCATCCTGCGCGGCGAGGCCGGCGACCCGCTGGAGATCGCGCGGCGGATGGCGGAGATCTCCGACAAGCGCGCCGACACCCAGCCGGTCCGCTCGCGCACCGGCGGTTCCACCTTCAAGAACCCGCCGGGCCACAAGGCGTGGGAGCTGATCGACAAGGCCGGCTGCCGCGGCTTCGCCATCGGCGACGCGCAGGTGTCGGAGAAGCACTGCAACTTCCTGATCAACCAGGGCGGCGCCACGGCGGCGCAGCTGGAGGCGTTGGGCGAAGAGGTCCGGCGCCGCGTGTTCGAGACCTCCGGCGTCACGCTGGAGTGGGAAATCAAGCGGGTCGGCGTGCCTCATTCTCCCTCCCCCGCCCCGGGGGAGGGTCGGGGTGGGGGTACCGGCAAGGATCAAGGCACTGATCCTCGCACGACCCTCACCCGGCCGGCCGAGCCGGCCACCCTCTCCCGGGACGGGAGAGGGACCTCCGAAGGAACCCTCGCATGAAGAAGCACGTCGCGGTCCTGATGGGCGGCTGGTCGGCCGAGCGCGAGGTGTCGCTGGTCAGCGGCGCCGGCGTCGCCAAGGCGCTGGAGGAGGAAGGCTACACGGTCACCGCGGTGGACGTGCAGCGCGACCTGACCGGGCTGATCCAGGCGCTGAGCAACCCGCGCCCGGACGTCGTCTTCAACGCGCTGCACGGGCGCGGCGGCGAGGACGGCACCATCCAGGGCGTGCTGGAGTTCCTCGGCATCCCCTACACCCATTCCGGCGTGCGGGCCGCCGCCGTCGCCATGGACAAGGCGATGACCAAGCAGGTGCTGGCCGCGGTCGGCGTGCGCTCGCCCAAGGGCGTGGTGCTGACCCGCGGCGAGCTGACCGGCGGCGCGCACCCGATGCCCGCCCCCTACATCGTCAAGCCGGTGGACGAAGGCTCCACCGTCGGCGTCACGCTGGTGCGCGAGGGGCAGAACAGCCCGGTCGGCGACGCCTGGACCTTCGGCGAGCGCGCGCTGGTCGAGGAGTTCATCCCCGGCCGCGAGCTGACCGTCGGCGTGATGGGCGGGCTCGACGACGACTGCCGCGCCCTGACGGTCACCGAGATCCGTTTCGAAGCACAGGTGTATGACTACACGGCCAAATACAGCGCCGGTCATGCCGTGCATACTGTTCCCGCGCAAATCCCCGATGAGGTTGCGGAGGAAGCCAAGAGATTGGCTATCCTGGCGCATAGGACTTTGGGCTGCCGCGGCGTTTCGCGCAGTGATTTTCGCTGGGATGATAGTAAAACGGGAACGGCCGGATTGTACTTCCTGGAGATCAACAACCAACCCGGCATGACCCCGCTGTCGCTGGTGCCCGAACAGGCCGCGTCGGTTGGGATCTCCTATGGTGCCCTCGTCGCTTGGATGGTGGAGAACGCCGCATGTCAGCTCGACTGAGCATCGATCCGCAGTTCCGCCCGACCTCCGGGGGCATGATGGGCGCCCGGCCGCGCGACGAGATGCCGGTGCCGCCGCGCGCCATGGCGCAGTCGGCGCAGAAAGGCAACCGACGCCGCGCCTGGCCGCGCTGGACGCGCCCCGCCGTCAAGGCCGCGATCCTGCTGACCCCGGTGCTGGTCATGGCCGGCTTCGCCGGCTCCGCCTGGAAGCGCGGCACCTTCGCGGAGACCGCGGCGGCCGTGCAGGACAGCCTGATCGCCGTCAGCGCCTCGGCCGGCTTCGCCATCAGCGACGTGATGGTCGAGGGCCGGACGGAGACGGACAAGAACGCCATCCTGCGCACGCTGGGCGTGCAGCGCGGCGACCCGATCCTGGCCGTCAACCTGGCCGAGGCCAAGGAGCGGCTGGAGAGCCTGCCCTGGGTGTCCGGCGCCGCCGTGGAGCGTCGCCTGCCCGACGTGCTCTACGTCCGCCTGTCGGAGCGCCAGCCCATGGCGATCTGGCAGCACGACCGCAAGTTCACCGTCATCGACCGCGAGGGGCGCCCGCTGGCCGACGCGGCCGAGCTGGCCCGCCGCGGCAACGAGCGGATCGAGACGCTGCCCCAGGTGCTGGGCGCCAACGCGCCGTTCCAGGTGCCGAAGCTGCTGGCGGCCCTCGACAACGTGCCGTCGCTGCGCGACAAGGTGAGCGCCGCCACCTGGCTGGGCGACCGCCGCTGGGACCTGAAACTGAGCAACGGGGTCATCGTGAAGCTGCCTGAGGCCGGGATGCACACCGCGCTCCGCCAGCTGGCCGAGATGGACAGCGCGGGCAAGGTGCTGGACCGCGACATCGTCGCGATCGACCTGCGCCAGCCCGATCGCGCGGTGCTCCAGACCTCGACCACCGCCGTCCTGCCCTGGACGGAGGAGGACAACAAGAAGAAGCCGGGCAAGAAGACGTGATCCGTTCCCACCACCCCCAACCCCACCATCCGCATTTTTGAGCGCCATCCGCAGCGAAGCGAATGATCGGACGCACGAGGCCATAGGGTGTCGAACATGGGTTTGAACGGCGCGAAAAAGGCAAAGCGCCCCACGCGCGGCGGGATGATCGCCGCGCTGGACGTCGGCTCCACCAAGGTGTGCTGCTTCATCGCGCGCGTCGAGGACGCGGGTGCCGTGCGCATCCTGGGCATGGGCCACCAGATCGCGACGGGCATCCGCGCGGGCTCCATCATCGACATGGAAGCGGCGGAGACCTCCATCGGCGCCGCCGTCCACGCCGCGGAGCAGATGGCCAACGAAACCATCCGCGACGTGATCGTCAACGTGGCGAGCCCGATCTCCCACGGGTTCAGCGCGGAGATCCCGGTCCCCGGCACCGAGGTGACGGAGGCCGACGTGCGCCGCGCGCTGGCGCACGCCCGCACGCTCCAGGTCGGCCCGGACCAGGCGCTGGTCCACGCCATCCCCGTGGGATTCTCGCTGGACGGCAGCCGCGGCATCCGCGACCCCAAGGGCATGTACGGGGAAAAGCTGGGCGTCCAGGCCCACGTCATCACCGCCCCGGCGGGTGCGGTGCGCAACCTGCAGACCTGCGTCGCCCGCTGCCACCTGGACATCGACACGCTGGTCGCCAGCCCCTATGCCTCCGGCCTCGCCTGCTTGGTGGAGGACGAGATGGAGATGGGCTCCGCCTGCATCGACATGGGCGGCGGCACGACCACCATCTCCGTCTTCTTCGAAGGCAAGCTGATGTGGTCGGACTGCATCCGCCTGGGCGGCAACCACGTCACCAACGACATCGCGCGCGGACTGACCACGCCCGTCGTCCATGCGGAGCGCATGAAGACGCTGCACGGCAGCGCCATGACCAGCCCCGCCGACGAGCGCGAGATGATCGACGTGCCGCAGGTCGGCGAGGAGGACCGGCTGGGGTCAAACAACCTGCCGAAGTCCTACCTGGTCCGCATCATCCAGCCGCGGCTGGAAGAGATTTTCGAGCATGTGCGCTCGCACCTGGAGCATTCCGGCTATGCCAAGCTGGTCGGCCGCCGCGTCGTGCTGACCGGCGGCGCCAGCCAGCTGCCGGGAACGCGGGAGCTGGCGCAGCTCATCCTCGACAAGCAGGTCCGCGTCGGGCGCCCGACGCGGATCACCGGTCTGAACGAGGCCAACGGCGGTCCGGCCTACGCCACCGCCGCGGGTCTCCTTCTGCACGCCGTGCGCAACCCGACGGAACTTCCGGTCGCGAGCCATGAGGCTGGCTCCGGTTCGGGGTTCTTCGGGCGCGTCGGCCTGTGGCTGCGGGAGAACCTTTGACGGGTTCCCAAAAAAGGCTCCTGCCGCAGCGCGTCATTCGTGCCTAAAACGCCCCCGGATCCAACCGTGGGCACCCTTGCTCGCCCAAAGATCGAACCAATCAAAAGGTTGTGGAGGCCAGTATGATCAACGTGACCATCCCCAGCATCGAACCCGAGCTGAAGCCCCGCATCACCGTCTTCGGTGTCGGCGGCGCCGGCGGCAACGCCGTCAACAACATGATCAAGTCGAACCTGGAAGGCGTGGACTTCGTCGTCGGCAACACCGACGCGCAGGCGCTGAAGGGGTCGATGTGCGAGAAGCGCATCCAGCTGGGCACCACGGTCACCCGCGGGCTCGGCGCCGGCTCCAAGCCGGACGTCGGCCGGGCTTCGGCCGAGGAGCAGATCGACGAGATCGTCGGTCACCTGGAAGGCTCCAACATGGTGTTCATCACCGCCGGCATGGGCGGCGGCACCGGCACGGGCGCTGCCCCGGTCATCGCGCGCGCGGCCCGCGAGCGCGGCATCCTGACCGTCGGCGTGGTGACCAAGCCCTTCCATTTCGAGGGCGCGCACCGCATGCGCCTGGCGGAATCGGGCATCGCCGAGCTGCAGCAGTATGTCGACACGCTGATCATCATCCCGAACCAGAACCTGTTCCGCATCGCCAACGAGAAGACGACCTTCGCGGACGCCTTCAAGATGGCCGACGACGTGCTGCATTCCGGCGTGCGCGGCGTGACCGACCTGATGGTGATGCCGGGCCTGATCAACCTGGACTTCGCCGACATCCGCTCCGTCATGACCGAGATGGGCAAGGCGATGATGGGCACCGGCGAGGCCGGCGGCGAGCGCCGCGCCATCGAGGCCGCGGAGGCCGCCATCTCCAACCCGCTGCTGGACGACGTGTCGATGAAGGGTGCCCGCGGCGTCCTGATCAACATCACCGGCGGCTACGACATGACCCTGTTCGAGGTCGACGAGGCCGCGAACCGCGTCCGTGACGAGGTCGACCCCGATGCCAACATCATCTTCGGCTCGACCTTCGACAGCACGCTGGACGGCGTGATGCGCGTGTCCGTCGTCGCCACCGGCATCGACGCCGCGGCGATGGCCAACCCGCGCGGCCTGCACCCGGTCAACCTGTCGCTGGTGTCCGACCGCAACGGCGGCAAGAAGCCGGGCGGCCCCGCCGGCCTGACCCAGGCCGCCCCGACGGGCCTGACCCAGGCTGCCCCGAACGGCCTGACCCAGGCCGCCCCGGTGTCCCCGGCCATCCCGGGCGTGCCGGCCGGCGGCCTGCCGCCGCGCGCCATGGGCAACGCCGCCCCGCAGATGAGCGCCCAGCCGCAGCACGTCGCCCACCATGCGGAGGCCCCGGCCCCGATGGCGATGCACCCCGTCGACCCGGCCGTGCAGCACCACGCTCCGGTGCACCACCAGGACGTCGGCGCCCACGCGGTGGAGACCGCCCCGATGCGCACCGCCGCCACCGGCCCGCTGCACAGCGAGCGCCGCGACGGCCACTTCATCGCCCCGAAGCCGGCTGATCCCGGCCCGCGCCAGCCGATGAACGCCCCGGCCATGCCGCAGTCGATGCCGATGTCGAGCCAGCTGGCCAGCGCCCCCGCGCAGGAGCCCGCCCCGGCCCGCAAGCCGAACTTCCTGTTCGGCCTGGTCACCGGTCTGGCCGGCCGCAAGGCCGAGGCCCCGGCGCCGCAGCCCCAGCCGGCCCCGCAGCCGATGATGCAGCCGGTCCACCACCAGCAGCCCGTCCACCAGCAAGCGCCCCAGCAGGCGCCGATGCCGCCGGCCGCCCCGCAGGCGATGGCCCCCGCGCCGCGCCAGCAGACCCTGGGCATGGACGGCAATCCGCAGCAGAAGATCGACGAGGAAGCGCTGGACATCCCCGCTTTCCTGCGACGTCAGGCCAACTGACGCGCCACACGAGGCTGGCCCAATTGATCTGAGGGCAACAGCAACCCGCCGGTCGCCGCCGCCTCTTTGAAGCGGCATCGGCGGGTCCATCCACAACCTGTTCGACTTCAACCGCCTCCGGAATTCCTTCGGGATATTCCGGGGGCGGTCTTTTCGCGTCTGCGATCGGCCCTACGCCGCCCTGCAACAAACGGTAACAAAGAGTGATTTGTCCTCCCCAGGGCCGAATGATACCTAGCATATGTGGTCATAAGCGACGGCGGGTCCCCACCAACGGAACCCGGACGATCGGCCGAAGGATCACAGAAGAAAGACCAAGGCGGGAAGAGATCGTGGCTCAGAACCGGATCAAGACGGAAGGCATGCTGCAGCGGACGGTGAAGAAGCCGGTGCGCCTCCAGGGCGTCGGCCTGCACACGGGCGCTACGGTCACGCTGACCATTTCCCCCGCGGAGCCGAACACCGGCTTCGTCTTCCTGCGCACCGACCTGACCGGCCCCGCGTCGGTGATCCAGGCCCGTTGGGACCATGTGGTCGACACCAAGCTCTGCACGGTGATCGGCAACACCCACGGCACCACGGTCGGCACCATCGAACACCTGATGTCGGCGCTCGCCGGCTGCGGCGTCGACAACGCCCTGATCGCGCTCGACAACATCGAGGTTCCGATCATGGACGGCAGCGCCGCGCCCTTCGTGGACGCGATCGAGCGCGCCGGCACCGTGTCGCAGAACGCGCCGCGCCGCGCCATCCGCATCCTGAAGCCGGTCACCGTGACCGAGGGCGGCAAGAGCGCCACCTTCACGCCGGACGACGTGACCACCTACAGCTTCGAGATTGACTTCGACAGCGCCGTCATCGCCCACCAGGCCCACGCGGTGGAGCTGGACGCCGAGACCTTCAAGGACGAGATCAGCAGCGCCCGCACCTTCGGCTTCCTGCACGAGGTGGAGGGGCTGCGCAAGATGGGCCTCGCCCGCGGCGGCTCGCTGGACAACGCGGTGGTCATCTCCGGCGACACGGTGATGAACGAAGGCGGCCTGCGCTTCGCCGACGAGTTCGTGCGTCACAAGATCCTGGATGCCGTCGGCGACCTGTATCTGGCCGGCGCCCCGTTCATCGGCCACTTCCATGGCTGCCGCGCCGGCCACGCGCTGAACAACAAGCTGCTGCGCGCGCTGTTCGCCGACCACAGCGCTTGGTGCTACGAGACGCCGGCCGCCACGCTTCCGGCCAGCTGGCGCGCGGTCAAGCAGCTCGCCGTCGCGTAACGCGAGTCCTCATCGCCGGCTTCGCACCCTGCCCTCCCCTTCCGGGGGAGGGCAGTTTCGTTTTGCGCACCCCCCTCCCCTACCGGACTCGCGCCGCGCGAGTCTCGCGCGCACCCCCCCTCCCCTTCCGGGGGAGTCCGGATGGGGGAGTGATCAAGATTTGATCTATATTTGAACTGAATCAAATGGTTGTGGAGGTTTGTTCAGTGGGGGTGTGAGGTGGGGAGTGGTTGCACTGGGCCCCATGAGTTTTCGCGCTGGGCCCCCACCCTAGCCCTCCCCCATCTTCGACGGGGGAGGGAACTCCGCCGCTCCGCGACCAAAACCCCTCCCCCCGCGAAGTGGGGGGAGGTTGGGAGGGGGGCCCAACACGACCACTCCCCTCCCCCCAAAACCCCGAACCTACTGCGCAGCCACACCCGGCCCGGTGGCGTACTCACCGAACCGCGTGTCTTCCTTCAGGATGTGCTTGCCGAGCCAGTCGGCGCAGAAATCGAAGACCTCGTCGCCGGGGATGGTGTCGCGGCTGGCGCGGAAGCGCTCGCGGTAGGTCTCCACCTGGCGGGTCAGGGCGTCGTGCAGGGCCTTGTGCGCCGTGAAGGTCGGGTAGTTGGCCCGCTGCATGTACTCCTCCTCGCGGGCGAAGTGATCCTTGGTGTAGTGGATCAGCTCGTCGAGGATGGCCTCGATCACGTCGGGGGAGTTGCGGCTGTCGTCGGCGGCGAGCTTGTTGACGATCTCCACCAGGACGCGGTGGTCGTCGTCCAGCTCCTGGATGCCGACGCTCATCCAGCGCGACCACTGGATCGAATCGATGTGCATGGCGGTCCCCCAAATTCTCGTTCTTGCGACGTTTGGGAAATTTATGGAACCGCCCGCGGCGGAGCGTCAACGCGGCCAAAAGGCGGTGCGACAATGTGCCGACCGCCTTTCGGCTGTCCGACTTACCCCGCGATGAGGTCGCTCCACTCCTGCTCGGTCAGGATGGTGACGCCCAGCTCGCGCGCCTTGGTGGCCTTGCTGCCGGCGTCGGCCCCGCAGACGACATAGTCGGTCTTGGCGGAGACGGAACCCGCGACCTTGGCGCCCAGTGATTCGGCGCGGGTCTTGGCCTCCGTGCGGGTCATGGTCTCCAACGTGCCGGTGAAGACCACGGTCTTGCCGGCCACGGGGGAGCCGGCGGCCGCCTTGGGCCGCTCCGCGTCGACGACGGTGACCCCGGCGGCGCGCAGGCCGTCGATGATGGCGCGGTTGCGCTCCTCCCGGAAGAAGCCGGCCAGTTCCTCCGCGGCCACGGGGCCGACGTCGGGAATGGCGACCAGCTCGTGCCAGCCGGGCGCGGGCTGCGCGCCGACGGCGGCGATCATCGCCTCCTTCCAGGCGGCGAGCGTGCCGTAGCGTTCGGCCAGCGCCTGGGCGGCGCGGCTGTCCACCTTCTTGATGCCCAGCATCTTGACCACGCTCTCCAGGCGCAGCGCCTCCTGCCCGGCGTAGAAGTCCAACTTCGGCAGATTCTCGGGATCAGCGAACCAGGCGAGCAGCGCGTCGGCCTTCACGGGACCGAGGCCGCTCAGCCCGTGCAGATCCAGCCACGCTTGGCCGGGCATGGCGGCGACGGCGCGGTCCATCCCCTCAAGCCAGCCGTCGATGGAGCCGTAGTGGCGGGCCAGCGCCTTGGCCGTCACCTCGCCGATGTGGCGGATGCCCAGCGCGAAGATGAAGCGGTGCAGGTCGATGCGCCGGCGCCGTTCGTTGATGGCGTTGAACAGGTTCTCGACCGACTTCTCCTTCCAGCCCGGCCGGCCGAGGATGGTGTCGCGGTGGCTCTCCAGCGTGAAGATGTCGACGGGGGAGCGGATCAGCTCGATCTCCCAGAACTCCTCGATTGTCTTCTCGCCCAGCCCTTCGATGTCGAAGGCGTTGCGGGCGACGAAGTGGCGCAGCCGCTCCTTCGCCTGGGCGGCGCAGATCAGCCCGCCGGTGCAGCGGCGCACCGCCTCGTCCGGCTCGCGCACCGCAAGGCTGCCGCAGACCGGGCAATGGTCGGGGAAGACGTAAGCCACGGCGTCGGCCGGGCGCTGGCCTTCCACCACGCCGACGATCTGCGGGATGACGTCGCCCGCCCGCTGCACGGTGACGAGGTCGCCGACGCGGATGTCCTTGCGGGCGATCTCGTCCTCGTTGTGCAGGGTGGCGCGGCTGACCACGACGCCGCCGACGGTGATGTCCTCCAGCTCCGCCACGGGAGTCAGGGCGCCGGTGCGGCCGACCTGGATGGTGATGGCCTTCAGGCGGGTCTGCGCCTGCTCCGCCGGGAACTTGTGGGCGATGGCCCAGCGCGGCGCGCGGCTGACGAAGCCCAGCCGTTGCTGAAGCTCCAGGCTGTTGACCTTGTAGACCACTCCGTCGATGTCGAAAGGCAGCGAGGAGCGGCGCTGGCCGATCTGGCCGTAATACTGGAGGAGCTTGTCCGCCCCGTCGCACAGCTCCGCCGGGCGGTTCAGCGAGAAGCCCCAGCCCTTCAGCCGTTCGCGGATGCCCCATTGCGTGTCGGCGATCGGCTCCGACAGCTCGCCCAGCGCGTAGCCGAAGAAGCAGAGCGGGCGCGACGCGGTGATCTTCGGGTCCTTCTGGCGCAGCGACCCGGCCGCCGCGTTGCGCGGGTTGGCGAACAGGTCCTCGCCCTTCTCCGCATAGCCCCGGTTCATGTCCAGGAAGTCGTCGCGGTTCATGTAGACCTCGCCGCGCACCTCCAGCACTGCGGGGTATGGGGCGGTCAGGGTCTGCGGCACGTCCTTGATGGTGCGGACGTTGGCGGTGACGTCTTCCCCCTCCGCCCCGTCGCCGCGGGTGGCGGCCAGCACGAGTTTGCCGTTCTCGTAGCGAAGCGAGCAGGACAGGCCGTCGATCTTCGGCTCGGCCACGAACTCCACGGGCGCGTCGTCCGCAAGGCCCAGGAAGCGGCGCACGCGGGCCACGAACTCCCGCGCGTCGTCGGGCTCGAACGCGTTGCCGAGCGACAGCATGGGCACGGCGTGCCGCACCTTCTTGAAGCCGGCCGCCGGGGCGGAGCCGACGCGGAGGCTGGGCGAATCGGAACGGCGCAGCTCCGGATAGCGGGCCTCGATGGCGTTGTTGCGGCGGACCAGCGCGTCGTAGTCGGCGTCGGAGATCGACGGCTTGTCGAGCTGGTGGTAGAGCCGGTCATGGTGGGCGATCTCGGCTGCCAGGGCGGCCAGTTCGGCCTGCGCCTGCTCGACCGTCAGCCCCTCCACGGGAATGCTGCGGAAGCCGGCGGGGGTGTCGAACAGGTCGGTCATCGCGGGTCTCTTCTGTCCCTTGCTCTTTGGACGCGCAGCATAGCGTCCCGGGACCGCAGGGGGGAGTCTGGCTTTTCCGAACGGGTGCGCCAACCTTGAGAGGTACGAAGGGATGCGGTTGCGTGTATGATGCCGCCGCACCCGCGCAGGGAAGTGCCGCATGACCGAGCCCGCCAACAGCCTCAACCCCAACGCCTTGAGCCCCAACTCCTTGAGCATCGACGACCGGTTCGTCATCGCCGCCGCGCTCGACCGCATCCTCTACGACGATCCGGACCATTTCGCGGCGGAGGACGCGCGGCTGCTGCGGCGCATGATCCCGCGCACGCGCACGGCTTGGCTGCGACTGGGCTTCCGCGCGGAAAGCCAGGGGCCGTCCATGTCCGGCCGCGCGGCCGGCGTGGGCGACGTGAAGATGGACGGCGACAAGAAGGTGACCGAGGGCGGCGTCGGCGAATCGGCCGTGTGGCGCTGCGGCCAGTACAAGATCTCCAACCACGGCGACGACCTGGAGATCTGGCAGGTGATGAGCGACGAATTCGCCGAGGAGCCAAAAGGCGCGCGCCTGGAGTTCGGCCCCACCGGCACGCCGGAACGCCTGACCTTCTTCCAGCCGAAGGACCTGGAGCTGCGGATACCGTTTACCGGGATTGCCGTGGGCCTGCGGCTGGGCGGCTGGCAGCCGTGGAAGAAGGCGGCGTAGGGGTTATTGAGCGGTTCTATGGGGAGTGGTGGCGCTGGGCCCCCACCCAACCCTCCCCCACTTCGCGGGGGAGGGCTTTAAGCAACGGAGCGGCGGCAGTCCCCTCCCTCGCCGAAGGTGGGGGAGGGTTAGGGTGGGGGCCCAACACGACCACTCCCCATCACCCATTTACGCTGCGTCGTAGTGGTGCAGGTGCGACGCGTCGAGGTGATGGTCCATCCCGTAGAGGTCGGCCGCACCCGTGTGATCGACCATCGCGGCGGCGAGGTGGTCGGCGTGGGCGGCGGTCTCCAGGCCCTGGGTCACCAGATGCTGGTACACGGCGTCCTGGCCGCTCTCCGCCTGGGCAGTCGCCGTGGCGGCGGTTGCGGAGGGGAACCACGACTTGTCCGCGGCGACCTGGAGCGTGCCGTTCCACCACATCCCGGACTGGCCGGCGACGACGTCCTTACCGTCCAGCGCGCCCTTGTCGTAGGTGACGTTGGACGCGGTGGAGGCCACGGCGTGGCCGTTGATCGTCACTTTGTTGACGAACAGCGTGCGGTCCTGGCCGTTGACGACGGCGTCGTTGTCGTACTGGACCTGCACCTTGTGCGCCTGGTCGGCGGTCAGGTCCGTCTTGAAGGTGAAGTCCTTCGCCGTGCTGCCGGCGACGCCCTCGCCCACCTTGTGGCCGTCGACCAGCAGGTTGAAGTGGGCGTTCACGCCGCCCGCGGCCGCGCCCGACGCGTTGACCGTGATGGTCGAGGCGGCGGTGGCCACCGGGGCGGCGTTGCCGGCCGGGAAGTCGGCGGCCGGGGCCGCGACCACCAGCGTGCCGCCCCACCACATCGCCGACTGGCCTTTCGCCACGTCCAGCCCGTCCAGCGTGCCCTTGTCGTAGGTCACGGCGGAGTCGGTGGGGGCGAAGGCGTGGCCGTTGATCGTCACCTTGTTGACGAACAGGTTGCGGTCGACGCCGTTCACGCTGCCGTCGTTGTCGTACTGGACCTGCACCTTGTGGGCCTGGTCGGCCGTCAGGTTCGTGGTGAAGGTGAAGTCCTTCGACGCGGTGCCGACCGTGGCCTCGCCCACCTTCTGGCCGTCGACCAGCAGCTTGAAATGCGCGTTCACGCCGCCGGCCGCCGCACCCGAGGCGTTGACCGTGATGGTCGTGCCGCTGGTTTCCGCCGTGGGGGTCGGGGTGGCCGTCTGGGCGATCTTCGCCAGCAGGGCGTCTGTGTTGATCTCGAAATAGCCGGTCGTGCCCATGGCCGTGCCGGTGCTCTTGGCGAGGTCGAGGAACTGCTGCTGGGTCAGGCGCTGGCCGGTCAGTTCCATCGCCTCCTGCTGGGCGAGCGCCACGGCGGCGGTCACCGTCGGGGCGGCGAAGGAGGAGCCGTTGGCCGCATAGGAGGTGCCGGCAAGGTTGGTCAGCTTGATGTCGGTGCCGTCGGCGCAGACGTCGGTCAGCAGCGGGCTGCGCTGCGACCAGGTCGGGAAGGCGCCGCTGCCGGTGGTGGCGGACACGCAGATCTGGTTGGGGTCGGCCGCGAAGCTCGAAACGCCCTGGGTCGCACCACCGTCGCCGGAATTGCCGGCCGCCGCCACGGTCAGGACGCGCTTGGCGGCCAGCGCCGCCAACTCGTCCGACATGGAGGTGGTGGTCACCGACGTCTGGTTGCCGCCGCCCAGCGACAGGTTCACCGCCGTGACGTTGTAGGCGTCGGCGTTGGCGACGACCCACTGCAGCGCCTTTTCGATCGTCGCCTCGCTGGTGGCGCTGCCGTCGTCGGGCATGACCTTCAGCATGACGATGTCGGCGTCGGGATCGGCCGCCACGATCTGCGACGTCACCATGGCCCCGTGCGTGTTCGCGTTGGAAGCGACCGTGACGTTGTCGTCGTTGTCGTAGAAGTCATGCTGGTAGACGAGATTGCCCGAGTTCCAGGCCGAGGACAGGCCGCTGTCGATCACGACGATCGTGCCGGCCTTGTTGCCAGTGCTTGTGGAGGTGCTCGACATCTTGCCAACCTTGCTCTTTTTACGAACCGACGCCCGGAACCGGACGCGACAAGGCTGGACTATGCGGGTTTCGCTGTGGCCGCCGTGAGACCGCTGTGGGCGATTGCTGTGACTTTGGCGCGTTTTCGGCGGGATTCCGCGGTTGCGCCGGCCGCGACATTATGCACGTCGATAAGCGCAATTTCCTTCAAATACAAAGTGTTTCGACCGCCCCGTTCCGACGCCCCCGGTGCCCGCCATGTTCACCATCCTGCTGGTGGAAGACAGCTCCGCCATCCGCGCCATCGTCCGCCAGCAGCTGCTGGGCTTGAAGATGAAGGAAGTCGTGATGACCGCCAACGGCGAGGAGGCGCTGAACGTCCTGAAGAAGCGCGACGACATCGACGCGGTGATCAGCGACTGGCACATGGAGCCGATGGACGGCCTGTCCTTCTGCACCGCCGTGCAGAAGAACCCGCGGCTGAAAGGGCGGCAGCTGCCGGTGATCTTCATCACCGCCGACCCCAAGCTGGCCGACGAGGACACGCGGGACAAGGTGATGGAGTCGGCCCGCCGCCTGGGCATCGTGGACATCGTGACCAAGCCCTTCACCCAGGAGGGGCTGCGCACCGCCCTGTCGAAGGGGTTGGGATTCCAGGTGTAGGCAAATCGTTTGCAGCTTCGTAGGTTGGGTGGAGCGCTGCGCAACCCAACAGCCTCACCATGGCAACGTGTGTTGGGTTTCGCTGACGCTCCACCCAACCTACGTGGACACCTTACCCCCGGCCGGCGATCAGGCTGTCGGCGGCAGCGCGGGCCTCGGCGGTGATGGTGGCGCCGCTCAGCATGCGGGCGATCTCCTCGCGGCGGTCGTCGCCGTCCAGTTCGATCACGCCGGTGGTCACCTGCTCCCCCTTCACCGACTTCTGCACCTTCAGGTGCGTGGAGCCGCGGGCGGCGACCTGGGGGCTGTGGGTGACGACCAGCACCTGGAGGCCGTTGCCGAGCGTCTTCAACCGCTCGCCCACCGCGGCGGCGACGGCGCCGCCGATGCCGGTGTCCACCTCGTCGAACACCAGCGTGCCGACGGTGGAGGTCTGGGCCAGCACCACCTTCAGCGCCAGCATGAAGCGCGCCAGCTCGCCGCCGGACGCGATCTTGTTCAGCGCCCCCGGCGGGGAGCCGGGGTTGGTGGCGACCTGGAAGGCCACGCGGTCCAGGCCGGCGGCGGTCCAGTCGGCCTCGTCGGCCAGCGGTTCGACCAGCGTGCGGAACTTGGCCTTTTCCAGCTTCAGCGGGGCGAGTTCGGTGGCGACGGCCTTGTCCAGGCGGCCGGCGGCCTCCTGCCGGGCCGCGCTCAGCGCCTCCGCGGCCTTGCGGTAGGTAGCGCGGGCGGCCTCCGCCTCGCGGGCGAGGCGGCTCAGCAGGTCGCCCTGGTCCTCGATCAGCAGCAGCCGGTCGGCCATGTCCTTGCGCAGGCCCGCCAGCGCGTCCACGTCCACGCCATGCTTGCGGGCGGCGGCGCGCAGCGCGAACAGCCGCTCCTCCAGCTTCTCCAGCGCCTGCGGGTCCATGTCCACGTCGGCGGAGACGGCCTGGAGCCCGGCGATGGCCTCCGACGCCTCGGCCGCCGCGCGGTCGAGCCCGGCGATGACCGGGTCCAGCTTGCCGCCGGCCTTGTCGGCGATGCGGCTGAGCGTGCGGATGGCCGAGGACAGGGCGCGTTCCACCCCGCGGTCGCCGGACAGGTCGCCGAAGGCGGCGTTCAGGGCGTCGACCAGCTTCTCGCGGTGCATCAGCACGGCGCGGGTCTCCGCCAGCTCCTCCTCCTCGCCCTGCTTCGGCGCGAGCGCGTCCAGCTCTGCCACGGCGTGGCGGAGGTATTCCTCCTCCGAGCGGGCGCGGGCGATCTCCGCGGCGGCGTTGGCGCGCGCGTCCTCGACCTGGCGCCAAGCGCGGTGCGCGGCCGCCACCTGGGCGGCCTGGGAGTCGAGCCCGGCGTAGGCGTCGAGCACGCCGCGGTGGGTCTGGGGATTGAGAAGGCCGTGGGTGTCGAACTGGCCGTGCACCTCGACCAGTTCCTCGCCCAGGCGCTTCAGCAGGCCGACGCCGACCGCCTGGTCGTTGACCCAGGCGCGGCTGCGCCCATCGGCGCTGACGGTCCGCCGGACCACCAGCCGCTCCTCCGGGTCCAGGCCCTGCTCCTTCAGGATGGCGAGCGCCGGGTGGTCGCCCGACAGCTCGAACTCCGCCGTCACGGAGGCCTGGTCGGCGCCGTGGCGCACCAGCCCCGAATCGGCGCGCGCGCCGAGCGCGAGGCCCAGCGCGTCGAGCAGGATCGATTTGCCCGCGCCGGTCTCGCCGGTCAGGACGCAAAGGCCCTTCCGGAAGCCCAAGGCGAGGCGTTCGATCAGGACGACGTCCCTGATCGTCAGCGAAGCCAGCACGGATCGGCCTAGAACAGGGAGCTCCAGGCTTTGCTGATCCAAGACTTCTCGTTTCGCTCCGGACGCACGTTGGCGTCCACCAGCAGTGCGTAGCTGTCCGTGTACCATTCGCTGCCGGGGAAGTTGTGGCCGAGCACGGCGGCGGCGGTTTTCGCCTCGTCCGTGATGCCCAGCGCCAGATAGCACTCCACCAGGCGGTGCAGAGCCTCCGGCACATGGGAGGTGGTCTGGTAGTTTTCAATCACCGTGCGGAACCGGCCGATGGCGGCGGTGTACTGACCCTGCTTCAGATAGAAGCGCCCGACCTCCATCTCCTTGCCGGCGAGGTGGTCGTTGGTCAGGTCGATCTTGATCTTGGCGTCGCGCGCGTACTGGCTGTCCGGGAAGCGGCGCACGACCTCCGACAGGGCGTCGAGCGCCAGGCGCGTCATGCGCTGGTCGCGCCGCACGTCGGTGATCTGCTCGTAATAGCACAGCGCCCGCATGTAGTAGGCGTAGGCGACGTCCTGGCTGCCGGGGTGGAGCTGGATGTAGCGGTCGAGCGCCAGGATGGCGTCGTCGTACTTCAGGTCCTGGTAATGGGCGTAGGCGGCCATGATCTGCGCCTTGCCGGCCCATTCGGAATAGGGGTGCTGGCGCTCCACCTCGTCATACAGCTTGGCCGCGGTCTTGAACCGGTCCTCCTGCATGGCGGCGTCCGCCTCGCGGTAGATGCTTTCGGCCGGACGCTCGACGTATTTGTCTTCGTCCTTGGTCGAGGAGCAGGCGGAGAGGGCCGAGGCGAGGAGAAGGGCCGCGAGCGGCAGACGGGTAAGACGGGAGGGCATGGTCGTCACGATGCTTTCGGAATTGCCCCTGTATAGCACGCCCAGGCACGGACGCGGCAAGTCGCTTGGGCGAAAGAGTGAGACTTGGCGCTTCTTCCCCTCTCCCAGCCCCGCTGGGAGAGGGGAAGAAGCGCTTACGCGAACAGGGCGTCGATGTCGGCCTGGCTGATGTTGCCCATTTCCTGGTGGTCGCCGGGGCCGTGCAGTTCCAGGCTCTCGTCCATCTTGGTGACGGTCGGCGGCAGGGGCATCGCTTCGAACTCGCGCTTGTTCCAGTGGCCCATCATGGCGTCGACGCGCTCCTCGATGAAGGTCAGGGCGCGGACGACCTTGGTGATGCGCTGTCCGGTCAGGTCCTGGAAGTTGCAGGCCTCGTAGATGCGGACGATGATCTCGTTCATGTCGTTGACGCGGTCGTTGTGGTAGCCCTCCGGCAACGACGACTTCAGCTCGTGGACGACCTCCTCCAGCTCCTCCGCGCAGGCCATGATGGTGTTGGTCGCGGCCTCCGTCGCGGAGACGACGGCGCTCAGCTCCTGCGAGGCCTGCTGGAACTTGTCGTCGCCGGCCAGCGGGTGGCGGATGGCCGCCATTTCCACCTTGGTCGCCTTGATTCGGCCGGAGATGTCGGCGATCTCGACCTGGATGTGCTCGATCTGCTGCGCGTCCATGGTCAGGAAGCGGTCGAGCTTCGCGCCGAGATGGTCGATGGCGCGCATCACCTCGCTGTGGTCCACCTGCAAGGGGCCGGCCGGCAGCGCGACGGGGGCCGCCGCCGCCTCGTCCGCCGGCGCCTGGAAGGGATGGCCGTTGCGGCGGGCCTTCTGGATCTCGGCCATGAAGGGCTTCGAGGAATTCCTCATGCAGGCTGCGCCTTTCCGATCACGCGGCCAATGGGCCGTCAGGTGGGCACAGCCCGCCGAAGCGTCGAACCGGGTTTGCGGTGGCCCCGGCGGGCGGCGATAGGATTATCAAGCTTTTCGTAAAATTTTGCCTACGGTTTCGTGACGGTTGCTCGCTCTCCCCAGGTCCTGGCCGCTCCGTCACCCGAACAGGGCGTCGATGGCCGCTTGGTCGAGCGGGGCTGGCGGTTCATCGGAAGCGGCGGCCGGGGGTGGCGGTGCCGCCGGCTTGGCGGCCGGCTTGGGCGCCGGCTTCGGCACCGGCTTTGCCGCCGACGGCGGCTTGGGCACCGGCTTCTTCGCCGGGGCGGGCGCCGGGGCGTCGAACATGCTGTCGATGTCCGCCTGGCTCGCCTGAACGGGGGCCGCGGCGGGCGCCGGGCTGTCGAACAGGCTGTCGATGTCCGCCTGGCTGGATTGAACCGGGGCCGGAGCCGGGGGCGGTTCCGGCGCGGGCGGCGGCGGGGGCGCCGCGGCCACCGCGGGGCTGTCGAACATGCTGTCGACGTCCGCCTGGCTGACGCCGAGCCCATCCAGCTGCGGGCCGTTGAGCAGGTGGGCGTCCGGCCGGTGGTCGGTGACCTCCGTCTGGATCTTGAAGTCCGCCAGCCCTTCCGCACCCCAGATGCCGATCATGGCGTTGACGCGCTGCTCGATGTAGCGGAGCGCGTTGACGACCTTGCTGGTGCGCTGGCCGGTCAGGTCCTGGAACGAGCAGGCGGTGAAGATGTTGGTCACCTCCCCCTCGATCTCGCCGCACAGGCCCGCGTTGGCGCCTTCCGCCCGCAGCTTGCCCGAGAGATCCATCAGCCGTTCGGCGGCGTTCAGGATCTCGAAGGAGGCCCGTTCGGTGGAGATGACGATGGCGTCCAGCTCGTTGGTGGCCGAGGTGATCTTGTCGCTCGACCCGTCGGGCGGGCGGAGTGCCGCCACCTCGCGCCGGGCCTGCTCGATGGAGGCGGCCATCTCCATCAGCTCGCGCCGCAGCACCTCGACGTGCTTGGCGGCCTCGACCACCTGGTTCTGCCGATGCCAGGAGTCGCGGAACTCCACGAGCATCTTGCGCACCTCCTCCGCCGCGGCCCCGTGGGCCCGGCGGTGGAAGCGGCGGAGGAAGGCGCGCCCCTTGGTGGTGCGGGCGATCGCTTCCTCGATCTGGTCGAACTCTTCCTCGGAAAGCTGCGGAAGCTGGTCCAAACCGGACTCTCCTTAAGCACCGATAGCGGCTTGGCCTTACCCGCCGATAACGGCCTGGATCTTCTGCTTCAGCGTGTCGGCGTTGAAGGGCTTGACGATGTAGTTGTTCACGCCCGCCTGCTTGGCGGCGATCACGTTCTCCGTCTTGCTTTCGGCGGTGACCATGATGAAGGGCGTCGCGGCGAGCTTGGCGTCGGCGCGGATTTCCTTCAGGAGCTGCAGGCCGGTCATCGGCTCCATGTTCCAGTCGGAAATGATGAGGCCGAACTTGCTCTCGCGCAGCTTCGCCAGCGCCGAGACGCCGTCGCCGGCTTCGTCGATGTCCGTGTAGCCGATCTGGGTCAGGAGGTTCCGCACGATGCGCCGCATGGTGGCGTAGTCATCGACGACAAGGATCTTCATCTACGCGTCTCCGCATTCTTCCGTTGCTAGGCCCCGGCCCGGCGCTCATCCCGACCGGCCCCTGGGTGCGGCCGGTGCCGCCGCCACGCGCCGATCGTCGAGGACTGGTTCCGACTGTGATACCTCAAGGACTCTGTGCCCTAAGTCTGCCGAAAAGTCATCCCTCTGCGGCACAGTGCAGCATGCTCGTAAATTTCGGGTTACCAACCGCGCCGAAACGTCGCGGATCGCCAGGGAATCCCCAGGGGATCGGCAACGGTCACGGCCGGGGCAGCCCGAACGGGCAGGCAATGCGCCGGGTGCGGACCTTGCCAGATTTCACGCCCGAACGCACGGGATGTTTTGCCGCCCCAGGCTTTACGATGCGTGATATATCAAACCGATGCGCACTCCGGCGGTCATAGGATGATCGGGGAGGTTGCCTGCCCCAGCCACTCCGCCACCACAGGGTCGAGCCGGGGCGCCAGCGCCTCGCGCACGCGGGCGTGGTAGGCGTTCAGCCAGACGACCTCCTCCTGGGTCAGCAGGGTCGGCTCGATCAGGGTGCGGTCGATCGGGGCCAGGGTCAGCACCTCGAACTCCAGCATCGGCCGCTCCGCCATGGGCAGGTCGAGCGGCCGCACGACGACCAGGTTCTCAATGCGGATGCCGTAGGCGCCGGTCTTGTAGTAGCCGGGCTCGTTCGACAGGATCATGCCGGGCTGGAGCGCCACCGTGTTCGGCACCTTGGACACACGCTGCGGCCCCTCGTGCACCGACAGGAAGCTGCCGACCCCGTGCCCCGTGCCGTGGTCGTAGTCGAGCCCCGCCGACCACAGCGGCCGGCGCGCCAGCGCGTCGAGCTGCGACCCGGTCGTGCCGCGCGGGAAACGCGCGGTGCTGAGCGCGATGTGCCCCTTCAGCACGAGGGTGAAGCGCTCCTTCATCTCCGGCGTCGGCGTGCCGATGGCGATGGTGCGCGTCACGTCGGTGGTGCCGTCCCGGTACTGCGCGCCGCTGTCCAGCAGGAAGAGGCTGCCCGGCTCCAGCCGGCGGTCGGTCGCCTCCGACACGCGGTAATGGACGATGGCGCCGTTCGGGCCCGCCCCGGAGATGGTCTCGAAGCTGAGGCCGCGGAAGCGGTCGTTGGTGCGGCGGAACTCGTACAGGCGCTCGGCCGCGGCGATCTCCGTCACGGTTCCCTTGGGCGCCTCTTCCGACAGCCAGTGCAGGAAGCGGACGAGCGCCGCGCCGTCGCGGGCGTGGGCGGCGCGGGTGCCGGCCAACTCCGCGTCGTTCTTGCAGGCCTTGGGCAGGGCGCAGGGGTCGGGCTCGCGCTCGATCTTCGATCCTGCCATGTGCAGCCGGTCGAAGATCCAGGCCGATGTGGAGGCCGGATCGGCCATCACCTTGCGCCCGCCGCGGCCGAGCGCGTCGAGTGCCGCGCCCAGCTCCTCCGGCGCGCGCACGGCGACTTGGTTGCCGAGGTGGGACTCGACGCCGGGCGCCAGCTTGCGGCGGTCGATGAACAGGTCCACCGCCCCGTCGTCCTTCAGGATGGCGAAAGACAGCGGCAGCGGCGTGCAGGGCACGTCGGCGCCCCGGATGTTCAGCAGCCAGGCGATGGAGTCGGGCTGGGTCAGCACCACGGCGCCGATGCCGTTGCGGGCCAGATCGTCGGCAAGGCGCGCGCGCTTCTCCGCCGCGGGCACGCCGGCGAAGGGAAGATCCTGCGCTTCGACCGGAGCGAGCGGCGGCGGCGGCTGGTCGGCCCAGACGGAGTCCACCGGGTTGTCCTCGCAGGCGACCAGCGTCAGCCCGGCGCGCTCCGCCTGTTGGCGGGTGCGCTCCACCCAGCCGGCGGTGTGCAGCCAGGGATCGTAGCCGAGCCGCCCGCCGGCCGGCAGCGCGTCGGCCACCCAGTCCAGCAGCGGGTCTTCCACCAGATGCTTGTACTCGTAGAGGTCGCGCGACACCTCGGCCTGGACCTGGAGCGTGTAGCGGCCATCCACGAAGATGGCCGCACGCTCCGCCGCCACCACGGCCTGGCCCGCGGAGCCGGTGAAGCCGGTCAGCCAGGCGAGGCGCTGGGCGCGCGGCGGGACATACTCGCCCTGATGCTCGTCGCCGCGCGGGACGACGAATCCGTCCAGCCCGCGCCGCTTCAGCGCGGCGCGCAGGGACGCGAGGCGGGCGGCGTGGTCCGGCGCGTGCGTGACCGCGTGCGCGGCGGCGAGCTGCGCCTTCAGCGCGCGGAGCTGGCCGGCGAGGTCGTCCGGGAGCTTATCCCCGACCAGAACGAGCCAAGCGTCGGGATCGGTGCCCTCGGGCGCGGCGAGCACGCCCGCCACGAGGTCGCGGATCCCCGCGGGGGTCTGCGCGAGCCCCGCCCCCGCCAGAAGTTGCGCCAGAGTTTCGTCGCCGCGGTACGCGCTGGACACGGGTCCTTATCCTCGTCCGGTGAAGCCGATGCGCAACAGGCTAGGCAGGGACGCCGCGGGGCGCAAGCGCGGGAAAGGGCGTAGGCGGGGTGCGGGGTGTCGGTGGGGGGAGCGATTCACCACAGAGACACGGAGACACAGACAAATTTTAGAGACTCCTCCCCTCCTCGACCAGCGGGCAGGTGCCAGAACGCGTATTAGAGGAAGTCTCTGTGTCTCCGTGCCTCTGTGGTGAAAACCCTCCAGCCGGCGCTACAACCCCGTGTCTTCCGGCAGGCCCAGCCGTTCCAGCACGCGCTTGCGGGCCTCGCCGCGTTCGACTTCGGAGACGTGCAGCAGGCCGCCGATGCGGCGCAGCAGGTTGGCTTCCAGGTCGTTCAGGGTGCCGTCGGCGTAGGCCACCTCCCACAGCATCTCGATGATCCAGAGGCGCTTGTCGGGCGGGCAGCGGTCGTTGATGACGGTGACGTAGCGGTGGTAGGGGGAGGCGCCCTCCGTGTCGAACACGGCGGCGGACAGAAGCTCCTGCGCTTCCTCCTGGGTCAGTTTGAAATGGCGGCGCGTCACGTCGATGATGCGGTTCCGCTCCGGCGCCGAAATGGTGTCGTCGGTGCGGGCCGCCTCGACCAGCAGGGCGGCCGCCGCGGCCTGAAGGGTTTCGTGGTCGGCGTCGCCGGTGTCGGTCTCATTGAACAGCGCCCTGATCCGGTTCAGCATCGGTCCTCCGCAAAAATCGTCCTGGTTGCTGGGGACATAACGCTTGTCCCCGGCAAGAGGCACATGGCGCACGGAGGGCGCGGCCGCAAAAAGGCGATCAGCCCTTAGCCGCCTTCCGCTTCGGCCGCTTCATCACGAGCGTGGTCCACTCGCCGACCGGGATGCGGGAGACGAGGTGCAGGCCCTGGGTGCGGTGGGCCTGGATGACGTGGCGCTCCTGCCGGTTCAGCAGGCCGGCCAGCACGCAGACGCCGCCGCGCTTCAGGTGGCGGGTCAGCTTCGGCGCCATGCGGGCCAGCGGGCGGGCCAGGATGTTGGCGGTGATCAGGCCATAGGGCTTGTGCTTGCCCACGACCGGCGTGTGGTAGCCGTCGCCGCCCTGCGCCCGGATGCGGGCCTTCACGCCGTTGAGGGCGGCGTTGACGCGGGTGACGCGCACCGCCTCCGGGTCGATGTCCACGGCGGTCACCGGGATGCCCCAGCGCTTGGCCACGGCGAGCGCCAGGATGCCGGAGCCGCAGCCCATGTCGAGCGCCCCGCCCCGCCCGCCGCGCGGCAGCGTCATGCGCCGCGCCAGACGGTCGAGCGCCAGCAGGCAGCCCTTGGTCGAGCCGTGCTCTCCCGTGCCAAAGGCGGTGGCGGCGTCCACCAGCAGCGGGATGCTGCCGGCCGGCACGATGCCCTCGTGGTGGGAGCCGTGCACGAAGAAGCGCCCGGCCTGGATCGGCGGAAAACCCTGGTAGCTGTGCGAGACCCAGTCGATCGCCGGCAGTTCCTCGATGGCGAGCGCCGGCTCAGGGATGCCCACGGCCTCCGCCAGCACGGCGACGCGGGCGTTCAGCCGCGCCTCGTCCGGCTGGCCGTAGAGCGTCGCCTCGACCAGCCAGTTGCCGCCCTCCTCCAGCTCGAAGGTCGAAACCGCATCGGCGTGGTCGCCGACCGCGTCGGCGAAAGCGGGGGCATGGGCCTCGGGAACGACGAGCGCGATGCGCCAGAGCTTGGTGGGGGACATGGGGGATCCGCTTTTCGGATGATCGTCGCGATGGCGGGGGTTTTACCACTAAGACACTAAGACACAAAGAATTTCACAAAGCGGTTCCGGCCCGTCAAAGCACCATGCGCCGGACACCGTCCTTGAAGCGCGACACGTTGAAGTTCATCAGGAATCCCAGACGATGCCCGGTCATCTTCAGGTAGGTCAGAAGCTGTGCTTCGTAGACCGGCAGGGAACGCTCGACCGACTTGATTTCGATGACGATTGAGTCTTCGATCAGGAGATCAATCCGAAATCCCTCGTCGATCCGGATGTCGTCGTAATAGACGGGAACAACCAGCTGGCGTTTGACCCCGATGCCACGCTTGGACAGTTCATAGGCGAGGCATGTCTCGTAAACGGACTCGAGCAGACCGGGGCCGAGCCGGCTGTGGACCGTGTAAGCCGCGTCCACCACCTCGCGCGACAAGCCGTTCAGCGAAGCGGAGACAGCCGTTTCCAAGCCAGGACCCCTTTGTGAAATTCTTTGTGCCCTTTGTGTCTTTGTGGTGAATCCCCGTCAACACCGAAGCACCCCAGCAACACTCGACGCCCCTCACCGCCCCGACAGGCGGTCCGCGATGTCGTGCATGCCCTGTTCGCGCAGGATGGTCTGGCGGTGGCGGATCAGGCGGCGGGCGAGCGCTTTTTCGGAGTCGGGGCCGCCCAGCATCCGCCCCTGCCCGTCGCGCAGGTGGGTGGCGAGGTGGTCGGCGAGCAGCGCTTCCTTCTTCGGGTCGCGGCGGTCGAGCGGCTGGGCGCCGTTCAGGGCGTGGCGGATGCGGTCCACCAGGACGGCGCGGCAGCAGGGCGTGCGGCCGTGCACGATCAGGTCGCCGACGCGGGCCAGCAGCGCGCTCGCCGGCTCGCCCTTGGGGTCGGGGTCGCGGCCGAGGATGTGGTCGGCCAGCACGCACAGCCCCATGGCCAGGTTCGGCTGCGCGCCCAGCAGGTCCTTCACCACGTCGGCCGAGCCCAGCGTGTCGGCCATCACCCCGTCGATCAGGGCGAGGTGGCGCGGCTCGCTGTCGTCGTCGATCAGGTCCAGCAGCAGGTCGAGCTTGCCGCCCAGCGAGTTGCGGTCGGCCAGATGGTGGGTGAGCTGGCCGAGGAAGACCGCGTCGTGCCGCGCCTCCCCCACCGCAAGCTCGATGGCCCGGCTGGTGGCGGGGAGGTCCTTGGGGTCGAAGGCCGGCAGGCGCTTGCGCTCCGCCTGGAAGTCGCGGGCGCGGGTCATCACGACGTCGGTGAAGCCGCGCAGCTCCCGCGCCCGCGCCGGGACGGCGAAGCCGTGCAGGTCGGCGTGGTGGCGCGCCACCGCCTGGAGGGCCGCGCCCAGCAGGATGCCCTGCTCGTCCAGCTTGCGCAGGTAGGTGAAGGAGTGGAGGAGTTCGGTCGGGGTGATGCGGAACTTGTCTAGGAAGGCGCGCAGCAGCCGGTTGATCACCACGCGCGATTCGAAGCTGTAGAGGCCGTCGGGGCCGGTGCAGACCGGCGCCCCCTCCGCCGTGCCGCCGAGCAGCATCGGCTTGTCCTTCACCACCGGCACGGTCTTGTGGAAGACCAGCGTTTCCAGCGACAGGCCGGCGAGCGAGCGGTGCTTGAAGACCTTCACCTCCTCCACGCCGCCGCTGGTCATCTGAACCCGGGCGCAGGACAGCGCCGAGGCCTCCTCGAAGAAGGAGGCCTCGATCACCCACCGGCCCTCGCGACGGACCTGGACCTCGAACGCTGTGCTGCTCTTGCCGAACACCGGTTGGGTTCCCGACTGATTTCTGCAACTCGGAAACCCATATTTACCGGTTGGAAAGCCTTTGGGCTGTGATGGTCGTCACGGGTGCGACATTCGGCAGCACCGGAGGGTGGTCGCGTTGGGCCCTCACCCCGCCTTCTCGGCCGGGACCACGAAGCTATCCATCACCTTTTTCACGCCGGCGTGGTCGAAGTCGATTTCCAGCTTGTCCTGCTCCACCGCGGTGACGGTGCCGTAGCCGAACTTCTGGTGGAACACGCGCGCGCCCTTGGGGAAGGGCGCGTTCGGCCGGGCGCGCGGCTCCACATGGTAGGAGCTGCCGTCGAGCGTGATGGTGCGCGGAGCGGGGGCCTGCTGGCGAGACGCGCTGCGGAAGGCCGAATAGGCGGAGGATTCGCGGAAGCCGCCACCACCGCCGTAGGCGTTCCCGCCACCGCCGCCGGGGTAGAGACCGCTGGCGGCCTCGGCGTCGACGTGGTCGTTGGGGATTTCCTCCACGAAGCGGGAGGGGATGGCGCTGACCCAGTTGCCGTAGAGGCGCCGGTTGGCCGCGTGGCTGATGGTGGCGCGCTTGCGGGCGCGGGTCAGGCCGACGTAGGCGAGCCGCCGCTCCTCCTCCAGGCCGGCGATGCCGGTCTCGTCCAGCGCGCGCTGGTTGGGGAACACGCCCTCCTCCCAGCCGGGCAGGAAGACCATGTCGAACTCCAGCCCCTTGGCGCCGTGCAGGGTCATCACCGTGACCTGGTCGGTGCCGGCGGCCTCCGCGTTCTCCATGACCAGGGCGACATGTTCCAGGAAGCCCGGCAGGTTCTCGAACTCCGCCATGGCGGTGATCAATTCCTTCAGGTTCTCCAGCCGGCCCGGGGCCTCCGGCGTCTTGTCCTGCTGCCACATGCGGGTGTAGCCGGACTCGTCCAGGATGGTGCGGGCGAGGTCGGTGTGCGGCACCGTCGCCATCATGGTGCGCCAGCGGAAGAAGTCCTGGAGCAGCGCGCGGAGCGTCGCGCGCAGCTTGGGCTTCAGCTCGTCCGTCTCGGTCAGCGCCCAGCCGGCCTCGGTCAGCGACACGCCGCGCCCGCGCGCCGCCTGGTAGAGGCATTGCAGCGCCGCCGGGCCGATGCCGCGCTTGGGCAGGTTGATGATGCGCTCGAAGGCGAGGTCGTCGTCGGGCGAGTGCACCACGCGCAGATAGGCCATGGCGTCGCGGATTTCCTGCCGCTCGTAGAAGCGCGGGCCGCCGATCACGCGGTAGGGAAGGCCCAGCGTGATGAAGCGCTCCTCGAACTCGCGGGTCTGGAAGCCGGCGCGGACCAGCACGGCGACCTGGGAGAGCGGGGTGCCCTGGCGCTGCATCGCCTCGATCTCGTCGCCGACCCAGCGCGCCTCCTCCTCGCCGTCCCAGACGCCGCGCACGCGCACCGGATCCCCGCCGTCGGCCTGGGTCCACAGCGTCTTGCCGAGCCGCCCCTTGTTGTTGGCGATCAGGCCGGAGGCCGCGGCCAGGATATGCCCGGTGGAGCGGTAGTTCTGCTCCAGCTTGATCACCTTGGCGCCGGGGAAGTCGGCCTCGAAGCGCAGGATGTTGCCGATCTCCGCCCCGCGCCAGGCGTAGATCGACTGGTCCTCGTCGCCCACGCAGCAGATGTTCTTGTGCGCCTGGGAGAGGATGCGCAGCCAGAGATACTGCGCCACGTTGGTGTCCTGGTACTCGTCGACCAGGATGTACTTGAACTTGCGGTGGTACTCGGCCAGCACGTCCGGGTGCTTCTGGAAAATGGCGAGGTTGTGCAGCAGAAGATCGCCGAAGTCGCAGGCGTTCAGCGTGCGCAGCCGCTCCTGGTACTGGCGGTAGAGCGCGACCACCCGGCCGCCGGCCACGTCGCCGCCGTCGGCCTCGCCCAGTTTGTCCGGGGTCAGGCCGCGGTCCTTCCAGCGCTCGATCACGCCCAGCACCTGTCGGGCCGGCCACTTCTTGGAGTCGATGTTCTCGGCCTCCAGAAGCTGCTTGATCAGGCGGATCTGGTCGTCGGTGTCCAGGATGGTGAAGTTGGACTTCAGCCCCACCAGCTCCGCATGGCGGCGCAGGATGCGCGCGGCGAGCGCGTGGAAGGTGCCCAGCCACCAGCCCTCCGGCTCGATCCCCACCAGATGGGCGACGCGCTCGCGCATCTCGCGCGCGGCCTTGTTGGTGAAGGTCACCGCCAGGATCTGGAAGGCGGCCGCCCGGCGCGTCATCAGCAGGTGCGCCAGCCGCGTCGTCAGGACGCGCGTCTTGCCCGTGCCGGCGCCGGCCAGCACCAGCACCGGGCCGTCGAGCGCCTCCACCGCCTCGCGCTGGACCGGGTTCAGGCCGTCCAGATAGGCGAAACGCTGCATCGGCGCGGGTGCCGGGGGAGCGGCGTGGCTCAGCGGGTCGTCATAGGCGTAGGGGTCGGACATGAGGCACCGGATTCCTGAAGAGCCCCCGTATATAGCACGCGCGATGGCGCATCGAACCCCTTCCCTTGATGAAACGGGCCGGATCCACGCCGAACGGCCGATGATATGTATGCTTAGCGTCGGTCGGCCGAATCTCCATCGTGGTTACGCTGTGCGACCTCGGTCTTACATCGACAGCCGCAAGTCCCTTTTAGAAACGTTCCCCACAACGCGCCAACGTCACAAGAAGATCACAGGCCTATTCACTGCATTGTCTCAGCCATTATTCCACGACTGAAACGCGACGATCACCCGATGAGCGCTTTGTCTTATTTTGGCTTATGACATATGCCCATTGCGAGACACGACTTCTCCTTTGGGGAAATTTTAGTTTCCGCAAATCCGGGGTAAGGTGCATTCAAATCGTGGCACCCCGATGCCGAACGGACAGCCGCTCAAGGCGGCCCATCGGCGGAGCGGGTGTCCACGGACGAGACATAGACACAACCGACTTGAACCAAACAGAAGGCGGGTTGGAACAATGGATCCCGTGAACGTTTTCCTCATCGATGCGAACAAGCTCTTCCGCGAAGGCATGAAGCGCCTGTTCGAGACCACGCCTTTCCACGTGATCGGCGAGGCCGGCAGCCTGCGTGAAGGCGTACCGGCGGTGGAAGCGGCCGGCACCCGCCCCGAACTGATCCTCATCGATCTCGCCAACGGCAGCGACGACGAAGTCGATCTGATGCGCGAGCTGCGCGCCGAGCATCCGGACATCCGCATCGTCATCCTGACCACCGACCTGTGCACCCGCCGCCTGTCCGGCGCGCTGGGCGCCGGCGCCGACGGCTACCTGATGAAGGACATCGCCTGCGAGGCGCTGATGCAGTCGCTGAAGCTGGTGATGATGGGCGAGAAGGTGTTCCCGACCCATCTGGCCGAGCTGCTGGTCAGCGGCCGCACCGAGGAGCTGGCGACCGAGGTCCCCGCCCGCCGCAAGGGCCTGTCCCAGCGCGAGATCCAGATCCTGCGCTGCCTGCTGAACGGCAACTCCAACAAGATGATCGCCAACCACCTCCACATCACGGAGGCGACGGTGAAGGTCCATCTGAAGAGCCTGCTGCGCAAGATCAACGCCTCCAACCGCACCCAGGCGGCCATCTGGGCGCTGAACAACGGCATCGGCGACCAGCCGGCCGAAGCGGCGGGGGTCAGCGCCAGCGTGGTCTGACGCCCCCTTCCCTCTCTCCATCCGGTGATCCAGGACGCCGGCCGCGCCATCCCGCGGCCGGCGTCCTGCCGTTTTGCGCAGCCTGAACGGCGTCCATAGGAGGTGTGGCTTTCCCGACTTAGGTGGTGCGCCATAAGACCAAAGACACTCTTCCACCCCAGGCTTGCTTGGATATCCTGCGCAAGACGGCGCAATTTGTTTCGAACTTGCGGCGCAGCAGCAAGGAAGACCATGGACAAAACCTTGGATAAGCCCGCCTTGAATGTTTTGCTCGCCGACGATCATCTTCTTTTCCGCGATGGCCTGCGTCGCCTGCTGGTGCTGTCGAACGAGAACATGACCTTTTTCGAGGCGAGTTCTTTCGACGACGTACGGCGGATGTGCGACGGCGAAACCGCGTTCGACCTGATCCTGCTCGACCTCGGCATGCCCGGCTGGACGGGGTTCGAGACGCTGGGGGAGATCCACGCGCGGCTGCCGCGCGCCCTGCTGGTGGTGGTCTCCGCGTCGGAAAAGCGGTCCGACCTGCTGGCCGCGCTGGAGAACGGGGCGGCCGGCTTCATCCCGAAGTCGAGCAGCGCCAAGGTTCTGCTGGGCGCGCTTCAGCTCGTGCTGGCCGGCGGCGTCTACCTGCCGGAGCAGGCGATCCGCGGCGAGCGCATGGCCGACCACGGGGCGGCGGCCTACGGAATGGGCGGTGGTGGGGCCGGCGAGGACGACGCGCTGGGCCAGCTGGCCGGCAGCGAGACGCTGACGCCGCGCCAGCGCGACGTGCTGAACCGCCTGCGCGACGGCAAGTCGAACAAGCAGATCGCCCACGAGCTGGGCCTGACCGAAGGCACAGTGAAGGTGCACGTCACGGCGATCCTGCGGCAGCTCGGCGTGCGCAACCGCACGCAGGCGGCGATCACCGCGAACGGGTTGTGATCGATTGGAACCGTAGGTTGGGTGCAGCGTCAGCGGAACCCAACATCGTCGGCATCGCGGGGGGGGGGTGTTGGGTTTCGCTGACGCTCCACCCAACCTACGCGACCGAAGCCTGGCCTTACGCCCCGCCCCGCTCCACGGCGGCGACCAGGGCGGACAGGGCGGTGCGGACGGCGGGCTCGTGCTTGGCGGGCTCGACGTGGTCGCCGGGCACGGTCACCACGGTCAGGTTGCGGCATCCCGACAGTGCCTGTTCGAGGAAGGGCGTGCCGAGCAGGCCCGGCGGCTCGTCCTTGCCCTGCACCAGGGTCACCGGCACGCGGATGGATGCCAGCAGCGGCCCCATGGACTGAAGCTCCGCCGCGGTGCTGCGGATGGCCGGCGGCATCAGACGGGCGGCGAGGCGGCGCAGGACGCTGGGCCGCGTGGCCTCGGCGACCGTCGGGTCGACCAGCAGCAGGCCGCCGACGAGATCCGGGAAATCGAGCGCCGCCCGCAGGGCCACCGGCACGCCGGTGCCGCAGCCGACCAGAAGCGGCTTGCGCGCCCGGCGCAGCGTCAGCAGCGGGCGCAGCGCCGCCGCCTGCACGCCCGGATCGCCGCCGCGCACCAGGGATGCTCCGGCCAAGGTCCCATTGGGGGTCGGGCCCGGGTCGGGCCGAGCGACCGACACCCACTCCTGCCCAGCCGGAACGGCGCGCAGAAGGCGGTTCCAGGCCCGCGCCTCGCTGGAATTCGCGTGCACCAGCACGATCCGGCGACCGGCCGGGTCGCCCGCGACGATGCAGCCCGCCCCGGCCCCGATGTCGCGGGCGCCGCAGCGCGCCGCACCGTCGCCCGACGGCATGATGCCGAATCCGGCACTGGCATGCCCATCGGCGCTGCTGTGAATGGTCAAGGCCTCGCCCCCGGTTGGCTTCCTCTTGGGCGGGACTCACCCCCGCCTTTGAGTCCGAAGGTAACGATCCGTTCACATCCTGTCCCGTACCATAAAAAGGCCTGAAAAGGCGCGAACTGTGGCCGGGAACACAGGAAAAATCCGTTTTAAATCCCCTTTATGGGCTCTTCCCGCCGAAAATCGACGCGATGACCGGTGGAAAGTCTTACCAGCGGATCTTTCAGAGAACCTCTAATGGATGGTCGCCCCGCCGGCCGGAAGGACCGTTTCCGGCGCCTCGTCGCGCGGTTCGGTGGGGCGGTGCAGTTCCCGCATCAGGGTGCGCCATTCCGGCACCCCGCCCAGCTGCTGGATCAGCTGCGTGGAAAAGGCGAAGACGGCCAGTTCCAGCGGCGTGTTGTCCTCCGCGTGGGCGTTCACGGTCAGGCAGGATTCGGCCGCGCTGACGAAGATGGCGGCGGAAACGGCGACGTTCGGCCCCGGGGCCGGCAGCGGCACCGGGTCGGGCTCGTGCCCGGTGGTGCGCAGAGACGACATGTTCTCCACCAGCAGGCGGGTGCGGATGGCGGTGTCGATCGCCGCGGCCATGGTGTAGCCGGCCTCCGCCTCCGCGGCGGAGCGCAGCAGGCGCAAGCCGGCGACGATGCCGTGCACCACATCGGCGGTGGCGGCGCGCTTGGCGGCGGCGACGACGGCAGTGCCGAGAATGGCGTTGACCACGGGCGCCATGGTGGCGGTTTCCCCCGCGATGGCCGCGACTTCCGTGGACTCGTCGTGGATCTGGACCTCGTTCATGCGGCCTCCCCTCCGATGGTACCGTGGTTGGCGTGCAGCGCGGACTCCGCTCCTTCGAAACCAAGACGTCCTGATTCGAAAAACCGTTTCGGGTGAGAGCGATTTTTGCTCAAAACTTCCCCTTTCGAACTGTGGCGTGCGGGACCGTCCTTCAAGGTGCCGAAGGGTGCCTCTTTCGATGCGCCACTTTCTGCGACCCCACCCTCTGGGCGCACCGCCCCCGCATCCCCACATCTGCGGGCAAAGGAGATAGACCCCATGCCCCTGATCAACCTGCTTCTCAACATCCTGTGGGTGGTGACCGGCGGCATCTGGATGGCCGCGGGATGGCTCCTCGCGGCCGTGCTGATGGTCATCACCATCGTCGGCATCCCGTGGGCGCGATCGGCGGTTACGATCGCGTGGTACACGCTGTTGCCATTTGGACAAACCGCCGTCCGACGGGATGAGTTCCGCGGCCGCGAGGATATCGGCACCGGCGGGCTGGGCTTTCTCGGCAACGTCGTCTGGTTCGTGCTGGCCGGCTGGTGGCTGGCGATCGGCCATTTGATCGCCGCCGCGGCGCTGGCCGTCACCATCATCGGCCTGCCCTTCGCCTGGGCGCACCTGAAGCTGGCGCTGCTGGCGCTCTGGCCGATCGGCACGGAGATCGTGACGGTAGACGAGGCGGAGATGCGCCGCCGGATGATGGGGCGGGCCTAGGAATTCGCCACAGAGGCACGGAGACACGGAGAAACCACCCCTCTGTGTCTCCGTGCCTCTGTGGTTGGAAACCTCTTCAAGCCGCTTCCCGGGCCTTCATCGCCTTCAGCATGACCGAGGCGCGCCAGAAGCCGAGTTCGGCGCCGTCCACGAAATGGACGTGCCGGTCGGCGGCGAAGTCGCCCACGAGACAGGTCACGGTCGTCGACTGCGCCCGCGCCGTGCCGTAGCGGATCAGCCCGGCGTCGGCCCGGGCGCGCAGCAGGGCGTCGATGGCCGCGGCCTCCTCCTCCGTCACGTCGAGCACGAAGCGCGGGCCGCCGGCCGACTTGCGGAAGTCCGACCGCTCCGCCAGGGACCGGCGGTAGTGGTCCGGGTCGAAGCCGGCGGAGTGCAGCCCGAGCCTCAACATGGCCGCGAGCACCGCCGACTTGGCGAGCGCCGCCGCCATGCTGGCGATCCGGCGCCCGCGCGGGTGGGTCCGCGATTCCAGCCACAGCGACCGCCAGGACGGCGGCCAGCGGACCTCCAGCCGCTCCCCCATGCCGAGCGGGGCGGCGACGGCGGTCGGCACGATCCGCTCGATGTCCGCCTGGACGCGGGCCAGCGTCGCCAGCCCCTCCGCCCCGCCGGCCAGCGGGTCCACGATCACGCACAGGATGGTGCCGCGCCCGGCGCGCACCGGGTTCCAGCGGCAGGACACCGCCTCCAACCCCGTCAGGGGGCCGGGCGCGGGCGCGACGCTCCAGCGCGGGTCGGACTTCACCCAGGCGTCGGCGGCGGCGACCCCGCTGCCCAGGAACAGGCCGAAGGCGTTGCCGTTGCCGAAGTCGTGCAGCGCCGCCAGCACCTCTAGCCCCTGGTCGAGCAGGGCGGACACGGGCACCAGCCCGACGCGGAGCGGCACGTCCATGTCGGTGGCCGCCCAGTGGGCGAGCGCCGCCAGCGCCGCGCGCGCCGCCGCCTCCCGCCCCGGGGGCACGGCGGCGATGGCGCCGTCGCCGCCGAACTGGCAGGCGGCGGGCTCCGGCGCGTCGCGCACCGCCTCCGACAGGACGGCGACCACGGCCGCCGCCACGAAATTCACGTCGCGGTGCCGCCCCTCCGCGGCCAGCCGCGTGCTGGCCACCACGTCCGCCACCGCCAGCGACCAGTCGGCGCCCAGAGCCGCGTAGTGGCCGGGGTCCGTCGCCTCCGCGGCGAAATCATGGATGGACGGCAGGCGCATCGCTGGAGTCCGTCAGGAACCGAGAAGGCGGTAATGTACGCCTGCGGCGGTCTCGGGCGGAGCGCAAAAACGCCGCCGCACGAAGACGTGAGGCGGCGTTACCTTCAGGCCAGCGGGTGACCGGTCACATGATGACTTCGGTCAGGCTGTCCATCATCTCCTTCTCGCGCTCCAGAACCATCAGCTCCTCCCCCATCATGTCGCGCATGGAGACGACACCGACGACGTGGCCGTTCTGGACCACCGGCAGGTGGCGCAGGTTGTTGCCGGCCATGCGGCGCAGCGCCTCGGCCACGCTGGTGGCGGGGTCGGCGGTGATCGGGCACGGCGTCATCACCATCGACAGCGGCGTGTGGTCGGGATCCAGCCCGTCGGCGACGACGCGGTCGGTCAGGTCGCGTTCGGTGAAGATGCCCTCGATGTGCTCGTCGATGGGCGCCGTGACGATGACGGAGGCGACGTGCGCGGCCTTCATCTGGCGCGCGGCCTCGCGCACCGACGCGCCGGCCGGCAGGCTGACGACGCGGTGCTGCCCCAGAAGTTCCCCGATATTGCGGTGCATCATGGTTGCCTTCCTCCGACAGTCGAGATTTGACGAGACGCGGCTTGATCGACGCGGCACGCAACAGGCTGTTCTTGCGGGGATTTTGCGATCATTTCGCCTTTGCAAAAAGATTTCCGCATTTGCGAAGTGATCGCCATCCCCTCGTCTTCGGCGAAACAAACGCGTGAAATGATGAAAGACTAGTCACTTTCCGCGTCTTGGACGAGAGCTGCGGCCCACAATCACCGTCATGGTTGCCATGACCGCACGGCATGCGACAAAAACGCCCATCAATGGCTGCAAAGGCCCGCCGTGGCACGGAAAATCAAGCGGCCGAACAGGGTCACCGGCGGGTTAACCATTGCTAAAGGAATAACGACGAAATTTGACGAAATTGAAATCCGGGTGCCGGGTATTGTTTGGTCCGGATAGTGTTGGGAAAGGGCCTGCGCTTCGATGTCATGGCTGTCGAAATTGAGCGGACGCGGCAAAGGCAACGCCGCAGCCCAGACCGCCCCGAAGGAGCGCCCCGCCAATCCGCCCTACATCCGTGTCGACCGGCACGAGTATCTTCCGGAAGAATTCGCGCTGGGGTCGTTCCGCATCCGCCCCTATGACGGCGACCTAATCGCCAAGCAGCAGTTCGACTTCCGCATCGGCTTCGAACTGGCGAACGAGACGGTGGAGTTCGCCTGCCGCGGCATCGTCGTGAAGATGACCGAGGAAACCGGCCTCGTCGCCCGCTACCAGCACCCGCAGCCCTTCTACGAGCGCAAGCTGATCGAGTATCTGCGGCTCTGGAAGGGGATTTGAGGGGGCGTGAAGCGTAGGTTGGGTGGAGCGTCAGCGAAACCCAACATCGTCGCCATGCTATGTGTGTTGGGTTGCGCTTCGCTCCACCCAACCTACGAAGACTGCAGAGATAAAAGAAAGCCCGCCATCCTGCGATGGCGGGCTTTTTGTTGGCAACGAACGATCAGGCCGCGACCGGGTCCAGGGCTTCCTGGGTGTGCAGGGCGATCATCTGCTCCTCGTCGGTCGGGATGACGTAGACGGGGATGCGGCTGTTCGGGGCGGAGATCAGCGGGCCGTTCGCCTCGTTGGCGGCCGGGTCGATGACCACGCCGAGCCAGGCCAGCTTGTCGCCCACCCGCGCCCGCACGGGGGCGGAGCGTTCGCCGATGCCGGCAGTGAAGACCAGCGCGTCGATGCCGCCCATGGAGGAGGCCAGCGCCCCGGTTTCCTTGGCGATGCGGAAGCAGAACAGCTCCACCGCCTCCGCCGCGTGGGGGTCGGCGCTCTCCAGCAGGGCGCGCATGTCGTTGGAGACGCTCGACACGCCGAGCAGGCCCGACTTGTTGTAGAGCAGCTTCTCGATCGCGTCGGCGCCCATGCCCTTCTGGCGCATCAGGTAGATCAGCACGCCGGGGTCGATGGTGCCGCAGCGGGTGCCCATGGGCAGCCCGTCCAGCGCCGTGAAGCCCATGGTGCTGTCCACGCTGCGCCCGGCGTGGATGGCGCACATGCTGGCGCCGCTGCCGAGATGGGCGACCACCACGCGGCCGTCGCCCAGCGCGGGGGCCAGTTCCGGCAGGCGGCGGGCGATGTACTCGTAGCTGAGGCCGTGGAAGCCATAGCGGCGCACGCCCTCCTCCGTCAGCTCGCGCGGGATGGCGAAGGTCTGCGCCTGCCAGGGCTGGCCGCGGTGGAAGGCGGTGTCGAAACAGGCGACCTGCGGCAGCTCCGGATGCGCCTCGGCCAACGCGCGGATGGCGGCGAGGTTGTGCGGCTGGTGCAGCGGGGCGAGCGGGACGAAGCCTTCCAACTCCTCCATCACCGCCGGCGTGATCAGGACCGGGGCGGCGTGGCGCGTCCCGCCATGCACGACGCGGTGGCCGGCGGCGACCAGCTTCGCGCCATCCAGATGCCCCTCGATCCAGTCGAGCAGGAAGCTCAGCAGAGCGGTGCGGTCGGACGGCTCGTCGGCTCCCCAGGAGCGCTCGCCGAGCGGGCGCTTGTGGGTGTCCTTGGCCTCGAATTTCGGCGCCGTGCCGATGCCCGAGATCTGGCCGTTGATCGCCACCGCCACCGACTCCCGCCCGGTTTCCCGGAAAACCGAGAATTTCAGGCTGGAGGAGCCGGCGTTGATGACGAGGATGGCGTTTCCTGTGCTCATGGCGGAAACCTCCTATTCCCGGCCGGTCACTCGGCCGCGGCGGCGGCGCCGCGACGGCGGGCGGCGGCCGACAGCACAGCCACGGCGCAGCTCGCCAGGCGGGTGCGGACGTTGTCGGCGCGGCTGGTCAGGATGATCGGAACGCGCGCGCCCAGCACGATGCCGGCGGCGTCGGAATTGGCCAGGAAGGACAGCTGCTTGGCCAGCATGTTGCCGGCCTCCAGGTCCGGGACCAGCAGGATGTCGGCCTTGCCGGCGACGTCGGACGTGATGCCCTTGGTCTTGGCGGCTTCCAGGCTGATGGCGTTGTCGAAGGCCAGCGGGCCGTCGAGGATGCCACCCTTGATCTGGCCGCGGTCGGCCATCTTGCACAGCGCGGCGGCTTCCAGCGTGGAGGCGATCTTCGGGTTCACCGTCTCGACCGCCGACAGGATGGCGACGCGCGGAGTCTCCACGCCCAGCACCTTGGCGAGGTCGATGGCGTTCTGGACGATGTCGACCTTGTCTTCCAGCGTCGGGTAGATGTTGATCGCGGCGTCCGTGATCAGCAGCGTGCGCGGGTAGGTCGGGACGTTCATCACGAAGACGTGGCTGAGCCGCCGGCCGGTGCGCAGGCCGGTCTCCTTGCGGACGACCTCGGCCATCAGTTCGTCGGTGTGCAGGCTGCCCTTCATCACCGCCTCGCACTCGCCGACGCGGGCGAGCTTCACGCCGGTCTCGGCCGAGGCGTGGGAGTGCGGCACGTCGACGATGCGGTAGCGGCTGATGTCCAGCCCGTACTGGTCGGCGACCTGGCGGATCTTGGAGGCCGGGCCGACCAGCACCGGGTCGATCAGGTTGGCTTCCGCCGCCTCGACCGCGCCCTTCAGCGAGGACTCGTCGCAGGGGTGGACGACCGCGGTCGGGACCGGCGGCAGGGCTTCGGTCTTGCGCAGCAGCTCGTCATGGCCGTCGTGGCGGATGACCTGGACCTGCGGCAGCTCGTGGGCGGCGCGGCGGACCTTCTTGGTCGGCGCGATCACCTCGGCGAGGCCGGACACGACCTCCTTGCCGTCCTGGTTGCGGGCGACGCAGTCGAAGACGACGATGTTCTTCTCGTCGTGCTTCTCCTTGGCGGTGACCGTCACGGTGATGACGTCGCCCAGCCCGACCGGGCGCTTGAAGCGCAGATCCTGGCCCATGTAGATGGTGCCCGGCCCCGGCAGCAGCGTGCCCAGCACGGCCGAGATCAGCGAGCCCGACCACATGCCATGGCCGATCACCTTGTGGAACAGGCTGTCCGCCGCGTATTCCTCGTCCAGGTGGGCGGGGTTGATGTCGCCCGAGACGGTCGCGAACAGCTCGATGTCGGACATGGTCAGCCGCCGCGACAGGCTCGCCTGCTGGCCGATCCGGATTTCTTCGAAGGTGACGTTTTCGATCATGGCGTTCGAGCCGTTCTTGCCCAGGTCGTTCGTGACGGTGTCCATAGAGAAGCTCCTAAATCGGATAGCGGCCCGGAACCCTTGGGAATCCATACCGTCCTCGGACGGTCCTTGGCCGAATCCTCCCGGCCTGCGGCTTGGGACGGCCGCGGCCTGGTTTTTGGGCCCCGCCCGCCGTCCCCGGACGGGACGGGCGCGCAAGGCCGGTGGGGCGTCCTGAATAGCGCGGCACCATGAAAGGGATGTGACAGCCGGGGGCGATTCCCGGGCATGTTGCGGTGCAACAGTGTCGCACCCCCCGGTCGTCCACGGCCGCCGCGCCCCGGCTCACCCGGTGCCGGCCAACATCGGCTGCCGTCGCGGCCAGCGCCGCCGTCGGCCACCGAAGTGTTGCCCGAGCACAGTCATACCGCAGCGCAAGATGTCGCCGAATGACCTAGGTCAACGGCGGCGCAACGTACGGGCGCGTTTACTTTTTGTTAACAACTACAGGCAGGGCGTCCTACGGTCGGTGGACGACGCCTTCCGGCGCCGTCCGTATCACACCGGGGTGACGGACTCCGGCTCCTTGGGGACCGGGTGGAGGCGGTCGCCGATCAGGGGGACGGCGATGGAGAAGACCGTGCCCTTGCCGACGCGCGACCGCACCTCGACCTGGTGGCCGAGGATCTGCGCGGTGCGCCGCACGATGGACAGGCCGAGGCCGAGGCCGCGCGCGCTGTCGCGCTGGTCGGTGCCGCAGCGGTAGAAATCCTCGAAGATGCGCTGCTGCTGGTCGGGCGGGATGCCGGGGCCGGTGTCCCACACCTCGATCAGCAGCCGGTCGCCGCGGTGCCGGCAGCCCAGCAGGATGTGCCCCGTGTTCGTGTAGCGGAGCGCGTTGACGAGCAGGTTGCGCACCATGCGCTCCAGCAGCACCGGGTCGCTGCGCACGATGGCGGAGGTCGGCACCGTCCGCAGGGTCAGCCCCTTGCCGGCGGCCTGCTCCGTGAACTCCCGCCCCAGCCGTTCGGCGACGTCCTGGAAGGGGAAGACGACCGGGCGCGGCTTCACGTTGCCGGCCTCCAGCGCCGAGGTGTCGAGCAGCGTGTTGAGCAGCGTGTTGCCCGACGCCAGCGCCTCCCCCAGCTTCTCGGCGACCTCCCGCTGGGCCGGCTCGGTCAGCTTGGAGGACAGGATGTGGTGGAACAGGCTCATGGCCTGGAAGGGCTGGCGCAGGTCGTGGCTGGCCGCCGCCAGGAAGCGCGACTTCGCCTGGTTGGCGCTTTCCGCCGCGTCGTGCGCCTCGGCCAGCGCCTCCCGGATCATCGACGCCTCGGTGATGTCGATGGCGGCGCAGATCACGCCGCAAACCGCCCCGGTGTCGTCGCGCAGCGGCTCCACGATCAGGTCGAAGACCTGGGTGCGGCCGCCGGTGGTCAGGCGAACCTCCTGCCGGACGCCGATGCCGGTCTCCAGCACCGAGCGCTTGATGCGGTCGAGCATCTCCGCGTCCTGCGGCGCGTAGAGGTCGGCGTGGGTGCGGCCGATGTAGGTCTCGGCCGGACGGGAGGTCTGCGGGTTGTACATCCAGATGTAGCGCAGGCTACGGTCCTGGCTGAACACCGCGACCCGCGAATGGCGCAACGCCAGCCGGAAGCGCTCCTCGCTTTCGCGCAGCGCCCGCGCCATGGCGGCGCGCGCCCGCGCTTCGGTCTGCAGCAGCCGCTTGGCCTGGGCCTCCCGCCGGGTGTAGCCGGCGAGCGCCCCCGTCAGCAGGAAGCCCATGCACAGCACCGCCACCGCCGGATAGTCGGCGGGGCCGATGGCGCCGCCGGGCGGCACCTCCAGCACCAGTTGCCAGCGCTGGCCGCCGACGAACAGCGCCTGCTGGAACAGGGTCGAACCGGCGAGGCGCCGTTCGTCCTCCGCGGTCCAGGGCGCCGGGGCCACGGTCGCCGGGTGCGCCGTCGCGGCCACGGGGCCATCGGACAGCATGTCCGGATCGTCGGCCTGCACGGTCGCCAGGCGGCGGGCGCCGTCCGGCCCGGACAGGTCCAGCAGATGGATGCGCCCGCGCGAGGGGTTCGCCCGCTGCACCGCCTCGACCAGCAGCCGATCGACGTTGAGCACCGAACTCATGAAGCCCGACAGCTGCGCGCAGCGGCTGTCCGGGTTGGCGGTTTCGGCCATCGGCCGGTAGACCGGGATGTAGAGGACGATGTTGTGCCCGCCCCATTCGTGCCCCGCCGGGGCGACCGCCTCCGCCGACGCCACGTCGCCGGCACTGCACGCACGCTCCAGCACCGCGGCGCGGCCGGGCAGCGACGCGACGTTGAGGCCGACCCCGAAGCCGGATTCCCACTCCGGCTCGATCATCATGTTGACGTCCAGGGTGCCGTCGGGGGGAAGGTCCGGCGGCAGCGGGCCGAAGGCGTTGCGGACCGTGAAATCCGCCTTGCCGGCCGACCGCATCTCCGCCTCCAGCGCCGGGACGTCGTGGACCGCCATGCGCCGCACCCAGGCGACCGCGACCATGCTGGGAAACAGCGGCAGCATGGGGCGGATCGCGGCGGAGAAATTGTTGCCGGTGACCGGCACCTGCCCGGAAAAGGCCGCGCGCAGGGCGTGCAGGAGGAGCGTGTGGCTGTCGATGCGCTCCTTCAAGGCGTCGTGAAGCTGGATGGCCTGCCGTTCGAACAGGGCGCGCTCCGTCCCCCGGCCGGTGGTGAGCATCTGGACGAAGGCGCCGATCGACAGCAGCAGGCCGGCCGCGACCAGAACCGGCACCGCCAGCGACCTTCGTCTGTTGCCTGTCCGAACCGCCATGGCTTCGTTCCCGCCGGAAACGCTTCAAAGACGATGTATACCGGTTCGGCGGAATGCCCGGAACCGAAAAAGGCCCAAAATCCCCCAAAAGGCTTATGGGATTCCAAAATAAAGGAAATACCCGTTCGGCGGAACGATTGTTTGAACGTGTCCAATGCGGCAAAATGACAAGGCTGCAACGAACACCGATCAATGATTTCGCAACGCACACAAATGCCAACACAAATTGAGTAAACTTCTACGATTTTAAGCGATCACGGCCGAGGAGCCGCGCAACCGCCGCTCGCAGGGCCAGCGCCGCCACCGGCTTGTGCAGCAGGGGATAACCGGACAGGCGCGCCTCGCGCAGGCGCATCGGGTCGGTGTCGCCGGTCAGGATCAGGCCCGGCACCTCGCTGTCCAGGGCCTTGGCGATCTGGCGGATGGCGACGATCCCGTTCGCCGCACCCTTCAGCCGCAGGTCGGAGATCACGAGGTCCGGCGCCCGCTCGCCCGGGCCGAGCCGCTCCAGCGCCGCGTCCACCGACTCCGCCCCGATCACCGCGCAGCCCCATTGGTTCAACAGGGCTTCCAACGCGGCCAGCACCATGGGGTCATCCTCCACGACCAGCACACGCGCCCGGCTGACGTCGTCCGACCTGACGCCCGGCGCCGACGTCTCGCCGGCCGGTTCCGGCACGGGCGCCGGGGCGTCCTCCGCGGCGTCGGTCGCGCGGGGCAGGACGACCGCGACCATGGTCCCGCGCCCGGCCACCGAGTCCACCTCGATCCGGTGGCCGAGCCGCCGCGCCAGCCCGCGCGCCAGACGCAGACCCAGGTCAATTGTGCCAAGGTCGATGGTCCCTCCCCCGCCCTCCGGCGCCTCCTCGGTGCCATCCTCCAGATCGCGGCGGAGCGCCTGGAGCTGGTCGGGGGTAAGGCCGCGGCCGGTCGCCCACAGCTCGATGCGCAGGTCGCCGCCGCGCCGCCGGCAGCCGAGCACCACGCGCCCGCGTTCGGTGTGGCGCAGCGTGTCGCCGACGAAGCCCTGGAGGATGCGCTCCAGCAACGACGCGTCGGTGCGCACGCGGACGGAGCAGGGAAGCACGGAAAAACGCAGGCCGCGGTCCGCGAACTGCTGCGCGGCGTCGAGCGCGATGCGCGTCAGGATGCCGTTGACCACCGGGCTGCCGACGTCCGGCTGGACGAGGCCCGCTTCCAGCCGCACCAGGTCGAAATGGCCGTCCACCATGCCGCGCATGGACTGGATGGCGTTGCCCATCGCCTTGACCAGATCGCGCAGGGCGGCGTCCGCCGGGCCGCCGGACGCGCCGCCGAGCGCTCCCCGGCCGGGACCGCGCGGGGGGGCGCCGCGGCCGGCGTCGATCCGGCCTTCCAGCGCGCCGAGCAGAAGCGACAGGGCGGCCAGGGGCTGGCGAAGGTCATGGCTCGCCGCCGCGAACAGCCGGCCGGACGGGTCCGTCGCCGGAACGGGCGCTGACGGAGCAGCCTTCACGGCGGCGGGCAGGGTCACGCGGCGGACGAAGCCGCCGTCGGACAGCGGCCAGTCGGTCACCGTCACGCCCGGCGTGCCCCCGGCGCCCTCTCCGTCGAACAGGCAGGCCAGCGCCTCCGGCCGGGCGCCCCGGACCAGCCGCCCCGCGGCGCCGGGACGCTCCGCCGCGGCCCGGTCCCAGGACAGGAGCCCGCCGGTCGCGTCGAACACCAGGACCGCGCCCGCCTCCTGCCGGTCTTGCCGGATTCCACCGTCCTTGCTCACGGTCCGGCATCTCCCTGCATGCTTGGGGTCTCGATTGCCTAGCCTACGGCGACTGCCGCCAGGATCAAGCCCGCCATTCGACAGAGCCTCCACGGGGGCCTCGACGGGGGCATCGACGGGGGCATCGACGGGGGATGAATTGCCCCTTGGCAACGGGGCGGAGTCGGTTCAAGGTTGGGGCTCCGTTCCTGAAGCGTTCTCTTCAATGCGCCTTAAAACCCCACAGCGTCCCGGAATGACCGATCCCGCCTCCGCCCCCGCCGACGACGCCCCGGACGCGCTTTTTCCGGCCACCGGGGCCATACCTATTTTCCGCGGCGTGCGCCGGGCGCTGGCCGCCCGCGGCTTCGTCAGCATGGCCGAGTTCACGCTGGCCAGCGGTCGCCGGGCCGACGTGCTGGCCATCGACGACGCCGGCACCGTCGTGATCGTCGAGGTAAAGAGCGGCGTTCCCGACTTCCGCTCCGACCAGAAGTGGCCGGAATACCAGGACTGGTGCGACGCCTTCTACTTCGCCGTGGACGACGCCTTCCCGACCGAGCTGATCCCTGATGACTGCGGCCTGATGGTCGCCGACGCCTACGGCGCCGAGATCCTGCGCGAGCCGCCGGAGCGCCGGCTGGCGCCCGCGCGGCGCAAGACGCTGATCCTGCGGGCGGCCCTGACCGGTGCCGCGCGGCTGCACCGGCTGGAGGATCCGGCCTTCTCGCAGGACCGCTCCGCGCTCTGATCCTTGCCATGAGGGGCCTGCGCCAGACTGTGACCGAACGCCCATGGAAATCGCGGCGCAAGCCGGTATAACGGGGTGATGGATGGAAACGGTCGGGCGGCGATGCACGCACAGGATGCCGGACAGGATGGAGCAGCCCCGCGGAACGGCTGGACGCCGTGGACCGTGGCGCTGCTCCTGTCCGCCGCGCTGACCGGGCTGCTGGCCGGCGGGGCCTGCCGCTACGCCATGACCGGCGCCGACGAGATGCTGCGGACCCGCGTCGAGAAGGGGCTGGACGACACGCTGGCCCTGATGCGGCTCTCCGGCACGGCGGGGGCGGTCGCCACCGTGGTGACGCAGTTGGAGACCACGCCGACGCTGCCGCAGCGGCAGGCCCTGCACCCGGCGCTGAACCAGCGGGTCCAGCAGCTCGGCGACGCGGTGGACTCCCTGCTGCGCGACCCCCTGCTGCTTGACCGGGACGCGGAGCGCGACCGCGTCGTCGCCCTGCGCGCCTCGGCCGCGGCGCTGCGGGCCGGGGTGGAGGATCTGAACCGCGCGGTGGACGAGCGGCTGGCCGTGGAGCACGAGCTGCGCGCCGTGCTGGAGCAGGTGGGCGCGCGCCTTGTGGACTTCATGGAGACGTTGGACAGCCTGCCGCCCGGCGGGCCGCGCCCGGCCATCGAGGAGGCCGCGCGGGCGCTCGGCACCCAGCTGCTCGACGCCGGGCTGTCCCGGGCGCCGATGCCCAAGGCCGCCACGGCGGCGCCCAGGGCCGCCTTCCGCAAGACCGCCGACACGCTGCTGAACGCGCTGAACGCCCTGCGCATCGACCACCTCAGCCCACGCCGCGCCGAGGCGGCGCGCCGGCTGGTGGCGCTGGGCGTGGACAGCGGCAACCTGTTCGACCTGCGCCAGGAGCAGGCGCGCCTGTCCGCCACGGCCGCCGACACCGCCGACGCCCTGCGCGCGCGGGCGGAGGAGGTCGCCGCCCAGTCCGGGCGCCTGGCCCAGGCGCTGCGCGATTCCACCCTGGCGGAGCGCGACCGGATCGCCGCCGGCCTGCCGTACGGGCCGGTCGGAACGGGGCTGGCGGCGGCGCTGGCCGTGCTGGCGGCGGGCGGCGTGCTGGGCGCCGTCGCGGCCGCCCGCGCCCGGCGTTCCCGTCCGGCGGCGGCCGAACTCCCGCCGGAGGCGCCGCCGGCCGCGGCCGCCATCCCCGCCGAGGCCGGTCCTGGTGAGGAACGCCCGCCCCTGCACATCCTGCTGGCCGAGGACGAGCCGGTGAACCAGATGGCCGCCATGGCCATCCTGCGCCGCGCCGGGCACCGGGTCACTCTGGCCAGCGACGGCCGCGCCGCTTTGGCGGCGGTCGAGCGCGGCGGTTGCGACCTCGTGCTGATGGACCTGCGCATGCCGGAGATGGACGGCATCGAGGCGACGCGGCGCATCCTCTCCCGGTCGGAAGGCGCCGGACCGGAAAGAGGGCGACCGCGCATCGTCATGCTGACGGCCAGCGCCGTGCCCGGCGACCGCGAGCGCGCGCTGGCCGCCGGCGCCGACGAGGTGCTGGAAAAGCCGCTGCGCTACGACGCCCTGCGCCCGGTGCTGGACCGCCTGTTCGCCGGCACGCGGCCTCCCGCCGTTGTGGAGCCCCCGACTCCGGAGGCCGACGCCCCGGCGTTCGACGATGCTGCGGTCCGCCAGATGCGCGAACTCTTGCCGGCCGAGCGGGTCACGGCGCTGGTCACCGGGACGGTCAACACGCTGAACCAGTATCACGCCCGGCTGGCGGAGGCCTGGGCCGCGGGAGACACCGCCACGGTCGGCGCCATGGCCCACAAGATCGCCGGCGTGTCCGGCGTCTACGGCTGCACGGCGCTGCGCGTCACCGCCCAGGCGCTGGAGCGCGCCGTGGAAACCGGCGAGGGCGACGCCGCCGCCCTGGTCCGCCAGACCACCGCCGCGCTGGCGCCGGCCGTGGCCTTCCTGGAAGGTCAGCTGGCAGCGGTGTGAGGGGATGGGTGGCTGAACACCGTTGCGGGCAACAAAAACTTCACGGATTACACGGATTTGAACACGGATTTCTTTATCAATGCTCGCCGAGTTGCCGCTGCACGATCAGCGGCAACTCGGCAATCTCAATAAAAAATCCGTGCAATCCGTGCCTAAATCAGCGAAATCCGTGAAACCCCTGTTGCCCGCGAGAATCCGACACTACCGCACCGCCACCGGCTGCACCGGACCGGCGCCCGTGGGGACGTCGGCGCGCCCGGCGCCAAGCTCCTTCTGCATCATGACGAGGTCGAGCCAGCGGCCGAACTTCAGCCCCACCGCCTCGACCACGCCGCAGGTGCGGAAGCCCAGCGCCGTGTGCAGCCCGATGGAGCCGGCGTTCTCCGTCCCGCCGACCAGAGCCACCATCTGGCGGTAGCCAAGCTCGGTGCAGCGGTCGACCAGCGCCTGGAGCACCGCGCGCCCGACGCCCTGCCCGCGCGCCGCGTCATCCACATAGACGGAGTCCTGGATCGTGAAGCGGTAGGCGGAGCGCACGTGGTAGGCGCTGCCGTAGGCGTAGCCCAGCACCGCCCCGTCCCGCCCCGCCACAAGCCAGGGCAGCCCGGCGCCGGTGATGGCGCGGAAGCGCGTCTCCATCTCCGCCGCGTCCGGGGGAACCTCCTCGAAGGTGCCGACGCCGTGCAGGACATGGTGGGCGTAGATGCGCTGGAAGGCGGGAACGTCCTCGACACGGGCGTCGCGGAGGGTGAGCGGGCTCGTCATGGCCGGGTGAGCATCCCATTGGAAGGATTCGAGGGCCGGCATCCTGCGCCGAAAATTTTCGGGTCGCAACGGCGGCCCCGTATCGATATGTACGGATGAGGAACGCGCGGGGCGCATGGCGGGTCGCGCCATCCGCGCTTGGGCCAGGGACACAGGAAGCAGTGCGATGAAGATCAACGGTCGGACGGTGATGGTGTGCGACTGCACCCACACGATGGCGCTCGACGGCAAGGTGCTGGCCAAGGCTTGCGGGACCGCAGCGGCCGCTGAGGGCGAACTGGCCGTCGCCACGCAGCTCTGCCGCTCGCAGCTCGACCGGTTCGAAGCGCGCCTCAAGGAATCCGGCCCGCTGCTGGTCGCCTGCACGCAGGAGGCGCCGCTGTTCGCGGAGATCGCCGGGGAGGACAACCCGGACGCCGCCATCGCCTTCACCAACATCCGCGAGCGCGCGGGCTGGTCGGACGAGGGCGCGCAGGCGCTGCCCAAGATCGCCGCGCTGCTGGCGGAGGCCGCGCTGGACATCCCGCCGACCGGCACCATCACGCTGACCTCGGAAGGCACCTGTCTCGTCTACGGCACCGACGAACGCGCCATCGAGGCGGCGCGGCGCCTGTCCGGCAGCCTGGACGTCACCGTCCTGCTGAAAAACCCCAAGGACGTGGCGCCGCCGCGCGTCATGGACGTGCCGGTCTTCAAGGGCACCATCCGCGCCGCCAAGGGCTGGCTCGGCAACTTCGAGATCGTCGTGGACGACTACGCGCCGGCCATCCCGGCCTCCCGCGCGGCGCTGGCCTTCGACCCGGCGCGGCAGGGGGCCGCGTCGCGCTGCGACGTCATCGTCGACCTGACCGGCGGCACGCCGCTGTTCCCCGCCCACGGCAAGCGCGACGGCTACCTGCGCCCCGACCCGGACAGCCCGGCCGCGGTGGCCGACGCTCTGTTCAAGGCCGCCGACCTTGTCGGCGAGTTCGAGAAGCCGCGCTACGTCGACTTCAAGGCCGACCTCTGCGCCCATTCGCGCAGCCGCAAGACCGGCTGCACCCGCTGCCTGGACGTCTGCCCGACCGGCGCCATCATGCCGAACGGCGACCACGTCGCCATCGACCCGCACATCTGCGCCGGCTGCGGGTCCTGCGCCGCGGTTTGCCCGACCGGGGCCAGCACCTACGCCCTGCCGCCGCAGCAGACGGTGTACGAGCGGCTGCGCACGCTGCTGTCGTCCTACGCCAAGGCCGGCGGAACCGATCCGGTGCTTCTGGTCCACGACCCGCGGCACGGCGACGAGATGATCTCCCTGATGGCGCGGCACGGGCGCGGCCTGCCGGCGCGCGTGCTGCCCTTCGCGGTCAACGAGGTGACCCAGCTGGGCTTCGACGCCTTCGCGGCGGCGCTGGCCTATGGCGCCGCGCAGGTGCGCGTGCTGGTCGGGCCGGGGAACGCGGGGGAGACGGCGGGGCTCGCCAGCCAGATCGGGCTGGCCGAAACGGCCATGGCCGGGCTCGGCTACGGGTCGGGGCGCGTGTCGATCATCGACGCGCGGGACCCCGACGCGGTGGAGGCGGAGCTGTGGGGGATGCCGCGCACGCCCGGTGCTGCGCCCGGCACCTTCCTCCCCATGGGCGGCAAGCGCACCGTCACCATGCTGGCGCTGCGCCATCTGCACAAGGTGGCGCCGGAGCCGGTGGAGGTGCTGCCGCTCGTCCCCGGCGCGCCCTTCGGCCGCGTCCAGGTGATGGTGGAGGGCTGCACGCTGTGCCTCGCCTGCGTCGGCGCCTGCCCGACCGGCGCGCTGCTCGACAACGCTGAAAAGCCGATGCTGTCCTTCTCCCAGGACGCCTGCGTGCAGTGCGGCCTGTGCAAGAACACCTGCCCGGAGAAGGTCATCACGCTGGTGCCGGAGATCGACTTCCGCGACAGCGCCCGCGGCGCCAAGGTGATCAAGGAGGAGGAGCCCTTCTGCTGCGTGAAGTGCGGCAAGCCCTTCGCCACCAAGTCGTCCATCGACAAGATCGTGGCGGCGCTGGCCGGCAAGCACGCGATGTTCGCCACGCCGGAGGCGGCCAACCGCATGCGCATGTGCGGCGACTGCCGCGTCATCGACCAGTTCGAGCAGGGCGACGCCCCCTTCGCCATGGGCGGCCCGCGCGGGCCGCGCACGACCGAGGATTACCTGCGCGAACGCGAACTGGCGCGCGGCACCGACACGGAGGAGCCGGGCAGCGTCCATTGACCGCACCACCGACAGGGCGGGCCTTGATCGCCGTCAAGGTCCAGCCCGGCCGGGCGTGGTCTCTTGCCACCGTCTTTCCAAGGGGCGAAAATCAGATACGAACGTCCTATATGGGGAGGCTGGGTTTGGCGTCATAATCGCCAGACCGATTTCCGAATTGCCCGTCGCTGTAGTCCCGGATCCGTGGGGAGAAGCCTTCCGATGACGACCCTGCCGCCGACCGCTCCCGCTCCGCTCGTCGACCCGTTCGGGCGGACTGTCAGCTATCTGCGCGTCTCCGTCACCGACCGCTGCGACCTGCGCTGCGTCTACTGCATGGCGGAGGACATGAGCTTCCTGCCGAAGGCGGAGGTTCTGACGCTGGAGGAGATCGACCGCGTCTGCTCTGCCTTCGTGAAGCTGGGCACCCGCAAGCTGCGCCTGACCGGCGGCGAGCCGCTGGTCCGCAAGGGCATCCACGAGCTGATCCACAGCCTGGGCCGCCATGTGAAGGCCGGGGATCTCGACGAGCTGACGCTGACCACCAACGGCACCATGCTGTTCAAGTACGCGGGCGACCTGATGGAGGCCGGCGTCCGGCGCATCAACGTGTCGCTGGACACGCTCGACCCGCACAAGTTCCAGGCCATCACCCGCTGGGGCCGGCTGGACAAGGTGGTTGGCGGCCTGATGGCGGCCAAGGAGGCCGGTCTCAAGGTCAAGATCAACACGGTGGCGCTGAAGGGCGTCAACGACGACGAGTTCCACCGGCTGGTCGCCTGGTGCGGGGAGCATGGCTTCGACCTGACCTTCATCGAGGTCATGCCGATGGGCGAGATCGGCGACTCGGCGCGGCTCGACCAGTATCTGCCGCTGTCCATGGTGCGGGCGGAATTGGACAAGCGCTGGACGCTGGAGGAGATCGACTACCGCACCGGCGGACCGGCGCGCTATGTGCGCGTGGGCGAGACCGGGTGCCGCATCGGCTTCATCACCCCGCTGACCCACAATTTCTGCGAAAGCTGCAACCGCGTGCGGCTGACCTGCACCGGCACGCTCTACATGTGCCTGGGCCAGGAGGACGCCGCCGACCTGCGCACGCCGCTGCGGATGAGCGACGACGACGACCTGCTGGTCGGCGCGGTGCGCGAGGCGATCGCCCGCAAGCCCAAGGGCCACGACTTCATCATCGACCGCCGCCACAAGGGCCCCGCCGTCCCCCGCCACATGAGCGTGACCGGCGGCTGAGGTCTTTTCAGCGTTCCGGTGCCGTCATTCCAGGGGGTGGACGTAGGGGGCGTAGCGCGTCCCCGCCACCCGGGACACCAGCCGCCGGTCGGCCGTGATCAACGTCAGGGACCGCTGTTCGGCAAGAGCGACATAGAAGGCATCATAGACCGGGTGCCCCAGATCCAGCGCGATCTCCACCGCCCGCGGAGCAAGGGCTTGGCTCGGGATCAACTCGGCGAAGAAGGTGCGGAGCCGCTTGGCGACGTCGATGGCCTGATCGGGCGTTGCTTGCCCCAGCCGGACTTTCTTCCAGGCAACATTGCACGCTTCCGAAACGAGAAGGTCGGGTGCGTACAGGAAAGACGACGTCCGCAGCAGGTCGAGCGCCGCCTCGCGCCCTTCCTCTGGAAAGAACCAACGGACCGCGACGCTGGCGTCGAGAACGCGCGCGCTCACCGGTCACGGTCTTCGCGCAGCAGGTCGACGCTGTCGGTCTGCGGGACCGGGGGCGTTCGGGCACAGATCTCGTCCGCGATGGCGAGCTTTTCCGCCGCGGTCAGGCGGGCCGCTTCGGCGGCAATGTCCTGCAACTCCTGCTCAAGCGATCGCCCGCGGATGCTGGCCTTCAACCGCAGCAATTCCACGATCTCGTCGTCGAGCTTCAATGTGACGATCCGCCCCATGATCACTCCCCTGCGACTGTACGAACAGGTTAGGCCGGGAGGCTGTTCCATGCAATCTCCTCCCCCCTATGACCCTGCCGGGCTTCTTCGGCCCCCGGTCCTGCGCTATGGTCGGTGCGCCATGACCGAGGCCCCATGACCGAGACCGCCGCCAACACGCCCGCCGATCCGCTTGCGGATCCGCTGACCCAGCTTCCGCCCCGCATGCCGGACGACATGCGGATCGCCTTCTGCTGCGCCAACACCGAGGAGGCGCGGCGGGCGCGGACACGGCTGGTCCACCGCTACGGCAACGTGCCGCTGGAGGATGCGGACATCATCGTGGCGCTGGGCGGCGACGGCTTCCTGCTGGAAACGCTGCACCGCGCGCTCAGCCTCGACGGGCAGAACCCGCCGCCGGTCTACGGCATGAACCGCGGGTCCGTCGGCTTCCTGCTGAACGTCTTCCGCGAGGAGGACCTGCCGGAGCGGCTGGCGAGCGCGCAGCGCGTGACCCTCCACCCCCTGCGCATGAAGGCGACCTGCGTCAACAACAAGCAGGTGGAGGCGCTGGCGATCAACGAGGTGTCCCTGCTGCGCGAGACGCGGCAGGCCGCCAAGCTGCGCATCACCGTGGACGGGGTCGTCCGCCTGCCGGAGCTGATCTGCGACGGCGTGCTGGTCGCCACGCCGGCCGGCAGCACGGCCTACAACCTGTCGGCCCACGGGCCGATCATTCCGCTGGGCGCCGGCGTGCTGGCCCTGACCCCGATCAGCGCCTTCCGCCCGCGGCGCTGGCGCGGCGCGCTGCTGCCGCACGCCGCGAAGATCACCTTCGACATCTTGGAGGAGGTCAAGCGCCCGGTCAGCGCGGTCGCCGACTCGACCGAAATGCGCGACGCCATCCGCGTGGACGTGGAGGAGGCGCGCGACGTCTCCCTGACCCTGCTGTTCGACCCGGAGCTGAACTTCGAGGAACGCATCCTCAAGGAGCAGTTCACGCCGTAGGGTGCGGGGGTGGCGTTTGTTGGGTTGCGCTGCGCTCCACCCAACCTACGAGACGAAGCCGCAACCCAACACAAACGAGCCGTCACTCCGCGGCGCGGCGGGCGGTGCGGGATTCGGCGTGGGCGCAGATGCGGCTGATCAGCGTGTTGAGGTCGGCCTGGAGGCGGGCGAAGCCGTCGTGCCGCTCCAGCGTCTCCTCGTTCATGTAGAGGCGCCGGTTGATCTCCAACTGGAGGGAATGGCGCCCGCGCTCCGGGTCGGAATAGCGGGCGACCAGCTCCACCCCCTTGTAGGGGTCGTTGATCGCGACCGAATAGCCGAGGCCCTTCAGAACGTCGGCGACCAGGGCCGCGAAGCCGGGCTCGCAGGTGGTGCCGTCGCGGTCGCCGACCACGAAGTCCGGCCCGCCGCCTCGGCGCATGCCCGGCGCCATGGCCGAGGGCATGGAATGGCAGTTGACGTGCCACACCGCGCCGAAGCTGGCGCACAGCCCTTCCAGGATGGCGGCGACCTGGAAATGGTAGGGGCGGTAGTAGCGGTCGATGCGCTCCGACACCTCGGCGACCGACAGCCGGCCGTCGTAGAGCGGCAGGCCGGGCCGGCAGAGCGTGCGGATCAGCCCCATGCCCGCCGCACTCTTCTCCGTCGGAGCCAGCGGCTCCGGCCAGGGGCCGTCGAGCAGCGCCGGGTCGATGTCGTCGACGGCGCGGTTGGCGTCGATGTAGGTGCGCGGGAACAGCGCGCAGAGCAGGGTCGCGCCATGCTCCGGCGCGTGGGCGAACAGCTCGTCGACGTGGGTGTCCTCCGCCTGCCGCAGAACCGGCAGCGGGCAGGTGAAGGCGAAGTCCCGCGGGTAGGCATGGCCGCTGTGGGGGGAATCGAACAGCACCGGCAGGCGCCGGCCGATCGGATCGTTGCGGACGAGCACGTCCTCGATCACGAAGCTCATGGCTGAACCCGCATGCCTGAACCCGGTGTCCCCGATGCGTTGCCGGCGCAGCGCCTCACCCGTCCGAAAGGGCCGTCCGAAAGGGCCATCCGAAAGGGGAGCATCCACGCCAGGGCGGATGGGTCGGATATAGACGAAGGCCGGGAAGGCGTCGACCAAAAACCGTCATACAGCGGCAGGAGGTTCGACACGGCCGGAACGGTGCCGGGACTGGCGCACCGCCGCGGTCTCCGCCATACTCACTGGTCGACGAACGGCGCCCGAATCGCGAGACCCGCTTGACCGAGCTGCTGCCCCCCATCGAGCTGACGCCGCCGGACATCACCCCCTACCGGCGCGGCAACACCGGAATCGACCACGTCACCACCCTGGACGGCGGCCGGCCGGGGCCGCACGCGGTCATCTGCGCGCTGGTGCACGGCAACGAGCTTGGCGGGGCGGTGGCGCTGGACCGGCTGTTCCGGATCGGGCTGAAGCCCAGCCGCGGCCGCCTGACCCTGGTCTTCGCCAACACCGCCGCCTACCGCACCTTCGACCCGGAGCGTCCCTACGCCTCCCGCTTCGTGGACGAGGACCTGAACCGTGTCTGGTCGCCCGACGTGCTGGACGGCCCGCGCGACAGCGTGGAGCTGCGCCGCGCCCGCCAGCTGCGGCCGGTGTTCGACGCCGCCGACGTCGTCCTCGACCTGCATTCCATGACCGCCGACACCGCCCCGCTGGTGCTGTGCGGGCAGACGGCGCGCGGGCGGGACCTGGGCCGCCGGATGGGATACCCGGCCTGGATCGTCGCCGACGAGGGCCACGCCGCCGGTCGCCGCCTGATCGACTACGCGGATTTCGCCGAGCCGAAGGGCGACCGCACCGCCGTCCTGGTGGAATGCGGCCAGCACTGGCGGGAGGACACGGCGGCCACCGCGCTGGAAAGCTGCCTGCGCTTCCTGCTGGTCCAGGAGATGATCGATCCCGCCTGGGCCGAGGGCATCCTGCGCCCGCACGACGACCCGCAGCGCGTGGTGGAGGTAACGGAGGCGATCACGGCGGAAACCGACAGCTTCACCTTCAACGCCCCCTACATCGGCATGGAGATCATCCCGCGCGCCGGCACGCCGCTGGGCCGCGACGGAGCGCGCACGGTCGTGACGCCCTACGACGACTGCGTGCTGATCATGCCCGCACGCCGGCCGAAGGCCGGCCAGACCGCGGTGCGCCTGGGCCGTCTGGTGCCGTGACAGAACCTCCATCACCGGTTCAGACGCCCGCGCGAGGACCGCTGCCCGTGGCGCTGGCGCTCGGCATCGGGGCGGCCGGGGGCGCGCTGTTCAACCTGTTCCACCTGCCGCTGGCCTGGCTGATAGGCGCCATGCTGTTCACCACGGCCGCGGCCATGGCCGGCGTCCGGCTGCACGTGCCGAAACCGCTGCGCGGCGTCATGGTGATGATCCTGGGCATCATGCTGGGCAGCGGATTCACGCCGGCCATCCTCGGGCGGCTCGGCGAATGGACGGTGTCGCTGAGCGGGCTTGCCGCCTACCTCGTGGTGGCGACCGTGCTCGGCGTGTTGTACCTGCGGCGCACCGCGCGGCTTGACCCCGCCACATCCTACTTCACCGCCACGCCCGGCGGGCTGAACGAGATGGTGATGGTCGGCACCCGGATGGGCGGCGACACGCGCACCATGGCGCTGGCCCACGCGCTGCGCGTGATGCTGGTGGTCATCGTCATCCCCTTCGCCTTCCAGGCGCTCGGCCTCTACGACCCGGCCAAGCGCGGGACTCTGGGGCCGGCGTTGTCGGCGCTGGATCCGGTGGACGTCGCCCTGCTGGCGCTCTGCGCGCTGGGCTACCCGGTGGCGCGGCTGCTGCGCATCCCGGCGGCGCAGATCGTCGGGCCGATGCTGCTGTCGGCCGCCATCCACCTCGCCGGCCTGACGGAGGGGCGGCCGCCCGGCCTGCTGGTGGCCGCCGCGCAGGTGGTGATCGGCGCGGCGCTCGGCTGCCGCTTCCTGGGGCTGAAGATCAGCCGCGTCGGGCGGGACGGGCTGACGGCGCTGGGCCTGACCGGGCTGATGCTGCTGGTGACCACGGCCGCCGCCTGGGCGGTGGATGCCGCGACGGGGCTGGGCATCGCCGCTCTGATCCTGGCCTTCGCGCCGGGCGGGCTGGCGGAGATGACGCTGGTCGCGCTGGCGCTGAACATCGACGTGGCGCTGGTCGCCACACACCACATGGTGCGCATCATCCTGATCGTGACGCTCGCCCCCGCCGCCTATCTGGCATGGCGGAAATGGGCCGCGGTTGCAGAGCGGCGCTGACGCATCCCTAAAAGCGCAAAGGCGCAATCGGTCGCACACGCATGCGTGTCGCGATCCTTGCGATTCACTTCTTTCCCGTGCGAGGTGGAGGCGCGGACGGGTGGTGGAGCACCACCACCCCGCCGCTCAAGAAGGAGGCGTCGAGGATGGAAAAGATCCTGACACTCCTGATCCTGCTGTTCCAGGTCGTCAAGGCTGTCCTTGATCTCCTGAACCGGCAGTGATCGGGCCGGGAGGCAGGGGATACCGCCCTTGCCTCCCAAGCCTGATGATGGGGCCTTGCGCGCCGGATTGCAAGACGCCCCGCTATTTCCCGTTCGGCTTTCCCTTGCTCCACTGGGCATTCGTGTCGATCAACGGCACGGTGGAGATGGACATCTTCGCCGAGGCCTCCTTCACCTGCCGGCTGTAGACCACATAGACCAGCGTGTCGTTCGGCTGGTCGTAGATGCGGCGGATGGCGATCGACTTGAAAATCAGGCTCTTGCGCTCGGAGAAGACCTCCTCGCCCTTCTGCGACAGCTCGATGTCGCCGACGACCACGGCGCCGGTGCGGCGGCAGGCGATGGAGGCGTTGGAGGGATCCTCGAACCAGTTGCCCTTGGTCAGGCGGTCGAGCACGCTGCGGTCGAAATCGACCAGATGGCAGGTGACGCCCTTCACCTTCGGGTCCTCGATCGCCTGAACCTGAAGCCCGTTGCCGGTCCAGTCGTTGGAGAAGCGGCCGACCACCGCGTCGGCGGCCGACGCCGTTCCGTACCCCACCGTCGGAGGCAGCACGGAAAGGGCCAGGACCAACAGGCCGCGGCGGATGTTTATCGAAGGGAACGGGCTGCGCATCGCAAGGGGTCTCCGGTCATCACGATTCCGGGACCGCGGGTGCCGCCCCGGAATACCCCTAAATCGGGTGGGCCCGCTTTCCCGTCAAGCGCCCCATCCGGCGTGCAACGCCCCGGAGTTCCCGACGCGCATGAGCGACCGCACCATCGACCCGCCCCTGTCCGAACCGCCGGAACCGGTGACCGAACCCCTGCCGCCGGCGCGGCATCGGCACAACGCGGTGGCGGTGGCCACCATGGGGCTGTTCGTCATCGCCCTTCTGTTCTCGCTCTATTTCGGGCGCGACGTCCTGCTGCCGATCATGCTGGCGCTGATCCTGAGCCTGCTGCTGCGGCCCTGCGTGCGCGGGCTCTACCGGCTCGGCCTGCCGGAGGGGCTGGGGGCGGCGGTGATGGTGGTGCTGGTGTTCGGGTCGGTGCTGATCGGGGTCTACACCCTGTCCACCCCGGCAGTGGAGTGGGTCAACCGCATGCCCCGCGTGCTGCACGAGCTGGAGTTCAAGCTGGGCGACATCCGCGAGGGCATCCAGCGCGCCCGCGAGGCGTCGCGCCAGCTGGAGCAGATCACCAGCGACCAGAACGGTGCCGCGCGCGAGGTGGTGGTGCGCGGCCCGTCGCTGGCCGAGCAGGTCTTCACGCAGGTGGAGGCGGTGATCGCCAACGTCGTGATCCTGCAAGTCCTGCTGTACTTCTTCCTGGCGCGCGGCCGGCAGAGCCTGGAGGCACTGATCGGCACCATGCGCGACGTGGACGACCGCGTGCACTACGCCATGGTCGCGGCCACGGTGCAGCAGAACATCGCCGCCTATCTGGCGACCATCACCGTCATCAACTTCTTCCTCGGCGTGGCGACGGCGCTCGCCATGTGGATGTGGGGGCTGCCCAACGCGGCGCTGTGGGGCACGCTGGCCGGGCTGATCAACTACATCCCCTTCATCGGGCCGGCGGTGGTGACGGCGATTCTGTTCCTGGTCTCGGTGCTGAGCTTCGACGGGCTGTTCAACATCCTCGGCCCGCCACTGACCTTCGTGGCGCTGACGACGCTGGAGGGCAACTTCCTGACGCCGATGATCGTCGGGCGGCGGCTGGCGCTGAACCCCATCGCGGTCTTCGTGTCGATCCTGTTCTGGGGCTGGATGTGGGGCATCCCCGGCGCGCTGCTGGCCGTGCCGATCCTGGCCATTCTGAAGATCCTGTTCGACGCGCACGAGCCGCTGAAGCCCATCGGCGCCCTGCTGGGCTAGCGCGGCAAAAGGTCGTGGGAGGAAAGGCCGGCTGGCCGGAATCCCGCCGCCGTGGCATCGTCGGTCGAGGCATCGACGGCGGGAGTCCGGGCGCATGGTGGTCGGCGGCTTTACCCTGTTCGTGCTGGCGCTTCTGGTCTTCGCGCTGGCGCTGGTCCTGCTGGGCGTGCGGACGGTGTCGCAGGGGCAGGAATGGACGGTCGAGCGGTTCGGGCGCTACACCCGCACCCTGCAGCCGGGCCTGCACCTGCTGATCCCGCTGATCGACCGCATCGGGCAGAAGCAGAGCATGATGGAGACCGTGCTCGACGTCCCCTCGCAGGAGGTCATCACCCGCGACAACGCGATGGTGACCGTGGACGGCGTGGTCTTCTTCCAGGTCATCGACGCGGCCAAGGCGTCCTACGAGGTCAACAACCTCCAACTCGCCATCCTGAACCTGACCATGACCAACGTGCGCACGGTCATGGGCTCCATGGACCTGGACGAGCTGCTGTCGCAGCGCGACCAGATCAACGCCCGCCTGCTGACCGTGGTGGACGAGGCGACCAACCCCTGGGGCGTGAAGGTGACGCGCATCGAGATCCGCGACATCCAGCCGCCGCGCGACCTCGTCGACAGCATGGCCCGCCAGATGAAGGCGGAGCGCGACCGCCGCGCCTCCATCCTGGAAGCCGAGGGGCAGCGCCAGGCCGCCATCCTGCGCGCGGAGGGCGCCAAGCAGGCGGCCATCCTCCAGGCCGAGGGCCGGCGCGAGGCCGCCTTCCGCGACGCCGAGGCGCGCGAACGCGCCGCGCAAGCCGAGGCCGAGGCGACCCGCCGCGTGTCGGAGGCCATCGCCGACGGCAGCGTGCAGGCCATCAACTACTTCGTGGCCCAGCGCTACGTCGACGCGCTGACCGCCGTTGCGTCCGCGCCGAACCAGAAGGTGCTGTTCCTGCCGCTGGAGGCGGCGAACGTCATCGGCGCCATCGGCGGCATCGCGGAGATCGCGCGCGAGGCTTTCCCGAACCGGCCGGCACCGCCCGCTCCGCCTCCAGCGGCGCAGAAGGGACCGTGGAACCGGGATAATCCGGAAGCGTCGCCTTGAAGAGTATTCACCACAAAGACACAAAGGACACAAAGATTTTCACAAAGGGGTGCCTGTCATCATCGCGCCCCTTGGGACTGGCGGAAGTCTTTGTGACGTTCTTTGTGCTCTTTGTGTCTTTGTGGTAAAAAGCAACACGACAATGAGCGCCCGATGATCGAGTTCTGGCACTGGTGGGTTCTGGCCGTCCTGCTGGGCGCGGTGGAGATTCTGGCGCCGGGGGCGGCGTTCCTCTGGCTGGGCGGGGCGGCGGGCGTGGTCGGGCTGGCGCTGTTCGTCTGGCCGGCCATGTCGTGGGAGCTTCAGGGGCTGCTGTTCGCCCTGCTCGCCATCGCCGCGGTCATCGGCGTGCGGATGCTGGCGTCGCGGTCGGCCCACACGACCAGCACGCCGAACCTCAACCGCCGGGCGGAGCAGTACATCGGGACGATGCACACGCTGGACAGCCCGATCGTCAACGGGCTGGGGCGCGCGCAGGTGGGCGACGGGCTATGGACCGTCGTGGGCCCCGACCTGCCCGCCGGCACACGGGTGCGCGTCGTCGGCGCCGACGGGACACGGCTGAAGGTCGAGAAGATCTGACCGCATCGGGCGGTCGGGATCCGCCGCGGCGTGCAGGTTGACGCGGATTTCCGCCGCGTGGTGGCTGAGCTGCCGCGCCGCCCGGTCGAAGCTGTCGTCCCCGGTCTCCGCCGCGCGTTCGGCCAGCAACCGGCTGCACGCCTCCAGCTGTCGCGCGAAGGCGGCGTAGTCGGGAATCCGCCTGTTGGGTCCGCACGGACCGACCATGGCCCCCTCGCCCTTCCTGGATGCTCGTGGTTGAGCAATACCTGGGCATGCTGTCACAGGCGGCGGTGCGCGGAAATCCAACTTAGGTTTGCGGTGCCCTTTCCTTTGGTCCAATGCTGCACCGCACACCACCCGTGGGGGATATGCCTACGGAAAGGGCAGCGCGCTCAATCGATCAGTTCGTCGAGCGTCGCGCGGACAACCTGGACGATTTCCGCGCCATATTGGCCGACGCCCAGGTCGCGGGCGCCGACGATGATGGACAGTTCCCGCTCCGTGGTCGGGGCGAAGCGGGCGATCTCCGGCACCAGCTCGTCGGGCAGGACGGAGTCGCGCGACAGGCCCTCGCGCGCGGCGGCCCGCTCCCGCCAGCCGTTGAGCGCGGCGTTGATCGCCGCCTCGATCTGGATCGCCTCCTCCTTGCGCCGCAGATCCTGGTAGAGGACCAGCACGCGCCAGGCGCCGTCGGCGTAGGCGGTGTCGATGCGCTGAACCTCGACCGTGCGCAGGAAGGCGGACAGGTGGCCCTGCGCTTCGTCCGCGTTCGCGTCGGGGATCATGAAGGTGCGGATTTCGGTGCTCATACCCGTCCTCGGTCCTGCATCGTCTTCTCGGGGGAGACTACACGAAACGGACGGGGTACCGCCAGAACGGCGAAGGCGTAGACGGGACGTCAACCCGCACGGTTCCCGGTATCGGAGTACCACCGATAGCCGCTTGGCGCCGGTACCGCGGCAACCGTTATCAGGCGTGGACCGCGGACGCCGCCGCGCCCCGCACGACCGTTCGACGAAGGACCCGACCATGCCGCCGTTCAGCCCGGACCCCGCCCCCTCTGCCCCCCGGCGCCCGAAAGCGGCGGCTTTCGACACGGCGGCCTTCGATCCGGAGGGGCCGGACCGGCATGCGGTCGTCTTCGACCCGGAGCACCGGTTCGACCTGCACCTTGCGGTGGCGGAGGGGCCGGGCGGCGCGCTGTCCCTGTCGGCGCGGCAATGTGCCGCGCTGTACTGGGCCGGTCGCGGGCTGACGCTTGAGGGCATCGCCGACCGGCTCGGCGCCGCCCCTGGGGACGTGCTGGAGCACATCGCCCCGCTCGCCGCGATGGGGGCGGTGGCGTTGCGGCCGACCGAATCGGGCGCGTCGCTGGCGGGCGACACCCTGCCCGCCCTGTGGGACTCGGCGGTGGCCGCGCACGGCGACCGGCCCTTCCTGGTGCCGCCGGGCGGTGGCGCGCCCGTCACCTACCGCGAGGCCGGACGGCGGGTGGAGGCGATGGCGCGCCGGCTCGCCGCCGCGCGGCTGCCGAAGGGTGCCCGCGTCCTGATCCACGCGGAGCCCGGCCCCGATGCCGCCCTGCTGGTCTGGGCCTGCGCGCGGCTTGGCCTGGTGGCCGTGCCGGTGGACAGCGCCTGGGGCGAGACGGCCGTCCTGGCGGCCATCGGCCTCGTGCGGCCGGCGCTGGTCTTCGCCGATGCCCGCCGCGCCGGCGTTGCGCGGGCGAGCGGCCGCCCCGCGGTGATCCTTGACGGGCCGGGAGACGCACCGGCCCTGGGCTTCGCCGACTGGCTGGCCTCCGGCGGTGCCGCCGGCCCCCGGATCGCGTTGCCGGACGACCGCGACACCGCCGCCATCCTGTTCACCTCCGGCACCACGGGCGCCCCGAAGGCGGTTGAACTGTCGCATGGCTCGCTGGTCCGGACCGCGCGGCTGCTCGCCGGGGTGTGCGCCCTGACCGCCGAGGACCGGCTGCTGACCCTGGCGGAGTTCCACACGGTGAGCGGCCTGCGCAACCCGCTGCTGCTGGCCGCCGCGGCCGGCGCCACCACCGTTCTGCCCACCGCCGCGGAGCGCGCCCACCCGCGCCGCCTGGCGGACCTCTGCGCGCGGGAACGGGTGACGGTGCTGGGTGCCGTGCCCGCCGCCCTGAAGGGCCTCGCCGCAGCCAGCGGGATTGAGTCCGGAGCGCTGGGCTCGCTGCGGCTGGTGACCTCCACCGGGGCGGAGTTGCCGGCCGCGACGGTGGAGCGGCTCCGCGCCCTGACCAAGGCGCCGGTGATGACCTATTACGGCCTGACGGAGACCGGCGGGGTCTGCGCGCTGGGCGCGGCGGGCCGCGCCGATGGCGCCATCGGCCGGCCGGCCGACGCGGTGCTGCAGATCGTCGATCCGGACGGCACACCCCTGCCGCCGGGTGCCGTGGGCGAGCTGCGCGTCTATGGCGCCAACCTGAGGACCGGCCATCACCGAACTCCGGAGGTGGACGTTCGTTTCCGCCGCGACGGCTGGGTCTACACCGGCGACCTCGCCGTGCGCGGAGAGGACGGCACCATCCGCCTGACCGGCCGCGCCCGCGACCTGCTGAAGACCGCGCGCGGCGACCGGCTGCACCTGACGGAGATCGAGCGGCTGCTGGAGCGCGACCCCGCCGTGGCCGAGGCCGCCGCCTGCGTGCTGCGCGACGGGTCCGATGGCGGGGACCGGGCGATGGCCTTCGTTCGATTGAGGGACGGGATGGACCCGAAACCGGTCGTCGAGCGTTTGAGGCAGCGGGCGCTGGAGGCGCTGGGGCACCGCGGAGCCCCACTGGACATCCGCGTCCGCGACGACTTCCCGCGCGCCGCCAACGGCAAGGTGCGGCGCGCCGCGCTGCTGGATGAACCGGGTGGCCAGGAGCAGGACTGACATGACCACGAACGAGCCGGCGACGGAACCGCCACCACAGCCGATGTCGGAAAAGAAGAAGGCGCGATCCATGGCAGCGCCGCGGCCGAAGCGCCGACGGCGGCTCGGGCTGGTCCTGCTGGGGGTGATCCCGGCGCTGTTCCTGGCCGGGACCGCGGGGGCCTTCTGGACCGGCTACAGCCTCTACGACCGGCCCTTCGTCTGGTACAACACGAACCGCATCGCCGCGACCGCCGACCGGGCGGGCCGCGGCATGGGATCGCCGGTCGTCGTGGCGCTCGGCGGGGCGACCCTGCGCCACGCCACGCTCGACGAGGACGGCATGGCCAAGCTGGCCGCGCGGGACGGGATCGAGCGTGTCCAGTTCCTGCGCATCGTCCACGAGCACGCGCAGTTCGCCGATTTCGAGCCGATGCTGGGCGCCATCCTGAAGATCAAGCCCGACCTCGTCCTGCTCGACCTCGACCTGCTGTTCGCCGAACGCCGCCCGCTGGCCGACCTGCGCTCCTACGGATCGGTGGTGACCGGCATGGCGCTGGAGGGCAAGCCCTATCTGGCCGACCAGATCGCCATCCAGTACGAAAAGCCCTGCCGCGCCCCGGACCCGAACGGCCGGACGGCCGCCGACGTCGAACGCCGGGTCGAGGAAGCCCGGTCCGTCGTCTCGCTCGACGCTGAGTCCACGGCCTTCGAAGCGGTGCGGCGCTTCGCCGATCAGGCGCGGGCTGGGGGAACGCGCGTCGCCCTGCTCCACCTGCGCCGCCCCACGGCCTTCGAAGAACGGATGTACGGCCCCGGCAACAGCTACCTGCCGGCGGCGCTGACCCGGCTGAACGAGCAACCGGGCCTGCCGGTCTGGCGCTTCCCCGATTCCCTGCACAAATCCGCAAATTATTGCCGGAGCGGCGCCCTGGGGCCGGAGGGGCGCAAGGCCTACTCGCAGTGGCTGAGCGCCGGGATCGCCCAGGTGCTGTCGCAGCCGCGCGTCGAGGAAGCCGCCCTGCGTTGAGGCCGGGTGCACGACCGTCCCCGGACAATTTATCCGTTGGCCCTATGACCCTGTTCGCGTTATGGATATTGGACGTCGGGCGACGTGCAACAGGAGACGGAACGGATATGGCTTCGATCATGATCAAGAGGGCCGGCGAGGGCCTGGTTTCCCAGGCGCACCGGAACGCCGACGTCGGCCCGACCAGCGGCAGCTCGGTCGTTTACGAAATCCTGAACGTGCCGGCCGGCGTGACGGCGGACGATGTCATCGCCGCCTTCAAGACCTTCAAGCCGGCCGACAAGAAGTACGAGTACGATTACGCCGACTTGGCGAAGTAATTTCGGCGGCACCATTTTCGGTGCGTCGTCGCTTTGCCCCCCTCCCGACCTCCCCCCACTTCGCGGGGGGAGGAGAAATCCCCTCCCCCGCCGAAGGTGGGGGAGGGTTAGGGTGGGGGCCCAACGCGAGAGCCCCATTCGAAAGTCCTTACGGCTTCTTCGGGAAGCGCGCGATCCAGCGCTCCAGTTCCGCCACATGCTCGGCCTCTTCGGAGGCGAACTCCTCGGCCATCATGCGGACCTCCGGGTCGCTGGTCGTGGCCGCCACGTCGGCGTAGAAGGCGTGGCCGCGCTTCTCGCTGTCGAGCGCAAGCTCCAGCGCGTAGTCCACCGTCATCAGGTAATGCGAGCCTTCCATGGAGGCCGCCTCGGGGCTTTCGCCGTCCGGCCACTGGAAGTCCTCCGGCGCCAATGCCGGGATGTCGCGGAAACCGGAGCGCTTGCGCGCCTCCGCCAGGTGCAGGCGGGAGAACTCGGCCATCTTGCCGAAGAAGGCCGCCACCTCGGCGTTGCCGTAGGTCTTCATCGCCTCCGACAGGTCGGTGAAGCGGTTGGCGGCGTCCTCTTCCAGCGCGCAGGCGTGGGCGAGGAACAGGGCGGGATCGTGAATGCTGGCCATGGGAGTCCGGTGTCGTTAAGGCACAAAAGGATTGTGGTCTTTCGGCACCATAGCGCCTCCCCGCCCTCGGATCCCGGAAGGGACGACGCGGCGCGGTTTCATGCGACAATTTAACGCGCCCGTCATGCCTCCGCCCTTGGCCGCGCCGCGTGCCGGGCTTACAGATCCTGTGCAGCATCGGCAATTCAGGGAACGCCCGCCATGAACGCGTTGAACGGCCTTCTGTCCGCCTTCGGGCGCGACGACCTGGAACGGCTGCACCGTCTGCGGCAACGCCGGCGCGCGGCGCGCGCGGCCGCGGCCGGGCACCGCTCGGCCGGTCAGGTCGTCGCCGACGGGGTGGCGGCGCTGGTCGGGTCCTGGCACTTCATCATCGGCCAGTCGGTGCTGCTCGGCCTGTGGATCAGCGCCAACGTGCTGGGCTGGATGGGCGCCTGGGACCCCTACCCCTTCATCCTGCTGAACCTCGTCCTGTCCTTCCAGGCGGCCTACACCGCCCCCATCATCATGATGAGCCAGAACCGCCAGGCCGACATCGACCGGGAGCGGGCGAAGCAGGATTACGACGTGAACCTGAAGGCGGAGTTGGAGATCGAGTTGCTGCACCAGAAGATCGACCTGCTGCGCGAACAGGAGATCGCCCGCCTGACCCGCATGGTGGAGGACTTGACCAACGCACTGGCCGCGGTCAAGAACGCACCGCCCCCGCTTCCCACCTTGCCGCCGACCGACCCCGCCTGATGAGCTTTCCTCCCCTTCCCGCCCTCCCCATCGATCCCGTCCTCCCCGACCTGCTGGCGGCGCTTCGCCAACGCGGCGTGGCCGTCTTGCAGGCCCCACCCGGCGCCGGCAAGACCACGCGCGTGCCGCTGGCGCTGCTCGACCAGCCCTGGCTTAAGGGGCGCAAGGTCATCGTGCTGGAACCGCGCCGGCTGGCCGCCCGCGCCGCCGCCCGGCGGATGGCCGCCATGCTGGGGGAGTCCGTGGGCGAGACGGTCGGCTACCGCGTCCGCCTGGACACCAAGGTGGGGCCGAGGACCCGCATCGAGGTGGTGACCGACGGCCTGTTCCTGCGCCAGCTTCAGGAGGATGCGGAGCTGCCGGCGGTGGGCGCCGTGCTGTTCGACGAATTCCACGAGCGCGGCATCGACAGCGATCTGGCGCTCGCCCTGGTGCAGGAGGCGCGCGGGGCTCTGCGCGACGACCTGCGGCTGGTGGTCATGTCGGCGACGCTGGACGGCGCGCCGGTGGCGGCTTTGCTGGATGACGCGCCGATGGTGACCAGCGAGGGCCGCGCCTTCCCGGTGGAGACCCGGCACCTCGACGCCCCTGGCCCAGGCACGCGGATCGAGGACGCGGTCGCCGCCACCGTCCGCCGCGCGCTGCGCGAGGAGAGCGGCAACGCGCTGGTCTTCCTGCCCGGCGCCGGGGAGATCCGCCGTGTGCAGACCCTGCTGGAGGGCGCCGATCCCCATTCCGGGTTGGGCCCCGGGACGATCATCGCGCCGCTCTACGGCGACCTGACGGCCGACGCGCAGGACCGCGCCATCGCGCCGAGCCCGCCGGGCACGCGCAAGGTCGTGCTGGCCACCCCCATCGCCGAGACCAGCCTGACCATCGAGGGCATCCGCATCGTCGTGGACGGCGGGCTGATGCGCGTGCCGCGCTTCGACCCGCGCAGCGGCATGACGCGGTTGGTCACCGCCAAGGTCTCCCAGGCCTCGGCGGAGCAGCGGCGGGGCCGCGCCGGCCGCCTGGAACCCGGCGTCTGCTACCGCCTGTGGCCGGAGGCCACGCACAAGGCCCTGGCCCCCTTCACCGCGCCGGAGATCCTGGAGGCCGACCTCGCCCCACTGGCGCTGGAGCTGGCGGTCTGGGGCGTCGCCGATCCCACCACGCTGGCTTGGCTGGACCCGCCGCCGGCCGCGTCCATGGCGCAGGCGCGGGAGCTGCTGCGCGAGCTGGGCGCGCTGAACGCGGACGGCGCGATCACGCCGCACGGGCGCCGCATGGCCGGCTTCGGCGTGCACCCGCGGCTCGCCCACATGATGCTGAGGGGCAAGGAGCTGGGGCTGGGCGGGCTGGCCTGCGAAGTGGCGGCGCTGCTGGGAGAGCGCGACATCGTCCGGGCGCAGCCGGGCTTCCGCGACGCCGACCTGCGGCTGCGCGTGGAACTGCTGCGCGGGCTGGACGACGAGGGCCGGATTCGCGGCGCCGGACGTGGCCTGACCGTGGAGCGCGGCGGGGCGCAGCAGGCGCTGAAGCAGGCGCGGCAGTGGAAGCGGCAGTTGGGCGCCAAAGATGACGGCGGCGACCTGGGGGCAACGGGGCTGCTGGTAGCGCTCGCCTACCCGGACCGCATCGGCCAGCGCCGGCCGGGCGGCAACAACGCCGGGGGCGCGGCGGCGCAGTACCGCCTGTCCAACGGCCGCGGCGCCTATTTCCAGGACGCCGAGCCATTGACCGCGCAGGACTGGCTGGCCGTCGCCGACCTGGACGGCGCCGCGCGCGAATCCCGCGTCTTCCTGGCCGCCCCGGTCACCCTGGCCGAGCTGGAGGACACCTTCGCGGAGCACATCCGCACGGAAACGGTCGTGACCTGGGACGGGCGGGAGCAGGTGGTGCTGGCGCGCCGCCGCCGCATGCTGTTCGCGCTGGTGCTGAAGGACGAGCGGCTGGCCAACCCGCCCGCCGAAACCATGGCCGCCGCCATGCTGGAAGGCATCCGCGAGATGGGGCTAACCGCCCTGCCCTGGACCGACGAACTGCGCAAGTGGCAGGCCCGCGTCCAGTTTCTGCGCCGCATGGAGGGGGAGGAGTGGCCCGACGTCTCCGACGCCGCCCTGCTCGCCACGCTGGAGGACTGGCTGGCGCCCTTCCTGAACGGCGCGTCGCGCCGTGCGCACCTGGACCGGGTGGAGTTGGGGAACGCGCTCCGCGGCCTTCTGCCCTGGGCGATGCAGCAGCGGCTGGACAAGGAGGCGCCGACCCATGTGGAGGTGCCCAGCGGCTCGCGCGTGCCCATCGACTACGCGGCGGACGAGCCGGTGCTGGCCGTGCGGTTGCAGGAGATGTTCGGGCTGGCCGAGACCCCGCGCATCGCCGGCGGGCGCGTCGCCCTGCTGCTGCACCTGCTGTCCCCGGCGCGCCGCCCGGTGCAGGTGACCCGCGACCTCGCCAGCTTCTGGGCCAACGCCTACAAGGCGGTGAAGGCCGACCTGAAAGGCCAGTACCCCAAGCACTACTGGCCCGACAACCCGCTGGAGGCGGAGCCGACGGCGCGGGCGAAGCCACGGGGGCGGTGAAGGGATGAAACCCCCTCTCCCTGCTCCGCAGGGAGAGGGAGGGGCCCGCACCGAAGGTGGGGGAGGGGGAGGGCTTGGTTTCTCGGGATAACCTTGCCCTCACCCTCCCGCGTTCCGCGGGTCCCTCCCTCTCCCGCCGGGGGCGGGAGAGGGGGATGAAAGCGCCTTGGACAAGGGGGAGCACGTCATGGCGATCATCGGGGTCATGGGGTCGGGGAAGGACGAGTGGGACGCCTTCGCCACGCCGCTCGGCATTTGGATCGCGGAGAACGGGCACGACCTGCTGACCGGCGGGGGCAACGGCGTGATGCTGGCCGCCGCGCGGGCTTTCTTCGGAACGCCCGGCCGCCGGGGCCGGTCAATCGGGGTGCTGCCGTCGGAACCCGACCCGGTCCGCGGCTTCGTGCCGCTGCCCGGTTATCCGAACCCCTTCATCGACCTGACCATCCTGACGCCGTTCCAAAGGAAGGGTCCGGACGACCCGCCCGACGCGCTGAGCCGGAACCACGTCAACATCCTGACGGCCCAAGTCATCGTCGCGCTGCCCGGCCGGCACGGGACGCTGGACGAGGTGCGGCTGGCGCTGGCCTTCGGGAAGCCGATCATCGGATTCGGCCCGGACCTTGAATTCCGGGGCGTGCCCGCCGAATTGCGAACAACCGGCGACTTTGCCGCGGTTGCGGCGTTCATCACCGACAGGCTGTCCCACAGTTGACGCCACCGGCCGTTGCGCAAGGAAGACGACCATGGATGCACACCGGATACTCGATCTCAGCCGCTGGATCACCGACGCCGGGCTCCAGGGGCTTCCGGCGACGGAGCTGGTCGGCGGGTTCTGCGAACGGCTGGTCGAGGCGGGAGTCCCGCTGACCCGGACGGTGATCGGCGCCGACACGCTGCACCCGACCATCGCCGGCCATGTCGTCACCTGGGACAGCACCGGGCGCAACGCCGCGGAGGTGCGCCAGACCGACTATGGCACCACCACCGACCCGGCGCTGGAGGAGAAGTGGCTGCGCAGCCCCTTCCACCGCCTCTACACCACCGGCGAGGTCATGCTGCGCCGCCGCTTGGTCGACGGCTGCGAGGCGGGCGAGTTCCCGGTGGTGGACGAGCTGCACGCGCAGGGCGCCACCGACTACATGGCCATCGTCAACCGCCTCGGGCCGGACGCCGCGATCGGGGAGATGGACTGCATCTTTTCCTCCTGGGTGACCCATCACGCGGATGGCTTCAACGACGTGCAGCAGGACGCCCTGCTGACGCTGGCCGGCACGCTGGCGCTGGCGCTGCGCGGCCACGCGGTGGCGCGCATCGCCAACACGCTGGTGGAAACCTACCTCGGCCGCGACGCCGGCCATCGCGTGCTGCGCGGCCACATCCGCCGGGGCATCGCGGAGAAGCTGGACGCCGTGCTGTGGTTCAGCGACCTGCAAGGCTTCACCCGCATCACCGACACCGCCCCGCCGGAGACCATCCTGCCCCTGCTGAACGACTATGCGGAGCTGGTGGTGACCGCCATCCACCGGCACGGCGGGCAGGTGCTGAAATTCATGGGCGACGGCATCCTGGCGGTCTTCGACCGCAACAGCGCCGAGGACGCCTGCCGCGCCGCGCTCGACGCCGCGGAGGAAGCGCGGGAGCGCTGCAAGGAGCTGAACACCCGCCGCGCCGCGGAGGGCATGCCGGTGACGCGCTTCTACCTGGGCCTGCACCAGGGCAAGGTGTTCTACGGCAACATCGGCGGCGTGGACCGGCTGGACTTCACCGTCGTCGGCCCCGCGGTGAACGAGGCCAGCCGCATCGCCGCCATGTGCCGGTCGCTGGACCAGGACCTGCTGCTGTCCTCCGCCTTCGTGCAATCCGCCCCGGAATGCCGCCAGCGCCTGATCTCCATCGGCCGCTACCTGCTGCGCGGCGTCGGCCGCCCGCAGGAGCTGTACACGCTGGATCCGGAGGCGGGTCGGGCGCCCTGAAGCGGATCGCGGCTAATCCCGCGCAAGTACATGCAGGCGGCGCGCCTTCTGGTGGGCGGCGATGCCGCGCTTCAGCGCCTCGAACAGCTCCGTCGGCAGGAAGCCCCAGGCGAAGACGTCCGGCTTGGACCGCGAGACGGGCCGGAGGTCAAAGCCCGGCCACACGAACTTGTTCAATTCGTCGGTGACGATCCAGGATCGTTCCGCATCCAGGCCGAGGCGTTGCTTCACTTTGGCGGGCAGTTCGATCGCGTTGGCGGGATCGTCCGGCGGCGTGTGCGTGATGGGCGCGACATAGACCAGACGGTCGCCGTCCGCATCCGCCACGGCCAGCACGATGGCACAGGGGCGGTCCTTCCGCCCCTCGCCAACTCCCGCCCGTCGCTCCCGCTTCCACAGGTAGGCGTAGCTGATTACGAGGCCGGGTGCGGGAGTGGGCAGCGGCATCGATCACTCATCGATGCTGTAGCGATGCTCTTCGGGTATCTCGGCGGCCTCGATCAGGGCGGCCTCCTCGTCCGTCAAGTCGGCCGACGCGATGGCCTGCCGTTGCGCCTGCTTCATCGCGTGGTAGGTCTCGGCCGAGACGATGAAGACCGTCTCGCGGCCATAGCGCGTGACGCGCACCGGCTCGACCAGAGCCCGGTCGTGGAAGGCGCCGAAGTTCTTCTGCACCTCGGACGCCGCAGCGGTGATGGACATGCCGCACCTCATGTTCCGTATCTTCCGTAAGATACGGAACATAATGGCGGGAAGCAACCATCAGGCCGCCGCGTAATCCCGCAGCCGCACCGGCATGCGCCGGGCGCCCCAATGGCCGGGCGCGGCCTCGAACACGCCCGGAAGCTGCGTCCCGCAGTTCGTGCAGGCCCCCTTCTCATCCAGCCCCCAGGCGCTGAGCGTGTAGCCGCTGCGGCCGACCACCACCTCGCCGCAGCCGGAGCAGCGGGTGCTGGAATGGTCCAGATCCGCGACGTTGCCGACATAGACGTGGTGCAGGCCGTTCGCCTTCGCGATGGTCCAGGCGCGGAGCAGCGTGGCGTGCGGGGTCCAGCCCTTGTCGCGCATCTTGTGGTCGGGGTGGAAGGCCGTGAAGTGGATCGGCACGTCGGGGCCGAGGTTCTCGCGGATCCAGCCGGTCATGGCGTGCAGTTCGGCGTCGCTGTCGTTCTCGCCGGGGATCAGCAGGGTGGTGATCTCGAACCAGACCTTGGTCTCGTGCTTCAGGTACTTCAGCGTGTCGAGCACCGGGGCGAGGTGGCTGCCGGTGACCTTGTGGTAGAACTCCTCCGTGAAGGCCTTCAGGTCCACGTTGGCGGCGTCCATGTGGCGGTAGAACTCGGCGCGCGGCTCCGCGCAGATGTAGCCGGCGGTGACAGCCACGTTCTTCACCCCCTGCTCGCGGCAGGCCTGGGCCACGTCCACCGCGTATTCCAGGAAGATGACCGGGTCGTTGTAGGTGTAGGCGACGGAGCGGCAGCCCGTTTCCTTCGCCGCGCGCGCGATGGTCTCGGGCGCTGCGCTGTCGGCCAGCGTGTCGAACTCCCGGGACTTGGAGATGTCCCAGTTCTGGCAGAACTTGCAGGTCAGGTTGCAGCCCGCCGTGCCGAAGGACAGCACCGGCGTGCCGGGCAGGAAATGGTTCAGCGGCTTCTTCTCGATGGGATCGACGCAGAAGCCGGAGGAGCGGCCGTAGGTGGTCAGCACGATCTGGTCGCCCTGGCGCTGGCGCACGAAGCAAAGCGCCTGCTGGCCGTCGGACAGTTTGCAGTGCCGCGGGCAGAGGTCGCATTGCAGGCGGCCGTCGTCCAGCCGATGCCAATAACGGGCGGGGACGATGTTGGACATGCGCTGTTCTCAACAGTATGGGCGGGCGGGCCGGCAAAGAAACGCCGGGGCCCGCTTGTCAAAGTTTGGCCCGCTTGCAAAGGTTCGGACCGTGTTCCTACATGTGGGGTACGTCGCCCGGCCCGGCAAAGCCTTTCCCGGGCCCTTATCCTTTCGATAATCTGTGAGGCTGGGATCACATGAACCTGCGCGCTCCGGCCGTGGCGGGGGCCTTCTATCCCGCCAACCCCGCCGCCCTCGACCGCATGGTCGCGGGATTCCTGGAGGACGCCCATACGGAGCGGTTGCCGGCCAAGGCGATCATCGCCCCGCACGCCGGCTATGTCTATTCCGGCCCGATCGCCGGCACCGCCTACGCCGGCGTGGCGCATCTGGGCGGGCGCATCACCCGCGTCCTGCTGCTGGGGCCGGCGCACCGCTACGGCTTCCGCGGCATCGCCTATCCGTCGGCCGACGCGCTGGAGACGCCGCTCGGCGCCGTGCCGGTGGACAATGACGCCATCGCAGCGATCCGCGACCTGCCCGACGTGCAGCGGATCGACCGCGCCTTCGACGGGGAGCATTCGCTGGAGGTGCACCTGCCCTTCATCCAGCGCCTGTTCCCGGAGGCCTCCGTCGTGCCGCTGGTGGTCGGCCACGTCGACCCGGCGCGGGTGGATGCGGTGCTGCAGCGGCTGTGGGGCGGGCCGGAGACTCTGATCGTCGTCAGCTCCGACCTCAGCCACTTCCACGACCACGCCACCGCGCACCGGCTGGACCTGGAGACCTCGCAGGCCATCGAGGCGGCGGACATCGAACGGCTGTCGGGCGACCGCGCCTGCGGCTACCTGCCGGTGGCGGGGCTGCTGATGCGCGCCCGCGCGCTGGACCTGCGCGTCACCACGCGCGACCTGCGCAACTCCGGCGACACGGCCGGCGACCGCGACCGGGTGGTCGGCTACGGCGCCTACAGCGTGGAGCCGGCGACTGCGGCCCACCTGTCCGACGCCCATCGGGAGCTTCTGCTGGAGGCGGCGCGGCGCGCGCTGGCCCACGCGGTGAAGACCGGCCGCGCCCCCCAGGTGCGGGCGGAGGACTTCCCCATGCCGCTGCGCGCCATCCGCCGCACCTTCGTCACACTGACCATCGACGGGGAGCTGCGCGGCTGCATCGGCACGACCCAGGCGAGCCGCCCGCTGGTCGAGGACGTCGTGGAGAACGCGGTGCGGTCGGCGATGCAGGACCCGCGCTTCGGCCCGCTGACCGCGGCGGAGCTGCCGCGGGTGGACATCGCCGTGTCGATCCTCAGCCACGACCGCCCCCTGCCCTTCCGCGACGAGGAGGACCTCATCGCCAAGCTGCGACCGGGAATCGACGGGCTGATCCTGCGCGCCGGGCGCGACGGCGCGCTGTTCCTGCCCAAGGTCTGGGACATGCTGCCCGACCGGCGCCAGTTCGTCGCCCAACTGAAGCGCAAGGCCGGCTGGGCTCCCGACCGCCCGGTGCCGGGGCTGGAGGCGACGGTCTTCGGCGCGGAGACCTTCGGGAAGGAGTGACGCCGTTGCCGGAGGAGGCGTGGAAACGGCGCCCCCTCCGTGCTACCTTAAGGCCATGGCCAAGCCGCAACCCCGCCCCGTCTACGACCCGCCCCTCTCCCCCGAGGACGAGGCGAAGCTCGCCGCGCTTAGGGCGGACATCGACGAGGGGATCGGCGAACTGAACGCCGGTAAGGGATTGGATGGGCGCACCGTGATGGCCGAACTTCGCGCCCGCTTCGGTTTGGGTGAGAATGGGGTCTGATGGCCCGGATCATCATCGCACCGCGTGCGCGCACCGATCTCATCGACATCGGAAGCTACATTGGCGCGGCAAACCCAGCGGCGGCCGATCGTCTGATCCAGCGCTTTGGCGATACGTTCGAACGGCTGTCCGAACGCCCCTTGTCCGGCCGTCCGCGCGCCGAAATCCGGCCCAATCTCCGAAGCGTCCCCATCGACCGGTATGTGATCTTCTACCGGCCGACGGAAGACGGCGTCGAAATCGTGCGTGTCCTTCACTCCGCCCGTGACGTCGCCCCCCTGTTCGAGGGGGCGCGACGCTTGGAGGAATAACTCACGCCCCCACGCCGCTCGGTGCAGTGACGGCGTGTTCCTTCAGGATCGCTTCGGACACGGCCGAGACCTCGATGAGCTGCACCTCGTAGCCCCAGAGGTTGGCGATGTGGCGCAGCACGGCCTTGGCGTCGCTCTCGTCCAGCAGAACGCCGTTGGTGACGCGGTGGTGCAGGATCAGCTTGCGGTCGCCGGCGAGGTCCACGTCGACGATCTGGATGTCCGGCTCCAGGAAGGCCAGGTCGTACTGGCGCGCCAGCATCTTGCGGATCTGGCGGTAGCCGCGCTCGTTGTGGATGTTCTCCACGAGCAGGTACGGATCCTCCGCGTCGTCGCGCACGCTGAACATCTTGAACTTCCGGATCAGGTGCGGGCTGAGGTACTGGAGCACGAAGCTCTCGTCGCGGAAGTTCGCCCAGGCGTCGCGGAGCGCGCCCATGCCGTCGCCGCGGCCGGCGAGGTCGGGGAACCAGTAGCGGTCCTCGTCGGTCGGGTTCTCGGCGATGCGCTGGATGTCCTGCATCATCGCGAAGCCCAGCGCATACGGGTTGATGCCCGAGAAGCGCTGGTCGTCGAACTCCGGCTGGAAGACGACCGAGGTGTGGGAGTGCAGGAACTCCAACATCGCGCCTTCGCTGATCGACCCCTTGTCATGAAGCGTGTTCATGATGGTGTAGTGGGTGTAGGTCGCACACCCCTCGTTCATCAGCTTGGTCTGCTTCTGCGGATAGAAATATTGCGCGATGTGGCGGACGATGCGCAGGATCTCGCGCTGCCAATGCTCCAGCCGCGGGGCCTTCTTCTCCAGGAAGTAGAGCAGGTTCTCCTCCGGCAGGCCGAGCAGCTTCTTGCGCTCCGACACCGTCTTGGAGGGGCGGGCGCCGCCGGCCATGGGCTTCGGCACGGTGCGCCACAGGTCGTTGAAGGTCTGCTCCTGGTACTCCTGCCGCTCCCGCTCGCGCTTCTGCTCCAGCCGCAGGTCGAGGCTGCGCTTCTTCGGATACTTGTGCACGCCCTGGTTCATCAGCGCGTGGGCGGCGTCCAGCACCCGCTCCACCGCGTGGTGCCCATAGCGCTCCTCGCACTGGGTGATGTAGGCCTTGGCGAACTCCAGATAGTCGAGGATCCCCTCGGCGTCCGTCCACTGCTGGAACAGCTGGTTGTTCTTGAAGAAATGGTTGTGGCCGAAGGCCGCGTGGGCAATGACCAGCGTCTGCATCGTCATGGTGTTTTCTTCCATGATGTAGCTGATGCAGGGGCTGGAGTTGATGACGATCTCGTAGGCGAGGCCGCGGTAGCCCTTGCGGTAGAGCATCTCGTCGCGGGCGAAATGCTTGCCGAAGGACCAGTGCTTGTACATCAGCGGCATGCCGATCGAGGAATAGGCGTCGAGCATCTGCTCGGCCGTGATGACCTCGATCTGGTTCGGATAGACGTTGAGGCCCATCTCGTCCAGCGCGACATGCTCAATGGCGTCGTAGACGCGCTTGATCTTGTCGTAGTCCCAGTCCGCCCCGTCATAGAGCAGACCCTCGGGCTTGGTGATCACAGCGGCCATTGTCAGCCTCCCACGCCTTCTGCGCGCCTCTGGTCCGCGCGCGGGCGGTTTGGTTGGAAACTCGAAAAAGATGTCACCACAGAGACACGGAGACACAGAGAACAGATTGGATCGTTCATCCTCTGTGTCTCCGTGTCTCTGTGGTGAAATTTCATCCGGCTAAGCCCCGGCCTTCTCGCGGGCGAACAGGTCGCGGAAGACGGGGAAGATCTCCCGGCGGGAGCGGACGCGGCGCATGGCAAGGGGAAGGTCTGGCCCCTGGACCATCTTGTAGGTGCGCCACAGTTCCGTCTCGCGCCCCAGCGCCGACAGGCCCATGTTGTGCTCCGCCGCCACCTCGATGTAGGCGAAGTACTGGCAGAGCGGCAGGATCGCGTCCTTCAACAGGCCGGCGGAGCGGGCGTTGTCCGACGACATGTTGTCGCCGTCCGACGCCTGGGCCGCGTAGATGTTCCACTCGTTTTCCGGGTACCGCTCCTTGACGATGCGCTGCATCTCCTCCAGCGCCGTCGAGACCACGGTGCCGCCGGTCTCGGTGGAGTAGAAGAACGTGTCCTCGTCCACCTCCTTGGCCTCGTGGGTGTGGCGGATGAAGACGATGTCCACGGAGCGGTAGCGCCGCTTCAGGAACAGGTAGAGCAGCATGAAGAAGCGCTTGGCGAGGTCCTTCATGTGCTCCGTCATGGAGCCGGAGACGTCCATCAGGCAGAACATGACCGCCTGCGCGATGGGCTTCGGCACCGTTTCGAAGCGGTTGTAGCGGACGTCGATCGGGTCGATGAAGGGAATGCGCTTGGCGCGGAGATAATGCCGCTCCAACTGGCTGCGCATGTCCCGCAGGACCTCCGGGTCCTCGCCGCGGTCCTCCGCCTCGCGCAGCAGATCCTCAAGCTCGGCCACCTCCGCCGGCTTCGGACGCTTCAGCGCGATGCGCCGGCTGAGGCTGTTGCGCATGGTGCGCACCAGGTTCAGGTTGGCCGGCGAGCCCGTCACCGAATAGCCCGCCCGCGTCAGCGAGTGGGATTCCGACTGCTTGACCTTCTGCTTCACCAGGTCGGGGAGTTCCAGGTCTTCCAGGAAGATGTCCAGGAACTCCTCGCGGGACAGGACGAAGCGGAAATCGTCGTCGCCCTCCCCGTCGGGGCTGCCTTCCGACCCGCGTCCGCCGCCCTGCTCCTCCGGACGGGAGATGGTGTCTCCCTCCACATACTCCTTGTTGCCCGGCACGACGTAGTCGCGCACGCCGCCGGACCCGGAGCGGTGGAAGGAGGGCTCCCGCACGCCGCCGGTCGAGATGGTGACCTTCTCGCCGTTTTCGATGTCCTGGATGCCACGCTTGCCCGAGGCATCCCGCACCGCCTTTACCACCTGTTCCTTGGCGCGCCGCAGGAAGCGCTGGCGGTTGGCCAGGCTCTTGCCCTGCGGGTTCAGGCGACGGTCGATGATGTTCATCAAGGGGGAGCCCCTCCTACCGATTCACGCTCGTGCCGAGCAGGCCGACCGATCAGCCGGCCTGCTTCACGCGCATGTACCACTCGACCAGCCGGCGGACCTGCCGCTCGGTGTAGCCGCGGGTCATCATGCGCGACACGAACTCGTTGTGCTTCTTCTCGGTCTCGCTGTCCTTCTTGGACCCGAAGCTGATCACGGGCAGCAGATCCTCCACCTGGGAGAACATGCGCTTCTCGATCACCTCGCGGATCTTTTCGTAGGACGTCCAGGAGGGGTTGCGCCCGGCGTTGGCGGCCCGCGCCCGGAGCGCGAACTTCACGACCTCGTTGCGGAAGTCCTTCGGGTTGGCGATCCCGGCGGGCTTCTCGATCTTGGTCAGCTCCTGGTTCAGAAGCTCGCGGTTCATCAGCTGGCCGGTGTCCGGATCCTTGAAGTCCTGGTCTTCGATCCACGCGTCGGCGTAGTCGACGTAGCGGTCGAACAGGTTCTGGCCGTAGTCGCTGTAGGATTCCAGATAGGCCTTCTGGATCTCGTTGCCGATGAACTCCGCGTAGCGCGGCGCCATCTCGGCCTTGATGAACTCGATGTACTTCTTCTCGGTGTCGTCGGGGAACTGCTCCCGCTTGATCGACTGCTCAAGGATGTACATCAGGTGGACCGGGTCGGCCGAGATCTCGGTCGAGTCGTAGTTGAAGGTCGCGGCCAGCACCTTGAAGGCGAAGCGGGTGGAGATGCCGTCCATGCCTTCGTCCACGCCCGCCTGGTCGCGGTATTCCTGCATGGACTTGGCCTTGGGGTCGGTCTCCTTCATGCTCTCGCCGTCATAGACGCGCATCTTGGAGTAGAGGCTGGAGTTCGGATGGTCGCGCAGGCGCGACAGCACCGAGAACTTCGCCAGCATCTCCAGCGTCGACGGCGCGCAGGGCGCGGTCGCCAGATCGGAGCCCTTGACCAGCTTGTCGTAGATCCGCTGCTCCTCCTGCACGCGCAGGCAGTAGGGCACCTTGATCACGCAGATGCGGTCGATGAAGGCTTCGTTGTTCTTGTTGTTCTTGAAGGACTGCCACTCCGCCTCGTTGGAGTGGGCGAGGATGATGCCCTGGAACGGGATGGCGCCGATGTTCTCCGAGCCGACGTAGTTCCCCTCCTGGGTCGCCGTCAGCAGCGGGTGCAGCATCTTGATGGGCGCCTTGAACATCTCGACGAATTCCAGCAGGCCCTGGCTGGCGCGGTTCAGGCCGCCGGAGAAGCTGTAGGCGTCGGGATCGTTCTGGCTGTACATCTCCAGCTTGCGGATGTCGACCTTGCCGACCAGCGAGGAGATGTCCTGGTTGTTCTCGTCGCCGGGCTCCGTCTTGGTCACGCAGATCTGGCGCAGCTTGCTGGGGTGCAGCTTCACCACACGGAAGCGCGAGATGTCGCCGCCGAACTCGTCCAGGCGCTTGACGGCCCAGGGGCTCATCAGGCCGGTCAGGCGGCGGCGCGGGATGCCGTAGCGGTCCTCCAGCAGGTCGCCCATCTCCTCGGGGTTGAAGAGGCCGAGCGGGCTTTCGAAGACCGGGCTGACTTCCTTGCCGGCCTTCAGCACGTAGACCGGGCATTTCTCCATCAGCGACTTCAGCCGTTCCGCCAGCGACGACTTGCCGCCGCCGACCGGGCCCAGCAGGTAGAGGATCTGCTTGCGCTCCTCCAACCCTTGCGCGGCGTGGCGGAAGAAGCCGACGATGCGCTCGATCGTCTCCTCCATGCCGTAGAAGTCGGCGAAGGCCGGATAGATCTTGATCGTCCGGTTCATGAAGATTCGGCCAAGGCGCGGATCCTTGGCGGTGTCGACGACTTCCGGTTCGCCGATGGCGGCGAGGATGCGCTCCGGTGCGGAGGCATACATCATCGGGTCGTCGCGGCATTCCTGGAGGTATTCCGTAAGGCTCATCTCAACCTCACGGCGCCCCTCATAGGACTGCGTATAGCGCGTGAACAGTTCGTCGGCCGGGAACATTCCTCGCTCCGTATCTCTTAGTCCGATGCGTCGGGGCTGCCGCCGGGAGACCCGGGCGGCGGGGGCGGCACGCGCCGCGAAGTATGGGGCGCCACGGGCGGAACAGTCCCGCGTCGACCCCGCTCACCGTCGAAAGCCAGACCTTTTATGCGGTTGCGGTTCAAATGCAGCACCCCCTTGGGACCGCTGAACTCGAATGGTTCAAATCTGAATGTAATGCTCGACCTAGAGCTTTCCAGGCGGGCAGTCTTAATAACCGGAAAAGCCGTGCGGAACGCCGGATCGGCCTTCAGGATTAGAACAGGCGGCCAGTTGACGCCACGCCTGTGCTTGCGCCGCATTGCGTGGTCGATTCGCGCCGAAGTGGTTTCGCGAGACGATCGATTTGAAGACAGTCGATGTGGCAGTCGATGTGGCAGTCGAAGTGAACGTGACGGTGATGGCCAGCCAGCGCCCGGGCCCATGTCCGGATGCCGCTTGTCGGGGACTCGCTGGACCGTGCCGATCACGCCATCGACCTCCAGTGCCGTTTCGCGCCTCAACCCACCTATCAACCCACGTCGGCGCTTCGGTTAACCGTAAGTGTGCCCACCAATCCTTAACAACATCCTGCTTCGCAAACGGTGTCACAAAGACATTAACGCATGGACGAGGCCCATGATCCACCTCTTCCAAAGAGAGATGGTGAAGCTCATCACAGCAGATCAACAAGGCGGAATTTTGGTGAAGTGGGCTTGCCACGGTGGCCGACCTCGAACGGGGCCATCCGGAACGCGGCTGGAATCAAAGACTTGGCAGTCTTGCAACAGGTTGGGGGAAAAGTTGTGACCGCGACCCGGACCGCTGGTTCAACCGAGTTTCGCGCTCAGGCATTCCGCCAGCGATTCCGGGGTGGCCGGCTTCAGGATGAAGATGCCGGCGCCCAGCGCCGCCGCCTCGTCCATGCGGGCCTGGTCGGTGCGGTTGGTCATGAAGACCACCGGCAGCGCCCGGTCGCGCGAGTCGGGGCTGGCGCGCAGCGCCTTCAGGAAGCCCAGCCCGTCCATGGGCTGCATCTCCACGTCGCAGACCACGACGTCCGGGGCGTGCGCCCGGACGGCGGCCAGCCCGGCCTCCCCGTCCGCGGCCTGATGGACGGCCTTGAAGCCCAGCGTGCCGAGCATCTTCGCCAGCACCATGCGGGTGAAGCTTTCGTCCTCGATGACCAGAACCGACCAGTCCCCGAACGCGCCCGCCATCGGTCCGTCCCTCGCCCCATGCCGCGGGCGGCCACCCGCCCGGCAGTCCTCCCTTTGCGTACGAGGTGTACGCTGCGGCGGCGGCCATTGCAACCGGATGCCGATCCACCAAAGGCGCCTTGCGCCGCCCCGCCGCCGGGGATACACGGGAGTGCATGAGCTTCCTCGATCACATCCGCGCGTGCAACGCGCACGACCTCTCCGGCTTCCGTCCGTTCGACGTCGAGGGGCACCGCATCGGCTGGATCCGCCACGCGCTGGCCGACCGGCTGCCCGAGGTCGATCCCGGCTTCGTCGTGACGGCCGACCGCGTGACGCTGGCGCCGGAGCTGCGCGACTTCGAGGCGCGCTCCGCCACGCTGGAGCACGCCGCGCAGTTCCTGGTCGAGGAGGGGGCGGTCAAGGCGCTGCGCAACGAGTTCTACCCGGTGCTGCCGAAGTGGGGTGCGGAGCCGCTGATGCGCATCGACCGCGCGGCGGTGGCGCAGTTCGGTGTCGCCGCCTACGGCATCCATGTGAACGGCTTCGTGCGGCAGGACGATGCCCAGCCTGGCGGAAGCCTCGCCCTGTGGGTCGGCCACCGCGCCCGCGACCGCGAGGTGGCGCCCGGCCAGCTCGACAACCTGATCGCCGGCGGCCAGCCGATCGGCCTGTCGCTCGCCGAGAACCTGGTCAAGGAAGCGCAGGAGGAGGCGGGCATCGGCGCCGACCTCGCCGCCCGCGCCGTGCCGGTCGGTGCCCTGTCCTACGTCATGGAGACGCAGGCCGGGCTGAAGCGCGACACGCTGTTCCTCTACGACCTGGAACTCGACCCCGGCTTTGTGCCCACCAACACCGACGGCGAGGTCGAAAAGTTCGAGCTGTGGCCGCTGGACCGCGTCGCCGAATCGGTGCGCACGACCGGGGACTGGAAGTTCAACGTCAACCTCGTGGTCATCGACTTCCTGGTCCGCCACGGCTGGCTGACCCCGGAGGAGCCGGACTACCTGGACATCGTCGCCGGCCTGCGGCGGCCCGTTCAGCCGTAGCATTTCCCCGTAGGTCGGGTGAAGCGCAGCGCAACCCGACAGCGTCGCCATGCGGGGTCTGTTGGGTTTCGGCTGCGCCTCCACCCAACCTACGGCCCCACCCTCTCGCTCAGTCGGCGGCGACCATGGGGCGGGTCCGCACGGTGGTGAGCTGGGTCGACAGCTCGCTCAGGGTCACCGGTTTGTGCAGGACGGCGAAGCCGCTGCACCGCGCCTCCCGGATGCGGTCGGGGTTGGTGTCGCCGGTCAGCACGACGGCCGGGATCGGCGTGCCGAGCAGCGCGTGCACGTCGCGGATCGCCTCCACCCCCGTTCGGCCGTGGCGCAGGCGGTAATCGGCGATGATCACGTCGGGCAGCCGCTCCGCCCCTTCCAGCAGGCGCAGTGCCTCTTCCCCCGACGGGGCGGCCAACACGTCCCAGCCCCACTGTTCCAGCACCATGCGCAGGCTTTCCAGGATCAGCGTCTCGTCGTCGATGAGGAGCGCCAGCCCGCAGTCGCCGTCCAGTTCGCTCCAAGTCCGGCCCGCCGGCGCGGGCTGCGAGGCGATGTGCATCGGTACCTCCACGGAAAATCGGGTTCCCCGGCCGGGCGAGGAGCGCACAGTGACCGGCAGGCCCAGCAGCCGCGACAGCCGCTTCACCACCGCGAGGCCGAGCCCGAGCCCCCGCGCGCGGTCGCGCTCCGCGTTGCCGAGCTGGACGAACTCCTCGAAGATGTCCTCCAGCCTGTCCGTCGGCACCCCGACGCCGCTGTCCACCACGTCGATGCGCAGGACGCCGCCGCGCGGCCGGCAGCCGACCAGGACTCCGCCGGCGCCGGTGTATTTCAGGGCGTTGTCCAGCAGGTTGCGCATGACGCGCTCCAGCAGCGCGGCGTCGGTGTGGACCCACGCGCCGGTCGGCCGGATGTGCAGGCGCAGCCCCTTCCCGTAGGCGCGTGGCCCATAGTCCCCCCGCAGGCGTTCGAGCAGGTCGGCCAGCGGAAAAGGCGCCGGGTCGGGCACCACGATGCCGGCGTCGAGCCGCGCCACGTCGAGCAGGGCGTCGAGCAGCGCGCGCAGGGCCTCGACCGCCTGGTTCAGGCTGTGAACCAGCGGCATCTGCGCGTGGCCGCGCAGCCGGTCGGCCAGCAGCGCGCCGAACAGGGTCAGCGACTGCGCAGGCTGGCGCAGGTCGTGGCTGGCGGCGGCCAGGAAATTCGCCTTGGAGCGGTTGGCGCGCTCCGCCTCTTCCTTGGCGGTGCGCAGCCGGTCCTCGCGGTCGCGCGCCTCCTTCTCCGCGCGCACGCGCCGGCCGGCGTCCACGCCGGTCACCACAAGGCCGGGCTGCGCGCCCTCGTCCGACGGCAGGGGCGCCACGGTCAGGTCCAGCCAATGGTCGTCGGCGCGCAGGGTCAGCGTGCGGCTCATCCCGTCGCCGGCGGCGGCCAGGGCCTCGCCGAGCCGGTGCGCCGCGTCGTCGGCCCCGCCCCACAGGAAGGCCGCCGCGAAGGGCTGCCCGACCAGCGCCTCCCGCGGCACGCTGGCGAGGCGCTGCGCCGCCGCGTTCATGTCCGTGATCCGCCCCTGGCGGTCGAGGACCACGACGAGCACACCCAGCGCATCGAAGACCCGCTGCGCGTCCACGGAATTCTGCAGAGCGGGGACCACAGCCCCGGATGGCGCCACCCGCATCGTCGACCCCCGTCTGGGATCCTGCGTCCGACCGTCTGCCCGGCAGGTTGATCAGCCACCGGACATTCAAGCTCTTTAGAAAGATACGCTGAATTTCCGGATGATTCCAGGCGGGCCATCTCGACCCATGACCTTCTTCCGATCGGTGCGAGACCTGCGGATGATGATCATAGGTCGTTCGGAAAACCAGCCAATGCACGCACCGCCGACGGCTCCAGCCCCACGTCCCGCAGGGAGCGCAAGGACTTCGCCTGGTCGCGCTTGGCCAGCCTCTCGCCGCGCTCGTTCGTCAGCAAGGCATGGTGGTGGTATTCGGGGGGCTCGACCCGCAACAGCGCCTGAAGAAGGCGGTGGACGTGGGTCGCGAAGAAGAGGTCCTCGCCCCGCGTGACCAGCGTCACACCCTGCAGGTGGTCGTCCACCGTGACGGCGAGGTGGTAGCTGGTCGGCGTGTCCTTGCGGGCCAGCACGACGTCGCCCAGGATCTCCGGCGTCGCCTCCTGCCAGCCGCGGGCGCGGTCGTGCCAGCGCAGCGGCCCGGTGATGCCCCTGGCCTTCGCGACGTCGAGGCGGAGCGCGTAGGCCGCCCCCTCCTCCATCCGCGCTTGGCGTAACGAATCGTCCAAGTGGCGGCAGGTGCCGGGGTAGAGCGGCCCGTCCGGGCCGTGCGGGGCATGGCCGGCGCGGGCGATCTCCGCGGCGATGTCCTTGCGGGTGCAGAAGCAGGGATAGACGACGCCGAGGTCCCGGAGCCGCCCCAGCGCGGCGCGGTGGTCGTCCAAATGGTCCGACTGGCGGCGGACGGGCGTCTCCCACGTCAGCCCGAGCCACGCCAGGTCTTCCATCAGGTCGCGTTCGAACTCCGGCCGGCAGCGCTTGGGATCGATGTCCTCGATGCGCAGCAGGAACCGCCCGCCCGCCTCCCTGGCGGTCCGCCAGCCGAACAGAGCGGAATGGGCGTGCCCGAGATGGAGATGGCCGGTCGGGCTCGGCGCGAAGCGGGTGACGATGTCGGTCATGCCCGCCCTTATATCCGAAGAGCGGGCCTCCGCAGAAAGGCCTTGAAGGCAGGGGCTTAAAGCGGAGCTCGATCCGCTTTGGACCGCGACCGCGGTCCCGGCCGCACGTGCGGCCGAAGCCCGGCCGGCGAATGAGGCCATTTAGAATCTGAAGCGGACGGAAGTCCGCTTCAGATGTAGGGGTTGTCCTTGATCGGCTCGACCGGGATGTCCTCGCCTTCGAGATACATGGCGAGCCGGCGGCGCAGCTCGCGGTCGAAGGCGTCGATGCGGCGCTGGCGGTCGCGCTCCTCGCGTTCGGCGCGCTTCTCGGCGAGGCTGATGATGATGGCGCTCATGGATGTCCCCCTAAGCCGGCTCCCCGTCCGCCGCCCTCCCACGGGCGGTTCCGGGAAACCCGCGAAACCTGCTTGGAATGCGGGGCAACCATCGCAGAGCATGGTTAACGCGAGGTAACCATGACAGCCAAAAATGGCGGTGCTGCAGCGGCGCAAACGGGGGGACGGGAATTGTCACACCGACGCGCGGACGGCTTGGTTCGGCGGAACTGCGGGCCTTTCCCGCCCCGCGCCCTTCCATCGATCGGGTTACAGGATCGTGAAGAATGGACGCAGCGTGGCCCGAGATGTTGAGATTGCGGGCTGGATCATCTATCTATCTGGTGTGCCGTACTTCCGTTGGGGCTTTTTTCCGGCGGAATGGACGGACGGCCAGAAACGATCCAGACAAGGGAGTGGCCATTGGCTCCACCACCCGATCACTGTCCGGCTCTGGTGCTGAACGCAGACTTTCGTCCGCTCAGCTACTTCCCGCTGTCGCTATGGTCATGGCAGGAAGCGGTCAAGGCCGTCTTCCTGGACCGGGTGAACATCATCTCCGAATATGACCGCACGGTTCGCTCCCCCAGCTTCGAGATCAAGCTGCCTAGCGTCATTTCGCTGAAGGAGTTCATTCCGGCGACGCGGCGGCCGGCCTTCACGCGCTTCAACGTGTTCCTGCGCGACCGTTTCGCCTGCCAGTACTGCGGCCGCCCCTTCCCGACGCAGGAACTGACCTTCGACCACGTCATCCCGCGGTCGCGCGGCGGGCGCACCACCTGGGACAACGTCGTCACCTCCTGCTCGGCCTGCAACCTCGCGAAGGGAAACAGGCTGCCGCACACCTGCGGCATGATCCCCCTCAGTCCTCCCTTCCAGCCGACCGCCTACGAGCTTCAAGAGAACGGACGAGCCTTCCCGCCAAACTTCCTCCATGAAAGTTGGCGGGATTTTCTTTATTGGGACACCGAATTGGATCCCATGTGAACGGCGGGCACCATGGACGAGGACGAAAGCCTCTGCATCGGCATCTGCATCATCGGCGAGGACGGCCGGTGTGAAGGGTGCGGACGCACGGAGGACGAGATTTACGGAACGCCCGCGCCGGCGGAAACCGGCGCGGGGCCTGCGGAATGAAGGGCGGATAAGCCGTCAGACGCGTTCGGCCAGCCAGATGGCGGCCTTGGTGCCCGCCTTGATGGCGGCGGACAGGGCCGGGTAGGCGGGCGCCTGCTCGGCCCCGTTGGTCAGCCCGATGTCGCGGTGCTCCATCTCCTCGGCCTGGAACTTGAGGATGGAGGTCTTGAGATCCGCCTCCTCGGGGCCGAGGTGCTTCAGCTGCGACTCGTAGTGGCCGTCGATGACCTCCTCCACCGCCACGGTGCAGGCCATCGCCGCGCGCTCCCCCAGGACGGCCGTGCCGGCGCCCAGCAGGAAGCCGGCCACGTGCCAGATGGGCTGCAACAGCGTCGGCCGGACCTGGCGCGCGTTCAGCTGACCCTCGAAATAGCGCAGGTGCTCCAGCTCCTGGTCGGCCATGTGGCGGAGCGTCCGGCCGTGCCGGCCCTTGCCCATCACCGCGATCTGCCCTTCGTAAATGCGCTTGGCGCCGTATTCGCCGGCGTGGTCCACGCGGACGATGCGGGCCAGCCGCTCCTCCGGAGTCGGGTCGCCGGGCAGGCGGCCGCGGGGCTTCTTGGGCTCCGCCGGCTTGGCGATGATGGCGGGGGCGGTGGAGCGTTCGTCGAGCGGGGTCATGCGAAAGTCCTGGTGGCCGTGGTCCGGATGTAGGCGCTGCGCGCGGCCAGGAAGGCGAAGGCGGACAGGGCCAGCGAGATGAGAACATTGTAGCCGGCCATCGACACGCCGAACAGCGACCAGGCGATGTCGTCGCAGCGCGTCACGGGCGCCGCCAGCACCTGCGCGCGCAGCTCCTCCAGCGTCTGGGGGGCGTGGCCGGTGGAACCGCAGGCCGAGGTGCCGGCCCACCAGTGCTGCTCCACCCCCACATGGTAGGCGGCGATGCCGGCCCCGGCCAGCAGCGCGAACCCGCTCGCCACCAGCAGGGCGTCGCCGAGCCCCTTCCACTGCCGGAACAGCAGCGTCGCGATGGAAAAGGCGATCACCGCCCCGTAGGGCACCCGCTGCCACAGGCAGAGCACGCAGGGCTGGTAGCCCAGCACGAACTGGAAGAACAGCGCCGCCGCCAGGATCCCGGCGCTGGCGATCGCCAGGAACGCTGCGGGGAAGCGCGGGTCATCGAGAGCGAAACGGTTCATCATGATGGGAAGATTAGCGCGCGGACCGCCCTTCGACCAGACGCCGCGAGGTGCTGTCGCCGAAAACTCTTTGTCGAAACGCCAAATCCCCTCTATATAGCGGGCACCGGTTTGCGAGAGTGGCGGAACTGGTAGACGCAGTGGACTCAAAAACAGGTTTGTCTAGGGTGCGGCAATTTGCCGCACGGAGCGAAAAAGAGGTTAGGTTATAAGGGCTTAGCTGCACACAAGGAGAGTGGCAACTGCACCGGCCGTAGAGGCTAGGAGCAGCATAGGAGCCAAGAGAGTACCATTAAGTATTTACGACGCGAGAGTGACGGAATCGGTAGACGTAGTCGACTCAAAATCGACCGCCGCAAGGCATGGGGGTTCGAGTCCCCCCTCTCGCACCATCAACATGATAATTAAAATTGAGGAATACCTTACTTTCATGCCGAAGCGGCAGAGGCAGACACCCCAAATCCATTGACAAGAACCGAGCGGAATAGCTCTCCTGAGAATGCCAAGATGCACTCATCTTAGTTTTGGGGCTTTTAATACCACGCCCGCCGCAAGTCCCTTCACGCCGGCATAGCCAACAGAACGGTCGCTCCCCCGCGGAATTGATCTCCGCATTCTGGCCCGGCTAGCGACTGTACAGGCGAAAAGCCAAGCAAAACGGTGCGCCGCGCTGAAGAACAGCCGTCCGCATTGGCACCAAAGCTCACGAGCGGAAGGCGGCCCAAGGATCGCGCAGCAGACGAGCCCGCCATTCCCATCAATGGCTCCAGCCCACGCCATATCTTCTAACTGCCTCGAAGCGGCCGGGTGGCTTGGTCCTCTAACTGGCACCAACCTCAACGCGAACCTGTGATTGATGAGTATACAGGGAGGAACGCCAACCGCGGCACCTGGAGCATAGCGCGACTCGCGTCGATTATCAGAACGGACGTTCCGTGAACATCCTGGCGATCAGGCGTCGGCCATAAGGTTCCCGGCGCTCTGGGGCACCCGCAACGACCTCAACGGGACCGGGACCTTCCTCACCGGCGCGTTGCGCGCGTGGGTACGAGTCGGAGGAGCTTGTCGCAAAGAGACCGTCCTAGTCGTTCACCCCGACGACCGTGCCGGTCCTTTGGCAGCGATGGCCACCCTGACGACGAAGCGCCCCACCGCCACTTCCCAGATGTGCCTGCGGCACAAGAACGGCCATTACATCTGGTCCGAACGTCGAGTGCGGCTGGCGTTCTCATGGAAGCGGCCGGGTATCCCGACATCGTGCAACACACAGCAGAACACGCCTTGATCGAGATGGCGTTGGGGCGGACCATGAAATTTGTCCACAGCGAAGACGTGGGGGCGACCCTCGACTTCACGCTGGCTCTTCTGCTGTCGCATCAATCCGACGCGGACAGGAGTCTGGAAGCTTTCCTGAAGCGCCGGTTCAAGCCGTAGGTAAACACGCTCGTGCGCCGCCGCCTTGATCGCACACCAGGCGCGAATGGAACATCTTCGTCAACAGCGCTGTAATCGGCATCGCCGCAAACTACCAATGCCCGCGCACGCCCCTATTTCTTTTAACCAAATGAATTCGGCTCACGGTGTGCAACGTGAGCGCGTCGCGTGGGCGTATCGTCATGCAGAAACCTTTGCGCCGCCCTCTTCTCCTGCTCTCTGTGGTCATGCTGCCTTTGCTGGCGGTCGGGATCGCCACGCAACTTAGCCTTCGGCAACACCAGGAAGAAGCGGTCCACGCGGACGCGATGCGTCTGCTCGACGGGGTGGAGGCCGAGCAGCAGCGACTGGTCGACGACGTCCAACACATCCTCGGGACCTTAGCCACAGCGGCGGCACCTCAACTCGCAGGCTCAAACTGCCAAACGGCGATGGACGGGCTGCGGGAGCAACTGCCGCCGTACCTTATTGTCGAGGTGATGGGCTTGGACGGCCACGTGCGGTGCGCGACCGCCCCGCGCGCCATAGGGAGCTTCATCGGCGATCGCGTGAACGTGACACAGGCATTGTCAGCCGGCGCGTTCGCCGTGGGCGGCTACAGCATCGCCCGCGGCATCGGCCACGCCATCCTGACATTCGGACAGCCGTTGAAGGACGCGGATGGTACCCATGTCGGGGTGGTCACGGCCCTCCTCGACATCGCTTGGCTGGATGAGTTCTTGAAACGCAAGCCGCTGCCCGGCGGCACGGTGATCCTGGTGGCCGACCGCAACGGCACGGTGCTCGCGCGGACGCCGCCGTTGACGGACGTCGTCGGCGCCCCCCTGCCGGATCGACTCCACGTCATGCTCAAAGGAAACCGCCGATCCACCGCAGAGATCGAGGCACTAGATGGCATCCTGCGGGTAATAGCCTACTCAAGCCCGGAGACGGGCGCCCCCGACATGATGATCATGGTGGGGATCGATAAATCAGCAGCTCTTGCCCCGACCGACGCAGCGCTCTGGCGCATCATGGGGCTCTTTATCGGTGTGCTGGCGCTCTGCTACGCGGGCATGGCCGGGGGGATCCGCCATCTTGTCCGGTTGCGCGAGCGTCTGGTTCTTGCCTTGAAGTCGGGGGGTGCGGGCAGCTTCGACCTTGACCTCCGCACCGGCACGGCCGTCTGGTCCGAGGAATCCTTCCGCATCTTCGGACTCGACCCGCTCCGCGATCGCTCCGGCTACGAGACCTGGAAAGCCGTCCTGCACCCGGAGGACCGGGAACGTGTCATCCGGGAACGCCAAGCCGCCATCGAGGCACGCGAGGCCGAACATCACATGGAGTACCGCGTCGTGCACCCCGACGGCACGGTACGCTGGGTCGAAACCGTGGGGCGTACCATCTCCAACCCGGACGGGACACCGGTTCGGGTTTCGGGCCTTCACATCGACATCACCCGACGCAAGGAGGCCGAGGCAGCGTTGCAGGCCGCAAAAAACGAGGCCGAGCGGGCAAATCTCGCCAAGACCAAGTTCCTGGCGGCGGCCAGCCACGATCTGCGCCAGCCCATGCAGTCGATGTTCATGTTCGCCGCCGCGCTGCACCCGCACGTCACCTCCGAGCGCGGCCGCAATGCGTTGACCATGCTGGAGCGCGGGCTGGATACGATGAAGGGCCTCCTCGACAGCTTGCTCGATGTGTCGCGCTTGGACGCCGGTGTCATCCGGCCGGCCATCGAAGACTTCCCGATCCGGCCGGTGCTCGATCACATCGGCGCCTCCTACCAGCCGGTTGCCGCCGCAAAGGGCCTCGAGCTTCAGGTCGGCGCCACTTGCGACACCGTCGTACGCAGCGATCCCAACCTGCTTGGCCGCATGGTGCGCAACCTGGTCGAGAACGCCATCCGCTACACGGAGGTCGGCTACGTCCGCCTGACGTGTCACGTCGTCAATGGTCATGCCCGCATCGCGGTGCACGATACCGGCATCGGCATCCCGCCCGCTCACTTGGAGCGCGTCTTCGATGAGTTCCATCAATTGGGCAATCCAGAGCGCGACCGCAGCCAGGGGCTCGGCCTGGGATTATCGATCGTCCAGCGCCTGTCGCGGCTGCTTGGCCACCCCGTCACCGTGGAATCGGAGCCGGGCCAGGGGTCCGTGTTCTCCATCGATGTCACCCTCGGCAAGGCACCGGCACTTCTGGACAATCAGCCAGGAGCCATCGTGCCGCGGGATGGCGAGGGGCGCCTCGCGGTACTGGTCGATGACGACGCCATCGTGCTCCTTGGCCTCCGGGCCATCTTTCAGGACTGGAAATTCCAGACACTGATTGCCGCCTCCGCCGAACAAGCGGTCGAGCGCCTGAAGTCGGACGGCCGCATCCCCGACATCATCATCGCCGACTATCGCCTGCGCGGCGGCGAGCGCGGCACCGATGCCGTCCAGCGCATCCGCGATCTGCTGGGCGTGGCCGTGCCGGCCATCATCCTGACTGGCGAGACCGGCATGGAGTGGCAGCGGGAGGCGGGCGATCTCGGCTACGGCATCGCGTTCAAACCGGTCACCCCCCGTCAATTGCACGACGTGCTGCGGCGACATCTGGGCGACGCGGCGTAGTCAACGAGCAACGGCCCCGCCACTGCGCTGTTGGTTGTGGTGCATCACGATGGGGACTCCCCAAACAAGGTCTGGGACCGATCCTGCGCCTGTGGCGCTTTTCTATGGAACGTGCCGTGCCACCTTCTGTACACATCATCATCGCCGAAGACGAGGCTCTCGCCGTGATGGCGCTCCAGGAGGCTCTGGAGAGAGCCGGATACCGGGTGACGGTCACACACAACGGCCTGCGAGCGCTCGACGCCGAAAGGCATGATCCGGCTGATGTGCTCCTCACCGACCTGTGCATGCCGCAGCTTGGTGGCGCCGAACTCATTCGGCAGATCCGCGCCCGACGGCCGGGTCTCCCCGTTGTCGTCATGACGGGATCACCACCACCGGGCGGTAAAGATGAACTCCAGGCCCAAGATCCTGGCCAGATGGAAATTCTCATCAAGCCCCTTGATCCTGCCAATGTCGTTCGGACTATCACAACCATATTGACAATATCTTCATAGGGAATTATAATATAATATACTTACATTAAGTCGAATTTGTGAGATTTTGTTTTTGGCTATTTATATTAGATAATCGGAAATCATGATAAATGGTTTAAAATACGGAAAATAATTAGGAAGAACCAAGACGCTTGACGTCGACCTTCAAGACTCGGGCGTCCGGGTACTATCGATCACACCCAAACCGAAGAAAGCGCTCAACAGCTAGCCCCTTACTTCTGATGAGGTATGGGTCAGCGCAGAAGCCAAGGCCCCCTGGACGATCTCAGTACCAGCCTATCTGTCGGCACATGTTGGATGCACCGGTTATCTGCACCTTTCTGCTGCCCCTCGACGGGAAACTCCACACGATCACCGTTGTCCTGCACATCGGCGTGCCGGTCATCGCGCGCATGGAGGTCCGGCCCGTGCAGCAGCATCCTGAAGTGGAGTTCGTTGCTACTTGGTGTGACGGAGAATGGCATGTGTTTGAAGGCACCATCTGCAAGGACCCGCGCCGCTATTTGCTCCAAGGTCTCCACGACGGTTACCTGTTGGCCGGCCCTACGGAGCGCGACTGGGGACTGGTGAAAAGTGTTCTGGAGTTCCTTTCACAAGCACCCACCGTCTGGAGACGCTGATTGACGGCCTTCACGTGAAGAACGGCCGAGGCAAAAAGGAACGGCTCTCAAACAGCCTCCGGTGCCTCAGCCGCTTTTGACAAAACTTTGTCGAAGAGCTTGATGAGTTGCTCGACCCGGTAAGGCTTGGGCAGGACCTCGATGCCGGCCGCTTTCGCAATATCTTCACTGTATCCCGTCGCCAGGATGATCGGCAAGCCGGGTTGCCGCCGTTGGGCCTCGCGCGCCAACTCCACGCCGTTCATCGTACCCGGCATGACGACATCGCTGAACAACAGATCCACACCGCCGGCCGCCAGGATCGGCAAGGCATCGTCCGCCGTCACCGCCCGTTCGACAACGAACCCCACATCCTCCAGAGCGGCCGCGACAGTCATGGAGACGATTGCATCATCCTCCACCACCAGCACACGGGCGGACCGTCGTGCCTGCGGCCTCTGCTCCGCAACAACGTCGGCGGGGACAGGGGGAGAAGCCGGCGAGCGCGGGAGCAGGACATGAACCGTCGTTCCCTTCCCCACCGCACTGTCAATCCAGGCCGCTCCGCCCGAGTTGCGGACAAAACCATAGACCTGGGACAGACCAAGGCCGGAGCCCTTTCCTACGTCCTTCGTGGTGAAGTAGGGATCGAAGGCCCGGCCCAAGACCTCCGGCGGCATGCCGGAGCCGGTGTCGGTGATCGTCAGGTGCACAAAATCCCCAGTCACGCCCCGCGGATCGCCGGCGGGGAGCGCCTGGTTGCAGGCGCGCACCACCAGCGCGCCGCCGTGCGGCATGGCATCGCGGGCGTTCACCGCCAAGTTCAGGAGCGCAAGCTCGAACTGGGTTGGATCCACCTGAACCGCCCACAGGCTGGGTGCAAAGTCGCTTTCCAGGCGGATATCGGCCCGTAACGCACGGGCCAGCAGCGCCGACATGCCCAGTACTCGGTCGCGCACGTCCACCGCTTCCGGCCGCAGGTCTTGCTGCCGGGCGAAGGACATGAGCTGGCGCACCAGCTTCGTGCCATGCTCGATCGCCTGATTCCCGGCTTCCAGGACAGGCCGTATGGCGGGTTCGGCCGCCCGTCGCTCGATCAGCTTCAGACAACCGGACAGTGCCTGGAGGAGGTTGTTGAAGTCGTGGGCGATCCCCCCGCTCAGCTGACCGACCGCTTCCATCTTCTGGACCTGCAGGAGCTCGGCACGAGCCTGCTCGAGAGCCTCCTGCGCGGCCTTGCGCTCGGTGATGTCCCGGGTGATCTTTGCGAACCCGATCAGTTCCCCCGCCTCGTCACGGATTGCGTCTATGACGACGCTTGCCCAGAAACGGGTGCCGTCCTTGCGGACGCGCCAGCCTTCCGTTTCAAACTTCCCCTCCTGAAGCGCAGTCCGAAGGCCCAGCTCCGGCTTGCCGGCTGCTCGGTCCTCTTCGGTGTAGAAGCAGGAGAAATGCTGTCCGATGATGTCGCACGCCGCATAGCCCTTGAACCGTTGGGCGCCCGCGTTCCAGCTGATCACGACGCCGCTGGGATCGAGCATGTAGATGGCGTAGTCGATGACGTGCTCCACCAGGAGCTGGAAACGCCGTTCCGCCGACAGCGGCCCTCCGGACTGCTGTGCCTTGCCCGCTGAGTTGTCACAGCTCATCCGATCCGCACCGCCCCAGGCCAGTTGTCGTCGTCAGGTTCCCATGCTCGTCATCACTATACGATGAGAGAAAGCTACGGAACCATTGACCGACTGGCCGCTGCCGAACGGATGATAGGTGGTGCAAGGACATACCCGGCCGCAGGGCCTTTCGGTCAGCGGCGGTGCACAATAGCACTCTGCCAATCGGCAGGCGGACCCGCAGGGCGATTTCGCCGCATGCATCGCGTATGACAGGCTCATGACAAATGCGTCACATTTGTTGAAAATACGCAAAAGCTGGCAGCGGCCTGCACAGTGCGCTCGAAACTGAACAGGACGACCGGAGGAAAGTGAACGGTCTGTACGGCAGCATGAACAGCGGAGCGGGTTGAGCAGCCGAGCGG
>NZ_JAGINP010000022.1 GCF_017876155.1 Azospirillum rugosum
CTCTCAGACCAGCTACCGATCGTCGGCTTGGTGGGCCGTTACCCCGCCAACTACCTAATCGGACGCGGGCCCCTCTCTCGGCGTAAACTTTCCCCCGAAGGGCACATCCGGTGTTAGCGTCCGTTTCCAGACGTTATCCCGAACCATAAGGCAGGTTCCCACGTGTTACTCACCCGTGCGCCACTGAGGCCGAAGCCTCCGTTCGACTTGCATGTGTTAGGCATGCCGCCAGCGTTCGTTCTGAGCCAGGATCAAACTCTCAGGTTCAAGATGGGCCATCGATCCATGAAGGACCAGCCCACTTGATCAGGACCGCTCAAAGCGTCCCTACCCAAGCTTTCGAAACTGTACGTCTCATACTGCTTGACCAGGATGCTCCAGGCGATCCCGCGATTTGCCGATCCCCAACCGGAGACCAGCCCGCGGACCACAACGGCTCATCACCGCCGCCTGCGCATCCCTTCTCGATTTCACGTTTTACAATGTCCAAGATCCGAACCCGATCGACCCGACGGCGTCGCATCCGGTGAACCGGCTGCTGTGCGCCCAAAGGTCTGGAAGATCGGAGAGGCACGATCGAATGTCGCGCCGGCAGAGGGTTTATTTAGCGCTTTCGGCAGAGGGCGTCAAGCCCTTTGTTTCGTTTCGGCCAAACCGTCTAGCCACTTTCGTGCCGGACGGCCCAACACCGCGCCAATCCCCTGCCCCGTTCTTCCGGGGTTTTCCCCGTCGGTCCAAGGCCTTGCTGGCCGTGTCCGCCGGGGAGCGGGTGTTTAAGGGAACGGCGGACCTGAGTCCAGGAAAAAAGCCCAGGCGAATAGACCTGACCCGGATTTTGCCACAGGCCCTGCGATGGGTCTCGCCCGCGGGCCTTGCCAAAGGGCCTGGCACCCACCTTTTGCGCGACATGGCGCCCGATGGACAGGCTCGCCCTCTCCTCTTATGCTTCACGGGAATCGTTGCGAACATCGAAACGGCGTCTGGCGCTTTCGGGCATGAATTCGTTTTCCGGCAAGAAGGAACTCGGCAGGCGCCCCAACGCACGCGCGACGGCCGAGGTGATGGCGCAGGTGCTGCGGACCACGGCCAATCTCGCCTTCACGGAAGGCCTCAACCCGGCGCAATGGGCGGCGCTGCGCTATTTTTCGCAGGCGAACGCAACCGCGTGCAGCGTCGTCGCCTTCGCCCGCCACCACGGCACCACGAAGGGCACGGCGAGCCAGACGATCGCCGCCTTGCAGAAAAAGGGATTGCTGGACCGGCAGCGCAGCGAGACGGACCGGCGGTCGATCAGCCTGGCCCTGACGGACCGCGGCCGCTCCATCCTGACCCACGATCCCCTGAACGAGGTGGCCGCGGCCATCGCGAGCCTCAGCGATCCCCAGCACGGCGCGCTCGCCGACGGGCTGGACCAGGTGCTGCGCACGCTGCTGGTCCGCCGTGCGCAGCGGTCCGGCGACCGGGCGGGAGATCCGGCCGAAGAGTTGGGCGGAGATTTGGAAGACGGTGGCGGCGGGGAAGAGGGTGCGGCGGCGGATTGACCGTCGTGGTCGCAGTCGCTAAAGCGAATTTGCATTCGCTTTAGATTCATATGGCCTCATTCGCCGGCCGGGCTTCGGTCGCACGTGCGACCGGGCCCGCGGTCGCGGTCCAAAGCGGATTGCAATCCGCTTTAACACCTCGCATGGTTCTTGTGCAAAGCATCATCGCGCCCCTCGCGCAGCCCTGGGGCATAGCCGGCTCCGCCCCCGCTCACGGCAATCACGATTTTTGAAAGGCGTCGTCGATGGCTCGGATTTTGGTGATCGATGACGTGCCTTCGGTCACGGCTCTGCTGCGCCTGCTGCTGGAAGGCCGGGGCCATGCGGTCGCCGAGGCGCATGACGGCGCCGCCGGGCTGAAGGCGATGGAGGCGGCCCCCTTCGACCTCGTCGTCGTCGACATGATGATGCCGGGCATGGACGGAATTGAATTGGTCAAGCGCCTGCGCGACCGCGGCGACCACCCGGCGGTGATCGCCATGTCCGGCGGCAGCGACGAGTTTCCCGCCGCCTATGCCTTGAAAATCTCGGAGATGCACGGCGCCGACCGGCTTCTCTACAAGCCGTTCGGCAACGACGAGTTCCTGGACGCGGTTGCGGAGCTGCTGGGCCATCCGTCGTCATGACGACGAGCGGGGTGGCCCCACGTCCTTTGTGAACATTCCATTTTCGGTGCCGGTGCACTTGCGGTGACCGGCGTTCCCGCCGCATACAGTGCGTGCCCGCCCCGACCGGAGCGGAAACCCGCCTGCCCTCCGACCATTTGCGGCCATGCACGATCCTCGCCTTCTTCTCGACGTCCTGTCCCTTCTGCTGGCCGCGGTGGTGATCGTGCCGGTGTTCCAGAGGCTGCGCGTCCCCGCGGTGCTGGGATACCTGGTGGCGGGCGCCCTGTTGGGACCGCACACGCCGGGACCGGTGGTCGATGTCGAGCTGCCGCAGCTCCTGTCCGAGTTCGGCGTGGTGTTCCTGCTCTTCGCCATCGGGCTGGAGCTGCCGCTGTCCCGGCTGCGGGCGATGCGCCGCTACATCTTCGGGCTGGGGCTGATGCAGGTGCTGCTGACCAGCGCGGCCATCGGCGGCGCGGCCCTGGCGCTGGGCGAGAGCGCGGCGGCGGCGCTGGTGATCGGGGGCATGCTGGCCTTCTCCTCCACCGCGACGGTGCTGAAGCTGCTGGTCGAGCGGGGGGAGACGGTGGCCCGCTTCGGCCGCATCTCCGTCGCCGTGCTGATCTTCCAGGATCTGGCGGTGGTGCCGCTGCTGGCCCTGCTGCCGCTGCTGGCGGGCGGCGACACCAGCATTCCGGAGGCGCTGGCGCTCGCCGCGGCCAAGGCCGTCGGGGCGGTCGGGGTGATCATGCTGCTGGGCCGATTCGTGGTGCGCCCGGCCTACCAGTTCGTCGCGTCGGCCAAGAGCCCGGAGGTCTTCACCGCCGCCAACCTGTTCGTGGTCCTGGCGGTCGGCTGGCTGACCGCCGAGGCCGGCATGTCCATGGCGCTGGGCGCCTTCCTGGCCGGCATGCTGCTGGCCGACACCGCCTTCCGCCACCAGGTGGAGGCCGACATCGAGCCGTTCCGCGGCCTGCTGCTCGGCCTGTTCTTCATGACGGTCGGGATGACGCTGGACCTGCCGGCCATGGTGGCGCGGGCCGACGACATCCTGGCGCTGACCGCCGCGCTGCTGGCCGGCAAGAGCATTCTGCTGTTCGCGCTGTGCCGGCTGTCCGGGCTGGGGCTGGCCACCGCGCTGCGAGTCGGGCTGCTGCTGTCGCAGGGCGGCGAGTTCGCCTTCGTGCTGGTCGGCAAGGCCACGGGTCTGGCGGTTCTGGACGCCGAGACCGGCCTGCTGCTCTCCTCCTCCGTCGCGCTCAGCATGGCGGTGACACCGCTGATCGGCCTGCTGGCGCACCGGCTCGCCCAGGCGATCGAGGCGCGGCTGGGTGCGGAGGCCTTCGGGATCGAGACCAACGACCTGAAGGGGCATGTGCTGATCGCCGGCTACGGGCGAGTCGGGCGGGCCATCGCGCGGCTGCTGATGGACCACAACATTCCCTTCGTCGCGCTCGACCTCGACCCGCAGCGCGTCGCCCGGGCGCGGGCCGATGGGCTGCCGGTCTATTATGGCGATTCGAGCCAGGTCGGCGTGCTGCGCGCCGCCGGCATCGAGCGGGCGCGGGCGGCGGTGATCACCGTCAACCGGCCGGAGATGGCGGAGCGCGCGCTCGACTCGATCCGCCGCACCGCCCGCAGCGTCACCATCGTCGCCCGCGCCCACGACCTGGAGCGCGGTGCGGCGCTGACGCGGGCCGGCGCCACCGCCGTGGTGCCGGAGACCATCGAGGCCAGCCTGCAGATGGCCAGCCTCGTCCTGCGCAGCGCGGGCGTGGAGGCCGAGGCCGTGGACCGCAGCCTGAAGGCCGTGCGCGACCGCGGCTACGCCGACCTTGCCGAACGTCCCGGCGACGAGAGCCAGGACAGCGCGGCCTGAGTTATTTGCTCACCTTCCAGAGGTCGAAGACCGTGCCGCGGTAGCGCTCCTCCACCCCATCCGGCGTCTTCAGGCCGAACTGGTGGAAGGTGTTGGAGAACATCAGCAGCACGTAGTCGTACTTGTCCTTCCAGCCGACATAGTGCGCGCAGGGCTCCACATGGTCGCGCTGGGTGGCCAGTTCCGGATGGTCGAGCAGCCGCACGTCGACCGGCACGCCCTCGTAGATCGCCATGCAGCGGTCGCGGAAGGGCTGGGTCACGGTCAGCGGCTGCTTGCCGGGGTGGCTGAACAGGGTCGGCACGAAGGCGCGCCGCTCGATGGTGATCAGCGACGGCAGGTGGATCAGGCTGGGCAGCGCCACCAGGGCGGAGCGCCAGGGCGGCTGGGTCTGCACGAACTCCTTGGTGTTGCAGCAGCCCGCCTGCTCCCCGGCCCAGACGAGCAGGACGTGGCTGCCCGGCTCGATCCGTTCCGCGGCCCGGCGCAGGTCCGCCACATCGTCCTGATAGCCGTACCAGTTGGACAGCAGCACGCCGGTGCGCAGGGTCAGCAGGCCGAGCAGGCCGACCGCGAAGACCGCCGCCGCGCGGGGCCCGCCGAAGCGGATGTCGGTGCCGGCGACCAGCAGGAAGGCCGCCAGGATCCAGAAGCGGATGGAGACGAAGTAGGTGCCGAAGAAGGGGTCGGGGACGACGAAGAAGCAGACGGCGAACAGGGCCACCGCCACCATCATCGCCCGCGACGCCCGAAGCCGCCGCGTCAGCGCCGCCAGAGCCACGCCGCCGACGACCAGGAGCAGCGTCACGGTGTCGAGCAGCGTGTTGTAGTTCAGCACCGGCGCCAGCATGTCGTTGATGCGATAGCCCCACTGCTTCAGTTCCGTCAGCTTCTTCAGGCGCCAGTAGATCTGCTTCAGCAGCAGAAGCGGCGACTGGTCCTGCGCCCCCACGGCGGCGGCATCGGAATGCAGAAGCTGCGTCCCCACCGTCACGGCGAACAGCAGGATCGGAAGCGCCAGCAGCGCCGCGAAGCGCAGCGCGTCGCGTCCGACGTTGCCGATGGTGATCGGCTTGCGGCCGGGGCCGACGTACTTGGTCGCCTCCACCGCGAAGAGGCAGAGCGCGTAGGAGCCCAGCACGATGGCGTGGGAGAAGTACAGGAACAGGGCGAACAGCGCCGCCACGGCGAGCTGCCAGCGGTTGCCCTCCAGCCGGAGCCACAGCGACACGCCGATCAGCAGGAAGGCGATGCCGAGCGAGAAGCTCATGAATCCGCCGATCAGCGTGGCGTTGTAGACGAACAGCGCCCCGCACAGCGGCCACAGGCTCCAGCGGCCGAACAGCGTCCGGTGCAGCATCAGCACGCCGACCATCGTCAGCACCGCGGCCAGCGCCACGTACAGCCGCCCGGCGACGTACAGCGGCAGGACGCTGGCCAGCGGCAGCATCACCGCTTCCATCAGCAGGTTCGGCACGGGGGTCAGCGACGCCGTGTAATGCTCCGCCAGGAAGGGGTCGCTGCGGAAGTTCAGCAGCACGTCCACCCGCGCCAGATGGTTCGGGTAGTCCAGCATCGGCGGCATGTCCACCAGAAGCAGCGGCAGCACCAGCAGGACCAGGATGATGGCGAGCGGCAGCGCCATCGTCAGGGATTGGGCCCCCAGGGACCGGTTCGACAGGGATCCGGATGGGGCGCCGGTTCCAACCCTTGCCCCGATCCAGACCCCCTCGTGCCGGGGTGCCTGCGTCATTCCGGGGTGCTCCATCCGCCTCTCCAGCTTTGGGTGCAATGCGGAAGGGACAACACCCCGATGCTGCTGATCGTCAAAAAGCAATGGCGGTATAGCTTAGGCTTCGGAATTAGCCCCCCGCTCCGGACGGGACCTGGGCTATGGTCGAAATGACTACACCCGGCGGGCGCCGCCCGCCGTTTCCCTCACCCGAGATGACGAGCGCCCCGCCTCGCCGGACAAGCCTATGGACAGCCTGGACCGTTTCCTGGACACCCTGCGCCGCCGCGCCGTCGGGCCCGGCGTGTTCCGCCCCTGGACCGATTGGACGGCGGGTGTGGACATCGGCCGCGACGCGCCGGACATCCGGCTCGCCAACCTCAGGGCCTATCTGGCGGCGAGGGTCGGGCGGGCCGATCTGGTGCTGATCGCGGAAGCGGTGGGCTACCAGGGCGCCCGCTTCAGCGGCGTGCCGATGACCTGCGAGCGCACGCTGCTCGGCGCCAAGCGGCAGGTGCCCCACGAGGCCGTGTTCGCCGGCCCGAAGCGCCGCACCAGCGCCGACGCCATCGCCCGAAGTGCTGCGGAGCGCACGGGCGGCTTCTGCGAGCCGACGGCGACGATCGTGTGGACGACGCTGCTCGGCCTGGGTCGGCCCGCCGACCGCTTCGCCCTGTGGAACAGCTTCGCCTTCCACCCGCACCGTCCGGGGGAGCCGCTGACCAACCGGACGCCCACCGACCGCGAGGTGGCGGAGCAGGCCGACCTTCTGGACGCCTTCCTAGCGCTGTTCCCGGGCGCGCGGGTCGTTGCGGTGGGGGAAACCGCGCGGCGGCGGCTGGCGGAGCACGGGACGAGCGTGCCCGCCGTGCGCCATCCGGCGAATGGCGGGGCCACGGCCTTCCGGGAGGGGGTGGCGAGGATCGTCGGCGGGGGGTGAGGGTGGGCTGGGTGGGACGTGGTCGCGCTGGGCCCCCACCCTAACCCTCCCCCATCTTCGACGGGGGAGGGGACTGGTCACCGCCGCGGGAACACCCGGGCGCGGTCGATGTGGACGGCGCAGCGGTCGCCGGGGCGCAGGCCCAGGAAGGACAGGCGCTCGCGGTCCATCTCCGCCTCCAGGGTCAGGCCGGCGAGGTCCACCTCCACGCGCGCGTCGGGGCCGACCACGTGGATGCCCGACACCCGGCCGGGGCCGCCGGCGCTGGGGCTGAGGCCGAGGTCGTGCGGGCGCACGTAGGCGATGGCCTCGCCCTGCACCCCGTTCTCCGTCGGGATCGCCAGGGCGCCGTTGGCGACGCGCGCCACGCCGTCCGCCACCGTGCAGTCGAAGCGGTTCACCTGCCCCAGGAACTCGTAGACGAAGGCCGAGGCCGGGTGGTCGTAGACGTCGGCCGGGCTGCCCACCTGCTCGATTCGGCCCTGGCTCATCACCACGACGCGGTCGGCCAGCTCCAGCGCTTCCTCCTGGTCGTGGGTGACGAAGACGGAGGTGATGTGGATGTCGTCGTGCAGCTTGCGCAGCCAGCGCCGCAGCTCCTTGCGGACCTTGGCGTCGAGCGCGCCGAACGGCTCGTCCAGCAGAAGCACCTTGGGCTCGATGGCCAGCGCGCGGGCCAACGCCACGCGCTGCCGCTGCCCGCCCGAGAGCTGTGCCGGGTAGCGGTCGGCGAAATGGGCGAGCTGGACCAGCTCCAGCAGCTCCATGACGCGGCGCTTGATCTCCGACCGGCCGAAGCGCTGGGCGCGCGGGCGCACCTTCAGGCCGAAGGCGACGTTCTCGAACACCGTCATGTGGCGGAACAGCGCGTAGTGCTGGAAGACGAAGCCGACCTGCCGTTCCCGCGGGCTGAGGCCCAGCGCCTCCTCCCCGTGCAGCTGGAGGCTGCCGGAGTCGGCGCTTTCCAGCCCCGCCATGATGCGCAGCAGCGTCGTCTTGCCCGAACCGGAGGGGCCGAGCAGGGCCAGCAGCTCGCCGGAGCGGACCTCAAGGTCCACCTGATCGAGCGCGCGGTAGTGGCCGAACTGCTTGGTGATGCCGGAGACTTGGATTGCCATGGCCTGACGTCGCCTCAATGCCGGGTCGCCGCCAGCTCGGCCCCGAAGCGCCACTCCAGCACCGTCTTCGCCACCAGAGTGACGAGGGCAAGCATGGCCAGCACCGAGGCCACCGAGAAGGCGGCGACGAAGTTGTATTCGTTGTAGAGAATCTCGACGTGCAGCGGCATCGTGTTGGTCTCGCCCCGGATGTGGCCGGAGACGACCGACACGGCCCCGAATTCGCCCATCGCGCGGGCGTTGCACAGCAGCACGCCGTACAGCAGGCCCCACTTGATGTTGGGCAGCGTCACCCGCCAGAAGGTCTGCCAGCCGCTGGCGCCCAGCACCAGCGCGGCCTCCTCCTCCTCCGTGCCCTGTTCCTGCATCAGGGGGATCAGCTCGCGCGCGACGAAGGGGAAGGTGACGAAGATGGTGGCGAGCACGAGGCCGGGCACCGCGAAGATGATCTGCACGCCCTGCGACTTCAGGAACGGGCCCAGCACGCCGTGCAGGCCGAACAGAAGCACGTAGATGATGCCGGAGATGACCGGCGACACCGAGAAAGGCAGGTCGATCAGCGTGATCAGCAGGCCCTTGCCGCGGAAGTCGAACTTGGAGATGCACCAGGACGCGGCCACGCCGAACACCAGGTTCAGCGGCACGGCGATGGCCGCGACGATCAGCGTCAGTTGGATCGCCGACAGCGCGTCGGGCTCGACCAGCGCGTCCCAATAGGCGTCGACGCCGCGGTGCAGCGCCTCCACGAAGACGGCGACGAGCGGCAGCACTAGGAACAGCAGCAGGAACCCCAGCGCCGACAGGATCAGAAAGCCGCGCACCCAGCTCCGGTCGTCCAGCGCCGGGCGTTGTCCGCTGGTCTTAGCGAGCATGGCGCGACCTCATCCAGGCTTGCAGAAGGTTGAGGAGCAGCAGCAGCGCGAAGGACGCCGCCAGCATCAGCGTGGCGACGGCGGCAGCGCCGGCATAATCATACTGCTCCAGCTTGATGACGATCAGCAGGGGCACGATCTCCGACACGCCGGGCATGTTGCCGGCGATGAAGATGACCGACCCGTATTCGCCGACCCCGCGGGCGAAGGCCAGCGCGAATCCGGTCAGCAGGGCCGGGAACAGCGACGGGAAGACGACGCGCCGGAAGCTCTGCCAGCGCGTGGCGCCGAGCGAGGCGGCGGCCTCCTCCTCCTCCGGCGGCAAATCCTGCAGGATCGGCTGCACCGTCCGCACCACGAAGGGCAGGCCGATGAAGGTCAGCGCGATCGCGATGCCCAGGGGCGTGAAGGCGACCTTCAGCCCGAACCAGTCCATCAGCAGCTTGCCCACCCAGCCGTTCGGCGCGTAAAGCGCGCTGAGCGCGATGCCCGCCACCGCGGTGGGCAGGGCAAAAGGCAGGTCGACCAGCGCGTCCACGATCTTGGCCCCGGGAAAGCGGTAGCGGACCAGCACCCAGGCGACGATGAAGCCGAACACCGCGTTGATCGCGGCGGCCAGCAGCGACAGGCCGAAGCTGATCTGGAAGGCGGCCAGGACGCGCGGGGTCAGGACCGCGTTCCAGAAACCGGCCCAGCCGAGCCCGGCGGCCTTCACCGCCAGCGCGGCGAGTGGCAAAAGGACGATCAGGCCCAGATAGGCCAGGGTGAAGCCCATCGTCAGGCCGAATCCGGGAATGACGCTGGGTTTCTTCAGGACGCTCAACACCGCGCGCCCCTGCGAGGGGAGCGCGGCACCGTCGGTTGAGGATGCCGCGACCACGGATCAGCGGCCCTTCTGGTAGATCTGGTCGAAGACGCCGCCATCCGCGAAATGGGTCTCCTGGGCCTTGCGCCAGCCGCCGAAGGTCTGGTCGATGGTCACCAGATTAACATTGGCGAAGCGGTCCGCATACCGGGTTGCCAGTTCCTTCAGGCGCGGGCGGTAGAAGTTCTTCGCGGCGATCTCCTGCCCTTCCGGGCTGTAGAGGAACTGGAGATAGGCCTCGGCGAGCTTGCGGGTGCCCTTGCGATCCACGACGGAGTCCACCACGGCGACCGACGGTTCGGCCAGGATCGACAGGGACGGCACGACGATCTCGAGCTTGTCGGCGCCGAACTCCTGGAGCGACAGGTAGGCCTCGTTCTCCCAGGCGAGCAGGACGTCGCCGATGGCGCGCTGGGTGAAGGTCACCGTGGCGCCGCGGGCGCCGCTGTCCAGCACCGGCACGTTCTTGAACAGGTCGGCGACGAAGGCCTTGGCCTTGCCCTCGTCGTTGTTGTTCTGCGCCAGCGCGTAGGCCCAGGCGCCCAGGTAGTTCCAGCGGGCGCCGCCGGACGTCTTCGGGTTGGGCGTGACGACCGCCACGCCCGGCTTCACAAGGTCGTTCCAGTCCTTGATCTGCTTCGGATTGCCCTTGCGCACCAGGAACACGATGGTGGAGGTGTAGGGGGCGCTGTTGTCCGGCAGGCGCTTCATCCAGTCCTTCGGCAGCAGCCCGGCGTCGGCGATGGCGTCGATGTCGTAGGCGAGCGCCAGCGTGACCACGTCGGCGTCCAGCCCGTCGATGACCGAGCGCGCCTGCTTGCCCGAGCCGCCGTGCGACTGCTTGATGGCGACCTTGCCGCCGCCGTCCTTCTGCCACTTCTGGGCAAAGGCCTTGTTGATCTCGACGTAGAACTCGCGCGTCGGGTCGTAGGAGACGTTCAGCAGCGTGTTCTGCGCCTTGGCGGCGGTCGCCCCCAGGGTCGTGCCCAGGACAGCGAAGAGAACGCCCGCGGCCAGGACGGACAGGCGGTGACGGAACGGCATGACGCTCTCCCTCTGTTGAACCGCCCCTTTTTTGAAGAGGACTGGCTGTGCGAAACCGGCGGGTGGCGGAGGGCAGCGACGCCCTCATACCACAGTATTTACCGGAATGGACTGTGTTATATTTTCTATATCTCCCGTAGAGTTTGCCAAATCGCACGGGATGGCGCAAAGCCATTTTTTGCCACGCCGCGCGCAAGGCAAGCCGATTTCACAGATGCCCCCGTTCGCGCAGCCCGACCTTGCCAGACGGATCCCGTTGGTAGCGAAGCCCTGCTTCGGTATCATGAAAGAAGTCCACCCGCCCTTTGCCGATGCCGACCGCCATGACGCCAGCACCCCTTTCCCCCGCTTTCCTGACCGCCCTGCTGGAGGCCGAGCGCGCGCTCGGCCGCTTGGCGGAGGTGGTGGAGGAGCCGGTGCGCCGACAGCGCCTGTGGGCCGACGCGGCGCGGCGCGAGGCCTGCGCCGCGGCGCGCCTCGACGGCGTCGCGGTGGACGCTACCGAGTTCCTGGTGGCGACCGTCAACACCGACCTCGTCCCCACCGCCGGCCGCGGGGCGGCGCAGTCGGTCCGGGCCCTGTGGCAGGGCGCCTTGTTCACCCAGGGCGTCATCACGGCGCCCGCCGCCTATGACCAGGATGCGGCGCGGCCCGCTCCCGCCGCGGGTGCGGCGGCCGACGCGTGGCGGGCGGTGGCGGAGCTGGAGGCCAGCCTGGCCGATCCCGGTCTCCTCGATCGCCTTGGCCTGGACGACGAGGACGGCGACTCGGACGATGGCGAGGCGGCGCCGCGCACCGAGGCGCCGCAGCCCTGGACGCTGCGCTGGGTGGAGGCGCTGTGGCGCTGCCTTCAGGCGGAGGTGTCGGGGCGCGATCCCGGCCGCCTGGTCCTGTCGCCGGAGCGCGAGGACGATGCCGCCACGCTCCTCCAGCGGCTCGACACGGCCGGGCAGGATCCGGGGATGCTCGGCGCGGTCGGCACGCTGGCGGACCTGCTCCGCCCGGCGCCGGACCTGCGCATCCCGACCTGGGCCGTGCCCGCGGCGCGGCTGATGGGCGCGCTGGCGGTGGCGCGGACCTGCCGGGTGCCGCAGGTCTGGCTGCCGATGTCGGTCGCCTTGCAGACCGAGCGGACCGCCGCCGGCATCGCCGCGCGCGGGCGCGACGAGGCTTGGCGGCTGTGGCTGACCGACGCGGTGGCGGAAACGGCACGGCGTGAGCGGCGGCGCGCCCTGGCGCTGGACCAGACGGCGGAGGGCTGGCGGCGGCGGGTCGGGTCGAAGCGCCGCAACTCCCGCCTGCCGGACGTGCTGGATTTCCTGTTCGAGGAGCCCGCCTTCACCGTCCGCCGCGTGCAGAAGCGCCTGGGCAGCACCTTCCGCGGCGCGCAGTTGCTGGTGGACGAGCTGCTGGAGGCCGGCATCGTCCGCGAAGCCACGAACCGCGCGCTCGACCGCGTCTTCGTGGCGACGGACCTGATGCCGTAAGAGGGCTATGTCGGGTTGCGCTTCGCTCCACCCGACCTACGAGGGTCGAACCGTAGGTTGGGTGCAGCCGCAGGCGGAACCCAACACCGCGCCCGTCAAATGTCGAAATTGACCGGCAACCCGCCGGTGGCCTGCCGGTGGCGCAGCGCGTCGGCGAGCGACTGGTTGTCCAGCACGTTCGCGGTGGCGTCGCGGACCTGCACCATCAGCCAGCGCACCGAGCAGGTGGCGGGGTCGATGCAGTCGTCGCAGGGACGGAAGGAGTTCTTGCTGGCGCAGGGGATCGGCGCCAGATGCCCGTCGATCAGGCGGATCACCTCGCCGAAGGAGATCTCCGCGGCCGGGCGCGCCAGGCGGTAGCCGCCGCTCTTGCCCCGCTTGGCGAACAGCAGGCCGTGCTTGCGAAGCTCGACCAGGATGGCTTCCAGGAACTTGCGCGGGATGTTCTCCCGCTCCGCGATCTCCGCGATCAGGACCAGCTCGTCGTCGGTCCGTTCGGCGAGCATGATCAGCGCGCGCAGGGCGTATTTGGCTTTTTGCGACAGCATTCGGTCCGGATCCGCTCCTGGCGGCGGCTTGGAAAGGAAAATGGAGAAGCCTACCCCATATAGCCGCGCCGTTCGGGAAATGGTACCGGATCTTGCCCCGCCCAACGCCGGCGCGTAAGGTCCAGGCCGATTTATCACCGATTCGCGAAGGACGCGGCATGCAGACCATCATTGTCCCGGTCACTCCGTTCCAGCAGAACTGCACGGTGCTCTGGTGCCCCGAAACGATGAAGGGTGCGGCCGTCGATCCGGGCGGGGAGATCGACCGCGTCCTGCGCGCCGCCGAATCGAAGGGCGTGACGCTGGAGAAGATCCTGGTCACGCACGGCCACATCGATCACGCCGGCGGCGTCGCCGACCTCGCCGACCAGTTGAAGCTGCCCATCGAGGGGCCGCATCCGGAGGACAAGTTCTGGATCGACGGCATGCCGATGCAGAGCCAGATGTTCGGCTTCCCGCCGGTGCGCGCCTTCACCCCCGACCGCTGGCTGGACGAGGGCGACACGGTGACCGTCGGCAACCTGACGCTGGACGTGCACCACTGTCCGGGCCACACGCCGGGCCACGTCGTCTTCGTGCACAAGCCGAGCAAGCTGGCCATCGTCGGCGACGTGCTGTTCCAGGGCTCCATCGGCCGCACCGACTTCCCCAAGGGCAACCACGGCGACCTGATCGAGTCGATCCGGACCAAGCTGTTCCCGCTGGGCGACGACGTCGCCTTCATCCCCGGCCACGGCCCGATGTCCACCATCGGGGAGGAGCGGCTCTACAACCCCTTCCTCAACGACTGATACGGACGGCGCGGCGGTGTCTCACGCCGTCACCCCGTGCTTGAACAGGGGCAGGTCCATCAAGCTGTTGACATAGGCGCCGCCGGTGAGCGCCTTGGCGTCGACCTTGTCCTTCTGGGCGTCCATCGCCCCCTTCAGCATGCGCGCCAGGGGTGAGACGCTGTCGACGCGTTCGGGCGTCGCCCCTTTCCGGCTCATGCTGCTCTCATAGCCGAACTGGGCCGCCGCCCGCTTGACCGACCAGTTGACCGAGGCCTTTTCCTCGCCGCTCGCCGTGTCGAGGAAGGCGACCGCGGCGCGGTAGGCCGCGGCCGGGTCGGTGCCGGTGGGGTCGGCGGCGGTCATCGCCTCCTTCTGCTGGCGGGCCATGACGGACTGGGCGGCCGCCTGCTCGTTCTTGGAGAAGCCGCCGCCGCTGTTGCTGGCGATGGCGAAGAGGGAGCGCCGGTCGAATCCGCCGAACAGGGCGTTGACGTCCGCCTCGTTGTTGAGGTTCACCCCCTTGCCGGCCTTGGCCATGGCGGCGTAGCCGGCGTCCAGCACCGACCGGGCCTCCGCGGTCACCGCGGTGAAGCTGGCGAGGCCGGGCGCCTCCTCCTGCGTCACCTTGACAATGGTGCGCAGCGCAGCCTTGCCGGTGGCCGCCTCCTCCTCCGCGGCGGAGGGTTCGGACTCGGGCAACCGGTCCTTGACCGTCCCGCGCCCGACGCCGGGAATGTCCACGTCCGCGGCGTAATCGGCCAAACCGTTGCGGTACAGCTTCGGGATGAAGCCCAAATCCATCATCTTGTCGGCCGCCGCCTTGCCCTTCACGTCATTCTTCGGCAGCAGGCCGAAATCCTCGTCGCCTTCCTCCAGGCCGGTGAAGTCGAGCGCCTGGAACTGCTCCGTCCCCTTCTTCAGGAAGTGGCTCATCACCGTGCCGAGCACCTCCAGCGGATTGCCGCCGGCCGTTTCCTCCTCTTCCCGATTGATGTCCGCCGTTTCCTTGCTGAACTGCTCGTAGGGACCGACCATGCGCGCCTGGAAGGCCTCCTGGTCCTTGTCCTGTTCGAAGGCGGCGTGGGCGGCGTCCCGTTCCGCTCCGAGGGCCTGCATGGCCTTTTCCATGCGCTCCATCTTGTGGTGGAGCGCCTTGTCGGCGGCCGCCCCCTTGGCCGCCCAGGCCTTGTCCTCCTCGTCCTGGGGTCGTTCCCGCATGAAGCGGCTCTTGACCGCGTCGGTGGCGAGGGAGCGCAGGCCGAGCGACACCTCCTTCTCAGTCATCTGGCCGGATTTGACGAAGCCATCCAGCATCGCGCGGGCCTTGGAGCCCAGGGAGGCGAAGACCTTGCCCGCCACCCCGGTCAGGGACTTGGCGAGCCCGCTGACCTCGACGCTGTCGTCAAGAACGGTCTGCGTCTTCGTCGCCGTCACCGCCTTCCAGGTGCCGGTGGCCACGTCGTTGGCCGAGATCGGCTTCCACTTGGCGGTGGCGGCGCTGGCGGTTCCGAACAGCCCGTCGATGGCAGACATGAGCTCCCCCCTTCGGTGTTGCGCTTCCACCGCCCAGCGCCGCAGCCGGCCGCCGCAGGATGAAAGATTAATAGCGTGTCCTGGTAATTTTTCTCCCGATACCGTTATCAGGTCGTTAATGATTCTACCGTGGATTACACTTTCCCGGAGAAAGTTCACCCTTCCCGCGCCATCACGCCCCGGCGTTGATGCTCAGCGCGAGCGGCGGCGGGCTGGCGAGCGTCTGGTAGACGACGCAGTAGCGCTCCGTCAGCTTGGTCAGCGTGGCGATGCGTTCCGGCGGTTCGTCGGTGTCCAGGTCGAAGCGCAGGCGGATGGACCGGAAGCCGACCGGCGCGTCCTTCGCCACGCCCAGCGTGCCGCGGAAGTCCAGGTCGCCTTCCGCCGAGACGGTGCCGCCGCGCAATTTGAACTCCAGAGCGGTGGCGACGGCCTTCAGCGTCACGCCGGCGCAGGCGACCAGCGCCTCCAGCAGCATGTCGCCGGAACAGGCCTGGGTGCCCGGCCCGCCGGTCGCCGGGTGCAGCCCGGCCTCCACCAGCGCGCGGCCGGTGTCCACCTTGCAGGCGATGCCGGTGTCGTCCAGCGCCCCCTTGGCCTTCAGCGTGACGACCGCCGATTCCGGCGCGTCCTTGTACTTGTCCTTCAGCGGCGCCTGAAGCGCCCGCAGATCCTGCGCGTCCATGCCCGTGCGTTCCCTCATTGCCATTCTGATTGTGGGCGGAACGGATGATGGCCCGCGCGCAAGATCAAGACAATGATGCTTTTGACGGCGCACGGCGGCCCTGCGTCCTCGCGGGTGGCGGCCGGCGACATTTTCGGCTAAACCCCGCGCCATAAACAGAATGAAAAGGGACGGGAGTCACCCCTGCCATGAAACGTCGTGCCTTTCTGACCAGCGCTGGCGTCGGCCTCGCCGCCACCTCCGTCGCCGCACCGGCCATCGCGCAGAGCCAGCCGGAGATCAAGTGGCGCCTGGCGTCGAGTTACCCGAAGAGCCTGGACACCATCTACGGTGCGGTGGATCTGATCGCGCGGCGCGTCGCCGCGGCGACCGACAACAAGTTCCAGATCCGCACCTTCGCCGCCGGCGAGATCGTCCCGGCGCTCCAGGTCCTGGACGCCGTGCAGAACGGCACCGTCGAGTGCGGCCAGTCCGCCGCCTATTTCTACATCGGCAAGGACCCGACCTTCTGCTTCGACACGGCCATGCCCTTCGGCCTGAACACGCGCCAGCACATCGCCTGGATGATGCACGGCGGCGGGCTGGAGCTGATGCGGGAGCTGTTCCGGGAACACAACATCTACAACATCCCCGCCGGCAACACGTCCGCCCAGATGGGCGGCTGGTTCCGCAAGGAGATCAAGACCACCGAGGACCTGAGCGGCCTGAAGATGCGCGTCGGCGGCTTGGCCGGCACGATCATGGGCAAGCTGGGCCTCGTGCCGCAGCAGTTGGGCGGCGGCGACATCTACCCGGCGCTGGAGCGCGGCACCATCGACGCGGCGGAGTTCGTCGGCCCCTACGACGACGAGAAGCTGGGCTTCCACAAGGTCGCCAAATACTACTACGCGCCGGGCTGGTGGGAGGGCTCCGCCCAGATCCCGCTGATGATCAACATCACGGCGTGGGAGCAGCTGCCGGCCTCCTACAAGGTCATCCTGGAGCAGGCCTGCTGGGAGGCCAACGCCTGGATGATCGCCAAGTACGACACCGTCAACGCGGCGGCCCTGAAGCGGCTGGTCGCCAGCGGCGTGCAGCTGCGCGCCTTCCCGCGCGAGGTCATGCAGGCCTGCGAGAAGATCGCCTACGAGCTGTACGACGAGCTGTCGGCCAAGAACCCGCGCTTCAAGAAGGTCTACGACGCCTGGAAGCCCTTCTGCGAGGAAGAGCGCCTGTGGTTCCGCGTCGCCGAGAACTCCTTCGACGCTTACATCTACGCCCAGTCGGCGCAGCGGAAGTAAAACCACAGAGGCACGGAGACACAGAGAAGGCCGTAGGTTGGGTGGAGCACAGCGTAACCCAACAGGGTCTTCCATGCGGAAATGTTGGGTTGCGCTGCGCTCCACCCAACCTACGGAACCCTTTCTCCGTGCCTCTGTGTCTCTGTGGTGAAACCGGCTGCGAAAAAGGCGCCTCCCGCCCCGGGTGGCGCCTCTCATTTTCCCCCTTGATATGCTCAGTTCGAGCATTTATGGTTTTGCTCATACAGAGCATTAAGGGGATGCGTCATGCCCGCCACCAGCGCTCTCGCCTACACCGCTGACATCGCCGAGGCCACGCGGCCGATCTATGAGCGCGTGAAGCGCGTGATCCCCGCCGTCGAATGGCCGTTCCACGCCCCGCTGGTCCACGAGATCAACCGGCTGAAGCGCGAGCGGAACGCCGTCATCCTGGCCCACAACTACCAGACGCCGGAGATCTTCCACGGCGTGGCCGACATCGTCGGCGACAGCCTGGCGCTGGCCGCCAAGGCCACGCAGACCGACGCTGATGTCATCGTGCTGGCCGGCGTGCATTTCATGGCGGAGACGGCGAAGCTGCTGAACCCGGCCAAGACCGTGCTGATCCCCGACACCGGCGCCGGCTGCTCGCTCGCCGAATCGATCACCGCCGCCGACGTCCGACTGCTGCGGGAGCGGTATCCGGGCGTGCCGGTGGTCGCCTACGTCAACACCTCGGCCGAGGTGAAGGCGGAGGTGGACATCTGCTGCACCTCCGGCAACGCGGTGGAGGTGGTGGAGTCGCTGGGCACGCCGCGCGTCATCATGCTGCCCGACGAGTATCTGGCGAAATACGTCGCCACCCAGACCAGCGTCGAGATCATCGCCTGGAAGGGCCATTGCGAGGTGCATGAGCGCTTCACCGGCGACGAGATCCGGGAGTTCCGCGGCCGCTTCGACGAGTTGGTCGTCATCGCCCACCCGGAATGCCCGCCGGACGTGCTGGAGGCCGCCGACTTCGTGGGTTCGACCGCCCGCATGGTCGATTTCGTCGCCGACCGCCGGCCGCCCCGCGTGCTGATGGTCACGGAATGCTCGATGAGCGACAACGTCGCCGCGGCCTCGCCGGAGACGGAGTTCGTGCGGCCCTGCAACCTGTGCCCGCACATGAAGAAGATCACGCTGGCGAACATCCTGGAGTCCTTGCGCACGCTGGAGCCGCAAGTGTCCATCGCGCCGGAAGTCGCCGAACGGGCGCGCCGCTCCGTCGAGCGGATGCTCGCCGTCAAGCCACGCTGATCGTCATCAATAGGGAGGCCGCCATGGTCACCCCCTACACCGTCCCCTACACCGTCCAAGACTCGGACGTGGTCGTCATCGGCTCCGGCCTCGCCGGGCTGATGACCGCCCTTCACCTCGCCCCGCGCGCCGTCACGCTGCTGACCAAGACGGCGGACCTGCCCAGTGGGTCGAGCAACCACGCCCAGGGCGGCATCGCCGCCGCGGTCGGCCCCGGCGACGGGCCGGAGGCGCACGCCGCCGACACCGTCGCGGCGGGCGCCGGCTTCGTGAACGCCGACGCCGCCCTGCTGCTCGCCCGCGAGGGGGCGGTGCGGGTGCGCGCCCTGCTCGACGCCGGCCTGCCCTTCGACCGTGCCGCCGACGGCGCCCCGTTGTTGGGGCGGGAGGCCGCTCATTGCGCGGCGCGCATCGTCCACGCCGGGGGCGACGCCACCGGCCCGACCCTGGTCGCCGCCCTGGCGGAACGGGTGCGCGCCACGCCGTCGATCACGGTGGAGACGAACGCCTTCGCGGTGGACCTCGCCGTGCGGCACGGGCGGGTCTGCGGCGTGCTGGCCTGCCATCCCGAGGGGTGGGTGTTCCACCGCACGCCGCGCGTCGTGCTGGCGACCGGCGGCATCGGCGGAGCCTTCGCCCGCACGACAAATCCGCCGGAGGCCACCGGCGACGGGCTGGCGCTGGCCGCCCGCGCCGGGGCGACGCTGGCCGACGTGGAGTTCGTGCAGTTCCACCCCACCGCCCTGGCGGTGGACGCCGACCCCGCGCCGCTGCTGACCGAGGCGTTGCGCGGCGCCGGCGCCCTCCTCCTCGACGGGCGCAGCAGGCGCTTCATGGCGGACGAACACCCGCTGGCCGAGTTGGCCCCGCGCGACGTGGTGGCCCGCGCCATCGGCGCGCGGGTCGCGGCCGGGGAGGCGGTGACGCTGGACCTGCGCCCGGCGCTGGCCGCCAAGCCGGACGGCTTCCCCACCGTGCTGGCGCTCTGCGCCGCGCACGGGCTCGATCCCTGGAAAGAGCCGATGCCGGTGGCGCCGGCCGCCCATTACCACATGGGCGGGGTGGTCACCGACCGTCTGGGCCGCACCGACCTGGACGGGCTGTGGGCCTGCGGCGAGGTCGCCTGCACCGGCGTGCACGGAGCCAACCGTCTCGCCAGCAACTCCCTGCTCGAGGCCCTGGTCTTCGGCGCCCGCGTCGCCCGCGACGTGGCGGAGCGCCCGCTGCCCGCGCTGCCGCCCTTCGCCCTGCCCCAGCCGCCCGCGGTGGCCGGCGGGGTGGGTGCTGCGCTGATCGACGCCATCACGGCGGAGGCACGGGGCACGCTCTACCAGGGCGCCGGGCTGGTGCGCGACGGCGCGGGCCTGCGGGCCGCGCGGCAGCGGCTGGACCGGCTGGCGGTCGCGCTCGACGTGCTGCGCGGCGACGGGCCCACGGATGTGGCGTCGGTGCGGCGCTGGGGCGAGGCGCGCAACCGGCTGCTGGTCGGGCGTCTGGTCGTCCACGCGGCGCTCGACCGTTGCGAGAGCCGCGGCGCCCACTTCCGCACGGACTTCCCCGCCGAGGATCCGGCGGCCCAACGCCACGCTTTCACCCTGAAGGACCTCGCCGGCAGCGCCGGCGCCCTGATCACCCAGATCGGCACGGGAGACGCCGCATGCTCCATCCTCTGATGTTTGAACCGATCGTCCGCGCCGCGCTGGCGGAGGATCTCGGGCGGGCCGGCGACGTCACGACCGACAGCATCATCCCGGCCGACGCCATGGCCACCGCCCGGCTCAATGCGCGCAAGGACGGCCGCGTCGCCGGGCTGGAGGTCGCCATCGCCGCCTTCCGCACGCTCGACCCGGCCGTGGAGGTGACCATCGAGCGCCCGGACGGCAGCGACGTCGCCCCCGGCGGCACCATCGCCACGGTGACCGGCCGCGCCCGCGCCCTGCTGACGGCGGAGCGCACGGCCCTGAACATCATGGGCCGCCTGTCCGGCATCGCCACCGCCACCCGCGCCCTGGTGCGGGAGGTGGAAGGCACCCGCGCCCGCATCGTCTGCACCCGCAAGACCACCCCCGGCCTGCGCGTCCTGGAAAAGCACGCGGTGCGGCTCGGCGGCGGCTTCAACCACCGTTTCGGGCTGGATGACGCGGTGCTGATCAAGGACAACCACATCGCCGTGGCCGGTGGCATCCGCCCGGCGGTGGAGCGCGTCCGCGACGCCATCGGCCACATGGTGAAGGTGGAGGTGGAGGTCGACACGCTGGAGCAGCTGGAGGAGCTGCTGTCCCTGCCGGTCGATGTGGTCCTGCTCGACAACATGGACCCGGCGACCCTGCGCCGCGCCGTCGCCCTGGTGGACGGCCGGCTGGTGACGGAGGCGTCGGGCAACGTCAATCTGGCCACCGTGCGGGCCATCGCGGAGTCGGGCGTGGACATGATCTCCGTCGGCTGGCTGACCCACAGCGCCCCGAACCTGGACATCGGCCTCGATATTTGAAGCCGTTCCTGTGCGACGTGTGTTGGGTTGCGCCTGCGGCTCCACCCAACCTACGGGCTCGACATCGGGCGGGCCTTGCCCGATCCTTCCGCGAAAGGATACGCGGGAGGACGCATTGTCGGCTGACGTGAAGGAGTCCCTGTTCCGCCGGATCGAGGAGCGGCGCGACGAGCTGGTCGCGCTGACCCGCGACCTGATCCGCATCCCCACCGTGAACCCGCCGGGCGACGTCTATACCGATTGCGCGGAGTTCATCGGCCGGCGGCTGGCCGCCCGCGGCTTTCAGCTGGAGTATGTGCGGGCCGAAGGCGCGCCGGGCGACAGCGACCGCTACCCGCGCACCAACGTCATCGCCCGGATCGAGGGGCGGCGCCCCGGCGCCTGCGTGCATTTCAACGGCCACATCGACGTGGTGCCGGCCGGGCGCGGCTGGACCGTCGACCCGTTCGAAGGGGTGGTGAAGGACGGGCGCGTCTATGGCCGCGGCGCCTGCGACATGAAGGGCGGCATCGCCGCCTCCATCATCGCGGTGGAGGCGATCCTGGAGGAGGGCATCCCCTTCGCCGGCGCCCTGGAAATCTCCGGCACGGTGGACGAGGAGTCCGGCGGCTATGGCGGCGTCGGGCATCTGGCGAGGCTCGGCTACTTCTCCCGCCCGCGCGTCGACCATGTGATCATCCCGGAGCCGCTGAACGTCGACCGGGTGTGCATCGGCCACCGCGGCGTCTGGTGGGCGGAGATCGAGACGAAGGGGCGCGTCGCCCACGGCTCCATGCCCTTCCTCGGCAACTGCGCGGTGCGCCACATGGGCGCCGTGCTGCACCGGATCGAGACGGAGCTGATCCCGCGCCTGGCATCCAAGCGCACCGCTATGCCCGTGGTGCCGGAGGGTGCCCGCCAGTCCACCCTGAACGTCAACGCCATCCACGGCGGCCAGCCGGAGGACCGCGAGGGCCTGCCGAGCCCGGTCGTGCCCGACAGCTGCCGCATGGTGATCGACCGCCGCTACCTGATCGAGGAGGACCCGGAAGCGGTGAAGGCGGAGATCGTCGGCATCCTGGACGACCTGCGGCGCGAGCGCCCCGGCTTCGACTACGAGCTGCGCGAGGTGCTGGCCTTCCTGCCGACCATGACCGACGCGGACGCGCCGGTGGTGCGCGCGGTGGAGGCGGCAATCCAGACGGTGCTGGGCCGCCCGGCGGTGCAGGTGGTGTCCCCCGGCACCTACGACCAGAAGCACATCGTGCGCGTCGGCCACCTGAAGGACTGCATCGCCTACGGCCCCGGCATCCTCGACCTCGCCCACCAGCCGGACGAGTATGTCGGCATCGACGACATGGTGCATTCGGCGCAGGTCATGGCGCTGGCGACGTTGGAGTTGCTGGGGGCGCGCTGATCCCCTCTCCCTGCCCCGCAGGGAGAGGGAGGGGCCCGCACCGAAGGTGTGGGAGGGTGAGGGCAAAGTCTTCCCGAAAAACCAAGCCCTCACCCTCCCGCTTCGCGGGCCCCTCCCTCTCCCGCCGGAGGCGGGCGAGGGGATTAGACCGGCGCCACCCGCGGGAAGCGCAGCGTGAACCGCACCCCGGCCCCCAGTTCGCTCGTCACCTTGATGGTCCCGCCCAGGCGCTGGGCGACGAGGTTGTAGACGATGTGCAGGCCGAGGCCGGTGCTGCCCTGGGCGCGGCGGGTGGTGAAGAAGGGGTCGAAGATGGCCGGCAGGCTGTCCGGTGCGATGCCGCGGCCGTCGTCGGTGTAGACGATCTCCACGCTGTCGGCGTCGGGCTCCGTCACCGCGATGCCAAGCTGGCCGACATGCCCGGCCTCGAAGCCGTGGACCAGCGTGTTGGAGATCAGGTTCGTCAGGATCTGGGCGAGCGCGCCCGGGTAGTTGTCGAGCTGGATGTGCTCCGGGCAGTCCACGGTCAGCTTGTGGCCCGGCTTCTGCCACATGGGGCGGAGGCTGAGCACGAGGTCGCCGATCCAGTCGTCCAGCGTGAAGACGCGCCGTTCGTCGCTGGTCTGGTCGGCGGCCACCTGCTTGAAGCCCTGGACGAGGTCGGCGGCGCGGCTGAGGTTGGCGAGCAGAAGGGTCGTGGAGTCCACCGCGGTCGTCGCGTAGGCGTCGAACTCGGCGCGGCGCAGCTTGCCGGCCTCGATCCCCTTGGCGATGCGCTGGGTCTCGTCGGACAGGAAGGAGGCCGCGGTCAGCGCCACGCCCAGCGGCGTGTTGATCTCGTGCGCCACGCCGGCCACCAGCTGGCCGAGTGCGGCCATCTTTTCCGCCTGGACCAGCTGCTGCTGGGTTTCCTGCAGGCGGGCGTGAGCGGCGCTGACCTCGTCCAGCGTCCGGCGCAGCACCTCCGACTGTTCGCTGAGCGCCCGGGTGCGGTCGGCCACCTGCCCTTCCAGGTTCCGGTTGAAGGCGGCCAGCTCGTCGTAGAGGCGCGCGTTCTCCAGCGAGATGGCGATCTGCGCCGCCAGCAGCCGCGGCGCCTCCAGCCGCTGGTCGACGAAGGCGTTGGTGACGAGGTTGTTCTCCAGATAGAGCAGGCCGACCAGCTGCCCCTGGCGGGCCAGCGGCAGGGTCAGCACCGACTTCGGCCGGCGCGCCCGGATGTAGGGATCCTCGGCGAAGCGCGGGTCGGCCACGGCGTCGGCCAGCACCACCGGTTCCAGCACGCGGGCGGTGTAGGCGACGACCGTCGCCGGCAGGCGCGGCCCGCCGTCGTCGGCCGGGCTGTCCGGGTCCAGCGCCGGCAGGGCGCGGTAGACGTCCGCCGACTCGTCGCCCTCCGCCGCCAGCACCAGATGGCCGTCCGAGCGGCACAGCAGGAGGGAGCCGCGCTCCGCCCCTGCCACCTCGAACACCGTGCGCAGCAGCCGGTCGACCAGCGCCTCCCGGTGGATTTCGCCGGAGATGGCCTGGGCGGCCTTCAGCACCGCCTCGATGTCCAGCGCCCCGGTGTTCAGCCGGTCGGTGGAGGAGGAGCGGCGCGTCGCCCCCCGCTGCGTCCCGTGCCCCTGGGCCGCCAGCTCGGGAAAGCGGCGTTCCATCTCCGCCACCTTGGCCCAGGCTTCCCAGCGGCGGTAGACGTCGCGGGCCTGGGTGCGGTGGAAGAGGGAGAGCGCGCCCATGCCGCGCTCCGCGTAGAAGTCGGCGGCGCGCTCGTTGGCGGCGGCCAGTTCGTGCGTGAAGCCGGACTCGCCGGCCGCGGCGATGGCGGCGGCGTAGCGCAGGGCCGCGGCCTCCGGCTTGTTCAGCAGGCGCAGCTGCTCGGCCTCCAGCAGCAGCAGCCGGTGGCGGTGGTTGGCCGGGCCGACGGCCGTGCTCTTGCGGAACCAGCGGATCGTCCGGTTCAGCGCCCGCCCGGCGCGCCGCCGCTCCGCCTGGGTGGAGAAGGGGCCCATCGCCTCCACCAGCCCGCTCTCGAACAGGGCGACGGCCTGCAGGTAGTTGCCGCGCTGGGCCTGGGTGTAGCCGGCGAACTCCTTGCGGATCGCGCGGGCCTCGGTGGCGGCGCCGAACATGCGGGCGATCTGCATCTTGACCAGCAGGAAGCCGGCGACCGCGAAGCTGTTGTTGGCCGCCTTCAGATCGGCCAGCGTCTTCTCCTCGTCCAGGTAGCGGCCGGTCAGGCGCCAGGGCGTGGCGGTCCCCTGGCGCAGGTTCTCGATGGCCTGGGACAGCCCGGCGACCAGCGGCGTGTAGAACTGGAAGCCGATGCGGGTCAGCCGGCGCAGCACGTCGTGCGACTCCGCCTCCAGCCGCGACAGCTCCGTCCCCATGTGCCAGCCGATGCGCAGCCACGTCACCAGCGTGTAGCCGGCGTCGTCGCTTTCCCCGCCGTTCAGCGCCAGCTGGTGCGCCTCCAGCATCGCCGGGCGGATCTCCGACAGCGGCTTGACCCAGTGCAGGCCGTAGTAGTTGGAGACGTACATGGCCTGCCCGGCCCGAATGGACCGTGTGCCGGCCTCGGCCAGATCCATCGTGCGCTTGGCCGAGCGGTAGGCGGACCGGCGCAGGCCGGCGCTGGCGGCGATGGCCGCCCAGGTGACGTGGGCGCCGGCCGTGAAGGTCGGAACGCCGGACCCCAGCGCGATCCGGATGTTGCGCATGGCGATCGGCACCATCAGGTCGCGCCGTGCGACGAACGCGGCCGTTTGGAGGACCGACAGCAACCGGATCGCCATCTGGACGCGCGCCAGCTCCGCCGGGTCGGTGGCGGGCCGCGCCGGCCGGCGGCTGTGGCGCAGCATGGCCCAACCGCCGCGAGCCAGCGCGGAGAGGATCGACAGCGCGCTGCCGCGCCTGGGCAGATGGACGCCCAGCGCCCGCACCGCCCCCAGCCCCAAGTCCAGCGCCTGGCGCAGGTCGCCGCGCACCGTCGCCGCGCTGACCTGGAAGAAGCGGGCCGGCACGGCGTCCGCCGGGTCGCGGACCTTGGACACCAGCGCCTCCGCCAGCGCGTCGGCCTTGGCGTAGTCGCTGCCCATGCAGGCGGCCCCGACCGCCGCCAGCGACAGCTCCAGCATCAGGGGGTAGTCGGCGGCCCAGCCCTCGTCCCCCATGAAGGCCAGCCCCGCCTCCGCGTAGAGGGCGGCGGGCTCGAAGGCGGCCGAGGCGTTGGCCTGCTTGGCGGCCTCCAGGTTCAGCCGCGCCATGCGGTGCCGTTCCTCGGCGTCGGTGACCAGCGCCACGCCCTGGTTGACGTGGGCGATGACGTCGAACAGCCGTTCGCTGCGTTCGCCGGCTTCGCCCCCACCGGCGCCGCGGGCGAGCAGCAGCCGACCGATGGACAGGTGGGTCGCCGCCCGCTCCGCCTCCGGGATCAGGGCATAGGCGGCCTGCTGCACGCGGTCGTGCAGGAAGCGGTAGCGGCTGGTGAGCAGCGCGCTCGCCTCGTCCTCGGACATCGCGCGCGTGCCGTCGGAGGCGTAGCGGTAGGCGTCGCCGACGGGGAGGACCATCTCCTCCCGCAGGCCGGGCCACAGCGCGCCGGCCAGGTCCGGCACCGGCCGGTCGGCGGCCACCGCCAGGGTGCCCAGGTCGAAACTGTTGCCGACGCAGGCCGCGAGGCTGAGCACCCGCTGCGTCTCCGCCGGCAGGCGCTGCATCTTGGCGACCATCAGTTCGACCACGTTGGCCGTGCTGGCGTGCCCGGCCACCGCCGCCTGGTCCCAGCCCCAGGCGCCGGCCGCGGGGTCGAATCGGACCAGCCCGGCCTCGACCAGTGACAGCAGGAACTGCGCCAGGAAGAAGGGGTTGCCCTCGGTCTTGGCGCGGCACACCTCGGCCAGGGCGGCCACCTCCCGCTCCTCGCGGCGCAGCGTGTCGGCGACCAGCCGGCGCACCGCCGTCTCGTCCAGCGGCCCCACGGCCAGCGACTCGACGTGCGTGCCGGAGTCGCGCACCGCCTCCACCATCTTGTGGAAGGCGTGGCCCGGCGGCACCTCGGCATCGCGGAAGGCGCCGATCAGCAGCATGTGGCGCAGGTCGGTGCAGCCCGCCAGCTTGGCCAGCAGGTCCAGCGACGGGCGGTCGGCCCATTGCAGGTCGTCCAGGAAGACCACCAGCGGCCGTTCCGGCGTGGCCAGCGCCATCACCAGGTTTTGGAAGGTCATCTGGAAGCGGAACTCGCTCTCCACCGGCCCCAGCGGCGGCACCGGCGGCTGTTCCCCCAGGATCAAGGCCAGCGACGGGATCAGCTCCGTCACCACGGCACCGGTGGAGCCCACCGCCTGCGCCAGCACGGCGCGCCGTTCGGCCAGTTCCGCCTCCGGCTCCGCCAGCAGGCGGCGGGCGAGCTGGTCGAAGGCCTGGATCAGCGCGGAATAGGGGATGGCGCGCTTGACCTGGTCGAACTTGCCCTCGACGAAATGGCCGCGCTTGGCGGTCATCGGCTTGTGCACCTCGTGCACCAGCGCCGACTTGCCGATGCCCGGCGACCCGCCGACCAGCAGAAGCTCCGCCCGCCCGCCGCACACCCGCTCGTAGGCGGCGAGCAGGAGCCGCGCCTCCTCCTCCCGCCCATAGAGGCGTTCGGGGATGCGGAAGCGCTCGCTGCGGTCCTGCCGGCCCAGCGCGAAGGCGGGCACGGGCCGGCCGGCCTCCAGCGCCTCGATGCAGGCCTCCAGGTCGGCCTTCAGGCCGTGGCCGCTCTGGTAGCGCGCCTCCGGGTCCTTGGCCAGGAGCTTCAGCACGATGTCGGACACCAGGGCGGGCACCGACGGGTCGAGCTGGCAGGGCGGGACGGGTGCCCGGGCGATGTGGCCGTGCACCACGGCCAGCGTGTCCTCCCCTTCGAAGGGGACGTGGCCGGTCAGCAGCTCATAGAGGGTGGCGCCCAGCGCGTAGAAGTCGGCGCGCCAGTCGACGGAGCGGTTCATGCGGCCGGTCTGCTCCGGCGCGATGTAGGGCAGCGTGCCTTCGAAGGCCTGGGCGGCGCTGGCCGCCTCGCGGGCCAGCTCGGCGGCAATGCCGAAGTCGATCAGCTCGACCGTGCCGGACTGCCGGTTCCAGATGATGTTCGCCGGGCTGACGTCCTTGTGGATGACGTTGCGCGCGTGCACGGTCCCCAGCGCCGCCGCCGCCGCCGCCGCGATCCGCAGCGACTCCGCCACCGTGGGGCGGCCGGCTTCCAGGATGCGGTCCAGGCTGGCGCCGCCGCGGTCGCGCATGACCAGCGTCAGGCCGTCCCGCCCCTCGTCGAGGTCGAGCACCTCCACCACCCCGGCGGCGGCCAGCGTCCGGGCGAGCGCGAACTCCCGGCGGAAGCGCGGCACATCGGAGGAGTTGGGGCGCGGCCGTTCCAGCCGCTTCAGCACGATCGGCAGCCCGTCGTCCAGGCGCACGCCGCGGTACACGCTCACCAGCGCACCGTGGTGAAGCTTCTCCCCAACCGAGTACTTGGACGCGACGGCCAGACCTTCCATTCACAACCCGTTTTCCGCAGCGCGGCGCCCTGGTCGCCCCGTGTTAGTCCGCCAGCCCCGCGGCTCGCGCACAACCCAATGGTTTAACCCCTTCATACCACTAGAGACGGCGCACGGAAATCGACTTGCTGGATTTCGTATGAATGGCGCTCCCGCAGGGCTATCGCATTTGGCGCCAAATCCCTCTCCCGCCCCGGGAGAGGGTGGCCCGAAGGGCCTCTCGCGCTGGCTTACGGCCAGCGCTGACGGCGTCAGGCGGATGCCAAGGGCATCCGCTGAGAGCCGGGTGAGGGTGCCGACAAGGATCAAGTCGCTGATCGTTGGAAGACCCTCACCCTTCCCACGCTTCGCGCGGGTCCCTTCCCTCTCCCGGGACGGGAGAGGGATTTCAAGTGCAATTGCCCTGGGCACTCCCGGCCGGGGGCTTGACCGGGCGGTCGCAAGGCCCGACCTCCATCACGGCGCCGCCGCGCCGGAAGGAGCATCGTCCCCATGAAGATCCCCGGTCCCGACCACCCCATCACGATCACGCCGAATCCGAACCGCGTCCGCGTCGTCTTCGCCGGGCGCGTCGTGGCCGACACGACGCGCGCCCTGTCGCTGAAGGAGGCCAGCTACCCCGCCGTCCTCTACATCCCGCGGGAGGACGCCGACCTGTCGGCTTTCGAGCGCACCAGCCACGCCAGCCACTGCCCCTACAAGGGCGACGCGGCCTACTACAGCCTGCGCGTCGGCGACCGGCGGGCCGAGAACGCCGTCTGGACCTACGACACCCCCAACCCCGCCGTGGCGGCGATCCGGGAGCATCTGGCCTTCTACCCCGACCGCGTGGACCGGATCGAGGAACAGCCGGCCTGAGCCCGGCTCCCGCTATTCAAGCGGAATGTCGCCCTTGATCTCGTGCGACAGGTCCAGGCCCTCGATGGTCAGGACCACGCGCGCCTTCAGCGTTTCGTTTCCCTTCAGCGTGCCGGCGGCCAGCGCGTCGTTCACGGCGCGCTCGATCTCGCGTTGCGAGGTCACGCCGACCACCTTCAGGAACTTCCGGGTGCCCATGTTGAAGGTGTCGTCGTTCATGGCAACTCTCCTTTGATGACGTCTCCCTGCCCATAACCAACAGAGAATAGCCGCGGGTTCGCACCGGCGGCGGGCGCAAAGGGGGAGCCGCATCGGGGAGGACGACCATGGGCCACCGCGCGCCCGTCGCTGAGCTTGCAACGCACAGCGTGACCAGCCAGCGGCCGGACGGGACGCGCAACGCGTTTCGACTTCAGCGTCTGAAGGACAAGCTCGGCAACCGGCCCAACGCCTCGGCGGAGATCGAATACGACGCCGCCGATGCGCCCGGTGCTCGCCGACCTCGCGCCGGAGAGCGAGGCGGCCACGGCGCTGGTCCTGCGCGTCGCCAGGGCCTTCGACGAGGGGAAGACCGATCCGGCGGCGCGCGCCTTCGCCCGGCTGGCGGTCGCCATCATGAAATACTGGGTGACCAAGCGCTGCCCCGCCCTGGTCTATGAGGCGCTGGAGTGCCACGGCGGCAACGGCTACGTGGAGGACGGCGGCATGCCGCGGCGCTCGCCGCGCTGGAGGCGGAACTGGACTCGGCCCGCGGGCTGGACGGGCGGCTGGACGGCTGGGTCCGCAACACCCGCGCGCTGTTCGCAGATCCTGCAACGCTTGAGCTTCAGGCGCGCCGGCTGGTGGAACGGCTGGCCCTGGAGATCATTGGGGCCTGTGCTTCGGCACGCTGCCGTCTGGCGAATCCGGTCGCGCGCCCTACCCTCACACGCAGTCTCACAAAAGGTCCCCTCCCATGAACCTCGATCTCAGCAACCGCCGCGCCCTGGTGACCGGATCCACCGCCGGCATCGGCTTCGCCATTGCCCGCGAGCTTGCCGCGCTGGGCGCCACGGTGGTGGTCAACGGGCGGTCGGCCGACGGCGTCGAGCGCGCGGCCAAGCGCATCCGCGACGCGGTCCCCAACGCGTCGGTGGAGCCCATCGCGCTGGACGCCGCCACGGCGGAGGGGGCCGACGCGCTGATCGCCCGCGTGCCCGCCGTGGACATCCTGGTCAACAACCTCGGCATCTTCGAGCCCAAGCCCTTCTTCGAGATCCCCGACGAGGACTGGCGCCGCTTCTTCGACGTCAACGTGCTGAGCGGCATCCGCTTCGCCCGCGCCTACGCGCCGGGCATGGCGCAGCGCGGCTGGGGCCGCATCCTGTTCATCTCCAGCGAATCGGGCCTGAACATCCCGAAGGAGATGATCCATTACGGCATGAGCAAGACCGCGCAGCTCAGCGTCTCCCGCGGGCTGGCGGCGGAGCTGGCGGGAACGGGGGTGACGGTGAACGCCGTGCTGCCCGGCCCGACCCGGACGGAGGGGGTGGAGACCTTCCTGAAGGACATCGCCCGCAACACCGGACGCAGCGTGGAGCAGGTGGAGGCCGACTTCTTCCGCAACGAGCGCCCGTCCTCCCTGATCCGCCGCTTCGCCGAGCCGGAGGAGGTCGCCAACCTCGCCGCCTACCTGTGCAGCCCGGCGGCCTCGGCCACCACCGGGGCGGGGCTGCGGGTGGACGGCGGGGTGGTCAGCACCATCGCGTGAGGCGGGCGCTGGACGGACTCAGGCCGGGACGCCGAGCGCCTCGTCCAGCAGCGCCTTCAGGTCGCGCACGGCCAAGGGCTTGTGCAGGACGCGGTAGCCGCCGGCTGCGATCGCGGCGATGAGGTCGGGGGCGGTGTCGCCGGTCAGGATCACGCTGAGCGCCGGCCGGGACAGCCTGGCCTCCACGGCGCGGAGCACCTCCAGGCCGGTGACGCCGCCGTCGAGCCGGTGGTCGGCGATGACGAGCGCCGGCTGGTCCGGCGCCGAGGCCAGCCGGTCGAAAGCGTCGGCGGCCGTGGCGGCGGCCAGCACGGTCCAGCCCAGCTGTGCCAGCAGAAGCGACAACCCCTCGCGCACCAGGGGATCGTCGTCGACGGCCAGCGCGACGGGCCGGGCGGGCTGCCGGCCGTCCTGGTCCCCGCCGCCGCCATCCTCCGCGCCCGGCGCGCTCCGGCCGGAGTCCATGTCCAGCGGGATCGCGATGGTGAAGCAGGAGCCGCGGCCGGGGACGGAGGCGACCTGCACCCGGCATTCCAGCAGCACGGCCAGCCGGTGCACGATGGCCAGCCCGAGGCCCAGCCCCTTGCCGCGGTCCCGCGCCGGGTTGGCGATCTGGTAGAATTCCAGGAAGATCCGCTCCAGATGCTCGGGCGGGATGCCGATTCCCGTGTCGTGCACCTGGATCAGCAGGCGGTCGCCGCGCCGCCGGCAGCCGACGAGGATGCGGCCCCGGTCCGTGTAGCGCAGGGCGTTTTCCAGCAGGTTGCGCAGCACCCGCTCCAGCAGCGCCGGGTCGGTGCGCACGGTCAGCGACGACGGGACGACCCGCAGCTCCAGCCCCTGCTCCGCGGCGCGCAGCCGGTACTCATCCTCCAGGTCGTCGAGGACATGGTGCAGCGGCACCGGGCGCAGGTCGACCGGGACGGCGCTGGCATCCAGCTTGGAGATGTCCAGCAGCGCCTCCAGCATGCGGCACAGCGCCTGGACCGACGTTTCCAGCTTGCCGACCAGGGCTTCGGCCGGGTGGTCGGCCAGCCGTGCCCGCAGTGACCCGGTCAACAGGACGAGCGACTGGACGGGCTGCCGCAGGTCATGGCTGGCGGCGGCCAGGAAATCGGTCTTGGCCTGGCTGGCCCGCTGCGCGGTGTCCAGCGCCTTCACCGCGGCCTGGCAGGCGCGCTGCGCCTCCGCCCGGGCGGCCTCCGCCTCCGCGCGGGCCTGCTCCGCATCGCGGACCAGCGCGCGCTGGACGGCGATCTCATCCTCGGCCAGCCGGTTCCGGTCGCGCTGAATGCGGTCGATCTGGTCGAGCATCATGTTGAAGGCGCGCGCCAGCCGCCCGACCTCGTCGTCGCTGCGCACGGTCGCGCGCTGGCCGGAGCAGCCGTCGCGCAGGACGGCGCCGGCCAGCTGTTCCAGGTCGCGGAGCGACCGCGTCAGGTGGTTGCCCGCGGTGCGGCAGCCCACCACGATCAGTACCAGGGCCGCCAGACCCACCAGCGCATAGGCTGACAGGCCGATCCCGGCCTGGGCCGGCTCCGGGGCCTTCGGCGCGTCCAGCCGGATCGTCAGGCCGAGGGCGGCCAGCCGGTCCGGCAGCTGAAGCGGGATGTCCGTCCCGAACCACCCCGCCGCCGGTTCCGCCGGGGCGGATCCCGCGTGCCGCAGGTGGGCCTGCGGGTGCAGGACCAGCGCGTTCAGCGGAAGCTTGTAGAGCAGCGCCCCCTGCTGCGACAGGGTCGCGGAGTGGACCAGCATCTCCGCCCCCAGCAGGAAGGGCCGGCCGTCATCCTCCACCACCGTCGCCACGGGGCGCCCCGACCCTGCCGCCGCCGCCAGCCACGCCATGTCCCGCGCGGTCACGCCGCCCATCCGGTTGTCCGCGATCGCCGTAATCGTGGCGTCGGTGTAGACGAGCGACACGGGGACTCCGGCCACGCGGTCGAAGCTGCGCAGGAACGGGACGAGGTCCGTCTTGCGCACGGTTCCCCGCGCGATGGCCGCGGCGATGGCGTCGTTGTCGGCCAGATCCTCCATGGTTCGGACGACGGCGGTCAGCAGCTCCTCCGTCTGGCGCGCGACGAGGGTGGCGTTGGCCCGGACGTTGCCGCGGTGCTGCGCCAGCAGGCTGTCGCTCGCCATCCGGTGCAGTTCCGCCCCGACGACGATCACCAGCAGGACCGACAGCGTCGCCGACACGAACGCGAAGCGGTGGGCGAGCGGACGGGAGACGCGGCGCCCCGGCGGTCTGAGGAACGGCAGGCTTTCGAACAGACCGGCAAAGACATGCGAAAAGACCGCCGTCGCGCCATGGGAATCGCGCATGCCACACCCCGAGAACAATCACAGATTTCATCGTTCGCCGAAAAGTCTGCGGGGTTCACCCGGTGGGGTCAATTCGACCGATGTAAAGAGAGCACGACTCCAAAACGGATCCGGCGACTCTTTTTCCAAAGCTATACACCTCCATATAACCTATGCGGGGCGAAGCAATGATTCATCGGCGGAACGCAGCAATGAAACCGCCGCGGCACAGGAATCGGATCGATGTGTCCGGCCCGTCCATACGAGGTCGTATGGACCTCAGTCGTCCTCGTAGAGCCCCTGGGGGGCGGTGCGGTGGCACGCCTCGCAGTTGACCTTGGACACCACGCCGGGCCGGGTCCAGGCCTCGGGGCGGAGGCGGTGCTCCCGCACCCACCAGGGCTGTTCGGTGATCCGCGCCAGCCCGCCGTCGCCCCGGACGGCGGCGTTGCCCGTCAGGTAGGCGCGGATGTCCGCGGCGACGTCGGGCGCCAGGGCGGCGCTTTCGCCGAAATGGTCGTTGAGGTTGTCCATGATCCGGTTCCAGCTGGCCGCTGGCAGAAGGCCGGGCTGGAAGGCCATGTGGCACTCGCCGCATTCCTTGCGGGTCGGCTCGTGGGTCACCGGGCGGACCCGCTCGAACGGGTTGGCAAGGGCGGGGACGGCGGCCGCCAGGACGAGCGCGCCGGCGGCGATGATGCGGTGGGGAAAAGGCATGATCGTCTTCCTTACTGGCCGGCGAGATAGGTGATGAAGTCCCCCTTCTCCGCGGCCGTGCAGGCGCGGCCGAGGACGTTGGGGCAGTCGCGGTCGAACCGCTTCTCCACCTCGGCGCGGTCGGTGAAGCGCCTGGGGTTGGCGGAGACCGCCATCGGCTCGATGGCCCGGCCGGTCTTCGCGTGCCGGCCGGTTGCCGCCGGGTTCGGCGTGTGGCAGGCGGCGCAGGCGTTGGCATCCCCCTTGCCGCCCGCGTGCGGGCCGAGGTAGAGCGCGCGTCCGCGGTCCGCCGAAAAGCCGGCGAAGCTTGGCGCCTCGGCTTTCGCCTGGGCGGCGTAGCCGTCGAGGATGGCGCTGCGGGCGGCGCCTTCACCGGCGGCGTAGGCCACGCCCGCGCCAACGGCGAGCAGGGCCACCGTGGGCAGGAGGATTCGTCTCAAGGCGTGCGGGATCATGGGACAGAAGACTCCGTTCGGTTGAGCCGCACCGCGCGCCGGGCGGCGGCGGTTTTCAGCGCGTGCAGGGCGAAGACGAGGGCGAGGTGGGCGATCACGACGGCCAGCGCCCAGTCGGCGACCGCCTCGTGCAACCGCTCGACCGGCGTTGCGAAATCAGCGACCGCCCCGGTCAGCGCGGCGCCCCCGACCACCGCCAGCAAGGCCATGGCCATCCAGGCCAGCAGGGGGCTGCGCTGGACGCGGGCGCGGGGATCGCCGACGAGAAGGCGCGCCATCCACCCCATCGCTGCCCCGGCCGACGGGCGCGGCAGGCGCAACGGCCCGGATGGAGCGACCCAGGCCGCGGCCAGACGCACCGCCAGCGCCGCGAGCACCGTGTAGCCGGCGAATTGGTGCATGCCGTAGGTGTCCTCGTCGCCGGTCAGCCAGCTGACCAGGAAGGCCCCCGACAGCGTCGCGTGGAAGGCCAGCAGGAACAGCGTCTTGCCGGGCAACGGCCGGCGTTTGGCGGGTCCGGGGGCGGAGACGTCAATCGTCGTCATGCCCGCCTCCGGACAGGACGGACAGCAGCGCGCCGGCCGTGCCGGCAACGCCCTGCCCCATCGTCACCGCCTGGAAGGAGAAGGCGGCCAGCGCGACCAGCAGCGCCGCGGCGGCGGCCTGGATCATCATTCGGCGGATCATCCGCGGACTCCGTTTCGGTGGCTTCCAAAGATGCCCGGATGATGCGCGGGTCCCGCTGAACGGAGGCTGAGGGGCGCGTTCAGGTGCCATTCAGGCTTGGGTGTGCTTAACTGATGCCCATGCCGCCGTTCCGCCTCATCATCCCGACGCTCGCCCTGCTCGCCGGGCTGGGCCAGGCCGCGTCGGCCGACGACGGGGACGGGAACGACCACGACCGCGCCCGCGACGCGCTGCGCTCCGGCCGCGCCCTGCCGCTGGAGGAGATCGTCGCCAAGGCCAGCGCCGACTTCCCCGGCGAGATCCTGGACGTGGAGTTTGAGGACGAGGACGGCAGGATCGTCTACGAGATCAAGACCATCACCGCCGAGGGGCGCATCCTGAAGCTGAAGTACGACGCCGCGACCGGCGAGCTTCTCCAGGTGCGCGGGCGGCACGGCCATCATAACGGCCACCGGGGGAGGAAGTGAGGCCATGCGCCTGCTCGTGGTGGAGGACGACCCGGCGCTCAGCCGCCAGCTCGCCGGCCGGCTGGAAAGCGCGGGCTACGCCGTCGATGTCGCGGACAACGGGGAGGACGGCCAGTTCCTGGGCGAGACGGAGCCCTACGACGCCATCGTGCTCGACCTCGGGCTGCCGCGGGTGGACGGGCTGTCGGTGCTGCGCAACTGGCGCGCCCGGGGGATCGCCGCGCCGGTCATCATCCTGACGGCGCGCGGCGCCTGGACGGAGAAGGTGCAGGGAATCGACGCCGGGGCCGACGACTACCTCGCCAAACCCTTCAGCATGGAGGAGTTGCTGGCCCGCATCCGCGCGCTGATCCGCCGGTCCAAGGGCCACGCCTCGGCCGAGATCGCCTGCGGCGGGGTGGTGCTGGACACGCGGTCGGGCCGGGTGACGGTGGACGGACAGCCGGTGGATCTGACCGCGCACGAGTACCGCGTGCTCGCCTACCTCATGCACCGCATGGGGCAGGTGGTGTCGCGCGCCGAGCTAACCGAGCACATCTACGCCCAGGATTTTGACCGCGATTCCAACACCATCGAGGTGTTCATCGGGCGCCTGCGCCGCAAGCTGGGCGTGGACGTCATCAAGACCGTGCGCGGCCTCGGCTACAAGGTGGAGGAGCCGTGAGTGCCGATGCCGCGCGCCAGAGAGAGATCACCGGTGCGGTCACCGGGTCCCTGCGGTTCCGCCTGCTGGCCGGGGCGGCGGTGTGGATCGCGCTGGCGCTCGCCATGGCCGGGGCGGTGCTGTCCGGCCTGTTCCGCGACCACGTCGCCCGGCGCTTCGACGCGGAGCTGACCACCCACCTGAACCAGCTGGCCGCCCTGGCCGACACCGGTGCGGACGGCGCCCCGGTGTTGCGCCACCCGCTGAGCGACCCGCGCTTCCGGCTGCCGCTGTCGGGCCTCTACTGGCAGGTCAACGACACAGGCGGACCGCGGCTGCGCTCCCGCTCCCTGTGGGACGAGGCGCTGGCGCTGCCGCCTGATGAACCTGCCGATGGGGAGGTGCACCGCCACGTCGTCACCGGCCCGGCGGACCGCCGGCTGGTCGTGCTGGAACGCTCCGTCACCCTGCCCGGCGCGCCGGCCCCGCTGCGCATCGCCATCGCCGGGGACGAGGGGGAGATGGCGGGCGTCATCGCCGCCTTTGACCGGGTGCTGTGGCTGTCGCTGGGCGTGCTGGCGCTGGTGCTGATCGCCGCGGCGGTCGTCCAGGTCTCGGTCGGGCTGCGCCCGCTCGTCCGCCTGCGCGCCGAGCTGGCGGAGGTGCGCGCCGGGCGCAAGAAGCGCTTCGGCGCCGTGGCGCCGAGCGAGGTGCAGCCTCTGCTGGAGGACCTGAACGCGCTTCTCGACCATTCGGAGGAGGTCGTCGGGCGCGCCCGGCTCCAGGCCGGGAACCTGGCGCACGCGCTGAAGACCAATCTGGCGGTGCTGGCGAACGAGGCCGACGGGCTGAAGCCGGAGAACGCGCGGGCGGTCGGGGCGGCCATCGGCCGGCAGGTGGCGGAGATGCGCCGCCACATCGACCACCACACGGCCCGCGCCCGCGCCGCCGCCGCGCGCGGCCTGCCCGGCATCGCCACGCCGGTGGCCGACAGCGCCGCGGCGCTCGGCCGGGTGATGGCGAAGATCCACGCCAGCGACCGTGTGGGGGACCGGGTGGCCGTCACCGTCCGCGTCCCGCGCGAGCACGTCTTCGCCGGGGAGCGCGCGGATCTGGACGAGATGCTGGGCAACCTGCTGGACAACGCCTGCAAGTGGGCGCGGTCGCGGGTCGAGGTGACCTCGCGGCTGGAAGCCGGCGGCATGCTGGCGGTCAGCGTGGACGACGACGGGCCGGGCCTGCCCGCCGACCGCCGCGGGGCAGTCCTGGCCCCCGGCGTCCGGCTGGACGAAAGCACGCCGGGAACCGGGCTCGGCCTCGCGGTCGTCCGCGACGTGGCCCGGCTCTACGGCGGCGACGTCCGCCTGTCCGACTCGCCGCTCGGCGGGCTGCGGGCGGAGCTGGTGCTGCCGGTCGCGGACGGGTCGTGAGGGGCCTTCAGACGCCGGACGGCCCGCTCCAGCCTCCCCGCTTTACCCTCAGTGCGTCTGCTGCACCTTGCTGATGCGCTCGGTGATGGTGTCGAGGCGGCGGATCAACTGGTCCTCGTCCTCCGGCGCGATCTGCCCCTTGCGTTGGGCAAGCCGCAGGGCCGCTTGCGCCTCTTCCAGGCAATCGAGCGTGTGACGCACGTAATCGTGTTGGGCCATGGTCCGTCGCCTCCTGTGCCGTAATCAATTCGAGCACAAACAGAAAGGCGCGCGGTCGGTTCCGGACGAAACGTCCCGCTTTGCCGCGCCGTGTCCGGATTGCTGACGCAAAGGTTGTGCCCGCACCGCCGCGGGGCGACCGGGCCGCAGACATGGAACCCAAAACGATTGAACCCAAGACATACATTGAACCCAAGACATACGACGACCGTTTCGTGGCACCCCGGCGGCGGGGCGAGGGTTTCCCCCACAGGTCTGCGGACGCGGACCGGTGGCATCCACGGGCGTCACGCCATTCGATCGGGCGGGGCCAGCCCATCCTTTCTCCGGGATGCGGTGCCACCGGCCGGTGCCCCCGCCGCATCGCGCCCGCGAGCCCCCTTGCGCCCCGGCGTCTCCCGCGCCGGTCGCCGCGGCAGCCGTGCATTCCCCCCTCCGCACGGCTGCCGCCCCCATTTCCCTGGAGAAATCCGGTCGTTCCTTCCGCGGGCTTCGTCCGGAGCCGTCCCGCGCCCCGTTCCTTGTCCCCGCGCAACAAAAGCGCAAAAAAGTGACGGGCACGCCGGAGGGGCGCACCCGTCAGTAAAAGACCCGCAGGCGGAACGGCAACGCTTACGGCGCGTGACATCGGGTCGGCTCGGCGGCCTTCCCCACGCCGTCATTCCCGTCACACACGGGCAAGCAACAGGCCCGTCCCGCCGTCCATGCTGCGAACCGGACGCCATATCCCCTAGGACAAGCGAAAGCGACCACGGCGACGCATCATTTGGCCGTCTCAGGTGTTGGAATTCCAAAAGCCCCGCAGCGCGTGACGTCCCGGACACGCAAAAAAATGGCCTGGACGCGCGAAAAAGAATGGAGTCAGGGAATGAACCATCGTTTCGGTATCGATCCGATCCGCACAAGCACCATACAGCGCAAAGTCGTTCCGGGTACCGGCGGCCCCCGCATCCTCGTTGCGGATGACCACGCGCTGATGCGGCATGGCCTGGCGCTGGCGATCAAGGTCCGCTTCCCCGGCGCGTCGGTGATCGAGGCGGGCTCTCTGGCCGAGGCCATCGCCAAGGCCCGCGGCGCGGACGACCTTTCGGCGGTCCTGTTCGACCTGCAAATGGGTGACACCGACGGTCTCGCCGGGGTGGAAACAATGCTTCGCGTGCTCGACGGCGTGCCGCTGGTGGTGGTGTCCGGCACGCTCGACAGCGCCATGGTCAGCGCCTGCATCCGCGCCGGGGCCCGGGGGTTCCTGCCCAAGGGCTGCGACGTCGCGGTGCTGGACCATGCGCTGCCCGTCGTCATAGCCGGCGGCATCTACGCCCCCCTGCCCCAGGGGGTCGCCCCCGCCCAGCCCCTGTCCCCGTCCGCCGTCGGCGAGGAGAGCGGCGCCCGCATGGTGGAGGAATTGACCGAGCGCCAGCGCGAGGTGCTGAGGCTCCTGCTGCGCGGGCATTCGAACAAGGAGATCGCCCGGTCGCTCGGCGTCCTGGAAGGAACGGTGAAGGTCCACCTGCGCAGCATCATGCAGCGCCTGCGGGTCCGCAACCGGACGCAGCTCGCCCTCATCGCGTCGAAATCCGGGTTGGCCTGACGGCCTTCGGAACCCCGCCGGCCGGTGGTGGTTTTCGCCAAAGCACCCGAGCGCCAGGAACGCCGCATGGACCTACCGACCAAGGGATCCCCTAAGAAGAGGGCAACCGCGCACGCCGCGGGACAGCCATTCCAGTGCCGGCATGGCGGGCGCAAACGAGGCGGGAGCGGCCGATGCGGGGGCGGCCGATGACCGACGGCCCGGACGACGACCTGCAACGGCCCGGCCCCGACAGCCCCGGCGACGGGGAGCCGCTCGACGTGCAGGGCGGCGGGCAGAGCGCCGGCCTGCCGGCCGCCGGCGAGCATGAGGGGCACAGCGTCACGCCGCTGGGAAACCCCGGCGTCCTGCACTGGCAGAAGTCCTACATCTCCCGCCCCGGCCTGGAGGACCGCAGCAGCGTCTTCTTCGCCGCGGTCGAGATGACCCGCATGCCGATGGTCGTCGCCGACGCGCGCCTGCCGGACCAGCCGATCGTCTTCGTCAACCGCGCCTTCCTCGACATGACGCTGTACGAGGAGGAGGAGATCCTGGGGCGCAACTGCCGCTTCCTCCAAGGGGCGGAGACCGATCCGGACACCGTCGCGGAGGTCCGCAACGCCCTGCGCGAGCAGCGCGCCATCGCCGTGGACATCCTGAACTACAAGCGCGACGGCACGCCCTTCTGGAACGCGCTGTTCATCGGCCCGGTCTTCGACGAAAGCGGCGGGGAGCAGCTGTACTGGTTCGCCTCCCAGGTGGACATCACGCAGCGGCGGACGTCGGAACGCTCCATGCAGCAGGCCCAGAAGATGGAGGCGATCGGCCAGCTGACCGCCGGGCTGGCGCACGACTTCAACAACCTCCTCCAGGTCATCGCCGGAAACCTGGAGCTGGCGGCGACCCGCACCGGCGGCGACGACCTGCTGAAGCGCGCCATCGAGAACGCCGACCGCGCCACCCAGCAGGGCGCCAAGCTGACCCAGCACCTGCTGGCCTTCGCGCGCAAGCAGCGGCTCGACCCCAAGCGCATCAACCTGAACACGCTGATCGTCGAGTTCAGCGACATGCTGCTGCAGACCATGAGCGACGACGTCGACCTGCGGCTGGACCTGAAGCCGGGGCTGCCGAGCTGCACGGTCGATCCGGTCCAGCTGGAAATGGCGCTGCTGAATGTGCTGATCAACGCCCGCGACGCCATACGAGGCCAGGGGCAGGGCCAGGGCCAGGGGCAGGACCAGAGACAGGGGCAGGGGCAGTGCCAAGCGCAGGACGGCGTCAGCAAGGGCGGGCGGGTCACGGTCGCCACCGCCACGCTGGCGCTGGACGGCAACGCCCCGGCCCATCATCTGTCGCCGGGCCAGTATGTGGTGCTCTGCGTCCACGACGACGGGCCGGGCATGGAGCCGGAGGTGCTGCGCCGCGCCACGGAGCCCTTCTTCACCACCAAGGAACCCGGCACCGGCCTCGGCCTGTCGATGGTGCACGGCTTCGTGCAGCAGTCGAACGGCCGGCTGGAGATCGAAAGCGAGGCCGGGAGCGGCACCACCGTGCGCATGCTCTTCCCGGTGGACGTGGAGCGCGCCGTCCCGCCCCAGCCGGATCTGGTGCCCCAGGGCGCGCCCGCGCCGGATGCCCAGACGATCCTTCTGGTGGAGGACAGCGACGACGTCCGCGGCCTTGCCGAAGGGTACCTGCGCGGGCTCGGCTACCGCGTCCTGTCGGCGCGCAGCGGGGAGGAGGCGCTGGCCGTGCTGGAGGCCCGGGGTGCGGCCCAGGAGACAGACCGGGAATCGGTTCGGGAGTCGGTTCGGAGTCCGGGCCGGGATCCAGTTGATCTTTTGTTCACGGATTTGGTAATGCCGGGGGGCATGAGCGGGCTCGTGCTGGTGCAGCGGGTGCGTGAGCGGTTTCCGGACATGCCGGTGCTGCTGACCACGGGCTACACCGACGAACTCGCCTCGAACAACCCCGCCTCGAACAACGCCGCCTCGAACACCGTCTTTGGCCCGAGTGTCCAAATCTTGAACAAGCCTTACCGACGCACCGAACTGGCCGACCGGATCCGCGCCACGCTCAACAGCGCGCGGAGCAAGGGCTGAACCCGGTGACGCACATCCTTCTGGTCGAGGACGAGGTCCTCGTGGCGACGCTGTTCCAGGCGACGCTTGAAATGGCCGGCTACCGCGTCACGCTGGCGACCGACGGCCTCGAAGGGCTGGAGGCGGACGCCCAGGACCCCGCCGACGCCGTGGTGACCGACTTCCGGATGCCGCGCATGAACGGCGGGGAGATGCTGGCGCGCCTGCGCCAGCGCCGGGCCGACCTGCCGGCCATCATCGTCACGGGCTATGCCGGGGAGGTGGACCTGTCGGCCCCCTACACCGCGGTCGTGGCGAAGCCGGTCAGCCCGTCGGAGCTGACCCGGCGCCTGTCCCTGCTGTTCGAGGACATCGCCACGACGAAGGACTTCTGAAGGGGGGCCGCGCGGCGTCAGGCCGCGCGGATCTCGCCCAGGAAGGCGTCGACCTCCGACTTCAGCAGGGCCGCCTGCCGGGCCAACTCGTCGGAGGCGGTCTTCACGTTGCTGGTGGCGCCGCTGGTGTCCGCCTCCGCCCGCTGGATGCCGGACACGTTGTGGGAAACCTCCACCGTGCCGGTTGCCGCCTGCTGGGCGTTGCGGCTGATCTCGCCGGTGGCGGCGCTCTGCTGCTCCACCGACGCCGCCATTTCCGCCGTGGAACGGTCGATGTCGGCGACCTGCCCGATGATCGTGCGCATGGCGTCCACGGTGCGCGACGACGCGCTCTTCACCGCCGACAGGTTGGACGCGATCTGGTCGGTCATGGTGTGGGTCTGGTTGGCGAGATTCTTCACCTCGCTCGCCACCACGGCGAAGCCCTTCCCGGCCTCGCCCGCGCGGGCCGCCTCGATGGTGGCGTTCAGCGCCAGCAGGTTGGTCTGGCTGGCCACCGCGTTGATCGACGCGACGATCTGGTCCACCTGCTCGATCGCCGTGGACAGGGCGTCCAGTTCCCGCTGCGCCAGGCCGGCGCCGTCGGCCGCCGCCTTGGACCGGCTGGCCGCCAGGGAGACGCGTTCCGACAGGCCCTGGATGGAGGAGGACATCTCCTCCGACGCCGCGGCGACCGTCTGGACGTTGGCGCTGGCCTGCTCCGACGCTGCCGCCACGGCGACGCACTGGTTGCTGACCTCCTCCACCGCGGCGGACAGCTGGGTGGCGGTGGCCTGAAGCTCGGTCGCGGCACTGCCGACGCTGTTGACGATGCCGCCGACGCGGTCCTCGAAGCGGCGCGCGAGGTCGAGCATGGCCTGCCGCTTCTCCGCCCGGGCGCGCTCGTCCGCCTCCTTCGCCTCCTGCTCCATCCGGCGGTTGCGGATCAGGTTCTGCTTGAACACCTGCACCGCCCGCGCCATCGCCCCGATCTCGTCCTTGTGGTCGAGCGCCGGCACCTCCACCCCGACATCGCCGTCGGCGAGGCGGGTCATCGCGCCGGTCATGGTCTGCACCGGCTTCGACACGCTGAGCTGCATCAGCAGCCAGGCCCCCGCGGCCAGCAGGCCGACCAGAGCGACGATCAGCCCGGTCATGACCTTGGCGTGGTCGTAGGTGTCCTCGCCCGCCTTCACCGCGGCGTCGCCGCCGTTGGTGTTGATCGTGATGATGCGGTCCAGCCCGTCCATCACCTTCTGGTAGGCTTCGCGCGACCGGCCCATGAAGAGCGCCGCCGCCTTCTGGCCGTCGTTCTGGCGCGACAGGGCGAGCAGTTCCTTGTGGATCGCCAGATATTCGGCGAGCGCCGCCTTCACCTCCTGGTACACGGCCGTTTCGGCGCCCGGCGTGATGGTCGGCTCGTACTTGGCCTGGTCGGCGCGTATCACCGACAGGCGCTCCTCCAGGTCCTTTTCGACCTTGGTCTTTCCAACCTCGTCGGTGGACAGGATGTGGCGGGACTCGGCGATGCGGAACTTGCCGAAGTCGATGCTGACGGCCGAGGCATAGCGCATGCCGACCAACCAGTTCGTCCCGAGATCCCGCGCCACGTCGTTGACGATGGCCAGGCGGGATCCGGCGAAGACGCCGAGCCCGATGACGAGCAGGAACATGGCCGCGAACACGGCGGCCAGCTTGGCCTTGATGCTGATGCTGTTCATGGAGGAACACCGGAATTCGATGATGGCTGGCGGAAATGACCCACTCCCGCCAGCCGTCACGGATCGCACAGATTGCGCCGGGCGCCCTTGACGTCGATCAAAAGTGATCAAATCAAATGCAACCCAAATGTCATATTTTCGGGCGCGCCCAAGGTGGTCGACGTCGGCTTCGACATCGTGGAACGGGCGACCCGCTGAGCGGCGGCGCGCCCCACGCCTTTGCACATCCGTGCGGCAAATTTCCGCAGCGCCGTTGCCGATCGGACGACAATTTCCGATAATCGCGGTGTTGCGGCTACGGCATTCATAAGTATTCGCCGCTCCGGCCCGAACGCTTCTCCTTTTCGTTTACAAGCAAGCGTGCAGCAATGGGCATCGAGTCATGGGCGGCCCTGGCCCTGGCGGGGGTGATGATCGGCAGTTTCCTGAACGTCGTGATCCACCGCCTGCCGATCATGATCGAGCGCGCCGGAAACGGCGCCGAAGGGCGCTACGATCTGGCCTGGCCGCCGTCGGCCTGCCCCGGTTGCGGGCGCCCCGTCCGCGCGCTGGAGAATGTGCCGGTCGTCAGCTTCCTCCTGCTGCGCGGGCGATGCGCCGGGTGCGGCCGGCGCATCGGCTGGCGCTACCCCGCGGTCGAGATCCTGGGCGGCCTGCTGCCGGTGGCGTTCGGCCTTCTGCTGCCGCCGGGCCCGGTCGCCGCGCTGTCCGGGGCGCTGTTCGTCTGGCTGCTGCTGGCCATCACGGTCACCGACCTGGAGTCGGGGCTGATCCCGGACGCGCTGTCCCTGACGCTGCTCTGGTCCGGGCTCCTGGTTTCAGCCTGCGGCGGACCCTTCGTCGGCCCGGCCGATTCCGTGCGCGGGGCCGCCGCCGGCTATCTCGCGCTGCGGGTCGTCGAGGCGCTCGCGGAGCGTGCCTACGGGCGGCCGGCGCTGGGGCGCGGCGATGCCAAGCTCCTGGGCGCCCTTGGCGCGTGGGTCGGCTGGCAGGGGCTGGGCGCAACTCTGTTCCTCGGCTCGTCCATCGGCGCGCTCACCGGCATCGCCCTGATCGCAGCCCGCCGCCTGGACCGCCGCGCCGCCATCCCCTTCGGCCCGTTCCTCGCGGCGGGAGGGGTCATCGCCCTGCTGTTCGGCAAGGATTTGGCCACCGTTCTTCCAGCACTTCCTTTCGTATTCAAATAGGAAAGGACCCGTTCCTTCACGCGCTGAACAGCAAAAAGCATTCATATGTATGATTTTGAAAGTTATCGTTGATTTTCTTTAACTTATTGAGATCGCGTTGACTAAGTTGATCGGCACTGTTACGAATCACTTCTATGCGGTTTACTTTTTGCATATGAATGCATGTAAAAAAGGACGGGATTGGTCCTATGAAGTCCATATTCTATGAATTTCGTAAGATCATCACCTTTGCATTGTGCGCGACCGCCGTTTGTTTATCGCTTCCCGCATACGCAGCGGACATAACATGGAAATATCAACTTTTTGAGCGCGAATTTTTTGACGAAGACATACGCGTCGTGTTGGGCCGCATCCTGCAGGAAAACGACACGCAGGTGAGCTTCCGCCCCGGTGTGGACGGCCGGGTCAGCTTCAACTTCCGCAACATGCCGCTCCAGGCGGCGTTCAACAAGATCGTCCAGGAAAACAACCTCGAATACACGTACGACGAGACCACCCGGACCGTCACCCTGTCGGCGTCGCTGCCGGGCCGGCTGATCACGCTGGCCCACGCCACGGCGTCGCAGTTCCAGAGCGCGAAGGCCCGGCTGGGCCTGCGCGGCGACATTGTCGTCGACGACGTCAACGGCATCGCCCTGTTGCGCGGCACGCCCGAGCAGGTCTCCCGCCTGGAGGAGCTGGCGCAGCAGCTGGACCGCGCCGAACAGGCGCGCAACGCCGAGTTGGACAAGCGCCTGCAGACCGACACCGCCCGCGGGACCGAGGACGCGCAGCGCCGGGCCGCCGACGCCGAGGCGCGGGAGCGCGAGGAGCGCGCCCAGGCGCGCGCGCGCCTGCGTCAGGAGGTGTTGAGCACGCAGACCAAGGTCATCACCGTCCGCTACGCCAACGTCGGTCCGACGACGCAGATCTTCCAAGGGCAGACGGTGACCATCCCGGGCCTGGACGACACGCTGCGCACGCTGCTGGGCATCAACGAGACGAAGGGCGGAGCGGCGAGCGCCGCCAACGCCGCCGCCGCCGCCGCGGAGGCGGCCGCCAAGTCGGCCAGCGCCGCCGGCCTCAGCAGCCAGGACGTCGAGGAACTCGCCCGCATCCGCCGCGAACTCGGCCTGGTGCCGCCGGTCATCTCGATCGACCCGCGCTCCAACGCCGTCATCGTGCGCGGATCGCCGACGGCCATCGCGGACGTGGAGCAGCTGATCGCGCGGCTTGACCGCCCATTGCCGCTGGTGGAGATCGAGGTGATGATCGTCCGCGCCCGCCGCGGCGTCGCGGAGGAACTGGGCATCCGCTGGGGCGGGGCCGCCCTGCTGACCTCCAAGGGCGATTCCTACGGGTCGGCCTTCTCCACCGGCATCGACCAGAAGAACCTGGTCGCGCCGACCAACGCGACGCAGCAGCAGGTTCCCTCGCAGATCACCAGCCAGACGGGGGCGGGCGGGACGTCGACGCAGATCAACAACACGTCCTTCGTCTCCACCCCCGTCCAGCCGCTGAACCCGCTGACCCTGCTGCCGACCACGCTCGGCGGCTCCCTGGCCAGCTTCGTGTTCCGCGGCAGCGACGTCGCCCTGCAGGCGCAGATCAACGCGCTGTCGCAGGCGCAGAAGCTGCAGACCATCGCCGCACCGCGCGTCACCACGCTGAACAACCTGAACGCCAAGATCACCAACGACCGCACCCAGTACCTGGCGATCCCCCCCGCCCCGAACGCGCCCGGCGGCTTCCAGGAGGTCAAGGCCGGCCTGATCCTGAACATCACGCCGTCGCTGATCGGCCAGGAGGACAACGCCGAGCAGGGACAGATCCGGCTGAACATCAACGCGTCGGACAAGGACATCACCCTGGCCCAGGGCCGCCCCACGCTGACCGGCAACGAGGTGCAGACCCAGGTCATCATCCGCAACGGCGCGACCTTCGTCATGGGCGGCCTGATGAACGACACCCGCATCGAAGGCAAGGACTCCGTGCCGCTGCTGTCGGACATCCCGCTCCTGGGCGAGCTGTTCAAGTCGCGCAATTCGGTGTCGGACCTGGAAGAGACGATCTTCTTCATCACGCCCCGGATCGTGCAGCCGAACAGCGAGTTCGCCCAGGACATCGCGCAGCACCGCTACCTGGACGGCCAGCGCGCGAGGCTGGCCGAGATGCGGCAGGACGTGCAGTCCAGAAGCCAGCTCATCGACCTGAACCCGTCCTTCATCGAAGAGGACGAGTGAAGCGGAAGGGGCACGGCCATGCTGCGCATCATCACCTCGATCAACGTCCTGGTGGGCATCCTCGCCCTGGCCGCCGCCGTCCTGGCACCGCCGCTGCTGGACCTCCTGATGGCCGGGGCCGCGCGGGCCGGCGCGGAGAAGCAGGTGCTGCTGATCGCGGACGCCGAAAGGCGGATGTTCGGGAACCGCGAACGCTTCGTCATCTTCAGTTCGCTGCCGCAGAGCACCGCCGATGCGGCGAACCAGCTCGGCGTCACGATCGCCCAGGGGGACTTCGTCTTCGACGCCTACAGCGACCCGCGCAACGCGCTGGTCATCCGCGCCTTCACGGCCCCCGCCGCGCTCAACCGCGGCACGCTGCCCCCGATGCTGTTCCGCTACACGATCCGCGAGGCCGGCGGCACAGGCTCCGGCGAGTGGGTGCGCCTGTCCGACAAGGCGCACGGGCTTCTCGGCCTTCCCGACACGCTTGCCGCCCTGTTCTGACTGGAGACTCCGACCGATGAGGCCCGTCCCCCTCGCCGCCCTCGCCGCCGCCTACGTGCTGACCGCCCCCGTGCTGACCGCTTGCGTGCAGACCACGGGGACCGGCACGGGCACGGCGGCCATGGGCACGGCGGCCGTGGTGACGCCAGCGGCCGACGCCGGATCCGCCGTCGCGCTCCGCCCGCCGGGCACCCCCGCCCGCCCGGCGGTCGCCCTGGCCCCGCCGCAATGGCGTGTGGGCGACACGTGGCAGTACAGCGACGGCTACGGCATGCGCGTGACGGAGGTCAACGGCCCCGCCGCGCGCTTCCAGCGCACCGACGCGCCCGGCCAGTGGTACATCGCGCGCGGGCCGTTCCGCGAGCAGCTGCAGTCGCGCAACGCCCTGCGCCAGGTCGTCTTCCAGTCCGAGGACCCGCAGCGCCTCTACACCGTCCCGCCCGGCGAGCCCGTGGTCTTCCGGCGCGAGTACATGCGCAACGGCGTGCTGGTCCGGCACCGCACGTCGTGGACGGTCGAAGGAACCGAGACGATCACCGTTCCCGCGGGCACCTTCGACGCCGTCATCCTGGTGATGCGCACGCGCAGCACGACCGGCAACTGGACCGCCTACGAGCGCTGGTGGTACGCGCCGGCGGTCCGCAACTACGTGCGCATGGAATTCAAGTACGGCGAGGCGCCCGACAACGCGCGCGTGCTCACCGCCTACAGCCTCAAATGACTACGCCCACACATGACCGGCGCCCACAGATGACAGCCGCCCGGCGACACCGGTGCCGAAGCAAGGAGCAGCATCCATGAACGCCAGCGCGAAGACGCAAAAGGGCTTCACGCTCGTCGAGCTGATGGTCGTCGTGGCGATCATCGGCATCCTCGCCTCCATCGGCATCCCCCAGCTTACCCGCTTCGTCCGGCAGGCCGAGACGAGCGAGCCGGCGGAGCGCATGGCCGACATCGCCCGCAGCGTGCAGGGCTACGTCGACGCCAACCCGACCATCGCCGCCGACACGCTGGCCGGCCAGGTCAACAACAAGCAGGCGATCAACGGCTGCACCACCAACTGCGTGGACACGGTCATCCCGACCGTGTCCATCCCGACGAACAGCCGCTGGCGCTACGTCGTCGGCGTCTCGGCCAACGCCACCTCGCGCGCGCTGGGCGTCTGCATCGTGGCACAGCGCTGCTCCGCGGCCGTCACCTCGGGCATCTGCAGCGCCTACGACCCCGGCGGCGTCCTGTTCTCCAACCGCGACACCAGCACGGAGATCGCCGCCGGGGCCACCGGATGGGACGGCCCCTACAACCGCATCAGCTTCATCTCCGGCAACGCGACGATGGCGCTGCTGGCCGCGGGCGCCTGCCCCGCCGTCACGATGAGCGCGGCGGCCGCATCGGCCCCGTCCGCCATCGCGCCCTGAGGCCGCCCATGACGCATCCCCCCTTTTTCACCTCCGCACCGGCAGACGGGCCCGTGCTGGTGTCGGGCTCCGCCCGCTTCCGGGATTGGCGCTGGCTCGGCGAGGGGGGGACCTCGACCGTCTACAAGGCTTACGACGACGCGCTCGGCTACGACGTCGCCATAAAGGTGCTGCGCGCGGACAGGCTGTCGGACCCGGAGCAGCGCCGGATGCTGCTGCCTAGCCTGTCCGCCGAGGTGGTGATCTCCCGACGCCTCCGCCACCCGAACATCTGCTCCGTCCACGACCTATACGAAGGGGAGAAAGGGGTTGGCGTGGTCATGGACATCGTGGAGGGAAGCGAACTGCGCGACTGGATGAAGTCAAACGCCAACGCCCTGCTCGACACCGCGCCGCAGCGGCTGGACCTGCTGCGCACGCTCACCCAAACGCTGGCGGTGGCGCACCGGGAGATCGTGCACCGCGACCTGAAGCCGGAGAACGTCGTCCTGCGGAACGACAACGTCCGCGAGCCGGTGATCATGGACTTCGGCTTTGCTCTGCTGGGCAAGGCATCCGCCGACAGCATGGTGTGGCTGTCCTTCCGCTACGCGGCGCCCGAACAGTATCTCGCCCCGCAGGCGGTGGACCGCCGGGCCGACCTGTGGGCGCTGGGCGTGATGGCCTACGAGCTGTTCGCGGGAGAGGTGCCGCCCAACTCCCTGAAGGACGTCAAGCAGACCGGCCGGGTGCCGCGCATCCCCATCGACGAGATCGAACCACCGAGCCGGCGCAACGCCGCGGTGCCGCCGGCGCTCGACCGCATCATCCTCCGGCTGATGGAGTACGAGCCGGACCGGCGCTTCCAGACCGCGGGCGAGGTGCTCGCCGCGCTCGACACGGTGCGGCTGGTCGAAAAGGGCTGGGTTGGACAGGGCGCGCGGACGGACGGCCGCCGGTCGCGCGCCATCCGCGTGGAAGGCGGCGACTACAACGTCGGTTCCAACGCCGGGAGCAAGGCGCGAAAGAACGAGGGGACTGGACGCCGCGTGCGCGTCACACCCTTCCTGATTGACCCCTACCCGGTCACCCACGCGGATTACGAGGCCTTCGCGAAGACGACCGGCCACGCCCTGCCCCCCTTGCCCCACCGCAACACCGGAAACTTCGCCAGCCATCCCGTGGTCGGGATCACCCACGCCGAGGCGACGGCCTACGCCCGCTGGGCCGGGGGGTTCCTGCCGACCGAGGTGCAATGGGAATGCGCCGCGCGCGGTGGCGTGCCGCTGGTGGAGTATCCCTGGGGCTCCGACCCGCCGGGACCGGCCGTCGCGAACATCGATGGCGCCGCGCGGAACACCACGCCCGTAGGATCCTTCCCGTTGGGGATGAACCCGCTGGGCATCGGCGATTTGTGTGGCAACGTTTGGGAATGGTGCCGGGACATCTACGATCCAGATTTCCTCCGCGCCATCCCGAAGGATGTCGTGGACCCGGTCAACGACGGGCCGGTTGGACCGCGGGTGCTGCGCGGCGGCAGTTTCGAAAGCCTTTCCGTGCAGGGCCGCTGCGCCTTCCGCAACTGGGCGGCTCCGGACGAGCGGCGCTGGGACTTCGGGTTCCGCGTGGCCTATGCCGCGGACGACGATGGGAACCCGACGGCATGACGACCGAAGCGCCGAACCCGGTTCCTGCCCAGGCGCGCCCCGCCATCCGCATCCTCATGCGCCTGCCCCGCGGGGAGGAGGAGACGATCGACCTCGGCGGCGAGTCCGAACGCTATGTGGTCGGACGTTCCGACGCGAACGCCACGCTGGTCGACGTTGCGGTTCCCGACAGGCACGTGTCGCGCCGCCATTGCGTCGTGGCCTGGAACGGCGAGCAGGGGGCCTGGACGCTGGCGGACCTGAACAGCGCCAACGGAACCAGCCTGGACGACACCCCCGTGGGCGACCGGCCGGTGGTGCTAGCCGACGGCGCCCGCGTGAAGCTCGGCGCCACGCAGCTGACCTTCATCTTCCACGCCGCCGGTTCCGGCGAGACCTGGACGGCTCCGCCAACGGTGGACACCGAGCCTATCCCGCCGGACGGTGCGCTCGCGGCGGAGCCTTTTCTCGGAAGCGGAAGCCGGGATCTTCGCATCGGCCGGCACCTTCCCGACGCGGCCCTCCTCGACCGGCCGCAACCGGGTGTAGACCGGATGACCACGGAGCCCGTCCCGCCGGCCGACGCCGCCGTGGAGCGGCGCAGCACGGCAACGCCTCCGAACCCGGACATCGCGCTGGGCAGCGTCGCCCGCCAGCTGGTGGACGTCGGCTTGCTGACCCAGGCCCGCGCGCTGTCCCTGTCGCAGGGGGCGCGGGATTCCGGGATCACCTTCTTCCGCGCGGTGGCCGAGGATCCCCAGGCCCGGTTCATCGACGACATCTACCGGCTGGTCGCCTTCACCCACGGGCTGATGCTGATCGAGTCGGAAAGGGAGCTGATCGCCAAGGCCAGGGCGACGCCCTGGCTGTCCTTCGCGCAGGCGGAACGCCGCGGGGCGGTGCTGCTGGAGGCGGAGGACGGCAAGCCCTGCTACGCCACCATCGATCCCTTCGACCTCGTTTTCCAGGATTGGGTCGAGCGCTGTTCGGGCGAGAGCCACGCCCGGAAGCTCGTGATGCCCGCGGTGTTCAAGGCCGCGCTCCGGCGCCTGAAGAACCGGTCCGACGACGACGGCAGCGTGAACCTGCTGGTCATCGACATGTCCGCGGACGAACAGCAGCGGCTCGCCATCGAGATCGAGCGGGGCGACATCCCGCAGATCGTCGACTACCACATCCAGAAGGCCGCCATGAACGGGGCGTCCGACATCCATGTGGAGCCGCTGGAAGACTGCCTGCTGTTCCGCTTCCGCGTGGACGGCATCCTGCACGAGGAAAGCTCGCTTCCCATCGCGATGCATCCGGAGCTGTCGTCGCGCATCAAGATCATCTCCGGCATGGACGTTGCGGAAAAGCGCCGCCCGCAGGACGGCCGCATCGGCACCCTGATCCAGGGCCGCCCGATCGACGTGCGCGTGTCGTCCTACCCCACCATCTACGGCGAGAAGCTGGTGCTGCGCCTGCTGGACAAGAACGCGCTCCGCCCGTCGCCGGAACATCTGGGCATGATGCCGCGCGACCTGCGCCTGCTGTACGAGAAGCTGAACGCGCCCTTCGGACTGTGCATGATCAGCGGCCCCACGGGGTCCGGCAAGACGACCACGCTCTATTCCTGCCTGGGCAGCATCGACCGGAAGGCCAGGAACGTCCTGACGGTGGAGGACCCGGTGGAATACCGGCTGAAAGGCGTCCACCAGATGCAGGTCAACGAACGCATCGGCCTGACCTTCGCGTCCGGCCTGCGCACCATCCTGCGTCAGGACCCCGACGTGATCATGGTGGGCGAGTGCCGCGACACGGAGACGGCGGCCATGGCGATCCAGGCTTCCCTGACCGGCCACATCGTCTTCTCCACCATCCACACCAACGACGCGGTCGGCGTGGTCACCCGCCTGCTGGACATGGACATCGACCGCTTCCTGGTCGCCAACGCGCTGACGCTGGCCATCGCCCAGCGCCTCGTGCGCACCGTCTGCCCGCATTGCGAGGCCCGGGTGCCGGGGACCAAGGTGCGCCGCCAGCTGATGGACGACGGCATCTGCGACCAACGGCTGGCGAGCCTCGGAATCGAGATCGGCGACGACGCCAGCTATGCCCAGGGCATGGGCTGCGTGCAGTGCCGCAACACCGGCTATCTCGGCCGGCACGCCGTGTTCGAGGTGTTCGAAATGACGAACGCCGCCCGCTCCATGATCATGGCGCCCAACTTCAACGCCGACGAATTGCGGCGCGCGGCGCGCGACGCCGGCATGACGACGCTGATCAGCCACGGGCTGCATCAGATCGAGGCCGGCCTCACCACGCACGCGGAGGTCCTCCGCGTCCTGGGCGAAACCTACTGACGGGGAAGGAGCGAAGCGCATGGCCGGCGTCAGCGCCCTCCACACGCTGATCTTCACGCAGCAGTTCGCGGCGATGATCCGCAGCAACCTGCCGCTGGTGGACGTCATGGCCAACCTGGCGGAGGAGACCCCGCAGCGCCGTCTGCGCGAAGCCATCGAGGACGTGAGCGAGGATGTCGTCCGCGGCGTCGACCTGGGCACCGCCCTGGCCGCCCATCCGCACATCTTCGACGACGTCTACGTCACCGTCGTGCGCGCCGGCCTGGAGTCCGGCCGGCTGGGCGGAGCGCTGCTGCAGATCGCCCAATACCAGAAGGTGATGCACGAGACAGGGCGCAAGCTGAAGGCGGCGCTGACCTACCCGCTGTTCGTCGTCTTCGCCTTCTTCGGCATCTTCAACGCCATGGCCTTCTTCATCCTTCCGCGGTTCGAGCAGATCTACAGGAATTTCCACCGCACCCTGCCCGTTCCGACGCAGTGGCTGCTGAACATCAAGGGATACTGGACCGAATACTGGTACCTGATCGTCGGCGGCGCGGTGGCCCTGCTGGTCAGCTTCGCCACATGGGTGTCCACCGCGGACGGCCGGGCGGTCTGGGACGAGATGAAGCTGAAGCTTCCCATCATCGGGCCGCTGTGGCGCATGAGCGCGCTGGCGCGCTTCCTGCGCACCCTGGCGGTGCAGGTGGAGAACGACGTCCCGGTCCTGGAGGCCCTGCGGCTGGCCGCCGACAGCGCCGGCAACGTCTATGTGTGCGAACTCCTGTACGAGATCGCCGACGACGTGGAGCGCGGGTTCGGGCTGGCGGATTCCTTCCGGTCGCACCGGATCTTCCACGGCATCGTCCTGCAGATGATCGCGTCGGGCGAGGAGGCGGGCATCCTGGACGAGCTGCTGACGTCCAGCGCGGATTACTTCGACAGCCTCGTGCAGGACAGGCTGGACCGCATCACCAGCCTGATCAACCCGATCCTGACCGTGGTCATCGGGCTGGCGGTGGCCGCCATGATGATCGCCAGCTTCCTGCCGGTGTTCGAACTGGGATCGATGGCCTTGCAATGACGAAACCGGCGTTCCAGCCCCCGTCCGCGCGAACCCGCCGCATGGCGGGCTTCACGCTCGTCGAGCTGATGGTGGTGGTGGCCATCATCGGCATCCTGGCCACGGTTGGCGGCAAAGTCTTCGGCAACCACCTGCTGAGCGCGAACGTCAGCCGCGCGGTCCCGCACCTGATGAACATCGCGGCCAAGAACCGCATCCACTTCAACCGCACGGGCTATTACCTCGCCACCGTGAACGAGGAGGAGATCCAGAAGAAGCTGGGCGTCGACCTGTCGGATGCCGGCGATTTCTGCTTCATGATCTTCTGCGGCGCGTCGGCGACCAACCTCTGCGGCAACTACGGCGCGTCGCCCTACACCGCGTCGATGCCGACCGCCGCCTCCGTCGGCACGGCGATCGCCACCACGGCCGGATCGCCGGCGACCGCCTTCCAGGTCGTCGCCGTGCTGCGCGAGCGTTCGGCCACCCTGCAGACCTCCGGCCCCGTCTCCGGCGCCGGCGAGTCCTGCAACCCGTCGCTGACCAACCCGCCGCTGAAGCAGGAGCCCACGGGATGGGTGCGCGCCGCCGGCACCGGCCGGGGCAGCGGCGGGCGAAGCGTGGTGCTGAGCTACCCGCCGCCGATCGACGGCCGCAACTCCGCCGCGACCGTCATCGGCACGCACAGTGTGACTCCGGAGTGGCGGCAGGGCGTGACCCTGTCCGACGCCCTGACCGACTGACCCCGGCCATGCCCCACCGTCCGCAGCCCCGCCCGCAGCACCCCGGCCAGTCCGGCCAGTCCGGCCAGTCCGGCATAACCATCGTGGAGGTGATGGTCGGGTTTGTGCTGGTGGGCATCCTGATGGCGGGGATGAACGCGGTGTGGGTGGCGGTGGCGCGGCGCGTCGACGACGCCGTCCTGCGCCAGCAGGCGGTGATCCGCCTGAATTCGGAAATGGAACGCCTGTCCATCGCCTACATCACGGGCGGCGACGCCGGCGTGAAAAGCCGGACGGTGTCGGATTACGCGACCGCGGCGCCGATGGCGCCGGGCTATGAGGCGGGGTCCTACATCGGCACCTCGCCCGACGGCGTCAGCCGCCGGATTTATCGGACGGGTCAGCCGGGGATCGAGTTCGCCGACAGGAATCAGACGGGCGGCGTCGACTTCGACGAACCCATCGCCGACGACAAGGAGAATGCGCAGAAGGTCTATGGCCGCATCTTCTACTTCGACAACGACACCGCCTCCACGACGAGCGACGACCGGAACCTCGTCTGGATCGACAAGGGCCGCCGTGTCGTGGGGCAACTCAGCTGGGAATTGCTGCCGGTCAACGACAGCGCCGGAACGCGGCCCTGCTACCCCGCGGGAACCGCCACGCCGTGCAACCTGCTGACGGTCTTTCTCGACTACCCGTTCCGCTTTTCGGCGGACAACCCGCGCGGGGCGATGGGGCCGGTGGAGACCATCACCCTGCAAACCATCGTGGGGCAGCGCCCATGACGGACCAGCGGGAGGACCAGCGGGGCTTCACCCTGATCGAACTGATGGTCGCCGGGACGCTGGGCCTGATCCTGATGATCGTCGTCGGCGGCATCCTGACCGACACGCTGCGCTACGCCGACGCGATCTCCAGCAGGATCGCGCTGAACCGGCACGCCCGCGAGATCTTCGACGTCCTGGCGCTTGGGGCATCCAACGCGAACGCCAACCTGAACTCCGGCACGGGATCCGACCCAAGCCCCGGTTTCCGGTATGTGTTCGGCCTGCGCAGCCGGAACGGCTCGTCCGACGTGACCGCGGGACCCTTCGCGTTGCCGCGGAGAATGCCCCACTTCATGCAGCGCGACGCGAACGACCTCTTCTCCCGCCGCTACCGGCTGGTTCTCGGCAACGGGAGCACGCCCCCCTTCGGGAACGACGCCGACGGCGACCCGACCGACCCGGCTGTCGCGACCACTGAGCGCATTCCGGCCATGAGCGTCGCCTGCACCGACACGAACACGCCCCTTCAGGGCTGCGCGGCCGGGCTGACCTTCACCGGCGTGCTCGGCTTCCTGCGGGCCGACCCGATCATGTCCCCGGCAACCACCGCCAACGGCGTCACGGCGGTGGCGATCCAGCTGATGGATCCGCGCCCGCTCGGGTCGTCGCGGTCCTATCTGGCGGGCCAGACCATCACCTACTGGATGGCTTTCGCCGCGCTTCAGCGGAGGGAGCCCTATTGACCCCGCAACCCGCCTCCGTCCGGAATCAGCGCGGATCCGTCCTGGTCACGGTCATGGTGTTCATGACGCTGCTTCTGCTGTTCGCCGGCACCTTCGTGCGCCACGTGCTGGTGTCGGAAGAGGAGGAGGTGGACCGGCTTCTGGCCGACACGCGAGTCTATTGGGCGATGATGGGCCACATGAACTACATGCTGAGCCGGGCCGGGTTCAACGGCGTGTGCGGAGGCGGGGCGAAGAGCAGGGCCGAAACGTCCTCCAACACCAATCACTCGAGCCCTTGTGGCGCGGCGCCCGACTACGGAGACAATCCGCCGACTCCCGACCCGGTCACCCTGGTGGCCACGAGCCGCAGCGTCGGCACCATCATCGGTTCCCTGCAGGACTATCTCGACAGCCAGGACGGTGCCCATGCGGAGATCCAGACGAACGGCTCCCTGGCCGATCCCGGTTTCCTGCGCTGGTACTACCCGCAGAACCTGACGACCTCCTCCCAATCCCTGATGGCGGTCAACGCGAACACCGACGCACGCTATTGGTTCGACGTCCGCGCCGTGGTCAGCGACCGGCCGAGGCCAGGCGGCGCCACCGCATCCGAACCCGACGGGCAAATCCGGCTGGATATGGAGGTCGGCAAGCTCAACACCACCGGCCATGTCGGCGGAGCGGGAGCCTTGCGCGACCTGCGCGACCGCATCGGCCGCCTGACCATCGGCCTCTGCGTCGTGGACAGCTACCAGTCCGGCACGGACTCATCCAACAAGCCCGTGCTGTTCGCCACCACCGGCACCAGCAGTTGCATCCGTGGAGTCACGACCGTCACCGACGGCGCCGCCGCCATCCAGTTCATCCAGCGCAACTTCCCGTTCTGATCCCCCCTCCGCCCCCTTCCAGCCCGGAGCCCTCATGTTCGGCCTCAAGCTCTCGAAGAAGCCAAATCCCGCCGGGGCCATGGCGACCGGCGCGGCGACCGGCGCGGCGACGATGTTCCTGCATTGCACCGACACGTCCTGGCGGCTGCGGGTGGAGGATCCCGAGAACGGCGCCGCCGCGCTGGAACGGGAGGCCGCGTCCGTGTCGCCCGGCCAGCCGAGCGAGCCGCGGATGGACGCGGTGTTCCGGTCGGCGGGGACGGCCATACGCGACGGGGCGTTCGCGTCGGTCGGTCGGCTCGCCGTTCTGACCGACGACCCGCAGGTGTTCCTCACCGACACCCGGAACGAGACGTTCAGCGTCGCCGCCACCCAGTCCTCGGGCCTGCTGCACGCCTATGGCGCGATGCAGCTCAACGCCAAGGCGGTGACCTTCGGCTTCGGTCCCTTCGGCCTGACGGCGCAGGGGCAGAAGGAAAAGGGCGTGGCCGCCTTCGCGGACGCCCGCCGGGTGGGCGCCTGCCTGGGGCGGCTGGACCGCGCGGGGGCGCTCGTCACCCGGCTGGTGCCCGTCGCCGACGTTCTGGTGCGCCGCGCGGCGGAACTGGGCGACCTGCCCTACGGCGGCATCTACGTCGGCGGCCATTGCACGCATGTGGTGCTCGCCAACCCGCGCTACGGCACCGTCACGGCCCGCGTGCTGCCCTTCGGCGTCATGAGCGTCGTCGAGGCGCTGGCCAACCACGGCAACATGTCCCCGGAGGACGCGGAACGGTCGCTGAGGGCGCGCGACATGCTGGCCGACATGCTGGCCGACGTGCCGGCGACATCCCCGCTGCCGGACGAGGGCACGGCGGCGCTCACGCGCACGATCCTGGACCGGGCGGTCGGCGACGAACTGCGCGGCTATCTGGAGAAGCTGGAGGCGACGCTGGACTTCTTCGAAGGCCAGCGGGCGTCCGGCCGCCCGGACCGGCTGGAGCTGTTCGGCGCGCACGACCGCGTCGCCGGATTCGCCGGTTTCCTGGCCCGGCGCCTGCCCGTCGCGCCCGCGGCGGTGGGGATTTTCGACCTGTTCTGCGCGTCGGCGGGGCAGCCCGGCGTCAACCTGCTGGAGGACACCGGCCCCGGCCTGGAGATCGGCCGGGTCAAATACAGACTGTACGAACAGCGGCTGGTGCCGACGGCCGACCTGCGCGCCGCGAAGGGGCCGGAGGCGCCCGCCGCGCGGCCGTCCATCGGCCAGTCCAAACGGCGCATGCGCGGGCGCGGGCGGGCGGATCGGGCGGGTTCGGCGGCGCGGAACGGCGGCATGACGCTGGAATCTCTGATGAACCGGCTGATGAACCGCCCCGCCGCCGATCCGGCGTCAGACGCCGCGGGGGAGGAAGCCGCCGACGCGGCGAACAGGGACCGCCCCTATTTCGCGCTGTTCGGCCTGCTCGCCGTCCTGGTGCTGATGCTGGCCGTGCAGAAGAACGACGAGATGGAGACGCAGCGCGCCATGGCCGCGACCCAGGCGGCCCGGGCGTTCGACGACTCGACCCGCCTGCGCCAGCATCTGGCCAGGCCGCTGCGCTCCGCCGACCAAGCCAGCGCCGACAAGGTGCTGTGGACGGAAAAGTTCCTGATCATCGGCCGCAACATCGACCAGCGCATGTGGCTGACCGACGTGTATCTGGCCACCGAGGCAGGGGTCGCCGGATCCAGCGACGTGGTCCGCAAGAAGCTGGTGATCGAAGGGGCGGTGCTGCCGTCCACCGAGGGGCACGTGCTGGAAGTCTCGCGCTTCATCGCGAACCTGGAGAACTCGGCCAATCACGACTTCATGAACGACTTCCGCGAAATCCGCTTCCAGGGCATCACGCTGGACCAGGCGGAAACCGACCCGGTCATCCGGTTCGGCATCGAGGCCGTCTACGACGAGAACAAGCGCGTGCAGGCGCGCCAGCAGGGCGCCGCCGCGTCGGCCGGCTCGCTGGGCGACATGCAGGACAGGGTTCGCGGCCGCAACGACGAGGTCGAGCGCTACGCGCCGCGCTGATCCGGACCGGACAATCGGGGAAAACGCCATGGACGCCTTCATCAGAACGCACCGGTCCTTCCTGCTGTCGCTGCTGTGCGCGGTCACGGGGATCCTGCTGCTCGGCTACGCCACCGTCTACCGGCCGAAGGAGGTGGCGATGGCCGACGCCGCCCGGCTGGCCGCGATCCTGGCGGAGGAGAACAGGACGCTCGCCGCCGAGCTTGAGCAGCGCCGGAAGAACGCCGCGCAGACCGAAGCCGGCATCCAGTCCCTTCCCCGCTTCCTGGACCACATCAACGGCATCGCCCAGAACACCAAGGTCATCGTCCGCGAACTGATGCCGAGCCGCGACGGCAACCTGAAATTCGTGCTGAAGATCACCGCCGACTATCTGACCTTCCTGCGCTTCGCCGCGAACCTGGAGGCGCTGAACGTCTCCATCAACGACCTTCAGGTGCGGCCCTTCGACTATTCGCAGAACCCGCCGACGCACGCCATCGAGTTCTCCATCACGCCGCGGGCCGACGCCGCCCCGCTGACCGACCAGCGCCTTCAGGCCCTGCGCGACCAGGTGGCCGAGCAGAACAAGCGCAATCCCTTCCAGCGCTTCGCCTTCAACCGCGCCACACGGCAGGTCACGCACGAAATCGACCTGACCTGGATGCACCGCCTGTCGGGCATCGGCCGCGTCGGCGACCAGGACGTCGCCACCATCAACACCCGCGACTACCGCGTGGGCGCGGAACTGGAGCCCGGCCTGAAGGTCACCAGGATCGATTCCGACTCCGTGTACCTGCAACGCCAGACAAACGACGGCGTGACCAGCTACGTCATCCGCTTCCGCCGCTCCAAGCTCGACAGCAAGGCGCCGTGACATGGCCCTTCGGACGATGGCAGCAGGACAGCTTTTTGCGCGTGGAAGGCGCCGTCATCCCGGTGCCCCGGCGGGATTGATGGCGGGAATGGCGGCGGGCGCGAAGGCGCCGCGCAGGGCCGGCGACGGGTCGGCCAGCGCCGGGTCGAAAGGGTGGCGCTCGGCGCCGTAGAGACGCCCGACGCGGCGCACATACTCGCGCGTCTCCGCGTAGGGCGGGATTCCGCCATGGCGGTCGACCGTCCCCTCGCCCGCGTTGTAGGCGGCCAGCGCAAGCCGCACGTCGCCCCGGAAGTAGGACAGCAGCCAGCGGAGATACCGCATGCCCCCGATCATGTTCTCCACGGGGTCGAACGGGTCGCGCACGGCGAAGCGGCGGGTGGTGTCGGGCATCAGCTGCATCAGCCCCTGCGCCCGCTTCGGCGACACCGCGCCCGGTTCGAAATTCGATTCCACCGCGATCACGGCCAGGACGAGGCCGCTGTCCAGCCCGAAGCGGGAGGCCAGAATCCCGGCCGCCTGCCCGATCGGGCTGCCGGCCGCCATGTCGCGGAAGGCGGCGGCGTCCATCCGGGGCCGGTCGGCCGGCGCGGGCCGCCGGACGGTCCCCGGACGGCAATCGGGGCGTCGGCGCACGTCCAGCGGCGGCAGCTTCCGCATGACGCGGCCCGCCTCGGCATGGCCCGCGTCCGCCGCCACGGCGAGCCAGGCGATCGCCCGCGCCGGATCGCGATCCGTGCCCATGCCCGCCCAATAAAAGCGCCCGAGCCGGTAGGACGCCTCGACATGCCCCGCCTGGGCGGCGCGGCAGAACAGCGCGAAGGCGCGTCCCAGATCCATGCCCACGCCGTCGCCGCGGTCGTAGCGGTTCGCGAGGTCGTACTGCGCCGCGGAGTCGCCGTCCCGCGCACGCTTCTGCAGCGCGGCGACGGCGGCGTCCTCCATCGCGGGCCGCGCCGCCGCATCCCGCGCTTCCGCGGGGCCGTCCGCCAGGACCAGAAGGACGGCCAGCCCAACACACTCGGCATACAGACGTGACTTCAATGTTTTCCGTGATCCCAGGCCTTGCCCAATGACCATCAAAATATCCGTCACGGATCGAACCCGAAACACCTGTGATAGCCGCAATCACGTCTGTGAATATTTATGTGTGCAGTTTGCGCCTTGAAAATATCTGCGGCCGGGACTGCGGTTGCGGTCCGCAGTGGATCACACCCCGCCCTTGTCGCCTTGCGCGCCGCGTTCGACGGTCTCAAGGAAGAAGCGCAGCATCTCCCGCGTGGCGTCCGGGCCGCGCGGATCGGTGTAGGAGCCGGCCGGGCTGCCGCCCGCCCAGGCGTGCCCGGCGCCATGGATCGTCCACTGTTCGCACAGCACCCGTCCGGAGGGGTCGGCGTGGAGCGTGCGGCTCCAGCCTTGCCCGCCGGGCGCCTGGCCGCGCTCCTCCCGGCGCGTCAGGCCGGCGGCCGCGGCCATGGACTGCCGCGCGACGGCCTCGCCGTTGGCCGGGTGAACCGTGCTGTCGCGGTCGCCGTGGAAGACGATGGTCGGGACCGGAGCGCCGCCCCGCGGCGTGCCCGCCGCCGCTCCCTGGCGCATGGCGGCCAGCGCCGAGGGCAGGTTGTGCGCCGCCCCGACCGGCAGGCCCGAATGCACCCCCACGGCGGCGTAGAGGTCGGGATAGGAGGCGCCCAGGATGGCCGCCGCCGCACCGCCGGCGGAGAGCCCGGCGATGAAGACGCGGCGTTCGTCCACGGGATGGTCCTTCATGATCCGCCGGGTCATCCCCGCGATCAGCGACGGTTCCCCCTGGTCGCGCCGCTGGTGGTCGTGGCTGAACCAGTTCCAGCATTTCTGGGCGTTGGCGGAGGAATCCTGCGCCGGGTAGGCGACGAGGAAGCCATGCTCCTCGGCAAGCGCGTTCATCCGGGTGCCGGCCGCGAAGTCGTCCGGCGACTGGGTGCAGCCGTGCAGCATCACCACCAGGGGAAGGGGCTGCCCGTCGCGCCGGTTCGCCGGAACGTAGAGCTTGTAGGAGCGCGTCCCGGCCGCGTTGCTGAAGGACGCCGTCGTGAAGCTGGCGCCGTCCGGCAAGGGCTCGGACGGTGGACGCGCGGCCTTTCCCAAACCGAGGTCGAGGCCGTGCGGCATCGCCCGGGCGGCAAGGCCGCGCAGCGTGTCGCCCAGCCCGGACCGGGGCTCCGTGCGGGCGCGTCCGGCGGAGTGCGGCGGCGCGTCCGCCGTCTTCACCGAGACGGGCTCGACATCGATGATGGTCGCGGAACCGGCGTCCGCCGGCTTGGCGGAGGACCCACCGTGATCGCCGCCCAGCAGGCGCTGGATCAGGGCGGTCGCCTCGGCCAGCTTGCCGGCTTGCGTGAGGCTCTTGGCCTTGGCCATGCCGGAGAAGAAGGGGTTGCTCATTGCAGAAGCTTTCTGTCAATCCGGATGCGAGCCCGCGGGGAGCCCGTCCGGCGTCATTCAATAAGGCGTGAGTGGGGTGCCGTCAGCGCATGCGGTGTCAACGCATCCGGTCTGCCAGCGCGGCCTTGACGGCGGCGCTGGCGTGCAGCGCACCTAGCACGGTGATGGAGACGATGGTCGCGCGGGCAAGGTCCGGCGTGACGTCCTGGGCGATGCTGGCCAGCCCGAGGACACGGATGTCGAGCCTTTCGCCGGCCGCCTGCACCGCTTCGAGATCCGCGCGGCTGTAGTGGCGCAAACCCAGGTCGACGCTCTTGCGCGTCACGGCTTGCCGCACCGCGTCGCCGTGGCGGTCGATCTGGTTGCGGATCGCGGTGCGGATGAAGTCGGTCCGGTTGGAGTAGAACCCTTCCTGCACCAGCAGGTCGATGTGGCCGAGGTCGACGTAGCCGAGATTGATCGTGATCTTCTCGCTGTCCGCAACCTTCACCCTTTGGTCCTGCATGTCCCCGGCCATCCCATTTCCATCCGTTTACCATCCATCTGGATGGTATATGGGCGGACAGGGCCGTCGATCAAGGGTCCTGCGGCGGGATTCAGGGCAATCGCATCTCATGCCCTCTCCCGCCCCGGGAGAGGGATCGAGGCGTGCGGGCGACGTTCGGATGGCCCGCTCAGGCTCCGGTCGTCAGCACCATCCGGAAGCGGGCCTTGCCGCTCATCATGCGGGCGTAGGCCTCGGCGGCGCGGTCGAGCGGCGCGGTCTCGATCATCGTGCGGACGCCGGTCAGCGCGCTGAAGGCCATGGTGTCCTGCGAGTCCATCGCCGTCCCGGACGGCCAGCCCTGGATGGAGCGCCGCGCGGAGATGAGCTGCAAGGGCGTGACCTCGATCGGGTCGGCGGTGACGCCGACGATCAGCAGCTTGCCGTCCACGCCCAGCCCGTCGACCACGGCGGTCATCGCCTTGGAGCTGGTGGCGGTCGCCAGGATCACGCGGGCGCCGCCCAGCTTGGTCAGCTCCTCCGCAACGTTCTGCGCCTGGCTGTCGATGTAGCGGTGGGCGCCGAGCTGCCGGGCGAGCGGCTCCTTGTCCGTGCCGCGCGCGATGGCGACCGTGTGGAACCCCATCTTCACGGCGAACTGCACGCCCAGATGCCCCAGCCCGCCGATGCCCAGGACGCCGACGAGGTCACCAGGGCGGGCGCCGCTGTGCCGCAGCGCGTTGAAGGTGGTGATGCCGGCGCAGAGCAGGGGTGCCGCCTCCTCCGACGACAGCTCGTCGGGCACCAGGGCCAGGGCCTCCGACGGCGCCACCATGTAGTCGGCGTAGCCGCCGTCGTAGTGGAGGCCGGGGGTCTGGGCGAAGCGGCAGTTGATGAAGTCGCCGCGCCGGCAGCGGTCGCACCGGCCGCAATGGCCGCCGTGCCAGCCGACGCCGACCCGCTGCCCCGCCGCCCAGGTCTGGACCCCCGCCCCCACCGCGTCAATGATCCCGACGATCTCGTGCCCGGGCACCCGCGGGTACTGGATGTTGGGGAAGGCCCCTTCCACGGTGAAGGCGTCGCTGTGGCAGATGCCGCAGGCCTGGACCTTGATGCGGACTTGGCCGGAAGCGGCTTCGGGAATGTCGCGCTCGATCAGTTCGAGCGGTCCGTTGGGTTGGGCAACCTGCACCGCGCGCATCTTCGCCATGTCCGATCCCCCTTGCGTGTCCGGATGTCGTCTCCCTTATGGTGGCCCCCCTTGGGGCGGCGTGGCGCGACGCCCGTAGAGGCCCCGAACCAACAACCGTTTTCCCCCGCCGATGTTGCGCGGTCGTTTATCCCAAGCCGCCGTCAGACCCAGCCGAAGGCCCACGCCGCGCCGCCCGCGGCGACCGCCACCGCGACGAGGAACAACCCGACCGCGGAACGGCGCTGCTTCGCCTCGCGCTGCTCGACGTCGCGCCGTTTGCGGAGGAGATACTGCTGCTCGGGGCTGAGGAATTTCCCGGCGTCGGCGTCGAGCTTTGCGGAATAGCGCGGTTTGCGCCGTTTCAGCACGGACGACGACGACTTGGCTGAGAACGGGGACGCGAACGGAGTCCCCGCCCGGCCGGGCGATGGCCCGGATGCGCCCACCATCTCCGGAACCGAACCGGGCCCCAGACCCTTCTTGGCTTTCCGCGGCGCCTTGCGCCTTCTGCTCGCCATGGCATGACCTCACTTTCGATGGCGCGCAGTGTCGCCCACCGCCGGGTGCGTCATCCAGGGACAAAATGACTCCCGCTGTGTCTCACCGCCCGCCCGTCACCGTCCCGCGCCGGCGTCGGCGGTGCTGCGGAAGCGCTTCCGGTAGTCGAGCGGCGTGATCCCCAGGTTGCGCAGGAAGGCGCGCCGCATGGTGCTGAGGTCGCCGAATCCGCAGCTGTGGGAAATGCGCTGGAGCGGTGCCGGCGTGTCCACCAGCATCCGGCGGGCGGCGTCCAGGCGGGCGGCGGCGACGAACTCCGCGGGCGTCCGGTTGGTGTCGCGGCGGAAGATGCGGGCGAAATTGCGCGGGCTCATCCCGGCCTGGAGCGCCAGCGATTCGACCGACAGGTCGGACGACAGGTTCTCCAGCACATACTGCTGCGACCGCTGGATGGTCGTGCGGCTGGCGGTCTGGGCGGCCAGATGGGCGCTGAACTGCGACTGGCCGCCGGGCCGCTTCAGGAACATCACCATGTAGCGCGCGACCAGGAGTGCCAGATCCCGCCCGTGGTCCTCCTCCAGCAGGGACAGGGCGAGGTCGATGCCGGAGGTGACGCCGGCCGCCGTGCACAGCGCCCCGTCGCGGATGAAGATCTGGTCGTCGTCGACGGTCAGGTTGGGGTATTCGGCGCGCAGCTTGTCCGCGCATTCCCAATGGGTCGTCACCCGCCGCCCGTCCAGCAGCCCGGTGGCGGCCAGCAGGAAGACGCCGGTGCAGATGGAGCCGTAGCGGCGCACGGTCGGCACGCGGCGGCGCAGCCAGGCGATCACCGCCGGGTCGATGGCGTCGAAGGACGGGTCGCCGCCGATCAGCAGCGTGTCGATCGGCTGGTCGGGGTCGTGGATGGTCCGGTCGGCCAGGAAGCGGAGGCTGCCGGTGCCGACGACGGGCCCCTCCGCCGTGCCCATCACCTGGACCTCGTAGGCGGCCGGGTCGCCGAGGCGGCGCGCCGCCTCCCAGAACACCTCCGCCGGCCCGACCACATCGAGCGACTGCACCCCCGGCGGAGCAAGGATCACGATCCGCATCGTTCCGGCCCAATCATGACAGAGGGTGGCCGAGCGAACGGCCACCCCGTTTCCATCGTGCGTTCTCCGGTCCGATTACACAGCAACCGGGCCAGCAAGGGTCGTGTAGCGCAGGATCGGGTTGTCTGTCTTCAGGCGGCCGAGCGCGCGCAGCAGGCCGCAGCTCAGCGCCGGCTCGCACAGCACCACCGGCAGGTAGGAGGCCGCGAAGACGGCCCAGTCGGCGAGCGGGGTAGCCTCTTCGCCGAGCATCAGCCAGAAGCCGACCATCGCGACCACGCCGCTGTAGTACACGGCGTCGAAGCGCAGCACCGACGACCAGCGCAGCTGGTCCAGCTTGCCGGCCTCCAGCAGGCCGCGCCCCACGGTCAGGTGTGCGCCGACCAGCGGGACGATCAGCGACAGCGCGTTCACGCTGAGATGCACGAGGTCCTGCGGTTCGAACAGCAGGCCCTGGAACAGCAGCCCGATGGCGAAGCCGAACATTGTCGGGCGGAAGCCGAAGATGAAGTAGACCGCCGACGCGCCGATGAAGTGCAGCTCCGACGGGCCGACCGGCTGATGCCAGACCTCCATCAGGACCGAGAAGAAGGCCGCGGCCAGCAGCGACTTCACCCATTCCGTCGGCCGCCGCAGGAAGGACGGCGCGTGGGACGACAGGACGCCGAACACGGCGGCGTTGGCGCCCATGATCTTCGCGGCGGACAGCATGCCCGGTTCGATGTGCATCAAAGTCTCCTAGGCTGGGAAAGGCGTGCGGATAGAAAAGCCGGTCAGGCAGCTGCGCCGGTGCGGGCGGCCAGCTCCTCCGGCGTGGTCAGCCCGTGCTGGAGCATCGTCGCCTCCAGCGCGGCCAGCCATTGCTCGTAGTAGTTCCAGTCCGGGGTGTGGGGGGTCTGAGCACGCTCCCAATCGCCGATGGCGGCGATCAGGTTGCGGCGGAAATCCTCCCACTCGAAATGGCCGTCGCGGGCAAGCGCCAGGGCGACCCCGAAGGCCGAGCGCTCCCACTCCGACGCGAAGCAGAGCGTGCCGTTGGCCCGCGGCGGCGTGTCCCCGGCCCCCATCATGCTGGTGACCGCATACTGTTCGAACTGGGTCAGCATCGCGTGTCCTCCCGTCAGGCGGCGTTGGCGACGGCCACGCCCATCATCGATTCCGGCGTGACCAGGGCGGCCAGCTCGGCCTCGCTCATGCCCTCGGTGCCGGCGGGGCGTTCGGGGATGACGAACCAGCGGATCTGCGCGCTGCTGTCCCAGACCTTCACCTCGGTGGCGGTCGGCACGTCCAGGCCGAACTCCTTCAGCACGGCACGCGGTTCGCGAGCGGCGCGGCTGCGGAAGGTCGGGTCCTTGTACCAGTAGGGCGGCAGGCCCAGCACCGGCCAGGGATAGCAGCTGCACAGCGTGCAGATGATCAGGTTGTGCACGCCCTCCCCGTTGGCGACGGCGCGCATGTGCTCCCCCTCCGCCCCGGCCATGCCCTCGGGGAGGTCCGTCAGCTCGGCGATGGCGGCCGGCGTGTCCGCGACCAGGCGCTGCTTGAAGGCTGGATCGACCCAGGCGCGGGCGACGATCTTCGCGCCGTTGAAGGGGCCCATCCTGGTTTCGAAGACCTTCAGCACCGTGTCCACGGTTGTGGCGTTGATGATGCCCTTCTCGATCAGCAGGGCTTCGAGCGCCTTGGCGCGGGCGGCGCTGCGGGCTTCGCGGTCGTTGGGGTATTGGAAGCGGTCGGACATCGTCGTCTCCGGGATCAGGCGGCGGTGGCCACGTAGGTGGCGTAGAGGTCGGCGTAGAGCGTGACGTTCGGTTCGGTGTTGCCGGGCCACAGCTCCTCCACCGCGAAGCGGACGCAGTAGACGGGCATGGGCGCGCCGATGCCGTCGGTGCCGGTGTCGGTCAGGTAGCCGTAGGCGCCGGGATAGACCGTCTCCACCACGCCGCTGCGGTTGCGCAGGAAGCCCGGCAGGCGGGTGTGCACGATCGAGGGCACGTTGCGGATGTGCACGGCGTCGCCCTCCTTGAAGGCCGGCGCGATGTCCAGGTCGCTCTTGGGCGAGTCGCCCTCCATCAGGTACCGCTCGACGCGCTGGTCGATGGTCGTGCCGGCGGCGGGAGCGGCGGAGTCCTGCGGCAGCGGCTTGTCCGGGTCGGCGTAATATTCGGCGGTGCGCGCCTCCAGCTCCTCCTCCGTGATGTAGCCGTTGGCGACGAAATAGCCGCAGATGCCGCCCAGCCACTTCTCGTAATAGCGGTACTTGAAGTAATCGAAGGGGTTCATGGCCTCCGCCCCCTTGCGCAGGTCGGCCCAGGTCCAGACGGTGCGGAAGGCGCTGGGCGTGGCGGGCAGCGGCAATTGGCTGCTGAGCGCCATCATGGCCGTGTGGATGCCGAAGATGCGCTTTTCCCACTCCTCCACGAACACGCGGGTCTCCGTCGACACGGGGCCGAGACTTTCCAGGCCGCCGAGGTAATGTTGCAGCTTCATCGACCGAACTCCTGATGATTTGACCGGTGATCTTTGGAAGAAGCGTCAGGCGGCGACGGCCGGTGCTGGGGCCGGGGCGGCGACGCAGCCCTCCAGGCCGGCGCGCAGCTCCTCGGCGTCGAGGTTGCGGCCGATGAAGACGATCTGGCTGCGCCGCTCGTCGCCGGGGGTCCAGGGGCGGCCCGGCCGGCCGTCCAGCGTCATGTGGACGCCGTGGAAGACGAAGCGCCGGTTCTCCCCGGCGAGGCTCAGCACGCCCTTCATGCGCAGGAGGTCGCGCCCCTTCGCCTGGACGAGGCGGTTCAGCCAGCCGTCGACCGCCGCCCCGTCCAGGGCGCCGGGCTGCGTGAAGGCGACGCAGGCGATGTCCGCCGCGTGCTCATGCTCGTGCTCGCCGAGGATGTCCGGGTCGAGGCGCAGGATGTTCTGCAGGTCGAAGGCGCCGATGTCGAGGATGCCGGACAGGGCGATCGCGCACTGTTCCGTCCGGTGGATCGTCGCCAGCGGATTCAAGGTGCGGATGTCGCGGGCGACCGCGTCGACCATGGCCGGGGATTCCAGGTCGGTCTTGTTCAGCAGGATCACGTCGGCGAAGGCGATCTGCTCCCGCGCCTCGTCGTGGGTGAGCTGAAGCGGCAGGTGCCGCGCGTCGGCCACGGTGACGATCGCGTCCAGCCGGTAGTGCAGGCGCAGCCGCTCGTCCAGGACGAAGGACTGGATGACGGGTGCCGGGTCGGCCAGACCGCTCGTTTCGATCACCACGCGGTCGAAGGGGCGGTCGCCGCCAAGATCGCCGTCGATCAGCCGGGTCAGCGCCGCGATCAGGTCGCCGCGCACGATGCAGCACACGCACCCGTTGTTCAGCTCGATGACCGTTTCGTCGGTCGCGGTCACCAGCTGCCCGTCGATGCCGAGTTCACCGAACTCGTTCACGATGACCGCGGTGCGCGCCCCGCCGCTTTCGGCCAGGATGCGGTTCAGCAGCGTCGTCTTGCCGGCGCCGAGGAATCCGGTCAGCACCGTGACGGGGATCAATCGCATGGCGATGCTCCGTACGTTTTGAATGTCTGTATTCAGCGATGATCAGCGTGGGCGGGGCGCCTGTCCCTTGACGCCAGGATCTTTACTGTCCATTTCGACTGTGATCCGACATAGGACTGCCGTTCTTTTTAAGCCCACCCGATCTGCGCTGCGGGTATATTGCAGCGCATCCACGCTGTTCGTTCAACACACGATTGGAGGCAGACTCGGACAAACCGGCTTACATTTCCTGCCAGCGATTTATGAGCGCCGATTGGCTCGACTCGGCTGCGGAGGGGTTAAGCATGCCCGCCTGTCACCATCGCCGGACGCATCGCCGTGGCAACCGCGCGGCTCATTAGAAACCTGCTGCGGCTGGTCTTCCGCCGCAGCGCGACGCTGGCGGGCGACGCCTGGACCGGCCGTTCCTGGCGGCGGGAAGGCTCCTATGGGTCGGCCGACGCCGCCGCCATGGCCGCCCGCTGCCGCCGGGAGTTGGCCGCGGCGCGGGCCGAGCGGCAGAGCCGCGTCGCGGATCTGCTCCGCTACGGCGAGGCGCGCGAGGTGCTGGTCGCGCGGGAGGCGGCGGCTCCGCCGGGCGCGGAAAAGGAGGCGCTGCGCCGGTCGCTGTCACGGCTCGACGACACGCTGACCGCCTGGTTCGAGGAGCTTGACCGGCTGGAGGCGCGCATCGCCGCGCTGGACTCCGACCTCGCCTTCTACGCCGCCCTGGCCGGGGAGGAGATGGGCGCCAGCCCTGGCGGGGCTTCCGGCAACGCTGGCGGAGCGTCGGGCGGCACCGGCCGCGAGCAGGCGCGTCCGGCTTCCGATCCGGATCTCGCCCGCCACCTCGCCGCGCTGGGCCTGTCCGCCATGCCCGCGAACCTGCCGGAGTTGAAGGCCGCCTACCGGGCGCGCCTGAAGGCGGTGCACCCCGACCTTGGTCCGCAGACCGACCCGCGCGCCGCGACGGAGGCCACCGCGGCGGCCACGGTCGCCTTCGCCGAACTGCGCAAGCACTTCGTCCGTGCATGAACGGCCGCGCCTGAACTTCTGGCGGTATTCGCCGTTACAGGAGTTCGGCACGGGAGGAACCGCTCATCATGCAGCAGCGCTGGCCGCAGAGGCTCTGGATCGTCCGTCATGGGGAAAGTGCGGGCAACGTCGCGCGCGACGCCGCGCACGCGGCCGGGCTCGGCCGCATCGACATCGCGCAGCGCGACGTGGACGTGCCGCTGAGCACGCGCGGGGAGGAGCAGTCGGCGGCGCTCGCCCGCTGGTTCGCGGAACTGCCGGAGGGGGAGCGGCCGGACGTCGTGCTCACCTCCCCCTACCAGCGCGCCCGGCACACGGCGGAGATCATCCACGCCGGCGGCGGCTTGCCGGTCGAGCCGACCGACTTCGTGGTCGACGAACGGCTGCGCGAGAAGGAGTTCGGCATCCTCGACCGCCTGACCACGCTCGGCATCCAGCAGCAGCACCCGGACCAGGCGGAGTTCCGCCGCATCCTCGGCAAGTTCTACTTCCGCCCGCCGGCGGGGGAGAGCTGGTGCGACGTGATCCTGCGCCTGCGCAGCGCGCTGGACACCATCAGCCTGCACCACGGCGGCCAGCGCGTGCTGATCGTCAGCCATCAGGTGGTCGTGCTGTGCCTGCGCTACCTGCTGGAAGGCCTGACGGAGGAGCAGATCCTGGCCATCGACCGGGAGGGCGACGTGGCGAACTGCGCGGTGACCGAATACGGCTTCGACCCCGACCGGGGCGACAGCGGGCGGATGCGGCTGCACCGCTACAACTTCGTGGCGCCGCTGACCCAGGCCGGCGCGCCGGTGACCTCCGAACCCGACGCCAACGTGGCCGCCCGATGAACGCCCCTTCGAACGACGCCCCTTCAAAAAACGGCCCGATCCGCATCACGCGCGACCGTCTGCGCGGCATGGCCCTGCCCCACCCCGGCGAGCAGGCCGACAAGGACGGGCGCGGCCGCGTCCTGGTGGTCGGCGGCAGCCTGGAGGTGCCGGGCGCGCTGCTGCTGGCCGGGACGGCGGCGCTGCGCGCCGGGGCCGGCAAGCTCCAGATGGCGACCTGCCGCAGCATCGCCCCTCACCTGGGTTTGGCCGTGCCGGAGGCGCTGGTGGCCGGCCTGCCGGAGACGCCGGGCGGCGGCATCGCGGCGGAGGCCGCTGATGATCTCTGCAGACGGGCCGAGCGCTGCAACGCCGTGCTGATCGGCCCCGGCATGATGGACGCGGAGGCCGTCGCCGCCCTGACGGCCAAGGTTGTCGCCGGGCTGGAAGGCGGGGAGCCCGGCCCCACGCTGGTGGTCGACGCGGAAGCCCTGATCGGCCTGGACAGCCTGCGCGAGGCCCTGTGCCGCCGCCAGGGGCGCACCATCATCACGCCGCACGCCGGGGAGATGGCCGGGTTGCTGAACGTCAGCCGCGAATCCATCGAGAGCGACCCGGCCGCCGCCGCGCGCCGCGTGGCGGACGAATACCAGCTCGTCGTGGCCCTGAAGGGCGCCTGCACCTGCATCGCCGAACCCGGCGGCCCGCTCTGGCGCTATGAGGACGGCAACGTCGGGCTGGCCACCTCCGGCTCTGGCGACACGCTGGCGGGGGTGATCGCGGGGCTGGCGGCGCGCGGGGCGGAGCCGGCGCAGGCCGCGGCCTGGGGCGTCTTCCTGCACGGGGAGGCCGGAAACCGCCTCGCCGCCGGCCGCGGCACCCTGGGCTTCCTCGCCCGCGAACTGCTGGCGGAAATCCCGCCGATCATGGAGGAGATGGCGGGATAGGGAAGGATCGGACAGGAGGGTTTACCACAGAGACACAGAGACACAGAGAAACCACGCCCTCTGTGTCTCTGTGCCTCTGTGGTGAATTCGAGCGTCAGTAGCCGACCGCCTCGCCGGGCTGGCGGCGGTTGTCGTTGGCGCCGAAGTAGCGGAACTTGCCCATGGTCTGGCCGAGCGCCGGGCCGCCGACCAGCACGGCGTCCACGTCGCCCCAGGGCTTCTGCTCCGTGATCTTGTAGCCCATGCCCTCCAGGATTTTCTTGGTGTCGGCGGAGAGCGCGAAGGGCTCCGCATAGACCACGTCCGGCTGCCACTGGTGGTGGATGCGCGGTGCGTCGGTCGCCTGCTGGATGTCCATGCCGTGCTCCAGCACGTTCAGGATCGTCTGCAGGGTGATGGTGATGATGCGCGACCCGCCGGGGCTGCCGACCACCATAATCAGCTTGCCGTCCTTGGACACGATGGTCGGGCTCATGGACGACAGCGGACGCTTGCCCGGCGCGATGGCGTTCGCCTTGCCCTGGACGAGGCCGTAGAGGTTGGGCACGCCCGGCTTGATGGTGAAGTCGTCCATCTCGTCGTTCAGCAGCACGCCGGTGCTGCCGGCGGTGACGCGCGCGCCGAACCAGTCGTTCAGCGTGTAGGTCACCGCGACGGCGTTGCCGTCCTTATCGGTGATGGAATAGTGGGTGGTGTTGGTGCCCTCGTGCGGGGCGGTGCCCGGCGCCACGTCCTTGGAGTTGCCGGCCTTGCCCGCCGGGATCACGGCGCGGATCGACTCCGCGTATTTCTTGTCGAGCAGCCGGTCGATCGGGTTCTTCACGAAGTCCGGGTCGCCCAGCGCGCTGTTGCGGTCCACATAGGCGTGGCGCATCGCCTCGACCATGGTGTGGACGCTCTGGGCGGAGTTGAAGCCCCACTCCTTGAGCGGGTAGCCCTCCAGGATGTTCAGGATCTGGCAGATGACCACGCCGCCGGAGCTGGGGGGCGGGGCGGACGTGATGGTGTAGCCCTTGTAGTTGCACTCGATGGGCTTCAGCTCACGCACGTTGTACTGCTCGAAGTCCGCCTTGCTGAAGATGCCCTTGCCGGCCTGGGAGGCGCGCACGATCTCGTCGGCGATCGGCCCCTTGTAGAAGGCGTCCGCGCCCGTCGAAGCGATCTGTTTCAGAGTGTTGGCGAGGTCCTTCTGAACCAGCTTGTCGCCAACCTGAAAGGGCTGGCCGTTCTTCAGGAAGATGGCGGCGGAGGCCGGGTCCTTCCGGAAGTCTTCCGTCGCGTCGCCCAGCAGGTTGACGTCGCCCTGCAACAGCGTGAAGCCGTTTTCCGCGTAGTTGATGGCCGGGGCCATGACCACGTCGCGCTTCATCGTGCCGTATTTGGCGAGCGCCGTTTCAAAACCGGCGACGGAGCCCGGAACGCCGGCCGCGAGATAGCCGCGCGTGCTGGCCTTGGGGATCGGGTTGCCGGAGGCGTCCAGGTACATGGTCTCCGTCGATGCCAGCGGCGCCTTCTCGCGGAAGTCCAGGAAGGTGGTGCGCCCGTCGGCGAAGCGGATGGTCATGAAGCCGCCGCCGCCCAGGTTGCCCGCCGCCGGATAGACCACCGCCAGCGCGTAGCCGACCGCGACCGCGGCGTCCACGGCGTTGCCGCCCTGGCGCAGGATGTCGGCGCCGACCTTGGAGGCCAGGTGCTGCGCGGTGGCGACCATGCCGTTCTCGCCCGGTACCGGCGGCGGAGAGGCGGCCCCGGCCTCCACGGCCGCCACCATCAGCGCGACGCCGGTCATCGCAACGGTTGCGGCAACGGACAGGTGTTTCAGTCCCATGTCCCGTAGTCCCTCTTTGTCGTTCGTTTCCGGGATTGGCGTCACAGCGAGACGGCTGTGGACACGGAAGGATTGTGCCAAAGCGATAGCACCCCGGCAATCCTCCGTCCGGTCTGGTCATGCGCCGTCACGATCCGGTTGGCGCCCCGCGGCCGTAGACCAGCAGCATAGCGATAATCACGCCGCCGTAGATGACCTGCCGCCCGGCCTCCGGCATCTGCATGATCGACAGGACCGAGTTCAGCAGCACGATCAGGATCACCCCGACCACGGTGCCCAGGTACCGCCCGCGCCCGCCCAGGATGTGGGTGCCGCCGATCACCACCGCGGCGATGGCCGGCAGGACGTAGGCGTCGCCCATCCCCTGGTAGGCCTTGGTCGAATATCCCGCCAGCATCACCCCGGCGAGGCTGGCGAGGACGGAGCAGAGCACGAAAGCCAGGACGGTCACCCGCCGCGTCCGGATGCCGGAGAGATAGGCCGCGGCCTCCGAATTGCCCATCCCGTAGAGCGCCTTGCCGAAGGCGGTGCGGGACAGCAGCCCGGCGGTCAGCAGCGACACCGCCGCCCAGACCAGCACCGCCACCGGCATTCCCGCGATCCGCTCGGCTCCTAAGAAGCGCATGGCGTCGGTGGCCGCGGTCTGCGGGGCGAAGCCGCCGGTCTGGGCGACCATCAGACCGCGCAAGACCGCGTTGACGCCCAGCGTGAAGATCATGGAGGGCACGCGCAGGTAGGCGACCCCGATCCCGTTCAGCAGCCCGACCGCCACCCCGACGGCCAGCCCCGCCGGCAATGCCAGCGGCCCGCCCACCGCCGTGGCGGTCATGGCGGCGGCGGCGAGCGTCCAGGCCACCGACAGGTCGATGTGCCCGATCAGGATGACCAGCATCATCCCCGCCGCCACCAGCCCCAGGAAGGCCCCGGTCTGCAACTGCTGGATCAGGTAGGCGGGGGACAGCAGCGTCGCCGCCCCCTGCGTCGCCAGCGTGTAGGCGGTGCCCACCGCCAGGATCACCAGCACGAAGCCGGCGGCGATCAGGATCGGCTTGGTGTCGGCCCGCAGGGCCAGGGGGGCGCCGGCGATCATCGGAACAGCTCCAGCCGGTTTCTGGTGCGCAGCGCCCGCAGCGCCCCCAGGCTGACCGCCGCCAGCAGCACCAGCCCCTCGACCAGCGGCTGCATCAGCGGCGGGATGTCGAAGATGCGGAAGTTGAAGGAGATGGCCCGCAGCACCAGCGCCCCCACGACCGAGGCGACGGCCCCGCCCGTGCCCCCCAGCAGCGACGTCCCGCCGATCACCACCGCGGCGATGGAGTTCAGCGTGTAGGCGCCGGCCTGCGGGATGTCGGCGTTGCCGGTGGAGGTCTGAATCGCCAGGAACAGCCCGCCGACCCCGGCGAAGAATCCCGCCAGCGTGAAGGCCGCCAGCTTCGCCCGCGCGATCGGCAGCCCGGACATGAAGGCCGCCCCCTCCGCCGAGCCCACGGCGTAGACCGTGCGCCCCGTCAGCGTCCGGCGGAACGGCATCCAGACGCAGACCGCGACCAGGACCAGCAGCACCAGCGGCACCGGGATTCCGGCGATGGGCTGGAACCAGGGCGCCTGCCCGCCGTCGAAGAGGCCATAGGTCTCGGCGAAGTCGCCCAGCGAGTTGGTCATCGCCCAGGACAGGTCGGCGTCCAGCTTGCCGCCCGGCTTCGGCCGCAGGAACAGGGCGAGGCCGATGGCGATGGCCCCGGTCGCCAGCGTCGCGATGATCGGCTGGATGCGCCCGAACACGACCACGCAGCCGTTGAGGAAGCCGAAGGCGGTCCCCGCCGCGAGGCAGGCCAGGATGCCCAGCGCGATCTCTCCCGCGCTTCCCGTCACGAGGTGGCTCGCCAGGCAATTCACCAGCGTCATGACCGCGCCGACTGACAGGTCGAGCCCGCCCAGGATCACCGGCACCGTCTGCGCCATGGCGACCAGCGCGATGGTGAAGACCTCGTTGGCGTTCTGGATCAGCACCTGCTGGCTGAAGCCGCGGGGGTGGTACAGGTTGTAGACGCCGTAGAAGAGGACGAAGAGCCCGATCGCCCCCAGCAGCCCCGCGTTCTGCCGCAGCCGCAGGGCGAGGCTGCCGCCGCGGGCCGCGCGCGGTGCGGTGGAGAGCGCGGCGTCAGCCATGATGCGTCATCTCAGTGTTCATGTTCAGGGCGCTCGCGACGATGGCCTGCTCGGTGATGGCGTCGCCCTCCAGCTCGCGCACGATGCGCCCGTCGTACATCACGCTGACCCGGTCGCAGCAGCCGATCAGCTCGTCATAGTCGGTGGAGTAGAAGAGGATCGCGGCACCGCCGTCGGCCAGATCGCGCAGCAGCCGGTAGATCTCCTGCTTCGTGCCCACGTCGATGCCGCGCGTCGGGTCGTTCAGCAGGATCAGCCCCGGTCCCGTCATCAACCACTTGGCGATGACGACCTTCTGCTGGTTGCCGCCGGACAGGGTGGAGACGGCGTCCTCCGCGCTGCCGATCTTGATCCGGAGCCGCCGCACCGCGTCGGCCACCGCCGCGCGCTCCTTCGCCCGGTCGATGACGAGGCCCTTGGACAGGGGCTTCAGCGAGGCCGCGACGAGATTGTCGGCGATGGACATGGGCAGCATCAGCCCTTCCGTCTTGCGGTCCTCCGGGATCAGGGCGAGCCCGCCGTCCTTGGCCTCCGCCGGCGATCCGGGCCGGTGCGGGCGCCCGTCCACGGTCACCGTGCCGCCCACCCCCTTCAGCACGCCGAAGAGCGCCAGCAGCACCTCCTTCTGCCCCTGCCCGTCCAGCCCGCCGAGCCCGACGATCTCGCCGGCACCGACCGAGAAGGACAGCCCCTTCAGCCGCTCGCCCCAGGACAGGTCGCGCACGTCCAGCCGCGGCGGGCCGACCGATTCCTTCGGAAGGGGCTTCGGCGGGTACTGGGCGGTGATCTCGCGCCCGATCATCAGCTCCACGATGCGGTCCGGGGAGCGGGCGCCCTTTGCGAAGGTCTCGATGTGCCGGCCGTTGCGGAAGACCGACAGCGTGTCGGCCAGCGCGTCGATCTCATGCATCCGGTGGGAGATGTAGAGGATCGCCACCCCGTCGGCCTTCAGCCGCCGCAGCATGGCGTAGACCCGCTCCACGTCCGCCGCGGTCAGGGCCGAGGTCGCCTCGTCCAGGATCAGCAGCCGCGGCTTTTTCGCCAGCGCCTTGGCGATCTCCACCATCTGCCGGCGCGACAGCGGCAGGTCGCGCACGCGCAGCCGCGGGTCCACGTCCGCGCAGCCGATGGAGGCCAGCAGTTCCTCCGCCCGGCGGCGCTGCGCCCGCCCGTCGATCAGGCCGAAGCGGCGGGGCGGGTCGGCGGCCAGGATGTTGTCGGCGACCGTCAGGTCGGGCATCAGCGACAGTTCCTGGAACACGCAAACCACGCCCGCGCGGTTGGCCGCCGCCGGGTTGGGAAAGGCGACCTCCCGCCCGTCGAGCCGCATCAAACCCTCGTCCGGCTGCACGACGCCGGAGACGATCTTGATCAGCGTGGACTTCCCGGCCCCGTTCTCCCCCAGCACCGCGTGGATCGACCCGCGCCCGCAGGCGAACGTCACCCCATCCAGCGCCCGCACGCCGCCATAGCGCTTGGAAATGCCGGTGAGCGTCAGGAAGGGGGCGAACTCGTTCTGCATTACGTCGAGCACCTCTCACGTTCCCTCTCCCCTCTGGGGAGAGGGTTAGGGTGAGGGGGTTGCGCGTGGCGGAACGTCCGGCAAAAGCGCAACCCCCTCACCGGCCCTTCGGGCCACCCTCTCCCCAGAGGGGAGAGGGTTAGGAAGCACCCGCTCACTGAACGTTCTTCGCGTCCTTCGCCATGATCTCCGGCGCGGAGATGTTCACGCCGCAGGCCGGGAAGGCGTTGGCGGCGAAGAAGTTGTCGGTCAGGTCGGGCCAGTAGTTCACGCCCGCCTTCAGGGTCGTGTAGTCCTCCACCGGAATCGGGACGGAGATCAGCTGGGGCATCGGGTTGCCTTCCAGCGCCGAGAGCGCCGCCTTCATGGAGATGGCGACGAGGCCCGCCGACTGGCCGTAGGACAGGCCCTTCAGCCCGTCCTTGGCGTGCTCCGCGATCAGCTTGCGGTAGCCGTTCTCCGCCTCTCCGGCCATGGGCACGAAGGGGTGCTTGGCGTCCATCATGGCGCGCACGGTGCCGGTGGAGCCGCCCTGGGTGAAGACCGCGTCGAACCGCCCGTGCACGGCCAGCGCGTCGGCCGTCGCCTTCTGCGAGGTGCCGTCGTCCCAGTTGCCGACGATCTCGATGATCTGGAACTTGGGCGCTTCCTTCTCCATCACCTCGCGGAAGCCGAGATGCCGGTCGCGGTCGACGGAGTTGCCGGGCAGGCCGCGCACCTCCAGGATCTTGCCCTCGCGCTTGGACCCCAGTTCCTTCAGGATGTGGCGGGCGGAGATGCGGCCGATCTCCAGCTGGTCCTCGTTGACCTGCATCACCTTGTCGGTGTCCAGCACGTTGTCGAAGGGCACAACGACCACGTTGTTGCGGTCGGCCAGCCGGATCACCCGGTCGAAGCCGTCGGGGGCGACCGCGATGGTGACGATGGCGTCGTAGCCCTGGTTGATGAAGTCCTCCATGGCGCCCAGCTGTGCGGCCACGTCGGTGCCGGTGGAGACGACCTTCAGCTCCTTGATGCGGTCCTTCATCCCGGGCTGCTCGGCGTAGGCCTTGGCGGTCTGGATCATCTGGATGCGCCAGGTGTTGCCGACGAAGCCGTTGACGATCGCGACCCGGTACGGGCCGTCCTTCTTCGGCCACTGCATGTACTTCGTGTCCGCCTTCCAGGGCTTGAAGCATTGTGGATCGGGCCCCGGCCCGGAGACCGTCTTGGGCGCCGCGACCGCGGCGGCGGTGGACAGCAACAGGCCGGCAACCACGGCCGCCGGCAGACGCAGGCTGCGCATCATGGTGATTCCTCCCTGATTTGATGGCCCTTTCCGGGCCTTTGCGTCCGCGCGGGCGACGGCCGGTCCAGTCCGGCGGTGCGCGGCGGATATCGGCGCAGTCTTCCAAATGTTAGACGGTCTATCAATCAGCCAATCGGATAGTTACGTTGTAGACCAACGCCGTTGTAAGCTCCGCGCACCGTCATCGCCGGAGGATGCCATGAGCCAGTTGACCGAGATTCTGGATCCGCGTTTCCGCCGGCTGGTCAACTCCAACGCGCGGCTCGACCTGCTCCACACCGGTTGCCGCTGGGCGGAGGGGCCGGCCTATTTCCCGGCCGGGCGCTATCTGGTCTGGAGCGACATCCCCAACGACCGCATGCTGCGCTTTGATGAGACGACGGAGACGGTGGGCGTCTTCCGCTCCCCCGCCGGCTATTCCAACGGCAACACGGTGGACCGCCAGGGCCGGCTGGTGACCTGCGAGCACGGCAACCGCCGCGTCACCCGGACGGAGCATGACGGGACCATCACCGTGCTGGCCGACCGGTACGAGGGCAAGCGGCTGAACAGCCCCAACGACGTCGTCGTCCGCTCCGACGGGACGATCTACTTCACCGACCCGGCCTACGGCATCGACAGCGACTATGAAGGGCACAAGGCGGACAGCGAGATCGGCGCCTGCCACGTCTACCGGATCGACCCGCGCAGCGGCGCGGTGACCATCGCCGCGAACGACTTCGTGCGGCCGAACGGGCTGGCCTTCTCCGCGGACGAACGGACGCTCTACATTGCCGACACCGGGGCGACCCACGTCGCGGACGGGCCGCGGCACATCCGAACCTTCGCGGTGTCGGAGGAGGGCGGCCTGTCCGGCGGGGAGGTCTTCGCCACCTGCACCGCCGGCCTGTTCGACGGCTTCCGCCTGGACGAGGACGGGCGCCTCTGGACCAGCGCCGGCGACGGCGTCCACTGCTACCACCCCGACGGCACGCTGATCGGCAAGGTGCGCGTGCCGGAGGTCGTGGCCAACGTCGTCTTCGGCGGCCCAAAGCGGAACCGCCTGTACATCTGCGCCACGACCTCCCTCTACGCCGTGCTGACCTGCGTCAACGGCGTGAAGACGTTCTGAGGGGGCGCTGAAACGCCCTCTCCCAGCCCCGCTGGGAGAGGGAGGGACCCGCCGCAGGCGGGAGGGTGAGGGCAAGGTCGTCCCGAGAAACCGAGCCCTCACCCTCCCATGCTTCGCATGGGTCCCTCCCTCTCCCGCCGGAGGCGGGCGAGGGGATTAAGCGTCCGGGAAATCCGCCCCGAGCGAGGTGTCCTTCCAGGCCTCCACCTCCTCCAGCGTGGTCCTCAGCTTGCCGGTCACGCCCTCAAAGGCCATGCGGCCGAGCACGAGGCGCAGCGGCGGGTTGTCCGACTGCACGGCCTTGATGATCGCGTCGGCCGCGCGCACCGGGTCGCCGGGCTGCTTGCCGCTGTAGCCGGAGATCTGCTTGCGCCGCGAGCCCGCCGTCGCCTCGTAATCGTCGATGAAGGTGGCGGACTGCTTCAGGGAGCGGCCGGCCCAGTCGGTGCGGAAGGGGCCCGGCTCGACGATCAGCACGCGCAGGCCGATCGGCCCGACCTCCTTCGACAGCGATTCCGACAGGCCCTCCACCGCGAACTTGGTCGCGGCGTAGTAGCCGGAGCCGGGGAAGCCGATCATCCCGCCCTGGGAGGAGATGTTGACGATACACCCCGACCGCCGCGCGCGCATGCCCGGCAGCACGGCGCGGGTGACGGCAGCCAATCCGAAGACGTTGGTGTCGAACATGGCGCGGATCTCCGCGTCCTCGCCCTCCTCCACCGCCGACAGGTAGCCGTAGCCGGCGTTGTTCACCAGCACGTCGATGCGGCCGAAGGCCTGCTCCGCCGCGCGCACCGCGCCGTCGACCTGGGCCTGGTCGGTGACGTCCAGCGCCACGGCGAGGCCGCGGCCGTCGTGCCCGGCCACGAGGTCCTTCAGGGTGTCCGGCTTGCGCGCGGTCGCCACGACCCGCCAGCCGCGCTCCAGCACGAGGCGGGCGAGTTCCCGGCCGAAGCCGGTGGAACAGCCGGTGATGAACCAGACGGGGGTGTCCGACTCGGTCGACGCCATGGGCCTTCTCCTGACTCCGGAGGTTGGGACGGGTGGATTGTCGGCTCAACGCCAATCCGGGCCAACCGTTGCAAAACCGAACCGAACGCATTCCACCGCTGCGGCCCTTGCAAGCCTCGTATGAACGGGCGGAGAATCGGAAGCGTTGCTTTATTCCGCGGCGCGCCCATGATGCGCGGCCGTTTCGATACCCCATCGAGTGACCCATGGCCGAAAGCCCCTCCCCCGCCACCCACGGCACGGCGAAGCTCCGCGCGCTCACCCTCGGCGCGCTGGGGGTCGTGTACGGGGACATCGGCACCAGCCCGCTCTACACCCTTCGGGAATGCTTCACCCAGGGCGGCTTCGCGACCGATCCCGAAACCACGCTGGGCATCCTGTCGCTGATCTTCTGGGCGCTGGTCGTCGTGGTGACGGTCAAGTACGTCGTCTTCATCATGCGCGCCGACAACCAGGGCGAGGGCGGCATCCTGGCCCTGACCGCGCTGGCCTTGCGCGGGATGCGCCCAGGGCACCGCAAGACGAAGGCGGTGATGGCCGCCGGCATCATCGGGGCGGCGCTGTTCTACGGCGACGCCGTCATCACCCCGGCCATCTCGGTGCTGAGCGCGGTGGAGGGGCTGAGCGTCGCGGCCCCGGTGTTCGACCGCTTCGTCCTGCCGATCACGCTGACCATCCTGGTGCTGCTGTTCGTCGTGCAGCGCTATGGCACCGCGCGGGTTGGGTCGCTGTTCGGGCCGGTGATGGTCGTCTGGTTCCTCGTTCTTGCGGCGCTCGGCCTCGCCCAGATCGTTCAGGAGCCGCAGGTGCTGGAGGCGCTGCTGCCCACCCACGCCGTCCGCATGCTGGCCGACCACGGCTGGCACGGCTTCCTCCTGCTGGGCGCGGTCGTGCTGGCGGTCACGGGGGGCGAGGCGCTCTACGCCGACATGGGCCATTTCGGTCGCTTCCCGATCCGGATCGCCTGGTTCGGGCTGGTTCTGCCGTCGCTGCTGCTCTGCTACTTCGGCCAGGGCGCCCTGATCCTGCGCGAGCCGATCGCCATCGAGAACCCCTTCTTCCACCTCGCCCCGGACTGGGCGCAGCTGCCGCTCGTCGCGCTGGCGACCGCGGCCACGGTGATCGCGAGCCAGGCGGTGATCTCCGGCGCCTTCTCCATGACGCGGCAGGCCATGCACCTGCGCTACCTGCCGCGCATGGAGGTGCGGCACACGTCCGCCCACGAGATCGGGCAGATCTACCTGCCGGCGATCAACTGGTTCCTTCTGGCCGGCGTGGTGCTGCTGGTGATCGTCTTCCAGTCCTCCACCAACCTCGCCGCCGCCTACGGCATCGCGGTGACCGGGACGATGGTCGCGACCACGGCGCTGGCCTACAAGGTGGCGCGGCGGCTCGGCCGCTGGCCGCTGGTCCCGGCGATCCTGGCGCTGGCGGGATTCCTCAGCGTCGACCTCGCCTTCTTCGGAGCGAACCTGCTGAAGGTGGCGGACGGCGGCTGGTTCCCGCTGCTCGTCGCGGCGGCGGTGTTCTGGCTGATGATGACGTGGCGGCGCGGACGCGTGGTGCTGCGCGAGCGCCTGGCCGAGAGCGGCATGCCCATGGACCTGTTCCTCGACCGGGTCAAGGGCGGCTCCGTCCCCCGCGTTCCCGGCACGGCGGTGTTCCTGACCAGCAGCGCGCGCGGCCTGCCGCCCTCGCTGCTGCACAACCTGAAGCACAACAAGGTGCTGCACGAGCGGGTGGTGCTGCTGACCGTGGAGACGGAGGACGTGCCCTACGTCCCCGCGGCCGACCGGTTCCAGGTCACGCCCTACACCGCGGGCTTCTTCCGGGTGATCGCCCATTACGGCTTCATGGACGAGCCGGACATCCCCAACGCCCTGCTGGAACGCCGCATCCCCGGCCTGCCCTTCGACCCCATGGACACGACCTACTTCGTCAGCCGCGAGACGCTGATCCCCTCCAGCCGGCCGGACCTGCCGCGCTGGCAGGAGCTGGTCTTCATCGCCCTGTCCAAGCTGTCGGGCAGCGCGTCGGAGTATTTCCGCATCCCGCCCGGCCGCGTGGTCGAGCTGGGCATGCAGATCGAGATCTGACGGGTATCGGGAGCGGTCGGCGGTTCTTCCTAGGCCGCCGCCCTCCCCCGCCGGCTATCACCTTTTGCGAGTTGGTGCGCCGCCCCGCGATCGGCTACATGGACAGGAATTGCCGCTTCGCGAATGGGGTTAGCCGACGATGTCCAAGCCTTTCCATGTGATCGTCGCCGAGGACGACCCGCTGATCGCGGTGACCATCGCGGAGACGCTGGAAGCCCGCGGCCACCGCGTCACCATCGGGCGCAACGGTTTCGACGCCTACAAGATCGACGAGAAGGACCCGGCCGACATCCTGGTCACCGACATCCGGATGCCGCATTTCGACGGGACCAGCCTGATCAACCGCATGCGGGAGCATCGGCCCGAGCTGCCGATCCTGGTGACCACCGGCGTCACCGAGAACCTCCCGGATGAAGAGCCGGGGCTGATCGCCGTCGTTCAGAAGCCCTTCACCGAGGACGCGCTGCTGCGCGCCTTCCAATCCCTGCTGGGCACCGCGTAATAGCGGAATTCCGCGCGAAGACGTGACGGCCGTCACAGCCAGGGCGGGTGCGGCGTGGTAGGTGGGGGAGGATACGTCCACCCCTGCCCCCGAACCCTCGCCATGACGACGCCCGCCACCACCGCGCTGACCGACACCGCGCTGACCGACATGGACCGCGTCCTCCTCCGCACCGCCCTGAAGGCCGCGCAGCGCCATGGCGTGCGCTGCGTCGGCCTGCGCATCGACACGCTGGAACGGCTGCTCGACCATCTCGGGGCGCTGGAGGAAAGCCGGCGGCCAAGCCCCGCGGCCGCGCCGCCTCGTTCCCGGTAGCGGCTGCGCCGGCCATCACCGACGGCCGGCGAACTCTCCCGTCCGTTCGACCAAGTCGTCGAGGTTGCGGCGGAACTGTTCCAGGGCGAATCCGGTGCCGAACAGGCGCCAGAGCGTTTCGGTCGGCAGATGGCGGGTCTGCTGCGCCCGCCGCATCGCGTCGATCGCCCCCCGGTACTCGCCGATCGCGCCGACCATGTCCGCCGACGGGCCGGGCGCGCTGCCCGTCGACAGCGACCCGGCCAAGTGCCGCAGCACGGCGGCGCCGGTCCGCGCCGCGGACATCCAGCTATCCGCCGCCCCGGCGGGCAGGGCCTGGTCGCCCGGTTCCCCCACCGCACGGCGCAGCATGACGACGTCGTGGCGCAGGCGCATCAGCGTGCGCAGCAGGGGTTCCGGATCGGGCATGTCGGTCAGGCGGGAGCGCCGCTCGCGCGCCGCCTCCCCCACCAGCACCTCCAGCCGGTTCAGGCTCTGGCGCGTCCGGACCACCAGCGCGGTCATGCCGGCCGGGTCGCCGGGTGTCGCCAGCGCGTCCAGCTGGTCGGCCAGCAGCCCCGCGACCTCCCCCGCCGTGTCGAGGACCGACCGCGACGCGCGGGCCGGCACGACCAGCACCGACACGAGGATGCCGACCGCGCAGCCCAGCCCGACCTCCAGGACACGGTCGGTCGCGAATCCCAGCGGCCCCAGGGTCGAACCGCTGGCGGACAGAAGCACGATGATGGCGGTGATCGGCGCGATCCGGAACCCGGCGGAGAAGGCGGCCATGAAGGACAGCGGCGCCACGGACAGGATCAGAGCCGCGGCCTGGGCCGGGGTGTCGTTGTGCGGGACCAGGAAGGCCACCGCGCTGCCGTAGACGGCGCCGAGCAGGGATCCCGCGAACCGGTCGATCGCCGCCTTCAGCGACCCGCCGACGTTGCTTTGCGTGACGATCAGCGCCGTGATCACGGCCCAGAACCCCTGCGGCAGGCCGAACGCCTCGGCCAGCGCGAAGGCAACCAGGCTCGACGCCGTCATCCGCAGGGCATGCACCAGCTTCGAACGGTTGCGGGACAGCCAGCGCGCCACCGGACCTCCGTCTTCCTGCAGTCCGCCCGCAGAGTGCCCGTGCGCTCCGTCCGGCGACAAGGACTCTTGCGGAGGACTACTCCGCGTCGGCCATTAGGCGCCGGCCGGACGCGACGAAGGTCCTTCCAGATGCGTCACAGCGCCGAATATTGTTCGTCGGTGACCTGTTCCAGCCAGTCCACGGCCTTGCCGTCGAGCCGTTCCTGGATGGCGATGTGCGTCATGGCGGTGGTCGGCGCCGCGCCGTGCCAGTGCTTCTCGCCCGGCGGGAACCAGACGACGTCGCCCGGCCGGATTTCCTCGATGGGGCCGCCCCAGCGCTGCGCCCAGCCGCAGCCGGCGGTGACGATCAGGGTCTGGCCCAGCGGATGGGTGTGCCAGGCGGTCCGGGCGCCCGGCTCGAAGGTCACGCTGGCGCCGGCCACGCGGGCCGGGTCGTCCGCCTGGAACAGCGGGTCGATGCGGACAGTGCCGGTGAAATACTCGGCCGGACCTTTTGCGGACGGCTGCGAGCCACTTCTCTTGATGTCCATGATTGAAATTCCTTCTACCGGTTTGCGCCGCCCAAGCCCCCTCAGCCGGGATGCCACCCGCCGGACTGCGGCCGCTTGAGTTCCCGCACCACCGAGCCGAAGCAGGAGCGCACCTGGTCGCGGTCGTACCTGAGTTCGATCGGGCGCAGGGTGAACAGGACGCTCGCCATGGCCTGGTAGAAGCGCATGTAGGACCAGTTCAGGCCGGCGCCCAGGACCGCCCCGGTGACCGGCACCGCCTGCACCGCGACCTTCGGCAGGATGGCGCCGGCGTAGCGCACGGCGACCCGCGCGACGATTTCCGCCAGTTCCGGCGCGCCGACCCGCGCCGCGAAGAAGGCGAGGTCGGCGTCGTCGTCGTGTTCCAGGGGGCCGCCGTAGGCGAAGGTCTCGATGCAGGTCGCCTGAACGCCGGGATCGCTGAGGTCGGCGCCCTTGGAGCGGGCGACGTCGGCGATCGACCGCAGGATGGTGACGGTCGTCACCGGCAGCTCCACGAGGATCGCGGGAAGGCCGAGAAAGCCGCTGATGCCGCCGGACGCCGCGGCGGCGAGGCTGTAGAGGCCTTGCGACGCGTTGCGCCCGGCGTCATTCTCCATGCCGCTGAGCGACACCCGCTGGGCGTAGTCGAGCGTGTCGCGGACCTTGCCCACGATGCCGTCCTTGACGCCCACCGGAAGGCGGTTCAGCCCCTTCTCGATCGTGCCACCCAGCGTGGTCATCACCCCCATCAGCGCGCCCTGGGCCGCCAGATACTCGGCCGCCGCCCGCTCAAGCGTTTCGTAGTCCGCCGGATCCAGCATGGCGCAGGCGTTGGTCTGGCGCGAAACGACGGCGCGTCCCTGCATGTGGTGTCTCCCCGATTCGTGACGCTGAACATGTCCTGTGCTTAACAGCGCCGCCCGCCGGGCGGATCGCACGCGATCCTATGTGGGCGCATCGTTGGCCCTGCGCACTGTTCGTGCGGCCGTAATTTTCCCGCCTTCCTGCCCTGCGATGATTGCGTATCTTGTATATGGTATACCAGACTATATTGAGGCCATCAGATCAACGGAGACACACCATGACGACCACCACCTTCTCCCACGGCACCGCCCCGGCCTCCTCGAACGCCGGTCACTCCATCCGCGAGTTCCTGACCGACTGGTTCAAGGCCACCCCGGTCTACATCGTCTACAGCCTCTTCGCCCGCTAAGCCGCCGCTGTTCCGGCGCCGCGCAGGCGGCACAGGTTGATACCGAAAAACGGGCTGCGCCTCCGGCGCGGCCTGTTTTCGTTTTTGGTCAGCGACAATTCGCCGATCATCCCGCCCTTGCCGCCGGCTCCGCGCGCCGTTAACATTTCGACTGTTCTGGAAACGTCGGCGCGAGCACCCCGTCATGGAACAGAAGGCCGTCCTGTCGGCGCCATCCGTCACTCCCCCGACCGCGGAGGACATGCCGCTGCTGGCCGAGCTGCTCGCCGCTGATGGTCTTCCCACCGGGGACCTCACCGCGCCGGGGCGGCACTTCTGGCGGGTGGAGGACGGGGACGGGCTGCTCGGCTACGGCGGCCTGGAGGCCTATGGCGCGGATGGCCTGCTGCGCTCCGTCGTCGTTCCGGTCGAGCGGCGCGGCGGCGGGGCCGGCCGGGCCGTCGTCGCCGCGGTGAGCGAGGAGGCCCGGCGCCTGGGCGTGGAGCGGCTCTGGCTGCTGACCATCGGTGTCGCGGGCTTTTTCGAACGGCTGGGTTTCCAGCGCGCCGACCGCAAGTCCGCCCCCGCGGACATCGCCGCGAGCGCGCAGTTCGCCGGCCTGTGTCCGGGCAGCGCCGTCTGCCTGCGCCGCGACCTGATTCCACCCGCTACGGCGACGTCCGGCCATCCAGCCGGTCGAGAATGACCTGAGCCTCCTTCAGGAGGGCGTCGCGCACCAGGGTGAGTTTCCGCACCGCCGATTGCGCGTTCCGGCCCCGGTCCTCCTCCAGCGCGATCCGCTCGTCGATCCGCGTGATGTCCTGTTCGATGAACCTCAGGGATTCCCGGGCCTTTTCCTCGTCCTGGGTGTTCATGACGTCCCCTCCGGCGATCCTCCACGTTCTTATGCGGACAGTGTCCGCCACTTTGGACGCCCGGGCCAGTTCCTGTGAGGGCTATCGCCTGTCCCCAATGGGCGAATCGCGCCACCGACGCGCGGCTGACGCCCGGCGACTCCCGGCCTGTCCGTCACGCACGGCCGTATGTTGACAGGCCGCCGGAATCGGTTTCTGATCGTTGAAAACACGCCACGCGTCCAGCGCATGGCGATAAGTCACCATCGAATCCACGGGCGCCCACACAACGTGCGAACAAGACCCGGGAACGATGGCGGGGGTTTTCGTCACATGCCACACAGTCACCGCATGGGGGACATGGGACATTATGGTCTTTCGGCTCCTTGGACTTGCGACGGCCGCGGCGATTCTCGCCGGCGCCGGGTCGGCACCGGCCGCCACACTCACCATCGGAACCTCGGCTGAGCCCAGCTCGCTCGACCCGCATTACCACAACCTCGGCCCCAACACGCGCGCCCGCAAGCATGTGTTCAAGTCGCTGGTCGGCTTCGACGCCAAGATGCGGCTCCAGCCCGAACTGGCCGAGAGCTGGCGGGCGGTGGACGACACCACCTGGGAATTCAAGCTGCGCCGGGACGTGAAGTTCCACGACGGCAGCCCCTTCACCGCGCAGGACGTCGTCTACACGGTCTGCCGCATCCCGAACGTCGCCAACAGCCCGTCGTCCTTCACCGTCTACACCAAGGGCATCGCCGCCATCGAGATGCCGGACCCGCACACGCTGGTCATCAAGACCGCCAAGCCCTACCCGCTGCTGCCGGCGGAGCTGGCGACCTTCGGCATCATCTCCGCCAAGGCGGCGGGCGGCGAGCAGGTCACCTTCGACAAGGCCGGGTGCAAGGCCGACAGCTGGCCGACCTCCCAGGCCTTCAACGACGGCACGCTGATGGTCGGCACCGGGCCGTTCAAGCACAAGGAATACGTCAAGGGCGGCCGGCAGGTGCTGGAGCGCAACCCCGACTATTGGGGCCCGAAGCCCGCCTGGGACACGGTCGTCTTCCGCCCGATCACCAGCGACGGGCCGCGCGTCGCGGCGCTGCTGGCCGGCGACGTGGACATGATCGAGACGCCGCCGGTGCAGGACATGGAGCGGCTGAAGGGCACCCCCTCCGTCACGCTCGCCCAGGCGCAGTCGGCCCGCGTCATCTATCTGGCGCTGGGCGTGCAGGACACGCCGCCGACCATCACCGGCACCGACGGCAAGAACCCGCTGAAGGACCCCCGCGTGCGCGAGGCGCTGTCGCTGGCGGTGGACCGCGACGCCATCGTGAAGCGCGTCATGCAGGGCGTGGCGGAGCCGGCCAACCAGTTCCTGCCCGCCGGCTTCTTCGGCAACAACCCCGACGTCAAGGTCCACACCGACGCCGCGAAGGCCAAGAAGCTGCTGGAGGAGGCCGGCTACCCGAAGGGCTTCCAGCTGACGCTCGGCACGCCGAACGACCGCTACATCAACGACGACAAGGTCGCCCAGGCGGTCGCGCAGATGTTCACCCGCATCGGCGTGCAGACGAAGGTCGACGCGACCACCGCGAACGTCTTCTTCTCCAAGCGCAACAAGCAGGAATACAGCGTCTTCCTGGCCGGCTGGCAGGCGGATTCGGGCGAGATGTCCTCCCCGCTGAAGGCGCTGGTCGCCACGCCGATCAAGGACAAGGGCTACGGCACCACCAACTACACCAGCTGGTCCGATCCGGAGTTCGACGGGATGCTGGAAACGGCACTCGCCACGGTGGACGACGCCCAGCGCGAGAAGCTGCTGCAGGCGGCGGTGAAGCGCGCGATGGACGCCACCATCATCGTCCCGCTGCATTACGAGGTGACCGTCTGGGCCATGAAGAAGGGCCTGAGCTACGAGCCCCGCGCCGACCAGTACACGCTGGCCGCCAAGGTCGTCCCGGCGCAGCCGTAAGGCTGCCCAGGTCGTCCGCAGGGGATCGTCGTCCATGATCGTGTTCATCCTCCGGCGGCTGACGCAGAGCGCGGTCGTCATCGCGGCCATGGCGGTGCTCGTCTTCACGGGCATCTTCGCCATCGGCAACCCCATCGACGTGCTGATCAGCCCCGAGGCGGACGAGGTGGAGCGCGCCGCCGCCATCGCGCGCCTCGGCCTCGACCAGCCCATGCACGTCCAGTTCGCCCGCTTCGTGGAGAGTGCGGTGGGCGGCGACCTGGGCACGTCCTTCGTGCACGGCGTGCCGGCGCTCGGCCTCGTCCTGCAACGCTTCCCGGCGACGCTGGAGCTGGCGCTGGCCGCCATGCTGCTGGCGGTGCTGCTGGGCATCCCGCTCGGCCTGTGGGCCGGGCTGAAGCCGGACAGCGTGGCGGGCCGGGTCATCATGACCGGATCGATCCTCGGTTTCTCGCTGCCCACCTTCTGGGTCGGCATGATGCTGATCATGGCCTTCGCGGTGCAGCTGGGCTGGCTGCCGGCGGGCGGGCGCGGCCAGACCGCCAGCCTGTTCGGCGTGCAGTGGAGCTTCCTGACCCGCGACGGGCTAGCCCACCTGATCCTGCCGGCGATCAACCTCGCCACCTTCAAGCTGTCGCTGGTCATCCGGCTGGCCCGCGCCGGCACGCGGGAGGTCGCCTTGCAGGATTACGTGAAGTTCGCCCGCGCCAAGGGGCTGTCGCCCGCGCGCGTGGTCGGCGTGCACATCCTGAAGAACATCATGATTCCGGTCGTCACCGTGCTCGGCCTCGAACTCGGCAGCGTCATCGCCTTCTCGGTGGTGACCGAGTCGGTCTTCGCCTGGCCCGGCATGGGCAAGCTGCTGATCGAGAGCATCCTCCAGCTCGACCGGCCGGTGGTGGTCGCCTACCTGCTGCTGACGGTGCTGCTGTTCGTGGTGATCAACCTCGTGGTCGACCTGATCTATTCGATGCTCGACCCGCGCATCCGGCTGGGCGGGGGGCGGGCATGAGCGCCGCGCGGGAGGAAACACCCCTCCGGCGGCTGGCGCGCGACTTCGCGCGCTCGCGCGTCGCGGTTATCGGGCTCGCCGTGCTTGTGCTGGTGATGCTCGCCGCCGTCTTCGCCCAGGTGGTGGCGCCGCAGGATCCCTACGACCTCGCCCAGCTCGACATCATGGACAGCCTGCAGCCGCCGGGCACGGCGGGCGGGGCTGGCTGGACCTATTGGCTGGGCACCGACGACCAGGGGCGCGACCTGTGGTCGGCCATCTTCTTCGGCCTGCGCACCAGCCTGGAGGTCGGCATCCTGGCGACACTGATCGCGCTGGCGGTCGGGGTGGCGGTCGGGATGCTCGCGGCCTACGCCGGGGGTGCGGTGGACGGCGCCATCATGCGGCTGGTGGACATCCAGCTGTCCTTCCCGGCGATCCTGATCGCGCTGATCCTGCTGGCCCTGCTGGGCAAAGGGGTGGACAAGGTCATCGTCGCACTGGCCGCCGTGCAGTGGGCCTATTACGCGCGCACGGTGCGCGGCTCCGCCCTGGTGGAGCGGCGCAAGGAGTATGTGGAGGCGGCGCGCTGCCTGGCATTGCCCCACCACCGCATCATGCTGCGCCACCTGCTGCCCAACTGCCTGCCGCCGCTGATCGTGGTGGCGACCGTGCAGGTGGCCCACGCCATCGCGCTGGAGGCGACGCTGAGCTTCCTCGGCGTCGGCGTGCCGGTGACGGAGCCGTCGCTGGGCATGCTGATCGCGTCGGGCTACGGCTTCATGCTGTCGGGCAACTACTGGGTCGCCCTGTTCCCCGGCGTCGCCCTGCTGGTGGTCATCGTCGCGATCAACCTGGTCGGGGACCGGCTGCGCGACGTCCTCAACCCGCGCCTGAGCCATTGAGGGGAGGGATGGACCCCATGACCCAGCCCTTGCTGCGCGTCGAGAACCTGCAAACCCACTTCGCCACCCGCGCCGGCACCGTGAAGGCGGTGGACGGCGTCAGCTTTGATCTCAGGCGCGGCGAGATCCTCGGCCTCGTCGGCGAGTCCGGGTCCGGCAAGTCGGTCACCGGCCAGTCGATCCTCGGCCTCGTCGATCCGCCCGGCCGCATCGCCGGGGGGCGCGTGCTGTTCGATGGGGAGGACTTGGTCACCGCCGGGGAGAAGCGGCTGCGCGCCATCCGCGGCCGGCGCATCGCCATGATCTTCCAGGACCCGATGATGACGCTGAACCCCGTGCTCAGCGTCGAGACCCAGATGGTGGAGGCGGTGCTGGCCCACGACAAGGTCGGCCGGGCCGAAGCGCGGCGGCGGTCGCGCGACGCGCTGGGCCGCGTCGGCATCGCCTCCCCCGAGGAGCGGCTGGCCGCCTACCCGCACCAGTTCTCCGGCGGCATGCGCCAGCGCGTGGCCATCGCCATCGCCCTGCTGCACTCGCCGGACCTGATCCTGGCCGACGAGCCGACCACCGCGCTGGACGTCACCATCCAGGCGCAGATCCTGTTCGAGGTGCAGACCCTGTGCCGGGACACCGGCACGGCGCTGCTCTGGGTCACCCACGACCTCGCCGTGGTGTCGGCGCTGGCCGACCGGGTGGCGGTGATGTACGCCGGCCGCATCGTGGAGACCGGGCCGATCGCCGACGTGATCCAGGCGCCGCGCCACCCCTACACCCGCGGCCTGCTGGATTCGGTGCCCAGCCGCAACCGGCGCGGCGTGCCGCTGCGCTCCATCCCCGGCATGACGCCGTCGGTGCTGGACCTGCCCAAGGGCTGCGCCTTCCAGCCGCGCTGCGGGCGCGCCGACGCCGCCTGCGCCGTGATGCCGGAGCTTCCGGAGAACGGCCACGCCTGGCGCTGCTGGCACCCCCACGACGCGGACGCGCGGGGAGCGGCGGCATGACCCGGCCCATCCTCGCGGTCTCCGGCCTGTCCAAGCGGTTCGAGCGGAAGCTGGACGTGGTCGAACGGTTCGCGCGCCGTCTCGGCGCCTCGGTGGACGACAGCGTTCTGCACGCGGTCAGCGGGGTCGACCTCGCCGTCGCGGAGGGCGAGGTGGTCGGGCTGGTCGGCGAGTCCGGCTGCGGCAAGAGCACGCTCGGCCGCATGGTCGCCGGGCTGCTGACGCCGAGCGACGGGTCCATCCAATGGCGGGGCACCGACCTGCGCGACTTGCCCCCCGCCGGGCGGCACGAGGCGAACCTGAAGATCCAGATGGTCTTCCAGGACCCCATGGCCTCCCTCAACCCGCGCCTGCGCGTCGCCGACATCATCGGGGAGGCGCCGGTGGTGCACGGGCTGGTGCCGCGCCGGGAGGCTGCGGAGGCGGTCGCCGAGATGATGCGCACGGTCGGGCTCGACCCCGGCTACATGCGCCGCTACCCGCACCAGTTCTCCGGCGGCCAGCGCCAGCGCATCGGCATCGCCCGCGCGCTGGCGGTGAAGCCGGACTTCCTGGTGTGCGACGAGTCCGTCGCGGCGCTCGACGTATCGATCCAGGCGCAGATCATCAACCTGTTCATGCGCCTGCGCGAGGAGCTGCGGCTCACCTACCTGTTCATCAGCCACGATTTGGGCGTCGTCCAGCACATCTCCGACCGCACGGCAATCATGTATCTCGGCCGCATCGTCGAACTGGCCCCGACGCCGGAGCTGTTCGCCGCACCCAACCACCCCTACGCGCGGGCGCTGCTGGACGAGGCGCCGCGCGTGACGCTGGAGAAGCGCCGCTTCGCCCCGATCCGCGGCGAAATCCCGTCGCCCCTGAATCCGCCCGCCGGTTGTCCCTTCCACCCGCGCTGCCCCCATGCCATGCCCCGCTGCTCCCAGGAGCGGCCGGACTTGCGCGAGGTGGCGCCCGCGCGCTGGTCAGCCTGCCACCTGAACGACACACTTTGACAAGAAGCCTCAGACCATCATGAGCGACTGTTCCCCACGCACGCTGGCTCTGCTCCGCGACCTCATCGCGTTCGACACGACCAGCCGCAACTCCAACCTCGACCTCATCCACTACATCCGCGACCACCTCGCGGCCCTGGGGGTGGAGAGCACGCTGGTCTTCGACGACACGCGGACCAAGGCCAACCTCTACGCCACCATCGGCCCGACCGACCGCGGCGGCATCTGCCTGTCCGGCCACACCGACGTGGTGCCGGTGGACGACCAGGACTGGTCGAGCGATCCCTTCACCCTGACGGAGCGCGACGGCAAGCTGTACGGGCGCGGCACCGCGGACATGAAGGGCTTCGTCGCCACCGCACTCGCCATGGCCCCGGACTTTCTGGCGGCCGACCTCAAGACCCCGATCCACTACGCCTTCTCCTACGACGAGGAGCTGGGCTGCATCGGCGTGCGCGGGCTGCTGGAACGGCTGGCCGGCATGGCGGTCAAGCCGCGCTTCTGCATCGTGGGCGAGCCGACCAGCATGCAGGTGGTGGTCGGGCACAAGGGCAAGCTGTCGATGCGCTGCCACGTCCACGGGCACGCCTGCCATTCCTCCCTGGCGCCGCGCGGCGTGAACGCGGTGGAGTATGCGGCGGAGGTCGTCGCCTACCTGCGCCGCATGGGCCGCCGCTTCGCGCTGGAGGGGCCGTTCGATCCCGACTACGACGTGCCGCACACCACGGTGCACACCGGCGTGATCCAGGGCGGCACGGCGCGCAACATCGTCCCCACCGACTGCGCCTTCGAGTTCGAATTCCGCCACATCGCCACCCACCCGGTCGCGCCCATGCTGGCCGAGGTGCAGGACTTCGCCCATAAGACGCTGGAGCCGGAGATGCGCGCGGTCCAACCCGGCACCGGCTTCTCCTGGACACCGCTGTCGGAAGCCCCGGCGCTCGACACGCCGCCGGATTTGGACGACGTCGCGCTGGTGAAGCACCTCGTGGAGCGGAACGACCATGGCAAGGTCGCCTTCGGGACCGAGGGCGCGCTCTACACCAGCATGGCCGGCATCCCGGCGGTGGTCTGCGGCCCCGGCGACATCGACCAGGCCCACAAGCCCGACGAGTTCGTGTCGCTCGACCAGCTGGCAAGGGCGGAGCGGTTCCTGACGCGGCTGAAGGCGGCGGTGGTTTGAGTTCTTGTGGTTGGGGGAGGTCCTGGCGCTGGGCCCCCACCCTAACCCTCCCCCATCTTCGACGGGGGAGGGAACTCCGCCGCTTCGAGAGTGACTCCTTCCCCCGCCGAAGGTGGGGGGAGGTTGGGAGGGGGGCCCAACGCCAGGACCTACCCCCTCCCCCTCACCCCAAATGCGCCAACGCGCAGCGCCCCGCAGCCAAATCCCACGCCGCACAGCCCACGCTCTTGAACAAACGCGGGGCGTCGGCGTCCACGCGCCCCTCCAGCGCATCGACCAGGGACCGCCCCTTGGCCCAGTCGAAGCCGGCCTGGATCAGGTCGCCGGCCTCGTGCCGGCCGCCGGCCGGGTCGTCCAGGAACACCGCGCTGCCGTGGACGGCGGTCGGGCCGTACTCCGCCATCTCCGGCTTGAAGGCGCCGACGCCGACCAGCAGGCGGTCCGGGCGCGGGGTCTCGTCATAGACCGGCGTCAGGCTGTTGGTCAGCGTGATGACGACCTCCGCCGCCGCATCGACCGGTCCGAAGGCCGGGCGCAGGTCCAACGCCAGTCCGGCATGATCGCGCACGAAGGCTTCCGCCCGGTCGAAGGCGCGGGTGTGCACGTCCACGCGGATGCCGGGATAAAGCGCCGCCAACGCCTTGGCGTGGTCGGAGGCCTGCTTGCCGGCGCCGATCAGCGCGACGTGGCGCGGCGCGCTGCGGGCGAGCGTGCGGATCGCCAGCATCGACACCGCCGCGGTGCGCCGCCCCGTGACCGTCGGGCCGTCGAGGATCGCGCGCGGCGCGCCCGTCGCCGCGTCGTAGACGGCGACCACGCCGTGGATGGTCGGCAGCCCCAGCGCCCCGTTGCCCGGGCAGACGTTGACCAGCTTGTGGATGCCGATGTCCGACGCGGTGGCCGGCATGGACAGCAGGACGCCGTTGTTCGGCAGCGGCAGCACCTGCCGCTCCGGGCTGGTGATCCGCCCGGCGGCGTAGTCGCGGGCGGCCTGGGCCACGGCCTCGCACAGCGGGCCGAAGGGAAGGCAGTCGGCGGTTTGCTCGGCGCTCAGCATGGACAGGGCGGCCGTGGCCATCGCGGTGAGTCTCCTGGAACGGACGATGCGGGAGGGGCGATTTAACGGGAAGGAAGACGGGATGTCCAATCCCCTCTCCCGCCCCGGGAGAGGGAGGGACCCGCCGAAGGCGGGAGGGTGAGGGTCGCGCAAGAATAACGGCGCTGATTCTTGTTTGACCCTCACCCGGCCGCTTCGCGGCCACCCTCTCCCGGGGCGGGAGAGGGAAATCCCCCCTCAGCTCATCGCGACGAGGCTGGCGTTGCCGCCGGCGGCGGCGGTGTTGACACTGACCGAGCGCTCGTTCAGCAGCCAGTCGAGGACGTAGTCCTCCGCGCCGCTGCGCAGGCCTTCGACAGAGGCCGACTGGGCCAGCACGATCGGGCCGGGCAGCTCCGCCAGCCGGCGGTTGGCCGCGATGACGCGGTCCCCGTCGCCTTCCACCAGCGCGGCGGCGAGCGGTCCGGCGGCGGTCCAGTCGCCGGACACGGTCACGCGGCGGGCCAGGGCGGCGGGAAGGCCGCGCAGCACGCCGGCCACGTCGGCGGAGGCGTCCACCACCGCGTCGTTGCCAGTGGCAAAGACGGCGCCCAACTGGAGCAGCAGGCCCGTCTCCGTCTGCGGCAGCAGCAGGATACGGCCGCGGCGGTGAAGCTCATAGACGTTCCGCTCGCCGACCGGGCCGACCAATTCCACGCTGGCGCCGAGCGCGCTGCGGGCACTCTGGTCGGCGCAGCGCTTGGCCTCCGCCGTCCGGCCCTGGTTGCGCAGCCAATCGCCGTAGGCCCGGGCGGGGGCAAGGTCGGCGTCGGACCCGCGCGCCTCCAGCACCGCTTTCGGCCGCTGGCTGAGCAGGCGGGTCAGGTAGAGCGGGCCGCCGGCCTTGGGGCCGGTTCCCGACAGGCCGTGGCCGCCGAAGGGCTGCACGCCGACCACCGCGCCGATGGTGTTGCGGTTGACGTAGACGTTGCCGACCGCGATGCGCTCCGTCACCCGCTCGATGGTGGCGTCGATGCGGGTGTGCAGGCCGAAGGTTAGGCCATAGCCGGTGGCGTTGATGGCGTCCACCAGCCGGTCCAGGTCGTCGCGGCGGAAGCGGACCACGTGCAGCACGGGGCCGAAGACCTCGCGCTCCAACTCCGCGATGCCGCCGATCTCGATCAGGGTCGGCGGGACGAAGGTGCCGTGCGCGGCCTCGGCCGGCAGGGGCAGCGCCTCCACCCGGCGACCCTTGGCGCGCATGGCCGCGATGTGGCGCTCGATGTTCGCCTTCGCCTCCTCGGTGATCACCGGGCCGACGTCGGTCGCCAGGCGGTCGGGATTGCCGACGCGCAGCTCCGCCATGGCGCCCTTCAGCATGGCGAGCATGCGGTCGGCGACATCCTCCTGGAGGCAAAGCACGCGCAGGGCGGAGCAGCGCTGGCCGGCGCTGTCGAAGGCCGACGCGAGCACATCGCCGACCACCTGCTCGGCCAGCGCGGAGCTGTCCACGATCATGGCGTTCTGCCCGCCCGTCTCGGCGATCAGCGGGATCGGCGCACCGTTCGGCGACAGGCGGCCGGCCAACTGCTTCCGGATCAGCCGCGCCACCTCGGTGGAGCCGGTGAACATCACCGCCCGCGTCCCGGCGTTCCCGACCAGGGCGGCGCCCACCTCGCCCGCGCCGGGCAGCAGCTGCACGACGCCGTCCGGGATGCCGGCCTCGCGCAGGATGCGCACCGCCTCCGCCGCGATCAGCGGGGTTTCCTCGGCCGGCTTGGCGAGCACCGGGTTGCCGGCGGCCAGCGCCGCGGCGACTTGGCCCGCGAAGATGGCCAGCGGGAAATTCCACGGGCTGATGCAGACCACCGGCCCGACCGGGCGGTGGCTGTCGTTGTCGAAGCGGTCGCGCACCTGCGCGCCGTAGTAGCGCAGGAAGTCGACGGCCTCCCGCACCTCCGCGATGGCGTTGGGCAGGGACTTTCCGGCCTCCCGCACGATCAGGCCGAGCAGCGTCGGCATGCGCGCCTGGAGCGCGTCGGCGGCGCGGAACAGGCAGGCGGCGCGCTCCGCCGGGGGCGTGGCGGCCCAGGCCGGGGCGGCGGCTTCGGCGTGGCGGAAGGCGGCCTCCACCACCTCCGGCGTCGCCTCGATGACGGAGCCGACCACGTCGCGGCGGTCGGCCGGGTTCAGCACCGGGCGGGCCTCCCCGCTGCGCTCGCCATCGGCGAGAAGCGGGGCGGCGGTCCAGGCCACATCGGCGCTGGCGGTCAGGGCCGCGCCCAGCCGGGTCAGCTCCTGCTCGTTGGACAGGTCGAGGCCGGCGGAGTTCGCGCGTTCCGGCGCGTAGAGGTCGCGCGGGTTGGCGATCAGCGCGTGCGGCGCGCCGAGCGGCTGGATGGCGCGCGCCACCTCCACCGGGTCGGCGACCAGCTCCTCCACCGGCACCGCCTTGTCGGCGATGCGGTTGACGAAGGAGCTGTTGGCCCCGTTCTCCAGCAGGCGGCGGACCAGATAGGCCAGCAGCGTCTCGTGCGTGCCGACCGGCGCGTAGATGCGGCAGGGCCGCTTCAGCGGGCCGACCACCTCCGAGTAGAGCGGCTCGCCCATGCCGTGCAGGCACTGGAACTCGTATTTCCCGACCTGGAAGTCCGGGCCGGCCAGTTCATAGATGGTGGCGAGCGTCTGGGCGTTGTGGGTGGCGAACTGCGGGAACACCGCGTCGGGGGCGCCCAGCAGCTTGCGCGCGCAGGCGACGTAGGACACGTCGGTGTAGACCTTGCGGGTGTAGACCGGGAAGTCGTCCAGCCCGTCCAGCTGGGCGCGCTTGATCTCGGCGTCCCAATAGGCGCCCTTGACCAGCCGGACCATCAGCCGGTGGCCGCTGCGCCGGGCCAGATCGATGAGGAAATCGATGACGTACGGGCAGCGCTTGCCGTAGGCCTGCACGACGAAGCCGATGCCGTTCCACCCCGCCAGATCGGGGTCGAAGCACAGCGATTCCATCAGGTCGAGCGAGAGTTCGAGCCGGTCGGCCTCCTCCGCGTCGATGTTCAGGCCGATGTCGTAGCCCTTCGCCAGCAGGGCGAGTTCCTTCACCCGCGGCAGCAGCTCCCCCATCACGCGGTCGGCTTGCGCGCGCGAATAGCGGGGGTGGATCGCCGACAGCTTGATGGAGATGCCCGGCCCCTGGTAGACGCCACGGCCCGCCGAGGCTTTGCCGATGGCGTGGATGGCGCGCTCGTAGTCGGCGTAGTAGCGGTCGGCGTCCGCGGCGGTCATCGCCGCCTCGCCCAGCATGTCGTAGGAGTAGCGGAAGCCCTCCGCCTCCATCTTGCGGCTGTTGGCCAGCGCCTCCTGGATGGTCTGGCCGGTGACGAACTGTTCGCCCATCATGCGCATGGCGAAATCGACGCCGCGGCGGATCAGCGGCTCCCCACCCTTGGCGAGCATGCGGGTCAGCGCGGAGGACAGCGCCGGCTCGTCAACCGACGCGGTCAGCCGGCCGGTGATCAGCAGGCCCCAGGTGGCGGCGTTGACGAACAGCGACGGGCTGTTGCCCAGATGCGCCTGCCAGTCGCCGCCCGACAGCTTGTCGCGGATCAGGGCGTCGCGCGTGCCGGCGTCGGGGATGCGCAGCAGCGCCTCCGCCAGGCACATCAGCGCCAGCCCTTCCTGGCTCGACAGGCTGTATTCGTGGATCAGCCCCTCCACCCCGCGGCCGGGCGGCTTGGCGCGCAGCGCGGTGATCAGCGTGCGCGCGGTCTCCCGCGCCGCCTTGGCGACCGCGGGGGGAAGCGTCGCCTGCTCAAGCAGGAACGGCAGGCATTCGCCCTCTGGCCGGCGGTAGGCCGCGGTGATCGCGGCGCGCAGCTCGCTGGCCGGGCGGATCGGCGGCGCGAACAGCGAGAAGGGCGGCGAACCGGCGATGGGGGTGCCGGCCTCCGCGCCCGAAGTCGAGGTCGTGGTCTGGGAGGGGGTCGTCATGCTGGTCATGGAGGTCGTTCGCCCTGTTCGGCAAGCCCGCATCAAGCCGGGGGCACGGCCGCCGGACGAGGCGCCGGTGACCCCCAACGTCACAACAGAAGGCTAACGGCAAAGTTTCCGTGCTTCCATAACGACTTTCGCCAATTTTCCGTTATCATCGCGGCCGACGATGTATTGGAGCGTGGAAATGACGGAGCTTGATAAATTCGACCGGCGGATCCTCGCGATCTTGCAGGTCGACGGCCGCGTATCGACGGTCGAGCTGGCGGAACGCGTCGGCCTGTCGCCGACCACGACGGGCGAACGCCTGCGGCGTCTGCAAAAAGACGGCTACATCACGGGCTTCGGGGCGCGGCTGGACCCGCACCGCCTGGGCTTTGGGCTGCTGGTCTTCGTCGAGGTGCTGCTCGACAAGACGACGCCCGACGTCTTCGACAAGTTCGCCCAGGCGGTGCGCGACATGCCGGAGGTGCTGGAATGCCACATGGTCGCCGGCGGCTTCGACTATCTGGTCAAGACCCGCGTGGCCGACATGGCCTCCTACCGGCGCTTCCTGGGCGACATCCTGCTGTCCCTGCCCGGCGTGCGGGAGACGCGCACCTACGCCGTGATGGAGGAGGTCAAGAACGACAGTCCGCTGCCGCTGTGACGCCCAAGGTCCGGCGCCCAGGGCATACCAAAGTGCTCTGGCCAAAGCACTCCGACGAGTCCCTTGCTGTGTGCAACGAAGGGCTGGCACAGTGTCGGCCCCCATCGCGCAGAGGGTTTGGTGATGCATCTGTCAGACGCCCTGAACCGGCTTCCCCGGGTTTCCCTGCTGGACGGGCCGACGCCGATCCAGCGCCTGCACCGGCTTGAGAAGGCGCTGGGCCCGGCCCTCGGGGGCGTCCGGCTGTCCGTCAAGCGCGACGACCTGACGGCGCTCGGCGGCGGCGGCAACAAGCTTCGGAAGCTGGAGTTCCTGGTCGGCGACGCCCGCGCCCAGGGGGCGGACACGATCATCGCCGTGGGCGGCGTGCAGTCCAACTTCGCGCGCCTCGCGGCGGCGACGGCGGCCACGCAGGGCATGGACTGCGAACTCGTCCTCGCGCCGCTGGTCCCGCGGGCCGGCGACGAGTACGAGCGGAACGGCAACGTCCTGCTCGACAGCCTGTTCGGGGCGCGCCTGCACGTCCTCGCGCCGGGGATCGACGCCACCGGTTTCGCGCAGGACCGGGCGGAGGCGCTGCGCCGGGCCGGCCGGGTGCCCTATGTGGCGACCCTGGGGGGTTCCACGCCGGTCGGCTGCCTCGGCTACGCGGCCTGCGCGCTGGAGGTGCAGGAGCAGTCCCGCGCGCTCGGCGAGACGTTCGCCGGCATCGTCCTTCCCAACGGCAGTTCGGGAACCCACGCCGGGCTGGCGGCCGGCCTGAAGGCGCTCGGCGACAATCCCGCCCTGGTCCGTGGGCACAGCGTGCTCGCGCCGGCGGAGGCCGCGCGGCAGGCCACGATCGACAAGGGCAACGCCACGCTGGACCTCCTGGGCGTCGGCGCGCGCCTGGACGCGTCGGACATCGACGTGTCCGGCGACCAGCGCGGGGAGGGCTATGGGATCGTGACGGACGCGATGGTGGAGGCCGTCCGCCTCGTGGCGAGGCAGGAAGGATTGCTGCTCGACCCCGTGTACAGCGGCAAGGCGTTCGCCGGATTGCTGGCCGACGTCCGGTCGGGCCGCTACCGGCCGGGCGACCACGTGCTGTTCCTGGCGACGGGCGGCGTGCCCGGTCTCTACGCCTACGCGAGCGCGTTCCTGAATGGCTGAGCCCGCGGGGGACGGATTCCAAGGGGAATGGACCTGCCGGTGCCTGGTCGGGGGCCACGCCCTGGGCCCGGTGATCCATTCCGACACCCCGCTCAGCTTCTGGGGCGGGGTCGATTCCTTCACCGGCACGGTGATCGACCGCCATCATCCGCTGAGCGGCCGATCCCTCGCCGGCGCGGTGCTGGCCATTCCCAGCGGGCGGGGGTCCTGCTCCGGTAGCGGCGTGATGCTGGAGTTGATCCTGAACGGGCACGGCCCGGCCGCCCTGGTGCTGGAACGGCCGGACGACATCCTGACGCTCGGCGTGTTCGTTGCGGAGGAGATGTTCGGGCGCTCCATTCCCGTCGTCGTGGCCGGACCCGACCGCTTCCCGCTGCTGGCCCAGACGGCCTGGGTGGAGGTGGCGGGCGACACCCTTCGCCCGCTGTCCGGTCCGGACGACGCCGTCGGGGCGCCGGCGGGTACGGCCGTTCCGCCGGGCGCTCCGCCCGACATCGCGCTGACGGAGGCCGACCGCGCGCTGCTGGACGGGGCGGGTGGCCGGGCGGCGCAGGTCGCCATGCGGATCATCCTGCGCATGGCCACCTTCCACCGCGCCCCGGCGTTGATCGACGTGCGCCAGGCCCACATCGACGGCTGCCTGTACACCGGGCCGGGCGGGCTGCGCTTCGCCCAACAGCTGCGCGATTGGGGCGGCCAAGTGCGCATCCCCACCAGCCTGAACGCCATCTCGGTCGATCGCCGCAACTGGCGCGACCAGGGCGTCGACGCCACGGTCGGCGAGCCGGCGAGCGCGCTGGCCGACGCCTACGTCGCCATGGGCGCGCAACCGACCTTCACCTGCGCGCCCTATCAGCTGGAGAGCGCCCCCGGTCGCGGCGACCAGATCGTCTGGGCGGAGTCGAACGCGGTGGTCTACGCCAACAGCGTGTTGGGCGCCCGCACCATGAAATACCCGGACTATCTCGACCTCTGCGTCGCCCTGACCGGCCGGGCGCCGCTGTCCGGATGCCATGTGGAGGGCAACCGCCGGGCGACGGTGCGGATCGACGTGCCGTTCCGCGCGGACTTTGATGAGTCCGTCTACCCGTTGCTGGGCTATCACGCCGGAATGGTCGCGGGCGACCGTATCCCGGTGATCGTCGGGCTGGAAAAGGCCGGGCCGACCACCGATGACCTGAAGGCCTTCGGGGCGGCCTTCGCCACCACGTCGAGCGCGCCGATGTTCCACATCCTCGGCGTGACGCCCGAAGCGACGGCGCTGGACGCGGTGCTGGAGGATGCGGCCCCGACCCACACCGTCAGCCTCGCCGATCTGGGGGAGCGCTGGGCGGACCTGGGAATCGATTTGGTATCCCTCGGCAACCCGCATTTCTCCGAAACGGAATTCGAGCGGCTCGCCGCGCTCTGCCGTGGTCGGACCAAGCATCCCGACGTGCAGCTCGTCATCACCTGCGGCCGCGCCACGCAGGAGAAGGTCGCCGCCCGCGGCATCATTGCGGAACTGGAGCGTTTCGGCGCCCGCACCGTCACGGACGTCTGCTGGTGCACCATCAGCGAGCCGCTGTTCCCCGCCGCCACGCGCGTGGTGATGACGAACTCGGCGAAATACGCCCATTACGGACCGGGCCTGTGCGGGCGCCCGGTCCGTTTCGGCAGCCTGAAAGAGTGCGTGGAGGCGGCCTGCACGGGCCAAGCCGGCGGACGGCCGCCGGCTTGGGTTCCAGGGTAGACGAGACCCGCTCAGCCTTCCGGCGTTTCGGCGGGCGTCGTCGGCTGCCAGGGGAAGGAGCCCATCGGGCCGATGCCGAGACGGTCGCGGGGGACGGCGACGTCGCTCTGCATGTAGAGCGCGATCAGCTCGGCCAGCGAGCGCAGGGCGTCCTTGTGGATCCGCTCGTACCCATGGGAGCTGTCGATGCCGAAGCAGACGAGCGCTGTGCGGATGTCGTTGCCCGCCTCGATGGCCGCGGCGCTGTCGCACCGGTAATAGCGGAAGATGTCGCGCTGGTGGTCGATGCCGTGGTCGCGGCACAGCGTCAGCAGCTTGTGCGTCAGGTGGTAGTCGAACGGGCCGGAGCTGTCGGCCATGGCGACGGTCACGCCGAACTCGCGGCTGTTCTGCCCCGGCGCCGTGGTGCCGTTGTCGATGGTCACCATCTCCGCCACGTCCTGGTGCAGCACGGACGACGCGCCCGACCCGACCTCCTCGGAGATGGTCAGCAGCAGGTGGCAGTCCACCGGCAGCAGCGCCTGGCTGTCCAGAATGGCCTTGGCGGCGCCGAACATCACCGCCACCCCGGCCTTGTCGTCCAGATGGCGGGAGTTGATGAAGCCGTTCGGGTTGAATTCCGGCTGCGGGTCGATGGCGACGAAGTCGCCGACGTTGAAGCCGTGGACGAGAAGGTCCTCCTCCGTCGCGCAGCAGGCGTCGACGCGGATTTCCAGATTGGTCCAATCGACCGGCTGGGTGTCGATTTCCGTGTTGAAGGTATGGCCCGACGCCTTCAGCGGCAGGATGGTGCCGCGGTAGCTGCCCCGGTCGGTGAAGATGGTGCAGCGCGCCCCTTCGGCGAAGCGCGCCGACCAGGTGCCGATGGGCACCAGCTCCAGCCGGCCGTTGGCCTTCAGCATCTTGACCATGGCGCCCAGCGTGTCGACGTGGGCGACGATGGCGCGGTCCGGGCTTCGGCGGGCTCCGATCAGATCGGCGCGGATGGCCCCCCGGCGGGTCAGTTCGAAGGGGATGCCCAGGCGGCGGAACTCGTCGCCGCAGAAATGCACGATCTGGTCGGTGTAGCCGGTCGGGCTGGGGATCTCGAGCAGGCGCCGCAGGATGTCGGTGACGTAGTCCATGTCGATGACCGGGCGCGCGCCCGGATCGGTTCCAGCCAAGGCCGTGGTCCGCGTCAAGCTTGCCTGCTCCATGCCTGCTCCTTGAGAGTTATCCCGCCGAATAGGGCGCCGAATAGGGGAAGAGAAGGTCGAGGAAGCGTTCGGCGGTGGGCTGGGGTTCGTGGTTGGCCAGGCCCGGCCGTTCGTTCGCCTCGATGATCACATAGTCCGGACCCATCAGGTCCGGTACCAGCAGATCCAGCCCGACCACCGGGATGTCCAGTGCTCGGGCGGCTTCGATCGAGGCTTCTACCACGCGGTGGTGCAGGCGGTCGGTGATATCGTGGAGCGTACCTCCTGTGTGCAGGTTTGCCGTCTTGCGCACGGCCAAAACCTGTCCTTCCGGTAGAATGTCGTCCATGGAAAAGCCGGCGTCGCGCACGCAGCGCTCCGTCTCCTTGTCCATGGGGATGCGGCTTTCCCCGCCCGTGGCGGCGGCGCGGCGGCGGCTCTGCGCCTCGATCAGCTGGGCGATGGTGCGGTCCCCGGTGCCCACCACCTCCGCCGGGCGGCGGACCGCGGCGGCGACCACACGGTAGTCGATGACGAGGACGCGCACGTCGTGCCCGCGCACGAACTGCTCCATCAGCACCGTGTCACAGATCGCCTTGGCCTTGTCGATGGCCCAGGACAGCGTGGTCGCGTCGCGCACGTCCACGGTGATGCCCTGCCCCTGCTCGCCCCGGGCCGGCTTGACGACGACGCTGCCGTGGCGTTCCAGGAAGGCCACGTTGTCGTCCATGCCGTTGGCGACCATCTGGTCCGGCACCGACAGGCCGGCCTTGACCATGGCGCGGCGGGTCACCGACTTGTCGTCGCAGCGGTAGAGCGCCACCGCCGAGGTCAGCTCGCTCAGGCTCTCCCGGCAGAGGACGCTGCGCCCGCCGAAGCTGAGGCGGAACAGGTTCGCCTCGGCGTCCACCACCTCCACCCCGATGCCGCGGCGGCGCGCCTCGTTGATGATGATCATGGCGTAGGGGTTGAAGCCGGCGTCCACCGCCGGGCCGGCGTACAGCTTCTCGTTGATCGGGTTCTTGGTCTTCAGCGCGAACACCGGAACCCGCTTGAAGCCCAGCTTTTCATACAGCGCGATGGCGTTCTGGTTGTCGTGCAGGACGGACAGGTCCATGAAGCTGCGTCCGCGCGCCCGGAAATGCTCGGCCAGCGCGCGCACCAGCGCCTCGCCGATGCCGGGATAGGCCGCCTGGGGATCGACCGCGAGGCACCAGAGGGAGGAGCCGTTCTGCGGATCCTTGAAGGCCCGCACATGGTCCACGCCGGTGACCGATCCGATGACCGCGCCGCTGACCGGGTCGGTGGCGATCAGGTGGGTCAGGACGCGGCTGTCGCGCTCCGCCCAATAATGCTCCGGGTCCAGGGTGACCATGCCGCGCGCCGCGTAGATGCGGTTGACGGCGTCGGCGTCCTGGCGCCCGCGCGGCGCCTCGATGGTGAAACCGCGGAGATCCGGGCTCGGCCGGAAGCCCGCCAGGCGCAGGCGGTAGGTGTGGGAGGGGTCGAGGAACAGCTCGTTCGGCGCCTGGGACAGCGCGACGTGCGGGTCCTCCAGGTAGAGCGCGATGTCGCGCCGCCCCGGCCGCTCCTGCCGCATGGCCTCGATCAGCGCCTGCACGTCGCCGAAAGTATGCGCGAACAGAAGCCGGCCCCAGCCGCACTCCACCGTCGCGCAAGGCGTCGGCCCGGTGACCCGGTGGCCGCGCGCCCCGGTCATGTCCGTGCCCTGCAACGCGGCCACCAGGACGCGTTCGATGCGGTAATTCTGGCGAGTGTGATTTTGCATCATCGTATGGCTTCAGATCCCATGGGTTTGCAGCCAGAACTCCAGCAGGGCGACCTGCCAGAGCTTCGACCCGCGAAGCGGCGTGATGTGGGCTTCCGGATCGGCCAGAAGGCGGTCCAGGTAAGCCGGATTGAACAGCGCCCGTTCGCGCGCGGCCGGCTGGTTCAGCACGTCGCGCACCAGCTCCAGATACGGGCCGCGCAGGTATTTCAGCGCGGGGACGGGGAAATAGCCCTTGGGCCGGTCGATCACCTCCGACGGGACGACCTTCCGCGCGGCTTCCTTCAGCACGTATTTGCCGCCGTCGCGCACCTTCAGCTCCGCCGGCACGCGCGCGGCCAGCTCCACCAGGTCATGGTCCAGGAAGGGCACGCGCCCTTCCAGCCCCCAGGCCATGGTCATGTTGTCCACCCGCTTCACCGGGTCGTCGACCAGCATGACCGTGGTGTCCAGCCGCAGCGCCTTGTCCACCGCGCGGTCCGCGCCCGGCCGGTTGAAATGGGCGGCGACGAAGGCGCGGCTGGCGTCCTCCCCGGCGAGGAAGCGCGGGTTCAGCGCGTCGGCCATCTCCGCGTGGTCGCGGTCGAAGAAGACCTTGGCATAGGTGGAGACCGGGTCGGCGGCGTCCATCATCGGCGGGTACCAGTGGTAGCCGGCGAAGATCTCGTCGGCGCCCTGCCCGCTCTGCACCACCTTCACATGCTTCGACACCTCCTGCGACAGCAGGTAGAAGCCGATGGCATCGTGGCTGACCATCGGTTCGGCCATGGCGCGGACGCAGTCGGCCAGCGCGGGCAGCGCGCGGCTGCTGTCGATGAACAGCTTGTGGTGGTCGGTGCGGAAGCGTTCGGCGATCAGGTCGGAGTACTGGAACTCATCGCCCTTCTCCTGCCCCACGGTCTCGAAGCCGATGGAGAAGGTCTGCAGGCCGCTCTGCCCCGCTTCCGCCAGCAGGGCCACGATGACGGAGCTGTCCAGGCCGCCCGACAGCAGCACGCCGACGGGCACGTCGGCCACCAGCCGCCGCTCCACCGCCTTGCGCAGGGTGGCGAGCACGGCGTCCTGCCAGTCCTGTTCCGACAGGCGCTCGTCGCCGGGCTGCGGGGCGAAGACCGGCGCCCAGTAGGTCTCCTCCGTCCGGCGGCCGTCCGGCTCCAGCGTCAGCAGCGTGGCCGGCGGCAGCTTGCGCACGCCCTTCAGGATCGTCAGCGGCGCCGGCACGACGGCGTGGAAGCTCATGTAATGGTGCAGCGCCACCGGGTCGATGTCGGTGTCCACGTCGCCAGCCGCGAGCAGAGCCGGCAGGGAGGAGGCGAAGCGCAGCCGTCCGGGCGTCTCGCTGAGGTACAGCGGCTTGATGCCCAGCCGGTCGCGGCCCAGCACGACCTTCCCGCTGTCGCGTTCCCAGATCGCGAAGGCGAACATGCCGTACAGCCGCTCCACGAAGCGCGGCCCCCAGGCGTGGTATGCCTTCAGCAACACCTCCGTGTCGCCGTGCGAGAAGAACCGGTAGCCCCGGCCTTCCAGCTCCGCCCGCAGTTCGGGGTAGTTGTAGATGCAGCCGTTGAACACGATGCCGAGGCCGAGCGCGGGGTCGAGCATCGGCTGCTGCGATGCCTCCGACAGGTCGATGATGCTGAGGCGCCGGTGGCCGAAGGCGACGCGCCCGTGCGCGAAGACGCCTTGTCCATCGGGACCGCGCAGGGCCAGGGCTTCGGTCATGGAGCCGACCGCGGACGCCGAGGCCGGCCGTGAATCAAAGCGGACTTCCCCGCTGATGCCGCACATGGTGGAACCTGTCTCCGTCTTGGGGGCTGGCGCAGGAGTGAAAAGGGCTGACGCGTAAGGGCGAACGGGCGGTGCCCTTCCAACAAGCGTCAGCGACAATGGTTGCGGTCGCAGCAAGACGCGGGCATGCCCGGAAAACAAAGAAGGGCCGCCGTTTCCGGCAGCCCTTCCATTGTCGATCCGCAATCCATCGGACTACGGCGCGTCCTTTCAGACGAGAGAACCCTTCGCGAGGAAGGAGAACCCGGTCACGGCGCCCGACGGCAGCAGAGAAAGACAATGAGACACGAGATCACCTCCTTTCAGTTGTTGACGACTGAACAGGCATATAGCCATCGCTACGGAGGGCTACAAGCGTTGTTCGGAAAAAATACTGCCGTGATATTTATGAGACCCGCATCAGTTTGAAACCAGATCAGGCGAAGGCCCGTTCTTCCCGCAGGTGGCGCAGGCGGGCGAGCACCGCTGGCTCGATCGCCACCTGGAGGTGGGTGTGCCCCTCGTCGTCGCGGCGGTCCAGCACCTCGCCATGGGCGTAGAGCCAGGCGAGCGTCGCGCCGTCGGCGTGCGCCACGTCCATCTCCACCACCGCCCGGCCGGCGGTCATGCGGCGGTCGAGGATGCCGAACAGGTCGTCGAGCCGGTCCCCGGTGGCCGCGGACACCGCGCAGGCGCTGTCGGACCGGTCGGTCCGGGCGAGGACGGAGGCACGCTCCTCCCCATCCAGGCGGTCGATCTTGTTGGCGACCTCGATCACCCGCGGGTCACGCTCCGGATCGATGCCGAGGTCGCGGAGGATGGCCTCCACGTCGGCCTTCTGCGCCTCGCTGTCGGGATGCGCGATGTCGCGGACGTGCAGGATGATGTCCGCCGCCTGCACCTCCTCCAGCGTGGCGCGGAAGGCGGCGACCAGGTGGGTCGGCAGATCGGAGACGAAGCCCACCGTGTCCGACAGGATCACCTTGCGCCCCGACGGCAGAACCACCTGCCGCATGGTCGGGTCGAGCGTGGCGAACAGCAGATCCTTGGCGAACACGTCCGCACCGGCCATCCGGTTGAACAGCGTGGACTTGCCGGCGTTGGTGTAGCCGACCAGCGCCACCACCGGATACGGCACCTTGGCGCGCGCCTTGCGGTGCAGGCCGCGGGTGCGGCGGACGTCCTCCAGCTCCTTCTTGATCTTGACGATCCGGTCGCCGATCAGCCGGCGGTCGATTTCCAGCTGGGATTCGCCGGGACCGCCCAGGAAGCCGAAGCCGCCGCGCTGCCGTTCCAAGTGGGTCCAGGACCGCACCAGCCGCGACTTCTGGTAGCTCAGCGCCGCCAGTTCGACCTGAAGCTGGCCTTCGTGGGTGCGGGCGCGGTCGCCGAAGATCTCCAGGATCAGGCCGGTGCGGTCGATGACCTTCGCCTCGAAGGCCTTTTCCAGGTTGCGCTGCTGGACCGGGGTCAGCGCGTGGTCGACGATGACCAGGTCGATGGCCTCGCCGTCGGCGCGCGCCCGCTCCAGCGCCTGCGCGTACTGCTCGATCGCGCCGCCGCCCAGGAGGGTGGCCGGGCGCGGCTGGTTGACCTTGACGACCGCGGCCTGCGCCACGTCCAGGTCGATGGCCGACGCCAGGCCCACCGCTTCCTCCAGCGAGGATTCGGGGCTGCGGTCGGACTCGGTCCCGCGAAGGACCGGGTGAAGAACAAGGGCGCGGCCCGCAGAGGATTGGCGGGTGGACCGCTGGTTTTCGGTATTCAGTTGCGTACCCATAAGGTTCCTTCGTCGTGCCCGCGCGTCAGGCGCGGGCCAGTTCGCGGCCCTTATCGGCCGCAGCAATCTTTTGCTCCTTGGCGCTCGCCACGACGGCCCTCTGGACCTTTTCGAAGGCGCGCACCTCCAGCTGGCGGACGCGCTCGCGCGAGACGTGGAAGCGCTGGCTCAGCTCCTCCAGGGTCAGCGGTTCCTCGCGCAGGCGGCGGGCGACCAGGATTTGCCGCTCGCGGTCGTCGAGCACGCCCAGGCCCAGCTTCAGGAACTGCTGGCGGCGCTGCCGCTCTTCCGCTTCGGCCAGGCTGGCTTCCTGGTCCGGGCGGTCGTCGGCGAGCAGGTCCTGCCACTCGCTGTCGCCCTCCTCCGCCAGGGTGGCGTTCAGCGAGCGGTCCATGCCCAGGCGGCGGTTCATCTCCACCACCTCGGCCTGCGGGACGTTCAGCTCCGTGGCGATGCTCTCCACCGCCTCCGGCGTCAAATCCCCGTTCTCAAGATCCTGCATGCGGGCCTTCAGGCGGCGCAGGCTGAAGAACAGCTTCTTCTGCGCACCGGTGGTGCCGATCTTCACCAGCGACCAGTTGTGCAGCACGTATTCCTGGATGGACGCACGGATCCACCAGCTGGCGTAGGTGGCGAAGCGGAAACCCTTGTCGGGGTCGAACTTCTGCGCCGCCTGCATGACGCCGACGTTGCCCTCGGCGATCAGGTCCGACAGGGGCAGACCATAGCCCGAGTAGCCCCGCGCCATCTTGAAGACCAGGCGCAGGTGGCTGCCGACCAGCCTGTCGAGCGCCGCCCGGTCCTGCCGATCCCGCCAGCGGATGGCGAGGTCGCGTTCCTGGTCGGGCGTCAGATAGTCGTACTTCCGGGCTTCCTGCAGGTACTGCTGCATCGGCTCGGCGGAAGCGATGTGGGATGCCATCGTTCTGTCTCTCCAAGCCGACCGGAAGGACGCCGTCGGGCATTCCCTGCGGCGTCCTTCCGTATCGGTCTTCGTTGTGGTTGAAACTACGGGGTTGGTGCTACGGAGTTTGTGCTCAGGGCCGGCATTCGACGCTGCCGGCGGGCGTGCATCGCGCGTGGATGCGAAGAACTGGGGTGCGTTGAGAAGGACCTCCCCGGCCCCGCGGGCAGCGCCATGATCCGGGGAGATCACGGCAGCCGGCACGCCGCAGGACTGGGGAGGAGGGGTGGGGCGCGCTGTCTTCAGCGCCGCCGAACCAAAAATCGATGTACCTGGGTTGAAGCGTCGAAGCGAAGCGCCGTTATCAGCTCGCCGCAACAGTTCCTATATAGATCGTGCGCCGCATCTTTCAAGATCAATGGAAGCTCAAGGCCTCGACGTTGCTTGTGTTTTTGGCATCGCGCACTTGACCTATGTAGGCGTTTGAACGCCCTTCTTCAAGGTCACGACGCCCGATTTCAAGCCTTTTCGCCCTTGATGGCTCGACTTCAGTCTGTGGGCTTTTCGGTGGGAACGCGGAGATGGTGACAGGGCCGGGCGATCGCAAGAGGGCGCCCATCAAAAATCGCCGGGTCAAAAATCGCCGGGCTATGGATCTCGCCGGTCATCCGTCAGGGGAAGTGGGCGGCCTGCCCCAATGTCGGAGCTTGGTTCGCTCGGGCCGGCCGCAAGCCCGCTTCAATGAGCCCCGACGATGCCATCACCCGCCGGTTTCCCGCAATCGCACATGCGGCTGGCGCCCCAACGGGTGGTGCCGGCGCCAAGTGGACTCCACGCTTCGGGCGATGGCCGCCCCGACAGGCGATCCCCCTCCACCGAAAGTGGGGGATCAAACCACCAGCGTCGCGGCGATCGTGCACATGACGATGCCGATGCCGACGTCCAGCACCCGCCACGCACCGGGCCGCGCGAAGACGGGCCGCAGCAGCCGCGCGCCGTACCCCAGCGAAAAGAAGAACAGGAAGGACGCCGTCATCGCGCCCAGCGCGAAGGCGTGCTTGCCCGCCGCGAACTGCGTGGACACGGAGCCGACCAGCACCACCGTGTCGAGGTAGACGTGCGGGTTCAGCCAGGTCAGCGCCAGGCAGGTCAGCAGCGTCGCGCCGAGCTCGGCCGGAACGGCGGCGGCCGGCGTCAGCGCGCTTCCTGAGCGCATGGCCGCCCGGAAGCTGCGCAGGCCGTAGACGAGGAGGAAGGCCGCGCCGGCGTAGCGGGTCGCCGCTTCCAGCCACGGCACCCAGGCGCTGGCTTGGGCGAAGCCGCCGACGCCGGCCAGGATCAGCACGGCATCGGACACCGCGCAGGTCAGGCAAACCGCCAGGACATGCTCGCCGCGCAATCCCTGGCGGAGCACGAAGGCGTTCTGCGCCCCGATGGCGACGATCAGGCTGAGGCCCAGCAGCAGGCCGGGAACGAAGGCGGACAGCATGGCGGCCCTTTCCGGTTGCGGAGGCCATTCCGCTACCACGGCCCGCTGGATTAGAGTGATTAAAGTCTTTTCAGTGACTTAAGGAACGCTAATCCATGCTGGACTATGCCCTGCTCGCCGCCCTGGCGGCGGTTATCCGCACCGGCAGCTTCGAACGGGCGGCGCAGCAGCTCCACGTCACCCCCTCGGCCGTGTCGCAGCGCGTGAAGCTTCTGGAAGAGCGGTTGGGGACGGTCCTGGTGGTGCGGGGGTCCCCCTGCACCGGCACGCCGGCCGGCCAACGCCTGTGCCAGCATGTCGAGCAGGTGTCGCTGCTGGAAAGCGAACTGCGGCACGAGCTTCCCGGCATCCAGCACAGCGGTCCGCCGGTGACGGTGCGCCTCGCGGTGAACGCGGACAGCCTCGCGACCTGGTTCGTCGACGCCATGGCCGAAGCGCCGGACTGCCTGTTCGACCTCGTCCTCGACGACCAGGAGCACAGCGCCGACTGGCTGCGCCGGGGCGAGGTCCTGGCGGCGGTGACCGCCAGCGCCAAGCCGGTGCAGGGCTGCGACAGCACGCCGTTGGGCGCCCTGCGCTACGTCGCGACCGCCAGCCCGGCCTTCGTCCGGCGTTACTTCCCCGAGGGAGTGGACACCACCTCCCTCGCCCGCGCGCCGCGCCTGACCTTCAACAGCAAGGACCGGCTGCAGGCGCTGTGGACGGAACGGGCGTTCGGAGCGGAGATCGCATCGCCGACCCACTGGCTGCCCTCGTCCCAGGCCTTCATCGACGCGGCGCTGGCCGGGCTCGGCTGGGGCATGAATCCGGAGATGCTCGTCGCCGGACATCTGCGCGACGGGCGGCTGGTCGCCCTGGTCCCGGACCAGCCGCTGGACGTGCCGTTGTTCTGGCAACGGAGCCGCATCGCCAGCCGGACGCTGGCGGGCATCACCCGAGCGGTCCTCCGCAAGGCCGGCGCCACGCTGCACCAGATGCCATGAGATCAAGACGGGAGCGGCTTGGCCGATCCGGCGCGATTTCAGGAAACACTTCCAATCTGAGAATCATGCCCGAATTTAGTGATATTACCCCATAAGACGCCCAAATGTCGTTCAGCAACCCCAGCCGAACTAGCCTGTGATGGCAAGTGATGCCAGTGGACGTTCGCACTATATGGAACGCTCAGCAATCATCCGCTTGAACATTCGCTTTGTGCGGATGAAAGCAGGCCACTCATATACACGTCAAGGGAAGGGACATGGCCACCACAATCACCGGAAATACTGAAAAATACCAAAATGGCTCGTGGGTGGCCACCAACAACGTCTGGGACCCGGGAAACCTGGTCAACGGAAAGGACTTCAACCAAAGCATCACATTCAACAACCCTGAGACGCCAAACGGCACGGTGATGTCCTGGAGTTGGCCGTACGACCCGAGCAAGCCGCTCACCTACAACAACTATCCCGTAAAATCCTACCCAACCCTGATCGTCGGCCAGAGCCCCTGGGAAGACACGCCGTCGACATCGCAGAACTTCCCGGTTCAGGTCGGCGGCATCAACGACTTCAAGGTCTCCTACAGCTTCGGCCTTTCCGGAGACCAGAACCTCTACAATGTCGCGTTCAGCTTCTGGGTCGGACCGGACCCCTCGTCCGGGACACAGGGTGTGGCCGACGAGATCATGGTCTGGGTGCACACCGGATTCTTCACGCCGGACGGATCCCAGATCGGAAGCTTCAAGGATTCCAACGGCAGCGGCCAGATATCCAATGTTCCCGTCGGAAAAAGGGATTGGGAATACACCGCCTACGAATACGGCAAGGACACGCTGAGCGGCACGATCGACGTCGGGGCCATCCTGAAGGACCTGACGGCCCGCGGCATCCTGGACAAGAACCAATACCTTCTGGACATGGAGGTCGGCTCGGAAGTCGCGGCCGGCCGTGGCGGGCTGACGGTGAATTCGCTCAGCTACACCCTGAACGGCCATTCGGACACGTCCGGCTCTGGTACCGGAAGCGGCGGGACCGGAAGCGGGGGAACCACGCCGAACACCGGGACGGGCGGGACGACGCCGAACACCGGGACCGGCGGGACGACGCCCAACACCGGAACCGGCGGCACAACGCCGGACACCGGAACCGGCGGGACCAAGCCGGACACCGGGACCGGTGGCACGACCACGCCGACCACCGGGACGGGCGGCACCCCGCCGGACACGGGAACCGGCGGCACGCCCCCCAACACCGGGACGGGCGGAACCGTGCCGAGTACCACGCCGGACACCGGCGTCGGGACTGGAACGCCAACCGACACGGTGCCCGGGGACAGCCAGCCGAGCACTGCGGTTGGCGATACGGGCGGAACCCCGACATCCCCCGTGTTCTCGGTCAGCGACCAGACGACCGGAACGCACAGGACGGCCCAGGCCGAAGCCTACAAGGGCCCCGTCGCGTCCCTCAAGAACCAGTTCATTGGCTCCGACGACAACGAAGCCGTGGTCGGCACCGCCGACAACGACTTCATCAACGCCAGGAGCGGCATGGACGCCATCGACGGCAAGGAAGGCGACGACGTGCTCGACGGGGGCACCGGGTCGAACTTCCTGACCGGCGGTTCCGGCACGGACACCTTCTTCGTCGATGGCCGCGGCGGCGACGTCACCTGGTCCACCATCACGGACCTGCAGCAGGGCGAGTGGGTCATCGCCTGGGGCTGGAAACCGGACGTGTCGAAACTGTCCTGGGCGGAGATGGAGGGGACGGGCACGTCCAAGGGCGCCACGGCCCACATCGACCTCGACGGCAACGGCCGCATCGACATGAGCATCACCTTCACCGGCATGACCCCGGGCGCCCTGATCAACCTCCCCGGCCAGACGGGCGATTCCAGCTATCTCGCCTTCAAGCCGTCCTGATCCGGCTGGCCTGATGGCGGCGGCCTGAATGTTCCGGTGGTCCGGCGCCGGCGTTCCGACGCCGGACCACCCCTGCGCCCGCGAGTCGCGCCGAAATTCCCGGCAGAACGACGCGTGCATTATTGACGGCGGTCAAGGACGGCCAAATTCCCCGCATCCAGCATTCCCCGCACAGTCTTGAGGCGAAATGGCCCAAGGCGAATTGGCGCGAGGAAATCCCATGCAGGCAGACTCCATCCCGGCCGCCGGCATCGGCCACAATTCCCAGACAGCCCCGATCGGCGTCGAGGTGCGGTTGTTCAACAGTTTGGTGAAGGCTTGCCCGACCGTCCCCGCCCGTTCGGCCGTTACGCTGCCACCCGGCACGACCATCGGCGACGTGGTCCGCCAGCTCGGCCTTCCGGAGCGCGAGATCTTCCTGGTCCTGGTGAACGGACGCGACGTGACGCCGAGGCTGGGCGTGCCCGTCGAGACCGGCCGGGTGTTGGAGGACGGGGACGTCGTCGCCTTCTCGGGCCCGGTTCCCTACAGCTGGGGCTACGGCGCCTGCGTGGTGTGAACCGCCAGTATCGTCCCTCGAGGCCGCTCGCGGGCATTCCGGTCGTCCACGTCCGCGCAACGGCTTCGGCTTCGTTCTGTTGCCCTCATGCCGGGCGCACCGAACAGCCGAGGGGACAATGGGCGACGAGATGACTCCCGAGGATTTTCTGCCCGCGGATGCCAGGGCACGCTTCGATCGCATCCGCGCGGCGGCCCGAGAGGTTTTCGGCGACGACTACAAGGCTCGTGATTTCCTGGTGCGACCGCACCCGCGGCTCGGGAGCCGCCGGCCGATGGAACTCCTGCTCACCGAGGGCGACGACGGCGTCAGGCGTGTCCAGGACATCCTGCGGGTTCATCGCACGGCCACCAAGCAGTAAGGTGCCCGGCCGCCCACCGGCACCATCAAGGACGGGGCCGAGCCGCGGAGCCGCGGCCCGTACCGCTCCTGTGGCCTTGGGCCGTCAGGTCGGGTTTTGGGATCGGCCCAGACGAACAGCCGGGACATGACGGTTTCCATGGGCACGCCCGCCACGTCCGCGATCTCGCGGTAGGACGGATCGTTCACAAATCCTTGGAGCGGGAACCACCAAACACTCCCGCAGATCAGCGGGGACTCGTATGCAACCCCGCCAAGCATCTTGTGGCGACAGACCATACGCCTTGGGCAGGAACCGACACAGCTTCACACGGATTTACCGCGCCTGCCTTTCCGGTCCGGAAGGTATTTGTGAGGCGCAGGCAGGAGATAGCACCTGTTTGGCTCACCCTTTTGTTGCCTGCGCGCTGTACCCTTCATCGGATTAGCGGGTCACAGAGACAAGAGCCCTCCAATCAAGCTTGGCCTGAGCAATAAGCCGGCTTTCTCGTCAATACGACGACTTTCTATCCAATGCCCAAGCATTTCCAACCGACCGCGAGAGCCACTTTATGTCACGGCTATTTACATCGCTAACTTTATGTTAACCAAACTTCTTATGACCTGATTAAGCATGTCGGCCCAACCTCCGGATGAACAGAGCCGAAGGTGGTATGAGGTCTGACATGGCAACCGACACAACTGACCTGATGGATGTGACCTTCGCGGTGAACGCCTGGGGCGCTCCGGCGGGTGGCAAGTGGCCGCATTTCGTGCTGCGCCTCGATGGTGTGCAGATCGGGGAAGCAACGGTCGCATCGGCCAGCCAAACCCGATACACCTTCACCGCGCGCGTCCCGGCCGATCAGGCCCACAAGCTGCAATTGCAGTACGACAACGACGGCTGGGTGAACGCAGAGGACCGCAACCTCTTCATCAAGTCGTTCGAGGTGAACGGCACCCCGATCCTCAGCATCGACCCAATCGTCACCTACGACACCGGCGACATCGACGGAAAGAACGTCATCGCCGGGCAGACGGAGATGTTCTGGCGCGGCGCGCTGAACGTGGACATGCCCAAGACGCTGTTCGCCTCCGCCCCGCCCACCACGACGACGCCCCCGGCCACCATGACCAGCACGATCGTGGTCAACGCGTCGGGCGTGTCGGCGAACGGCACCCCGCCGCACTTCAAGCTGCTGGTGGACGACAAGGTGGTCGGCGACGCCTGGGTGAACGCCACGTCGTCCACCCCCTACAGCTTCAAGGTCGACGTGGACCCGAACGAGGCCCACAAGATCCAGGTCTGGTACGACAACGACTCCACGGTCAACGGCCAGGACCGCAACCTGTTCGTCCAGGGCATCAAGATCGACGGGCAGGAGATCAAGTCGACCGACTCCATGGCCTCCTACGACAAGGGGCCGGTGGACGGCAAGTTCGTGGTCGGCGGGCAGGAAGGCCTGTTCTGGGGCGGCGCCCTGACCTTCGGCGTGCCGGAGGATTACTTCGGCGGCACCTACGTGCCCCCGCCCCCGCCGCCCCCGCCGCCCGTCCTCTCCCCGGTGGACATCACCGTCACCGCCTGGGGCCAGTCGGCCGGCGGCGTGCCGCCGCACTTCAAGGTGGTGGTCGACGGCAAGGTCATCGGCGACGGCCGCGCCACCTCCGGCACCCCGACCGCCTTCACCTTCAAGACCGACCTGGACGCCACGCAGGCGCACAAGGTCCAGGTCGTGTACGACAACGACAGCACGGTGAACGGCCAGGACCGCAACCTGTACGTCAAGTCGGTGTCGATCAACGGCCACACCGTCAACGCGACCGACAGCATCGTCACCTACGACAAGGGTGCCGTCGACGGCAAGGACGTGGTCAAGGGGCAGGAGGCGCTGTACTGGGGCGGCGCGCTGAACGTCAACGCGCCGGCCGACCTGTTCCAGCCGGCCCCGCCCCCGCCGCCCGAGCCGCCGACCGCCCCGGCCTTCTACGTGGCGGCCAACGGCAAGGACAGCTGGTCGGGCAAGCTGGCGGAGCCGAACGCCGACGGCACCGACGGCCCCTTCGCCACGCTCGAAGCCGCCCGCAACGCCATGCGGTCGAGCAACATCGACACGACCTACGTGCGCGAGGGCACCTACCACCTGACCAAGACGCTGGAGCTGACGTCGCTCGACAACGGGCACAGCTTCCGCAACTACCCGGGTGAAAAGCCGATCCTCAGCGGCGGGGAGGTCGTGAAGACCTTCACCAACGAGGGCAACGGCATCTATTCCGCCAAGCTGTCCACGGCGACCGACCTGGACCTGACCATCGGCGGCGTGCGCCAGCATCTGGCGGAAAAGGGCGCGTTCGACAGCGCCGACCCGACCTCCGGCTGGTATTTCGCCGACGTCGGCAGCGGCGGCCCCAGCGGCTGGGCCATCCGCTACCACAGCGGCGACATCTCGTCCGCCGACCTGGCGCCCGGCACCAAGATCCAGGTGATGGACGCGGAGCGGCTGTCCGACACGCTGACCGACGTGGTCAGCATCAACAACGCCAGCCGCCAGATCATCCTGAAGAACGGCGCCTCCCTGCCCTTCACCGAGGGCACGACCTACAAGCTGCTGAACAACGCGGCCTTCGTGGACCAGGCGGGCGAGTTCGCCTGGCGGGCGTCGGACGGCAAGCTGGTCTTCAAGCCGGCCGACCCCGCGCATTTCGCGCAGGACGGCGTGGAGGTCGCGCGGCTCGGCACGCTGATCCGCCTGAAGGGGGCGAGCGGCGTGACGGTGGAGGGGCTGGAGTTCACCAACACCACGACCGGCGGCAACGCGCTGGAGCTGTCCGGCGCCTCCAACAACCACATCGGCAACAACAGCTTCCTCAACGTCGGCACGGCGATCAAGCTGACGGCCGGGTCGTCGCACAACCTGATCGGCGGCAACGTCCTGGACCATCTGGCGGTCAACGGCATCGACCTGGACGGGCGCAGCAACGCCAACACCATCTACGCCAACGACATCTCCCACGTGGGCGAAGTGCGCAAGGCGGTGGCCGGCATCATCGGCACCGGCGTGGACAACAACCTGATCTCCAACAACGACGTGGACTCCAGCGCGCGCTACGGCATCTCGCTGAAGAACTGGGACTCCACGAACATCAACCACAACAACATCATCCAGTACAACCACGTCACCAACACCGGGCTGGAGACGGCGGACGGCGGCGGCATCGAGGTGCTGGGCCGGTTGGGCGTGGACTCCGGCACCATCATCCGGGGGAACTGGGTGGAGAACACCGGCGGCCTCGCCACCAGCAACACCGACCAGTGGCTGTACGGCCAGAAGGGCTTCGGCATCTATCTGGACGACATGGCCGGCGGCATCACCGTCACCGACAACTTCCTGAAGAACACCGGCTGGGCGGCGGTCCAAATCCACGGCGGCGACAACAACACGGTGTCGAACAATTTCTCCATCATCGACGCGAACAACCACGACTTCATCCGCGTGGAATGGGCGCCGGTGCACGGCGACGCCGGCCTGCCGCGCAACAACACCATCACCGACAACATCGTCAGCGGCACGCTGCCGCTCGACGACTACATGGAGCTGCTGACCGCCGGCACCCCGGTGATCGACAACAACCTGGTCTACAACGTGCCGAAATACGGCGACCACGACGTGATCGGCAAGCCGCTGTTCAACAACCCCTACTACGGCGACTATTCGCTGCAGGCGGGCTCCCCGGCGTTCGGCATGGGCATCCATGACCTGGCCTGGAGCAAGATGGGGCTGGACGGCTACGCCACGACCGACGCCATGCCGCACTTCTGGGACGCGTAAGCCCGAAGAGATACGGATCAAAGCACGGGCGGACTCTGTTCTTATGGGGTATTCCCCAGGGAAGGAGGTTCCGCCCGTGTTCCGTCACCGCTCCCTGATCCGTCTTTCCTTGACCCTGCCGGCCCTGTTGGCCCTGACCACCGCCTGTGCCGATCCCGGCGCCGATGCGGCACTGGCCGCGCAGAGCGCGCTGGTCGGCATGCCCAAGGGGACGCTGATGTCCTGCGCCGGCGTGCCGCAGCGCGAGACCGCCAGCGGCGGGCTGGAGTTCCTGACCTACCAGGCGGGATCCGTCAGCTACTACGCCCCGCCGCCGCCCATCGGCTACCCATGGGGCGCGCCCGGCTGGCGGCGCCGCGCGCTGGACTACGACCCGTGGGACTATTACCCGCCGGTTCCCGGCGACGTGGTGGACCGCCGCTGCGAGGCGACCTTCACGCTGGACGGCGGCGTGGTGCAGCGGCTGGTCTACCGCGCATCGTCACAAGGCGCCTGCGCCGCCATCGTGCAGAATTGCTTGGCCCTCGTGCCGCAGCGCACCATATCGAGGGGCGCCCCGCAAGGGTAAGGCACCGGAGCGAGCCCGCACAGAACCCGACCGCATGAACCCGACCGCATGAACCGTCTAAGACCCCTGATGCGAAGCGCGCTGGTCGCGCTGTGCGCCGCCCTTGCCGTTCCGGCCGTCCTGCCCCCGCCAGCCGCGCGGGCGCAGGAGGCGAGCATTTCGGACAACAAGCCGAAATTCGGGCCGGACGCCGTGCCGATCACCCAGGACCGCGACTACCTGCGCCGGGCGGAGGCGCCGGACTTCTGGGCGCTGATGCCCTACTACGTGCCGCAGCAGTCGGGAAGCGCCTGCTCCGTCGCCAGCGTGGCGATGATGATCAACGCGCTGCGCGGGCTGCCGAACCCATCCACCGAACGGCTGGTCACGCAGAACCGCGTGCTGAACGAGGTGGACGACGACGTCTGGAAGGCCGCCACGGCGGAGAACGGCGACGGCGTGTCCTTCGCTGATTTCGAAACCTACGTCCGCCGCTCCGTCGCCGCCTTCGGCCTGGACGCGGAGGTGGAGGTCTTCCGGCCCAAGGACAGCTCCCCGGAAACGCTGGCGGAGCTGCGCCGGATCCTGACCGACAACGAGCGCAGCGGCCGCGACATCATCCTGCTGGCCTACGACCAGGGAACCCTGACCGGCGACGCCACCGTCGGGCACATCGCCCCGCTCGGCGCCTACGACCCGCAGCGCCGCCGCGTGCTGGTCATGGACGTGGACCGGCTGTGGTACGTGCCCTACTGGTCCAGCGACGAGAAGCTGCTGGAGGCCATGGTCAAGCCGGACCGGTCGGACCCCACGGGCAGCGGCATGGTCCGCGTGCGCCTGCGCGGCGGGATCGCCGAGCGCAGCCCGCTTTGAACGGGGCGCGACCAGTTGTCGCAATGAATTCAAGCGCTTGCCCCTGTGCAAACCGAAATCCGGCTAATCCTTAACCGGATTTCGGTTAAAGATCGACGTTGCGCGCACGGATCATCCGCGTAACGCACGGAACGGCTTATATAATTTTGCTTTTTGCTGATATGCGTCGGGGTTATTGCTGCATTGCGCAATACCAAGGCACTGCAAGAAGCGAAACGACCATGCCCGATGAACTCTACGAACGGGTGCTCACCCACCCCAAGTTCGCCGAGATGACGAAAAGCCGCGCGCGCTTCAGCTGGAGGCTCGCCCTGATCGTCCTGGCCGTCTATTACACCTTCGTCCTGGCGTCCGCCCTGGCCCCCGACCTGCTGGGGCGCCCGATCGCGGAAGGGATGACCTTTTCGGTCGGCCTGACCGCGGGCATCGTCATCACGATCTTCTGCTCCCTGATGACCGGCGTGTACGTGGTGCGCGCCAACGGGCGCTACGACGCCATGAACCGCGACCTGATCGAGGAGGTCAGCCGATGATCTCCCGCTCCATCGCGCGCAGCCTCCCCGCCCTGCTGGCGGGCGGCGCCGCGGCCTTCGCCGCCCCGGCGGCCTTCGCGGCCGGCGCCATCGACGGCGCCGTGCAGCGCCAGCCGGTGAACGTGACCGCCATCATCATGTTCCTGCTGTTCGTCGCCGGCACGCTGGGCATCACCTACTGGGCGTCCAAGCGGACCCGGTCGGCGTCGGACTTCTACACCGCCGGCGGCGGCATCAGCGGCTTCCAGAACGGGCTGGCCATCGCCGGCGACTACATGTCGGCGGCGGCCTTCCTCGGCCTGTCGGGCATGGTCTTCGCCAAGGGCTTCGACGGCGTGATCTACACGGTCGGCTTCCTGGTCGGCTGGCCGCTGATGCTGTTCCTGATCGCGGAGCGGCTGCGCAACCTCGGCCGCTTCACCTTCGCCGACGTCGCCTCCTACCGGCTGGGCCAGACGCCCATCCGCTCGCTGGCCGCCGTCGGGTCGCTGACCGTCGTCTGCTTCTACCTGATCGCGCAGATGGTCGGCGCCGGCAAGCTGATCCAGCTGCTGTTCGGGCTGGACTACGCCTACGCGGTGGTTCTGGTCGGCGTGCTGATGATCATGTACGTCACCTTCGGCGGCATGCTGGCGACGACCTGGGTGCAGATCATCAAGGCGGTGATGCTGCTGGGCGGCTGCACGGTGCTGGTCGGGCTGGCGCTGGCCCAGTTCGGCTTCAACCCGGAACTGCTGCTGCAGAAGGCCGTCGCCGCGCACAAGTCCGGCGTGGCCATCCTGCGCCCCAGCGCCGCCATGGCCGACCCCGTCGCCGCGGTGTCGCTCAGCCTCGCGCTGATGTGCGGGCCGGCCGGGCTGCCGCACATCCTCATGCGCTTCTTCACCGTTCCCGACGCCAAGGAGGCGCGCAAGTCGGTCGTCTACGCCACCGGCTTCATCGGCTATTTCTTCATCCTGACGGTGACCATCGGCCTGCTCGCCATCGTGATCGTCGGCACGAACCCGGAATACCTGGACAAGGCCGGCAAGATCCTGGGCGGCGGCAACATGGCGGCCATCCACCTGTCCAAGGCGATCGGCGGCAACGTCTTCCTGGGCTTCATCTCGGCGGTCGCCTTCGCCACCATCCTGGCGGTGGTCGCGGGCCTGACGCTGGCCGGCGCGTCGGCGGTCAGTCACGACCTCTACGCCCGCGTCCTGAAGAAGGGCAACGCGACCGAGGCGTCGGAGATGCGGGTGTCGCGCTTCGCCACGCTGGCGCTGGGCGTGATCGCCATCACGCTGGGCCTGGCGTTCGAGAACCAGAACATCGCCTTCATGGTCGGCCTGGCCTTCGGCCTGGCGTCGTCGGTGAACTTCCCGGTGCTGATCCTGTCCATCTTCTGGAAGGGCCTGACGACGCGCGGCGCCTTCATCGGCGGCTTCGCCGGGCTGGTCAGCTGCGTGTCCTTCGTGGTGCTGGGCCCGACCGTGTGGGTCAGCGTCTTCGGCTTCCCCCAGCCGATCTTCCCGTACGAGCACCCGGCCCTGTTCTCGATGGTGATCGCCTTCACGATGACTTGGCTGTTCTCCGTCACCGACCGCAGCCCGCGCGCCGCGGCGGAGGCGAAGGCCTACGATTACCAGCACATCCGCTCCGAAACCGGCCTGGGTGCTGCCCAGGCGGCCTCGCACTGAGCCGAATCCGTCGAAACCCGCTGCGGCTCCCCGGGGTCGCGGCGGGTTTTCCTTTGGTCGCTTCCCTTTCGACTATTTCTCTTTCGGCCAGTTCTCTTTTGACCGTTTCTCTTTTGTTTGGCATCGATGAACCCTACCGGACACCGCGCTGTTCATGAGGGCACGGCTGTTCGGGAACCCCATTGATGCATCGACTTCGCCACGGCGGCGCCGCCGCTTGCCTTCTTGCTGTCCTCCTTCCGGCCGCTCTTCTTCCGGACAGTGCCGGAGCCCAACAGCCACCCAACGCGCCGCCGCCGACGGTGATGACCGAGGTGGTGCGCGAGCGGGAGGTCACCCCGACCAGCGAGTTCATCGGGCGCGTCCAGGCCATCCAGGACTTCGACGCCCGCGCCCGCGTGGAGGGCTTCATCGAGCAGGTGGCTTTCCAGGAAGGGCAGAACGTCACCAAGGACACGCTGCTCTACGTCATCGAGCAGGCGCCCTACCAAGCGGCGGTGGACAGCGCCAGGGCCGACCTCGCCCGCGCCCAGGCCTCCCAGCGCGAGGCGCAGCGCGCCTTCCAGCGCGCGGAGGAGCTGCGGACCCGCGGCAACATCTCCCAGGCGGACGTCGACCAGGCCAGGGCCGCGCAGGAAACGGCGGAGGCCGACATCATGCAGGCCCAGGCGAAGCTGCGGCAGGCGGAGCTGAACCTCGGCTACACCCGCATCGCCTCGCCCATCGACGGGCGCATCGGCGCCACCGCGGTGACCGCGGGCGACCTCGTCAACCCGTCCAGCGCGCCGCTCGCCACCGTCGTGCAGCTCGACCCCATCCGGGTGGTCTTCTCGGTCAGCGACCGCGACCTGCTGAAGACGCAGCGCGCCTTCCCCGACCAGTCGCCCGAGCAGGCGGTGGACCGCTTCGTGCCGGCGCTACGGCTGGCTGACGGGTCGGAGTATGAGCAGAAGGGCAAGGTCAGCTTCGCCAGCAACCGCATCGACCCGCAGACCGGCACCATCCCGGTCTACGCCGACTTCGCGAACCCGAAGTCGCTTCTGCTGCCGGGCCAGTATGTGACCGTCCTGATCCGCCCGTCCGAGACGGAGCGGCAGCCCGTGGTGCCCGTCGCCGCCATCCAGCAGGACCAGCAGGGCAGCTACGTCCTGGTGCTCGACCAGCAGAACCGGGTGCAGCGCCGACCCATCGAGCCCGGGCCGCAGCTCGACCAGCAGATCGCCGTGCCCAAGGGCATCCAGGCCGGGGAGACCATCGTGGTGGGCGGCGTGCAGAAGGTCCGCCCGGGCATGACCGTGCAGCCGGAGCCCGCGACGCAGACCGCCGAACAGCCGAAGGGATAAGCGTCCATGTTCTCCGGCCTGTTCATCCGGCGCCCGAACCTTGCCATCGTCATCGCGCTGGTGGTGACGATCGCGGGCGCGCTGGCGATCCTGTTCATCCCCGTGGCGCAGTTCCCGCCGATCACGCCGCCGTCGGTCCAGGTCTCCGCCACCTACCCCGGCGCCAACGCGCAGGTCGTCGCCGACAGCGTCGCCGCCCCGATCGAGGCGCAGGTGAACGGCGTGGAAGGCATGCTCTACATGTCCTCCACCAGCACCGACACCGGCGCCTACACCCTGTCGGTCACCTTCGCGCCGGGCACCGACCCGGATCTGGCCCAGATCAACGTGCAGAACCGCATGTCGCTGGCCACGCCGACCCTGCCGGCGGAGGTGTCGCGCCAGGGCGTCACGGTGCGCAAGCAGTCGTCGAACATGCTGATGGCGGTGAACGTCTACTCGCCCGGCGGCCAGTTCGACCCGATCTTCATCTCCAACTACGCCAGCATCAACCTGCGCGATGCCATCGCCCGCGTGCCCGGCGTCGGCGATGCCCAGGTGATGGGGGCGCTGACCTACGCCATGCGCGTGTGGATGGACCCGAACCGCATGGCGGCGCTGGGCATCGCGGCCACCGACGTGATCGCGGCGATTCAGACCCAGAACCTCCAGGCGTCGGCCGGGCAGATCGGCGCGCCGCCGGTGCCGAACGGGCAACAGCAGCAGCTGACCATCCTGGCCCGCGGCCGGCTGGACGACCCCAAGCAGTTCGCGGATATCATCGTCCGCACCAACCCGAACGGCGGCATCGTGCGGCTGGGCGACATCGGGCGGGTGGAGCTTGGGGCGCAGAGCTACAGCTCCACCGCCAAGCTGGACGGCAACCCGGCGGCGACGCTGGTCGTCTACCAGTCGCCGGACGCCAACGCGCTGGACGTCGCCAAGGCCGTGCGGGCGGAGCTGGAGCGGCTGTCCGGCCGCTTCCCGCAGGGGCTGGACTACGCGGTCGTCTTCGACACCACCAGCTTCGTCAGCGCGACGATCGAGGAGATCGTGCTGACCCTGGGCATCACCTTCCTTCTGGTGGTGGTGGTCATCTACGTCTTCCTGCAGGACTGGCGGGCGACGATGATCCCGACGCTGGCGATTCCCGTGTCGATCATCGGCGTCTTCGCCGTGCTGCTGGCGCTCGGCTACAGCGCCAACACCATCACGCTGTTCGCGCTGGTGCTCGCCATCGGCCTGGTGGTGGACGACGCCATCGTGGTGGTGGAGAACGTCCGCCGCGTGATGGAGGAGCATCCGGACCAGCCCGCCCCCAGCGCCAGCCGCATCGCCATGGAGCAGGTGACCGGCGCCATCGTCGCCTCCACCCTGGTGCTGGCGGCGGTGTTCGTGCCGGTGGCCTTCCTGCCGGGCATCACCGGGCAGCTGTACCGGCAGTTCGCGGTCACCATCACCGCGTCCTTCCTGATCTCCGGCATGGTGTCGCTGACGCTGACGCCGGCGCTGTGCGGCCTGCTGCTGCGCCCGCCGGGGCGGCCCTGGCGCCCGCTGGCCGCCTTCAACACGGGGCTGGACCGGGTGCGCGACCGCTACGGCGACCTGGTCGGCTGGCTGTCGCGCAAGCTGGTGGTCGGGCTCGCCGTCTTCGCCCTGCTGACCGCCGGCGCCGTCCTGCTGCTGCGCAACCTGCCCTCCGCCTTCCTGCCGTCGGAGGACCAGGGCTACTTCTTCGTCAACGTCCAGCTGCCGAGCGCCGCCTCGCTCAGCCGGACGGAGGCGGTGATGGGCGACGTCTCCGACCGGCTGCGCGCGACGCCGGGGGTCGCCCACGTCATCACCATCGCCGGCTACAGCATCATCAGCGGGGCGGGATCCAACGTCGGCTTGCAGATCGTCGTGCTGAAGCCCTGGGGCGAGCGGCCCGCCGAACAGTCGGTGGACGCGATCCTCGGCCGGTTGCGGCCGCAGCTGGCGGCGGTGCCGCAGGCGACCATCGCCGCCTTCAACCCGCCCTCCATCCCCGGCCTCGGCAGCACCGGCGGCTTCGACCTGCGGGTGCAGGCGCTGGGTGGGCAGACGCCGCAGCAGCTGGGCGCGGTGCTGCGCGGCCTGCTGGTCGCCGCCAACCAGGACGCGCGGCTGTCGGCGGTCTTCAGCACCTTCAGCCCCGACGTGCCGCACCTGTTCGTGGACCTGGACCGCACCAAGGCGGCGCTGCTCGGCGTCTCGCCGGGCGACGTCTTCACCACGCTGCAGTCCCACCTGGGGTCCCGCTACGTCAACGACTTCAACCTGTACGGCCGGGTGTTCCAGGTGCAGGTGCAGGACGCCGCGGAGTACCGGGACGAGGTGGCGGCCATCGACCAGCTCTACGTCCGCAGCGCGTCGGGGGAGATGGTGCCGCTGCGCAGCATCGTCAGCGTCCGCACGACGCTCGCTCCGGACAGCCTGATCCGCTACAACCAGTTCCTCTCCGCCTCGGTCAACGGGAACGCGGCGCCCGGTGGCAGCTCCGGCCAGGCGCTGGCGGCGATGCAGGAGGTGGCGGAGCGCACCCTGCCCGCCGGCTACGCCACGGAATGGACCGGCCTGTCCTACCAGGAAAGCCGCATCGGCAATCAGACCATCATCATCTTCGGGCTGGCGGTGATGTTCGGCTACCTGTTCCTGGTGGCGCAGTACGAGAACTGGCTGATCCCGCTGTCCGTGCTGCTGTCGGTCGCCATCGCGATCCTGGGCGCCGGCATCGGCCTGACCGTCGCCCGCATCGCCAACGACATCTACGCGCAGATCGGACTCGTCCTTCTGGTCGGCCTCGCCGCCAAGAACGCCATCCTGATCGTGGAGTTCGCGCGGGAGCAGCGCGCCGCCGGCCACCCGGTCATCGAGTCCGCGGTGATGGGCGCCCGCCAGCGCTTCCGCGCCGTGCTGATGACGGCGCTGGCCTTCATCCTGGGCGCGGTGCCGCTGCTCGTTGCCTCCGGCGCCGGCGGGGCGAGCCGCCGGTCCATCGGCACCACGGTGTTCAGCGGCATGACCGCGGCGACCGTGGTCGGCATCATCTTCGTGCCGGTCCTGTTCGTCGCCTTCCAACGCCTGACCGAACGCATTCGGCCGCGCCGGCACCGGGCGGAAGGCCGCGTGGAGCCGACGCCTGCGGAGTGAGGCTCCATTCCCTCTACCCTCCGGGGAGAGGGTCAGGGTGAGGGGGCGGCCGTAGGCCGACAGCGCAGCCTCATTGCAGCGCGTATCCGCCCTTCGGGCGCCCCCTCATCCTAACCTTCTCCCCAGAGGGGAGAAGGGACTTGGGAGCGGTCGGCCCCTACTTCACTTCCTGGCTGCTTAGGTCCGACGGGTTCTGCGAGCGGGACGGCTCGTTCGGCTGGTCGGGTTCGCTGGCGAGCCAGTTCGGGCGGGGCATCTTGTTGCCCTGGAGGTCGGGCGGGGCGGCGCGCACGGCGGCCAGCGCCTGCTGAAGTTCCGAAGACTGAGTCTCGCCGCTGGTGGTGGCCTTCGGCGTGCGGACACCCTGGGCGTTGGGCTGCGGCTCCTGGCTCTGCTGGACGGCGGGATCGTTGGCAAGCGACTCCTTGGTCCCGTCCTGCGCAAAAGCATTGGACGGGGTGGCGGACAAGGTGGCGGCGACCATCAGGACGGTCGCAATGGAAGGAATGGCACGCACCGGGGATCTCCTTAAGGCGACGGCGACGCTCTCCCTTCCCACAACACCGCAGGGCACCAAGTCTCTCAGCGAAGCGTTTCCATTGTCATGCACATGTTCGACACACCGACCCTGCCGCCCGTCTTCCACCCGCAGCCCGTCGCCGATCGCGATCCGTTCGACGCGGCCGTCGCGGAGGCCGCTGCCGGCGGCGAACCGGGCACGCTGTTCTGGACACCGCGCCGCGACCGGCTGGAGGCGGCGGTGGTGCTGGCCCCGGACCGGCCGCTGGCCGACACGCGTCACGCCGTCGCCGTGACCCAGGTCGCGCTGGCCGACGCGCTGGAGGCGCTGGGGCCGCCCAACCTTGCCATCGCCTTCGACCTGAACAGCCGGATCCTGCTGAACGGCGCCGCCGTGGGGGAGGTGGCCTTCGCCGCTCCCCCCGGCGCCGCGGAGGACGCCGTGCCCGACTGGGCGGTGGTCGGCGTCCGGGTCGACGTGCTGGGCGATCCCGACGACCCCGACCCCGGCCTGCACCCCGACCGCACCGCGTTGCGCGAGGAGGGCTTCGGAGACATGGAGGCGCCCCGGCTGCTGGAGAGCTTCGCCCGCCACGTCCTGTTCTGGATGAACGTGTGGGAGAACGACGGCTTCGAGCCCGTGCGGCGCGCTTGGCAGGCCCGCGCCCTGGACCGGAGGGCGTCGTAATGGCCGACCGTTCCGAGAAGCGCGCCGTCGGCGTCGTCGTGGAACGCCAGCGCATCGACAACCCCTGGGTGGACGCGCGCTGGCGCGTGGTCGGCCTGCTTCCCGTCCTGCCCGACCGCGCGCCGTGGAGCGTGCTGCTGCAAGGGCCGGAGCGGACCGAGTTCTACGCCGGCGCGGCGGAGATCGCCCTGCACCCGACGGAGGCCGAAAACTATCGCGACAACCTCGCCGGGTCGCGTCCGTCGCTCTACGTCATTCTGCGGCGCTGTTCGGAGGAACCGGGGCTGCGGCTGCTGGCCGCCACGGTCGATCCCGGCGAGGTGGACGCCCATTCCGACGCGGGCGACGACCTGATCGAGGCGGTGCCCCTGCCCCCGGACCTCGCGGCCTGGATGCAGGACTTCGTTGCCCGGCATCTCGTCGAGCGCCCCTTCTACAAGCGGCAGCGGGACCGCCCCGACCCCGAGGCGATGGCCCGCCGCGTCCCCCATTCCCGCCAAAAGGACGGCCATGACCATGGATGAGTCCGAAGGCTTCCTGTCCCGCTGGTCGCGCCTGAAGCGCGTAGCGCGCGAGGAGTCCCCGCCGCCCCTTCCCGCCGAGGAGCCGGAAGACAACCCGGTGCCGGCCGTAAGCGAAGCGCCCGCGGACACCGCCGAACCCGTCTTCGACCCCGCCAGCCTTCCGCCGGTGGAAAGCCTGGGCGCCGACAGCGACTACACCGCCTTCCTCGCCCCGGAGGTGCCGCAGGCGCTCCGGCTCCAGGCCCTGCGCAAGGCCTGGGTCAGCGACCCGGTCATCGCGAATTTCCGCGGCTTCGCCGAGTACGACTGGGACTGCAACGCCCCCGGCTACGGCGCGCTGCTGCCCACCGACCGCATCCTCGACATGGTCGACAACGTCCTCGGCAAGGACGAGCCCAAGGAGGAGGCGCCGCCGGACGGCGTTCCCTCTCCCCCCTGGGGAGAGGGTAAGGGTGAGGGGGTTGCGCTTGTGCCGGACGTACCGGAGTCGCGGGACCCCCTCACCCCGGCCCTCTCCCCAGAGGGGAGAGGGGGAGAACCCCTTTCCGACGTACCACCAACGCCCAGCGCAAGCCGGGCTGCGCAACTTTCATCCCAGCCTTCTGTTGACAAGACATGAGCCGGGGACAACCGGCCGCTAAAGGCGGTGCGATGCGGGGGGACGGCATGGCGGAACACGCCGAACACGGTTTCATGGACGACGTGGACGACGCGGATCGGCTGCGCGCGCAGGCCTATGCCCTGCTGGCGCAGCTTTTGGCGCGCCCGCCGTCGCAGGCGCTTCTCGACGCCGTCGCCGGCCTGTCCGGGGACGGCACCCCCTTCGGCCGCGCCATCGGCGACCTCGCCGCGCGCGCCGCGTCCATCGACGAACAGCGGGCCGGCCGCGAGTATTTCGACCTGCTCGTCGGCGTGACCCGGGGGGAACTGGTCCCCTTCGCCTCCTACTACCGCACCGGCTTCCTGAACGACCGGCCGCTGGCCCGCCTGCGCGAGGACATGCAGGCGCTGGGCATCGAGCGCGCCGCCGACGTGGTGGAGCCGGAGGACCACATCGCGTCCATCGCGGAGATGATGGCGGCGCTGATCACCGGGTCCCTCGGGCCCCCGGACCTGCAACCGGACCTGCACCAGCAGAAACGCTTCTTCGACCGCCACTTCGCACCCTGGGCCGGCCGCTTCTTCGCCGACCTGGAGACCGCGGCGGCGGCAAACCTCTACCGGCCGGTCGGGACGATCGGCCGTCTGTTCCTGGACATCGAAGCCGACGCCTTCGCGATGCTTGCGCACGCGGCCGGCGCACTTGACGAGCGGGAGGGCACCAGCCATGCGTCGTGACGACACCCAAAATCCCAACACGGGGAAACCCGAAAAAACCGGAATCGAGCGCCGCAACCTGCTGAAGGGGCTCGGCATCGGCGCGGCGGGAGTGGCCGCGGCCACCATCGCGAACACCACCGCCCCCGCGGAGGCGGCGACGGAGTCCCGGCAGGACCAGCTGAAGGCCCGCTACCAGGACAACGCCCATGTCGAGCGCTTCTACGCCCTGAATCGCCTGTAGCCAATCGCCTGTAGTCCCCGCCTGTAGTCAAAGAGGCCCGTGCCATGCTCGTAAAGCGCTCCACCGGAAAGCCCGCCCGCGGCTCGCTCGCCCGCAGCCTCGCGTCCGGTCTGGCGGCCGGCCTCGGCGCCACCGTGGACCGCCGCGGCTTCCTGAAGACCTCCGGTCTTGCGGCGGGCGGCATGGCGGCGCTGAGCGCGCTGCCCGCCACCATGATCCGCAAGGCGGAAGCCGGGCCGATGGTCCCCAACGTGGAGGTCGTCACCCGCAAGAACGTCTGCACCCACTGCTCCGTCGGCTGCACGGTGATCGCGGAGGTGCAGAACGGCGTCTGGACCGGGCAGGAGCCGGGCTGGGAAAGCCCGATCAGCCAGGGCGCCCACTGCGCCAAGGGGGCGTCGGTGCGCGAGCTGACCAAGGGCGAGCGCCGGCTGAAATACCCGCTGAAGCTGGTGGACGGGCAGTGGCAACGCATTTCCTGGGACCAGGCGGTCGAGGAGATCGGCAACCAGCTGCTGGAGATCCGCCAGCAGTCGGGGCCGGACGCCGTCTTCTGGCTGGGCTCCGCCAAGTTCACCAACGAGGCCTCCTACCTGTTCCGCAAGCTGGCGGCCTTCTGGGGAACCAACAACGTCGATCACCAGGCGCGCATCTGCCACAGCACCACGGTCGCCGGCGTGGCGAACACCTGGGGCTACGGCGCCATGACCAACAGCTACAACGACATCCAGAACGCCAAGGCGCTGCTGTTCATCGGCGGCAACCCGGCGGAGGCGCACCCCGTCTCCATGCCGCACGCGCTGCGCGGGAAGGAGCGCAACCGCGCCCCCTACATCGTCATCGACCCGCGCTTCACCCGCACCGCCGCCCACGCGACCGAATACGTCCGCATCCGCCCGGGCACCGACATCCCCATGACCTGGGGCATCCTGTGGCACATCTTCGAGAACGGGTGGGAGGACAAGGAATACATCCGCCAGCGCGTCTACGGCATGGACGAGGTCCGCGCCGAGGTGAAGAAGTGGGACCCCGCGACGGTTGAGCGCGTCACCGGCGTGCCCGGGGAGCAGGTCAAGCGCGTGGCCGAGCTGATCTCCAAGAACCGGCCGTCCACGGTGATCTGGTGCATGGGCATCACGCAGAAGACGACGGGCACCGCAAACGTCCGGGCGCTGTCGATCCTGCAGCTGGCGCTCGGCAACATCGGCGTGGCCGGCGGCGGGGCCAACATCTACCGCGGCCACTGCAACGTGCAGGGCGCCACGGACATGGGGCTGGACGTCTCCACCCTGCCCTCCTACTACGGATTGGCGGAGGGGGCGTGGAAGCATTTCAGCCGCGTCTGGGACGTGGACTACGACTGGATGAAGGCCCGTTTCGCCTCCAAGGACCTGATGGAGGCCAAGGGCATCCCGACCACGCGCTGGTTCGACGCCGTCATCTACAAGCCGGAGGACATCGAGCAGCCGTCCCCGCTGAAGGCGATGTTCGTCATGGGCCACGGCGGCAACACCGTCACCCGCATGCCGGAGATGCTGAAGGGGCTGGAGAAGCTGTCGCTTCTGGTCGTCGCCGACCCGCACCCGACGACCTTCGCGTCCTTCCAGCAGCGGCGCAACGGCACCTACCTGCTGCCGGCCTGCACGTCGTTCGAGACGGACGGGTCGCGCACCTGCTCCAACCGCTCCCTCCAGTGGGGCGAGAAGGTGGTCGAGCCGATCTTCGAATCGAAGGACGACTACACCATCATGTACCTGATGGCGCGGAAGTTCGGCTTCGCCGACGAGATGTTCAAGCACATCACGGTGGAGAACACCCGCCCCGTGCCGGAGGACATCCTGCGGGAGATCAACCGCAGCTGCCTGTCCACCGGCTACACCGGCCAGTCGCCGGAGCGGCTGAAGATGCACATGAAGCACCAGGCCGACTTCGACAAGATCACCATGCGGGCGTCGGACGGCCCCTGCAAGGGCGACTATTACGGCCTGCCCTGGCCCAGCTGGGGCCATCCGGAGCTGCGGCATCCGGGCTGCGGCGTGCTGTACGACACGTCCAAGCACGTGATGGACGGCGGCGGCGTGTTCCGCGCCCGCTTCGGGGTGGAGCGCAACGGCGTCAGCCTGCTGGCCGACGATTCCTACTCCCAGGGGTCGGAGATCCAGGACGGCTATCCGGAATTCACCATGGCCATGCTGAAGAAGCTGGGCTGGGACAAGGACCTGACGCCGGAGGAGCTGAACGTCATCCAGGCCATCGGCGGCGACAAGCCGGACGAGGTCAGCTGGCAGACGGATCTCTCCATGGGCATCATCCGCGTGGCGCTGAAGCACGGCTGCGTGCCGCACGGCAACGCCAAGGCGCGCGCGGTGGCCTGGAACCTGCCGGACCCGGTGCCGGTGCACCGCGAGCCGATCTATTCCCCGCGGCCCGATCTGGTGAAGGAGTACCCGGCCATTCCGGACCGGCGCGACTTCCGCCTGCCGCAGCTCGCCCGCTCGCTCCAATCCAAGATCGCCGAAAGCGACCTGCGCCAGCGCTTCCCCTTCATCCTCACCTCCGGCCGCCTGGTGGAGTATGAGGGCGGCGGCGAGGAAACGCGGTCCAACCCGTGGCTGGCCGAGTTGCAGCAGTCCATGTTCGCGGAAATCAACCCGAAGGACGCCGAACGGCTCGGCATCCGCAACGGCGCAATGATCTGGGTCTACGGGCCGGAGAACGACGCGAAGGCGAAGGTCATGGCCCAGGTCACCGAACGCATCGGCGTCGGCACCGTCTTCATGCCCTTCCACTTCTCCGGCTACTGGCAGGGCGAAAGCCTGCGCGGGAACTACCCGCCGGGCACGGACCCCATCGTCCTGGGCGAGGCCGCCAACAGCGTGACGACCTACGGCTACGACCCTGTGACCTTCATGCAGGAAACCAAAGTGACGCTCTGCCGCGTCGAACCGGCGTAAGCGCACACAGGAGGAAAGACAGACCATGGCCCGCATGAAGTTCCTGTGCGACGCGGAACGCTGCATCGAGTGCAACGCCTGCGTCACCGCCTGCAAGAACGAGCACGAGATCCCCTGGGGCATGAACCGGCGCCGCCTGATCACGCTGAACGACGGCGTGCCCGGCGAGCGGTCCATCTCCATGGCCTGCATGCACTGCAACGACCCGCCCTGCGCCGGCGTCTGCCCGGTCGACTGCTTCTACCAGACGGCGGACGGCGTGGTGCTGCACAACAAGGACCTGTGCATCGGCTGCGGCTACTGCTTCTACGCCTGCCCGTTCGGCGCGCCGCAGTACCCGCAGACCACCAACTTCGGCAGCCGCGGCAAGATGGACAAATGCACCTTCTGCGCCGGCGGGCCGGAGGTCGACAACACGCCGGAGGAATACCAGAAATACGGGTCCAACCGGCTGGCCGAGGGCAAGCTGCCGCTGTGCGCCGAGATGTGCTCCACCCGCGCGCTTATGGGCGGCGACGGCGACGTCCTGGCCGACATCTACCAGGAACGCTCGCTGCGCCGCGGCTACGGCTCCGGCGCCTACGGCTGGACGACGGCCTACGGCAACGCCGACAAGGGCCGCGCCTTCGGCCCCGGCGCATCGGGCAGCAAGGGCAGCTGACCCCAATCGCCTTCATTGGAAAGGGGAACCTTCTCCGTCATCCCCGCGAAGGCGGGAATGACGAAGGAAACAAACAACGGCCCTTCAACACGGGAAGGACGCGACATGACGAGGCACCACCGCCACTTTCTGATCCACCTGCTCGTCCTGGCGGTGCTGGTGCTGGCCGCGCCCGCGGTTCGGGCGCAGCTGTACCAGAACCCGGTCAACCCGCCGACCACCAAGGAGCAGGTCCCGCTCTACCAGCCGCAGGAGAAGCTGGTCGGCACGGTCAGCATCCCCGACGAGAAGCTGTCCGTGCTCGTCCAGCCGGAGGGGCGGGAGTGGCGCGAGTTCCGGTCCTACTGGCTGCGCGTCGTCGCCGGCACGCTGGCGCTGGGCATGCTGGCGCTGCTGACGCTGTTCTACCTGTTCCGCGGCACCATCCCCATCTCCAAGGGACGGTCCGGCCGCTGGGTGCCGCGCTTCGGCGGCTTCGACCGGTTCGCCCACTGGACGACGGCGGTCAGCTTCCTGATCCTGGCGATCACCGGGCTGATCATCACCTTCGGGCGGCCGCTGCTGATCCCGCTGATCGGGCATGAGGCCTTCACCAGCACGGCCTACGCCAGCACCTTCCTGCACAACTTCTTCGCCATCCCCTTCACGCTGGGGCTGATCCTGATCTTCGTCGCCTGGGTTCGCGACAACCTGCCGGAAAAAGCCGACCTGGTCTGGCTGCGGACCCTGGGCGGCGTCCTGAACAAGGCCGGCGAGCATCCGGAGGCCGGGCGCTTCAACGCCGGGCAGAAGCTGATCTTCTGGGCGGTCGTGTTCGGCGGCTTCGCGCTGGCGGTCAGCGGGGTCCTGCTGATGCTGCCCTTCTCGGTCACCGGCATCGGCGGGATGCAGATCCTGCACGTGCTGCACGGCCTGATCGCGTCGCTGATGATCGCGGTGATCATCGCCCACATCTACATCGGCACCATCGGAATGGAGGGCGCCTTCGACGCCATGGGCCGCGGCGTGGTCGACGAGAACTGGGCCAAGGAGCACCACAGCCGCTGGTACGAGGAGCAGGTGCTGGCCATGCGCGCCAACGACGGCCGCCCCATGCACCACCGCGCGGCGGAGTAGGGGCGGTCGCACAAAGATTTCCCTCTCCCGGCTCGGGAGAGGGAAGGGGCCCACGAAGTGGGAAGGGTGAGGGTCGTACGAGAATCAGCCACTGATCCTTGGTTTTACCCTCACCCGGCCGCTGCCGCGGCCACCCTCTCCCGGGGCGGGAGAGGGGCTGTTCCTATCAACCCTTCTTGTTCTTCTCCGCCAGCCGCTCCGTTTCCGGCGGCCCCATGAAGTCGCGGTACTCGACGGTGTTTTCCTTGCTGAGCCGCACGCTGGGGGTGGCGAAGGCGTTCTCCGCCATGCGGCTGAAGCCTCCTTGCAGCACGAAGCTGGCGCCCACGGCCAGCACGACGGCGAAAATGACGGCGATTCCGAACGCTTTCATCGCTTCTCCTCCTGCCCCCGCGGTTTAACCCTCTCCCCTCTGGGGAGAGGGCAGGGTGAGGGGGTCCCGCCACCTTGGGACGTCCGGCAAAAGCGCAACCCCCTCACCCTAACCCTCTCCCCAGAGGGGAGAGGGAACGGCTTTTCTCGTCAACACCCAGGACCGGGAACAGGTTTCAAAGCGACGGTCACGCCTCCGGAGCGGCCGCCGTCCGCGACGGCGCGGTGGCCCCGGCCCCGGAGATGCCGCGGGCCGCTTCGGCGGTGGCACCCTCGCCCTTAGCAATGCGGGTGTAGAGCGCCAGCGCCTGCCCCACGACCTGGTCCATGTTGTAGTAACGATAGGTCGCCAGCCGCCCGACGAATTGAACGTTCGGCGTGGCGTCGGCGAGCGCCTGGTATTTCCGGTAGAGTTCCGCGTTCTCCGGCTTCGGCACCGGATAATACGGATCGCCTTCGGCGGAGGGGAACTCGTAGGTCAGGCTGGTCTTGGCGTGGGTCTGGCCGGTCAGGTGCTTGTATTCGGTGATGCGGGTGTAGGGCACGTCCTCGCCGGGGTAGTTCACCACGCCCACGGGCTGGAACCACTCCTGCGCCACGGTCTCGTGCTGGAACTTCAGGGAGCGGTAAGGCAGCTTGCCGAAGCGGTAGTCGAAATACTCGTCCACCGGGCCGCTGAAGATCAGGTTGCGGTACTGCACCTCGCGCGCGACGTCGCGGTAGTCGGCGTTCAGCATGATGGTGATGTTGGGGTGGTCCAGCATGTTCTCGAACATGCGCGTGTAGCCGTGCAGCGGCATGTTCTGGAAGCTGTCGCCGAAATAGCGGTCGTCGTCGTTGGTGCGCGTCGGCACGCGCGAGGTCACCGACTTGTCGAGGTCGGACGGGTCGAGGCCCCATTGCTTGCGCGTGTAGCCGCGGAAGAACTTCTCGTACAGCTCCCGCCCGACGGCGCCGACGACCACGTCTTCCGAGGTGCGGATCTCCGGCACCGGCTCGGCGCGATCCTTCAGGAAGGCCGCCACGCCGGCCTCGTCCAGATCCAGGCCGTAGAGGCGGTTGACGGTGGTGCGGTTGATCGGGATGGGAACCAGCTGTTCGTCCACCCGCGCCAGAACCCGATGCTCGTAGGGGCGCCACTTGGTGAAGCGCGACAGGTAGTCGGCCACCTGCTGCGAGTTCGTATGGAAGATGTGCGGGCCGTAGCGGTGGATCAGCAGGCCGTCGTCGTTGTGGTGGTCGTAGGCGTTGCCGCCGATGTGCGGGCGCCGGTCGATCAGCAGCACCCGCTTGCCCAACCCCGCCGCCAGCCGTTCGGCCAGCACGCTGCCGGCGAAGCCCGCCCCGACGATCAGGTAATCGAACCCCGCCGGCCCTTCCGGACGGCGCACATAAGCCGGGGCAGGCGTCCCGGCCCCGGTGTCGAAATCGCGCATTCGGTCTGCCCTCTTCTGCGAGCCAAGCTCGGCATCGGGGCAAACCGTGCGGCGCCCCGTTCATTCGCATACGCAGCGAACGACGGAACGCTGCGGAGTGTTCCTGTCGGAAGGCGCATCGTCGGGGGTACTCCCCCACAGACACACCTCTTAAGGGGCGTCCTTACGGGCTTGTCTGGACCGGGGCGTCGGCCGGGCGCGTGCTGTCGCGGACCACCAGCTCGCAGTCCAGCCGGTGGTGCGGCTGCGCAGGCTCGCCGCCGTCGAGGCGGCGGAGGATCTGCGCGGCGGCCAGCTGCCCGATCTCCCGCTGCGGCGGGCGGACGGTGGACAGCGGCGGGATGCAGGCGGCGCTGAAGGTCAGGTCGCCGAAGCCGATCACCGCCAGGTCGTCCGGCACGCTGAGCCCGCGGCGGTTCGCCTCGAACAACACGCCGAGCGCCATGGCGTCGTTGGAGCAGACGACCCCGTCGATGTCCGGGTGAAGGGCGAACACCTCGTCGATCAGCCAGATGCCCACGGGGGTGGAGGCCGTGTCGGGGGCGGTGAAGGAGATGGGCTCGTGCAGGCCACGGCGGCGCACCTCGTCCTCATAGCCGTCGGTGCGGCTGCGCACGCGCATGTCCTGGTGCACGGCGGCGCCGATGTAGGCGACCTTGCGGCTGCCCTGGTCGTAGAGGTGGCCGGCCTGCCGCCGCCCGACCTCGAAGTGGGAAAAGCCGACGGTCATGTCCACCGCCGGGAACTGGGCCGAGGGGATGTCCCACATCTCCACCACCGGAATGCCGCTGGAGCGCAGCATGGCCCGCGTGCGGTCGGTGTGGTGCAGGCCGGTGGCGACCACCGCGGCCGGCGACCAGGCGAGGAAGGCGCGGATCAGCTCCTCCTCCCGCTCCGGGTCGAACTCGCTGACGCCCAGCAGGGTCTGGTAGTGCGCCGTCTGCAAGGCGCTCTGCAGCGTGTTGTAGGTCTCCGCGAAGAAGGAGTTGGTGATGGAGGGCAGGATGACGCCGACCGTCCGGCTCTTGGCGGCGGCGAGGCTGCCGGCGACGAGGTTCGGCACGTAGCCCAGCTCGTCGATCACCGCGCGGACGCGGGTCGCCAGCTCCTCCGACACGGCCTCCGGCTTGCGCAGGTAGAGCGACACGGTGCTGGGCGACACGCCGGCGGCGTTCGCCACGTCGGTCATGGTCAGGCGCTGGGTCGCGCGGCGGGTCTTCTTGCGCTGGGGCCGCATCGGCGGATGCGGCGGAGTCTTGGGCGGAGGTGGAGCCATTCTCGTCATTCCCTGCGGCGGGCCCCTGCGGCGGGGCCCTGCGGCGATTGATGCCGCTTGGCGAAACAGTATGATAGCACAGCCTTGGCGCCAAAGGGGAATTCGCCCCGGTTGAAGTCCCGCCCCTCACAAAACCGATTCCGGACTCCGCCGGATCAGATCGTTGCGCACGTTGTCCGCAAAGAAGTCGATGAAGGCGCGGATCTTCGCCGGCAGCAGGTTGCGGTGCGGGTAGAGCACGGCGAGCGCCACCGGTTCCGGCGGCAGGTGGGGCAGCACGACGCGCAACTCGCCGCTGCGCAGATGGTCCGCCACCTCCCACACCGGCTTCAGCGCGATCCCCTCCCCCGCCAGCGCCCAGGCGGTCAGCACGTCGCCGTCGTCGGCGTCGAACTGGCCGGACACCGGCAGGGTCATCGGCCCGTGCGGGGTCTGCAAGGTCCACTGGAACTGCTGGGATCCGGGGAAGCGCAGCAGCAGGCAATGGTGGGACAGCAGATCCTCCGGCCGCTCCGGCACGCCGCGCCGCTCCAGGTAGGACGGGGCGGCGCAGAGCACGCGGGGCAGGTCGCAGACCTTGCGCGCCATGAAGCTGCTGTCCTTCAGCACCGCCATGCGGATGGCGACGTCTGTCGCCTCGCGCAGCAGGTCCAGCAGATGGTCGGACAGGCGCAGCCGCACCTCCACCTGCGGGTGGAGCGTGCGGAACCGCGGCACCATCGGCGCCAGGATGTGCCGCCCGAAGCCCAGCGGCGCCGTCACCCGCAGGCTGCCCACCGGCGCCCCGCCGATGGCGGCGACGCTGCTCTCCGCCCGCTCCGCGGCGTCCAGCACCTCCAGGCAATGCTCGAAGAAGACCTTCCCGGCCTCGGTGAACTGCACTTGGCGTGTGGTGCGGTTCAGCAGCCGGGCGTTCAGATGCTCCTCCAGGCTTTGCAGCCGGTGGCTGACCACCGCCGGCGACAGGCGCAGGCTGCGCCCGGCCGCCGACAGGCTGCCCAGCTCCACCACCCGCACGAACACCCGCATGTTCTCCAGCAGAGCCAAGCGCGACCACTCCACGACCCTTTTTCCCCCTCTCCCAGCCCCGCTGGGAGAGGGAGGGACCCGCCGAAGGCGGGAGGGTGAGGGCAAGGTCGTCCCGAGAATCCGGTGTGCGCCTAACCTGGATGCTCGGAATCACCTTGCCCTCACCCTCCCACGCCAAGGGCGTGGGCCCCTCCCTCTCCCGCCGGAGGCGGGCGAGGGGGGTTCATGGGACCATCCCACCTTTTCGTTTTTTTTGAAAGTGCTGGTGCGCGCATCCGCTTCCCTGCCGCACCTGCACAACCGTACAGTTTGCGATGGACACCAACGCACATGAGGGGGCCGGGACGCGATGGAGCTGATCGTCTGGGAATGGGTCAACTTTCTGGTGCGCTGGCTACACGTGGTCACGGCCATCGCGTGGATCGGCTCAAGCTTCTACTTCATCCACCTGGACGCGTCCTTACGCAAGCGCGAGGGCCTGCCGCCCGGCGTGGCGGGGGAGGCGTGGCAGGTCCACGGCGGCGGCTTCTACCACATGGCCAAATACATGGTCGCCCCGGCCGAACTGCCGGAGAAGCTGACCTGGTTCAAGTGGGAAAGCTACGCCACCTGGCTCAGCGGCTTTTGCCTGCTGGCGGTGCTGTACTACCACGGGGCCAACCTGTTCCTGGTCGACCCGGCGGTGCTGGACATCCCCTGGTGGGGGGCGATCCTGATCAGCCTGGGCGCGCTCGGGCTTGGCTGGCACGTCTATGACCGGATGTGCAAGTCGCCGCTGGGCAAGGACGATGTGAAGCTGGCGGCGGCGGGCTTCGTCTTCCTGGTGCTGGTCGCCTGGGGCCTCAGCCACGTCTTCAGCGGGCGGGCGGCGATGCTGCATGTCGGCGCGCTGATCGGCACCATCATGTCGGCCAACGTCTTCCGCCTCATCATCCCGAACCAGCGCAAGGCCGTGGCCGCCATGCTGAGGGGGGAGACGCCCGACCCGGCACTCGGCAAACAGGCCAAGCAGCGGTCGCTGCACAACAATTACCTGACGCTGCCGGTGGTCTTCCTGATGATCAGCAACCACTACCCGCTGGCCTTCGGCACGCGCTACAGCTGGCTGATCGTCGCCATCGTGCTGGTGGTGGGAGCGGTCATCCGCCACTTCTTCAATTCCCGCCACGCCGGCAAGCCGACGCCCTGGTGGACCTGGGGCGTGGCCGCCGTCGGCATGGTTGCCATGGTGGCGCTGAGCACGCTGGGCCCCAAGGACGGCAGCGACACCGCCGCCACCCCGCCCAACCCCAATTTTGCTCGGGCCGACTTCGCGCAGGTGGAGGAGGTCGTCACCAGCCGCTGCAGCATGTGCCACGCCGCGACCCCGGTGTGGGAGGGCATCGGCGAGGCGCCGCGCGGCGTCCGGCTGGACAGCCCGGAGGACATCCGCCGCCACGCCGGCCAGATCCGCGCCTGGGCCGTGCTGTCCAACGCCATGCCGCCCGGCAACGTCACCCAGATCACGCCGGAGGAGCGCCGGCTCCTCGCCGCCTGGACTGATCAGCTGCCGCGATAAGTCGAGTAGCTGTAGGGGGAGATCAGCAGCGGCACGTGGTAGTGCTGGTCCGTCTTCGACACACCGAAGCGGATCGGCACCACGTCGAGGAAGGCGGGCTCGCCCAGATCGACGCCCAGCCCGCGGAAATAGGCGCCGGCCTCGAACTCCAATTCGTAGACGCCCGCGGTCAGGTCGGCCCCAGCGAGCAACGGTGCGTCGCAGCGGCCGTCGGCGTTGGTGCGGACCTGAAGCAGGCGGTCGCGCCGGTCGCCCTCCAGCCGGTACAGCGTCACGGTCATCCCGGCCCCCGGCCGCCCGTGCGTGGTGTCGAGAACATGCGTCGTCAGACGCCCGCCATCCGCCATGATGCCCCTCCTGGTTTACTTCACCACAGAGACACGGAGACACAGACGGATGATTCTCTGTGTCTCCGTGTCTCTGTGGTGAATCCTTTCCACCAGATCCCCTTATACCCCCCGCCCCGCCCGTCCCGAACCGCTCCCGCCCAAAAAGACTTTCAAACGGATCGAAAAAGCGGAACGCCGCGATTGCGGGTATGCTGCGCAGGATGGGCGTAACAGGGAACCGATGATGCGACCAAGCGAGATGGACCGGGCAGCCTTCGTCGCCCGCTTCGGCGGCGTGTTCGAGCACGCGCCCTGGATCGCCGAACAGGCGTGGGGCGAGCGGGCGGACACCGCCGAGGGCATGCACGCCGCCATGCTGCGGGTGCTGCGCGCCGCCGACCACGCCACGCAGCTGGCCCTACTGAACGGCCACCCCGACCTCGCCGGGAAGCTGGCGGTGAGCGGCGGCATGACCGCCGACAGCACGGCGGAGCAGGCCAGCGCCGGGCTCGACCGCTGCACGCCCGACGAGTTCCAGCGCTTCACCGCCCTGAACGACGCCTACAAGGCGCGCTTCGGCTTCCCCTTCATCATGGCGGTCAAGGGCCGCAGCCGCGCCGAGATCCTGGAGGCCTTCGAACGCCGCATCCACAACAGCCCGGAGGAGGAGTTCGAAACCGCGCTGGCCCAGGTCGAGCGCATCACCCTCCTCCGCCTCAAGGACCTGCTGCCATGACCGATCTTGGAACGCCCCTGATGGCGCGGCTGGAGGAACTTGCCGCCTTCAGCCAGGATGAGGGCGCGCTGACCCGCCTGTTTCTGACGCCACAGCACAAGGCTGCCGCGGATCAGGTCACGGCCTGGATGAAGGACGCCGGCATGGCCGTCCACCTCGATCCCATCGGCACGGTGGTCGGCCGCTACGAGGGCGCCGCGCCCGGTGCGCCGGCGCTGCTGCTGGGATCGCACATCGACACGGTGCGCAACGCGGGCAAGTATGACGGGAACCTGGGCGTGCTCGCCGCCATCGCCGCAGTGGCGGAGCTGAACCGGCTGGGCGAGCGCCTGCCCTTCGCCATCGAGGTGCTGGCCTTCGGCGACGAGGAGGGCGTGCGCTTCCCCCACACCCTGACCGGCAGCCGCGCCATCGTCGGCCGCTTCGACCCGGACGCGCTGGACGGCCGCGACCGCGACGGCGTGCGCATGGCCGACGCGCTGCGCGCCTTCGGCGGCGACCCGGACGCCATCGCCTCCGTCGCGCGCAAGCCGGGCGAGGCGTTGGCCTTCGTCGAGCTGCACATCGAGCAGGGTCCGGTGCTGGAGGCGGAAGGCCTGCCCGTCGGCATCGTCACGGCGATCAACGGCGCGTCGCGCTTTTCCGTCCGGCTGCGCGGCATGGCCGGCCACGCCGGCACGGTGCCCATGGGTCACCGCCGCGACGCGCTGGTCGCCGCGGCGGAGATGGTGCTGGCGGTGGAGCGCATCGCGTCGTCCATCGCCAACCTCGTCGCCACGGTCGGCCGCATCGAGGCGAAGCCGGGTGCGGTCAACGTCATCCCCGGCGAGGTCGTCTTCACCATGGACGTCCGCGCGCCGGAGGACTTCGTCCGCGACGCCGCCTGCACCGCCATCCGCACCGAGCTGGAGGGCATCGCCGCCCGCCGCGGCGTGGCCATGACCATCGAGGGCACCCACAACGACGCGGCCGCCGTCTGCTCCCCCGCCATCATGGAGCGGATCGAGGCGGCCGTCCGCCGCGCCGGCATCCGCCCGCACCATCTGCCGAGCGGCGCCGGGCACGACGCCATGTCCTTTGCTGGGTCCTTCGCGGGCGCGCTGCCGATGGGCATGCTGTTCGTCCGCTGCAAGGGCGGCATCAGCCACAACCCCGCCGAATCCATCACCGTGGAGGACGCCGACCTGTCGGTGCGCATCCTCCTCGACCTCCTCCGCCACTTCGATCACGAGACCCTTTCAGCATGACCGAGTCCGCCCATCAGGCCGTCCGCGACTTCCTGGCCCACACCCGCGAGGACCAGGTCCGCTTCCTGGCCGAGCTGGTCAAGGTGCCCTCCGACAACCCGGCCGGCGACTGCGCCCCCCACGCGGAGCGCGCCGCGGAACTTCTGGAGGCCATGGGCCTGACCGTGGAGCGGCACCCGGTCCCGGCCGACCTCGTGCGCGCCAACGGCATGGTCAGCGCGACCAACCTGATCGTCCGCCGCCGCTTCGGCGACGGCCCCACCGTGGCGCTGAACGCGCACGGCGACGTGGTGCCGCCGGGCGAGGGCTGGACCCGCGATCCCTATGGGGCGGAGGTGGTGGACGGCTGGATGTACGGGCGCGGCGTCGCCGTGTCGAAATCCGACTTCGTCACCTACACCTACGCCCTGCTGGCGCTGGAGAAGGCCGGGCTCGACCGCGGCACGGTGGAGCTGCACCTGACCTACGACGAGGAGGCGGGCGGCGAGATCGGGCCGAAGTGGCTGCTGGACGAGGGGCTGACCAAGCCCGACTACGCCATCGCCGCCGGCTTCAGCTACGCCGTCGTCACCGCGCACAACGGCTGCCTCCATCTGGAGATCGAGGTCACCGGCAAGTCCGCCCACGCCGCCCTGCCGATGACCGGCATCGACGCGCTGGAGGCGACCACCGCGATCCTCAACGCCCTCTATGAGCACCGCAAGGCCTTCCCCGCCACGGTGTCGGCGGTGGCGGGCATCGGCTCCCCCCAGCTGACCGTCGGGCTGATCAAGGGCGGCATCAACACCAACGTGGTCCCCGACCGCGTCACCCTGCGGCTCGACCGCCGCATGATCCCGGAGGAGAACCCGGAGACGGTGGAGGCGTCCTTGCGCGCCGTCATCGCCGAGGCGGCCAAGGCCTTCCCCAAGGCCCGGGTGGAGGTGCGCCGCATCCTGTTGGCCCGGCCGCTGACCCCGCTGCCCGGCACGGATCGGATCGCCGCCGTCCTCTGTGCCCACGCCAGCCGGATCATGGGGGAGCCGGTGGAAACCAAGGGGGTGCCGCTCTACACCGACGCGCGCCACTATTCCGACGCGGGCGTGCCCATCGCCCTGTTCGGCGCCGGCCCGCACACGATCGAGGAAGCCAACGCCCACCGCGCCGACGAGCGCCTGCCGCTGTCCGACCTGCACAAGGCGACGGAGGTGGTGGCCCTGTCGCTGCTGGACCTGTTGACGCAGGACTGACGTTCCCACGTTATAAGAATGTTGCGCCTCCTCGCGGGGGCGCCAAACCAGGATGACCGAACGGTGATCATCGAAAGCGATCTGAAGCTCGACTTCAAGGACGTGCTGATCCGCCCGAAGCGCAGCACGCTGCAAAGCCGCAGCGAGGTGGACGTCGACCGTACCTTCAAGTTCCTGCACACCGGCGGGGAATGGACGGGCTTCCCGCTGATCGCGGCCAACATGGACGTGGTCGGCACCATGGCGATGGCCAAGGCGCTGTCGCGCTTCGGCGCCATGACGGCCCTGCACAAGCACTACCCGGCCGAGGATCTCGTCGCTTTCTTCCGCGACACGGACACGACGAACGTCTTCTACTCGCTGGGCACGACCGAGGCCGACTACGACAAGTTCCAGCACGTGAAGGCCAAGGCCCCGGTGGGCAAGGTCTGCCTGGACGTCGCCAACGGCTACACGGAGCGCTTCGTGCGCTTCATCGGCCGCATGCGGACGGAGAACCCGGATCTCGTCATCATGGCCGGCAACGTCGTGACCGGCGACATGACGGAGGCGCTGCTGCTGGCCGGCGCCGACATCGTGAAGGTCGGCATCGGGCCGGGGTCGGTCTGCACCACCCGCAAGATGACCGGCGTCGGCTATCCGCAGCTGTCCGCCATCATCGAATGCGCCGACGCCGCCCACGGGCTGAAGGGCCAGGTCTGCGGCGACGGCGGCTGCACGGTGCCGGGCGACGTGTCCAAGGCCTACGGCGCCGGTGCGGACTTCGTCATGCTCGGCGGCATGCTGGCCGGCCACGACGAGTGCGAGGGCGACCTCCGCTACGAGGAACGCGACGGCCAGCGCATCCCGGTCGCAATGACCTTCTACGGCATGTCGTCCGACACGGCGATGAAGAAGTACGCGGGTGGTGTGGCCGCCTACCGCGCGTCGGAGGGCAAGACCGTCGAGGTCCCCTACCAGGGCCCGGTCGAGGGCACGATGCAGGAAATCATGGGCGGCGTGCGCAGCATGATGACCTACATCGGCGCCACCAAGCTGAAGGAAGTCGCCAAGCGCACCACCTTCGTCCGCGTCGGCGCCCAGTTGAACACGGTCTTCGGCGGGTAGGGTCTTCAACCCTCTCCCAGCCCCGCTGGGAGAGGGAGGGACCCGCGGCCATGCCGCGGGAGGGTGAGGGCAAGGTCTTCCCGAGAATCTTAGCCCTCAACCTTCCCACTTCGTGGGCCCCTTCCCTCTCCCTGCGGAGCAGGGAGAGGGAGCTTCGGGGAAATTCGTTCCAATACCCCAACATTGTCTCTGGTCCACGTTTCGTTCCCCTGCTTCCTTGCGGCCCTTCTTGGTTGATGCACCAGGAGAGGGCTCATGGACGGAACGGCGGTCATTCGCGCCACCCTGCCGACGCTGCCGGCGACCCCCGGCGTCTACCGGATGATCGGGGCGGACGGGCGCATCCTCTACGTCGGCAAGGCGAAGAACTTGAAACGCCGGGTGGCCAGCTACACCCGGACCGAGGGGCTGCCGCACCGCACCCGGCGCATGGTCGGGCTGACCCGCTCCATGGAGTTCGTCACCACCCACACAGAGGCGGAGGCGCTGCTGCTGGAGGCGAACCTCATCCGCACGCTGCTGCCGCCCTTCAACGTGCTGGTGAAGGACGACCGGTCCTTTTCCTACATCGTTCTGGGCCAGGGGCATGAGTATCCGCGGCTGATGCACCACCGCGGCAGCGCGAACCGCAATGGCAGCCGCCGCAAGGGCGACCTGTTCGGCCCCTACGCCTCCCCCGCCCTGGTCGGCATGACCATCGCGGCGCTTCAGCGCGCCTTCCTGCTGCGCACCTGCGACGACGCCACCTTCACGTCGCGCACCCGCCCCTGCCTTCAGCACCAGATCAAGCGCTGCTCCGCCCCCTGCGTCGGGCGCGTCACGCCGGAAGAGTACGCCGCCCAGATGCAGGGTGTGCGCGACGTGCTGAGCGGTCGCAGCGCCGCCGTGCAGGAGGAGTTCGCCCGCCACATGATGGACTGCGCCGACCGACTGGCCTACGAGGACGCCGCGCGCTGGCGCGACCGCATCCGCGCGCTGACCGCGCTGCAAAGCCGACAGGACATCAACCTGGAGAACGTGCTGGAGGACGCCGACGTGCTGGCCGTCCACGCGGAGGGCGGAACCGCCTGCGTTCAGGCCTTCTTCTTCCGCGGCGGGCGCAACCAGGGCACCCGGGCCTTCTTCCCGAAACATGACCACGATGAAGACGAAACGGCGATCCTCACCGCCTTCGCCGCGCAGCTCTACGAGGACACGCCCCCGCCGCAGCGCGTCCTGCTCAGCCACGACATCCCAGACCGCGCGCTGCTGGCCGAGGCGCTGACCATGAACGCCGGCCACCGCGTGGAGGTGGACGTCCCGCAGCGCGGCCCCAAGCGCCGCGTCGTCGAGCACGCCCTGACCAACGCGCGCGAGGCGCACGGCCGCCGCATGGCGGAGCGTTCCGCGCAGGGGAAGCTGCTGGCCGGCGTGGCACGCGCCTTCGGCCTGCCCGGCCTGCCCACCCGTATCGAGATCTACGACAACTCCCACATCCAGGGCGCCTTCCCGGTCGGCGCGATGGTCGTGGCAGGGCCGGAGGGCTTCCAGCGCAACGCCTACCGCCGCTTCCACATCAAGGACCCGGCCGCCGCGGGCGACGATTTCGCCATGCTGCGCGAGGTGCTGACCCGCCGCTTCGGCCGCGCGCTGAAGGAGGATCCGGAGCGCAAGGACGGCCAGTGGCCCGACCTCGTCCTGATCGACGGCGGTCTGGGGCAGCTGAACGCCGCGCGCGCGGTCCTGGCGGAGCTGGGCATCGAGGGCGTGGCGCTCGCCGCCATCGCCAAGGGTCCGGACCGCGACGCCGGCCGCGAGCGCTTCTTCCTGCCGGACCGCGAGCCCTTCCGGCTGGAGCCCAACGACCCGGTGCTCTACTTCCTGCAACGGCTGCGCGACGAGGCGCACAAGACCGCCATCGACGCCCACCGCACCCGCCGCCTGAAGGCCATGGAGCACACCCGCATCGACGGCATCCCCGGCATCGGCCCGGCGCGCAAGAAGGCGCTGCTGCACCATTTCGGCAGCTCCACCGCGGTCGCCGCCGCGGGGCTGAAAGATCTGGAGCTGGCCCCCGGCATCAGCGCCGCCGTGGCACGGCGGGTGTACGAGTTCTTTCACGGGTAGGGTGCGGTTGCCCCCTCCCTAACCCTCCCCCGCTCTCGCGGTGGAGGGGACTTGGGCTGTTCTCCCTCTCCCGCGAGAGCGGGGGAGGGTCGGGGAGGGGGCAAACCAACGCGACCCTTCCCCACAAATCATCCCACCCTGTGACCCAGTCCACAGCGCCCGGCCCGGTGTCCGCTTATTGTCCCCTCATCGAACACATGGAGCCCTCCGCCGACCAGCCAGCATCCACCCTTTCCGATCCGTCTTCTTTGCCTCCCGTCCCCGCAACTTCCGGTCGGCAGTTTCCTGCCGGCCGGCTTCTTTTTTGCTCAGCGGGAATATTCCGGAGACACCAATGCGGGTGACGCGCAGCAGGGCTGCACCGGCGGCAAACATGCTTAGCGTTTCCTTAACCGGCCGCGCCCATCTTGCGCCGCACCGCAACAGACCGACACCGAGCAAGGCGCCTGACCATGGGCCAGAAGACCATCAAGCTTTCCGACAAGACCGGCTACCGCGAGATCGAACTCGACAGCCTGCCGCGCAACGTCCGCGCCGCCGTCGCCGACATGGCCGACAAGAACCCGGTCGCGAACATCATCGTGGACCAGATGGGCATGCTCTACCGCATCCACCTGTCCGAGCCGGCGAACGTCTATCTGGACGTGCTCGCGGTCGCCTGACCGACGCTTCCTCCGGTGACGAAAAAGCGGCGGCGCACGGGTTGCGCCGCCGTTTTCGTTCCGGTAGGATGGCCGTTATGAGAACAAAAGCAGAACTTCTGAAACCACCGGAACCCGAGGCGCCACCGCCCGGCATCCGGATTACCAGCGGACGCACCAAGGACGAGATCGGGCGCGTCCATCACGCCGATGGCGCCTGGACCGCTTTCGCGCGCGACGCGGATGGACGCTATCGCACGGTCGGCGCCCATCCGGATTTCGCCGCGGCGCTGTCCGCCATTCCCGACGCTCCCGCTCCGGAGGAGCGGGAAGCACCGAAGGCGACTGCTCCCAAGCCTCGGCGCCAGACCGCCGCGACGATGGCCAAGCCCGACGCCGGACGGACGACCGCGCCCGCCCAAGCGGCCAAAGCTCAATCGGCCAAGGCTCAGTCCGGCAAGCCGAGGGCGGTGCGGTCCAAGGCGGCCTGAGGCACCGTGTCCCCGAAGCCGGACAGGATCGCGCGGGCGTGCCCCGGGGCCACGCCGGTCATGCGGGCGATGTCGCCGGCGTCGAGGCCGTGCTGGTCGGCGGCGCGGCGGATGCGGCTGATGGCGTCGCGCTTGTGGCGGCGGAGCTGTTCAGCGGACTGGCCGCGGGATTTGCTGTGCATGATGTCCTCCGTTCCAAGGTCGGGGAAGGCGGAACTCAGTGCGGGCGCCCTTCCAGGCGGCGCAGCGCCCGGTCGAGCGTGGTCAGCGGCAGCAGGAAGACGGCGCCGCCCAGGATCGCCCGGACGTCTTCGACGTCGAGGCTGGTGATCTCGGCGACGCCGCGTTCGTCCAGGCCGCGGTCCTCGGCGATCAGCGTAATCCAGCCCGCAAGCGTCCGGGCCTGTGCCATTTGCGCGCGGTCCATCAGCGTCGAAAAGCCCCCGGAAATGGGAGTGGCTTTGTCGCAAGGGGTCAGCATGGGCTCCTCCCAAAGAGCGATGTCTGCTTTTTTGGGATATGGTGCCCTGCCTCCACCGGCCGCACAACCGGGCCAACGGCCTACAGCCCATCGGTAGAAAGACCGAGCGGCCTCCTACCCCGATCGGTTGCGTCACGCCCCCACCCAGCGCCGGGTCGGGCCCGTGTCCACATGGACGAAGTTGCGCTGCGGATAGCAGCCCGCCCCGCCATCGCCGAAGGACAAGGCACAGCGGTACAGGTCCGCCGTCCGCCGCCCGGACAGCCGCAGGTCCACCGCCTTGCCCTGCACATGAAGGCTGGCCGCCGCGGCCCCCTTGGTGTGGCGGTTGGTGTCCAGGGACCGGAAGGCCGACAGGACCTCGAAGGGCTTTGTGCTCTCCAGCTTCTCCTGCATCTCCCAAAGCCGGTGGAGCAGGGCGAGGTCGATGCGGCGGCAGACGTCGCTGTGGTGGTCGCGCAGAACCCAGTCGATGCGCGCCAGCGCCTCGGCCACCGGACGGCCCTCGGCCCAATAGACACCGCTGAAGCTTTCGCCGGTCTGGCAGTTGTAGAGCCGCACCGCCCGTTCCGGCTCGGGCTCCCAGGCGGCGGCCGGACGGCTGCCGGTCACGCCAAGCGCGACCACGGCGCCGAGCCCCAGAATGCCGCGGCGCGAGAGGCCCGGCTGGGGTCCGCCAGTGGACAGAACAGAGGGAATGCGGAGGAAATTTTCAGGGGGCATGGACTCACCGGCCAGTTGGTTCACCGATGCCGCAACAGGGAAACGCGCAAATCGTCGGCATCCGTCCCAAATCCATCACCGCCACCGCCACGCGTGGTTGACCGTCTGGCCTTGCGGGCGTCCCGGCCCTGCGGCCGGCGCCGGCCCAACGGTCATGGGGATTGAATGGAGAGCGGGCGAACCGCCACGACGTTTCCAACCTGCGGCGTCGGGCAACGCTCTTCACCCGCGGGAGCCGCGTCCGACAAGGTGGATACGGTAACGTACCGTCTGGCAAGCCCCGGCCAATCAGGGGGGATTTTACCACGCACAGATGAGTATTAGATATTTAGGATGAGTTGAAAACTCATACAAATGGATAGATCAACTTTTTTCGCAGTAACGGTCAGCATAGACACAGACGAATGGTAGACAGCCAGGATTCGTGATGGAAGAATGCCGCCCGTCCGAAGCACACCACATCGGCCGAAGGGTTTCCTGAGTCTTGCCCTGAATCATGAAATGTCTTCGGGAGACGACTGGATGATCGAGGGCGCCCCCCCTGCGCAGGATTGGACTCCGGACGAAACCGCCATCCGGGCGCAGCTCGCGCGCATCCTCGCCAGCGACCGTTTCGACGCCTCGGAGCGCAACCGGCGGTTTCTGCGCTATGTGGTCGAGGAGTGCCTGGCCGGACGCACCCAGCAGATCAAGGCCTACAGCATCGCGGTCAGCGTCTTCAACCGCGAGCCGAGCTTCGACCCGCAATCCGATCCCATCGTGCGGCTGGAGGCCGGGCGCCTGCGGCGCAGCCTGGAACACTACTACCTCACGGCCGGACGCAACGACGCGATCCGCATCATCGTGCCGAAGGGCGGCTACGTTCCCCGCTTCGAACCCACCGGCCTGACGCCGGAGGAGGAGCCGGTCCCCCAGCCCGCCCCGCCCCCCGCCTGCCCTGCCCCATCGGCAACGGCGCCGATGGCCCGGCGCTGGCCGGCGAAGCACCCGGTGTTTGCCACCGGCCTCGCGATCCTGGCGGTGCTCGGTGCCGGTGGCGCTCTCTACGGCGTCGCCATGCCGTCCGGCGCAGGGTCCGAGAATCCCGTGGCGCTGGCCGTGCCCAAGCACCCAACGCCGGACCGCGCCCTCGCCGCGGTGGGAACACCGCACGGTACCGGCGTCACCATCGCGCCGTTCCGCACCATTGGCTCCCACACCGAGGCGGCCGCGCTGGCGTCGGTGCTGACGGACGAGATCGTGCGCACCCTGACCGCGCAAACCGAGCTTCCCATCCGCCTGGAACCGACGCGGGCCGACGGCACCGCCGCGGCCGGCGGCCAGGATCTGCGCCTCGCCGGCAGTTTGCAGGAGGGGGATGGGCACACCCGCGTCATCGTCCACCTGACGGATGAGGCGACCGGCGACGTCCTGTGGTCGGAACGGTTCGAGCAGCCGCAGGCCCACGGGGCCTCGGCCCTGGTCCAGACGCTCGCCGCGGGCATCACCGCCCCTCTGACCAACCCGCAGGGGCCGCTGATCCAGGCGGTGTCCGCCCGGCTGAGGGCGAAGCCCGCGACGGCCCTGCTGCCCCGCGAATGCGCCTTCCTGGCGACCGAGCGGCGGAACCACGGCCCGGAGGAGCGCCGGGCCCTGGACGGATGCCTTGAGAAGGGCGCGTCCGACCGGGGCCTGAGCACCAACGAAGCCGCGCGGCTGTGGTCCGCCGTCTCCTACCTCCACGCCGACGAACATCGCTTCGAAGCGGAGGCGGGCGGCAACGGGAAGGGGAGCCCCGCCGGGAACCGGACGCTGGAGCGCGCCCTGGCCGCCGCGACGCGGGCGACGGAACTGGCGCCGAACGGCCTGCGCCCGCTGACCGCGCTCTACACGGCCTATTGCCTGCGGCGCCAGTACGACCTGTGCTTCGCCGCCGGCGACAAGGCGCTGAAGCTGGCGCCGGACGATCCCAAGGTGCTGGGCGACCTCGGCCTGTGGCATGTGGAGGCCGGCGACCCGCTGCGCGGCATGGCGCTGATGGACCACGCCATGGAACGCGATCCGTCGCAGGCCGGCCGCCTCCTGCCCGCCTACGGCGTCGCGCGCCAGCGCGTCGGCGGCCCGCAGGACGGCAGCACCGACAGCGCGAGCACCGTGCGCGGCGACGTGACGAGCGCGGCACCGGCCCAGGTGGCGCTGGCGGTGGCCTTCGTGCAGTCGGGCCGGATGGACGAGGCGCGGGAGGCCGCCACCAAGGCGCTGGCCGCCGACCCCGATTTCGCCGAGCGCTCCGCCCGCGAACAGCGCAACCGCCCCCTCCCCCCGGACCTGGACGCCACCATCCGCAGCAGCTTCGCGGTGCTGGGCTTGGCCCGCTGACGGCACCCGGTTCCGATGCTCCATGGAAAAAGCCCGGCGACACCGCGTCGCCGGGCTTTTTCGTGGAACGGGTTTTCTCATACGACGTCGTATGATGACGCCGCTCAGCCGGTGCCGGGCTGGGCGGAGCTGTCGTCATCCTCCGCGCGCTTGCGCAGTTCCTCGGCCGACAGGCCAGCCGGGGTGGCGTCCTGAAGCGTCCCGTCACCGGGAGTCCGGGTCTTGTCCTCGCGCGGGGACTCAGCCTGGGGCTTGTCGCTCATTCAATCCCTCCACAAGTGTTTGGCCGCAGTCGTTGTGATCTGGGGTCAACGCTCACGCGGCGCGCAGGGTCCGCATCACCGTTTCCAGGGCGAGCCGACCCGCGCCCTCCACCGCGTCGGCGGTCGTGCCATGGAAGCGGGAGAAGGCGTTGGCCATCATCCCGACCATCGTGTCGGACCCGCAGCCCATGACGTCCAGCGCGTCGCGCGCCCAGGCGTAGTGCCGTTCCTCGTCCTCGGCGTGACGGCGGAGCACCGCGGCCACCTCCGGGTCGTGCGGACGGGCGGCGTGGCGGGCGTATTTCTCCCGCGACTGCCATTCGTTCGACACGAAGGCCAGCAGAACGGCCCGGTCGCCGCCGGGCGCACCCGCCGCCTGCACCGCCAGCTTGAAGAAGCCCGTGGGCACGTGCGGCAACAGCAACGGAATGCCGTTGCGGTCGCGGATCAGCGCCGACAGCGCTTCCACATGCCGCTCATGGTCGGCGCGGTGGGCGCGCAGGTCGTCCCGCAGCACCGGATCGCGCAGCGACGCGATGGCGATGGAGTAGGCGGGCAGGGCGTCGTGTTCCAGCTGCAGCAGGTCGGTCAGCTCCGCCTGCAACGCCGCCGGGTCCGGAACGTTCAGGTCGTTCACCGCGGAGCCGGGCATCAGCCGCATCATCGCCGATCATCTTTCTGCTTGCCGGCGTTGGTCGTCGGCGCGTGGACGCTGCCGGTCGTCGCGGAATCCACGCCGGGACCGACGTCGAGGTCTTCCGGCTCCTCGTTCCCGGCGTCGAGCGCGCGGGCCTCCGGACTGCCTTCACCGACGGACAGGCTCCGCTCGCCGGGACGGGCGCCCGGCCCCTCGACGTTCTGGAAACCGGCCTTCTCCTCGTCGACGGATAGGCCTTCGCGCGTGGATCGGATGTCGAGCGGTTCGTCGCGCTGGTCGCCGTGCCGCTTGTCGGGGCTCATGCCGGGCCTCCTCGCTTGTGGTCGGAACAGTGTGTCTTTCCGTCCCAACAGCACGCCCCGACGGCCCGTTCCGCGGAAAGGGTTTGGTGGACCTTGTCTGTGCCGACCCGCCTGCACACATAGTCGCGTTCATCAGGGTCGCGTTCATCGGATCGCGTTCATAAGGCCATGCAGAATGTTGACCCCGCCGCTCAGGCAATCCTTGACCGCACCCGGGCGGTTCCGTAGGGACTGAGGGCCAAAGGCGGGACATCGCGGGTGAGACCCGTTATGACCGGCACCCTTTCACGCAGCACGGCCGCCCCGGCGGCCCGAACGGACAGCGTCATGCTCAACGCCACCCTCGCAACCAACGCCCCGGCCAACGCTCCGGCGGACACCGTCATGCCGGCGGCGGCGGACATCTTCTCCCACCCGAAGTTCCGGGCCCCGGAATTTCGGAAGGGCGCGCACAAGCCGGCGCCCTTCCTGCCGATGACGCGGGCGGAGATGGACCGGCTGGGCTGGGACAGCTGCGACATCGTCGTGGTGACGGGCGATGCCTATGTGGACCACCCCAGCTTCGGCATGGCCATCATCGGCCGCCTGCTGGAGGCGCAGGGCTATCGCGTCGGCATCATCGCCCAGCCGGACTGGAGCAGTGCGGAGCCGTTCAAGGCGCTGGGCAAGCCCAACCTGTTCTTCGGCGTGACCGGCGGCAACATGGACAGCATGGTGAACCGCTACACCTCGGACCGCCGGCTGCGCCACAACGACAGCTACACCCCGAACGACGAGGGCGGGAAGCGCCCGGACCGCGCGGTGATCGTCTACAGCCAGCGCTGCCGCGAGGCCTACAAGGACGTGCCCATCGTGCTGGGCGGCATCGAGGCGTCGCTGCGCCGCATCGCCCAGTACGACCATTGGAGCGAGAAGGTCCGCCGCTCCGTCCTGGTGGACGCCAAGGCCGACATCCTCTGCTACGGCAACGCGGAGCGCGCCATCGTCGACGTCGCCCGCCGCATCGCCGCGGGGGAGAAGGCGCGGGAAATCGACGACATCCGCGGCACGGCCATCATCCGCAACGCGGTGCCGGAGGGCTGGACCGTCATCGACAGCAGCAGCATCGACGAGCTGACCCCGGCCACCCCGCGCGCCGCCGGTGCCGACCGCACCGTCGTGCGCCTGCCCGGCTACGAGCAGGTCAGCGCCGACAAGCTGCTCTACGCCCACGCCTCGCGCACGCTGCACCAGGAGAGCAACCCCGGCAACGCCCGCGCGCTGGTCCAGCGCCACGGCGACAAGGAGCTGTGGCTGACCCCGCCGCCGATCCCGCTGACCACGCCGGAGATGGACGGCGTCTATGGCCTGCCCTACGCCCGCGCGCCGCACCCGTCCTACGGCGACGCGCGCATCCCCGCGTGGGAGATGATCCGCTTCTCGGTCAACATCATGCGCGGCTGCTTCGGCGGCTGCTCCTTCTGCTCCATCACCGAGCATGAGGGGCGCATCATCCAGAGCCGGTCGGAGGGGTCGATCCTGAAGGAAATCGAGGAGATGCGCGACAAGGTGAAGGGATTCACCGGCGTCGTCTCCGACATGGGCGGGCCGACCGCGAACATGTACCGCATGGCCTGCAAGGACAAGGAGATCGAGAAGGTCTGCCGCCGCCCGTCCTGCGTCTATCCGGACATCTGCAAGAACCTGGACACCGACCACAGCGCGCTGATCCAGCTCTACCGCAAGGCGCGCGCCATCCCCGGCGTGCGCAAGATCAACATCGCCTCTGGCCTGCGCTACGACCTCGCCGTCCGCAGCCCGGAATACGTGAAGGAGCTGGTGACCCACCATGTCGGCGGTTACCTGAAGATCGCGCCGGAGCACACCGAGACCGGCCCGCTGTCCAAGATGATGAAGCCGGGCATCGGCACCTACGACCGCTTCAAGGAGATGTTCGAGAAGGCGGCGAAGGCGGCCGGCAAGAAGCTGTACCTGATCCCCTACTTCATCGCCGCCCACCCCGGCACCACGGACGAGGACATGATGAACCTCGCCTTGTGGCTGAAGCGGAACGGCTTCAAGGCCGACCAGGTGCAGACCTTCCTGCCCTCGCCCATGGCGCTTGCCACCGCCATGTACCACAGCGACCACAACCCGCTGCGCCCGATCCGCCGCGAGGGCTCGGAGGAGGTCTTCTCGGCCAAGGGGCTGAAGCAACGCCGCCTGCACAAGGCCTTCCTGCGCTACCACGACCCGGAGAACTGGCCGGTGCTGCGCGACGCCCTGAAACGCATGGGCCGCACCGACCTGATCGGCCCGGCCGAGCACCAGCTGGTCCCGGCGTGGCAGCCCACGGGCGGTGGCGCGAAAGCGGAGAAGCCGGCACCGGGGAAGAGCTTCTTCACGCAGCAGGCTGGCAAGGGCCGGCGGACGGTGCAGGGGGGCGGGAAGCCGGGAGGGGGCAGGCCGGGACCGGGCAAACCGGGGGCGCGGCGGGGGTGATCGCCATAAGGCGGTGATTCTGCTACGGTTGCCCCCACCCTCCCCACGCTTTGCGTGGGTCCCCTCCCTCCCCCGCTGCGCAGGGGAGGGCTCAGAAGGCAAGCGGCGGCAGTCCCCTCCCCTGCGCAGCGGGGGAGGGTTAGGGTGGGGGCACGCGTGACCGATTCAGAAACTCCTCAACACCCCGGCGCCCTCATGCGCGCCGAATCCCTCTCCGCCCCCGACCGCATCGCGGCGCAGCTCCGCGCGAACGGCCAAGCCTACGCTGATCTTGCAACGCTCCTCCGCGCCCGGCCGCCGGCCTTCGCGGTCACCGTCGCGCGCGGAAGCTCCGGCCACGCCGCCGCCTATGCGCGCGCCCTGTTCGAGACGTCGCTCGGCGTCGTCACCGCACCGGCGGCACCATCCGCGGTCACGCTGTACGGCGCGCGGCTGCGCCTGAAGGACTCGCTGGTCCTCGCCATCTCGCAATCGGGCGAGAGCCCCGACCTCGTCACCGTGGTGGAACGGGCGCGTGACGACGGTGCCCTCACGCTGGCGCTGGTCAACGAGCTGGACTCTCCCCTCGCCAGGGCCGCGGAACGGTGCCTGCCCCTGCACGCCGGGCCGGAATGCTCCGTCGCAGCGACCAAGAGCTTCCTGTGCAGCCTATCCGCCGCCGCGTCCCTGGTGGCCGCTTGGCGGCCCGACGCAGAGCTTGCAACGGCGCTGACCGCCCTGCCCGACCGCTTGCGTGCGGCCGCGGCCTGCGACTGGTCGGCGGCGTTACCAATTCTGCGTGACGCGCGATCGCTGCTGGTGGTTGGGCGCGGCTATGGCTTTCCCGTGGCCCAGGAGATGGCGACCAAGCTGAAGGAGACCTGCACGCTCCACGCGGAGGCGCTCAGCGCGGCGGACCTGCTGCACGGCCCGGTGGCCTTGGTGCACGATGGCTTTCCGGTGCTGCTGGTCGCTCTGCCGGACGCGACCTTGCCCGGCGTGCTGGAACTGGCGAGGCGCCTACGCGGGCAGGGCGCCCACCTGATGGTGGCCTCCCCGGTGGCCGAGGCGCTGGACCTCGCCCACACGGCCCTGCCCTTGCCGGCGCCGCTGCACCCGATGCTGGATCCGATGATGGCGGCGCAGGCCTTCTACCCGCTGGCCGCGGACACAGCACTCGCCCGCGGGCTCGACCCCGATCGTCCGCCGAGCCTGAGCAAGGTCACGCGGACGGTCTAGGAGGCATCAGCAGCCGTTCAGCGCACGGATGCGCTCGATCAGCGGGCGCCCGCCGTCGCGGCGGGAGAGGGACACCTCAGCGGCGCCGTCGCAGACCCGGCCGTTGGCGTAGACGTAGTGGTAGCGCACGCGGGCGGCGTCCGTGCCCATCGGTTCGGCGGAGATCAGGCGCAGCGGCTCGCGCATGTTCGCGTAGTAGCGGCTCATGGAGCCGACCTCGTAGGCGCCGCTGTTGCGCTTTTCCGGCACCATGAAGCCGTTGGCCCGCGCCCCGTCGGCCTGGGCCAGCGCCTCGTAGAAGCCGCGCACCGCGTCCATCCCGTCGCCGGGCGCGGGGCGGGGAGGGGCCGTCACCGCCGCGGGAACAGGAGCTGGCGTCGGGGCAGGGCGGACGGCCTTGGGCGCTTCCACGGGCAGGCGCTGCGGCTGGGGATTTTGGGCCGGGTCAGCCTTGGCGGCCGGCTGCGGGATGGGCGCAGGCGCGGGCGCGGCGGGCGGCTGACCCGGCCGCACCACCACCGGAGGAGCCGCCTGGATCCGGACCGGAGCCGGAACCGGGGGCTGCGCCTGCGGCGGGGGTGATGGCGGGGGAGGGGTCGGAGCGGCCACCACCGGAGCGGCGGGAGCGGGGGCGGGAGATGCCTTGGCCGGGGCGGAGCCGGCGTTCGGCGTCAGGCGGATCGGGCCGCTCGCAGCACCAACGTCCGCCGCCTTCCGTCCACGGTAACACTCGTCGCGCTCGGCGGCCGACTTCAGCGGCTCGCAACGGGCGACGCGCTCGATGCAGGCTTGGCGCAGGTCGTCGACGGTGATGTTCTCGCAGTGGGGCGGTGCGGCCTGGGCCAGTCCGGCCCCGGCCAGAATCCAAGCACCCGCGGTTCCCGCAAGCACCATTCGCAACGAACGGTTCGCCATAGCCTCCTCCTGTCGTGCAGGAGCAAGTCCATAGCAAAGCTGAGGCTTCCGGAGGATTGCGGTGATTGGCCCCCAGGCTTGCTTTCAGGCCATGCCGGAACTAGCGTAGCCCCCATGATCCGCCAGATTAAGACCCCCCACGCCGTTCTCCTGGAAGAGCCACGGGACGGCGTCCCCCAGACCAGCGAACTCCTGTTCGGCGAGACCTTCACCATCCTCGACCGCGAGGGCGACTGGCTGAAGGTCGAGTGCCGGATCGACGGCTACACCGGCTGGCTTGCGCCCGGCACCGCGCACGCCGAGCCGACCGCCCCGACCCACCGCGTCCGCGGCCGGACGGCCAACCTGCACCCCGGTCCCACCCACAAGGCGGTGCCGGTCACGGCCCTCAGCTTCGGCAGCCTCGTGACAGTGGCGGAGGAGAACGAGGCCGGCTGGTGTCGGCTGGACGACGGGCTGTGGGTCTTCGGCAAGCAGCTGGAGCCGGTCGCCCGGCCGCTGGACACGGCCCCCGTGGAGACCGCCCTGCGCTTCCTGGAGACGCCCTATGTCTGGGGCGGGCGGAGCGGATTCGGCATCGACTGCTCGGGCCTCGTGAAGGTGGCGTTGCAGGCCGCCGGGATCGTCACCCGGCATTCCAGCGGCTTCCAGCGCAACGACGACCGGCTGGGGCCGATGCTGTCGGAGGACGGGCAGGGAGTCGATTACCGGCGCGGCGACATCGTCTTCTTCCCCGGCCATGTCGGGATCATGCTGGACGGCGCCACACTGCTGCACGCCACCGTCTTCACCATGTCCGTAGTGACCGAGCCGCTGTCCGACGTCGCCGCCCGCGCGGAGCGCATCACCGGCGTGCGGCGGCCGGCTTTGTAACGCAGCGCTGGGAGATCACCACAGAGACACGGAGACACAGAGTTTTTCGAAGCGCCCCACCGTTCCGGCTAACGAGAAACAACCATTCTCTGTGTCTCTGTGCCTCTGTGGTGAATCGCTGCGCTGGATCGCGCGTCCTCCGGCATCCGCACGCCCAGCGCGTCGCCGACCATCAGCAGGGTCGGGCCGTCGCCCGCCGGGACGCCGTGCTCCGCCATGGCGCCCAGGGTGGTCCAGTGGTGGCGCTCGTCGGGGCGGCAGCCGTTCTCCACGGCCAGCACCGGCGTGTCGGCGGGCAGGCCGCCCGCGGTCAGGCCGCGCCCGACGCGCCGGGCCTGGTCGCGCCCCATGTAGATCGCCAGCGTCCCCTTCGGGTCGGCCAACCGCGCCCAGTCGGGTTCGGTCGCGTCGCCCTCCCGCGCATGGGCGGTGACGAAGGTCACGGCGCGCGAGACGCCGCGCTTGGTCAGGGAGATGCCGGCGCTGGAGGCGCAACCGAGCGCCGCGGTGATGCCGGGGATCACGGAGACGGAGATGCCCGCCGCCTCCAGATGCTCGATCTCCTCGCCGGCGCGGCCGAAGATCATCGGGTCGCCGCCCTTCAGCCGCACGACACGCCGCCCGGTGCGGGCGTGGGCCTCGATCAGCGCGTTGATCGCCTCCTGCCCGTGCGAATGCTTGCCGGAGCGCTTGCCGACGCAAACCAGCTCCGTCCCCGGCCGCGCCAGATCGAGGATCCCGGCGCCGACGAGATGGTCGTAGAGGATCACCTCGGCTTGGGCGATGGCCTTGGCCGCGGCGATGGTCAGCAGGTCGGGATCACCCGGCCCGGCCCCGACCAGCGTGACGTGCGGCCGGCGTCCGGAGACGTCCGGGATCGCGCGGGCGACGCGCCGGGCCGTACGGGGGCGAAGGACGGACTCGATCCGTTCGCGCAAGGCCACGATGAAGTTGAAACGCTTGCGCTCCGGCGAGCGGAGACCGGCATCAAGCCACGTTGCTGCGCTGGGCATCGGCGATGATCTCCTTGATCTCGGGAATGCAGGATCCGCAGTTGGTCCCGGCCTTCAGGGCTTGGCCGACCTCCTGCACCGTGGTCAGCCGCTGGCTTTGGATCGCCGCGACGAGGCGGGTGATGCCCACGCCGAAGCAGGAGCAAACCGTCCGCCCCTCGTCCACCACCGGCACCGGGGAGCGGCCGGAGAGCAGGGCGCGGCGGGCGGGCGCGTCCATCGCCTCGGCCGACAGCAGGTCGACCAGCCAGCCGCGGCCGGGCAGCCCGCCCGACGCGGACAGGAACAAGCAGGCCTCCAGCCGGTCGTGGGTCAGCCAGGCACGGCGGAGCACGCCGCGCGCGCCGTCGCTGTAATCGACCGTCGCCCCGTTGAGGTCAAAGGTGAAGTCGTCGGAGGAGGGCAGGGCGCCATCGCCGGCCAGCTCGATCAGGTGACCGCCGGGAACGGCACGGCGGGCCCAGTAGCCACCATGGGTGGGCTCCACCGGCTGTCGGGCGATCAGGAAGCCGGTCCAGGCGGCGGAGTAGGGCTCGACCGTCACGGGCATGCGCTTCAGGTCGGGCTGGCCGGACAGCGGATCCACGGCGGTGTCGTCGATCAGCCGGCCGATGACGCAGGAGCCGGTGAAGCGGTCGGTCCAGTGCATGGGCAGGAAGGCTTCGCCCGGACGCTGCGCCTCCGTCACGCGGACGCGGGCCAGCGCGTTGCCCACTGGCGTCGCGATGCGGGCGAGCCCGCCGTCGGTCAGGCCGCGCGCCTCCGCGTCCCGGGGGTGGACGTCCAGGACGGGCTCCGGCGCGTTGGAGGACAGGCGCGGCGACAGGCCGGTGCGCGTCATGGTGTGCCACTGGTCGCGCAGGCGGCCGGTGTTCAAGATCAGCGAACCGGGCATCACGGCGCGGGGCAGGGGACGCGACGTCACCGGCACGAAGCGCGCCCGACCGTCCGCGGTGAAGAAGCGCCCGTCGGTGTAGAGGCGCCGCGTCGGCTCCCCGCCAACCCGCCGCGGCCAGGGTGCCGGGGACAGCGTTTCAAATTCAGCGTCGGAGATCGACGCGAGACCGCCGATGTCGAAGGCGCGGGCCCCGTCATTCTCGAAGCCGGACAGGGCGGCGTGCTCGCGGAACACGTCGGCCGGCGTCTCGTAGGGGAAGGCGGCGCCGAAGCCCATGGCGCGCGCGACCTGGGTCATGATCCACCAGTCGGGCCGCGCCTCGCCGCTGAGCGGGCGGAAGGGCCGCTGGCGGGAGATGGTGCGGTCGGAGTTGGTGACCGTGCCGTCCTTCTCGCTCCAGCCCGCCGCGGGCAGGCGGATGTGGGCAAGGCGCCCGGTGTCGGTGTCGGCGATGCAGTCGGAGACGATGACGGTGTCGCACTTGGCCAGCGCGCGGCGCACGCGGGCGGCGTCGGGCATGCTGACGGCGGGGTTCGTCGCCATCACCCAGACGGCGCGCACCGTGCCGTCCTCCACGGCGCGGAACAGGTCCACCGCCTTCAGGCCGGGCTTGGCGGCCAGGGTCGGCGCGTTCCAGAAGCGGCGGACGCGGTCCACGGACTCCGGCTCGAACCCCATGTGCGCGGCAAGCTGATTGGCGAGCCCGCCGACCTCCCGCCCGCCCATGGCGTTGGGCTGGCCGGTGACGGAAAAGGGCCCCATGCCCGGCGCGCCGATGCGGCCGGTCAGGAAATGCACGTTCAGGATCGCGTTGACCGTGTCGGTTCCCTGGGACGACTGGTTCACGCCCTGGGAATAGACGGTGACAACGCGGCTGGTCGTTGCGAATTCAGCGTAGAAGGCGGCGACCTCCTCCACCGGCAGGCCGCAGACGGCGGCGACATGGTCCGGCGACGGCGCGTCGGCGCGGGCGGCGTCCAGCGCGTCTTTCAGGCCGGCGGTGTGCTCCGCGACGAAGCGGGCGTCCAGCGTGCCGGCGTCGGCCAGATAAACCAGCAGGCCGTTGAACAGCGTCGCGTCGGTGCCGGGCTTCAGCGCCAGATGCCGGTCGGCCCCGTCCACCGCGGCGGTGCGGCGCGGATCCACGACGACGATGCGCGTTCCGCGCGCTTCTTTTCCTGCGAGCACACGTTGATGGAGAATCGGATGGCACCACGCGAGATTGGATCCGACCAGCACGATCAGGTCGGCAAGCTCGACATCCTCGTAGGTTACCGGGACCGCGTCCGCCCCGAAGCCGCGCTTGTGCCCCGCCACGCTCGACGCCATACATAGGCGTGAATTCGTATCGATGTTCGCGGTTCCTAGGAATCCCTTCACCAATTTGTTGGCGACGTAATAATCCTCGGTCAAGAGCTGACCGGAGACGTAGAAGGCGACCGAGTCCGGCCCGTGCTGCCGGATGGTGTCGGACAGCCGCCCGGCCACCGCCGCGATCGCCTCCTCCCAGCCGACCCGCCGGCCGTCGATCGTGGGGTGGAGCAGGCGCTCCCCCAGCCCCAGCGTGTCCGGCAGGTTCGACCCCTTGGAGCAGAGGCGCCCCCGGTTGGCGGGGTGCTCCGGGTCGCCGCGCACGGCGACGGAGCCATCCTCCTCCACCGTCGCCAGCACCCCGCAGCCCACCCCGCAATAGGGGCAGGTGGTGCGGACGGTTTGTCCCCTCTCCCCTCTGGGGAGAGGGTTAGGGTGAGGGGGTCCAGCCGTTGCCGAACGCACCGGTCCCCCGACAAGGGGCGGCCCCCCCCCCCCCCCCCCCCCCCCGGGGGGGGGGGTGGTTGGGGGGGGGGGGGGGGGGTAAACCGTGGGGGGGGGGTGTGGGGGGGGTCGGGGGGGGGGGGCGGG
>NZ_JAGINP010000023.1 GCF_017876155.1 Azospirillum rugosum
CTCCGCTCCAACGATGACGCTGACGGTCTGGGCCATGCCGATAGAATCGCACATCAGCGGACCCTTGTGAATCCTATGTCTGTGTCAGTGCACTAACGCAGGCGGACGGCCCCAGCCGCTCAATGTCGCGGACTTCGTAGATGGTGCTGTCTGCTACGTCGGGCGCGACGATGACGGAGATAGCGTGCTGCGGCTGGTGATGACGGAACCGGCCTGCGATGGGCTAGAGGAGACCTTGCGCACAACGACCGAGGATTCAATCGCTGGCGATGCGCTGAAAGCTTTCCGCTACGTGAGGGATAGTGGAGAGCTACGACGACTGCTCACCGAAGGGTTGGATCTGACGAAGGCGGTCTCAAAGAAGGCTTGGACAAACATCCCAGCCGGCGCAAACACCGATGGCTTGCAGAACATCGCGCAAGTCGCTTGGAACTGCTCGGTGCCGGACGGCCCGTTTGACCGAAACAAATTGCGAGGTACCGGCCTGATGTTGCTTGTCCAGGACGTGCAGGGAGGGGGGCCGGGACTCGGCGATGTCCTCAGGGCTGGGCTCGTTGCCGTCGCCACCAACGCTGAAGGTCCGATCGACGATGTAGCCGAATAACTAATTGTTTAATGGCGGAACGTTGTTGGGACCCGGTCTGTTGGGCCATCCAAGAGCATGGCTGGTGGATCGAAAGCCGTCTGGGCCCTGCACCTCAGTAGGCAGCTTTTGGCGCAGTCCCGTCCGTCGTCGCCATGACGAGCCAAAACCGCCCGCCGCGCGACGGCCGGTCAACCCCACAGCCGCCTTCGGCGGTGGCCCGTCAGGGCCAGGGTTGACGGGCCGGCCGCGGCGGGCATCATCCCTCGTGGCGGCGACGCTGAGCCTGTTCGGCCCCAGCCGGGAGGAGCCGCCATGTACCAGATCCATCCCAACGCCCGCACCACCCCGGCGGTGCGCGCCGCCATCGCCGCCTCCACGGAGCCCTCGAGCGTGCTGGCCAAGCGCTACGGTGTCAGCACCGAAACCATCCGCAAATGGCGCAAGCGTGGTCCCGAGGACGTTCAGGATCACTCGTCGCGGCCCCAGCACCTGCGCTGGCGGGCCACCGAGGAAGAGCGCGCCATCGTCTGTGAGCTGCGCCGGAGCACCGGGTTCCCACTCGATGACCTCACGTTCACGCTGCGCCACTTCCTTCCTCACCTGAACCGCGACGCCATCTACCGGATCCTAAAGGCCGAAGGCCTGGGGCGCCTGCCGACACCCCGACCACCACGCCCAAGAAGGGCACCAAGACGTCCAAGGCATACGACCTCGGCTTCCTGCACATCGACATCAAGCACCTGCCCAAGCTGCACGTGATCGGCGCCGGCGCGCGCAAACGCTACCTCTATGTTGCCATCGACCGCGCCTCGCGGATGGTCCACCTGGCGGTCAAGGACGAGGAGACGGAAGCCGCCGCCACCGCCTTCCTGAACGAGGCGGTCACCGCCTTTCCCTTCACCATCTCCCACGTGCTGACCGACCGCGGCAGTTGCTTCACCGCCGACGGCTTCGAGGCCGCCTGCCGCGCCTTGGGCGTGCAGCACCGCAAGACCAAGCCCTACACGCCGCAGACCAATGGCATGGTCGAACGCTTCAACGGGCGCATCGGGCGCGAGGTGCTGGTCATGTGCATCGGCACGCACGACGCCCTGGAGCGCCTGCTTCACGGCTACCGGCTCGCCTACAACGCCCGCCGACAGCGCGTCCTCAAGGGCCACTCGCCCGACGAGGTCGCCTGCGAGCGCCTGAAGGCGAAACCCGAACTGATCAATTCCGCTTACCGACCTCCCAGTCCGTGCGACCTCACCAAAATCAAGGTGGCCGCTCAGCTCAGGGTATATGCCGCCAAGGACGTATCGCATCCGGACAACTAATACTACAGCCGGTCTCGCCCGGACGTGATGATCGCGGATGCGGTAGGTTGAGCTTGGATCCGGAAGGAGGGTCTGAGTATGACTGGGACTGCGGAAGCGGCGGCATGGTCCGACGCTCTGGAAGGGCTGATCGGTGGCCTGAGGTCCTTCTACAGCGTGGTCGGGCGTCAGCGGGCTTTGCGTTACGTCGAGGTCTGTTGGCGCCGCTGGAACGCAAGAACGGCTGGCAGTTGGCCGAGGCCGCCGGGGACTCCTCGCCGGCGGCGATGCAGGACTTCCTGGCCCGGACCCGCTGGGATGCCGACGCCGTACGCGACGATCTCCAGACCTATGTCATTGAACATCTGAGCGACGACGAGGCCGTGCTGGTTCTGGACGAGACCGGCTTCGTGAAGAGGGGCACGTGTTCGGTCGGCGTGCAGCGCCAGTACTCCGGCACCGCCGGGCGTATCGAGAACTGCCAAGTCGGCGTGTTCCTCGGCTATGCCGGCCGCCACGGCCACGCGCTGATCGAGCGTGCTCTCTACCTGCCGCAGGCGTGGGCCGGTGACGCGGAGCGCCGCCGCCTGGCCTGAGTCCCCGAGGAGGTAGCGTTCGCCACCAAACCGAAGCTGGGAGCGGCGATGCTGGAGCGCGCGCTGGAGGCCGGCGTGCCGTGCGCCTGGGTCGCCGCCGACAGCGTGTACGGCGCCGACAGCGCGTTGCGCCAAGCCCTGGTGCGCCGGCGGATTGGCTACGTGCTGGCGGTCACCAGCGGCCAGCGGCTGCGTCCGGGCACGGTGAGCGATTGGGTGGAGGAGGTGCCGGCCGACGGCTGGCATCGTCTCAGCGCCGGCAATGGTTCAAAGGGGCCGCGGCTGTATGACTGGGCGCATCTGCCGTTTCGCGGCGCCCCGGAGGGCTGGAACAAGGGATTGTTGATCCGGCGCCGCTTGGCGGATGGCGATCTGACCTTCTACTTCACCTTCGCTGCGAGCGGGACGCCGCTGAAGGAGCTGGTGCGGGTGGCCGGTACGCGCTGGACCATCGAGAGCGGCTTCGAGATGGCTAAAGGCGAGGTGGGGCTCGACCACTACGAGGTGCGCTCGTGGACCGGCTGGCACCGGCACATCACCTTGGCCATGCTGGCCTTGGCCTTCCTCACCGTCGTGCGCAAGGCAGCCATTGGGGGGAGAGGAACTGCTCGACTTGGCCGCCGACCTTCTGCCCCTGACCGTGCCCGAGATCCGCACCCTCCTGGTGGCTTTGGTCAGCCGACAACCCGTCCCAGCCACGGATGGTGCGGTGCGGTTACCCGGATCCATTGGACGTGAGCGGAATCGTCCGACGCAGTGTGTTGGCCGATGTAGCAAACTTTACTCCCGGACCTCGGTGCTCATCACCACGAACTTGAGCTTCTCCGAATGGCCGACCGTCTTCGGCGGCGATGCCAAGATGACGACCGCCTTGCTCGACCGGCTGACGCATCACTGCGACATCCTCGAAACCGGCAACGAAAGCTGGCGGTTCAAGAACCGCTCCTGAGCAGCCCATCTCATCACCCGCACGTTGCCCAGGGGAGCCCACAGGCCTCTCCCACGCGCGCCGCTGCGTCAGCGATGAGGGCACTTCGCGACGCGCGCGGGACCCTCCCGTGGACACCCTGGACAACGGGTTCTGCAACGTTAGGTGTGGCTGGGTATTGGACGCCGATGCTGGCTGGTTATTGGAAGCCGATTGACAGGCAAAGCCGATCATCTCGCGCAGCACATCGGCATCCGTTCCCTTCTCAAGCATCGCGCGAAGCGCCATCATCGCGTCGGTCATCATGGTCACCCTTCGTGTGGGTTGAGGTGTGGTGACCAGACTCTATCGAAGAACCACGATGACCGCCCCGCTGTGGACAACCGGCCCGCCTACGCCAGCTTCTGGGGCGCTTCGGCAGGCCGGTTCCCCACAGCTCCTACATCACCCCCTGGGGCACGACCCGTACGGGCTGCGGCATGTGCGAGCGGAACGCCGTGGCCGCCGATGGAGTGAGGCGGTGTTGACGGTCCGTTCGGCCCTGCGTCCGGGAGAGTCTGCCCAGCCGGACGCGGCCGGGCGCCGGGGCGCCCGAGGACAGGCGGATGGGACTGGGAGCGCGGCCCCGCTCGGGACCGCGCCCGCCTCAGCTTAGCACCTCGCCTTTGGCTGTCCGGGGCGCCTCGCCTTCGATTTTCCGGGCGCCTCGCTCGTCCCGCCGACCGTCAGGCCATTCTGCCGGAGGCGACGGGCGACGGCTTCCGCCTTCGATGGCGCCCCGCGACGGCGCTTCCGGGGCGGGGCGCCGTCGGAGCCGAGGGTCTTCAGCTTGGCCATCCACGCGTCGAGATCATGCACGTCATAGCGCACGATGGAACTGCAGGGCCAATGGCTGAAGGGCGGCCCTTTCTCTTTGCCACGCGCATGGGACAGCGTGGAACAGGAGACGCCGAGGTGTTCGGCGGCGGCGCTCGTGGTGAGATACCTTGGGGATGAGGACGGCATCGTGAAACCTCCGCAGGGCAATGCCGCCCGCGGAGGCTACGGCGCGGACAGCAACCCTGCGGACCGTCGGGGCCGTCGCTATTTCCCCCCGCATGCATCCGGCATGGTCCCTCCCCGGGAGCTGCCGGCATGCAGGGACGGAGGGCCTGCGCCCCTCGAGTCTCGACAGCCACGACGCGGCTTGGCCCTGGTGCCTGCGGACAGAATGATCACCGGAACCATCCGGATCACGCCCGTCATTCCGCGTGCTGGCAGCGGCGGACCGTTCACAAACGCGTGCACCGCACGCGTTTGTGAACGGTATCGTCATGACCGTAGCTGGTGGCGAGGATGGCCTAGGCGTGTGGCCATGGTCAATCCGCGCACTTGGGAACGGAGCGGTGCGTTGGTAACGCCTTACCCCAATCGCGCGGCGAGCCGCCTCGTCCTCAGGTGGGTGTAGCGCCGCAGCATCTCCGGACGCAGGTGGCCGGTGATGGCCATGATCTCGTTGTCGCGCAGGTCGGTGGTTTCGAAAAGACGCGAAATGCCCTCGTGGCGCAGGTCATGCCAGCGCAGGTCGGGGAACTCCCGCTCCGTCGCGACGTCCCGGAAGGCGTGCAGGATGCCGCGCGGCGTCACGATGGGGAAGACCTTGCGACCATGGAGGTCCGTACCGTCCTCGGGACGCAGGCTGCGGAAGGCGGCGACGGCGCGGGTCGACAACGGGACGGTCCGAGCGCGGTCGTTCTTCGTTTTCGGCAGATAGACGTGGGGTTCGGGACCGTCGGCATGGACGCGGTCCCAGGTGAGATCGGCGAGTTCGGCCTGCCGCGTGCACGTCGCGATCGCCAGCACGATGGCGGCCTTCAGCCAAGGCCGCGACGATCGCTCGCTGGCGGCGAGGAGTCGCGCTTCCTCGCCGTCGCGGAGACGGCGGTCGCGACCGCGCGGTGCCGGCGGCCGGATCTTGGGGATGACCGGGTTGGCGACCGCCACGCAATGCGCGAGGGACCAGATCTGGTAAACTTGGCTCAGGACATTGAGGCGGTGGATGACGGTTTGCGGCGAGCACACGGCTTTCGGGCCGACGGTCCCACCGTCCTCGGCACTGTCCTCGTCGAGCAGGCCGCGGCGCCACTCGACAAGATCCCAGGGCCTTACAGAGACCAGCGACCAACGGGCGAAGTCCGTTTCCAGCCAGTATTGGATCTTGGACAGTTTGTTTTTGGCGTCGGCGCGGCCGCGGTCGATGCCGTGCTCGCGAAACCACTCGAGGGCGTCGCCAAGGGTGGTGCGGCGCGCCAAGCGCTGGTCCTGGTAGTCGTCACCGACGATCCGGCCCTCCGTCACGAGGGCCCACTCCTGGGCCTCGCGCCGGCTCTCGAATGTGCGCGACTCGGTGATGCCGCCGCGACGGATTTTGACTCGGAACTGGAAGGGGCCGCGCTGCTCGATGGTCGCCATGGGACACCGTCCAGGGACACGCCGCAGGGGCCAGCGTCCCAATTCGTCCCAAAAATTTCAAGCGCGAAGACGGGGAGATGTGGCGGACCTTGGAGCGGGTGAAGGGAATCGAACCCTCGTCGTAAGCTTGGGAAGCTTCTGCTCTACCATTGAGCTACACCCGCGCCGCCACCTGTTTATAGGCGACGCTCACGCCGCTTTCAAGCGGTCCGAGCACGCCACAGGCGGGATTCTGAAATATCACGGCTGGCCGAGAGGGCCATGGCTAGCGGAGCGACGCCGGTAGGGATGACGCTGGGCATGCCGACCTCCGCCTTGCCGACCATGCCGGACGCACCGGCCAGGGCGCCGGGAACCAGTTCGAGGCCGAGGAACCGGTCGAGGTCGACCGGGCCCGGGAGGGCCATGCCGAGCGTCAGGTCCCGTGTGAAGCCGAACCGGGCGTAATAGGGCGCGTCGCCGACCAGGATCACCGCGCGGTGGCCGAGTGCCGCCGCCTTGTTCAGGCTCATCCGGATCAGCTTGCTGCCGAGGCCGCCGCCCTGAAGCCGCTCCGACACCGCAATCGGGCCGAGCAGCAGCGCCGGCACCCCAATTCCGGCGACTGGGCCGGCGACTGGGCCGCCGATGGTCACCGGCCAGTAGCGGATCGTGCCTTCCAGGATCTCGTTGCCGAACTCGTCGTGTTCGATAGCGACGAGGCTCAGCTCCGGAACGGGGTCCACCCCGTCGCGCAGCTTGTAGGCGGTCTTCTTGAAGCGGTCCGGACCGAAGGACCGGTCGAGCAGGGCTTCGATCGCGGCGGCGTGCCGCGGCTCTTCGAGGGAGATGATCATCGGCTGCGATTTCCCGGCGATAAGGCTAAGTCGGAGGCGGATCGCGCCGCCGCGCCGGGAGACCGCCGGTTCAGGTCCGGCCGTTGCCCGATGCGTCCGCGCGCGACCCAAGGACGATCGCGCCCGCGCACAGCGCGGACAGGCGTCGTCGTCGGATGCTGATGTCGTGCGGACGAGACATGAGCCAGGCTCATTGGCCGTTGCAGGGAAGCCCGCATATATCACTGACGGACAGGGGGTTCAAGTGATCGAAAACGGCCCGGCGCGTCGTCGCCCCGCATGGCTTACCGGTGTGTCGCGCATGCATCGGCATGGCCGACGCCATCAGCCGCGCCATGCCCCTGGACAGCCGCTTTTCCGCACCCCTATTCTCTGCGACGGGAGTGCCGCCATGTACACGAAAGTCACCCGCGCGATCCGCGTCACGGTCCAACCGGTTTTCCTGGACGAGCAGTCGATGCCGGCCGAGAGCCGTTACGTCTGGGCCTACCACGTGCGCATCGAGAACGAAGGCCGCGAAACCGTCCAGCTTCGCACGCGCCATTGGCGCATCACCGACGCGCTGGGGCGCGTGCAGGAGGTGCGCGGCCCCGGCGTGGTCGGCGAACAGCCGGTGCTGGAGCCCGGCGGTTCCTTCGAATACACCAGCGGCACGCCGCTTCCCACGCCATCCGGCATCATGGTCGGCAGCTACCAGATGGAAACCAAGGGTGGCGAAACCTTCGACGTGGCCGTACCAGCCTTTTCCCTGGACAGCCCGCACCAGCCCCGGCAGCTGAACTGACCGGGCGCATCCGCAACTTTTTGCCGCAGCGGAGCGGCTGGTCCTTGAATGCGGGCCGCCCGCGACCACCTGCGGGAAAATTCGGATTCGCCCGGGTGATCCGATCCGGCTAGGCTTGCGTAGCAATTCCCGACCTTGCGGCTCAGTCATACAGTCGTAGGGCGACACCGACGCACCGCGACAAGGGCATCAAGGCAAGGGCATCAAGGCAAGGGCATCAAGGCAAGGGCACCCGGCATCACGCGACTTGCCACCACGCGACTTTGGCATCGAAAGGTTCATACCGTGACGGCTTCCAAGACCCCGCACGCCGACAACGTCGTCCGCGGCCCCGGCCACACCCCCTCCACAAAGGCCGCGCCGTCGCCGACCGGCGCCGTGGACACCGCGCGCCCGTCCCGCGCCGAGGCGGAGGAGGCTGTCCGCACGCTGATCCGCTGGGCCGGCGACGACCCGGCGCGCGAGGGGCTGCTCGGCACGCCGGACCGGGTCGTGCGCTCCTACGAGGAGTTCTTCGCGGGCTACGCGGTCGATCCGGTGGACATCCTGAAGCGCACCTTCGAGGAGACCGACGGCTACGACGAGATGGTCGTGCTGCGCGACATCCGGCTGGAGTCCTACTGCGAGCACCACATGGTGCCGATCATCGGCAAGGCCCACGTCGCCTACCTGCCGCGCCACCGCGTGGTCGGCATCTCCAAGCTCGCCCGTCTGGTCGAGGCCTACGCCAAGCGCCTGCAGATCCAGGAGAAGATGACGGCGCAGATCGCCAACACCATCGACGAGATCCTGCAGCCCCAAGGGGTGGCCGTGGTCATCGAGGCGCAGCACCAGTGCATGACCACGCGCGGCGTGCACAAGACCGGCGTCACCATGGTGACCAGCCGCATGCTGGGCGCCTTCCGCTCCGACCCGTCCACCCGGCGGGAGTTCCTTCAGATGATCGGCAACCCGTCCTCGCGCGGCGAGTGAGGGCGTTTGCAGCGGCCCGTTAATCCGAGGATTCACTCCGCCCGGATGCCGTGCTGGCGCAGCAGGCTGTAGAGCGTCGGCCGGCTGATCCCCAGCAGCCGGGCGGTGGCCGACAGGTTGCCGCCGGACCGGGCCAGGGCGTCGATCAGCGCGCGGCGCTCCGTCTCGTCGCGCAGGACACGCAGGGTCGGCGGCGCGTCGCCGGTGTTCAGCCGCCGCCCTTCCAGTTCCAGGTCGGCGCGCTGGAAGGCGCGCTGCACCACGGTGGCGAACTCGTGCGCGTCGATGGGCTTGCAGCAGACCTCGTGCGCCCCGCGCGCCACCGCGCGCACCGCCAGCGTGCGCTCGTCCCGCGGGGTCAGCGCGATCACCTTGATGGACGGCGCCTCCCCCAGGATCAGCGACAACGCGTCCAGCCCGTCGCGCGGCGCGGCGTCGGTCTCGCCGGATGGAAGCGCCACGGAAAGCGCGACCACGGCCGGCTTGTGGGCGCGCACCGCGTCCAGCGCCTCCCCCACCCCGCCCGCGCTGACCACCCGGCACACCGGCAGGGCATTCTGCACCATCCCTTCCAGGGCCGGGTCTTCGTCGACGATCAGCAGGGTGCGGGGAACCATGATGCTCCGGTTGCGGGGGTGACGGTCGGCAGGCGGAATTCGGTTGGCCGCCAGAATCGCGGCAGGCGCTCCGTCTGTCCAAGGAGCGTTGGCATGACGACCGGCGCAATTTGGGCAAAATTGCGGCGCCGAAGGGGGTGCACCACCCCCTCCTCCCGACCGTGTCCCTCTGTTAAGGTCACGGCTTCTTTGGAATAGAGCGAAGACGAGGCGCGCCATGGCGGCGAAGGTCACACCGGCGGTGAACGCCGCCAAGGCGGCGGGGATCGCCCACCGCCTGCTGGAATACGACTATGACCCCTCGGCCGACGCCATCGGCCTGCACGCGGCGGCGGCGCTGGGGCTGGACCCGGCCATCGTCTACAAGACGCTGATCGTACAGTTGGAACCAAAAGCTCTGGCCTGTGTGGTCATCCCCGTCGCGGCCAAGCTGGATCTGAAGGCGCTGGCCGCCGCGGCCGGGGCGAAGAAGGCCGACCTCGCCGACCCGACCCTGGCGGAGCGCACCACCGGCTATCTGGTCGGCGGCATCAGCCCGCTCGGCCAGCGCAAGGCGCTGCCCACCTTCATCGACGCCAGCGCCGAGTCGCTGCCGGAAATGGTCGTCAACGGCGGCCGCCGCGGCTTGCAGATCGTGCTGGCCCCGGCCGACCTGGCGCGCGCGACCAAGGCCACGGTGAAGCGCATCGTGGTGGGGTGATGGTCCTTCTTGGTGTTCCTTCTCCCCTCTGGGGAGAAGGTTGGGATGAGGGGGCGGCCGCAGGCCGGAAACGCCGCCTCATTGCAGGGCTTGGACGCCCTACGGGCGCCCCCTCACCCTAACCCTCTCCCCAGAGGGGCGAGGGGATTTGCATTTGCTGCTTACCCCACGTCCAATGCCTCGCGCAGCAGCACCGCGACGTGCGTCGGCGTCCGGCCGCTGCCGTCCTGGATCTGGTGGCGGCAGGAGAAGCCGTCGGCGATGATCGGGGCGTCCGGGGCGGCGGCGCGGATCGTCGGCAGCAGGGACAGCTCGGCCATCGCCTTCGACGCCTCGTAATGCTCCGCCTCCAGGCCGAAGCTGCCGGCCATGCCGCAGCAGGTGGCGTCGATCAGGTCGAACTCGAAACCGGGGATCCAGGACAGGACCTTGCGCACCGACTTCATGGCGCCGATGGCCTTCTGGTGGCAGTGGCCGTGCAGCAGCGCCTTCGGGCGGTTCAGCGGCTTCAGCGGCAGGGTCATGCCGCGCGCCGCCTCGCGGACCAGGAACTCCTCGAACAGGTAGGCCTGCTTGCCGACCTGCCCGACCTCCGCCCCCAGCCCCAGCGAATAGAACTCGTCGCGCAGGGCCATCAGACAGGAGGGCTCCAGCCCCACGATGGGCGTGCCGGCGGCGATGGCGGGACGCAGCGCCGCCATCATGCGCCGCGCCTCGCGCCGGGCGCGCTCCACCTGGCCGGTGGACAGGTAGGTGCGGCCGCAGCAGAGCGGCCGGCCAGGCTCGTCGTCGTCCGCGGCGGGGCGCAGGATCCGCACGGCGTAGCCGGCGGCGGTCAGCACGGCGGTGGCGGCCTCGGCGACCGCCGGCTCGAAATGATGGCTGAAGGTGTCCACGAAGAGCAGGACCTCGCCGCGCGGGGCATCCGCGGGCGCGGTCTTCGACTCGGTGAACGGAGTCGCGGCGGGCGGCGGAATCGGCCGGTCCGCGGCGATGCCCAGCAGCCGTTCCGCGATGCGGGCCAGCAGGCGGGAGCGGTTGCGCAGCCGCACGATCCCGCGCACGGCGCGGCGGTGGTGGCCGACCCAGGCCGGCAGGTTGCCGAACAGCCGGGCGCGCCGCGGCACGCCCAGCGCGTCGTTGCGCTGGGCCAGGAACTCCGTCTTGATCAGCGTCATGTCCACGGCGCTCGGGCATTCCTTCTTGCAGCCCTTGCAGGACACGCAGAGGTCCATCACCGCCGCCAACTCCGCCCCGGCGAAGGGATTCTCCCCCAGCTCGCCGTTCAGCGCGGCCTTGAAGGCGGCCACCCGCGCCTCCGTCGAATGGGCGGCGTCGCCGGTGATGCGGAAGCTGGGGCACATCACGCCCTTGCCGGTGCTGCGCTGGCACTGGCGGTTGTGCATGCAGACGGCCACGGCCTTGGCGTAGTTGCCGCCGCTGATCGGAACGCCGGAAAAGGCGTCCCCCATGCCGTAGGTGTCGTAGGCGGACCAGTCCAGATGCGTCTTCATGGCGACCTCCCCTCGCCCATATGCAAGGCACAAGCCAGCGGATTCGCCCGGGAATCCCGGGATTCCGCGTCGCAAAACCGACAAGGCAGGGACGTTCGGATCAGACGGATGTTCGGATTCCGCCGAAGCCCGCCGGCCGCTATGGTGGCGGCCGCGCACAAAGACGGGGTGCCCCGGCCAACGGGGGACCAAGAGCCGAGAGGGCACATGCAGCCGATCATCCAGGTCCGGGGGCTGGAGAAAACCTACGCCTCGGGATTCCAGGCCCTGAAGGGCATCGACCTCGACATCCGCCGCGGGGAGATCTTCGCCCTGCTCGGACCCAACGGGGCGGGCAAGACGACGCTGATCAGCATCGTCTGCGGCATCGTGCGGGCCAGCGCCGGCACGGTGACGGTGGACGGCCACGACATCGTGACGGACTGGCGCGCCGCGCGCTCCCTGATCGGGCTGGTCCCGCAGGAGCTGACGACCGAGGCGTTCGAGAGCGTCTGGGCCACCGTCAGCTTCAGCCGCGGCCTGTTCGGCAAGCCGCCGAACCCGGCCCTGATCGAACGGATCCTGCGCGACCTGTCGCTGTGGGAGAAGAAGGACAGCAAGGTCATGGCGCTGTCCGGCGGCATGAAGCGCCGCGTCATGATCGCCAAGGCGCTGTCGCACGAGCCGCGCATCCTGTTCCTGGACGAGCCGACCGCCGGCGTGGACGTGGAGCTGCGCCGCGGCATGTGGGAGATGATCGGCCGCCTGCGCGAGAGCGGCGTGACCATCATCCTGACCACCCACTACATCGAGGAGGCGGAGGAGATGGCCGACACGGTCGGCGTCATCTCCGGCGGCCGCATCATCCTGGTGGAGAAGAAGGCCGCGCTGATGGAGCAGCTGGGCCAGCGCCAGCTGACGCTTCAGCTGCAAAGCCCCCTGCCCGCCATCCCGGCGGAGCTGTCCAACTATCCCCTGACCCTGTCGGCGGATGGGCGGGAGCTGGTCTACCGCTTCGACAGCCAGCACGAGCACACGGGCATCGCGACTCTGCTGCGCCGGCTCGGCGACCACGGAATCGATTTCACGAACCTGCGCACCGAGGAAAGCTCCCTGGAGGAGATCTTCGTCAGCCTGGTCAGGGAGCGGGTGTGATGACCGCCGCCATCAACCTTCACGCCATCAAGGCGATCTACCTGTTCGAGCTGGCCCGCACCTGGCGCACCCTGTTCCAGAGCATCGCGGGGCCGGTGATCTCCACCTCGCTCTACTTCATCGTCTTCGGGGCGGCGATCGGGTCGCGCTTCACGGCGGTGGAGGGGGTGAGCTACGGCGCCTTCCTGGTGCCGGGGCTGGTGATGATGTCGGTCCTGACGGAAAGCGTGTCGAACGCCTCCTTCGGCATCTACATGCCGCGCTATTCCGGCACGATCTACGAGGTGTTGTCGGCGCCCATCTCCGCCTTCGAGACGGTGGTCGGCTATGTCGGCGCGGCGGCGACCAAGTCGATCATTCTCGGCACGCTGATCCTGCTGACGGCGCGGCTGTTCGTGGACTTCTCCATCGCGCACCCCTTCTGGATGGTCGCCTTCCTGGTGCTGACCTCCGTCACCTTCAGCCTGCTGGGCTTCATCCTCGGCATCTGGGCGGACGGCTGGGAGAAGCTGCAGATCGTGCCGCTGCTGATCGTGACGCCGTTGGCCTTCCTCGGCGGCAGCTTCTATTCGATCAGCATGCTGCCGCCCTTCTGGCAGAAGGTGACGCTGTTCAACCCGGTCGTCTATCTGGTCAGCGGCTTCCGCTGGAGCTTCTACGGCACCGCCGACGTCCCCGTGGCGCTGAGCCTCGCCATGACCGCGCTGTTCCTGGTGATCTGCCTGGGCGTGGTCTGGTGGATTTTCCGCACGGGGTACAAGCTGAAGAATTGAAGCCCCTGCGTTGGGCCCCCACCCTAACCCTCCCCCACTTCGCGGGGGAGGGGATAACTCCTCCCCCCGTCGAAGATGGGGGGAGGTCGGGAGGGGGGCCCGGCGCAACCACTCCCCACCCCACACCACACACATCCCCCTGGCAGGAATTGACGGTCCCTTGTCATTGCCGCCAATCCCTGCCTGACCGACGATCTCCACACCGCTTCCCACCCGGTCGCATGGAGGTCTTCGCATGCTCCCCACCCTCTCCCCAGGGCGTCGCGACGCCTGGGTGCTTGCCCTGTGCCAGGGGCTGTACACCGCCGCCATCTCCATCGACCTGACGCTGACCGGGCTGACCGGCTACCAGTTGGCGCCGGACAAGGCGCTGGCCACCCTACCCTTTGCGCTGATCACGGTAGCGGGGGCGGTCGTCACGCTGTCGGCCGCCTTCCTGTTGCAGCGGCTGGGGCGGCGGCTGGGATTCGCGCTCGGCGCGCTGGCGGGGGCGTGCGGCGGGGCCGTGTCGGTCTGGGCGGTGATGCACGCGAACTTCTGGGTCTTCTGCCTGGGCACCGCCGCGGTCGGGGTGTTCCAGGCCTTCGCCGGTTATTACCGGCTGGCCGCCGCCGACGCGGTCGGGGCGGCAGAGAAGGGCCGCGCCGTGTCGCGCGTGCTGGCCGGCGGGGTCGTCGCGGCGGTGCTCGGCCCCCTGCTGGCGGCCTGGAGCAAGGATCTGTTCCCGCAGGCGCTGTTCGCCGGCGCCTACCTGATGGTCTGCCTGCTCGGCCTGCTGTCGCTGGCGCTGCTGCTCGGCCTTTACCGCGATCACCAGACCGCCGCGGCGGCCGGCCCGCAGGCGATTGAGCCGCCGCGGTCCTTCGCGGAGGTCGCCCGGCAGCCGATCTTCGCGGCCTCCGTTGCCAACAACGTGATCGGGTCGGCGGTGATGATGCTGGTGATGACGGCCGCCCCGCTCGCCGCGGTCGGGCACCACCACAGCATCGACGACGGCGCCGGCATCATCCAGTGGCACATGGTCGGCATGTACGCGCCGTCGCTGATCGCCGGCACGCTGATCCAGCGCGTCGGGCTGGGGCCGATGCTGTTCGCCGGGATGGCGCTGAACGCGGCGTGCGTCGCCGTGGCGATGGCCTCCACCGATTTGGTCGCCTTCTACCTCGCGCTGTTCTGCCTGGGGGTGGGGTGGAACTTCATGTTCGTCGGCGGCACGACCCTGCTCGCCCAGTCCTACCGCCCGTCGGAGCGCGCCAAGGTCCAGGGCCTCGCCGAGCTGCTCCGCTATGGGATCACCGCCGCCGCGTCGCTCGTGGCGGGGCCGCTGCTGGAGCGCTATGGTTGGGCGGGGCTGAACGCGGCGGTCCTGCCGCTGCTGGCGCTGGCCGCCGCGATGACCCTGTGGTGGGTGGCGGCGCAGCGGCGGGAAGCCGCCGTCCTGGAGCAAGCGTAGGGGCATGATGTCAAAACCAAAGCTGGTCGCCATGCTGGCCTATGACGGGGTGAACCTGATCGACGTCAGCGGGCCGTTGCAGACCTTCCAGACCGCCGGGCGCCTGGCGCGGGAGGCCGGGCTGCCCCCGCCTTACCAACTCCGCACCGTCTCCGTCGCGGGCGGCGCGGTGACGACCGGCCCCGGCCTGCCCATCCTGACGGAGCCGCTGGAGTCGCTGGACGACCGGCCGGTCGACACGCTGCTGGTGCCCGGCGGCAGCCGCGACGGCCAGCCCCTGCACGAGCCGGCGCTGGTGGCCTGGCTGCGCCGGCGCGGGCCGGAGGTGCGGCGCCCCTGCTCCGTCTGCACCGGCGCCTTCCTGCTGGCCGACGCCGGGCTGCTGGACGGGCGGCGGGCGACGACCCACTGGGACTGGGCCGAGCGGCTGAGCGCCCGCCACCCCGCCGTGGAGGTCGATCCCGACCCGATCTTCATCAAGGACGGCCCGGTCTGGACCTCGGCCGGCGTCACCGCCGGCATCGACCTCGCCCTGGCGCTGGTGGAGGCCGACCTGGGCCACGCGCTGGCCATCGCCACGGCCCGGCAGCTGGTGATGTTCATGAAGCGGCCGGGCGGCCAGTCGCAGTTCAGCGTACCGCTGTCGGCCCAGTGCCGGACCGATGGCGCCTTCCGCGACCTGCACGCCTGGATCGCCGCGCACCTGCACGAGGATCTGCGCATCGAGCGGCTGGCGGAGCAGGCGGGCATGTCGCCGCGCACCTTCGCCCGCCTCTACGTCGCCAAGGTCGGGCGGACGCCGGCCAAGACCGTGCAGGCCATGCGGCTGGAGGCGGCCTGCAACGCGCTGGAGCGCACCAACGCGCCGCTGAAGCGCATCGCCGCCGACGCCGGCTTCGGCGACGAGCAGACGCTGCGCCGCGTCTTCCAGAAGCAGTACGGGGTCAACCCGACCGATTACCGCGCGCGGTTCTCGCTGCACGCGGAGTTGGCCTGAGGCTTTTGAACCACAGAGACACGGAGACACAGAGAAAAAATCCTCCGTGTCTCCGTGTCTCTGTGGTGAATCGTCTCGCCGTTCAGATCCCGTCGAACAGAAGCTGCCCCGACTTGTCCTTGGGCGCTGGCTTTTCCTTGGCCGCCTTCGGTTTCCCCGACTTCTTCGAGGGCTTCGGCGCTTCCGCTTCCGGTTCCACGGCAGCAGCGACCGGTTCGGGCGCCACCGGCTCGGGCGCAGGCGCGACTGGCTCCGGCGGCGCAACCACAGCCTCGGGCTCCGGCGCCGCAGCTTCCGGCACCACGGCCTCGGGCTCCGCCTTCGGCTTGGCGGCCTTCTTCTTCCGCGGCGGGCGGGGGGCGAAGCCGACACCCTCCTTGGCGCGCTCCTTCGCCTTGTCGCGGGCGACGGCCTCCGGCGCGTTCGGGTCGCCGTCCAGCCACTTGCCGCGCTTGATAACCTCGTTCACGCGGCCCTGGTTCACGCCCAGCTGGAAGGCGATCTCCTGCTGCGTCATGTCCGTGGTGTGGTGCAGGTGCAGGATCTCGGCCGCCAGTTCCGGCGTCATCTTCCGCCCGGTCAGCCGCCGCGCCGGCCGGATCGTCCGGTTGGCGCGGTCGCGGTCCCGGAGCTTGTCCAGGATCTCCAGCGCCTCGGTGTTGTTCGCGGCCTTCAGGGCCTCCTCGAATTCCTTCAAGGTCGTCACGCGATCCTCCGCTCCCCCATCACGACAGAGCCGCCCGCCCGACAATATGAGACCCGCAAGCGCCGATTGAAAGGATGCTGAGACGCCGCCGGGCGACTCTTCCGGCGGATTCGCGCGACGCCCGCTTTCGATCATTCCGAATTTGTTCGAATGCGAAGATACTCCCCCGTCGCTGGACACCCCCCTCGCCTGGGCCGACTTTACCCGCGGCTTCTAAGGTGCCGCCGCTTTCCAAAGCGATTCCGCCATCCGCGGCGTGACGGCGCGGATGGATGAGGCCGGCGGAGGCTTTGCGCTGTTGATCGGAACGGCAAAGCCTTGCATCGTGCCGCCTGTGGCGCCCTGCCGCCGTGCCGCGGCGCACAGCCCCCAGGCGACACAGATTGCGCCATGCATGATCACGAAAGGACCAACCGTGGTTTCCGTCACTCGTCCGACCACCCCCTTCGACGGCCAGAAGCCCGGCACCTCGGGGTTGCGCAAGGCCGTGAAGACCTTCGAACAGCCGCGCTATCTTGAGAATTTCGTCCAATCCATCTTCGACTGCGTGGACGGGCTGGCCGGCGCCACGCTGGTCGTCGGCGGCGACGGGCGGTATCACAACCGCACCGCCGTCCAGACCATCCTGCGCATGGCCGCCGCCAACGGGGTCGGGCGCGTCGTCGTCGGCCGCGGCGGCATCCTGTCCACGCCGGCCGCCTCCTGCGTCATCCGCAAGCGCGGCGCCATCGGCGGCGTCATCCTGTCGGCCAGCCACAACCCCGGCGGCCCGGACGGCGACTTCGGCGTGAAGTTCAACGCCGCCAACGGCGGACCGGCCCCGGAATCGCTGACCGACGCCTTCTTCGCCCGCTCCAAGGTCATCGACGCCTACAAGACGGTGGAGACGGCGGACCTCGACCTCGACCGGCTGGGCGAGACGGATCTGGACGGCATGGCGGTGGAGGTGATCGACCCGGTCGCCGACTATGCGGAGCTGATGGAGTCGCTGTTCGACATGGCGGCGATCCGCGCGCTGTTCGGGTCGGGCTTCCGCATGGTGTTCGACGCCATGCACGCGGTTACCGGCCCCTACGCCATCGAGATCCTGGAACTCCGCCTCGGCGCCCCGGCCGGCACCGTGATCAACGGCACCCCACTGGAGGACTTCGGCGGCCACCACCCCGACCCGAACCTCGCCCACGCGGAGGAGCTGGTGGCGCGCCTGTTCGGCGCCGACGCCCCGGACTTCGGCGCCGCGTCGGACGGCGACGGCGACCGCAACATGATCCTCGGCCGCAACGTCTTCGTGTCGCCCAGCGACAGCCTCGCCGTGCTGGCCGCCAACGCCCACCACGTCCCGGCCTTCAAGGACGGGCTGAAGGGCGTGGCCCGCTCCATGCCGACCAGCCGGGCGACCGACCGCGTCGCCGAGAAGCTGGGCATCCCCTGCTACGAGACGCCGACGGGCTGGAAGTTCTTCGGCACGCTGCTGGACGCCGGCCGCATCAACCTGTGCGGCGAGGAGAGCTTCGGCACCGGGTCCGACCACGTCCGCGAGAAGGATGGCCTGTGGGCCGTGCTGATGTGGCTGAACATCCTGGCCGCCCGCCGCCTGTCGGTCGCCGAGTTGATGGCCGAGCATTGGGGCACCTATGGCCGCACCTACTACGGCCGCCACGACTACGAGGCCATTCCGCAGGAGTCCGCCGACGCCCTGATCGCGGAGCTGCGCGGCAAGCTGCCCACGCTGGCCGGCACCGAAGCGGGCGGCCGCAAGGTCGCGGAGGCGGACGAGTTCTCCTACACCGACCCGGTGGACGGCAGCCGGTCGGACCGGCAGGGCCTGCGCGTGTCCTTCGAGGACGGGGCCCGCATCGTCTACCGCCTGTCCGGCACCGGCACGTCGGGCGCCACGCTGCGCGTCTATTTCGAGCGGTACGAGCCGGTCGGCGGCGCGCACGGCTTGGACGCGGCGGACGCGTTGAAGGAGCTGGCGGCCCTGGCGGCGGACCTCGCCGGCATCGAGCGCCACACCGGCCGCACCAAGCCGGACGTCGCCACGTAAGGAGCGGACGATCGCGGCCTGCCTAAGACTCCTGTTCGGGACCTGGGCGGGCCGCTCGTCAACCGCTTTATCGCACAGGTGGAGCAAACTCCCGGCTTGCTTTGCGGGAGGTGCGTTTTCAATAATCCGGCCTTCCCCGACCGGGCGCCGACAGGCCGCCGCGGCGGGTGTCGCATTGCCAGAACCATGTCTGAACGAGGACCCATTCCATGCGCGCCTTTGACGGCCAGCATTCCGACAACGTCGCCATCAAGCGCACGCGGGAGCAGAAGCAGCTCCAGCTCCAGCAGCTGAAGGAGCAGCTCGCCACCTTGAAGTCGCACGCCGCCCCGGCAATCCGCGAGGCGTTGGTCAAGCGCATCGCCGAGCTGGACGCGGAGCTTCGCCAGCCCCCCAAGCCGCCCCGCGAAGGTCGCGGTGAGGGCCGGGGCGAGGGCCGTGACGGAGGCCCGCGCGGTCCCCGTGGCGAGGGCCGCGGCGATGGGCCGCGCCGCGATGGCATCCGCGCCGAAGGACCGCGTGGCGAAGGTCGCGGCGATGCCCGCGGCGAGGGTGCCCGGTCGCCCTTCGCGTCGCCGCGCCGCCGCGGGTGAGTGCGTCCATGGGCGAGTCCGCCCCCTCCGGCGTCCCGGGGGGCGCCCCCTCACCGGGGCGCCGCCTGGTCGACCAGGCGTGGTTCCTGATGATGCTGCCGCCCCTGTTCTGGGCGAGCAACGCCGTCCTGGGCCGCGCGGTGGCGGGCGAGGTGCCGCCGATCGGCCTCGCCTTCTGGCGCTGGGCGCTGGGGGCGCTGCTGGTGCTGCCCTTCGCCTGGCGGCACCTGCGCCAGGACGCGCGCACGCTGGCGACCCACTGGAAGATTGTCGCCCTGCTGTCCCTGACGGGCATCACGGTGTTCAACACCTTCCTCTACATCGGGCTGAACAGCACCACGGCGCTCAACTCCGTGATGATCCAGTCCTCGATGCCCGTGCTGATCGTGCTGATGAGCTTCGCGCTGTTCGGCGACCGGGTGTCGCCGCGGCAAGGCCTGGGCGTGGCGGTGTCGCTGGCCGGCGCCTGCACCCTGATCGCGCGCGGCGACCCGGCGGTGCTGCTCGGGCTGCAGCTGAACGCGGGCGACCTATGGGTCTTCGCCGCGGTGCTGGGCTACGGCACCTACACCGCCCTGCTGCGCCGGCGGCCGGCGGTCCACCCGCTCAGCTTCGTCGCCGTGACCTTCGGAGTCGGCATGGCGATGCTGCTGCCCTTCTACCTGTGGGAGTCGCTGGCGGTGCGGCCGATGCCGCTCACCCCCACGGCGCTGGGGGCGGTCGCCTATGTGGCGCTGTTCCCGTCGATCCTGGCCTACCTGTGCTTCAACCGCTCGGTCGCGCTGGTCGGCGCCAACACGGCGGGGCTGGCCATCCACCTGATCCCGGTGTTCGGCAGCCTGCTCGCCATCCTGTTCCTCGGCGAGCAGCCGCACCTCTACCACGCCGTGGGCATCGCGCTGATCGCCGCCGGCATCCTGCTCGCCACCCGCAAGCGGGGGTAAGCCTTGCCGTCGGGTTCCGCCTTCGGCTGCACCCGACCTACGATTGAGCCGTAGGTCGGGTGGAGCGCAGCGCAACCCGACACCCAAGCCCTTCCTTACAAATACCCCAACCGCCGCGGCAGCCAGAGCGACAGCTCCGGCACGAAGGTCACCAGCACCAGGGCGGCGACCATCGCGGCCACCATCCACAGCACCCAGCGCACCGTCGCCTCCATGGTGATGCCGGCCACGCGGGTGGTCACCATCAGGTTGACCGCCATGGGCGGGGTGAACTGACCGATCGCCAGGTTCATGGTCAGCATCACGCCGAACCACACCGGATCCCAGTGGAAGGCGGTCATGATCGGGGTCAGAAGCGGCAGCAGGATCAGGAAGATCGACACCGCGTCCAGCAGCATGCCCAGGATCAGCAGGGCGATGTTCAGCAGGACCAGGACGAGGATCTCGTTGCCGGTGGCGTCGATCGCCGCCGCGGCCACCCGGTCGAAGGCGCCCAGCGTGGCGCCGGCCCAGGCGAAGACGCTGGACAGCGCGATGATCAGCAGAACCACCGCCGACATCTCCGCCGCTTCGGCCATCACCTCGTACAGGCCGCGCCAGGTCAGGGTGCGATAGACGAAGACGCCGACCGCGAGGCCGTAGAAGACGGCCACCACCGCCGCCTCGGTCGGGGTGAAGGCGCCGGTGCGCAGGCCGCCCAGGATGATGACCGGGGCGAGCAGGCCCCACACGGCCTCCCTCAGGCTTTTCCAGAAGGGCGGGCGCGGGCCGGTGTCCAGCAGGCCAAAGCCATGCTTGCGCGACAGCCACACCGTCGGCACGACCAGCGACAGGCCGGCCAGCATGCCGGGGATCAGCCCCGCCGCGAACAGCGCCGGCACCGACGCCTGCGGCACCAGCACGCTGTAGATGATGAAGGCGACCGACGGCGGGATCAGGATGGCCGTCGCCGCCGCCGACGCGATGACGCTGGCCGAGAAGGCCTTGGGGTAGCCGGCCTTGTGCATGGACGGGATCATCACCGTGGCGACCGCCGCCGCGTCGGCTGGGCCGGAGCCGGAGATGCCGCCCATCACCATGCAGACCAGGATCGCCACCACCGCCAGCCCGCCGTTCTTCGCCCCCACCAGGGACGACGCGAAGGTGACGAGCTGCTTCGCCACGCCCGCCCGCTCGAAGATCAGGCCGGCCAGGATGAAGACCGGGATGGCGAGCAGCGGGTACTTGGCGATGCCGGCATAGACGTTGGTCGGCACCGACAGGATGCCGAGCTGCGCGTCGAGGATGGCGAGCGTCCCGGCCAGCCCCAGCGCCACGGCCAGCGGCGCGCCGATCAGCATCAGCAGCAGGAAGCCCGCGAACAGAAGGGTCATCGCCATCACGGCGTCCCCTTGGCGACGCGGATGATGCGCCCGACCACGCGCAGCCCCACCACCACGGACAGCAGCGGCATCCACGCGGTGTAGAGCCATTGCGGGTTGCCGAGGCCCGGCGAGGTCTCCTCGAACCGCCACTGGTCGTAGGTCAGCCGCCCGCCGTACCAGACGAGGAAGCCGAACATCACCAGCGCCGCGGTCCAGGCGATGACCTCGGTCACCCGGCGCACCGGCGGCGACAGCCGGTCGGCCAGAAAGGTGATGCGGATGTGCCGGTCCGCCGCGGCGGCCACCGAGGAGCCCAGCAGCGTCATCACCACCAGGAGGAAGATCGAATACTCCTCCGTGAAGGCGAGCGACACGTCGGTCAGGTAGCGGGCGACGACGTTGGCGAAGGTGATGACGCACAGCGCGGCCATGGACAGGGCGGCCAGCGCCCGTTCCAAGGTCACCGGCACCTTGGTCTCCGGCGGCGCCGTTTCCAGCCCGGCTTCCAGGAGGTCGTTGCTCATTGTGATGGTCTCAGGATTGAAGGCGTAGTGCCCCCACCCTCCCGCTTCGCGGGTCCCTCCCTCCCCCGCTGCGCAGGGGAGGGCCAGGTAGCTTTAGGCCCCTCCACCGCAAAGCGGGGGAGGGGTTGGGGAGGGGGAAGGGGGCAGCGGTCGGCGGCTTACTTCCGCGCGGCGATCGACGTCTCGGCCGACTTCACGAGGTCGGGGCCGATCTGCTTGGCCCACTTCTCGTAGACGGCCTTGGTCGCGGCCTGGAACGCCTTCTGCTGGTCGGGCGTCAGCTGCACGACCTCCACGCCCTGGGCGGCGATGTCCTTCAGCAGGCTGTCGTCCTGCGCGGTGATGCCCTTGCGGGAGATGGCGATCTCCTCGGCCGCGGCCTGGACGGCGGCGGCGCGCACGGCTTCCTGGTCCTCCTTCGACCAGCTGGCCCAGACCTCCTTGTTGACCACGAAGATCAGCGGATCGGCGACGTAGCCCCACAGGGTCAGGTGCTTCTGGCCGAGCGTCGGCAGCTTCGCGGCGACGAAGACGGCCAGCGGGTTCTCCTGCCCGTCCACGGCGCCGGTGGACAGCGCCGGCTGCGCGTCGGCCCAGCTCATCTGCGTCGGGTTGGCGCCCAGAGCGGTGAAGGTGTCGAGGTAGAGCGGCGAGCCGACGACGCGGATCTTCAGGCCCTTCAGGTCCTCCGGCTTGCTGATCGCGCGCTTGGAGTTGGAGATCTCGCGGAAGCCGTTCTCGCCCCAGGCCAGCGGCACCACGTCCTTGGTGGCCAGCAGGTCGAACAGCTGCTTGCCGACCGGCCCCTGGGTCAGCGCGTCCATGGCCTTGTGGTCGGGCATCAGGAAGGGCAGCGAGAAGAGGTTCAGCTCCTTCACCTGCGGCGACCAGTTGATGGTCGACCCCACGGCCATGTCGATCACGCCCTGGCGCAGGGCGGTGAATTCCTTGGTCTGGTCGCCGTTCACCAGCGACGAGCCCGGGTACATCTTCACATTGATGCGCCCGTTGGTCTTCTCCTTGACCAGCTCCGCCCAGCGGTCGCCGCCGATGCCCCAGGGGAACGGCTTGCCCAGCACGGTGGACAGCTTGTATTCCGCCTTGTAGTCGGCCGCCACCCCTGAACCAAAGGTTGCCGGCAGCACCATCGCGGCCAGCGCCAGGCCGGCGAGCAGAGCCCTCAGAGACTTCATCTTGTTTCCTCCCGAATGCCCGAAACGAAAGATCGGGAGCGGGATCGTACAGAGACACGCACGAGTGTTCCACGTTGAATTTGACGCCCGTCGCGCGCGCGCCGACAATGCGCCTATGCGAACAGGCAATATCTTGGGCACCGCCCTGCTGCTGGCGGCGATGGCCATCTCCGTCCCGATGGCGGTACCGATGGCCCAGACGGCGATGGTTCAAACGGTGCCGCTCGGCCCCAACCCCAGCGAATGCGAAATCCAGGCGGCGCTGCTCGGCGCCGCCGGTTCCGGCTGCCCGCCGGTGGCGATGAAGCGCCCGCCACCCGAACCGGCGGCGCCGGCGCCTCCGGTGCAAGCCCCGGAAGCGGTCGCCCTTCCCGCGGTGCCCGGCCCGGTCGCGTTGCCGGCGGCCCTGCCGGCGGTGGGGCTGAAGGCGGCCTTCCGGATCAACTTCGATTTCAACTCCGCCCGCATCCGGCCGGAGTCGCGCGCCGTGCTGGACCGCGTGGCCGCCGTGATGGCGGAACCGGCCGCCGCCGCCGCGCGCTTCCGCATCGTCGGCCACACCGACGCGGTCGGAACCGACAAGGCCAACCTGACGCTGTCGCAGCGGCGGGCCGCCGCGGTGGTGGACTATCTGGCGGAGATCCGCGGCATCCACCGCGACCGGCTGGAATCCGGCGGCATGGGCTCCCGCGAGCCGCTGATCCCCGCCAACCCCAAGGCGGCGGAAAACCGCCGGGTGGAGATCGTGAATTTGGGCGGGTGAGCGGGGGCGACGACCCGCGGCGCAGCCCGGTGCTCGCCCCCCTGACAGAGTCTCCTTTTAGAACCGGCCTTCCTCGAAGTCGCGGTAGGCCTGCACGACCTCGTCGCGGGTGTTCATGACGAAGGGGCCGCCCCAGGCCACCGGCTCGCCGATGGGGCGGCCGGTCAGCAGCAGGAAACGCGCGCCGGCCGGGCCGGCGGTGACCTCCACCCGGTCGCCCTCGCCCAGGGTCACCACGCGCGGGCCGCCCAGGCGCAGGGAGTGGCCGGGAACGGTGATGGAGCCCTCGAACACGATCAGCGCCGCCGTGTGGCCGGCCGGGGCCGATTCGGCGAAGGTCGCCCCTTCCGGCAGGCGGACGTCGAAGTAGCGGGCCTCGGTCGGGCCGGCCTGGATGGGGCCCACGGTGCCCTGCTCCGTCGTGCCGGCGATCACCGTGACGGTCGCGCCATCGGCGCGCGTCTCCACCGGGATGCGGTCGGCGGCGAACTCCTGGTAGCGCGGCTCGCTCATCTTCAGGCTGGCCGGCAGGTTGATCCACAGCTGGAAGCCCTTCATCAGGCCTTCCGTCTGCTCCGGCATCTCGGAATGGATGACGCCGCGGCCGGCGGTCATCCACTGCACGCCGCCGGTCTCGATCACGCCCTCGTGGCCGTGGTTGTCCCAGTGCCGCATGCGGCCGGCCAGCATGTAGGTGACCGTCTCGAAGCCGCGGTGCGGGTGGTCCGGGAAGCCGGCCAGATAGTCCTGCGGCTCGTCGGAGCCGAAATAATCCAGCATCAGGAACGGGTCGAGCATGCGCAGCTGCGGCGTGCCGACCATCCGCGTCATGCGCACGCCGGCCCCGTCGGATGCCTCCATGCCGGCGACGGCGGACAGGACGGGACGAATGGTTGCGGCGCTCATGGATGCCTCCTCAGGCGTTCGTTTGCCTGCAAAGAGGTAATCGTCCCGGCGTCCTGAATAAAGTTACGAGAACGCGCAACACTGTTGCGCCGGACGCAACGACCCCGTCATTCGGCTTGTCCGGGGCGGGAGCGGCCGATGGACAGGCTCAGCAGAATCACCGGCAGGATGCCCACGGCGACGATGGCCAGCGCGCCGGTCGCGGCCTCGGTCAGCCGCTCGTCGGACGCCAGCGTGTAGACGCGCACCGCCAGCGTGTCGAAGTTGAAGGGCCGCACGATCATGGTCGCCGGCAGCTCCTTCATCACGTCCACGAAGACCAGCAGGCCGGCGGTCAGCAGGCTGCCCCACATGATCGGCGCGTGCACCCGGACCAGCGTGCGCCCCGCCGTGTGGCCCAACACGCGGGAGGCGAAGTCCATGGTCGGGCGGATCTTGCCCAGGCTCGCCTCGATGGTGTTGAAGGACACCGCCAGGAAGCGGACCAGATAGGCGTAGAGCACCGCCACGATGGTCCCGCTGAGCAGCAGGCCCGACGAAACTCCGATGGTTTGGCGCAGGAAGGCGTCGACGGCGTTGTCCAATTGGGCGAAGGGGATCAGCACGCCGACCGCGATGACCGATCCGGGAATGGCGTAGCCCATGGCCGCGACGCGCACCGCCGCCTTCAGCACCGGCGTCGGGCGCAGCCGCTGCCCATAGGCGAGCACGAGCGCCAGCGCCACGGCCAGCACCGCCGCCAGGGCCGCCAGCGTGAAGCTGTTGCGCGCCAGCGCCAGGAACATCGGCCCGAACGCCTCGTCCCCCGCGGTCAGCGCCATGCGCACCAGCAGCCCGGCGGGCAGGAGAAAGCCAAGGAACAGCGGCAGCCCGCAGGCGGCCAGCGCCGCGGCGGCGCGCCAGCCCGTCAGTTCGTGCTTCGGCAGGCGGCGGTAGCGGGTCGTGGTGTGGTGGTAGCGCGCCTGTCGGCGCGACCAGCGCTCCATGACCAGCAGGACCAGCACGAACAGCATGAGGACGGAGGCGAGCTGCGCCGCCGCCACCGGCTGGCCCATGGCGAACCAGGTCCGGTAGATGCCGGTGACGAAGGTGTTGACCGCGAAATACTGCACGGTGCCGAAATCGGCCAGCACCTCCATCAGCACCAGCGCCAGCCCCGCCACGATGCCCGGCCGCGCCAGCGGCAGCGCCACGGTGAAGAAGCTGCGCCAGGGACCCCGGCCCAGCGTGCGGCTGACCTCCAGCACGCAGACCGACTGCTCCAGGAAGGCGGCGCGCGACAGCAGGTAGACGTAGGGATAGAGCACCAGCGCCATCATCGCCGCCGCCCCTTCCACCGTGCGGATGTCCGGGAACCAGTAGTCCCGGCGCGTCCAGCCGAAGGCCTCGCGCAGCGCCGTCTGCACCGGCCCGACGAACTGCAGCAGGTCGGTGTAGACGTAGGCCATCACGTAGGCCGGCACCGCCATGGGCAGCAGCAGCGCCCATTCCAGCATCCGGCTGCCGGGAAAGCGGCACATGGTGACCAGCCAGGCCGTGCCCACCCCGATCACCAGTGTGCCGATCCCCACCCCCAGCACCAGCCGCAGGGTGTTCAGCAGATACTCCGCCAGCACCGTGTCCACGAGGTGCTGCCACACCCCGTCGGTCGGCACGAGGATGCGGCTGCCCACCGCCAGCACCGGCAGAGCGACCAGCGCCGCGATCAGCAGGGTCGCCAGCGTCCAGCCGCTGAAACGGACGCGGCGCCGGACGAAGGAGGATTCGGCGCGGGATTGCGGCTTGTCGAGGATGTCGGTGGTCAACGCGAGGCACGCCCATGGGAATGGAGGTGCCCCATCGTCTCACAGGCTGAGAATAACTCGCAATGACAAGGTGACGCAGTTCAGCCCCCCTCTCCCGCCGGGGGCGGGAGAGGGCTTGCCCGCCTCACTTCGTGCCGAACATGCGGTCGCCGGCGTCGCCCAGGCCGGGGACGATGTAGGCGTTTTCGTCCAGGTGGCTGTCCAGCGCGGCGGTGAAGACCTTCACGCGCGGGTGGGCGGCGGCGAAGACGCGCATGCCCTCCGGGGCGGCGACCAGGGCCATGAAGCGGATGTTCTCGTCGTCCACGCCGTGGCGGTTCAGCACGTCGCAGGCGTGCACGGCGGAATTGCCGGTCGCCAGCATCGGGTCGACGACGATGAACATGCGACCTTCGGCCGCCTCCGGCAGCTTCACCAGATACTCGTGCGGCATCTTGGTGTCGTGGTCGCGGTAGAGGCCGATGTGCCCCTCGCGCGCGGACGGCACCAGCTCGTGCAGGCCCTGGGCCATGCCGAGGCCGGCGCGCAGCACCGGCACGATCGCCAGCTTCTTGCCGGCGATCACCGGCGCGTCCATGGGCTGGAGCGGCGTGTCGATGCGCTCGGTCGTCAGCGGCAGGTCGCGGGTGATCTCATAGCCCATCAGCAGCGAGATCTCGCGCAGCAGCGTGCGGAAGCCGCCGGTCGACCGCTCCTTGGCCCGCATCAGCGTCAGCTTGTGCTGGATCAGCGGGTGGTCGAGGATGAAGAGGTTCGGAAATTCGGGAATGGTGCGCATTGGGTTCCGTGCCGCGGCCTGGATTGTCCACGATCCTAACCCGTCCGCCCCCGTCCGGCCAAGCCGCCCTTAAGCGGATCATCAATGCCTATCGGCGGAAGGCACCACCAGGGGCGCCTCAGCGGCGGCCCGGCGCTCCCGCGGACAGCGCCGCTTCGGGCTTGTCCACCCCGTGGCGGATGACGCGGTTGCGGCCGGAGTTCTTGGCCTGGTACAGCGCGCGGTCGGCGCAGACCACCAGCTCGTCCAGCGACAGCTCCTGCTCCGCCTCCACCAGCCCGAAGGAGGCGGTGACCGCGACGACTCGGCCGTCGGGCAGGGTCACCGGCGATTTCATCAGGTCGATGCGCAGCCGCTCGATGACCTGGTAGCCCTCCGCGAGGTTGCTCTCCTTCAGGCAGATCAGGAACTCCTCCCCGCCCATGCGGAAGGCCTCGTCGAAGCTGCGGATGCCGCGGCTGACGGCCGCCGCGGTGGCGGCCAGCACCCGGTCGCCGACGTCGTGCCCGTAGGTGTCGTTGATGCCCTTGAACTTGTCGATGTCGCAGATGGCGATGCAGAAGGCCTGGCCGGTGCGGCGGAAGCGGTTCTGCTCGCGCTCCAGCGCCTCCTGCATGCCGCGGCGGGTGCGCAGGCCGGTCAGGAGGTCCAGCCCGCTGGCCGCGGCGCCGAAGGCGCGCTCCACCCGGCGGACCTGGAGCACGAACTCCTCGAAGCGGCCCATCACCGCCTCGTATTCCGATTCGGTCGGGCGTTCCCCGTCGGCCGCCTTCAGCAGGACCAGCTTGGCGTGGCGGTGCATCTGCTCGTGCAGCGTGGCGAGCTTGCGCACCGCCGGCTGGTGGACGAGGTCGTCCTTGCTGGCCACCGCGCACCAGGCCGCGAAGGAGGCCGGGGCGGAGGCGCGCTGCCCCCCTTCCCCGTCGCGGAAGAAGGCCGCGCGGTGCCACTGCCCGATCCAGCGCAGGTGCTCGTCGAGCACGATGCCCAAACTCTCGGCCGGGGTGCGCGTGTCGGTCGAGTCGCTCATGGCGCCTACGGGTCTTCCCGGAACGTTGAACCAACCGCCGCCACAGCCCGCCGGATGCGAACGGCCGCTCTCTTTATCGCACACGCGGGGCGCGTTCATGCGATCAAGTTAAGGCCGGGCATTTGAGGCAAAGGGTCACACACCCACCGGAAAGCTACAGACCGGCGCCCTTCTACAGGCCGGCAACCGTGTCGAGGAAGGCGCGGACCAGCGCCGGGTCCTTGTGGCCCGGCCGGTCCTCAACGCCGGAGGAGACGTCGAGCGCCTCGGCCCCGGTCGTCGCCACCGCCTCCGCCACGTTGTCGGCCTTCAGCCCGCCCGACAGCATCCAGGGGCGCGGCCAGCGGCGCCCGGCCAGCAGCGTCCAGTCGAAGGCGATGCCGTTGCCGCCCGGCAGGGCCGTCACCTTGGCCGGCGGCTTGGCGTCGAACAGCAGCCGGTCGGCGACCTCCGCCACCTCCAGCGCGTGGGCCAGATCCTCCGGCCCGCCGACCTTGATCGCCTTCATCACGGGGATGCTGAAGGCGGCCTTCACCTCGGCGATGCGGCGCGGAGTCTCCTTGCCGTGCAGCTGGATCAGGTCGAAGGGGACCTGGCTGACCACATGCTCCAGGAAATCGTCGTCGGGATCGACGAACAGCCCGACCGTGCGCACGCCCGTCGGCACCAGCCGCGCCAGCTCCGCCGCCATGGCGGGGGAGACGTAGCGCGGGCTCGCCGGGTAGAAGACGAAGCCGACGTAGCGCGCCCCGCCCGACACGGCGGCGTGCAGCGACTGGGGCTCGCTGAGGCCGCAAATCTTCACGCTGACGGTCATGCGCCGGCTCCTTCCTCGATCTCCGCAACAATGCGGCGGGCGGCGGCGGCCGGGTCGGCGTCGCCGGTGATGGGGCGGCCGATGACCAGATGGTCGGCGCCGGCGGCCAGGGCCTCGGCCGGGGTCATGATGCGCTTCTGGTCGTTTGCGGCGGCCCAGGCGGGGCGGATGCCCGGCACCATCAGGATGAAGTCGGGCCCGCAGGCGGCGCGCACCAGCGCGACCTCCGCCGGGGAGCAGACGACGCCGTCCACGCCGGAGTCCTTGGCGAGCCTGGCGAGCCGCGTCACCTGCTCCGCCACCGGGGTGCGCTGGCCGACCGACTCCAGGTCGCCGGCGTCCAGGCTGGTCAGCACGGTGACGGCGAGGATCTTCGGACGCTCCGCCCCGGCGCTCGCCGCGGCCTCGGCCGCCGCGCGCATCATGGCGGGACCGCCGGCGCTGTGGATGGTCATGAAGGCGGGCTTCAGCGGCAGCGCCGCGCGAATGCCGCCGGCCACGGTGTTGGGAATGTCGTGGAGCTTCAGGTCGAGGAACAGCGGCGGCCCCTTGGAATCGCCATTGGCTTCACCGATCACCGCGCGGATGCCGGCGGGCCCATGCGCCACGAAGAACTCCAGCCCCAGCTTGATGCCACCGACGACTCCGCTGATCCGCCGGCCGAGGTCGCGGGCGGTGTCGAGGTCGGTCGTATCGACGGCGCAGAAAATGCGCGAGGCCGGCGTGGTCATGATGGGCGTCTCTCCAAACCCGGTCAGATGGTCGTTGCGGCGCAGCCTAACAAGGGCGGGCCGGGATAACCAGACTTCCGGGGATGGAGTGTCACAGCGGTGGGGGATTCACCACTAAGACACAAAGGACACAAAGAATTTCACAAAGGGGTCTCGGCGGCCCGCGCGCTGTCGGGATGCCGGACGTTCTTTGTGACGTTCTTTGTGTCCTTTGTGTCTTAGTGGTAAAATATCCCATCAAAACAGAGACTTACCCCTCACCCCAACCCCTCTCCCACAAGGGGAGAGGGGCTTTGAGGGTGCGGGTTTACACCTTGCGCGCCGGATCGCGGTCGAGGTCGCGGTCCAGGTCGGGATCGATCGGGCGGTCGCTCGACATGCGATCGCGGTCCAGCGGACGGTCGCCGCCGGAACGGTTGTCGTCGATCTCGACCTCGGTGCGGCGGACCGTGTCGGAGACGGTCTGGGCGCGCTCCTCGGCTTCCTTGCGGATCACGACTTCCTCGCGGACGCGCGTGGCCTTTTCGACCACCGCTTCCTCGTCGGTCTCCGTCACCTCGATGGTGCGCTCGCGGAAAGCCTCCGGCGGGACCTCGCCGACGGCGCGGTCGACCGGGCGGCGTTCCACGGTCACGGTCTCGTCGCGCAGGCGGACCTGCTCCTCGACCGGGGTTTCGATGACGTAGCTGCGCACGCGGACGGAGCCGCGTTCCACGGTGCGCTTGCCGACGTTGATCTGCTCCTCGACGACCGGGATGTGCTCTTCCTGGCCGGTGCCGACGGCGCGCCGCGCGCCCATCCCAGTGTCGAGGTCGGCGTCGCTGCGGGTGGTGTCGGTCTCGACGATGCGGTCGGTCGTGGACCGGTCGGTCGTCGTGCCGGTGGTGTTGACGTCGCGCAGCGAGGCCGCCGCGGCGCCGAGGCCGGTGCCGTAGCGCGTGCGCTCCTCGGTGGCCTGGGTCTCGTCATAGTCGTGAGTCGTCGCGTCGTAGCCGGTCCAGCCCGATTCGCGGTAGGTCTGGCCGCGCTGGCTGATGTCCACCGGCCCATGCTGCTCGACGATGTTCAGGGCCTCGTCGCAGCGCGTGTCATCGACGCGGCCGACCAGCAGCACGCCGCCGCGGCGCACGCCCTCGGCGAACACCTCCGCGTCGTCGCGGGTGACGCCCATGCGGGTCAGCATCGACACGCGTTTGTCGCGAGCGTTGAAGTTCGGGTCCTGGCCGAAGTCGGCGGCGTGGCGCCAGCTTTCCAGCCGGCCGTCCTCACCCGCCATCGCGGTGCTGCGGGTGCCGAGCGTGGCGCTGTCCGCGCCCATCATCGTGAAATCCTGGCGCAGATTGGCGGCCTGGAGATCGCCAAGCACGCGTTCGGCGCTGGACAGGTCATCATACAGCGCGACGATGGTCTTCCTGTTCATGAACCTACTCCTGTGGAGGCGTTTCGAGTGTTTCGGGATTTTTGGATTGGATATGTGCTGTTTCCGGCGCGGGCAGGCGCTCGACGCTGGCTTCTTCGGAGCGCAACGTTTCGGTGACGCGCTCGGTGCGCCGGGTCGTCCGCTTGCGGATGTGCAATTCTTCCCGAAGGACGAGGCGCTTGGTCACCACCAGCTCCTCCTCCACCACGGGGATGATCAGCACGTCGCCCTCATGGCGCGGTTCCGGAGCAACCTCGACCGGACGGCCGACCGGCACGCGGACGACCTCGACCGAGTCGCTGTCCAGTTCCTGTTCGACGGTTTCCTCGCGTTCGCGGACCTCCGTCGTGATGCGGACGCGGCCGCGTTCGACCGCGCGTTTCCCGACCGAAAGGACCTCGTCGTAGAGGGGAATCGTCTGCTCGTGCTCGGAAGGTGGCCGTTCCGTCGACATGGCCGCCGCCCTTGCGGTCAGAAGAGGAAATAAAGCGCCACGAGGATCAGCAGCACCACCAGTGCAATGATCCACCAATTCATATGGCCGGCCGTGCTGCCCGTCGTCGTTCGGGTGCCGTCCGTGTCGTAGACGCCCACTTTCCGAGGATCGTCGGCCATGGTGGGTTTACTCCCTGTTGAGATGAAGGCGTTTCGATCCTCCCAACAGGGGCGCGGCGACAGCGTTCCGTGCGACGGTTCAATAGCCCCCTGCCCAATGGGGGAGCGTTCGTCTACCCTCTTCGGGATTGTCGACGGCGGCGGCCAGCGCCTCGCCCAGCGCCGGCGCGAATTTGAAGCCGTGGCCGGAACAGGGGCTCATCAGCCAGGCGCGCTGTGACAATGACTCAATGACGAAGCGTTCGTCCGCCGTGACCGTGTAGAAGCAGGTCGCCGCGTTGGCGAGGCTGTAGCGGTGCCCGTCCGCCAGCACCCGGCGGGCGCGGTCGAGCACGTCGCGCGCCTCCTCCGGGTCGGGATCGCGGTCGGCGTCCGGGTCGCCGCTGCGCGAGAAGCGGTGGTCGCCCGCCTTCATCGTCGTGCCGGCCACGGGCGGGACGACGTAGACTCCGCTGTCCGAATCGGCGTCGATCAGCATCGGCGCGTTGGCCCAGACGCCGCGCAGGCCCTCCGGCGGCGTCAGGTAGGCGACGACCTGCCGCGATGGGACGAGGCGCCCCGCCGTCTCCGGCAGCAGCTTGGTCACCCAGGCCCCGGCCGCGACGACCAGGACGTCGGCCCCGATCACCCGGCGGTCGGCCAGGGTCACCGACGCGCGCTCCGCGTCGATGGCGGTCACCGGGTTGCGGGCGTGAACGGTAACGCCCAGCGCGTTCAGATGGTGGCTCAGCAGCTCCACGATGCGGCCGGCCAGCAGCACGCCGCCCGACGTCATGTGGAGCCCCTCCGCCACCGCCGAGGCGTCGACCAGCGGAAACTCCGCGGCGATCTGCGCACGCGTCAGGCGGCGGAAGGGGTGACCGAGCGCCTCCAGCACCGCCGCACTGTCCGCCAGCCAGCGCCGCCCGTCCTCCGCCGAGGCGGTGCAGAGCGTGCCGCTGGGCACCAGCAGCCGCTCGCCCAGATCGGTCCACAGCCGCTCCCAGGCCTGGAAGGCCGTGTCGGCCATGCGGGCGTAGCCGGTCTGGTTGCCGTAGGCGTGGCGGAACAGCCGGTGCTGGTCGACGGAGCTGCCGAAGGGGTTCGGCACCTGGCCCTGGTCGAAGACCGAGACCGTATGACCGCGGCGGGCCAGCGCCCAGGCGGTGCACAGCCCCATGATGCCGGCGCCGACGACGGTGATGCGAAGAGACATGAGGAGAAGACCTTAGCGAATCGTATCGTTGTGGAGCACCATCTCCACCGCCAGCTGGGCGGCGCAGAGGTCTTCCAGAGCGGTTCCGACCGATTTGAACAGCGTGATCTGGTCGTAGAAGCGGCGACCGGCGCGCTGGCCGCGCGTCAGGTCGTAGAGGTCGCCGGCGATGTCGTCCTCGGTCAGGAGGCCGCCCCGCAGCGGCTGGACGATGTCGCCCGCTTCCGCGCAGGCGCCGTCCCGCGTGTCCACGAAGACGCGGGAGCGGCGGATGCAGTCGTCGTCGGCCTCCCGCATCTCCGGCGTGACGCCGCCGACGAGGTCGAGGTGCGCGCCGGGCTGCAGCCAGTCGCCCTTTATCAGCGGTTCCGTCGCCGGCGTGGCGCAGGAGATGACGTGGGCGCCGCGCACGGCCCCCTCCAGGTCGTCGGTGGCCTCGATGCGGAACTTCGGGCGGTGGAAGCGGCTGGCGATCTTCTTCGCCTTGTCGAGGCTGCGGCCCCAGACCAGCACGTGCTTGATCGGCAGCATGGTGGTGTGGGCCTCGATCAGCTCCGGCGCCAGCGCGCCGGTGCCGACCACCAGAAGCCGCGACGAATCGGGTTGCGCGAGGTAGGAGGCGGCGAGCGCGGAGGCCGCCGCGGTGCGCCGGCGGGTCAGGGCGTTGCCGTCCAGGATCGCCTGCGGGATGCCGGTCTTGCCGTCCATCAGCAGGTAGGCGCTCTGCACCGCCGGCAGGTCCTTGGCGCCATTGTCGGGGAAGACGGTGACGATCTTGACGCCGATCGCCTGGTTGACCTGCCAAGCGGGCGTCAGCAGCAGCGTGGCGTCGGTTTGGCCGTAGGTCTCGATCCGGTGCTGATGCCGCGGCGGCGTCTCGACACCGGCCCGGAAGGTCTGCCGCATGCGCTCGATCAGCATGCGGAAGTGAAGCACGGACTTCAGTTCGGCACCGGTGACGCTGCGCATCGGATCGGCCCCCGCAATGGGTTAGAGCCGTCCCTCCCCCGTCAGGGAGAGGGGGACGTCGGAACGGTCAATGCACCGTGGGCGCCGTCACGGCCTGGCTGGTCGGGGCGGGCAGGCCGGCGCCGGAGACCGGGCGGTTCTGCTCGGCCAGACGCTTCTCCGCCGCGGCGGCGCGGGCCTGGGTTTCCTTCAGCTCGCGCTCCAGATAGGACACGCGGTCGCTGGAGCGGCGGGCGCGGCGGCGGTGCCGGCGCTGGGCGTTCCAGGCGACGATCCCGCCGGCCAGGAAGCCGACGGCCAGCGCCACCAGCGTGGCGAGGTAGACCGGCGCGTCCAGCGTGAAGGGCAGCGGCCACAGGGACAGCGTCACGACGCCACGGTTGGAGATGGCGAACAGCACCGCGGCGACCGCGATGGGAACGGTGATGATCAGGGCGATGAAGCGCACGGGTTCGATCCTCGTGTCGGAAGTCGGGGGACGGTGCCGGGGGTGAGCGGAGTCGCGCGTCCCGGGTGTCACTCGTCGGTGTTTAGGCGTTCGCGCAGCTGCTTGCCAGTCTTGAAGAAGGGAATCGCCTTCTCGCCGACCTCCACGGCCTCACCGGTGCGCGGGTTCCGGCCGGTGCGCGCGTCGCGGCGCTTGACGGAAAAGGCCCCGAACCCGCGCAGTTCCACACGGTCGCCGCGGGCGAGCGCCTCGGAGATTTCGTCGAAGATGGTGCCGACGATTTTTTCGATGTCGCGCTGGTAGAGGTGCGGATTTCGTTCCGCGAGCCGTTGGATCAGCTCTGATTTGGTCATGGCGGTCCGTTTCCCCCGGGGTTCGAACGCGTTGAATCGCGCCTGCTGGCCGTGGGCAAGCGTGCCACCGGGTCCCCGGACCGTCAAGCTAAGCCTTTCTGCCGGAACCTTTTTCCCGGCAAGGCTCGGGCTGGTGCACCCGTGTGCGATTTAGGGCCGGATTGATGATAATCCGCCTTACGGATCGCTTCGTCGATCCCCATGTCCATGGATCAAGAAACCGTGGCCCGCGTCCGGGTTTCGAGACTTGGAGGTTCGGATATGGATCACGCGCATCGCCCCTCGCCCGTTCAGCCTTCCCCCCTGTCCACCGTTCCCGCCACTGCTCCCGCGGACCCGCTCGCCGGGTTGCCCTACGCAGACCGGGTGCGGACGGTTACACCCACCCAGGTTCTCGGCTGGCTGAGGGCCGGCTGGGCCGACCTGCGGACCGCCGGCTGGGTCAGCCTCGCCTACGGCGCCCTGTTCGTGGCGGCCGGCTTTGCCCTGACCGGCGGGCTGGCGATGGCCGGGATGCCTTATCTGATCGCGCCGATGATCGGCGGTTTCCTGCTGATCGCGCCGCTGCTGGCGCTCGGCCTCTACCGGATTTCCAAGGACGTGGAGGACGGCCACCGGCCGGGACTGTGGCGCGCCCTGACGGCGTGGCGGGCGAACCCCTACCACATCCTGACGGCCGGGCTGATCCTGATGCTGTACGTGATGATCTGGGCGCGGGCCAACGTGGTGGCCTTCGCGCTATTCTTCCCGCACGAGGCCATCGCGCTCGACCATTTCGTGGCGCAGATGTTCAGCCTGGACGGGCTGGTCTTCACGGCCTTCGTCACCGCGTTGGGCTTCGCCTTCGCCGCCTTCGCCTTCATCACCAACGTGACCGCGCTGCCGATGATGCTCGACCGCCCGGTGGACGTCTTCGCCGCCGCCTTCGCGTCGGCCATGGCGGTGCTGCGCAACCCGCGGGTCATGGCGCTGTGGGCCGGCCTGATCGTGGCGGTGACCGGCATCGGCCTGCTGACCGCGTTCCTGGGATTGATCGTCGCCCTGCCCCTGATCGGCCACGCGAGCTGGCACGCCTACCGGGACCTGATCAAGAACGACGCCTGAGCTTCTCCAACCACGAAAAAAGCCGCCGCGGTTGCCCGCGGCGGCTTTTTCTTACCGTAGGTGCAGGAGATCGTGCCCCCTCCCCGACCCTCCCCCGCTTACGCCAGGGAGGGGGAGAAGAGTGCCTTACTCCTCGCCGGTCTGCTGCTTGCGCTTCAGAGCCGCACCCAGGATGTCGCCCAGCGAGGCGCCCGAGTCGCTTGACCCGTACTCCGCCATCGCCTGCTTCTCCTCCTCCATCTCGCGGGCCTTGATGGACAGCGAGATGCGGCGGGAGCCGCGGTCGATCTGGGTGACCTTCGCGTCGACCTTCTCGCCAACGGCGAAGCGGTCGGGGCGCTGCTCCGAACGGTCGCGGGACAGGTCCGACTTGCGGATGAAGCCGGTGTAGCCCTCGCCGACCGACACCTCGATGCCACCCTCGGTGACCTGGGTGACGGTGCAGGTGACGACGTCGTTCTTCTTCAGGCCGGCCGTGGCAGCCTCGAACGGATCGTTCGCGAGCTGCTTGATGCCGAGAGAGATGCGCTCCTTCTCGACGTCGACGTCCAGGACCTTGACCTTGACGCGGTCGCCCTTCTTGTACTCGGCGATGGCCTCCTCACCCGACTTGTTCCAGTCGAGGTCGGACATGTGGACCATGCCGTCGATGTCGCCCGGCAGACCGACGAACAGACCGAACTCGGTGATGTTCTTGACCTCGCCTTCCAGCTCCGTGCCCGGGCCGAACTTGTCGAGGAAGGTCTCCCACGGGTTGTCCAGGCACTGCTTCAGGCCGAGGCTGATGCGGCGCTTCTGCGGATCGACGTCCAGGACCATGACCTCGACTTCCTGCGAAGTCGACACGATCTTGCCCGGATGGACGTTCTTCTTCGTCCAGGACATCTCCGAGACGTGCACCAGGCCCTCGATCCCCGGCTCCAGCTCCACGAAGGCGCCGTAGTCGGTGATGTTGGTGACGCGGCCCTTGAACTTGGCGCCCACCGGGTACTTGGCTTCCACGCCCTCCCACGGATCGGCCTCAAGCTGCTTCATGCCGAGGCTGATGCGCTGGGTCTCCGGGTTGAAGCGGATGACCTGGACCGTGACGGTCTGGCCGATCTGCAGGGCCTCGGACGGGTGGTTGATGCGGCGCCACGCGATGTCGGTGACGTGCAGCAGGCCGTCGACGCCACCCAGATCCACAAACGCGCCGTAGTCGGTGATGTTCTTGACCACACCCTGCAGAACCTGGCCTTCCTTGAGGTTGGCCACCAGCTCCGAACGGGCCTCGGCGCGCGACTCTTCGAGCACGGCGCGACGCGACACGACGATGTTGCCGCGCGAGCGGTCCATCTTCAGGATCTGGAACGGCTGCGGGGTGCCCAGCAGCGGGGAGATGTCGCGGACCGGACGGATGTCCACCTGCGAGCCCGGCAGGAACGCCACGGCGCCCGACAGGTCAACGGTGAAGCCGCCCTTGACGCGGCCGAAGATGACGCCGGTGACGCGGGTCTGGTCCTGGAAGGACTTCTCCAGCAGCGCCCAGGCCTCTTCACGCTTGGCCTTCTCACGCGACAGAACGGCTTCGCCGTTCTTGTCTTCCATACGCTCCAGGTACACCTCGACGGTGTCGCCCGCCTTCAGCTCGGGCGGCTGGCCGGCAACGGCGAATTCCTTCAGCGCGACGCGGCCTTCCGACTTCAGGCCGACATCGATGGTAACCATGTCGTTCTCGACGGAGACGACGCGCCCCTTGACGACCGAGCCCTCCAGGGACTCCGCCGTACCGAGCGACTCCTCGAGAAGCGCCGCGAAGCTTTCCTTCTCGCCGGTCCGGGCCATAGCTTGTGCCATTGAAACTCCTAAGGTTGGCCGAAAGCGTTCCCGCCCCGGCCCGGCCCCGCGGCAAAACGGGGTGGGCCCTGATGGGACCGCCGCGCCGGGCACCACGCCCGGCGACTTGGTTGACATGTTTTCCGTGGAGGACCGAGAGCCCGGACCGTGCCGCTCACGCCCTGGGGCCGAGACCGGTCTTGGATCCGATGTGGTCGATCGCCGCGTCGAACGCCTGATCGGCGCTCAGGGCGGAGGTATCAAGCACAAATGCGTCGGCAGCCGGCCGGAGCGGTGCTACCGTCCTCTGGCTGTCGCGCGCGTCACGAGCCTTCATGTCCTCCAGGACGTCGGAGGGTATAGCCGGAATCCCACGTTCCCGCAACTCTTTGAGTCGCCGCTCGGCCCGGACCTCCACCGAAGCGGTAACGAACAGCTTGGCGTCGGCGCTGGGGCATACGACGGTCCCGATATCCCGCCCGTCGAGCACGGAGCCCGGCGCGCCGCCCGGCGGCCGTTCGGCGAAGCGGCGCTGGAAGTCCAGCAGGGCCGCCCGCACCTCCGGCACCGCCGCGACCTTGGAGGCGGCCTGCGCCGCCTCGTCGGTGCGGAGATCGGGGTCGGCCAGGATGCCGTCCTCCGGATGCAGGTCGCGCGCGGCGCGCGCGGCGGCGGCAGCGTCCGCCGGGTCACCGCCGGCCCGCAGCACGCTGATCCCGACCGCGCGGTAGAGCGCGCCGGTGTCCAGATGCGCGAAGCCGAAGGCCTTCGCCACGCGCTTGGCCAGCGTGCCCTTGCCCGATGCGGCGGGGCCGTCGATGGCGATCACCAGACCCATCACGATCAGATCCCTTTAATGTTCGCGCCCAACCCGTTCATCAAACCGACGAAATCTGGGAAGCTCGTGTCGATGAAGGCGCCGTCGTCCACGTGAATTGGGTCGGCCGACGCCATTCCCAACACCAGGAAGCTCATGGCGATGCGGTGGTCCATGGCGGTGGCGACGGTGGCGCCGCCCTGCGGCGGCTTGCCGGTGCCATGCACGGTCAGGCTGTCGTCGGCCCCGACCTCCACCTTCACGCCGCACTTGGTCAGGCCATCCGCGACCATGGCGAGGCGGTCGCTCTCCTTCACGCGCAGTTCCTTCAGGCCGAGCATGACGGTGGTCCCTTCCGCACAGGCGGCGGCGGCGGCCAGCACCGGGTATTCGTCGATCATGCTGGGCGCGCGGTCGGCCGGCACCACGATGCCCTTCAACGAACTGTGCTTCACGCGCAGATCGGCAACCGGCTCGCCCGCCTGGTCGCGGCGGTTCTCGAAGGCGATGTCCGCGCCCATCTCCACCAGAGTGTCGTAGAGGCCGGTGCGGCGCGGGTTCATGCCCACACCCGGCAGGAAGACCTCCGAGCCCGGGCGCAGCAGAGCGGCCACCGCCGGGAAGGCGGCGGAGCTGGGGTCGGCGGGCACGAAGATCTCGCGCCCTGTCAGCTCCGGCTGGCCGACGACGGAGACGGCGAGCGCGCCGTCCTCCAGCCGCTCGGTCGTCACGGTCGCGCCGAAATGACGCAGCATCAGTTCGGTGTGGTCGCGGGTCGGCTCCGCCTCGATCACCGTGGTGGTGCCGGCGGTGTTCAGGCCGCAGAGGATGATCGCCGACTTCACCTGGGCGGACGCCACCGGCAACCGATAGGTGATCGGAACGGTCTGGTCGCTGCCCACGACGGTCAGCGGCAGCCGCCCGCCGGACCGGCCGACGAAGCGCGCGCCCATCTGCTCCAGCGGGTTCGTCACGCGGGCCATGGGGCGCTTGTTCAGCGAGGCGTCGCCGGTGAAAACGCAGGTGATGGGGTGCGAGGCGACCAGGCCGATCAGCAGGCGCGCGGCCGTGCCGCTGTTGCCCATGTCGAGCACCTGCGCCGGCTCCGCCAGCCCGCCCAGCCCCACGCCGCGCACGCGCCAGACGCCGTCGGCCCCGCGCTCGGCCTGTGCGCCCAGCAGGCGCATGGCCGCGGCGGTGTGCAGAACGTCCTCGCCCTCCAGCAGGCCGTGGATGACGGTTTCGCCCACCGCGACGGCCCCCAGCATCAGCGACCGGTGCGAGATCGACTTGTCGCCCGGCACCCGGACGGTGCCGGCCAGCGCGCCGGTGGAGGACGAGCGCAGCGGCTTCGCCTGCATCATGGGAGGGCTCCCCGAAACGGAATGGACGATCCAAATGGATTCGGCCGGAATGGATTCGGCCGGAGTACCTATCACAGAGGTGACAGCGATGCGAGGGGGCGCACCCCGAAAACACACCCCGGCGCCTAAGCGAAAGCGGACCCCTCGAACTTTTTTTTGACAAGCGCCCGCGGGCGTGGCAAAGGGCGCGGCTTGATATTCCCGTAGTGGACATTCTCTAGGAACGTGACGGAGGACGAGGCGTGGCCAAACCCGAATGGGGCGTCAAGCGCATCTGCCCGAGCTGTGGCGCGCGCTATTACGATCTGCGCAAGGACCCGCCGGTGTGCCCGAGCTGCGGGGCGCAGTTCGATCCCGAGGCGTTGCTGAAGTCCCGCAAGGCGCGCCCGGCGCCGGTCGACGACGTCAAGAAGGCCCCGGTGGTCGCCGAGGACGACGAGGTCGAGACGGAGACCGAGGACGAGGAGGCCGCCGATCTCGACGAGGTCGAGGACGACGTCTCCGTCGAGGACATCGAGGAAAGCGAGGATGCCGCCGAGGACGAGGACGACGTCCTGATCGAGGACACCTCCGAGCTGGGCGAAGACGACATGGACGAGGTCGTCGACGTCGAGGGCGAGGACGAGGAAGAGCGCTAAATCGCGCGCTTTTGGCGGGGCGGAAAAAGTTAGGACGGGGTCGAATTTTTCGCTTGCATCGGCCCCCCGTCCTGACCAATATCCCGCTCCACCAACGCCGGCCGCAAGGCCGGCTGACGGTAAAAGCGCCGGCCGCAAGGCCAGCGTCCCAGAGTTTCGGGGCCATAGCTCAGCTGGGAGAGCGCTACAATGGCATTGTAGAGGTCAGGAGTTCGATCCTCCTTGGCTCCACCAAATCCGAAGGGCCTGCGCTGCACAGCGCGGGCCCTTCGTCGTTTCAGGTGACCGAGCCTCAATCTTCTCAACGAGGGACGCCCCGATGGACGACCTTTCCGCCGACACCACGCTCGCCGCGCTGAACGCCTGGGACCCTCTGGCGATGGGCCGGCTGGCGCAGATTCACCCCGTCTTCAACCCCGGCGTCGGCGTGCCGGACAGCGCCAGCCTGGGCGACCTCGCCAAGGCCACCGGGCTGCCTGTGGACCTGCTGCTGGCCACGGCGCGCGGCGCCATCCACGTCACCGCCCCGGCCGGCGGCTGCGGCTGCGGCGGCGGGTGCGGCACGTCCCCCACCCACCACTGACGCTCGCCCCCTCCCCTTCGCCACCCCGCGCCACCACTTTCCTGACGGCGGGGACCAAACAGACACGGCAAGGGGGAGGGTGACATGAGTGGACCGGCAACGCCGGAAGGCTGGCTGGAGACCGTGGTCGTTCCGCGGACCAGCGACATCGGCGGATTCGAGGTGCGGCGCGCCCTGCCCTCCGTCCGCAAGCGAATGGTCGGGCCCTTCGTCTTCCTCGACCAGATGGGGCCGGCCGTGCTGAAGGCCGGGCACGGCATCGACGTGCGTCCACACCCGCACATCGGGCTGGCCACCGTCACCTACCTGTTCGACGGCGAGATCCTGCACCGCGACAGCCTGGGCACCGTCCTGCCGATCCGGCCGGGCGAGGTGAACTGGATGACCGCCGGGCGCGGCATCGCCCATTCCGAACGTTCCGCCGCCGACGAGCGCGGGCGCGACCGCCTGCTGTCCGGTATCCAGTCCTGGGTCGCCCTGCCGCACACCCATGAGGAGACGGACCCCGGCTTCGTCCACCTCAGCGCCGACGAGCTGCCGGTGGTCGAGGGCGAAGGCAAGCGCCTGCGCGTCGTCGCCGGCGAGGCGTACGGCGTACGCGCGCCCACGCCGCTGCTCTGGGACACGCTGTACGTCGATGCGGTGCTGAAGGCGGGCGCCCGCCTGCCCGTCGATTGCGTGACCGAGGAGCGCGCGCTCTACATCGCGGACGGGACCGTAACGATCTTCGGCGACCGGTTCGAGGCCGGCCGCCTGCTGGTGCTCCGCCCCGGCGAGCCCGCGACCGTGGAGGCGGAGACCGACGCCCGGCTGATCCTGCTGGGCGGTGCTGTGATGGACGGACCGCGCCACATCTGGTGGAACTTCGTCTCCAGCTCCCAAGACCGCATCGAGCAGGCCAAGGCCGACTGGAAGGCCGGCAAGTTCGACACGGTGCCGGGCGAGACGGAGTTCATTCCGCTGCCGGAAAAATAGTCTTCGGGGACGCGTGGTCGCGTTGGGCCCCCACCCTAACCCTCCCCCATCTTCGACGGGGGAGGGGACTGCCGCCGCGCGTCCCTGAAAGCCCTCCCCCGCGAAGTGGGGGAGGGTTGGGTGGGGGCCCAACGCGACCACCCCCACACAATCACCCCACCATAAACCCCAAGCCGTGCAGCCGATCCCTCACCCCCTCGTCCTCCAGTGCAGCCAGAAAGCGCTGCACCGCCGGCCGGTCGCGGCGGTCCTTGGGGATGATAAAGTCGTAGTGTTCCTCCTGCAACGGCAGGAAGCCCAGGCCATAGAGCGTCGCCACGCTTTCGATCGCCACGCCCCAGTCGGCGCGGCCCTGGGCGACGGCCACGGCGACGGCGTTGTGCGACTTCGCCTGCGACCAGTAGCCTGTGGGGCGGGCGTCACCCAGCAGCCGGTCGGTCAGGATGCGCGTGCCGCTGCCGGCGTTGCGGTTGACCAGGATGCAGTCCGGGTCGCGGGCTGCGGCCAGCCCCGCTGCTTCCGCCGTTTTGCCTTCGAAACGACCATCGCCCTTGCGGAAGACGATGCCCTGGAGACGGCGGTAGCCGGAAACCAGGTCGAGCGCAGGTGTCAGGAAAGGCCAGTTGTACTCCCCGGTCTTCGGGTCCATCAGGTGGATGGCGGCCACGTCGCATTCCCCGCGCCGGGCGGCGGCGAGGCCGCCCATGGAGCCGACGTTCAACGCCTTCACCCCCAGCCCTTCCCCAATGAGCCGGCCGAGGAGAACGTCCAGCCCGACGCAATGGCTGCCGATCACGATCAGGTCGGCGGGGGCGGTGTCGCGGCCGATGCGCTGCACCGACACGGGCGTTCCGGCCTCCAGCGCTTCTGCCTGCGCGTCGATGGCGATGAAGCCGTCGGCGGCGCTGAAGGCGGTGACGGCGCCGGAGCCCTTGGACAGCGGGTAGGCGGCCAGCCCCCGCGCGCCCTGCACCAGGGACACCATCACATATTCGGTTCGGCCCCGTTCCGATCCCAACCGCATGGGCATCGTTGCGGACACGGCCTCCTTCGCGGCGGGCGGCAGCCCGGCCAGCGCGCGGAGCACCGGCGCCACGAACTCGTGGAAGGTGAACATGGCGGAGGTCGGGAAGCCCGGCAGGATGACCACCGGCTTTCCCTTCGTTACGGCCAGGCACAGAGGCTTGCCGGGCTTCAGCGCCACGCCGTGCGCGACGACGCCGGGGTCGGTCAGGCGGCTGACGACGCGGTAGGACAGGTCGCCCGCCCCCTTGGACGTGCCGCCGGACAGCAACAGCGCGTCGCAGGCCAAGCCCTGCTCGAACAGGAGGGACAGCGTCTCCTCCTCGTCCCGGGCGATACCCAGCCGGACGGGCTCGCAGCCCAGTTCCTCCACCGCGGCGGCCAGGATGGCGCCGTTCGAATCGTAGACGGCGCCGGGGCGGATCGGCTCGCCCGGGGCGACGATCTCGTCGCCGGTGGACAGGATCGCCACGCGCGGGCGGCGCACCACCGGCACCTCCGCCCGGCCGATGGCCGCCAGCACGCCGATCTCGCGGGAGGTCAGCACCTGGCCGCGGTGGTACACCGTTTCGCCGCGCCCGATGTCGGACCCGGCCGCGGCAACGAAGCCGCCGGGCACCACGGGCCGGCACACCTCCACCAGCAGGGCGCCGTCCTCGTCGCGGGCGTCGGTGTGCTCCACCATCACCACGGCGTCGGCGCCGCGGGGGAGCATGCCGCCGGTGGCGATCACCGTAGCGGTGCCGGGCTCCACGGCCAGCGCCGGCACGCGGCCGGCGGACAGCACCTCCTCGTTCAGGCGCAGCACGACCGGCGTGTCCTCGCCCGCCCCTTGCGTGTCGGCGGCGCGCACGGCGAAGCCGTCGACGGAGGAGCGGTCGAAGCCCGGCACGTCCACCGCGGCCACGACGTCCTCCGCCAGCACGCGGCCGAGCGCGGCGCCGAGCGGCACCACCTCCGCCGCCTTCGGCGTCAGGTCGAGATGGCGGCGGAAGCGCGCCTCCGCCTCGTCGCGGCCGACGACCTCCAGAAACTGCTCCTGCCGGGCCGCCTGGGCGACGAATCGCCGGATGTCCCCCCGCCGAATGTCGTCGTTGGACACGCGCCTGCTCCCTAAGATGTCCTCGTCAATCACGCCCTTGTACCGTCAAAACACTGCACGGTCACGGACGACCCGGCGGGAAAGCCCTCGCTTTCCGCGGGAATCAGCACGAAGCCGTCGGCGCGCACCGCGCCGGCAAGGCCGGGCAGCGCCGGGGAGGCCACCGGCTCCACCGCGCCGTCGGCGGTGAAGCGGACGCGGTAGAGGTCGACGCAGCCGATCTCCGACACCAGCTTGCGGGTGGTCGGGGCCTCTATCCTGCGGTGGGGCAGCGCCGGGTCGTGGCCGGCCGAACGGCGCACGGCGCGGCCGGCCAGCAGCTCGTAGGCGGCGAATCCGGCCATCGGCTCGCCGGGCAGCAGCAGCGCCGGCATGCCGGCGGCGAGCCCGATCCCCGCCGAATCGCCGGGCCGCATGGCCACGCCATGGGCGACCAGCGTTCCGGCGTCGGCCAGCGCCAGGGGCGCCACGTCGTCCTCACCCACGCCGCTGCGCCCGGCCAGGAGGAGAAGGTCGGCGCCGGGGGCGGCCAAGGCGGCGGCCAGCGCGCCCCGGTCGGCGGGCAGCGGCCCCACCAACTCCGCAACGCCGCCGTCGCGCGCGACCAGCGCGGCGAGCATCGCGCCCAGCGCTTCCGGGCCCGAGCGCGGCCCGCCGACGAGCAGGATGCGCACCCGCGGGCGCGCCGCCACGGGCACCTCCCCCACCCCCAGCGCAGCGAGCAGGCCGAGGTCCTGCGGGCGCAGGACCCGCCCGGCCTCCAGCAGGACGGCACCGGCGCGCAGGCCGTCGCCGCGCCGCTCCACCCCCTCGCCGGGGGCGACGGAGCCCAGCGCCTCTTTGAGGCCGGCGTCCATCTGCACGGCTTCCACCGGCAGCACGGCGTCGGTGCCGGCCGGCAGAGGGTCGCCGGCCGAAACGGCCACCGCGTTCAGCAGCGGAACGGGGTTGTAGGAGCCGGCGCCCAGCGTGTCGGCCGAGGCCACGGCCACCCCGTCGCGCGCGGCCCGGTCGGCGGGCGGCCAGTCACCGGGCGCCACCAACGCGGCGGTCAGGACGCGCCCGGCCGCCTCCGCGAGCGGGACCGACTCAGGCGCCGGCGGGGCCGACCGCGCGTCGATCCAGCGCTGCACGTCACCCAGGGCGGCGCGCGACGGGAATCCGCGCCCACGGACGTCGACCGGTGGCGGGAAGGGACCGCGTTCGTTCGTCATGCCCGGCACTCCCCGCCCTTACGCCGGCCATCCTTACGCCGGCACATCGACGCCGCCGCTGCACACGCGGTTGCGGCCCGACCGCTTGGCCTCGTAGAGCAGCCGGTCGGCGAGCTGGGCCAGGCTGTCCGGCGACGAGTCCGTCTGGGGCAGCGCGCTGGCGACGCCGAGGCTGACGGTGACGTGGTCGGCCACCGGCGAGAGGGCGTGCGGCAGGCGCTGGCCGGCCACCGTCTCGCGCAGACGTTCGGCGACGGCGGCCGCGCCCTCCGCGTCGGTTTCCGGCAGCAGGCAGACGAACTCCTCCCCGCCGTAGCGGGCAACCAGATCGCCCGGCCGTTTCACCTGCTCGTCCAGCAGGCCGGCCACCGCGCGCAAGCATTCGTCGCCGGCCTGGTGGCCGTAATGGTCGTTGTAGGCCTTGAAGTGATCGACATCGAGCATGATCAGGGACAGCGGCAGGTGCGAGCGGGCGCAGCGCCGCCATTCGCGCAGCAGCGCTTCGTCGAAGCGGCGGCGGTTGGCGATGCCAGTCAGCCCGTCGATGAAGGACAGGGCGCGCAGCAGGTCGGCCTGCCGCTTCAGCAGCAGGTGGTTGCGCACGCGGGCCTTCACAATGGGCGGGCTGATCGGCTTGGTGATGAAGTCGATGGCCCCGGCCTCCAGCCCCTGGGTTTCGTCCTCCACCTCGCTCTTGGCGGAGATGAAGATGACCGGGATGTCGCGGGTGGTCGGGTCCGCCTTGATGCGCGCACACACCTCGTAGCCGTCCATCCCCGGCATCATGATGTCCAGCAGCACCAGATCCGGCAGGCGGGTCTGAACGAGATCGAGGGCCTTCGCCCCGTCCGTGGCGAAATAGATGTCGTAGTCGCCCTTCAGGATGCGGCTGAGCACATGGACGTTGGACGGGATGTCGTCGACAACCAGGATTTTGGGGCGCGTTTCGATCATGCCGCCTCAAGGTCCCGTCAATTGCAGGCCGAGATCGCCCGCGATGCGCCGCAGGATGCCCTGCGCCTTGGCGAAGTCCAGGCTGTCCACCGCGGCCGACAGGGCCTTCAGGGTGGGCGGGTCGACGCTGCCCGCCAGCGCCGGAGCCAGCGCCGCGAACTCCTCCGCCGCCGCGAAGTTGCTGTCGCGCAGCAGATGGCCGAAATGGTCGAGCATCGGTTCCAGCGCCACGCGGTCGAACGCCCCTTCGGCCCCCTCCGCCGCGCCGGAGGCCGCACCGGCCGGCGCACCCTCGTCCGGCCGGGCCAGCCGGGCGGCGGACTCCAGCACCGCGGCCATCTCCGCGCGCAGGACCGGCACTTGGCATTCCGCCGCCGGCGCGTCGCCGTGGTAGGCGGCGATCTGCACCGCGTCGGCGGCGCCGGACAGGCGCCGGGCGCCGATGTTGCCGGCAACGCTCTTCAGCTCGTGCCCCAGGGACTTGGCGCGCGGCAGGTCGCCGGCCGCCAGCGCGTCGGCGATGGCGTCGGGGGTCTTGCCGTAGGTCCGGGCGAAATCGCCGACGAAGCGGCGGAACAGGACCACGTCGTTGTCCAGCCGTTGCAGCGCGTCGTCCACGTCGATGCCCGGCAGGTCCGGCAGGTGGGGCGCGGCGCGGCGGGACCGCGGCTGGGTCGAGGGCTTGGCCACGGCCACCCGTCCGGGCGCGGCGGCCGGGCGCGGCCCCGGCACCGGAGACGGCACCGGTGACGGCCGCCCGATCCAGCGGTCGAGCACGGCGAAAAGCTCGTCCACGTCGATCGGCTTGGCGATGTGGTCGTCCATGCCGCCGTCCAGGCAGCGCTGCTTGTCGGTCGGCAGGGCGCTGGCGGTCATGGCGATGATGGGAAGGCCGTGCCCGGCGGCACCGGCGCGCAGCAGGCGCGTCGCCTCGAAGCCGTCCATCTCCGGCATCTGCACGTCCATCAGCACAAGGTCGAAGGGCGGGTCGGCCTCCTCCACGCGGGCGACGGCCTCGCGGCCGTTGCCGGCCACGGAGACGCGGGCGCCGGCGCGCTCCAGGATCTCGCGCGCCACCTCCTGGCTGATGCTGTTGTCCTCGACCAGCAGAAGGCGGCGCCCGGCCAGGGGGCGTCCGGTCCGGGCCCGCGGGGCGGGACCGGCGGGCGGTGCGTCGGCCAAATCAGCAACGCCCCCACCGGCGGCACCGTAGGCGTCGGTGACCGCGTCCAGCAGGGCGGAGGCGGTCACCGGCTTCACCAGCGCGCCGCCGAGTCCCAGCGTGTCCGACAGGGACCCGATCCGTTCGCGCCCGAAGGCGGACACGACGATGATCACCGGCGCCTTGACAAGCCCGTCCGCGCGGATGCGGCGCGTGGTTTCGATGCCGTCCAGGCCCGGCATCTTCCAGTCCATCAGCACGATGTCGTAGGGACGGCCGGCGGCGGTCGCCCGCTCCAGTTCGGCGATGGCCTCCTCGCCGGAGGTGCAGATCTCCGCCCGCCAGCCGAAGCTGGACACCAGCTCGCCCAGCACGGCGCGGGCGGTCGGGTTGTCGTCGACCACCAGCACCGACAGGCCGCGCGGCACCGGGCGGGCGCGGACCGGGCGTTCCGCCGGCAGGGAATCGCGCCCGAAGACGGCGGTGAAGTGGAAGTCGCTGCCCCGCCCCGGTTCGCTCTCCACGTCCATGGCGCCGCCCATCAGCGCGACCAGCCGCGTGCAGATGGCCAGCCCCAGGCCGGTGCCGCCGTAGCGCCGGGTGGTCGAGCTGTCGGCCTGGCTGAAGGCCTGGAACAGCCGCTCCCGCTGGGAGGCGTCGATGCCGATGCCGGTGTCGCGGATGGAGAAGGCCAGCACCGCCCGCCCGTCCGTCACCTCCACCGCGCGGACGGACACCACGACCTCGCCCGCCTCGGTGAACTTGATGGCGTTCCCGGCGAGGTTGATGAGCACCTGCTGGAGCCGCAGCGGGTCGCCGACGAGGTCCAGCGGCACCTCCGGCGCCACCGAGAACAGCACCTCGATGTCCTTGTCCTGGGCGGCGGCGCCGACGATCACGGCCAAATTCTGCAGCAGCTCGTCCAGGCGGAACTCGACCCGTTCCAGCTCCAGCTTTCCGGCCTCCACCTTGGAGAAGTCCAGGATGTCGTTCAGGATGCCGAGCAGCGACTGCGCCGAGACGCGGATCTTGTGCGCGTAGTCGCGCTGGCGGGCCGACAGCTCGGTCTGTTGCAGCAGGTGGACGAGCCCGAGGATCGCGTTCATCGGCGTGCGGATCTCGTGGCTCATGTTGGCCAGGAACTCGCTCTTGGCCCGGCTGGCCGCCTCGGCCACCGTCTTGGCCTGGAGCAGGGCCTCCTCCGCGCGCTTGCGCTCGGCGATCTCGTGGAAGACGACGACGGCGCCCTCCACCCGGTTGCCCTCCAGCATGGGGGAGGCGGCGAACTCCACCGGGAAATTGCTGCCGTCCTTGCGCCAGTAGATGTCCTCCATCCCGCGGCGCGATTCGCCTGTGCGCAGCACCTCGAACACGGGGCAGTCGATGGTCGGGGCCGGGGTGCCGTCGGCGCGCGTGTGGTGGATCAGCAGGTGCAGGCTGCGGCCCAGCATCTCCTCGTTCGTGTAGCCGGTCAACGCGCAGGCGGCCGGGTTGGCGAAGGTGATCCGCTCGTCGCGGTCGACTCCGCAGATGCCCTCCGACGCCGATTGCAGGATCAGGTTCAGCCGCCGGTTTGCCCCGGCGAAGGCGCGGTTGGCCTGCTCCAGGCTGCGCGCGGTGACGTCGAGGTCGGCGTTGGCCTCGGCCAGGCGCCGCCGCCCGACCTCCTCCCGCGCCAGGCTGCGCGCGGCCGCCAGGGCGAGCCCGGCGCTGGAGACGAGCGCCAGCAACACCAGCATCCCGCTGCGCACCGCGCGTTCCCGCCACTCCGCCAGCACCTCGTCCTTGGACGCGCCGACCAGGACCAGCAGCGGCAGGGACGGCACGCGCTGGTAGGAGACGACGCGCTCCACCCCGTCCAGGCCCGAGGCCGCGTCGAAGGTGCCGGACGGGGACTGCCGAATGCGGCCGACCAGCTCCGGGTTGTCGACCCGCCGGCCCGGCTCCACCTCCGGAAAGCGCACGAGCAGCGTGCCGTCCTCGCGGAACAGGGCGACCGCCCCCAGATGGCCGAGGTCAAGGCTTTCGAAGAAGGAGCGGAAATAGTCCATGTCCACGGCGACGTGGCTGACGCCCTGGAACTGGTCGGGCGTCCCGACGCGCCGGCTGACCGTGAAGGTGGCCTTGCCGGTCAGCTGGCCCTGGATCAGTTCCCCGATGTTGAAGTCGGCCCCGTCGCGGTGCGCCCGGAAATAGGACCGCCCGGCGCTGCTCTGCGGCGGTGCCGGGAACTGGCGGGTGCTGAGCAGCGCCGCCCCGTCCGCGTCGTGGATCCAGATGGAGGCGATTTCCGGCATGTCGTCGGCCATCGTCCGCATTTCCTGCCACAGGGCGCGGTCACGGCCGATGCCTTCCATTCCCCGCTGGCGCACGCGGTCGAGCACGCGCTGGAGGACGAGGTCGCTGGTGGCGACCGTCCGCCGCACATGCTCCTGCATCAGGCGGGCGGCGCTCTCGGTCTTCTCGCGGGCGTGGCGGATCGCCTCGTCGCGGTCGGCCAGGGTGACCGCCGCCCAGAACCCGATGGCGAACAGGGCGATCAGCCCGACGGTGGCCAGCAGCAACGGGCGCAGCCGCGAAGGCGGGGCCACGCAAGGCTCCGCCGCTGCCGGGATTGCATCATCCATTGCCGAAGTCCGTCAGATCCGCACCGCTGTTCGTCAGCTTCCGCACGCCAAAGGCGATGAAGACGCCGCCGGCGGAGAGTATGGAGGCCCCACCCCCGCAACCGCAAGTGACTTCGTCGCTTTGCAACGCCCTTCTTCGGTTTCCCTCGGCTCCCATCAGCCTCCGACCGCTTGCGGAGACGGCGGGGCAAGCGCAGGACGGAGCGCCGCCACGCCCGCGGCCGCGGAACCGGCGACTCGAACCGCCAGCGCCTCGGCCTCGTCCCGGCGGCCGGCGCGAATCGCGGTGTGCAGTTGCCGCGACAGCGCCGACAGCTCCGCCAGCCCGACGTTGGCGGCCAGCGAGATGAGCGCGTGCGCCTCGAAGGCGGCGCCGTCCGGATCGTCGGCCGGGCGCTCCAGCCGGGCGAGCCGCTCCGGCAGCTCCGCCAGGAAGCAGTCGACGAGGCGCGCCAGGGAGTCCTCCCCGATGTCGCGGCCCATGCGGCGGAGGTGGTCCAGGTCGAGGACCGCCGCCACCGGCGTTGGAGGGGGCGGACCTGGGTCGGCCGCGATCGGGACGGGGCACGCCGTCAGGCGACGGTCGTTGAGCCGCTGGTCGATGGCGTCCAGCAGGGCGGCGCGGTCGATGGGCTTGGCGACGTGCCCGTCCATGCCGGCGGCGACGCAGCGCGCGACCTCCGCCGGCAGGGCGCTGGCGCTCATCGCCAGGATGGGAACGCTTCCCTGCGGCGGGGGCAGCGCGCGGATCGCCGCGGTCGCGGCCAGCCCGTCCATCACGGGCATCTGCACGTCCATCAGGATGAGGTCGTAGCCGCCGCGCGATGCGGCCTCCACCGCCTCCCGCCCGTCGGCCGCCGTGTCCACCCGGTGGCCGACCGCGGCCAGCATGGAAACCGCCAGCTCGCGGTTCATCGGCAGATCCTCGGCCAGCAGGATCCGCGCCGGCCGGCGCGGCGCCCGCAGCTCCGGCGCGCAGGGGTTGGCGCGGTCGGCCGGCGGCGCCGCTTCCGGAAGGGTCAGGGTGAACCAGAAGGTGGAGCCGATGCCGGGACGGCTCCGCACCCCGACCTCCCCGCCCATCACCTCGACCAGCCGGCGGCTGATGGCGAGGCCGAGGCCGGTTCCCCCGCGCGAGCGGTCGATCTGGCTGAAGCGCTGGAACAGCTCGCCCTGCCGGTCCTCGGCGATGCCGATCCCGGTGTCCACGACGCTGACGGTCAGGCGCGCGCCGTCGGGGGTGTCCGCCGTCTTCACCACGCTGAGCGCGACGCTGCCATGCTCGGTGAACTTCACCGCGTTGCCCAGCAGGTTGAGGATCACCTGGCGCAGCCGGTCCGGATCGCCGCGCAGCCAGCCCGGCACGTCCGGCGCCACGGACACGTGCAGGGCCAGCCCCTTGCGCCCGGCGTCCGGGCGCAGCACCGCCTCGCAGCTGGCGACCAGGTCGCGCAGCGCGAAGTCGACGGCGTGCAGGTCGAGCCGCCCGGCCTCGATGCGGGAGAAGTCCAGCACGTCGTCGATCACCGTCAGCAGGAAGCGGCCGGCGTCGCGCACGTGGGTCGCCTGCCGGCGCTGCAGTGGCGACAGTTCGCCGTCGAGCAGGAGCTGCGTGAAGCCCAGGATGCCGTTCAGCGGGGTGCGCATCTCATGGCTCATGGCCGCCAGGAACTCCGCCTTGGCGCGGCTGGCCTGCTCCGCCTCGACCCGCGCCAGGATCAGCGCCTGCTCGTTGCGCTTGCTGTCCGTCACGTCGAGGATGATGCCGTCCCACACCACCTCTCCCGACTCGCGCCCCGACTCGCGGCGGTAGACGCGGCTGGTGGCGCGCAGCCAGCGCTCGCTTCCGTCGTCGGCGCGGACCACGCGGAACTCGTGGGTCCAGGGCTCCAGGGTCGTTGCGGACTGCATCACCGACGCCATCAGGCCCGGATAGTCGTCCGGGTGGACGCTGGCCTTCAGCACCGCGGCCGTGATCGGGTGGGCCTCCGGCACGCCGAAGACCTGGAAGACGCCGGGGCTGGCGTAGGGGTAGACGAGCCGCCCGTCGGTGGTCAGCACCCGCTGGTATACGCCGCCCGGCACGTTCGCGGCCGTGGCGGCGAAGCGCCGCTGGCTCTCCACCAGCGCCTGGGCGAGGTCCTGGCGCTGCCGCTCCTTGCGCAGCATGGTGCCGAGGATCAGCGTGCCGAGCAGGTTTCCAAGCAGCAGGGGCACCAGCACCGTCCGCAAGGCCTGCCGGCCGAGGTCATCCGGCAGCAGGACGAAGCTGGCGGGGGACGCCACCGCCACCGCGACGGCGAGCGCCAGCAGATGGCCGCTGCTGAATTCGCCCCGGCGCCGCGCGATGGCGTGGAAGGCAATGCCGATCAGCGCCGCCCCGCCCAGCGACGCCACGCCGGCGACGGCGCCGGCCCCGCCCATCCACCAGCGGAAACCGCCGGCGGCCAGCGCCGCCACCACGCCCCCGGCGGGACCGGCGAAGGGACCGGCCAGCGCCACGATGACGTTGCGCCCGTCGACCAGCACCCCGGGGGCGACGCGGATCGGGTCGAGCATGCCGAGGATCGCCGCCCCGCCGAACAGCAGGCCGAGCAGGGCCTGCGCCAGCGGCGACGTCGGCGAGGCGGCGCGCGCGCGGACCTGCAGGAAGGCCATGACGACCACGGCGAACAGGCCGATGTTCTGCGCCAGGCCGAGCAGGAATTCGGTCGTCAGCATGTCCATCCCGGGTACGGCGGGGCCGCCGCTCCTTGATTTCCGGCACTCTGATGCCTGGCACTTTGCTGTCCGGCACCGGGCCGTTTGCATCGTGCGACGCATTTTCGCATTTGCGGACGGCGCCTTCCCGGATGCCCGGAGCCGCCGCCCCGGACGTCCGGGGCGACCCCGCCCCCGCCCCCACCACTGTTGCAAGCGCCGCGCCGCCCGGAAGAGCGGATGGAGCACCGGCGGGGTCCGACCGGTCGGGGTGCCCCGATCGCGCGCCGCATCGTCGGAAAGGCCGGGATACCCCGCACAGCGGGCAGGGCGCCCCCGCAACAGCGGGGGAGCGGCGTCCCATGACCGGGGTACTCCGGAATTCTGGCGTGGCAAAAGGGCCTGAAATCCCGTTGCGAAGACGGGATGCCGGCGGTACCGCGCCGGCGTCGTCCAACGATGCGCCCTCCTCCGCGGGGGCTCGACGGGAGAAGGACATGCAGCACGCCGTTGCCGGGGGTCCACGACTGTCCGTGGTGGTCCCCTGCTACAACGAAGCCGATGGAGTCGGCGAACTGCACCGCCGCGTCAGCGCGGCCTGCCGCGCCGAGGTGGGGTCGGACTATGAGCTGGTGCTGGTGGACGACGGGTCGCGGGACGACACCTGGGGCCGCATCGCCGCGCTGGTGCGCGACGATCCCGCGGTCACCGGGGTGCGCCTGTCGCGCAACCATGGGCACCAGCTGGCGCTGACCGCCGGCCTGCACGTGTGCCGGGGCGAGCGCATCCTGATCATCGACGCCGACCTCCAGGACCCGCCGGAGCTTCTGGGCACGATGATGGCGCGCATGGACGCCGGGGCCGACGTGGTCTACGGCACGCGCACGGCGCGCGACGGCGAGACCTGGTTCAAGAAGGGCACCGCGGCGCTGTTCTACCGGGTGCTCGACCGGCTGGTGGACATCGAGATCCCGAAAGACACCGGCGATTTCCGCCTGATGAGCCGCCGCGCCCTGGAAGTGCTGAACGCCATGCCGGAGCAGCACCGCTTCATCCGCGGCATGGTCAGCTGGATCGGCCTGAAGCAGGAACCCCTGCCCTACGACCGCCAGGCCCGCGTGACCGGCACGACCAAGTACCCGCTCAGCAAGATGATCCGTTTCGCGGTGGACGCGATCACCAGCTTCTCCATCAAGCCGCTGCGCGCCGCCTCCTACATCGGCTTCTTCTTCGCGGTCTGCGCGGTGCTGGCGCTGGGCTACGCCCTGTTCAGCTGGGCGCAGCACGAGACCGTGCCCGGCTGGACCAGCGTCATGGTCGTGACGCTCGTGCTGGGCAGCACGCAGCTGCTGATCCTGGGCGTGCTGGGCGAGTATCTCGGCCGGCTCTACATGGAGACCAAGCACCGGCCGCTCTACATCGTGGAGAGCGTCGCCCGCCATCCGGACCTCGTGGGCGCTGCCGTTCCTGGCGCCGCTGCGCCGCCGGTGCCGGCCGGAATCAATGCGGGAAACGACATCGGCACCGGGATGGCCGCGGCGGCCGGCGCCTTCTCGCGCATCGAAGCGCGCGGATGAGCGGCCCGGCGCGGCGCAGCCTCCGCGACCTCTGGGCGGCCGTGCCCTGGACGGCGGTCCGCTTCGCGCTGGTGGGCCTGCTGAACACCGGCGTCGACTTCGCGGTGTTCCTGGCGCTGATGGCGGTGCCCGGCACGCCGGTGCTGCTGGCCAACGCCTGCGGCTATGGCGTCGGCGTCCTGTCGAGCTTCCTGCTGAACCGGAGCTGGACCTTCCGCGTCCGGCGCGACGAGGCGCCGCTGGCGCGGCGCCTGCCGGTGTTCCTGGCCTTCAACCTGGTCGGCCTGGCGCTGTCGAGCCTCGTGGTCGGGCTGCTCGTCCCGGCCGTCCACCCGCTGGCCGCCAAGGTCGCCGCCACGGTGGCGACCTTCGCCTGGAACTACTGGTCGAGCCGGCGCTTCGTCTTCACCACGCCGGCGTCCACCACGCCCGCCGCCTGAAAAGGATGGGTCCGGAACATCCGGCCGGAACGCCCGGGGGGATTACCTCCGGGCGCGCGTCGTTGCGCATTGCGGCGACACGGCGTCTTGACCGCCGCGCCGCATACCCCAATCTATGATGAGGCGGCGCCGATCCCCTTCGGGCCGTCACGCCAGCCGGGCGCCGGAGACGGGCCCTTATGTGCAACTCGCTCGCCTCTCGAGGAGGATGCGCCGTGACCACACGCCTTTCGCTCTTCAACAGTCCGCTGCTCCTGGGATTCGACCAGTTCGAGCGCACGCTTGACCGCATCGCCAAGAATTCCGCGGAGGGATACCCGCCCTACAACATCGAGCAGATCGGGGACGAAGGGCTGCGCATCACCCTTGCCGTGGCCGGCTTCACCTCCGAAGACCTGTCCGTCCAGATCGAGGACAACCAGCTCGTCATCCGCGGCCGCCAGACCGACGACCGGTCGCGCATCTACCTGCACCGGGGCATTGCCGCGCGGCAGTTCCAGCGCAGCTTCGTCCTGGCGGAGGGGATCGAGGTGGTCGGCGCCTCGCTCGACAACGGGTTGCTCAACATCGACCTGAAGCGCCCGATGCCGGAACCGAAGGTCCGCACCATCAAGATCGAGCAGCCGAGCCAGTCGGCCAGCGGCACGGCGGGACCGCAGACCATCGACGTCGCGCCGGATCGCTCCGAGGGATAGCCCCGCTCCCACGGCTCACCGCATCCATTTCCGTCCGACTCGTCCGAAGGGACAGCATCATGAATTCGCCGAGCAGCACCAAGGCCGCCACCCTGCATGAGGCGGCCACCATCCTCCGTCACCTGTCGCCGCAGGACTTCGCGGCCTTCGGCGTCGACCACGTCGCCTATGTCCGTCCCGTGGAGGTGGAGGGCGCGCCCGCCTTCTCCGTCCACGCCGCCGACGGCACGCCGCTGACCGTCCTGCCGGAGCGCGACGTGGCCTTCGCCACCATCCGCCAGAACGACATGGAGCCCCTCAGCGTCCATTGACCTGCGTCCATTGACGCCGTGACGCCCACCGGGAAGGGCCGGTCCGCCGACGCGGGCCGGCCCTTTTTGCGTCCGGAGGCGTACGGCGTGACATCGGCACCATGGCCGACCGGCGGCCTTGCCTATCCGGCGAAAGAATTTATCTTGAGGGTGAAAAAGAGGTACCTTTTTCGGGCGGGCTGCTTCTGGGAGACGACAGTTGGATGACGGTCAGGGCGCGGCCGGACAGGGGATGGACGAGGATGCGGCGGAGGCCACCCCCAAGTCTCGCGGCGACGCGGCCAAGCGCAAGGCGTGGGAGGACGAGGCGCGTGATTCCCTGCACATCATGCCGCTGTCCACCATCCCGCTGGAAACGCCCGGCCTTCAGCACGCCCGCCTGATCAAGAACGTCCGCCTGCAGACCGTCGTGGAGATGTTCCACGACGTGCAGACCGGCAGCGGCCAGATCGCGCCGCGCAACGTCGCCGTCTATTTCGAATCCTACAAGGACGAGGTGGAACGCGACCTGGTCAAGATCGAGAAGATCGCCGCCGCGTCCAGCTTCGACGTCTACACCTCGCGCATCGAGCTGCGCCGGCTGAACATCGACGTCAACAACGTCCAGTCGCTGACCCTGTCCGACAAGAAGAAGAAGGAACTGACCAACTACATGCGCGTCTTCACGCGCCCGCTGGTCGAGCATGTCTACGGGTCGGTGGATATGCAGGTGCAGGACGTCACCGACATCATCGCCATGTTCGCCAACCCCAACCGGGAGGAGGCGCTGCGCAACCTGCGCATGATGGCCGACCGGCTGGACATCGAGCTTCACGAGATCCCGAAGTTCCTGGAGGAGTACGGCGACGTCTTCCTGTCGCTGGCCTATTTCAAGAAATGCCTGGACGACATCGTCCCGGAGATCCAGAAGTTCCTGTCCTGGATGGGCGAGATCCGCAACTCCATCGAGGTCAAGCGCGACGCCCGGCAGATGCGCATGCTGGACGAGATCTCCCGCGACCTGACGGACATCTCCACCTCCATCACCGGGCGGTTCGAAAGCTTCGACAACCGGTCCAAGGACTTCTGGCGCGATATCAACGCCGAAACCTTCCATTCCATCCGGGAGCTGATCGCCTCGCACCACGTCACCATCGGCGGCGTGCTCTGCGGGCTGGCGGTGAAGATGGACCTGTGGAAGGCGCGCTTCGCCCGCGGCGGCGGCGGCCCGAACCGGCGCATGGAGTTCGTGAAGTCGGAAATCCTGCCCGGCCTGTCCCACATCAAGACCCTGGAACAGTCCGCCCGCACCAGCGCCGTATGAGGACAGGACCCGTGCCGAGCTTCGACCATGTGAACATCAGCGTGCGCGACCTGGACCGCGCCATCCGCTTCTACGGCGAGACCTTCGGCCTGACGCTGATGCTGCGCCAGACGCTGTCCGGCGACTGGTTCGACGCCATCCGCGGCACTGAGGGGGCCGTGGCCGACTGCGCCATCCTGGTCGACGCGGAGCACGGCCTGCGCATCGAGATGCTGTGCTTCCCGCAGCCACAGCCCGGCCCGGGCGGGATGGACGATGCCGATATGGACAAGGTGGGCATCGGGCATTTCGCCATCACCGTGGACGACATCGACGCAGTGCGGGAGCGCGCCATCCGCGCCGGCGCCACGCCCGTGGGCGCCGTGGTGGAGGTCCCCCGCTCCATCCTGCCGAAGGGCAAGCGCATGTGCTACCTGCGCGACCCCGACGGCATCCTGCTGGAACTGGCCCAGCGGATCAGTCCGTGAGCGTGATGGTGGTGGCCGCAACGGCCGCCCCATCCACCGTCACGGCCAGCGCGTCGAAGGCGGGCGGACCGAAGAGTCCGGCTTTCGCGTCGCGGCTGAAGCCGTAGGGCTCCGTTGGAAGTCCCAGCATGGTCTTGCCGAACGTCGAGTCGCCGTTCAGGTCCTGGAAAGCCGCCAGACCGTAGCGTCCCGGCGCCAGCCCGGTGAACATGACCGCCACCTCCGGCCCCGACGGATCGACGATTTGCCCGGCGAAACGGCAGTCCGCCGCGTAGGCCCCGGCGCTTTCGTACAAGGCCACCCACAGCTTGCCCTGTTGGGGCTTGACGTTCCGGACGGTTGCGCGAAGCTCCCCCGCGTCGGCGCCCGCCGCCGCAAAGAACGACGCCAGGACCATCGCGGCCGGCGCCATCGGTCGCCGGGCCCTTCGAAACGGGAATGTCCAACTTGCGGTCTTCATGCTCGCCTTCGGAGTCGCGGTTCGGTTGGTGCGTCGCCTTCCAATGCCGGATGGTGACGGCCGCGCGCCACCGCCGCTTCGGGGCTGGCGGGGGCCACATTCGTGGAATGCAGGGCCATGCTGTTCACGATGCGTGAAGCGCCGGGGCCGGACGGACCGGACTCCCTCCAATCCGGCCGGCCTTCCCTCCCCTTCCGGTCCCGGATGCTGCGCCAGCGCCTGCCGGTGTTCCTGGCGACGGTGGCCGTGCTGACCGTCCTCGGTCCCTTCGGGACGTTCCGCGAACTGACGCTGGCGGAACGGCTGGCCTATTGGGGCGGGCTGATCGGCTTCGGCTCCCTCGCCTTCGAACTGCTGACCCACGCTGCCCTCCGCCTGCTGAAGGACCGGGCCAAGGCATGGCGGTCCATGCTGGCCGGCGTGGCCGCGGGGACCGTCCTCCTGGTGACCCTGGTCGTCGCCCTGCTGGAATGGTCGGTGCGTGGCCACGACTTCCTGCACCCGCTGGGTCTGGCGGAGTTGATGGTCTACGTCACCGTCGTCACCGCGCTCGCCTCCGCCGCCCCGCTGTGGCTGGAGCTGCACGGCCGGGGCCTGCTCGCGCCATCCGCCCCAGCAGCGGCCACCCCGCCGCCGCACACCCCGATGGCGCCCCAAGCGTCGCCCCAAATGTCGCCCCAAGCGTCGCCCCGGTCTGAGCCCGCCTTCTTCGCCCGGCTTCCGGCGAAGCTCGGCCGTGACCTGCTGGCGCTGGAGATGGAGGACCATTACGTGCGCGTCCACACGGCGGAGGGGAGCGACCTGATCCTGATGCGCCTGCGCGACGCGATCGCCGAACTGTCCGGGCTGGACGGCCGGCAGGTGCACCGCTCCTACTGGGTTGCGGCGGCGGCCGTCAGCGGCGTGGAGCGCAAGCCCGACGGCAAGCTGACGCTGGTGCTGCGCAACGAGCTGCGCGTCCCGGTCAGCCGCAGCTACGCCGCGAACGTGCGGGCGGCCGGCTGGGCGGAAAAGACCGGCGGCTGACGCCCGCCGGCAATCAAACGTTGAACAACCGGATTTCCGCCGGCACGCCCGTACCTGCTTGGCACGCCTATGTATCAAGCCGGAATTGACATTGTTTGTTGCCGCGTTGATGCTTGGGATTGAGACAACTTTGACGTTTTCTTGACCGTCGGGATTTGTGGATGGTGACTGGTATCGCCCAGAGACTGAGTCGCCATGGCTCCAGCATCGCGTTCCGAGTCGTGGCGGTCGGCATGGCGTTGGTCATCGTCGGCGCCTTCGTGCGGATTGTCTTCCTGTCCTCCTTCTTCAAGGACAAGGTCGAGGAACTGTCGGCCGCGCACCAGTTGTCCATCGCCACCTACGTCGCGCACGACATCGACGAGAAGTTCAAGGCGCGGCTGGACCTGCTGCAACGCTCCGTTGCCGCCCTGCCCCACGGCCTTCTGTCCGACCCGGCCGGCCTGACGGCGTGGCTGGCCGAACGACAGGACGCGTCGGCGCTGTTTTCCAAGGGCATGGCGGTGCTGCCGCTGGACGGCAAGGGGGTGATCGCGGAATACCCGCCGCTGCCCGGCCGCAGCGGCGTCGACAACTCCGCCAAGGACTGGTTCCTGGCCGCCCGCGACGGCCGGACGCCGGCCATCGGCCGCCCGGCGCGCAGCGTGCTGAGCGGGGAGCCGGTGATCATCATGGCCACTCCGGTGCCCGGACCCGACGGAGCCCCGGCCGCCGTGCTGGCGGGGGTCACCGCGCTGATGGCGCCGGGCTTCCTCAACCTCGTCCAGGAGAACCGGATCGGCCGCACCGGCGGGTTCCTGCTGGTGTCGCCGCGCGACAAGCTGTTCGTCGCCGCCAACAAACCCGACATGGTGCTGTCCAGCACGCCGCCGGCGGGCGTGAACCCGCTGCACGACCGGGCGATGGCGGGGTACCGGGGCACCGGCATCACCGTCAACGCCGCCGGGGAGGAGGAGCTGTCGGCCATCGCCTCGGTCCCCACGCCGGGGTGGTTCATCGTCGCCCGCCTGCCGACGACGGAGGCCTTCCGGTCGGTCGAGGACGTCCGGCACCTGGTCGCGGCGGTCAGCGCGGTCACGCTGGTCGTCATGACGGTGCTGGTGACCCTGATCATCCGCTTCATCCTCCGCCCCCTCAGCGAGGCGGCGCGGCGCATGCACCTGATGGCCGACGGCGCGATCCCGCTCGCCCCGCTGCCCATCCGGCGCCAGGACGAGGTCGGCGAGCTGGCGCTGGGCTTCAACTACCTGCTGGGCAAGCTGCGCGAGCAGGAGGCCGCCCTGCGGGAGAGCGAGGCGCGCATGGCGCACATCGCCCACCACGACGCCCTGACCGGCCTGCCCAACCGCGCGATGTTCCAGGAGCTGCTGCGCCAGGCGATCGCGCGGGCCGACCGCAACGGCCGCCCGTTCGCCCTGCTCTACATCGACCTGAACGGCTTCAAGCCGATCAACGACACGCTCGGCCACGGCGCCGGCGACGAGGTGCTGCGCCAGGTGGCGCGCCGCCTGACCGGCGTGCTGCGCAGCGCCGACACCGTCGCCCGCATCGGCGGCGACGAGTTCGCCATCCTGCTGATGGAGCAGGAGGACGCCCGCATCGCCAGCGAGCTGGTCGCCCGCAAATGCGGCGACGCCGTCTCCGCCCCCATGGAGGTGGAGGGGACCTGCGTGACGGTCGGCCTGTCGGTCGGCATCGCCCTCTACCCCGAAGACGGCCTGACCGCCCGCGACCTGCTGACCCACGCCGACCAAGCGATGTACGCGGTCAAGCGGTCGACGGGAGCGCTGGCGCGGGTGTGAGCGCGCGGGGCCACCCCCAAGCCCGCCTTCCTTTCTTCGCCTGCATTCCGGTAGAACTTGGCCGCGACCTGCTGGCCCTGGGGTGAAGGACTTATTTGACGAATTATAACTCCTTCTCTTGTCGCAAATCTCCAAGCCATCCTCGACGGGCCATAATTTTATAATAAGCTTTTACAGAATTTTTATCAAATATGCGGAGAAATGGCGTGCTATACACGTCAAACTCTGAAACAACACCAAGAATTTTTATAAATCTGAATGCCAGAATAGCTTCGTATGTCCTGCCACGACCAAGAATGCAACGGAACATTTTCCTCCTTTCTGCACCAATTATTGTGAAGATTAAAATTGAGTACGTAACAAGAGCGAATGAGATGCCGTACCATAACAAATATTCCTTTATACCTGAAGAAGCAATTAACGTTGCAAAAACATAATCATCAAAAGCTCCAATTAAGTATAAAGCGAACAATAAGGTCGCCGACCCCACAGCGAAAGAAAACAAAGCCGATACAATGCGACAAGTGAAGAACATTATATTGCAGGAACCTGGGCGCTTAATTTCTTTAATTACGTCTAAAATTCTCGAATCAGTAGCATCATTCTTATGGTAGATTGCATAGCTGAGCAGATCAGTTAAGAAGCTTCTTCTGATTGCGCCACCGCAATGCCACTGATGATCTTTTTTCAAAGCATCCACTTGCCTCATTAGTCGACCGCTGGGATGATGGCTGTCCAATTCTCCAGCAACACTAGGCATAATCAGTGCAGCCTCGGCCAGCAATTGGCGCCATTTATTCGCGTCAGCGCTGCTTGACACAGCCTGCTCAATCGCTACAGAAAGCATGGGCGATTGATCACAGTTTACAAGGATAGTTTCCCAGAATTCGTCAATAAAGCTTATGCCCAGAACCTCGGACAAGCGGAGTGCCGCAACGGCATCCTGACGGGCATATTCGGAAATTGCGAGTTTAATGGGCAAATTGCGCTCTTGAGATAATTCTTCTAAAAATTTATTAACATCAAAACTTAATGCAGTTGACTTGATAGCTTTTGCATTCTCATCCGCATCACGAAGCACAAGTACAAATAAAAACACATCACTTAAAGCCGCCTCATGCATCACCCCCCTGCCTCTATCCAGTGATTCATTGTAGAATTTCTTGACGTAGCCCTCCCACTCTGGGCATGTATAAGCTTTTGTTTCGAGAAACACCTTTAGCATAAGCCGGTCATCGTCGAATTGGTATACACTTTCTACAAGCTTCGGCCTACGATAAGGCGCTTCTAGTCCTCCTGAAAAGGGGATTACTTCGATCAGGCGGGCCCCAGCCGCTTGCGCGAGATTCACTAACCTTCGATATTCATCGAGTAAAACCTCCAAACCGTTGCTCCTATGACGAACACAATAGGACGCCGCAAGGAACTCACAAATGCTAAGATGCAAGAAGCGAAGCGTTTGTCCAATTCTTTCTTCTGCGATCAATCCTGTCTCTTTGGAAATCTCAGCAAAGCTATTTCTCGCTTCTATCGGATTCATATCTGAAATATCTTCTATGACCCTAATAGCGTGAGAGTAATTGAGCAAATTTTGAGGCTCCTTCTCATTCGAAAGATGCTCATAGGCCAATTGCCCTAAAATCTTTTCCCATTGCTCTTTTATTGAAGCACTGCCAGAACGACCGCCGACTTGCTTTATTCGTCTACGAATGAGGAACTCATTAACCACCCGATCGTAAAATTCTGTTCGCGATTCCGGAAAAAATCCTCCTTCGGATGCTTGATCCTCGGCCACATACATGGACAAGACAAGTGGATTGGCACACATTTCTCTGAGTGCGGGTTTTTCGGATAAGTCAGCATAAATACGGTTTACGTTTCCTACAGCATTCTGCCCAAAAGGCCAACTGGACAAAAATCTGTGAATATCAGACGGAGAAAATGGCTTAACCGATAACGCAACAGGATATTCTTCACTTAAATCACCGATGATGCTGGAATAGAATTGCATCCTCATAGAAATCACAACAACGTTCCCGCTTCCATAAGAACGCAACACTTCACTCAGCTTAATCAAAGATCTTTCTATTCTTGCATACTTTTCGCTTGCAACCTCATCGAGGCCATCGAAGAGAAACAGTACACCGTTCCCCATTATAAAATCGTCGAAGGCCTGCTCGATCTTGTAAAGATGGCTTTTTACAACAATAGACTTTATATTCTTTAGCAGAGCATCGCCGATGCCTTTCATCTTTTGTAGTCTTTCCAATATCCAAATCCTTTAATTCTATTCTAATTGGAAGTTTCGCATTTTTACTTCCGCTTGTAGCATTACGGCATGTATCTCGAAAAATCCTTTTAATGAATGTAGACTTGCCAGACCCGGGATCTCCTACGATCAGGATGCGCGTACCGACTCCGAGAACACTGTTATGATCAACAAGCTTCCTTAATCCTGCATTTTCGAGTAGCAATGGTACATAGCTCCTATCTGTTTCAAGCTTAACATTATTTCTTGAAGGAACAGGCAGATACCCGGTGGGGCCGGTAAGTTGGGCCCGAGCATATTTTTTTAGCGTGAGTTCTGCTGCAACACGTTGCCTAAACACTCTAACAAAATAATACATGACCCCTTCGATTATGAATTGAACAGCAGATTTTAATTCATTCTTGATCAACTTTATCGCCATAAGCACCATTGGAAACGCTACGAATCCAAACAAGCTGTACAAGTACTCAGGAGACATCTTTAAGAGGCTTAACATATTACATATTCCTGCATGACGCCTGTATCCAATGCGAGATACCATACATCAAAAGCATCGGAATCATGGAAAAAAATTATCTTTTTTTGAGGCAATTGGTAGAAGGGCCGCCTTTTTTTGAAAGCGGCCCTCTCCCATTCCTTTCAGCGCCTCCTACGCCGCCAAATTCCGCAGCACGTAGTTCAGCACGCCACCGTTCTTGTAGTATTCGACCTCATCGACCGTGTCGATGCGGAGCAGCAGCGGCACCTTTCGCGTCTCGCCGTTGGACCGGGTGATGGTCATGGTCACGTCCTTGCGCGGGCGCAGGTCCTGCTCGATGCCGTCGATGTCGAAGGTCTCCGTGCCGTCGAGCGCCAGGTCGTTGCGGGTCAGGCCGTCCTTGAACTGGAGCGGCAGGATGCCCATCCCGACCAGGTTGGAGCGGTGGATGCGCTCGAAGCTCTCGGCGATCACCGCGCGGATGCCCAGCAGCTTGGTGCCCTTGGCCGCCCAGTCGCGGCTGGAGCCGGTGCCGTACTCCTTCCCGGCGATCACCACCAGCGGCACGCCGTCATTGGCGTAGCGCATGGCGGCGGTGTAGATCGGCAGCCGCTCGCCGGAGGGGAAGTGCTTGGTCTCGCCGCCTTCCACGCCCGGCAGCATCTCGTTGCGGATGCGGATGTTGGCGAAGGTGCCGCGCATCATCACTTCGTGGTTGCCGCGCCGCGCGCCGTAGGAGTTGAAGTCCTGCGGGCGCACCTGGTGGCTCAGCAGATACTCGCCGGCCGGGGCCGTCTTCTTGATGGAGCCGGCGGGGGAGATGTGGTCGGTGGTGATGCTGTCGCCCAGCACGGCCAGCGCCCGCGCGCCCCGGACGTCCGACACCGGGGCCGGGGTCTTCGGCATGTCGGAGAAGAAGGGCGGCAGCTTCACGTAGGTGGAACCCGCCTGCCACTGGTAGGTCTGGCCCTCCGCCGTCTGGATGCCGCGCCACTGGGCCGGCCCCTCGAACACGTTGCCGTAGCGGCTGCGGAACATCTCGGCCGACAGGGAGGCGTTGATGGCGTCCTGCACCTCCTGGTTCGACGGCCAGATGTCCTTCAGGTAGACGGGCTGGCCGTCGCTGCCGGTGCCCAGCGGGTCCTTCGTCAGGTCGATCTTCATGTTGCCGGCCAGCGCGTAGGCGACGCAGAGCGGCGGGGAGGCCAGGTAGTTCGCCCGCGTGTGCGGGTTCACGCGGCCCTCGAAGTTGCGGTTGCCCGACAGGACGGCGGCGACCACGAGGTTGCCCTCCTCCACCGCCGCGGCGATCGGGTCGGGCAGCGGGCCGCTGTTGCCGATGCAGGTCGTGCAGCCGTATCCGACGATGTTGAAGCCCAGCTGGTCCAGGTAGGGCTGCAAGCCCGCCTTGGCCAGATAGTCGGTCACCACCTGGGAGCCCGGGGCGAGCGAGGTCTTCACCCACGGCTTGGTGGTCAGGCCCTTCTCCACCGCCTTGCGGGCCAGCAGGCCGGCGGCGACCAGGACCGCGGGATTGGAGGTGTTGGTGCAGGACGTGATGGCGGCGATCACCACCGCCCCCTGGTCCAGGCCGTAGTCGGCGCCCTTCACCGGGACGGAGCGGTTGGCGTCGTCCGCCTTGAAGGCGCCCACCAGATCACCGCCGAAGCTCTGGGAGGCCCCGGACAGCGGCACGCGGTCCTGCGGGCGCTTCGGACCGGCCAGCGACGGCTCCACCGTCGTCATGTCCAGCTCCAGCGTGTCGGTGAAGACCGGGTCCGGCGTGCTGGCGTCGCGCCACATGCCCTGGGCGCGGGCGTAGGCCTCCACCAGCGCCACGCGGTCGGCGTCGCGGCCGGTGAAGGTCAGGTACTTGATGGTCTCCGAATCGATCGGGAAGATGCCGCAGGTGGCGCCGTATTCCGGGGCCATGTTGCCGATGGTGGCGCGGTCGGCCAGCGTCAGGTGGTCGAGGCCCGGCCCGTAGAACTCCACGAACTTGCCGACCACGCCCTTCTTGCGCAGCATCTGCGTGACGGTCAGCACGAGGTCGGTGGCCGTCGTGCCCTCCTTCAGGCGGCCGGTCAGCTTGAAGCCGACGACCTCCGGGATCAGCATGGAGATGGGCTGGCCGAGCATGGCCGCCTCCGCCTCGATGCCGCCCACGCCCCAGCCCAGCACGCCCAGGCCATTCACCATGGTGGTGTGGCTGTCGGTGCCGACCAGCGTGTCGGGGTAGGCCACCAGCTTGCCGGCCGGGTCGGTGTCGGTCCACACGCCCTGGGCCAGATACTCGACGTTCACCTGGTGGCAGATGCCGGTGCCCGGCGGCACGACGCGGAAGTTGTTGAAGGCCTTCTGCCCCCAGCGCAGGAAGGCGTAGCGTTCCAGGTTGCGCTCGAACTCAAGCTCGACGTTCTTCTCGAAGGCGGCGGCGTCGCCGAAGTAGTCGACCATCACGGAGTGGTCGATGACCAGGTCCACCGGGACCAGCGGGTTGATCTTTTTCGGGTCGCCGCCCAGCGTCGCCATCGCCTCGCGCATCGCGGCGAGGTCGCAGACGGCGGGCACGCCGGTGAAGTCCTGCATCAGCACGCGCGCCGGGCGGTAGGCGATCTCGCGGTCCGACCGCTTGTCCTGGAGCCACTGGGCCACCGCCTTCACGTCGTCCACCGACACGGTGCGCCCGTCCTCGAAGCGCAGCAGGTTCTCCAGCAGCACCTTCATGGAATAGGGAAGGCGGGAAAGGTCGCCGAGGCCGGAGTCCTCCGCGGCCTTGATGCTGAAGTAATCGTAGCTCTTGCCGCCGACGGACAGGGAGCGACGGGTTTTCAACGTGTCCTGACCGGTGAACGTGGTCACGGTACCCCTCCTATGGCTCGTTGGGCCTTTGGTTCATTTTTGTGCGGCGGCCGGCGGGCGCATTTTTGGTTGGCGCCCGGCGGGCGCATGGGCCGCCGTAAGTCTCAACCGCCTGATTTAGTGCCTGTGCCGTAGCCCTTCAAAGGGCCGGAAACCGAAGAGGTAGGCGGACCGCTCTATTCGTACTAAAAGCCCCCGATCCATACTAAAATCGGCCGAGACAACGGGGCGGGAGGAACAGCATGGGGACGCGCGCGCGCTGGCTGACCGGCCTGCTGACGGCCCTGGCCGTCCTGGTGCCGCTCGCCGCCCCGTCAGCGGCGGACATCCCCCCGGACGCGCAGTTCTTCCCGCACCTCGTCTACCGGACTGGCCCCTACGCCCCCTACGGCATCCCCTTCGCCGACGGGGTGGCCGACTACATCGCGCTGGTCAACCAGCGCGACGGCGGTGTCGGCGGCGTGCCGATCGCGCTGGAGGAGTGCGACACTGGCTACAACACCGACCGGGGCGTGGACTGCTACGAGCGGCTGAAGGCCAAGGGGCCGACCGGGGCGGCGGCCGTGCTGTCCCTGTCCACCGGCATCACCAACGCCCTGATCGAGCGCAGCGCGACCGACCGCATTCCGGTCTTCGCCTCCGGCTACGGGCGGGCCGACCTGTCGGACGGGCGGGTTTTCGCCTACGCGGTCAACGCGCCGGCCAGCTATTGGACGGGCATCGACGCCGTCGTCAGCTACATCGCGACCCAGCTCGGCGGGACGGAGCAGCTGCGCGGACGGAAGATCGCCTACCTCTACCACGACAGCGCCTTCGGCAAGGAACCGCTGCCGATGCTGGAGGCCCTGCGCGCCCGCTTCGGGTTCGAGATGCGCAGCTACCCCGTCGCCCCGCCCGGGCTGGACCAGAAGGCGGTCTGGATGCAGATCGCCCGGCAATACCGGCCGGACTACGTCGTCCTGTGGGGCTGGGGCGTTCAGAACTCCACCGCCCTGCGCGAGGCGGCGGCGGCCGGCTTTCCCGCCGACCGCATGATCGGGGTCTGGTGGGCCGGGTCGGAGCAGGACGTGGTCCCGGTCGGCGCGGCCGCCGTCGGCTACAAGGCGATCGCCTTCCACGCGGCCGGGGCCGACCATGCGGTGATCCGCGCCATCAAGGCCCAGGTCCTCGCCCGCGGGCTCGGCGCCGGCGACCCGGCGCAGGTCGGTACGGTTCTGTACAACCGGGGCGTCTTCAACGCCGCCGTTCTGGTCGAGGCCATCCGCAGCGCGCAAGCCCAGCATGGGCACAAGCCCCTGACCGGCGCGCAGGTCGCCTGGGGCTTCGACCACCTGGATCTGACCGCGGAGCGTCTGGCCGCGCTCGGCCTGGACGGCTTCATGCCGCCGCTGCGCACGACCTGCGCCGACCACGAGGGCATGACGCCCCTGTGGGTGCAGCAATGGGACGGGCGGCGCTGGCGCGTCGTCTCCGACCGCATCGAACCGCGCCGCGCCCTGATCCGAAGCCTGGTCGAGGACTCCGCCCGCAAATTCGCCGCGGAGCGGAAGCTGGCGGTGCGGACCTGTTCGTAACGGCCTGAAGGATTCGTAGGTTGGGTGGAGCGCAGCGCAACCCAACACACGGCGTCATGCAAACGATGTTGGGTTTCGCTGGCGCTCCACCCAACCTACGGTTCCGGACGGATCCTCACGCCGGGCGCATGGCGACGTAGCGGCAGAAGCGCAGGCCGTTGCCCAGCACCCGCAGCCGCGCCCACCACAGGGCCAGTTCGCGGCCGAGCGCCTTCAGCAGCCGGGCGTCGGGGATCGCGGTCGTCAGCGCCTCGCCCAGGCGGCGGACGCGGTCGACCACCTGCCGGCGGTGCAGCTGCGTCAGGTCTTCGGTGATGCGGACGTCCAGGTTGCGCTGGATCAGCTCGTCCGCCATCCGCGCCGTGGACCAGGGGTAAACCTCCATGGGCTCCGCGTCGCGCCAGCCGTTCCAGTTGTCCCAGCTGCTGGGCGTGCCCTCGATCACATAGTCGAACAGCAGGACGCCGCCCCGGGGCTTCACGCAGTCGCACACGCGGTCGAGGAACAGCTCCTTGTCGCGCACCCGGTGCAGCAGCCGGTCGGCCATCACGAGGTCGAAGGACCCCGCCTGGTTGAAATGCTCCGGGTCGTAATGGCCGATGGGCGCCTTCTTCGACAATCCCAGCGCCTTCGATCGGTCCATCCCCAGCTTCGCCAGCAGCGGCGAGCTTTCCAGACCGGTGACCCAGGTGTCGTAGCTGTTGACGATCCCCCGCGCGGTCCCGCCGAGCCCGGCGGTCAGGTCCAGCACGCTCTTGGCCGGACTCAGCCCGAAGGGGCGGACGGCGTCGACCATCCACTGGGCGTCGCCCGGGCCGACGGCGTCCTCGCCCCAGAGCATCTGCGCCCCCTCGCTGCGGGCCACGGACCAGACCGGCTCGCCCTGCCGGTCGAGCTGCAACACCTCCAGCCGCTCCAGCTCCGGGTTCGCGGCCGCGTCCGGTCTTTCGGGCGAAGGCGCGCCCGCCGCGGCACCGGGCGGAGCGGCGCCGATGCTCTCGACCGGCCCCGGGACCGAGCGCCGGGCGAGGGCGGCGGCCTGGGACGCGCGGGCCAGGGCGGACAGGTCATAGCCTTCCCACCAGGCGGCGACCTTCGTCCGCCAGTCCGGATGGCGCCAATCCGTGTTGCGCCAGCGTTCCCGCTCCCGAAGGTCCAAGCCGGCCCTCCACGCCACCAGCATCGCATTTTAGCAAAATGCTGTTACAGACCCGCGCTATTCGCGATTACCTCTCAATATAGAGGTATTCTCCAACATTCCGCCTGTCAAGAAACCCATCCTCACATAAGTTGCAACAAAACATCACATCCCGATACTCAGCGATATGGCGCAAATTTTACGCAATCCATCTTGAATGGAGCCGGCCGGCCTCGCCTTTTGTTGATGCCGGAGGAGCCGTCGGGCGGCGAGACATTGCCGTGATCCGAGCGCCCCGATGTCGGCCCCGCGTTGCAGCATCGCCGGCCGCACCCTATAGTTCGTCTGGCCTCAACCCCGCCCCGCCCCACCCCGATGGAGTTTCGGCGTGCCGCACATGACCGGCAATCCCTGGACCGTCCTGAACACCAAGCCGATCTACGAGAATCCTTGGATGAAGGTCGTCGAGCACGATGTCCTGACCCCGAAGGGAAGCCCCGGCATCTATGGGGTGATGCACGCGCAGCACCTCGCGACCGGGATCGTTCCCATCGACGACCAAGGCTGCGTGACCCTGGTCGGCCAGTACCGTTTCCCGCTGAAGCAGTACAGCTGGGAAATCCCGGAGGGCGGCGGCAAGAAGGGCGTCGACCCGCTTTTATCGGCCCAGCGCGAACTGGTCGAGGAGACGGGGCAGACCGCGCGCCATTGGCTGCCGATCCTGACCCTGCACCTGTCGAACAGCATCACCGACGAGACCGCCTATTGCTTCCTGGCCTGGGGCCTGGAGCAGGGCGCGCCCTGCCCGGACGACACGGAGGTTCTGCAGCTGCGCCGCGTGCCTTTCGGCGAGGCCTACGCCATGGCCAAGAACGGCGGGATCACCGACGCGATCGCGGTGGCCAGCCTATTGCGGGTCCGCCTGCTCGCCCTGGACGGGGACCTGCCGGAGGATGTCACCCGGCTGATCCTGGGCTGACGGGGGACCGATGCGCTATCCCATGCATGCCGCCAAGCTCCAGGCTGTGGCCATCGACTTCGAGACCGCCAACGAGCAGCGCACAAGCGCCTGCTCCATCGGCGTCGCCTGGATCGAGGACGGCCGGGTCGTGGAGACGGAAGAGCATCTGATCCGCCCGCGGGAGATGCGCTTCAACCCCTTCAACACCGCCGTCCACGGGCTGCGCGCCGAGGACGTCGCCGACGCGCCGGAGTTCCCGGAGGTGTGGGCGCGCTTCGCCCGGCGGCTGGAGGGGCGGCTGGTGCTGGCGCACAACGCCTCCTTCGACCTCAGCGTCCTGCGCCACACCCTGACCGACTATGGGCTGGACTGGCCGGTCTGCTCCTACCTGTGCACGGTGACGCTGTCGCGGAAGGCCTGGCCGCATCTGGCCGCGCACAAGCTGAACTACCTCGCGGAGTTCCTGGGCATCGCGCTCGACCACCACCGCGCCGGCAGCGACGCCGAAGCCTGCGGCCGCATCGCGCTGGCCGCCACGCGGGCGCTGGGGTTGGAGCATCTGTGGGAGATCGCCGGGGCCACCGGCATCACGCTCGGCCAGCTGACCCCGGACGGCTACACCCCCTGCAAGGGCGGCAACCCGCCGCGGCGGCGGAGGCTGGTGCCGGTGGGGTGAGGGGTACCGGTGCCCCCTCCCTCCCGCGCTCGCGCGCGGGTCCCTCCCTCCCCCGCCGTTGGCGGTGGAGGGCAAGACGGCGGCAGTCCCCTCCACCTCGAAGCTCTCGCGCAAACCAAAGGTTTGCTCTGACGCGGCAGGCGGACCTTCGGTCCGCCGAGAGCGGGGGAGGGTTAGGGAGGGGGCAGCGGGCCGCTCCCTCACGCCACCGCGCGCCGTTCCGGGAACAGCCCCAGCAGCCCGTCGCGCGTCGCCGGGCACACGCCGCGCTCGGTCACCAGCCCCGTCACCAGCCGGGCCGGCGTCACGTCGAAGCCGTAGTTGGCGGCCGGGCTGCCGGCGGGGGTGACGCGGATCGTCTCGATGCGGCCGTCGGCGGTGATGCCCGTCAGCTCGGTCACCTCGCGGGGGTCGCGCTCCTCGATGGGGATTTCCTTCACGCCGTCGGCCATGCCCCAGTCGATGGTCGGCGACGGCAGCGCCACGTAGAAGGGCACACCGTTGTCGTGGGCGGCCAGCGCCTTCAGGTAGGTGCCGATCTTGTTGCAGACGTCGCCGGTCGCCGTGGTGCGGTCGGTGCCGACGATGCACAGGTCGACCATGCCGTGCTGCATCAGGTGGCCGCCGACGTTGTCGACGACGACGGTGTGCGGCACGCCGTGGTGGTTCAGCTCCCACGCGGTCAGGCTGGCGCCCTGGTTGCGCGGGCGCGTCTCGTCCACCCAGACGTGGAGCTTGATGCCCTCCTCGAAAGCGACGTAGATCGGGGCGAGCGCGGTGCCCCAGTCCACGGTGGCGAGCCAGCCGGCGTTGCAGTGGGTCAGCACGTTGACCGGCTCGCCGGGCTTTTTCCGAAGCGCGGCCTGACGGATCAGCGCGGCGCCGTGCTCCCCGATGGCGCGGTTGATGACGACGTCCTCGTCGGCGACTGCGGCCGCCTCGGCGTAGGCGGCGGCGGCGCGCTCCGCCGGAGGCAGGGCCGACAGGTGGCGGCGCATGCGCTCCAGCGCCCAGCGCAGGTTCACCGCCGTCGGGCGGGTCGCCAGCAGCACCGCGCAGGCCTGCTCCAGCGCCGCGTCGGACGGGTCGGCCCGCAAGGCCAGCGCGACGCCGTAGGCGGCGGTGGCGCCGATCAGCGGGGCGCCGCGCACCAGCATGGCGCGGATGGCGTGGGCCGCCTCCTCCAGGCTGGTCAGGCGCGCCAGGGCGAAGTCGTGCGGCGCCTTCGTCTGGTCGATGATCTCGACCGACCAGCCGTCCCCGGCCAGCCAGATGGTCCGGTAGGCAACGCCGTCGATCTTCATGGGCCCGTTCTCCTCACGCACGGCGCGCACCGCGCCACACCGTTTCAGTGCCGACAATAGGCGGCGGCGGTTGCCGGTTCAACGGCCCGGATCAACGGCCCGGATCAAGGGGCGTACCCATGGAACCTTGCCTCGACGGAGGGTGTTGGCTTCGCCGGACCGGTCCACCACATGGCGGCTTCATGCCCCTTCGCGCGCTTCGCTCCCACCCGTCCTTCCTCTACCGGCTGCCCGGCACGGCGCTGGTGCTGATCGTCTGCGCGGTCGCCATCGTGCTGACGCTCGGCCTGTCCGGCCTGTTCGCCTGGCGCGACCGCGAGGCGTCGATCCGCCACGCCCGCGACACCGCGGGGAACGTCAGCCTGCTGGTGGCGGAGCACGCCGCCCGGCTGGTGGAAACCAGCGACCTCGTCCTGAGACAGGCGGTCGCGCTGGCCGGGCCGCCCGGCGCCCCCCTGCCGGACGACCGCGCGGCCTTCGACCGGCTGACCGCGCTGGCGCGCAGCGCGCCCTACGTCGTGTCGATCTGGCTGGTCGACGGCGATGGCAAGGCGGTGCTGACCACGCGCCAGTTCCCGACGCCGGACCTGAACGCCGCCGACCGGGACTATGTCCAGACGCTGAGAAGCGAGGGCGGCCTGTTCATCGGCCCGGTGGAGAACAGCCGCTTCACCCAGGAGCCGCTGATCCTGCTGGCCCGCCCGCTGGAGGCCGCCGCGGGCCAGTTCCGCGGCGCCGCCGTGGTGTCGGTGTCGCCGCGCTACATCCGCGACATCTACAAGTCCTTCGGCCTGGACTACGCCCGCTCCATCACGCTGCGCAAGGCCGACGGGACCATCCTGCTGCGCGAAACCGCGGGAACGGATGATTCCGCCGATCCCCAGATGGCCGATCCATCCGGACGGGAGCCGCAGATCGCCGTGGAGCGGCGCGTGGACGGCACGACCCTGATGGCCGAGGTCGCCATTCCGCGAGCCAGCGTGATGCAGCGCTGGCACAGGCGGCTGTGGGCCTACGGCACCTACGGGCTGGCGGCGCTGCTGGCGGTGAGCGCGATCGGCGCGCTGGCCATCAAGCGCACCCGCCGCGAGCGCGAGGCCGAGGACGCGCTCCAGCACGCCTACGACACGCTGGAGGAGCGCGTGCACCAGCGCACCGCCGAGCTGGAGCGCACCAACGCCCAGCTGGAATCCGCGGTGACCGACAAGGAGGTGCTGCTGAAGGAGGTGCAGCACCGCGTGAAGAACAACCTCCAGGTCATCTGCAGCCTGCTGCGCCTGCAGGCGGCGCGCATCGACGACAATGCCCGCCGCGCCTTCGACGAAAGCCTGCGCCGCATCCAGTGCATGAGCCTGATGCAGGAGCTGCTCTACCGGTCCGACCAGCCGGCGCGCATCGACTTCGCCGATTACCTGCGGCAGCTCTGCGACGGGCTGGTGCGCTCCACCAACCCCACCGGAGCGCGGCTGACCGTGCAGGCGGAGCCCTGGACGGTGGACGTGGACCAGGCGACGCCGCTCGCCCTGATCGCCAGCGAGCTGGTGTCCAACGCGCTGCTGCACGCCTTCCCCACCGGCCATCCGGGCACGGTGGCCGTGGAGCTGCTGCCCGACGCGGAGGGCATGCGCCTGACCGTGCGCGACGACGGCACCGGCCTGCCGCCGGGTGTGCCGAGCGCGCAGCGGAAGAACGGCGGGCTGGGGCTCGTCCTGGTCCAGGCGCTGAGCCAGCAGGCCAGCGCCTCGCTGCACATCGACCGCGGCTCCGCCGACCGGCGCGGCACGACCTTCACCCTGACCATCCCCGCCGACGGCCTGCGCCGCTCCAAGGCGGCGTGACCCCCGCGCACCCGTTGCATCCTTAGGTTGGGTGGAGCGCAGCGCAACCCAACGCACGTCGCCACGCGAAGGCTGTTGGGTTGCGCTGCGCTCCACCCAACCTACGATCCTACGCTTCCAGTCGCAAACACACCATCGCGGCGGCGAGCGCGTGGGCGTAGGCGTCGTCGCCGGTCCGCGGCGGCAGGTCGAGGTCGCGCAGGATGCTGTCCAGCCGCAGGTCCACCGCGTTCTTGCCGGGAATCTTGGTCTTGCGCGCGTAGTAGAGGCTGGAGACCTCGACCGTCTCGTTGGGCAGGGGCATGCCGATCATCGGCTGCACCAGCCGGTCGAGCATCGCCACGGTGAAGTCCAGGTAGTAGCCGACCAGCGGCCGGTTGCCGATGAAGCGCAGCAGGCGCGCCAGCGCCGGTTCCGCCGGTTCGGTCGGCCAGAAGGACAAGGCGAGGTGCTGGCTTGCCAGGATGCGCGGCCCCCGGATGCGCACCGCGGCGACGCTGCGCAGGTCGGCCGTGGCCTTGTCGTAGGAGGTGGCCTCGCAATGGATCGCCACCCGCTCCCCCGTGTCCTCCTCGGACAACAGGAAGGCGTAGTCGGGGTCGGTCAATCCTTGGCCCGTCGCGCGGGCCGTGAAGTCGATCGGCATGCCCGGCACTCCGCAATGGGGTTCGATAGCTCAGGGTTAGTGATTCAGGTGGAAGTGGTAGGCGATGAATTCCTTGAACTTCTTCACCAGCCCCAGGCAATCCTTGAACTGGTCGCGGTCGAGCTTGCCGAGGTCTTCCATGCGGACGAGGTTGTCGGTCTGCGTGCCGGCCGCGGAGCTGTCCACCCGCGCCTTCAGCCGCAGCGTCGACAGGAAGGTGAAGGCCTCCGCCAGTTCCCCCGCGAAGCCGCGGTCGAGCACGCCCCGGTCGGCCAGCGCCCAGAGGCGCTCCACCGTGTTGGTCTCATCCATGTGCTTCTCCAACGCCAGGGCCCGGATGCCGTGCACGATGGGGAAGATGCCGGCCTTCTTGATGTCCAGCGCCTCGCTGCGCCGGCGTTCGAACAGGCCGCCGAACAGGCCCGAGGGCGTGTCGAAGGCCAACGCCGGGCGGGCGAAGGCGGTGAAGAACATCTGGTTGTCCTGCAGGCGCGAGAGCAGGTAGCCCTTCGCCTCCGCCAGCAGGGACGCGTCGCCGGCCACCGCCGCCGCGTCATAGAAGATGGCGAGGTTCATCGACGCCGTCTCGTCCGGCCGGTGGATCCAGTGGAAGACCGCGTCCTTGTAAGCGGCCAGCGGGCGCGTCCAGTCCGGGTTGGACACCATGATGTTGCCGGGGCAAGGCGGATAGCCGAACTCCACCAGCCGCGCGGTGAAGGCCGCGGTCACCTCGTTCAGCGTCGGGCAGTCGTAGCCGTCGCGCAGGATCAGCCCGTTGTCCTGGTCGGTCTTCAGCAGCTGTTCGCCGCGCCCTTCGCTGCCCATCACGATCAGGCAGGAATTCGCCAGCAGGTCCGGCGGGGCCAGCAGTTCGAACAGGCGGCGGAAGATCTTGCGGTTCAGCTCCGTCACCAGATCGGCGATGAAGGACACCTTCACCCCCGTCCCGTGCAGGGTGCGGATCAGCCCGACGATGTCCTGGCTGGCCTGGGCCAGGTCGTCCGGCGAGTTCGCGCGGTCCACCCGCAGCGCGATCACCTGGGAATGGTTGGACAGCAGGGCCAGCAGGTCGGCCTGCTCCAGCACGCCCGTCACCGCGCCGTGCTCCGTGATGACCAGCCGGCGGACCGAATGCTTGGCCATCAGGATCAGCGCGTTGAACAGCAGGTCGTCGCGGTCGAGCGTCAGCAGCTCGTAGCGCGCGACCGGGCCGACCGGGCTGTCCACCGGACGGCCGTCCAGCACCACGAGGTCGCGGAGATCCGTCCCCGTCAGGATGCCGATGCGTTCGTCCTTATTGGGGCCACCCGGAGCGCCGCCTTCCTGCCCATTCCCCTCCCGGACGAGCACGCTGCTCGCCTGGTTCCGCTTCATGGCCAGCGCGGCGTCGCGCAGGCTGGCCGTTGCGTCGACGAAGACCGGCGGGTGCAGGTAGGCCTGCCGGATGCGCGCCATGGTCAGCGCCGCCATCTCGCGGTTGGACCGCTCGCTGGCCAGCGCGCGGAGCTTGTCCCCGAAATCCCGGTAGATGCAGTCGGCAAAGGCCGGGTTGTCGCGCGCCAGTTCCACCAGCGCCTGCCGCGGGACCAGATGGCAGATGGTGTCCTCCGCCGCGACACAGGCGACCCCGCCCGCCGTATCATCCCCGAACAGCGCCTGCAGGCCGAAGCTGTCGTGGGGGCCGTGCACCGCCGCCACCTCGCCGCCCCGGCGTTCCTGGACCAACCCCCGCATCACGACGTAGAGACAGTCCGCCCGCTCGCCCGACTTCAGGATCACACTGTCCTTTGCGTAGAGGCCGAGGTCGAGGCTGGCCGCGAGGCTTGCCTGCTCGGCCGGGGTCAGACGATCGAAAGGAGGAACGGCGAAATCGAAAGCGCCGGGATCAAGAGAGTCGGACAAGACCCGCTCCGCTGAGCAAAGGACATATAAAAAGGCGCCCCAAGAGCGTGTCTTGGGGCGCCTGGAAGATTACACCAGCTCCGCCGCAGGCGGAAGGCGGGTGCGACCATTCGCTTTAGTGGGCCGACGCGCCTTCCGCGCCAAGGCCGGTCTGCGAACGGATGTACTGGGCCTGGAACGAGCGGCGCTCGTCCTGGGCGGTCTGGCTGTTGTCGGTGATCGAGAAGAACCAGATCGCGAGGAACGACAGCGGGATCGTGAAGGCGCCCGGGTTGTCGTACGGGAAGATCGCGGCCGGGTTGCCCAGCACCGACTTCCACACGGTCGGGCCAAGGACCAGCAGCGTGACCGAGGAGATCAGGCCGACCCAGCCGCCGATCACGGCGCCGCGGGTGGTCATCTTGCCCCAGAACATCGACATCAGCAGGATCGGGAAGTTCGCCGAGGCCGCGATGACGAAGGCGAGGCCGACCATGAAGGCCACGTTCTGGTTCTCGAAGGCGATGCCGAGGAAGATCGAGACGATGCCGATGATCACGGTGGTGATCTTCGACACGCGGATCTCGTCATGCTCCGACGCGCGGCCCTTGGCGATGACCGAGGCGTACAGGTCGTGCGACACGGCCGAGGCGCCGGCCAGCGTCAGGCCCGCGACCACCGCGAGGATGGTGGCGAAGGCCACGGCCGAGATGAAGCCGTAGAAGAGGTTGCCGCCCACCGCGTTCGCGGTGTGGATGGCCGCCATGTTGGAGCCGCCGATGATCATCGCCGGAGCCGGCTTGCCGCCCGCCGCCGCCAGCTTGGCCGCGTCGAGGAACGGATAGGCACCGGAGGCGTCCGGAGCCAGCAGGAGCACGATGGCGCCGAAGCCGATGATGAAGGTCAGGATGTAGAAGTAACCGATGAAGCCGGTCGCGTAGAACACCGACTTGCGGGCTTCCTTGGCGTCCGACACCGTGAAGAAGCGCATCAGGATGTGCGGCAGGCCGGCGGTGCCGAACATCAGCGCCATGCCCAGCGAGATGGCCGAGACCGGGTCGGTGATGAGGGCGCCCGGCGCCATGATGCTGATGCTCTTCGGGTGCAGTTCGGTGGCGCGGGCGAACAGCGCCTCCGGGCTGAAGCCGAACTTGGCCAGCACGGCGAAGGCCATGAAGGACGCGCCCGACAGCAGCAGCACGGCCTTGATGATCTGCACCCAGGTGGTGGCGAGCATGCCGCCGAAGGTCACGTAGGCGATCATCAGCACGCCGACCAGAACGACCGCGACGACATAGTCCAGGCCGAACAGAAGCTGGATCAGCTTGCCCGCACCCACCATCTGCGCGATCAGGTAGAAGGTCACCGTGGCCAGCGAGCCGCAGGCGGCCAGCGTGCGGATCGGGGTCTGCTGGAAGCGGTAGGAGGCCACGTCGGCGAAGGTGTACTTGCCGAGGTTGCGCAGGCGCTCCGCCACCAGGAACAGGATGATCGGCCAGCCGACCAGCCAGCCCACCGAGAAGATCAGGCCGTCGAAGCCCGACGTGTAGACGAGACCGGCGATGCCCAGGAACGACGCGGCCGACATGTAGTCGCCGGCGATGGCGAGTCCGTTCTGGAAGCCGGTGATGCCGCCGCCGGCGGCGTAGAAGTCCTTGGCCGACTTGGTGCGGCGCGCGGCCCAGTAGGTGATGCCGAGCGTGGCCACCACGAAGATCAGGAACATGACGATCGCTTCGTAGTTCGTCGACTGTTTCTGAACCTGACCTTCGACCGCCGCCGCGTACACGGACGCGGGGATGAGCGCACCGGCCGCGGCGGCCGCGGCGCCCACACGATTGACCAGCGAACGCATCACTTCGACTCCTCCATGATCTGCCGGTTCAGCTCGTCGAATTCACCGTTCGCCCGGTTGACGTAGATGCCGGTCAGGATGAACGCCGAAATGATGGTGAAGAGGCCGACGGGAATACCCCAGGTGGTCACGCCGCCTGCGATCGGGGTGCCGAGGAACCCCTTGCCGAACGCGACCAGCAGGATGAAGCCGAAGTAGATGACGAGCATGGCGACCGACAGCGTCCACGCGAACGCGCTGCGCTTCTGCACCAGCTCCTGGAATTTGGGATTCGCGAGAATCCTCTGAGCGTTTTCTTTCATAGTGCGTCCCCTCGCGAGTGCCGAGCGATTTTTGACGGGTCATATTAGACACTCTGAGCCTATGGTCTTTGTAATGCTCTGTCCCGTCAACATTTTTGATGTGGAACAACCGTGAAAAAGCGGCTTGACGAAGATCGGCACGGTTGTTCCGGGGCGGTCGTCGCGCAGTCCGCGCGATCGGCCCGCGAGGAGAACGTTGGATTACGTGTGACCAGGACCTCAGGAGTTCGTGCGGGGAAGCCAGGGGATGCGATGAAATGCCACACCCTCCTCGCGCAACTCTTCCACATCCTTGGCGGAAGCTTCGCCGTAGATTCCGCGCGGGTCGCTTTCACCATAATGGATGCGGCGCGCCTCCTCGGCGAAGCGGTCGCCGACGTAGTCGCAGTTCTCCTCCACCGTGCGGCGCATCTCGGTGAGCTGCCGCATCATCTCCGCGGCGAAACGCTGGCGCGCCTCGTCGGTCGGGGTCGGGGATGGGGAGGCCCCCTCCGCGGGGGCCGGCATCACCGCCTGGGCCGCCGGGCCCGGCGGCGCGGCCGGCGGCGCGGCCTCCGGCGGAGGGGCCGTGTCCCTGGCCCGTCCCTTGGCGATGTTGGGCGCCATCGGGGCCTTGGTGATGTGCGTGTCGCCGCAGACCGGGCAGGCGATGGAGCGCGAGGCGGCCTGCGCCTCGTAGGCGTCGCCGTTGCGGAACCAGGCCTCGAATCGGTGGTCGGCCGTGCATTTCAGAACGAAGAGGATCATGTCCCCGTCGGATGCTCCAAGGTGTTGAACCGGAAGTAGGCTGCCGCTAATTCAGCACGGCGCGCCGCCACCGTCAAACGCCGCCCGTTCGTTGTCCCGCCCGCCCGTCTTAAGGGAGCTTCGCCCGTGTCCGCTCCGCCTTCCGCCCCTGGGCCGCACGCCGCCCTCAACCCTCCCTCTCCCTGGGTCGCGCGCTTCGCGCCGCTGGTTCCGGCGGGGGGCGTGGTGCTCGACCTCGCCTGCGGGTCGGGCCGCCACCTGCGCCATTTCCTCGCCCGCAACCACCCGGTGGTCGGGACCGACCGCGACCTGCGCGGCGTCGCCGACCTGGCCGGGACGCCGGGCGTGGAGCTGGTGGAGGCCGACCTGGAGGCCGGGGAGCCGGTGCCGCTGCTGACGACAAGGCGTTACTCCGGCATCGTGGTCACCAACTACCTGCACCGCCCGCTGTTCCCCGCCCTGCTCGACGCGCTGGAGCCGGGCGGCGTGCTGATCTACGAGACCTTCGCCCTCGGCAACGCCCGCTTCGGCCGCCCGTCCTCCCCCTCCTTCCTGCTGCGCAGCGGGGAGCTTCTGGAGGTAGCAAAGGACCGCCTTCAGGTCGTCGCCTACGAGCATGGCGAGGTCGCCTCGCCCAAGGCGGCGGTGATGCAGCGGATCTGCGCCGTCAACGACCGGGCGCCCGGTGCCGGCCTGGACGGCGACCCGGAACCGCGGCCGCTGCCGGCGGCCTAGCGCCTTGCGGTCCCCTAATCCTCGTCGTCCAGCATGTCCAGGCTGAGCGGGCGGACCTCCAGACGCGGATCCGGTTGCGGCAGGGGCGGCGCGGCCGGCCGGGGCGGCAGGGGGCCGGTGGCGCGGCGAGGCGGGCGGATCGGCTTGTTCACGGCCCCGGTCGGCCCGATGCTCGGCTCGTCGCCGAAGTCGGGCAGCGGCGGGCAGCGGTCCATGACCGCGCGCATCAGCCCGGCGATGCGGTCCGCCTGCGTGCGCAGGGACTGCCCGCGCTCCCCGTCGTACAGCGGGTCGTCGAGGAACTTGCGCACCTCCATCAGCGCGCGCAGCTCCACCCCGACGATCTCGTGCGTGCCGATGGGCAGGGCCTTCACCCGCGCGAAGGTGCCGAAGAAGGCGACGCTTTCCTCCACGAACAGGATCACCATACGGGCGTGCAGGCGTTCCAGCGCGGTGGTCATCGGCCCGATCAGCTCCTCCATCTCCTGCGGGGCGGCGTCCAGCCGCTCCTGGGTGACGGCGGCCAGCGCGAAGAAGTCGCGCACCTTCTTGGTGAATTTCCGATAGCGGCCCATCCCGCCCACGGAAACGCGCTCGCGCGCCGTGGCCGCCAGCAGGCCGGCCTTCTTCAGCATGGCGTCGAGCTGCATCAGGAGCTTGGCGACCTCGCGCTGGCGCTGGGCCGCACCGACGACGGGCGCGGCCGGCGCCTGCGGCCGGCGGGGGGGCGGGGGACGTCCAATCATCCGCGGCTATTTCGCCGTGCGGACGGTCAGGGTGCGCTCGTTGCCGCCGCGCAGGACCGTCACCTGCGCCGGCGTGCCGACGCGCAGCAGGCCGAGCCGGTTGCGGAAGTCGGTCGCGCTGCGCACCGGGCGGCCCTCCACCGCCACCACGACGTCGCCGCTGCGGATGCCGGCCCGGTCGGCGGGCGAGTTGGGCTCCACCTTGGCGATCACCGCCCCGGCGTCGCCGGTCAGGCTCATGCTCTCGGCGATGTCGGGGGTCAGGTCCTGGATGGCGACGCCCAGGCGGCCGCGCCGCACCTCGCCGTATTCGACCAGTTGCTCCATCACCGACCGCACGATGCTGACGGGGACCGCGAAGCCGATGCCGACCGACCCGCCGGCCGGGCCGATGATCGCGGTGTTGATGCCGATCAGCTCCCCGTTGAAGTTCACCAGCGCGCCGCCGGAGTTGCCGGGGTTGATCGACGCGTCGGTCTGGATGAAATCCTCGTAGCCCTCGATCTTCAGCCCGCTGCGGCCGAGCGCCGAGATGATGCCCGACGTCACCGTCTGCCCCAGGCCGAAGGGGTTGCCGATGGCCACCACGAAGTCGCCGACCTTCAGCCGGTCCGAGTCGCCCCAGGGCAGGGCGGTCAGGTTTTCGGCGCCGATCTGCAACAGCGCGATGTCGGTGGCGGCGTCGCGCCCGACCAGCTTGGCGCGCAGGCGCCGGCGGTCCTTCAGCGTGACGGCGATCTCCTGCGCGTTCTCCACCACATGGGCGTTGGTGACGACGTAGCCGCGCCGCGCGTCCACGATCACGCCGGACCCGGCGCTGACCTGCGGCCTCGCCTCCTGCTCCGGAACGTTGAAGAAGCGGCGGAAGAACGGATCGCGCAGCAGGGGGTTTTCCGCCTGCGGGGCGCGCGACAGCACGGCGATGTTCACCACCGCCGGGGTCACCTGCTCCAGCATCGGGGCGATGGTCGTGGCGCCGCCGATGCCCGCGGGCAGCGCCGCCGACGCCGGGGCCGGCATTCCCCCGCCCATGCCTGCAAAACCCAGGAGCCCGGCCACGCACGCCGCCGCCGCGAACCGAACCGTCCTCTTCATCACGATGAACCCTCCCAGACCTTTTTTTCAGGAGATGTATGCCGGAGCGGCAGATTTGGGAGAAAACAGCCGGCCGCGCAAGACCTCGCGCAGCGCCGGATGCCACGCTGGATGTTGCGCCGATTGCCACGATTGTGCCGGGTTCCGGTTGCGGAGTATAGGTGAAGCTGGTGGAGGACCGAAACGCCGATGCTCCCGAAACACCGCACCCCGAACAGCCGGCCGGCGGTGCCGCTGGCCGCGATGCCCTTCGAAGCCATGCGCGTGGCGACCGCGGCCTGGCTCGTGTCCGGCGCACCGTTCTTCTGGGCGCCGCCCCTGTGGATTCTCGCCCTGATGGCGCCCCACCGGCCGAAGGGCGGCAGCGGGGGAAGCACCGCCTCTCCCCCCTGATCCCCCCTGATAGACCCTGCCACCCGTTCCCGGCGTCGCGAAAGGTGCGACATCGCGTAGCTGGGGAAGACGCATTAAGGCTTTCTTTAATACGGCAATGCGACGCAGGCGTGGGGCTGGTGCTGTGCGCCGGCTTTGCCGCGGGGCGCGGGCGGGAGTATCGTCAGCGTCACCGTTCGACCGGCGCATGGCCGGTCGGCACCACTTCAGGACCCGGGGCTCCGCCGACGGTGACGGATATGAGCGACGTTCCTCTGCTGGAACTGACCGAGCAGGACTATCTCCAGATGGAGGAGGCGCTGTCGCAGACGGCGCGCGGCCGCGCCTTCCTGCGCATGCGGGACCGCCGGTCGCGCGCGATCGTGACGGACGACCTCAACCGCGTCACCAACGCGTTGGAGCAGCAGGTCAACCGCCTGCGCGGCGTGGAGCCGGGCGCCGTCGCCCGCCTGCCGTCGGCGTCCGGCCTGTCCGGCGGGCTTGCCGACGGGCTGGCGCTCCAGCAGGAGCTGACGGCGATCACCCAGGTGGTGCGCGAGACGCGCAGCGACATCGCCGCACTCCGCCCCGCCGACACCGGCTCCAACCGCATCGAGGCGGCGACGGGCGAACTGGACGAGATCGTCGCGGCGACGGAGCGCGCGACCACCGACATCCTGAACGCCACGGAAAAGATCCAGGAGATCACCCAGGGCATCCCGCGCAGCGACCCGGACATCGCGGAGATGGTCGACGCCATCGAGGCCTGGTGCATCGAGATCATGACCGCCTGCTCATTCCAGGACATCACCGGCCAACGCACCACCAAGGTCGTCAACACGCTGCGCTACATCGAGCAGCGCGTGAACACGATGATCGAGATCTGGGGCGTGGAGCGGATGGCCGAGGCGCCGACGCCCGAGACGGTCAGCTCCCACCGCAAGCTGGGCGACACCCGTCCCGACGCGCACCTGCTGAACGGCCCGCAGCTGGGCGGGCCGGAGGTCAGCCAGGACGACATCGACGCTCTGTTCGACGGGCTCGCCAGCCAGATTCCGCAGGTGATGGAGCGGGCGGAGCCGGCGGCCCACCCCGCGCCACCCCCGGCGCCTCCCGCCCCGCCCGCCCCGTCCGTCACGAAGCCGGCCAGCCCTCCCGCACCGCCCCCCGATCCGACGGGCGGCGGCGCCGAGATCTCGCAGGCCGACATCGACGCGCTGTTCGCCTGAGGGGCCCATGGCAAACGACGGCACCCTCAAGTCCCGAATACGGCTGACGCAGGACCAGCTGGACCGCGTCTGCGAGCGCCATGTGCGCTTCACCGAGGGGCGCCCGAACGGAGCCCGCGCCAACCTGCCCTTCTTCGACCTGTCGGGCCTGGACCTGTCCGGGCGCAACCTGACCGGCGCGCACCTGTCCGGCGCCATCCTGCGCGACGCCAAGCTGCGCGGCACCATCCTGGACCACGCCGACCTCTACGGCGCCGACCTGCGCAACGCCGACATGACCGAGGCGCGCCTGTTCCGCACCGACATGCGCGGGGCCAACGTGCGCGGGGCCATGCTGGACGGCGCCGTGATGGTCGAGGTGGACCTGCGCGACGGCAGCATGGCGAACCGCAGCGCGTCGGGCGAGCTGAAGGTGGTCGGGTTCGAGCCGGGGCCGGCCGACATGGCCTCGGCCAAGCTGACCAACGCCGACATGGCGCGCGCCAAGCTGTCGGGCAGCTTCGCGCGGGCCGCCGACTTCACCAACTCCCGCCTGAACGGCGCGCGGCTGCAACGCACGGACCTGCGCGACTGCAACTTCTCCGGCGCCGACCTCCAGGGGGCGGACCTGAACGGCGCCGACCTACGCGGGGCAAAGCTGGACGGCGCCAAGGTGTCGGACGGCGACCTCGCCCTGTCCATCCGCACCGACGCGGAGGCGGCGGCCGCCGCCCTCGCGCCCAAGACGCCGCTTCACGAGGAGGCGGAGGACGAGGCGGAAACCCGGCCGGTCCCCAGCGCGGCGGAGATCGAGAAGCTGCTGCGCCAGCACCTGCTCTGGCTCGGCACCAGCGGGCAGCAGGGGCAGCAGCTCGACCTGTCGGGCATGAACCTGGACGGGGCCGACCTGTCGGGCAAGGTGTTGACGCTGGCCAAGGGGTCCGGCGCCCGGCTGCGCAACGCGCGGCTGAAGGGCACGCAACTCCAGGCGGCGCAGCTGGACGGGGCCGACCTGCGCTCCGCCGACATGCGCGGGGCGGACATGCGCGGCGCCAAGCTCGACCGCGCCATCCTGATCGATGGCTGCCTGGACAACGCCAACCTCGGCACCCTGGCGATCAGCGCGGGCGCCAAGATCATGCGCTCCTCGCTGGTGCGGGCACGGCTGGCCGGCGCCTCGCTGACCGAAACCAACCTGAAGGGCTGCGACCTGACCATGGCCGACCTGACCGGCTGCAGCCGGGCCGGCGCCATCTTCGACGAGGCGATCCTGGAAGGCACGCGCCTCGGCAAGACCGGCTGAGGAGACCGGGGCCAATGTCGAGTCCAGTGGCCGCGGGCTTCACCTTCTTCTGGGACGGCCCGCTGTCGCAGTGGCACCCCAGCCCCATGACCGTCGCCGGCCGGCGCTACCTCTGCGCCGAGCATTACATGATGCACGCCAAGGCGCTGCTGTTCGGCGACGCCGAGACCGCCGCCCTGATCCTGGACGAGCCCGAGCCGGTGCGGCAGAAGAGCCTGGGCCGCCGCGTCCGCGGCTTTGCGGAGCCGGTGTGGGAAGGCGCCCGCCACGCCATCGTGGTCACCGGCAGCCTCGCCAAATACAGCCAGAACCCGGATCTGCTCGCGATCCTGCTCGCCACCGGCAACACGCGGCTGGTGCAGGCCAGCCCCATCGACCGCGTCTGGGGCATCGGCCTTGCCGCCGACGACCCGCGCGCCGCCGATCCCGCGCAATGGCGCGGGCTGAACCTGCTGGGCGACATCCTGACGGAGGTGCGCGACGCCCTGCGGGCGGTGCGCTGAGAAGAGACGCCGCTCAGAAAAAAGCCCCTCCCCGCCGGGGCGGGAAGGGGCCATGGACCAACAGCGTGAAGGCAGTCCTACAAGGCGGTCGCTATGTCGCCGATTGCGGCACGGCGGGGCCGACCGGGCGTTCGGACGGCTGGTGCGTGATGGCGGTCGTGGTGGACTCCGGCGCCATCAGCGAGACCGTCATGGTCGGGGCCTTCCATTCCAGGCTGTCGAAGGCGCCGCAATGGCCGCACAGGCCCCCCCAGGTCGGGCTGACCGCGTTGCAGGCGGTGCAGGTCCAGGACGGATCGGCCGGGGCCGCGGCGGCCTGAGCCAGCCATGCGCGGGCCGCTTCCTCGTCCTGCCGCTCCTCCCGCTCCAGCTCGGCCAGAAGGCGGTAGAGCCGGCGGGACGGCTGGAGTTCCAGCGCCTTGTTCAGGTGCGTGCGCGCCTCGCCCCACAGCTGCACGGCCAGCGAGACCTGGGCCAGCGCGATGTGCGATTCGGCGTTGTTCGGCGCCGCGACGCGCAGTTTGTCCGTCAGCTTCACCCGGGTCAGCGGGTCGTAGTTGGCGAGCACGTCGCGGTAGGCGTCCGCCAGGTCCGGGTGCGGGTTGATCCGCCAGGCGCGCTCGACGGCCTTGGCCGCCGGACGGAGCTTGCCCGCGGCGGCGAGCAGCCGGGCGACGCGGGCCGCGGCCGGGACGAAGCCCGGCACGAGGTCGTGCGCCGCCTGGGCGTGCGACAGGGCGGCGTCGCTGCGGCCGCGGCGCTCCGCCTCGAAGCTGCGCTCGATCAGCAGGGTCGCGCGGTGGCGCCGCCCCAGGTCGGCGCTGATGGCGCCGGCCTGGACCGCCTGCTGCAGGGTGCCCTCGGCCGCGGCCCAGTCGCCGGAGCGGGCCTCCAGGTCGTAGAGCGTGCCGAGCAGCCAGGGCGTGTTGGGCTGGAGCGACTGCGCCCGGCGGGCGAGCTGCAACGCCTCCACCCGGTCGCCGGCCTTCAGCGACTGGGTCAGCAGGCCGCGCAGGCCGAGGAAGGCGGTCTCCGGCCGGTCGAGCATGGCGGTGAAGTATTCTTTCGCCGCGCGGTCGTCGCCCTGGAGCTGGGCGGCCTGGGCCGACAGCAGCATGGTCAGCGGCGGCTCGTTCAGCAGGCCGTCGGCCTTGCGGGCCATCTTGCGGGCGGTGGCCGCGTCGCCGGCGGCGACCGCCACCATGCCGCGGGTCAACGCCTTGTAGCCGCGCTCGCGACGGCGGGACCGGCTGTAGCGGCCCAGCGTGCGCGGCGCGCGGATGATGCCGCGCACCACCCGGTACAGGAAGACGGCAAAGGCCAGCACGGCGGCGGTGATCAGCACGGCGACGCCGAAGCTGGTCTCGACGACGTAGCCCTGCCAGTTGATGTTGACGGTGCCCGGCCGGTCGGCCAGCCAGACCGCGATCCCGACGACGATCGCGACCTTGATGAGGAACCAGAGCGCGCGGGTCATTGCGCGGCCCCCTTCTCGCCGGTGGCGCCAGCCGCCGAACCACCGGCCGACTGCGAGAGCAGGCCGATGGCGCGGGCGGTCAGCTGCTGGCCGGCCTGGTTGGCGGCCAGGCGCGCCTTGGCGTCGGCGATCCAGGGTGCCGCGGTGGTGGCGGCCGGGCCCTTCAGCGTCGACAGCTCCTCGATCGCCTTGGCCAGGTTGTTCTCCTGGAGCGACGCCTCGGCGCGGGCGACCACGGCGTCGGCGCTGTCGCCGACCACCCCGCCGCCCTGGCGGCGCACGGTGACCAGCGTGGCGATCTTGCCGGTGACCTGGTTGATCCAGTCGCCGCCCTCGCCCTGGTTGGCGGCGCGCACGATGTCGGAGGACAGGGCCTGGAAGCGGTCGGCCAGCTGCGGCTGCGTCGGCACGCCCTTGCCGGCGTAGGCCGACACCGCGTCGAGCGGCTGCGTGACCTGCGCGTCGCCGACGCCCAGCGCGCGGACGGCCTGGAGTTCCTGCTGGAACGGCTGGCCGGTGGCGAGCGCGGAGCGCAGCTGCCCGGCGGCGAGCACCAGCGCCTGCGCGGCGGTGGCGGCGTCGCGGCGGGTTTCCACCGCCTGGTTGACGGAGGCCACGGTCTGGTTGACGGAGGCGAGCTGCTGCTTCAGCCCGTCCACCTCCTGGCGGAGCTGCTCGGCGGCCTGGGTGTTGCTGCCCACGGCGGCGACGCGCTGCTCGATGCCGCCCAGCCGTTCGGCCAGCTGGTTCACGCGCGGGTCCGGCTGCGCTTCCGCGGTGCCGGCCTGCTGGACGCGCTGGTCGAGCTGGTCGATGCGGCCCGACAGCTGGCGCAGCGCGTTCTCCAGAACCTGCGGGTCGACACCGCCCGCCGCGGCGCCGTTGCCGGTCGCGGCCGGGCGCTGTTCCAGCTTGCCCACGCGGTCGGCGATCTGCTGGAGCTGGCCGCGCAGCGCCGGGTCGGGCTGCGCCACTGGAGCCGGGGCCGGGGCGGCGGCCTGCTGGGCGGCGCCGTCACGGCTGGGCCAGCCCGGGACGCGCGGGCCCCACCAGGGCTCCGACAGGGCGGCGGCGCCGACGATCAGGGCCAGCAGCGACACGGCGGTGGCGAAACCGGCGCCAGAGCGGCGCTCCTCCCGCGGGGCCTCGCGCGCCGGCTCGTAGGACGCGACCGGCGGCACCGGCTCGACGACGGGGCGTTCGAAAGCCGGCGGCTCGACGCGCGCGGTCTCCTCGGCCTTTGCGGTCTCGGGCGCGGCCTCGGGTGCCGGCGACTCGGCGTTCGGGCCGGCGATGATGACCGGCTCGGTCCCCGGAATGGTATCCGCGGGCGGAACCGCCGGCTCCACGCCATCGGAGGCGGCCACGGCGTCCGGCGGCAGCGGCGTCACGGAGTCGGCAGCGTCCGGTGCCGCGTCGGGCACGGCGCGGTCCTCGCTCGGGGTGGCGGCTTCGAGGTCGGCCTCGTCCAGAACGATCCGATGCTTGGCCGCGGCGGCGCGCAGGTCCGCGTGGCGGTTCAGCGGGATCGCGCCGCGCTTCTTCCATCCCTGGACCGTGGTCACGGGGATGTCCAGCTTGTGCGCCATCGGCCGGATGCCGCCGAAGCGTTCGATGATGCGCTCAACGGCGGGGCCGCCGGAAGCCGGCGAAGAGTCGGACGGCGTGGGACCGTTCGGATCGGCCTCGTGATTGGAGCCTGGGCGAGGGGTCATGGGGTGCCTTCTTGGTCGCTGTTGGTCTCGACGAACGCCACGGCCCCTTCGGCGGATGCGCTCAAGCCCGGCCCTTGCGGCCGGACGGATCCGGCAGCAGGCCGAGCAGAGAGTCCTGCTCCGGTCGCGGGGCCACCCGTACGCCTTGCCACGGTGTCACTCCCAAGTCACCGTTCAAGGCGCTGTCCAGAGGACTGCCCAATGGACTGTACGCGCGGGCCGCCTCCGCAACCGCGGGGCTGAGGCAGAGCGCGTCCACTGTACGACAGCAGTCGAGCAGCCCCGCCTCGGCGAGCAGCCTAACAAACGAACGGGCGGTACGGGGAGAGAAAAACAACACTCCGTCGAGTGCGCCCGTACGCAGCAGCCCGGCCGTATGGTCGGAGAGTCGCGTGCTCGGAACGGCGTCGTACAGCGTCTCGCGCCGCACAAGAAACCCGGCTTCCGTCAGCAGTCCTGACAGATCGCCGGCAACCTTGCTGCCTGCGACATGAAGTAGCGCCCCGGCGTCGGGCGCGCAGCGCGCCCGCACCAGCGCGGCCAGCGCGTACACGTCGCCGGACGCGCTTTCCACATGGTGGAAGCCGGCGGCGCGCGCCGCCGCCGCGGTCGCGTCGCCCACGGCATAGGCCGGCCGGTCACGCCGCCCTGTACGTCTGGCGTAGCTGCGTACGCCGTTCGCGCTCGTGAAAAGGAGGGCCTGTACGCCGTCCAGATCCAGGTCCGGCCCGTCGCGCTGGACGATGTCCAGCATGGGCTCGATCGAGACGTCGAAGCCGTCGGCGCGCAGGCGTGCGGCCAGCGGTTCGGCGTCCTCCGCCGGGCGGGTGACCAGCAGGTGCGGCCGCCGCGTAGCCCGCCAGATCGCCTCTGCCATGGGCCGGGCAGCCCCTTACGGCAGGAAGAAGCCGGGCGGCAGGACCGCCTTGATCTCCGCCCCGGCGTCGGCGCCGAGCGCCACGGCGTCGGCCGCGGCCCCCGCGCGCTCGGCCCGGAAGACCTGGCGGCCGTCGGGCGACAGCACCTTGGCCTTCAGGGTCAGCCGGTCGCCGTCCAGGGTGGACAGCGCCGCGATCGGCGTCCGGCAGGAGCCGTCGAGCGCGGCGAGCAAGGCGCGCTCCGCCCCGACGCGCGCGGCGGTCTGGGGGCAATTCAGCGGGGCGAGCAGCGCGCGGGTCGCGTCGTCGGCGCTGCGGATTTCGATGCCGATGGCGCCCTGGGCCACGGCGGGCAGCATCACCTCGGGCTCCAGCACGGCGGTGATGCGGTCGGTCAGGCCGAGCCGCCGCAGGCCGGCCAGCGCCAGGAGCGTGGCGTCCACCTCCCCCGCGTCGAGCTTGGCGAGCCGCGTCTGCACGTTGCCGCGGAAGGGCACGACCTTCAGGTCCGGGCGCCGCTCCAGGATCTGCGCCTGGCGGCGCAGGCCGGCGGTGCCGACCACCGACCCGGCGGGAAGGTCGTCGACGCTCTGGCCGCCGCGCGAGAAGAAGGCGTCGCGCGTGTCCTCGCGCGGCAGCAGGGTGGAAATCTCCAGCCCGTCCGGCAGCCAGGTCGGCACGTCCTTCATGGAATGGACCGCCAGGTCCGCGCGGCCGTCCAGCAGCGCGTCCTCCAGTTCCTTCGTGAACAGGCCCTTGCCGCCGGCCTCGGCCAGCGTGCGGTCGAGGATGCGGTCGCCCGTGGTCTTGAAGACGACGATCTCGATCGCGCCGGGGGCGGCCAGATGCGGGTGCGCCGCGATCAGACGGTCGCGGGTCTCGTGGGCCTGCGCCAGCGCCAGCGGGCTGCCGCGCGTGCCGATGCGGAGCGGTTGGGTCATGAGCGGAGTGTTCTAGGCCATCCGCAGCCGTTTGCAAGCGTTGGAGATGCGCGTGCTACTCTTTGGTGAGACGGCGGGGCCACGCCCCCGGTCCAAGGGCGGGGCATACAGGGGTGCGCGCCCTGTTCCGGGGGAGAATGGCGGATCGCTTTACCGCCGGTGGCGGCCGTTGTCCGAGGTCAGGGCGCCGACCGCGGCGCCGGCCGCGCCGCCGATCACGCCGCCCATGACGGCGCTGCCGCCGGTCAGCGCGCCAACGGCCGCACCGCCCGCCGCGCCGATGGCGCCGCCGGACAGCGTCCGCTGCTCCCGATGGTTGAGGTTCTCGCATCCCGCCAGCAGCAGGCCACCGACCAGAATCACAGCAAGCTTCTTCAACATGGTTCAACCCGTTTCATGGGCCCGCTTCTCAGGCCCGTTATTTACGCTCGCTTTTCAGCGCGGCCGCTTCCCGTTCAGCGGCCGCGCTCATGCTTACGGGTTGAACGCGTTTTTGCGTGTGACTATTCCAGGGTATCGAAAGGGGTAGCCGCTCCCCGGGGCTGCGACACGGGATTCGCAAAGGGAACGGCCGCCGAGGGCGCCTTCCGCGCGTCAGGGCTTGGCCTGCGGCTCCGCGCCGGGCTTCAGCTGCGGGTCCTCGCCCTTGGCGTGGCGCTTGCCCTCCTCCTCCGCGCGGCGCAATTCGTCGCCTTCCGGGCCGTCCACGGCCTCGCGGGCGCGCTTGGCGTCGCCTTCGACATCGTGGTTCTGGACGTGGTCCTGAACGCCCTTGCGGTATTGGGCGTCGGCCGTGCGGTTGCCTTCTCCTTCGTTGCGGGGTTCGGCGGCCATATCGTCTTCCTCCTCCAGTGGGAGCGCTGCGGGACAACCATGCGGTTGCGCTTTTTCAACGCTGCCGCCCGCCCTAAGTTTCGCCGGCCGGCACAGTGATCGGCTGGATCAGCTAAAATTTTAGAAAACGTTTTCTCGAATTCGATAAGAGAAACCGAATCCCGAAATGGTTTACATAAGTAAACGATAACTTACTGCTTTACTTCGGCGCTTGTTCGGCGGATGGTTGAGACACGTAACGACCGGTCCCCGTAGGGAAGGGCCGGCACCCGAACAGGTTCCAGGAATCGACCATGGCACTGACCGCCCGGCCGCAAGCCCTCACCCCCACCTCCCCCTGCCGTCCGAGCGACCGCCGCGAACGCCACCCTCTGCCGATGGTGGGCGGCCACGCCGACGCCGCGCTGTTCGGCCTGCTCCCCGGCCAACTCTCCGGGCGCGCGGACACCGCTCCCCACCCCGTCACCCAGGCGCGCCCGCAGCCCACGGCCGGCCATCCGCTGGCGCAGGCCGTCCACATGGCCGCGACGGGCGTGTGGGTGGTGAAGCGGAACGGACGCGTCGCGGAGATCAACGGCCGCACCCATTGGGAAAGCAAGTCCTCGCTGGGCGCCGATGCGGAGCGCGCGGGCATCGCCCTGTCGGACATCGTGATCCGCACAGGCGCCGTCGAGTGACTTGGGAAGGGGCGGCGCCTGTGGCTTGTGGCCGGCCGCCCCTTCCGCTTACGCCTCCATGCTCAGCGTCTTGATGGTCTCGACGCGGATCTCCTCGGTCAGCTGCTCCTTGTAGGCGGCGAACTCCGGCGTCGTCTTGACCTTGTAGGAACGCGGGTGCGGCAGCTCGATGGGCACGTCGCACTTGATGCGGCCGGGACGGGCCGACATCACCACGACGCGGCTGGCCATGAAGATGGCCTCGTCGATGTCGTGGGTGACGAACATCACCGTCTTGCGGTGCTGCTCCCAGATGCCCAGCAGCAGCTCCTGCATCACCTCGCGCGTCTGGTGGTCCAGCGCGCCGAAGGGTTCGTCCAGCAGCAGCATCTTCGGGTCGTTGGCCAGCGCGCGGGCCAGCGCCGTGCGCTGCTGCATGCCTCCCGAGAGTTGCGCCGGGTAGTGATTCTCGAACCCCTTCAGCCCGACCTGGGCGAGGAAGCGGTCGGCCACGGCCAGCTGCTCCGCCCGCGGCACGCCGCGCTCGCGCAGGCCGAAGCAGACGTTGTCGCGCACCGACAGCCAGGGGAACAGCGTGTAGGACTGGAACACCATGCCCCGGTCCGGGCCGGGGCCGTGGACCGGCTGCCCGTCCAGCCGCACCTCGCCGGCGCTGGGCGTCTCCAGCCCGGCGACGATGCGCAGCAGGGTGGACTTGCCGCAGCCCGACGGGCCCAGGATGGTGATGAAGTCGTTGTCGGCGACCTCCAGGCTGGTCGGCTCCAGCGCGCGCGTGGCGGCGGTGGCGCCGGACGAGCCGGGACGGCCGGGGAAGGTCTTCTCGACCCCGCGGATGGACAGCTTGCTCATGATCCGCCCCTTATCGTCCAACCCATCATCGTCCTTTGGCCCACGGGAAGAGGCGGGCGTTGAGCGTGCGGAAGGCCAGGTCGGTGACCAGCCCGATGACCCCGATCACGAAGATGCCGAAGATCATCTGCCCGGTGTCCAGGAACCGCTGCGCGTCGATGATCATGTGCCCGATCCCGCGCGAGGCGCCGACCAGTTCCGCCACGATCACGTAGGTCCAGGCCCAGCCGAGCACGAGGCGCAGCGCCTCGAAGATCTGCGGGGCCGAGGCCGGCAGCAGCACCCGCCGCACCACGCCGTCGCGCTTGGCGCCCAGCGTGTAGGCGGCCTCCACCAGGTCGGTGCGGGTGCCCGAGACGATCACCGTCACCATGATGACCAGCTGGAAGACCGATCCGATGAAGATCACCAGGATCTTCTGCATCTCCCCTACCCCGGCCCACAGGATCAGCAGCGGGATGAAGGCGGAGGCCGGCAGGTAGCGGGCGAAGGACACGAAGGCCTCGAAGAAGGCCTCCACCGGCTTGAAGGCCCCCATCAGGATGCCGAGCGGCACGGCGACCAGGGCGGCCAGGGCGAATCCGGCCAGGACGCGCCAGACCGTGACGCCGATGTCCTCGGCGAAGCCGAATTCGGTGAACAGCGCCCAGCCGGCCTTCAGCGAATCGCCGGGCGAGGCCAGGAACAGCGGCTTCACGAAGCCGCCGTAGGTCGCGATGCCCCAGCCGAGGAAGAACAGCACGAAGCAGGCGATCCCCAGCGTCGTGCGCAGCGCCGGGGCGACCGGCTTCAGCGGGGTGAACAAGGCGGTGCGCCTTCCTCCCCCGCCTTGCGGCGGGAGAGGGTCGGAAACGGTGTCGGCCACGCGGCAACCCTCACTTGACGAAGGAGGCGTCGACCATGCCGTCCAGGCTGGGCGGCGCCTTGCGGATCAGCTTCGCCTCCAGCATGACGTCCTGCACCTCCTTGATGAAGGTCGGCATGGTCTTCGCCAGGTATTCCTGGTTGCCGGCCTTGTCGTACCAGCGCACGAACTTCGCCGAGGCGGCGAACTGCTCCGGCGTCTGGTTCACGTCGCGGCCCATGATCTCGAAGGATTTCTTCTCGTCCTTCTTGATGGCGTCCAGCGCCTCGAACCAGCTGTCGACGAAGGCCTGCACGACCTTCGGGTTCTTCTTGATGTAGTCGGGCTGGAAGGCCAGCGTGTCGATGATGACGCCCGGCGTCTGGTCCGACGTGACGAGGATCTTGCCCTTGGCCTCGCGCACCTTGGACAGGTACGGCTCATACGTCACGGCGGCGTCGAACTGGCCGGCGACGAAGGCGTTGGCGGCGTCGGACGGCTGCAGGTTGACCGAGGTGACGTCGTTGATCGACTGGCCATTCTTCTTCAGGACATAGGCCAGCCAGAACTGCGGCACGCCGCCGTACTGCACGGCCACCTGCTTGCCCTTCAGGTCGGCAACGCTGTTGATGGCGTCGCGCACCGCGATGCCGTCGCCGCCGTGCGAGCTGTCGAGCACCAGCACCTGCGTCACGTCCACGCCGGAGGAGGCGTAGAGGATGTGCGTGTCCACCGTGGTGGTGATCGCCTGCACCTCGCCCGCCGCCATCGCCTGGTGGCGGTTGGAGGTCGGCATCTTCTTGATCTCCACCTCGATGCCGTTCTTCTTGAAGATGCCGGTTTCCTTGGCGAGCGTGATCGGCGCGAAGCCGGTCCAGCCGCTCATCGCCACCGTCACCTTGGTCTGGGCCGGGGCCGCCGCCGCCCACAGCCCGGCGAGCGCCGCGGCCAGGGTACCGACCATCCAGGACGTCGTCTTCATCGTGCCAACCTCTCCCGTTCTTGTGCCCGGGGCGGATCGCGCCGCCCCATGGCCCGGTTTTCTGTCGGCGATATAGTGCACGGGCGGGACGCGGGTGGGAAGACGGGACCGGATGAAAACGGTCAGCGACGTTGTCGTTTTTCCCCGCGCAGCGAATTCCACGCGGATTGCGCAGCGCGTAGGTTGGGTGGAGCGCCAGCGAAACCCAACACCCGTTTCCATGCGACGATGTTGGGTTGCGCTGGCGCTCCACCCAACCTACGGGGCCCGTGCCGTCAGGCCGCCCCCGCGCTCGCCATCAGCTTGCGCAGGTCGTTGGGGAAGACCGGCTTGTGCAGGATGCGGAAGCCCTTGCGGTGGGCCTCGTCCAGCCGTTCCGGGGCGGTGTCGCCGGTCAGGATGATGCCCGGCACGTCCGTCCCGACCAGACCCTGCACGGCGGCCAGCGCCTCCGGCCCGGTGCGGCCCTGCTGGAGCTGGTAGTCGGCCAGCACGACCTGCGGGCGGCGGCCGTCGGCGCGCAGCCGTTCCAGCGCCTGGTCGCCGGACCTTGCGGTCAGGACGCTGTAGCCCCAGCCCTCCAGCATCGCCTTGAGGCCGAGCAGGATGATCGCCTCGTCGTCGATCACCAGCACCATGCCCTTGTTCACGCAGTCGTTGGCGACCTGCCGCAGCTCCACCGCGGCGGCGCGGGTCTTCTCGGCGGCGACGCGGGGCAGCTCCACCGAGAAGACGGAGCCCCGCCCCTCCTTCGACCGCACGCCGACCCGGTGGCCGAGCAGCGTGCTGAGGCGCTTCACGATCGCCAGACCCAGCCCCAGCCCGCGGTCGCCGTTGGTGTTCAGCTGGGTGAACTCCTCGAAGATCTCGTCCAGCCGGTCGGCGGGGATGCCGATGCCGCTGTCCCAGACCTCCACGCGCAGGCCCCCCTTGCTGCGGCGGCAGCCGATCAGGATCCGCCCCTTGCGGGTGTAGCGGAGCGCGTTCTCGATCAGGTTGCGCAGGATGCGCTCCAGGTGCGCCGGGTCGGTGCGCACCCAGGCGCGGGTCGGCACGGCGCGCAGCACCAGGCCCTTTTGGGCGGCGCGCGGCGCGTATTCCGCGACCAGCCGGCCGAGCACCTGGCCCATCCGCACGTCGGTCTTGGTGACGGCGATCTTGCCCGACTCCAGCCGCGACATGTCCAGCAGACCGTCCAGCAGCCCCTTCAGCGTGTCCAGCGACTGGCGCATGTTGTCCAGCAGCGGCAGGCCGGGGTGACCCTGCAGCCGGTCGCCCAGCGCGGCGGCGAACAGGTAGAGCGACTGCACGGGCTGGCGCAGGTCGTGGCTGGCGACGGCCAGGAACTTGGACTTGCCGGCCGCGGCGGTCTCCGCCGCCTCCCGCGCGCGGCGCAGGTCGGCCTCCGCCTGCTTGCGGCCGGTCACGTCCACGGCGGCGCAGGTCACGCCGACGATGGAGCCGTCCGGGCCGCGCAGCGGATCGACGGTCAGGTCGTAGAAATGGTCGCAGCCGTCCTGGCGGATGCGCACCTCGTCGCGCACGCCCTCGCCGGTCATCAGGACGCGGCGCTTGATGGCGGTGACGGAATCGGCGTCGGCGTGGTCCTCGAACACCTCGTGGTCGGTCTTGCCCACCACCCGCTCCGCCGTGTAGCCCAGCGCCGGGTTGTGCATCCAGGTGTAGCGCAGGTCGCGGTCCTGGTTGAACACCGCGACGCCGGAGTTGCGCAGCGCCGTGCGGAAGCGCTCGTTGGTGACGCGCAACGCCTCCTCGGTGGACTTGCGCTCCGTGATGTCGGTGGCGGAGACGATCAGGTGCGTGACGCGGCCGGCCGCGTCCAGCATCGGGGTCAGCGCCACGTCCACGATGATCTGCCGGTCGCCGGCCAGCCGGATCGCCGCGTCGAAGCGGGACCGCTCGCCGTGCGCCGCACGGCCCACGGCCGCGCGCAGATGCTCGCGCCCCGCCGAATCGAACGACCACCAGGACGTCTCGTGGAAGGGGCGGCCCAGGATCTGGTCGGCCGGCAGGCCCGCCGCCTCGATGGCGGCGCGGTTGACCTGAAGCACCTCGCCTGTCGGGGCCAGCACGCCGATGAAGGCCGGCAGCGCGTCCAGCACCGCGCGCAGATGCTCTTCCGAGCTGCGCAGCGCGCGCTCCCGCGCTTCCAGCGTCCCGGCCATGGCGTCGAAGGCGGAGCCGAGCTGCCCGATTTCCGAGGTGCGGTCGGGCAGCGCGGCGCGGGCGGTCGAATCGCCTTCGCCCCAGGTCTGGGCGGCGCGGATCAGCACGGCCACCGGGCGGCGGATGAACAGCGTGCCGCCGATCCAGGCGGCGGCGATCGCCACCAGCAGCCCGGCCAGCGTCATCAGCAGGCCATGGCGGGTCGAGCGGTCGATGTTGCCGATGGCGGTGGTGTGGTCCAGCCCGACGCTGATGAACAGGTCGCGCACGCCGCGCCGCGCCGAGGAGTAGGCGAGCACCCGCGTCACGCCGTCCAGCCCCGGCATGGTGGCGACCCCGCCCCGCTCGTCGCCGACCAGCTCCAGATAGGCGGGCGGCACGCGCTCGCCACGCTGGGCGATGCCGTTGGGCAGCTTGACCAGGATGTTGCCGTTGCGGTCGGTGACCAGGAGGCTGGCATTCTCCGGCAGCGGCCGGGCCGCGAAGTTGGCGGACAGCCACGGCAGGTCGAGGCCGAGCGTCACGACGCCGGCGATCTCCCCCGCCTCGTTGCGGAAGGGAATGGCGAAGGGCAGCGTGCCGGGGGTGGGGGTCGGCTCCACGCCCTGGACCTTGTCCATAACGCCGGGCGTCCATTCGCCGATGACGAAATGCCCGTCCTCCAGGGCGCGGCGGATGTGCGGCAGGGACGTGGACAGGCGGGCCGGCGCGTCGGCGGCGCCGCTGCACAGGACGGTGCCGTCGCGCGCGACCACGGCGAGGCTGCGGTATTCGGGGGCAAGCCGGACGAGGCGGGACAGATGCTCCCGGCAGCGGCCGAAGTCGCTCGCGCGCAAGGCCGCCGATTCCGCGATCGAGGTCACCACCAGCCGCGCGCCGTCCACGATCCGCGCCTGTTCACCCTCGACGAGATGCAGAAGGCGCTCGGCCTGGGCGGCGACCTCCTCCTCACGTTCGGCGCGGAACTGGAACACGCCATAGGCCTGTATGCCGACGGCCGGCAACACGGCGAGCAGCACCAGCACGAAAAGGCGGGCCAGCAGGGTCATGGTTGTCTCGGGCTCCCCTTGGGGCGGAGCGACCGGCCTTCGATCCTCGGCCGTCACACCTCCGCCGACCATCGGGATACGACCATCATGGTTAAATCCCAGTTAATCGCCCTGGAAAATTCCTGGAAAAGACTGACATTGCCGTCGAAGCACCCGACAAATACGGGGTATCTCTTAGGTATTTTCAGGACAGTTGTTTCCCGTTTTACCTAAAATGCCGAATTTCTAGCTGTCCGAAAGAGGTAGAGCATGATGAAAACTCTCACACACCTTGGCACCCGCATGCCCGCCCTGGGCCTAGGCACATGGCAGCTGTCCGGGTCCGTCTGCGCCCGGGTGGTGCGGAGCGCGCTCGACCTCGGCTACCGCCACGTCGACACCGCGCAGGCCTACGGCAACGAGGCGGAGGTCGGGGCGGCGATCGTCGAGTCCGGCGTTCCCCGCGACCAGCTGTTCCTGACCACCAAGCTGTGGATGGACCGGCTGACCCGCGGCGAGGTCGAGCGGTCGACGGAGGAGAGCCTGCGGCGCCTGCGCAGCAACTATGTGGACCTTCTGCTGATCCACTGGCCGAACCCGCGCGTGCCGCTGGCCGAAACGCTGGGCGCCATGGCGGCGCTGAAGGAGTCCGGCAAGGTGCGCCGCATCGGCGTCAGCAATTTCCCCGTCGCCCTGCTGCGCCACGCGGTGGAGGAGGCCGGGGCGGAGATCTTCTGCAACCAGGTGGAATACCACCCGCTGCTGTCGCAGGCCCCGGTCCTGGATTACCTGCGCCCGCGCGGGATGCTTCTGGTCGCCTACAGCCCGCTGGGCCACGGCCAGGTTCTGGCCAACGCCGAGGTGCGGCGCATCGCCGCCAAGCACGGCGCGACCGCGGCCCAGGTGGCGCTCGCCTGGCTGCTCGGGCAGGACGGCGTGGCGGCCATTCCGAAGGCCGGCAGCATGGAGCATCTGCGCGACAACCAGGCGGCGCTGGACCTGGATCTGGACCCGGCGGACCGCGCCGCGCTGGACCGTCTGGCCGGCCACACCCGCACCGTGGCGCCGAGCTGGTCGCCGAACTGGGACACCTGAGACGCCGGTTTTCTTCGCGGCCCCTTTTCCCGGCCGCTCGCCGAAAGGTCCCTGGAACCGCCGCCGGGGCCGGTGTGTTGAACGGGCGCCATGAACACAGCCTTCCAGATGCCCCCGCTCCGCACCGCGTCCGACGGCTCCCCGCGCCAGGTGGGCGTGGAGGTGGAGTTCGCCGACCTCGACGCCCCCTCCGCCGCCGCCGTGGTGCGCGACCTGTACGGAGGCACGATGGCGATGGAGGACCCACACCGCTGCCGCGTGACCGGCACCCGGCTGGGCGACTTCACGGTGGAGCTGGACATGCGCTCCGCCCACCCGGAGAAGAAGGCGGACGGCGCCACCCAAACGGGCGACGGCACGGTCGGATCGGTGGTCGGCAAGGTGGCCGACACCGTGGTCGAGACGCTGCGCCCGCTCTGGGGCAACATCGGCAGCCTCGTCATGCCGTTCGAGATCGCCGCCCCGCCCGTCCCCTTCGACCGGCTGGCCGAGCTGGAGGCGCTGTTCACCACGCTGCGCGACCGCGGCGCGTCGGGGACGGAGGCCAGCCCGCTGTTCGCCTTCGGCCTGCACTTCAACCCGCAGGTGGCGCGCAACGACGGCGACTACGTGCTCGACCACCTGAAGGCCTTCCTGGTGCTGGCGCCCTGGCTGCGCAGCGAGATCCGCATCGACCCGACGCGCCGGCTGACCGGCTTCATCGCCGCCTTTCCGACCGACTACGCCGTGAAGGTGGTCGATCCCGACTATCGCCCGGACCTGAACGGGCTGATCGCCGACTACCTGGACTCCAACCCGACCCGCAACCGCGAGTTGGACCTGTTCCCGCTGTTCGCGCACCTGCGGCCCGACCTTCTGTTCGCCAAGGTTCAGGACCCGCACGTCCGCCCGCGCCCGACCTTCCACTACCGCCTGCCGAACGCGCGGCTGGGCGACCCCGAGTGGCGGCTGGCGCAGGACTGGAACCGCTGGGTGGCGGTGGAGGAGCTGGCGGCCGACCGCGACCGGCTCGACCGGCTGGGCGCCGACTACCGGTCCTTCGCCGCGCGCCGGGCGCTCGACGACTGGGCGGCCGAGGCCGGCCGGCGGATCGCCGGATAAGGGGGCTTGCGCATTCCCATGGCCGCCTTCCTTCCCACCGCATCCGGCCGGTCCGGGCGCCCGCTGATCGGGGTCACCGCCTCGGTGCACGGCAGCCGCATCGCCTGGTGGGCGAACCACCTTGCCCTGCGCCGCGCCGGGGCGCGGGCGGTGCGCATCACGGCGCGCAGCCCCTTCCCCATCGACCGGCTCGACGGGCTGGTGGTCGGCGGCGGCGACGACATCGACGCCACCCTCTACGGCGAGACCGCCCGCCCCCACATCCGCATCGACCCGGAGCGCGACCGGCTGGAGCTGAACGCCCTGGACTGCGCCGCCCGGCGGGACCTGCCGGTGCTGGGCATCTGCCGCGGCTCGCAGATGATCAACGTGCACCGCGGCGGCTCTCTGCACACGGACATCCACGAGATCTACCTGGAGGCGCCGCGGCTGCGCACCGTGCTGCCGCGCAAGCGCATCCGGATCGAGCCGGACAGCGGCCTCTACCGCATTCTGGGCATCGCCGAATGCCGGGTGAACGCCCTGCACCACCAGGCGGTGGACCGGCTGGGCGAGGGGCTGCGCGTCGTGGCGCGGGAGACGGCGGGGGTCGTGCAGGGCATCGAGGCGGCGGCGCACCCCTTCCTGATCGGCGTGCAGTGGCACCCCGAATATCTGGTCACCGACGACCGCCAGCAGGCCCTGTTCCGCACGCTGGTCGCCGCCGCCGCCGGCGAGTCCACGGTGATCGCGGCCGCCACGGCCTGAGCCGCCCCCCTGAGCGATCGCCCGATCCGAATCCGGTCCATTCCCGCCGCGACCGCCATTTGCAGGACGCGCATAAGCGATTATTCTCGGCACCGGTTCGTGGCGAGGCCGGGGGCGTTTGCGTGACAGGTTCCGCGTGACGGAGGGACGGTTCGAACCGCCGGCCGGGTCCACTGGACGCCGGGGCGGGCGCTTGCGCCTTCACACCATGACGATGCTGACCGCGCTGGCGACCGGCGCGCTGATGATCGGGCTTGTCCTGGCGGTCGGCGGGGCCTTCCAGCGCGTGCTCGACCTCGCGGGCGAGGCGGAGGACGCCATCGTGCCGCGCATCACCCGCCAGCAGGAATACGCGGTCTTCGCCGCCCGCATGGGCCAGTTGGCGGAGGCCGTGCTGCGCTCCCACGCGGCGCAGGACCGCGCCCGCGCGCTCGACGAGGCGCAGGCCCTGGCCAACCGCTTCGCGACGGCGACCGACCCGGTCCTGCAGAGCCGGCTGGACCAGGCGCTCCAGGCCCTGCGGCGGACCGCGGACCGGGCCAACGGCATCGACGCCAAGGCCGCCGCCGTGGCCCGGCTGCGCGCGCGGGGCAGCGAGGCCTACCGGCGCCTGCTGCACGCTGGCGCGCCGCTGTCGGTGCAGGAACCGGTCTTCCACGTGCTGGAGGTGATGGGCGACGCGGCGGTCACGCCCGACCCCGCGCGGGTGGACGAGTTGAACCAGCGCTTCCGCTCCCACGCGGTCGCGGTGCTGGAGGCGTTGCCGCGGCTGCGCCCGGACGACCGGGAGCCCCTGCTGTCCATCGTGCCGGAGCTGGAGGCGCTGGGCGGCGTGTTCGCGCTGCGGCGGGAGATGCTGTCCGACCAGGCCATGATGGGCCTGGACACGGAGATCGCGCACGGCGTCCTGAACGACCTGTCGGAAGGGCTGACCGCCGACGCCGCCACCGGCACCCAGCGCATGGCCGAGACGCTGACCGCCCAGGCCGAGAGCGGGCTGCTGATCGTCGTCATCGGGCTGGGCACGGCGTCGGCGGTGCAGCTTCTGCTCTACATGCTGCTGCGCATCCATGTAGTGCGGCCGATCCGGCGGGCGTCGGAGGCGCTGTCCACCGTGCAGCAGGAGCGCCGGGCGGTGCGGCTGAAGCCCGCCCTGTTCGCGGAGCTTCAGGCCATCGCCACCAGCGTGGAGCGCTTCGGCGAGGCGCTGGTGGAGACGCACGAATACGCGGCGGCGCTGAAGGCGGGGGAGGAGCGGATGCGCGCCATCCTGGCCGCCTCGCCCTTCCCCATCGTCATCGCGCGGGTGACCGACGGCTCCGTCCTGTATTTCAACCCGCAGGCGGAGACGCTGTTCGGCACCCACGGCGCGCGGCTGACGCTGACCCGCGACGCGCGCTTCTTCGTCCACCCGCCGGACGCCGACCGGCTCGCCCACATGGTGGCGGAGCGTGGTGCCGTGGGCGACCTGGAGGTGCGCATGCGCACCGCCGACGGCCGGCCTTTCTGGGCGATGATCTCCGCCGTGGAGATCCGCGACGAGGACGAGGCGGCCATCCTGGTCGCCGTCAACGACATCACCTTCCGCAAGCGGTCGGAGGAGGAGACGGAGGCCGCCAAGCAGCGCGCCGAGCGCGCGCTGCTTGAGCTGCGGGAAACCCAGCAAAACCTGATCCAGGCGGAGAAGATGGCCTCGCTGGGCGGGCTGGTCGCCGGCGTCGCGCACGAGGTGAACACGCCCGTGGGCATCGCGCTGACCGGCATCACGCATCTGGCCGACCAGACCCGCCGCATCGCCCGCGGCGCGGAGGAGAACACGCTGCGCCGCGCCGACTTCACCGGCTACCTCACCATGGCGACGGAGGCCTGCCGGCTGATCGAGGGGAACCTGAACCGCGCCGTCGAGCTGATCCAGAGCTTCAAGCAGACCGCCGTCGACCAGACCAGCGAGGAGCGGCGCACCGTCGACCTGCGGCGTTACCTGGACGACGTGCTGGCCAGCCTGCACCCGCGCCTGAAGCAGACGCGCCACCGCGTCGTCGTGGACTGCCCGGAGGGGCTGTCGGTGGACAGCTACCCCGGCGCGCTGTTCCAGGCCCTGACGAACCTGGTCATGAACGCGGTGACGCACGCCTATCCCGAAGACGGCTCCGGTACACCCAAGGCCGGCACCCTGGACATCGCCGTCACCCGGCCCAACGCCGCGGAGGTGGAGCTGCGCTTCTCCGACGACGGCTGCGGCATCCCCGCCGACCATCTCGGCCGCATCTTCGACCCCTTCTTCACCACCCGGCGCGGCAAGGGGGGCAGCGGGCTCGGCCTGCACATCGTCTACAACATCGTGAACACGCGCCTCAAAGGCTCCATCCGGGTGGAGAGCGAAGCCGGCCGCGGCACCAGCTTCGTCCTGCGCTTCCCCGTCACGGTCGCCGCCGAGTCGACACCGGCCGAGCCGGCGGCCGAGCGGGCGCCCGAACCGGCCGCCCTTCCCTGAAATGGGTCGAGCGCGCCGGATGCCCGGCGCGCTCCATCCAAAAGCTCTCTGCGGGTGCCGCTTACTGGCCGCCGCCGCTGCTGCCGCCCTGGTCGGGGCCGCAGTTGGGCGTGCCCGGCGGGCAGTGGGTCCCGGTCGCGGTCTGGTTGTCGCGCGGAACGGTGCTGCTGGTCGCGCTGCCGAGGCCGCTCGGCGCGGTGGTCTGGCCGGCCCAGCCCGACGATCCGGACATGCCCGCCGACCCCGAAGAGGTGCCGGAATAGGTGCCCGAGGACCCGGAGGTGCCCGGAGCAACAGTACCAGGCGCCATGGTGCCCGGGCCGGAGGTGGTCGATCCGGCGGACGGCGAGGTCGTGGTGCTGGGAACGGTCGGGCTCGTCGTCGTGCTGGTGCCCGTCTGGGCCAGGGCCGTGCCGGCCATCAGGGCGACCGCCGAAACGGCGCCGATCAACAGGGTACGCATCCTCATCGCTCCATCTGGTGGTGGCGCCGTTTTGTGGAGGCGCCTTTTCCACGGGGGGCCATGGACCTCAGCCGGTGTCGGCGGCCATGGGCGGAACGGCGGCGCGCGGCGCGGCCGTTCCCCGGCGGCGAACGGAACGGCCGAACCGTCCCGACGCGGGAGCCGAGCCCCCTTTCGCCAACCACAACAGGCGATGAGGAAATTGGTTGCGCCGGTTTTGCCGGAGGGCTGGTCAGAGCCGTAGGTTGGGTGGAGCGCCAGCGCAACCCAACACACGCACGGAAGGTAAAGGTCAGGCGGCGCGGGTCGCCAGCTTGCGCAGATCCCGGCCCAGCTCCGCCAGGCGGTCCAGCCCCCGGCCGAGCGCGTCCAGCTCCCGGCGCAGGCCGTCGGGGCCGCCCAGGCCCTGTGACGCACCGGACAGCGTGTGGGACAGCGCGCTGCCCAGCCGGTCAAGCTCCTCCAGCAGGGAGCGCTCCTGCCCGGTGAGGTCCCGCTGCCCGGCGCCGAGTTCCCGGAGCCGGTCGGCCAGGGTGGTGAGCAGCTGGTGTTCCGCCTCCACCTTCGCCTGGGCGTCCTGTCCGGCGAGCTGCTGGGCGATCGCCTGCTGCATGCGGTCGATGCCCTTCTGGATCACCTGGATCGCCTCGTTGGACTGGCGGGCGAGGTCGCGCACCTCGTTGGCGACGACGCGGAAGCCGTGGCCGTACTCGCCGGCGCGGGTCGCCTCGATGGCGGCGTTCAGCGCCAGCATGTTGGTCGCCGACATGATGCGGGTGATGGCGTTGACCGAGTCCTCCAGCGCGCGGGACTCCGCGACGATCTGCTCGAACCGGGTCAGGTCGTCGCCGGATTCGGCGCGGCGGCGGTCCAGATGGTCCTGGAGGCCGGCCAGCAGCGCCTGGTTTTCCGACGCGGCGCGGCGCGCGCCGTCGTCGCGGCCGGCCACCGCGCGCCCGCTGTCGCGGATGAGGCCCGTCAGCTCCGCCGCCGCCGCCTCGACCGCGGCGAGGCGGTCGCGCAGGGCCTGCGCCTCGCGCTCCGCCTGTTCCAGGGCGGCGCGGACGCGGGCGTTGGCCTGCTCCGCCATCGCAGGCACCTCCGCGATGGCCCGTTCGGCCTCCATGGGAAGCCCCTGCGGGCGTTGCGCGAAGGCAAGCCGCGCCGCGCAGAGGTCGGCGAAGCCGTCGAGCGGCCCGGTCGCCCCGGAGTCGCGCAGCAGGCGGCGCCAGGTTTCCGAGTCGCGGTGCAGCGTGGCGAACAGGCGGTTCGCCTCCTCGTTCGTCAGCGTCTCCCCATCGAAGGTCAGGTGCTCGTGCGGGATGAAGTTGAACAGCGACGTGACCATGGTCCGCCGCGTTTCCAGCACCCAGTACTGGACGACCATCACCGCGATGATCGTGACGATCATGCCCAGCGCCGCGGCCGGCCCCTCCGGCACGCCGAAGCGGTGCAGCATGGCGTTCCACAAGGGGTTCAGCGACACCACCACGACGAACACCGGCAGGCCGATGATGAGGAGAAGCAAAGCCTGCGCCTTCAGGAAACCTCTGCCGAGCATGGCACCGTCACCGCCCTGTTCCGTCGTCATGCCGTATCCCTGCGCAACCCGCCGGACGCGCCGGCCCGCCACTGCTCGCGCACTGTAAATCCACACCCGGAAAAAGGTAAAGAGAACATTGCATTTTGTTGAAGTCCCACACGATTCCGTTGCCGCCCGCCGAACCCGGAATTGACACAGTCGGCCGGATTTACGGTAAATTTCAGTTAACCATTACACCCCTAGCCTCGGCCGCCCATCCACGGACAGACCACACGGGCAAAGGGGCCGTCCCCCATGACCAAATCCGCCATCACCCCGGCCAACGCCGCCGCTTCCCCCGGAGCCTCCGGGACGCCGATGCGGAGCCTCGCCTCGGGACTGAAGCGGCTGTACGGCACCTTCTGGCGCAACACCGCCGGCTCGCGGGGGCTGCTGGGCACCTTCCTGACCCTGCTGCTGCTGGCGCAGGTCACGCGGCTGGCCATCCCCTACCTGTTCGGCGCGGCGGTGAACGCGCTGCAATCCTCGGCCACGCAGGATCTGGGCACTGCCGGCGAGTACATGGCGCTGATGATGGGGGCGGCCGTGCTCGGCTGGGCGATGCACGGGCCCGGCCGGGTGATGGAGCGCTTCGTGGCGCTGCGGGTGCGCGGGCGCTTCGCCGACGCGCTCTACGCCAAGCTGGTCACGCTGCCGCTGGCCTGGCACGACCGCAACCATTCCGGCGAGACGATCCAGCGCATGGCCAAGGCGACCAACGCGCTGTTCGGCTTCGCGCAGCACCAGTTCATCTATTTGCAGAACCTCGTCAACCTGCTGGGGCCCATCGCGGCGCTGGTCTTCATATCCGCCCTGACCGGCTTCGCGGCGCTGGCGGGCTACGGCGCGCTGGCCCTGCTGCTGGTCTGGTTCGACGGCACCATGGTCCGCCTGCTGACCGAGGAGAACCGGCGCGAGCGCCATTACTTCGCCGGCCTGTCGGACTGCGTCGGCAACGTCTCCACCGTGCTGACGCTGCGCCTCCAGGCGGCGACCCGCCGCGTGCTGGGCGAGCGGCTGGACCAGCTGTTCGAGCCGATCCGCCACCACATCGTGGTCAACGAGGCGAAGTGGTGCGCGGTGGACCTGCTGAACAACGCGCTGCGCTGCGGGCTGGTCGTGCTCTACGCCTGGCTGGCGTGGCGGCAGGGCGGGATGGTGCCGCTGGGCACCGCCGTCATGGTGCACCAGTACGCGCAGCAGATCGGCACGGTCGTCGGCTCCATGGCCACGCACTGGCAGGACCTCGTCCGCCATCAGGCCGACGTCGCCGGGGCCGAGGCGATCCTGACCGCCGAGCCGCGCGCCGGCGCCGCCGCCAGCCTGCCCGACGGCTGGCGGACCATCCGCGTCGAGAACCTCACCTTCCGCCACGCCGCCCGCCCCGGCGAGGCACGCCCGCGCCCGGCCCTGAACGGCGTGTCGCTGGACCTCGCGCGCGGCCGGCGCATCGCCCTGATCGGCGAGAGCGGATCTGGCAAGAGCACGCTGCTGCGCGTGCTGGCCGGCCTCTACGCCGCCGACGCCGTAGCCCTGTCGGTGGACGGCGCGGCGCGGCCGGACCTGCGCGACCTGTCCTCCGTCACCACGCTGATCCCGCAGGAGCCGCAGATCTTCGACAGCACCATCCGCCGGAACATCACCATGGGCGTCGACTACCCGCCGAGCGAGGTGGTGCGCGCCTGCCGGCTGGCGCAGCTGGGCCCGGTGCTGGAAACGCTGCCGGCCGGGCTCGACACGCCAATCAGCGAGGGCGGCGTGAACCTGTCCGGCGGCCAGCGCCAGCGCCTGGCGCTCGCCCGCGGCATCCTCGCCGCGCAAAGCTCCAGCCTCGTCATGCTGGACGAGCCGACCAGCAGCGTCGACCCGGCGACGGAACTGCGCGTCTACGACGGCCTGCTGGAGGAGTTCCGGGACGCCTGCGTCGTCTCCGCCATCCACCGCCTGCACCTGCTGCCGCGCTTCGACACGGTGGTGCTGATGGAGGCCGGCACGCTGGTGGACGTCGGCACGATGGACGAGCTGCTGGCCCGCGACCAGCGCTTCCAGGCGATGTGGCGCAACTACCACGGCGCGACCCAGGCGGCGGCATAACGGACGGCCCCTGTTCAGACGACCGCGCGCCGCCCATCTTCGTCCGCCATGAACATCTTCTTCCTCGACCCCGACCCGGCCGAAGCCGCCCGCCTGCATTGCGACAAGCATGTCAGCAAGATGCTGGTGGAAACCGCGCAGATGCTCAGCACCGCGCTACGGCTGAACGGGTTCGACCTCGGCTACAAGGCGGCCTACGTCAACCACCCCATGACCGTCTGGGTGCGCTCCGGTGCGGCGAACTACGCCTGGGCGCTGGATCTGGCCGACGGGCTGGCGGCGGAGTTCACGCACCGATTCGGCCGCCCGCACAAGACGGCGGGCGTCCTGGAGGAGCTGCGCCACGGCGGCGACTGGCGGGCGCGGCTGGGCGAGGGCCGGTTCACGCCGGTGCCGCTGTGCATGCCGGAGCCCTACAAGGTCGCGGGCGACCCGATCGCCTCCTACCGCAACTTCTACCGCGCGGAGAAAGCCCGGTTCGCCCGCTACACCAACCGCCCCGTCCCGGACTTCATGGCCGGGGCGGCGCTGCCGTAACATTTCGCCCCCTCCCTAACCCTCCCCCGCTTGCAGCGGTGGAGGGAACTGCTGCCGCTTACCCCAGTCCCCTCTCCCGCGAAGCGGGGGAGGGTTAGGGAGGGGGCCTCAGCCCGACACCTTTACGGCCGCGACTGAGCGACCGAGCCCGGGTCGGAGATCACCACCTCGACGCGGCGATTCTGCTGCCGGCCGGCGTCGGTGCTGTTGGAGGCGACCGGCTGCGCCTCGCCCATGCCCTGGGCGACGATGCGGCCGGGGTTGACGCCGCGCGCGGTCAGCGCGTCGCGGACGGCCATGGCGCGGGCCTCCGACAGGCGCAGGTTGGTCGAGGAGGAACCGGTGCTGTCCGTGTAGCCCTCGATCTGCAACGTGCGGTCCGGATACTGCTGGAGGAACTGGGCCAGCCGGTCGATCCGCGTCTGCGCCCCGGAGGTCAGGTTGGCGCTGCCGGTGGAGAACAGCACGTCACCCAGCGACATGACGATGCCGCGCTCCGTGCGCTGGGCCTGGAGGTCGCGCAGCTGCTGCTCCAGCTCCGCGTTGCGGGACTGGAGGCGGTAGGTGTCGGCGTTGGCGACGACGTTCTGCGCGCCCTTCAGCGCGGCCACGTCCTGGGCGATCTGGATCTGCCGGCTGGCGAGGTAGGCCTGGTGGTCCATCTCCGCGGCGTTGCCGTCGTTGCGCGCGGCCTCGGCCCGGCGCAGCGACTCCTCGGCCCGGCGCAGCTCCAGCGTCGCGTTGCTGGCGACCTGCGGGGTGGCGGCGGCGCTCTGGTAGGTCTGGCGCGCCTGCACCAGCGACGGGCTTTCCGCCGGGGTCGAGCAGGCGGCCAGCGCCACGGCCAGCGCGCCGAGCGATACGGCACCCAGAGACTTCTTCATCGCGGACGTCCTCATGGCGTGCCTCCCGGCGTGCGCGGCACGCTCCAATCGGAGGTTCCGCTGGTGGCCGGCGGCAGGGTCGGCGCGGCGGCGCGGGGCATGGTCCCGGTGTTGGTCGCCTGCGGGCCGGCCAGGCTGCGCACGGCGCCGGCCGCCTGCTGCGCGGTGGCGCGCTGGCTGCGGATGGTGGCGAGGTCGGCCTCGACCTGCGCCTCTTCGGCGAGGCGGCGGGCCTTGGTGCGGTCGTCGTTGCGCATGGCGTTGTCGGCCGCACCCAGCTTCTCGCGGGCGGACTGGTACTCCGCCGGGGCGTACTGGAGGGCGCCGGCCCGTTCGGCGGTCTGCACCGCCTGGGCGGAGGCGCCGAGCTGGGCGGTCGGTGGCGGAACGTCGGCGCAGGCGGCCAGCCCAGCCGCCGCCGCAAGGACGGCGGCGGCGCGCCATCCCAGGGTCGTGATTCGGGTCCGGTTCATCGTTCGAAGGCTTCCTGGTGGGCCGGAAAAGCCGGCCGTGGTGTGCATTCGCCGGTCCAACGGACCGCAACCCCGGAAAGTTCCGCGCCCCAACCGGGTAGCGGGTTACCCGCCCCCACCGGTCACCCGCCGCTGCGCGACAGGCGCGCCCCGCGGCGGTGCTTCACCAGCCGCACGACGTAGAGCAGCAGAAGCGTGGCGAACAGCAGCAGCGCCCCCGGCACCATGTAGTTGGCCAGCCACGGAAAGCCGGAGCGCACGAGGTAGCCGGTGGTCGCCAGCACCAGCACCCACAGGGTCGATCCGGTGGCGGCGTAGGCCAGGAAGACCGGGATGCGCAGCCCGCAGGCCCCGGCGGGGATGGAGATCAGCGTGCGCAGCCCCGGCAGCGGCTGGCACAGCATCACCGCGATGCCGCCGCGCCGCGCGAACCACTCCGTCGCCTGGTGCACCTGCTCCGGGCGCACGGTCAGCCAGTGGCCATAGCGGCGCAGGAATCCCTCGAACCGCTCCCGCCCCAGCAGGTGCGCGGGCAGGTACCAGATCAACTCCCCCGCCGCGGAGCCCAGCCCGCCGGCCAGCGCCACCAGCAGCAGGTTGAAGTCGCCGTTCACCGCCCCCATCCCGGCCAGCGGGATCACCGTCTCCGCCGGCACCGGCGGCAGCACGCGCGCCAGGACCAGCATCAGGAAGATGCCGGCATAGCCGAGATGCTGGACGATGTCGGTGATCCACTGCGTCATGGCCTTCCCTGAACCGCCGGGAAAGCCCTTCCGTTCCGGTCCGAAGGACCGGCTGCGGTCGGAGAACGACTACCGCGTCAACCTGAAGGCGGAGCTGGAGATCCGGCATCTGCACGAGAAGATGGACTACCTGATCCAGCGGCAGTGGCAGCGCCTGACCGAGATCCAGCAGCTCCAGCTGGAGATCATGCAGGAAAAGCGCCTGCGGAAGTGATCGGAGGCATCGTTGTTTGATCGCCGTCAAGAGCCCGAAGGCCGTTCGGGTGTTTGCTGGGGGCCATGACCGCTGACCTCTCCCTCGCCGCCCTTGTCCTGTTCGCCAGCCACGCCCTGCCCTCCTGGCCGGGGGTGCGGCCGGCGCTGATCGCCCGGATGGGGCGCGGCGGCTTCGTCGCCCTGCACTCGCTGGGCTCGACCCTGGCGCTGCTCCTGTTCATCTGGGCCTACCGCGAGGCGGCGGGCAGCGCGCTGCTGTTCACCCCCGCCGGCTGGGCGGCGCCGCTGGTCGTGGCGCTGATGCCGCTGGCCTTCCTGCTGATCGTCGCCCGCGTCACCAGCAAGGCCGGCCATCCGGAGGCGCCCAACACGCCCGCGGGGATCTTCCGCATCACGCGCTACCCGGGCAGCCTGGGGCTGCTGCTGTGGGCGCTGCTGCATGTCCAAGCGACCGGCGACGGCCGGCGCGTGGTCCTGTTCGGCACCATGGCCGCCATCGCGCTGTTCGCCATGGTCAAGAACGACTGGGTCCTGCGCCGCAGCGAGGCCGGCCGCGCCTACCGGACTGAGACCTCCGTCCTGCCCTTCGCCGCCATCCTGGCGGGCCGCCAGCGCCTCGCCCTTACAGAGATCGGCTGGGGGCGCCTGTTGGGAGGCCTCGCCGCCTATGCCGGCATGATCGCCGTCCATCCCCTGCTGTTCGGCATCGACCCGCTCTACTGGCTGTAGACCGTCTCGACCCGGTCGAACTCGTCCGGGGCCGGCGGCACCCAGTCGGCGCGCATCTTGGCGACCAGCCAGGGCGGCACCGCCGGGCCGCCGGCCGCCGCTCTATCCTCCAGGCGTTGCACCAGCACCGCGTCCGGCGCGTCGAACAGGACGCCGACGCGCTCCCACCCCTCCGGCACGCGGGACAGGACGCGGCGGCGCGCCTTGGCCGTGACGTTCGTCGCATCCGCCACCACGTCCAGCCCGTGGGTGAAGGCGTCGGTCAGGCGGCGCCGGTACTCCTTGTCGATCGCGCGGGAGAAGGCGCGCCACGCCGCGCGGTAGGAGACGCCCTCGGCCGCCGCGACCTCCGCCACCACGTCGTCGCGGCTGACGGCCACGGCCCGTCCGGCGCGCTCCGCCAGGAAGGCGTTGCGCCACGTCGTCTTGCCGCTGCCCGGCGGCCCCATCAGCACGTAGACGGTCGGCAAGAGTACCCCCGCTGGCGGCCGGGACTCCGCTTGGCGCCGGCTGTTGAGCCATGGAAACCGCCAAGCAACACCGCAAGGGAAGGCGCCATTCCATGAGCATTCGAGACATCATGACCCGCGACGTCCAGATCGTCGGGCCGAACGAGTCCATCCGCAAGGCCGCCCAGCTGATGGACCAGCTGAACGTCGGCGTCCTGCCGGTGTGCGACGGCGAAAAGCTGGTCGGCATGATCACCGACCGCGACATCACCGTGCGCGCCACCTCCGCCGGCATGGCGCCGGACCAGTGCAAGGTGTCCGAGGTGATGACCACGGAGCCGCGCTATTGCTACGAGGACGACCCGGTCAACGAGGTTTCCCGCCTGATGGGCGGCCAGCAGATCCGCCGCGTTCCCGTCGTCGATCGCGACAAGCGGCTGGTGGGAATCGTGTCGCTGGGCGATCTCGCCACCGACGCCAAGGACGAGCGCACCGTCGAATCGGCGCTGGAGCAGATTTCGACCCCGTCCGAACCGGACCGCACCTGAGAGCGAGGAGACGGCCATGGAGCACATCATCGGCAAGGACGACCCGCGCATCCGCACGCGGGCCTACGCCCTCTGGGAACAGGAAGGCCGCCCGGAGGGACGCCACATCGACCACTGGCAGCAAGCCACCCGCGAAATCGCCGAGGAGGACGCCGCACTGGGTCCCGACGCGGGCATCCAGGTCCCCGACAACGCCAGCGAACGCACGCTGCGCGAAGCCGCCGAGCATCTGCGCGGCGTCGACGCGCATTCCCACGGCCATTCCCAGGGGCGCGCGTCGGCGAACGATCCGGCGGAGGAGACGGCGACCGGCTGGGCGGGGACGCGGACGTAAGTCCGGCGATCGTGCCCCCTCCCTAACCCTCCCCCGCTGCGCGGGAGAGGGAACTGCCGCCGGCTCCGCAAATAGGCCCTCCCCTGCGCAGCGGGGGAGGGAGGGACCCGCGAAGCGGGAGGGAGGGGGCAATCCGTAGCGGGAGCTTACGCCTCCTCGACCGACACCGCCTCCGGGCCCTTGTCGCCCTGGCGGACGGTGATGCGGACGCGCTGGCCGTCGTTCAGGCCACGCAGACCGGAGCGCTCCAGCGCCTTCAGGTGGATGAAGACGTCCTGGCCGCCGTTGTCCTGGGCGATGAAGCCGAAGCCCTTGGTGGTGTTGAACCACTTCACGGTGCCGTCGACCTGGGACGTCGGACCGCCCGACGCCGGACGGCGCGAGCCGCCGCCGAAACCACCGCGATCGCCGCCCCGATCCGAAAAGCCGCGATCGCTGCCCCGATTTCCGCCCCGGTCCGCAAAACCGCGGTCACCCCGGTCGCGGAACCCGCGGTCGCCGCCCCGATCACCGCCCCGATCACCAAAGGACGGGCGCGGACCCTGCGGGCGGTCGCCCTGCGGACGCGGGGGGCGGGAGGGGGCGGCGGTGGAGGTGTCCACCGAATGCAGGACGCTGACCTGGTTGCCCTTGCGGCCTTCCACCACGTCCACCACGACGGTGGCGCCGTCCGGCAGGGCGTCGAAGCCGGCGGTGCCGACGATGGCGGCGGGGATGAGGGCGTCGGGGGAGCCGTCCTCGAACTTGACGAAGCCGAATCCGCGGTTCGGATCGTACCACTTCACGGTGGCCTGGACCTGGGTGCCGAGGACGACGGGCTGGCGGTACACGTGCTGGCGCGGCGGTTGACGGTGCATGAGACCCACTGAACTCCAAGAGGCGACGCTGACGCCGGCACGCGATCCGGCGCTCCGCAAAAGACATCGCCTGTCCCGCGCGGAATCACAAGACCGCAGGCGGGCCGAAACGCCCGCCCGCGGCCGGTATTCCCAATTTGCTTCAGCGGGCCAGCCGGTCCGGCGCCGGCGGCGGCTCCTCCGGCGGGACGGGGATGGCGTCCGGCGGGTCGCCCATCGGCGGCCGCGACGGGTCATCAGGAACGTCCGGAGGCTGGACGGGCGGCGGAACCGGCATGTCCGGCGTGGGCGGAGCCGGCGGGTGGGGACCGAGTCGGACCGCCCCCTCCACCAGCAGCTTGCCCATCAGCGGCGCCATCATCAGCCGCCCCCGCCCGTGCCGCCGGGCGTGGTCTGCGTCAGCCGCTTGGCCTGGGTCAGGCTTTCCATGCACTGCGCCTCGTCGCCGCGCTTGGCGGCGGAGCGCGCGGCGGTCACCAGGGAGTCCAGCTGGGCGTTCTGTGCCGCCTGGCCCATGGCGCCGCTCGACCCACTGCCGCCGCCCGGCCCGGCGTCGGGCCGCAGGGCGGGTGCCGTCGGCATGTTGCCGGTGCCGGCGCGCGGCGGCTCGATCACAGCGGTGTCCCCGACGGCGGGTGGCGCCACCACCCCGCCGGACTGGGCCAGCTTCTCCGAACTGGCGGTGCCGGAGCCCCCGCCGTCGCTGGCGCTCGGCGATCCGGCGGTCGAGCCGGCCGTCGAGCCGGAGGTGCCCGGCGCGGCCGGGGCCGCGGTCGGTGGCGGCGTGGTGGACAGGCTGTGGTCGGCGGCGAAGCGTTCCACCTGGTCGGCGCAGGACTGGGCCGAGGCGGCCCCGGCGCCACCCAGCGTCAGCCCCGCGGCGGCGAGCACCCCCAGAAGGGCGCGCCGCGGCGCAGTCCTCGTCAGGCCCGTCCTCATCAGGCGTTTCCCGATCATGGCGCGATTTCTCCATCAGCGGTTCACCCAACTCAACCGTGGCGAAGCCCCTGGGGTTCCCGACAACCGCGGATCGGGCCTTCGCCCGGCCTGTCGAACGTTTTTCGCGTGTTCGGCCTTGCGGCGGGTGCCATTCCGGCCCGCTGCCCTGTTGAAGGTCCGTTACGGGGTCGTTCGGGAGGGAAAGACCGCCATGCAAGCCGCTGGAAGCAAGGCCTGGACCGCGACCAAATGGGCGCTGGTGACGCTGGCGCTGGTGGGCACCACCGGCTTCATGGCCCTGAACCGGGGGGAGACGATCAACGCCGTCTGGCTCGTCGTCGCCTCGGTCTGCGTGTTCCTGATCGCCTACCGCTTCTACAGCCTGTACATCGCGCGGTCCGTGCTGCGGCTGGAGGCCGACCGGGTGACGCCCGCCGTGCGCTACAACGACGGGCTCGACTACGTCCCCACCGACAAGTACGTGCTGTTCGGCCACCATTTCGCGGCCATCGCCGGGGCCGGGCCGCTGGTCGGGCCGGTGCTGGCGGCGCAGATGGGCTGGCTGCCCGGCACCATCTGGATCCTGGTGGGCGTGGTGCTGGCCGGGGCCGTGCAGGACTTCGTGGTGCTGTTCGCCTCCACCCGGCGCGACGGCCGCTCGCTGGGCGACATCGCGCGGATGGAGATGGGGCCGGTGGCCGGCGTGATCGCCATGATCGGCGTGCTGCTGATCATGGTCATCCTGGTGGCCGTGCTGGCGCTGGTGGTGGTCAAGGCGCTGGTCGGCAGCCCATGGGGCACCTTCACCGTCTTCGCGACCATCCCCATCGCCATGTTCATGGGCGTCTACAGCCGCTTCATCCGGCCGGGCCGCATCGGGGAGATGTCGGTGATCGGCTTCGTCCTGCTGATGGGCAGCATCGTCTTCGGCCAGACGGTGAGCGAGAGCCCGACGCTCGCCCCGCTCTTCACCTATTCCGGCACGGCGCTGGCGCTGATCATCATCGCCTACGGCTTCTGCGCGTCGGTGCTGCCGGTGTGGTTCCTGCTGGCCCCGCGCGACTACCTGTCCACCTTCCTGAAGATCGGGGCCATCGCCGGTCTGGCCATCGGCATCCTGTTCGTCTGGCCGGAGCTGAAGATGCCCGCCGTGACGCCCTACATCGACGGCACCGGCCCGGTCTTCTCCGGTGCCTTGTTCCCCTTCCTGTTCATCACCATCGCCTGCGGCGCGGTGTCGGGCTTCCACGCGCTGATCTCGTCGGGCACCACGCCGAAGATGCTGGAGAACGAGACGCAGGCCCGCTTCATCGGCTATGGCGGGATGCTGACGGAGGCCTTCGTCGCCATCATGGCGCTGATCGCCGCCTGCATCCTGGATCCCGGCGTCTATTTCGCCATGAACAGCCCGCCGGCCCTGATCGGGACCGACAGCGTGCAGGCGGCCCAGACCATCACCGGCTGGGGCTTCGCCATCACGCCGGACGCGCTGGACCAGATCGCCCGCGACGTGGGCGAGCACACGATCCTGTCCCGCGCGGGCGGCGCCCCGACGCTGGCCGTGGGCATGGCGCACATCCTGTCGAGCGCCGTCGGCGGGCAGGCACTGATGGCCTTCTGGTACCATTTCGCCATCCTGTTCGAGGCGCTGTTCATCCTGACCACGGTGGACGCCGGCACGCGCGTGCTGCGCTTCATGATCCAGGACCTTTTGGGCACCGCCGTCCCCTTCATGCGGCAGACCCACAGCTGGGGCGCCAACCTGATCGCGACGTCGCTGGCGGTGGCCGCCTGGGGCTATTTCCTCTACCAGGGCGTGGTCGATCCGCTGGGCGGCATCAACACGCTGTGGCCGCTGTTCGGCATCGCCAACCAGATGCTGGCGGCCATCGCGCTGATCGTCGTCACCGTGGTGCTGTTCAAGATGAAGCGGCAGGCCGGCGCCTGGGTGACCATCCTGCCGACCGTCTGGCTGCTGGTCTGCACCCTGACCGCCGGCTGGCAGAAGCTGTTCCACCCCGACCCGAAGATCGGCTTCCTGTCGCACGCCGACCGCTTCTCCGCCGCCATGGCGGAGGGCAAGCTGCTCGCCCCCGCCAAGACGGCGGAGGAGATGGGGCGCGTCCTGGTCAACGACTACGTGGACGCGGCGCTGACCGGCCTGTTCATGGCGGTGGTGATCGCGATGGTCGTCTTCGGCCTGATCTGGATCCGCCGCGCCATGGCGGAGCCCCACGCCACCGCGCAGGAGGTCACCGGCCCGGCCGGTGCCGCCACCGCCCGACCGAGGGGGATGAGCCATGCATGAAGCCATGGATCTCTGGCTCGCCATGCGGCGGACGGCGCGGCTGATGGTCGGGATCCCCGACTACGACACCTACGTCGCCCACCGGCGCGAGACCCACCCGGACGAGCCCGTCATGACCTACGAGGAGTTCTTCCGTTACTGCCAGGACCGCCGCTACGACCCGCGCAACGCGCGCGGCTGTTGCTGAGGAGACATTGCAAAGGAGTGCTTGCTTGATGGACGAACCCCGCGAGGGCAACGCCGACGTCAGCCCCGAGGCGGAGGCCTTCTACACGGAAAGCCTGAAGCTGCTGAAGGACTCGAGCGTCCCCTTCCTGCTGGGCGGCACCTACGCGGTCAGCGCCTACACGGGCATCACCCGGCCGACCAAGGACATCGACGTCTTCTGCCGGGGCGGCGACTTCCCGCGCATCCTGGCCTATTTCCAGGACCGCGGCTTCACCACGGAGATCGAGGACGAGCGCTGGATCGGCAAGGTCAAGCACGGGGAGCTGTTCTTCGACGTGATCTTCAACTCCGCCGCCGCCATCAACCCGGTCACCGACCGCTGGTTCGAGGAGGACCACCGCGCCATCATCTGCGGCGCCGACGTGCAGCTGATCCCGCCGACGGAAATGGTCTTCTCCAAGTCCTTCGTGCAGATGCGGCACAAGTACGACGGCCCCGACGTCGTGCACATGATCCTGAAGCAGCACGAGCGCATCGACTGGAAGCGCCTGCTCGGCCACATGGAGCAGTATTGGGAGGTGCTGCTGATGCACGTCCTGAACTTCCGCTTCATCTACCCGACGGAGCGCGACCACATCCCCGCCTGGCTGTTGCAGGAGCTGCTGGACCGCCTGAACGAACGCGCCAAGCTGCCCGTGCCGCAGACCCGCATCTGCCGCGGCCGCCTGTATTCGCGCGAGGATTACCTGATCGACGTCACCGAATGGGGGTTCGCCGACGTCGTCGGCGAGGAATCGAAACATGGCTGATGGAACCCTGAAGATCGCCGCCATCGGCGACATCCACGTGGGCGAAACCTCCGTCCACCCTTACCGGGAGCTGTTCCGCGAGATCGCCGACCGGGCGGACGTGCTGGTGCTCGCCGGCGACCTGACCAACCACGGCAAGCCGCGCGAGGCGGAGGTGCTGGCCGAGGATCTGCGCGGCATCGGCATCCCCATCGTCGCGGTGCTGGGCAACCACGACTATGAATGCGGCCATGTGGAGGAGCTTCAGCACGTGCTGGAGCAGGCCGGCGTCCACTTCCTGGACGGCAACCCGCAGGAGATCCGCGGCGTCGGCTTCGCCGGGGTGAAGGGCTTCGGCGGCGGCTTCGAGAACCGCATGCTGGACGCCTTCGGCGAGCCGACCATCAAGCAGTTCGTGCACGAGGCGGTGAACGAGGCCATGCGTCTGGAAAGCGCGCTCCGCCAGTTAGAGACGGAGCGGACGATGGTCGTCCTGCACTACGCCCCCATCGCCGAAACGGTGCGGGGCGAGCCGCCGGAGATCTTCCCCTTCCTGGGCTCCTCCCGGCTGGCCGAGACCATCGACCGCTTCCACGTGCAGGCGGTGGTGCACGGCCACGCCCACCACGGCAGCTACGCCGGCAAGACCATGCGCGGCACCCCGGTCTACAACGTCGCCCAGACCATCGAGAAGGAGTCTGGCCGGCCCTACGCGCTGATCGAGGTGTGAGGGGAGAAGCGCCGGGCGTTGGGCCCCCCTCCCGACCTCCCCCCATCTTCGACGGGGGGAGGAGTTGAGCGCGATCCCGGCGGAGTTCCCTCCCCCGTCGAAGATGGGGGAGGGTTAGGGTGGGGGCCCAATGCGACCGCTCCCCACGCTCCACGCTCCACACCCCCCTCCCCACACCCCCGCCATGCGAGTTTCACGCTGGCCTTTGCGCGAATCGCCATCGTAGGGTGCGGCCACCATGCCGCACCTCCCCTCTTCCATCCCCCCGTCATGATGATCGCCAACCTTGCCGCGCTCGGCGCCGCGCTCTGCTGGGCGGCGGGCGGGCTGATCGCCATCGGGCCGGTGCGCGCCATCGGGCCGATCGCCTTCAACCGGCTGCGCATGACCTGCGCCTTCCTCGGCCTGTCGGTCGCCACCACGGCGCTCGGCACCTGGCACACGCTGGACCTGAGCGCCGCCGCCATCCTGGCCTTGTCGGGGGCGGTGGGCATCGTCGGCGGCGACACCGCGCTGTTCTGGGCGCTGGGGCGCATCGGCCCCCGGCGCAACTCCGTCATCTACGCGACCAACGCGCCGCTGACGGCCCTGCTCGCCTGGGTCCTGCTGGGGGAGGCGATGGGGCCGTGGACGGCCATCGGCATCCTGCTGGTGACGGCCGGCGTCATGCTGGCGGTCCTCTTCCGTTCCGGCAACCAAAGCCACGACTGGGAGGCGGTGCGCGGGCGCCTGCTGGTCGGGGTCGGCGCCTGCCTCGTCGCGGCCTGCTGCCAGGCGGTGGGCTCGATCATCGCCAAGCCGGTGATGGCCGCCGGCACCGACCCGATCGCCGCGGCGGCGGTGCGCGTCGGCACCTCCGGCCTGCTGCTGTTCGCGGGCGGGCTGCTGCCCGGCCAGCGCTTCGGCTTCGGGGCGGAGCTGACGCCGCGGCTGGTCGGGCAGGTGGCGGTCAACAGCTTCATCGGCCTGGGGCTCGGCATGACGCTCCTGCTGATCGGGCTGGCGCACGGCAACGCCGGCATCGTCGCCACCCTGTCGGCGACCAGCCCCGTGCTGATCCTGCCCATGCTGTGGGTCTGGACCCGCCAGCTTCCCGGCGCCGGCGCCTGGGCGGGCGCCGCCGTCGCGGTGCTGGGCGTGGCGCTGATCGTCAACCGCTAGACCAACCTCACTCCGCGTCCGGCTGCTGTTCCGGCATCGCGTCGGCGAAGGCCGGCAGCGCGAGACAGGCCTCCTCGATCCGCAGCAGGGTCGGGTAGCCGGACAGGTCGCTGCCGAAGCGGCGGGCGTTGTAGAGCTGCGGCACCAGCGCCACGTCGGCCAGAGTCGGCGTGTTGCCGTGGCAGAAGCGCCCGGTTTCCGGCTCCCGCGCCAGCTGGGCCTCCAGCCCCGTCAGGCCGACGGTGATCCAGTGCCGGTACCAGCTGTCCACCTCCGCCTGGAAGTGCCCCATGCCGCCCTTCAGGTGCTGGAGGACGCGCAGGTTGTTCAGCGGGTGGATGTCGCAGGCCACCGCCAGCGCCAGCCCGCGCACCCGCGCGCGGTCCAGCGGGTGGGCGGGCAGCAGCGGCGGGTTCGGGTGCGTCTCGTCCAGATACTCGATGATGGCGAGCGACTGGGTGAGCACCCGCCCGTCCACCTCCAGCGCCGGCACGAGCTTGTGCGGGTTGAGGTCGGCGAAAGGCTCGGCGCTCTGCTCCCCCTTGCGCAGGTGGACGAAGGCCTGTTCGGCCGTGACGCCCTTCAGGTTCAGGGCGATGCGCACCCGAAAGGCGGCGGAGGAGCGGAAGTAGGTGTGAAGCTTCATGATCCCTCCCGATTCTTATCAGCCGCGGTCCCGGCTGCCCGGAACCGTCGGATTTCGTGACACAAACCATGCCATTGTTCCGGCTACATATGTATCATGTGCCACCTATGCATCATGTGGTCGCCCAGCCGAGAGTTCCCCGCCGCATGCCCCGCCCCCGCCGCCCGGACGACCTCGTCGCACCGCTGCTCGACACCATCGCGCCCCGCGCCAAGTCGCTGATCGTCACGGTCTACGGCGACGCGGTGCTGCCGCATGGCGGGTCGGCATGGCTGGGCAGCCTGATCGAGCTGCTGGCGCATTTCGGGTTGAGCGAGCGGATCGTCCGCACCTCCGTCTTCCGGCTGTGCAAGGACGACTGGCTGATCAACACGCAGATCGGCCGGCGCAGCTACTACCGCGTGACGGAAAGCGGACAGGAGCGCTTCGCGGCGGCGGGCCGGCGCGTCTACGCCCCGCTGAACCGGGTGTGGGACCGCGGCTGGCACCTGCTGATGCTGCCCCCCGCCGCGCTGGACGCGGAGTCGCGCGACCGGCTGCGGCGGGAACTGGTCTGGCTGGGCTTCGGGGCGGCGGCGCCCAACGTCTTCGCCCATCCCGACTACGACGAGGCGGCGATGCACCGCCTGCTGGGAGAGCTGGGCGTGGCCGACAAGGTGGTGCACCTGAAGGCCACCCACGACCGCGCCGCCGGCCCCGGCGCGCTGCGCGAGATGGTGCGCGGCTTCTGGGACGTGGACCGGCTGGAGCACGACTACGCCGGCTTCCTCGGCCGCTTCCGCCCGGTCTGGCAAGCGCTGGCGGCGGACGAGGCCACCGACCCGCGCGTCGCCTTCGTGCTGCGCACGCTGATGATCCATGACTTCCGCCGCATCCTGCTGCGCGACCCGATGCTGCCGCCCGACCTGCTGCCGCCGGACTGGCCGGGGCAGGAGGCGCGCACCCTGGCGCGCAACCTGTACCGGCGGCTCCGCCAGCCGTCGGAATCCTTCCTGATGACCGCGCTGACCACCGCCAACGGCCCGCTGCCGGAGGCGCAGCCGTCCTTCGACGCGCGTTTCGGCGGCCTGACGGACGGCGACGGGGACGGTCAGCCGGACGTCCGGCTGTAACGCACGACCTCCTGCTCGATGGCGCCGAAGACGGACGCGCCGGCCGCGTCGAACATCTCGATCCGCACGCGGTCGCCGAAGCGCAGGAAGGGGGTCTGCGGCTTGCCGTCCCGGATCGTCTCGATGGTGCGCATCTCCGCGATGCAGGAATAGCCGGCCCCGCCCTCCCTCACCGGCTTGCCCGGCCCGCCGTCCAGCTTGTTGGACACGGTGCCCGACCCGATGATGGAGCCGGCCACGAGGCTCCGCGTCTTCGCCGCGTGCGCCACCAGCGTCGGGAAGTCGAAGGTCATGTCCACGCCGGCATCGGGCCGGCCGAACAGGTCGCCGTTCAGGTGCGTGACCAGCGGCCGGTGGAGCTTGCGGCCGTCCCAGGCCGCGCCCAGCTCGTCCGGCGTCACCGCCACGGGGGAGAAGCTGGAGGCCGGCTTGCTCTGGAAGAAGCCGAAGCCCTTGCCCAGCTCCGCCGGGATCAGGTTGCGCAAGCTGACGTCGTTGACCAGCATCAGCAGCCGGATGTGCCCGGCCACCTCGTCCGCCGACACGCCCATGGGCACGTCGCCGGTGACCACCGCGATCTCCGACTCGAAGTCGATGCCCCAGGCCTCGTCCGCCACCGGGATCGGGTCGCGGGGGCCCAGGAAGCCGTCGGAGCCGCCCTGGTACATCAGCGGGTCGGTCCAGAAGCTCGGCGGCATCTCCGCCCCGCGCGCCTTGCGCACAAGCTCCACATGGTTGACGTAGGCCGATCCGTCCGCCCACTGGTAGGCGCGCGGCAGCGGCGAGGCCGCCTTGGCAGGGTCGAAGGGCTCCCCCGCCGCCGGGTCGGCGTTCAGGGCGCGGTAGGCCTCCTCCAGCGCCGGCGCCACGGCCGCCCAGTCGTCGAGCGCCGCCTGCAAGGTCGCGGCAATATCGGGCACGGCGCGGCAGCGCGCGAGATCGGTCGACACCACGACGAGCGTGCCGTCCCGGCCGCCTTCTTTCAGGGTTGCCAGCTTCATGCCGGGTCTCTCCTCCCCTTGTTCCTGTTGTCCTTGAAGCTAGTTTCAACTGAAACTGTTGCAAGCAGAAAATCGCGGCGCAGGATGGTGCTTTGCAACCGTCCGCAACCTCTCCAACCTCAGGCCCGACGACCCATGGCTTCCCCCCGGCGCAAGCGCAGCGACACCGAACCCTCATCAACCGGGACCGCGAAGCTTCACCTGACCCGCTTCCTGCCCTACCGCGTCTCGGTCCTGTCCAACGTGGTCAGCCACACGGTGGCGAAGCTCTACGACAAGCGGTTCGGCATCACGATCCCGGAATGGCGCATCATCGCCGTGCTCGGCAGCGGGGAAACGCTGAGCGCGGGGGAGATCGCGCAGCGCACGGCCATGGACAAGGTGCAGGTCAGCCGCGCCATCAGCCGCATGCTCGACTCGGCGCTGATCCTGCGCGAATCGGGCGACACCGACCGGCGCAAGGCCCTGCTGACCCTGACGCCGAAGGCCCTGGAGATTTACGCGGAGATCGTGCCCCTGGCACTCGCCTACGAGGCGCAGCTGACCAGCGCCCTGACGGAGGAGGAGGCCACGCAGCTCGACCGCCTGCTGATCAAGCTGCAAGCCCAGGCCGACCAGCTGGCCGCCACCCCCAACACCCCGTAGGTCGGGTGGAGCGCCAGCGCAACCCAACACACGCCGCCACGCAGACGCTGTTGGGTTTCGCTGCGCTCCACCCAACCTACGATGCTCACGCAAAATCCTTGAAGCTGTCGGCCGCCGCGCGGTCGTAGCCCTGGCTGGCGCGCAGGAGCTGCTGCGTGTAGCCCTCCCGCGCCTCGCCGCGGCGCAAGGACGCCGCGTCCATCTCCTCCACGATGCGGCCGCGGTTCATGACGGCCAGCCGGTCGCACATGCCGGCGACGACCGCCAGGTTGTGGCTGACCAGCACGTAGGTCAGGGCGTGCTCCGCCCGCAGGCGCTTCAGCAGGTTCAGGATCTCCGCCTGCACCGACACGTCGAGCGCGGAGGTCGGCTCGTCCAGCAGCAGCACGCGCGGCTCCAGCACCAGGGCGCGGGCGATGGCGACGCGCTGGCGCTGCCCGCCGGAGAGCTGGTGCGGATAGCGGAAGCGGAACTGCGGCCCCAGGCCGACGTCGCGCAAGCTCCGGTCGATCCGCGCGTCGGCGTCGCCCAGCCGGTGGATGGCGATGGGCTCCGCCAGGATGCGGTCGATGGTGTGGCGCGGGTGGAGCGAGCCGTAGGGGTCCTGGAAGACCATCTGGCAGGACTTGAAGAAGGCCTTGTCGCGGTGCCGCGTCTGCGGCTTGCCGTCCACGGCGATGGTCCCGGTCCAGTCGTGGTTCAGCCCGACGACGGCGCGCAGCACCGTGGACTTGCCCGACCCCGACTCGCCGACCAGCCCGAAGCTCTCGCCCGGCTTCACGTCGAAGGACACGCCCTGGACGGCCGTCACGGCGTCGGCGCCATGGCCGAAGGTGACGCGGAGGTCCTGTACGGTGATCATCGCTGATCCTCCGCCAGCCCTCGTCCCCTCTCCCCTCTGGGGAGAGGGTTAGGGTGAGGGGGTCCGGCTTTTGCCGAACTCTCCGGTCCCCCGACATGGCCCCCCCCCCCCCCCCCCCCCCCCCGGGGGGGGGGGGGGGGGGGGGGGGGGCCCCGGCTTTTGCCGAACTCTCCGGTCCCCCGACATCCCCCTCACCCCGACCCTCTCCCCGGAGGGGAGAGGGAGAGATATCCTCCAACCAAGCGGGGTCGCGGGCCAGCACCGGCAGCTCCGCCCGCGTGTCGTCCAGGCGCGGCAGGCTGTCGAGCAGGCCGCGGGTGTAGGGGTGCTTGGCCGCGTGCAGCTCCGACGCGCGGCAGGTCTCCACGACGCGGCCGGCGTACATGATCAGGATGCGGTCGCAGAAGGACGCGACGAGGTTCAGGTCGTGGCTGACGAAGATCATGCCCATGCCGCGCTTCGAACACAGCTCGTCCATGATCGCCAGCACCTGCATCTGCACCGTCACGTCGAGCGCGGAGGTCGGCTCGTCGGCGATCAGCAGGTCGGGGTTGGGGATCAGCATCATGGCGATCATGATGCGCTGGCCCATGCCGCCCGACACCTCGTGCGGGTAGAGGCCGTAGACGCGCTCCGGGTTGCGGATGCGCACGGCCTCCAGCATCTCCAGCGTGCGCTGCTTGGCCTCCGCCTTGCTGGCCTTGGAATGGACGCGGTAGGCCTCGGCGATCTGGGCGCCGATGGTCATGACCGGGTTGAGGGAGAATTTCGGATCCTGCATGACCATGGAGATGCGCCGGCCGCGGATGTCGCGCAGCCGCTTCTCGGGTGCGGTCAGCAGGTCCTCGCCCTGGAAGGCGAGCTTGTCGGCGGTGACGATGCCCGGCGAGGGGACCAGCCGCAGGATGGCCCGCCCGGTCATCGACTTGCCGGAGCCCGACTCGCCGACGATGCCCAGCTTTTCCCGCCCCACGGTGAAGGAGACGCCGCGCACCGCCTGCGTCACGCCCGTGCGGGTCGGGAAGGAAATGCGGAGGTTCTCGACCTCCAACAACGGTTTGTCGCTCATCAGCCCTTCGGATCCAGAACGTCGCGCAGGCCGTCGCCCAGCAGGTTGAAGCCCAGGCTGACCACGAAGATGGCGATGCCGGGCATGGTGGCGACCCACCACTGCTCCAGCACATACTGGCGGCCGGTGGCGATCATGGCGCCCCATTCCGGCGCCGGCGGCTGCGCGCCGAGGCCGAGGAAGCCCAGCCCCGCCGCGGTCAGGATGATGCCCGCCATGTCCAGCGTCACCCGCACGATCAGCGAGGAGGAGCAGAGCGGCACCACATGGCCGAGGATGATCCGCGCCTTGGACGCCCCCTGCAACCGCACGGCGCTGATGAAGTCGCTGCGGCGGATGGTGATCGTCTCGGCCCGCGCGATGCGGGCGTAGGGCGGCCAGGAGGTGATGGCGATGGCGATGATCGCGTTCTCGATCCCCGGCCCCAGCGCCGAGACGAAGGCCAGCGCCAGGATCAGCTTCGGGAAGGCCAGGAAGATGTCGGTGACGCGCATCAGCACCGTATCGACCCAGCCGCCGAGATAGCCGGCGACCGTGCCGATCAGCAGCCCGGCCACCGGCGCCGTCACCGCGACCAGCAGGACGATCATCAGCGTCAGGCGCGACCCGTAGAGGATGCGCGACAGGATGTCCCGCCCGAAGGCGTCGGTGCCCAGCCAATGCGCGCCGCTCGGCGGCAGCAGCCGCTGCCCGAGATCCTGGGCGAGCGGGTCGTAGGGGGCGAGCCACGGCGCGAGCACCGCCATCGCCACCAGCAGCAGCACGATGCCCAGCCCGACCACCGCCAGCGTGTTGCGCGTGAAGGTCAGCCAGCCGAGGTAGAGCCGCCCCAGCTTCGCCTGGGTGCGGGACTGCGGCGTCTCCGTCGTCAGCCAGGCGCGGAGCCCGCCGGCACCGGCCGCGGAGGCTTGCGTGTGGACGCTCATCGGGCCCTCGGATCAAGCAGTCGGTACAGCAGGTCGGACAGCAGGTTCAGGCCGATGAAGACCGCACCCACCACCAGCGTGCCCCCCAGCACCGCGTTCATGTCGGCGCTGAGCAGCGAGTTGGTGATGTAGAGCCCCAGCCCCGGCCAGGCGAACACCGTCTCCGTCAGCACCGAGCCCTCCAGCAGGCCGGCGTAGGACAGCGCCACCACCGTGGTCAGCGGCACCGCGATGTTGCCCAGCGCGTGGCGCCAGATCACCCGCGCTTCCGACAGGCCCTTCACGCGGGCCGTCGTGATGTACTCCTGCCGAAGCTGGTCCAGCATGAAGCTGCGCGTCATGCGCGCGATGTAGGCCACGCTGTAATAGCCGAGGATCGAGGCCGGCAGCATCAGATGGTACAGCGCGTTCCAGAACACGTCCGGTTCGCCGGCCAGCAGAGCGTCGACGGTGATGACACCGGTGACCGGATCGACGACGCCTTCATAGAAGACATCCACCCGCCCCGGCCCCGGCGCGAACTCCAGCCGCGCGTAGAAGACCAGCAGAGCCATCAGGCCCAGCCAGAAGACCGGGATCGAATGGCCGATCAGCCCGATCACCCGGATCAGATGGTCCGGCCAGCGCCCGCGGTGGACCGCGGCCATCACGCCGGCCGGCACGCCCAGCACCACGCCGATGATCACGGCGGCGGTCGCCAGCTCCAGCGTCGCCGGGAAGACGCGCAGCACGTCCTCCAGCACCGGGCGGGAGGTCAGCACCGACGTGCCGAAGTCGCCCTGCAGCACGTCGCCGACGTAGCGCAGGAACTGCTGCCACAGCGGCAGGTCCAGCCCCAGCTCCTGCCGGACGCGGGCGTAGGTGTCGGCGGACACGCGGTCGCCGACCACGGCGATCACCGGGTCGATGGGCACCACCCGCCCGATCAGGAAGGTGACGAGCAGCAGCCCGAGGAAGGTCAGCGCGACGGAAGCGAGCAAACTCGCCCCCCGCACCACATGGCGCCGTCCCGGCACCCCCGGACGTTTCAAAATAGCGGCCAAGCTTCACCCTGGTTCAAAAGAAATTCCCTCTCCCCTCCGGGGAGAGGGAAGGGTGAGGGGGCAGTCCCTCTCCCCTCTGGGGAGAGGGTGGCCCGCAGGGCCGGGTGAGGGGGTCCCGCACCTCCCGCACGTCCGGCAAAAGCGCATCCCCCTCACCCTAACCCTCTCCCCAGAGGGGAGAGGGAATGAAGTGCGGGAGAGATAAAGGTCAGCCTACTTCTTGCTGACCTTCCAGTAGTAGTTGCTGTCGAAGCTCGGGCCCCAGACGAGGCCGCTGACGTTGCTGCGCTCCGCGATCACCTCGGTCTGCTGGAACATGATCACGAAGGGCGAGTCGTCCAGCACCGTGCGCTGAAGCTCGTCGTACATGGCGGCGCGCTTGGCGGTGTCGCGCTCCTGCACGGCGGCCTCGGTCTTCTTGGTCAGCTCCGGGATGTCCCAGGCGTTGCGCCAGGTCAGCGGCTTGGCCTTGGCGTTGTCGCTGTTGTCCGGGTTGGCCGCGAAGGTGTCGGCGTTGGTGTGCGGGTCCTGGTAGTCGGCACCCCACTGGTACAGCAGCATGTCGTGGTTGCGGGCGCGGTACTTGGTGACGACCTGCTTGCCGTCGGCCGGCAGCAGGTTGATCTTCACGCCCGCCGCCGCGGCGCTGCCCTGGATGGCCTGGGCCATGTCCATGCTGGGCGATGTGTTGCGCACGTCCATGGTGATGCTGAAGCCGTCGGGATAGCCCGCCTGTTTCAGCAGCTCCTTCGCCTTGGCCGGGTCGTACTTATAGGGGTTGTCGTTGACCGCCCCCAGGAAGCCCTTGGGCAGGAAGGCCTGATGGACGGTGCCAAGGCCGTTCATGATGGTCTTGGCCATGCCGTCGTAATCGACGAGGTACTTCATGGCCTTGCGCACCTCGGGCTTGGCCAGGATCTCGTTCTTCTGGTTCAGGCCGAAGTAGTAGAGCGTGCCCTTGGGCGACTGCACGATGCGGATCTTGTCGTTGCCGCGCAGCGGCTCGAACTGCTCCGGCTTCAGGTTGCGGGCCACGTCCACGTCGCCCTTTTCCAGCAGCAGGCGCTGGGTCGCCGGCTCCGCGATGTGGCGGACCAGGACGCGCTTCACCGCGGGGGCGCCGCCCCAATAGTTGGGGTTGGCGTCGAAGGACAGCAGCTCGCTCGCCTTCCACTGCTTCAGGACGAAGGGACCGGAGCCGGCGGAGTTGGTCTTCAGCCAGGCGTTGCCGAAGTCGCCGTTGACCTCCTTGGTCTTGACCAGCTTGGCATCGACGACGGAGGTGACGTCGGCGGTCATGCAGTAGAGCACGAAGGTCGGCGCGTAGGCCTTGTCGGTCTCGAACACCAGGGTGCGCGGGTCGGTGGCGCGGACCTTCTGGTCCACGTTCTCCGGCGTCAGGCCGAACTGGGTCAGGATGAAGGCCGGGCCCTTGTTCATCTTCACGGCGCGCTGGAACGACCAGGCCACATCCTCGGCCGTCAGCGGGTTGCCGGAATGGAACTTGATGCCGTCGCGGATCTTGAAGGTGAAGGTCTTGCCGTCGTCGGAGACGGTCCAGCTTTCCGCCACGTGGCCGTTGATCTTGCTGACGTCGTTGACGTCGAAGGTGACCAGACGGTCATACACCTGCGAGCCGTATTCGGCGCCCGACAGCTCGAAGATTTCGCCGGGGTCGAGCGTCACGATGTCGTCGAACTGCCAGGCCATCACGAAGGTGTCCTTTGGCGTCTCCGCCAGGACCGGACCGGCGCTGGTGCCAATGGCGGTGACGGCTGCCGCACCAAGGGCAATGACGGCCGCGCCGACGAGGCGGCGAGCAAACGGATTCATGATCTCCATACTCCCTGCGAGAGCCCAGACGGATCGAATTCTCTTTGGAATTCTTGGCACTAACCGCAGCGATGATCCGGCGGCACGGGACGGTCTGTCAAGCGGCGGCGGGTCATAAGGGTCTTGCCGGGGCCGCCCCACCCTCCACATCACTCCGACCACAAGGAGGACCGTCATGGACCAGGACCACGAAAACGGCCAGTCGCGCGTGCCCAAGCCGCCGAGCCGCGACGAGGTGGAGAAGATCAGCGACGCGCAGAAATACATCACCGACGACTGGACCGGCGACGGCGGAACGCCGAAGGACGACACCGGCGAACGCCCCGAGGACCGCAAGGACGGTTGAAGCCCCCTGCCCCTTGCGCGTAGCGTCGGGCGGGACCACCACGCGCGGGAAGCATCATGATCGGGAACGACGGCAAGCCGGTGTCGAAGGAGGCCTTGCGCCAGCACCTCGCCGCCTACAACACGCAGTCGCGCGGCTCCAAGGAGTTCGCGGCGATCCCGCGGGCGCTCGTCACCGTCTGCGACAACCTGAAGATGGGCAAGACCACCTACGTGAAGTGCCTGGAGGGGCAGTTGCAGCTGTCGCGCCGCAAGGACAACAGCGTGCAGGCGGGGTGAGGTGAGCGCCGGGAGTTGGGGCCCCCTCCCAACCTCCCCCCACTTCGCGGGGGGAGGGGCTTTGGTCGCGGAGCGGCGGCAGTCCCCTCCCTCGCCGAAGGTGGGGGAGGGTTAGGGTGGGGGCCCAGTGCAACCACTCCCCACCACCCCACTCACCCCACCCGCTCCACCGCGAACACCACCGCCGTGTCCGGCCGGCCCAGCGCCACGCGCACCCCTCCGAACCCCAGCATCCGCCCGCTGAGCGGCGGGCTTTCCCGGCCCCAGGGCAGCGCGCCGTCGGGCACCGGCTCCGGCACGCGCAGCACGTAGGTTGCCTCCGGATCGAGCCCCGGCAGACGCACCAGGATCGGCACTGGCCGGGTGACCAGCCGCGCGACGAGGAACAGCGCCTCCCGGCGATCCTCGGAAACCACGCCGTGCCCGGTGGCCTCCGCCCCGTCCAGGTCCAGCCGCAGCGATCGGCCGCCGTGCAGCAGCGCGCGGTGGCGCTTGTGCAGCGCGATCCAGGCGGCGAGGTCTGCCAGTTCCGAGTCGTCCAGGCCGCGGATGTCCCACTCCACGCCCATATGGCCGAACAGGGCGACGGCGGCGCGGAAGCCCAGGTCGTTGCGGCGGCCGGTGACGGTGCAGCGCTCCCGCCCGACATGGGCGCCCATGACCTCCGGCGGGAAGAACAGGCCGAAGCCGCGCTGGATCGCCAGCCGGTCGTGGGCGTCGTTGCTGTCGCTGACCCAGACGCGTTCCGTCCGCTCCAGGATGCCCCAGTCGGCCCGGCCGCCGCCGGACGCGCAGGTCTCGATCTCCACGGCGGGGTGGGCGGCGCGCAGCCGGTCGATCAGCGCGTAGAGCGCCCGGACATGCCGGCCCCAGGCCGGTTCCCCAGCCACCGCCGCCGGAGCGATGTCGCGGTTCATGTCCCATTTCAGGTAGGCGATGAAACCCGGACGGAGCAGCGCGTCGATCCGGTCGAACAGATAGTCCGCCACCTCCGCCCGCCCGAGGTCCAGGACATACTGCCGCCAGGGCGCTGGCGGGCGCGCAGGGTCGGCGGCCTGCGGCAGCTCCAGGATCCAGTCGGGATGCGCGCGGAACAGGTCGCTGTCGGGGTTGACGTTCTCCGGCTCCACCCACAGGCCGAACTCCATGCCGCGGGCGCGCACGGCGTCGGCGATGGGGGCGAGGCCGTCCGGGTACTTGCCGGCGTCCGGCCACCAGTCGCCGAGCCCGGCGCGTTCGTTCACCCGGCCGTGGAACCAGCCGTCATCGATGACGAAGCGCTCCACCCCCACCCGCGCCGCCCGGTCGATCAGGTCCATCAGCGCGCCGCGCTCGTGCCCGAAATAGATGGCTTCCCAGATGTTCAGATGCACCGGGCGGGGGCGCAACGGCTGGCGCGGCAGGATGCGGCGGCGGACATGGCCGTGGGTGCGGGCCATCAGCCCGTTCAAGCCATCCTCCGCCAGCGCCGCGTAGGCCGGCGGCGTGCGGTGGACCTCGCCGGGCGCCAGGACCACCTCCCCCGGATGCAGCAGCTCGCCGAGTTGCAGGATGCGCGTGCCGTCCGGCCGCGTCTCCACGGACAGGCGGTGGTTGCCGCTCCAGCCCAGGTGGAAGCCGCAGACCGTACCGTGCGCCACACCAAACCCACGCTCCCCCAGCACGAGGCCGGGGAAGGCGTCGTGGCTGGTGCGCCCGCGCCGGTTCTCCCGCAGCAGCACGCCCATGCTGAGGCGGACCCGCCGCTCCTGGAACTCACGGATGTAGGTGCCTTCGGAGAGCAGAGCCTCCTCCAGCCAGGCCGGCAGGGGCAGGCAGAGGGCGGCGCACCAGTCCAGGCGATAGGGCTCGGCGGCGCGGTTGACGACCTCCGCCTCCGTCCGCAGCACGCCGGTCTCGGCGTCGAGGTCCAGCACCAGCGCGACGGCCAGGGAGCCGTCCTCCGCCGCGTGCTCGATCCGGGCTCGGGAGGCGCTTGCGTCAACATCCGCCACACGCAGCCGGGGCGCCCAGCCGCCCGTCGCGTGCCGGCCGGACAGCGCCGGCTGCCCCCAGAAGCCCCAGCCGGACACCGGCAGCAACGGCGGCACCATCGGCGCGTCGAGCCCGGAGGGCGGCAAAGCCCCGCGCAAGCCGGCCTCGTCCACCCCGTCGGGCAGCGCCGGCCCCCAGTAGAGCAGGCGCGCGACGTCCCCGACCCCGAGTGCGACGCTGATCCCGCCGCCCCCCAGATGGACCACCCGCTCCGTCATGACGCCCCTCCGTGTGGTGCCCCTTTCCATGGGCATCGTAGGTTTTGGCATCGTAGGTTGGGTGAAGCGTCAGCGGAACCCAACATCACCGCGCTGGGAACCGTGTTGGGTTGCGGCTGCGCCTTCACCCAACCTACGCGAGCATGGCCCGGCCAACCGCCTCGGCGACCCGTTGCGCGTCATCCGGATCGGTCATGGAACGTGGTTCCTCCCCACACCTTCCGGCGCAGCAGCGCCGAGGCCCGGTAGCGATCCTCGCCGTAGGTGGCGGCCAGCGCGTCGAGCACCGCGACGACGCGGTCGAGCCCGATCGACTCGGCCCAGGCCAGCGGCCCGGTGGGGTAGTTCACCCCCTTGGTCATGGCCGTGTCGATGTCGGCCGCGCTCGCCACCCCGTGCAGCACGGCGTCGGCGGCCTCGTTCGCCAGCATGGCGACGGTGCGCATGACCAGCAGGCCCGGCAGGTCGTCCAGCCGCGACACGCGCTTGCCCAGCGCCTGGAACAGCCCGGCCGCGGCGGCGATGGCCCCGTCCGACGCCCCGTCGGCCGCCGCGATGGCGACGCGAGTCGCCGTTCCATAGTCATGGGCGAGGTCGAACAGGACGAGGTCCCGGCATCCGCTCTCCGCCGCGCGCCGGGTGGCGCTGCGCCCGTCGGTCAGGGCCAGCGTCACCCCGTCGAGGAGCAGCGTCCCCGCCCCGTCCCGCTCCTCAACCGCGATGCCCGCCTCGCGGATCGCCCTCACCAGCCCCTGCGCCGGGCCGAGGTGGCCTTCGACCACCACGCGGAACGGGCGGGGGACCTGCGGCAGGTCGGCCGCCGCCGGCCTCAAAGCGCCAGAGCTGTGGTCGTAGACGCCGCGGCCGGTCTTGCGCCCCAGCCGCCCGGCCTCCACCAGCTCCTGCTGGATCAGGGACGGTTGGTAGCGCGGGTCGCCGAAACAGGCGGCGTGGACCGACCGGGTCACCGCGAAATTCACGTCGTGGCCGATCAGGTCCATCAGTTCGAACGGCCCCATGCGGAAGCCGCCGCACTCCCGCATCACCGCGTCGAGCGTCGCCGGGTCGGCCGCCTGCTCCTGCAAGGCGCGCAGCCCCTCGGCGTAGAAGGGCCGGGCCACGCGGTTGACGATGAAGCCGGGGGTGGAGCGGGCGTGCACGGGGCACTTGCCCCAGGCCGCGGCGGTGGCGAACAGCGTGTCGGCCACCGCACGGTCGGTCGCCAGCCCGCTGACCACCTCCACCAGCGCCATCAGCGGCGCGGGGTTGAAGAAATGCAGCCCGGCGACGCGCTCCGGCCGTGTCAGTGGTGCTGCGATGGCCGTGACCGACAGGGAGGAGGTGTTGGTGGCGAGGATCGCGTCCGGCGCCACGACGCCCTCCAGCTCCCGGAACAGGGCGCGCTTGGCCTCCAGCTCCTCGACGATGGCCTCCACCACCAGCCGGGCGGGCGCGAGGTCGGCCAGCCCGTCCACCGGCCGGAGGCGGCCGAGGAGGTCGGCGCGGGCGGCCTCCGTCATCCGGCCGCGGGCGACCAGCTTGGCCAGCGCCTCGCCGATGCCCTGCGCCGCCTTGGCCGCGGCGCCGGGGCGCGCGTCGGCCATCAGGACGCGGTGCCCGGCCGCCGCCGCGACCTGGGCGATGCCGGCCCCCATGGCGCCGCAGCCGACGACGGCTATGGTGTCCCCCCGGCCGAGGGGGACCATCACTTGCCCTCGAACGTCGGCGCCCGCTTTTCCAGGAAGGCGGTGACGCCCTCGCGATAGTCCGCCGTGCGGCCCGCTTCGCGCTGGAGGTCGCGCTCCAGGTCCAGCTGCTCGTCCATGGTGTTGGTCGCCGCGGCATAGATGGCACGCTTGGTCAGCGCCAAGCCGCGGGTCGGCTGGGTGGCGAGCTGCCGGGCCAGCGCCGTCGCGGTCGGCATCAGCTCCGCGTCGTCCACCGCCTTGTGGATCAGGCCGATGCGTTCCGCCTCCTCCGCCGACAGCTTCTCGCCCAGCATGGCCAGCGCCATGGCGCGCTGCGTGCCCACGCGGTGCGGCAGCAGCCAGGTGCCGCCCGCGTCGGGGATCAGCCCCAGCCGGCAGAAGGCCTGGATGAAGCTCGCCGACTTCGCCGCCAACACGAGGTCGCAGCCGAGCGCGATGTTCGCCCCCGCCCCGGCGGCCACGCCGTTGACCGCGGCGACCACCGGCATCTCCAGCCCGCGCAGCGTGCGGACCAGCGGGTTGTAGTTCGTCTCCAGCGCGGCGCCGATGTCCGGCGGCCCCTGGCTCGATCCCATGGCCCCCGGCGCCATGGCGCGGTCGGACAGATCCTGCCCGGCGCAGAAGCCACGCCCGGCCCCGGTCAGCAGCAGGCAGCGCACGGCCGGGTCGCCCTTGACGCGGGCGAGCGCGTCGCGCACCTCCGCGTGCATTTCGTTGGTGAAGCTGTTGAGCTTGTCGGGCCGGTTGAGCGTCAGCGTGGCGACACCGTCGGCCACCTCGAACAGGATGTTGGCGTAATTCATGGCCGAACTCATGGGCGGATGTCCGCCGCGCAACGGGTCGTTTCCATCTCGGTCGCCTGTCCCTTCCTGCGGGTCTTCTTGTCGTATCAATGTGATACAGTTTTTGTGGCTGTTCGCCGTTTCGTGAAATATCCCACCGGAATTGTTGGCGAGGCAAGCGGTAAAACGGACCCCCGAACCGATGCAAAGAGATACAGATCAAGAGCCATACTCCGAAATCCGGTATCACGACGCCGGAGCGCTGATGTAAGGTTCGGGGATGGCTGAACCCCCGATCGGCGGCTTGCGCAGGCCCGATCGCAACGAAAACGAACAGCCGCAAAATCGAGGAAGGAGACGCCCGCATGACCGCGCAACCGCTGTCCCCGCCCCTATCCCCGCACGAGCTGTATGGGCGCCACCGCGCGACCCTGGACCAGGCCGTCGCCGCCTCGCGCGCGCGGGGCTACTGGTCGCCCTTCGCCGAGATGCCGAGCCCGCGCGCCTATGGCGAGACGGCGGCGGCCGACGGCGAGACCGCCTTCAAGGCGCGGCTGAACAAGCTGTTCCCGCTCGACCAGCCCGCGGGACAGGGTTTCGTGGGGGCGGAGCGCTCGCCCTTCGGCCTGAAACTGGGCGTCACCTACCCGAAGCCGGACCTGGACGCGCTGCTCGCCGCCGCGAAGGCAGCCATGCCCGGCTGGCGCAAGGCCGGGCCGGACGGCCGGGCCGGCGTCTGCCTGGAAATCCTGACGCGCCTGAACAAGCGCAGCTTCGAGATCGCCAACGCCGTCCAGCACACCACGGGGCAGGCCTTCATGATGGCCTTCCAGGCCGGCGGCCCGCACGCCCAGGACCGCGGGCTGGAGGCCGTCGCCTACGGCTGGAAGGCGATGACCGACCAGGTGCCGTCGGCCCGCTGGGAGAAGCCGCAGGGCAAGAACCCGCCGCTGGTCATGGACAAGCGGTTCGAGGTGGTGCCGCGCGGCGTGGCCGTGGTGATCGGCTGCGCCACCTTCCCGACCTGGAACGGCTACCCGGGCCTGTTCGCCAGCCTCGTCACCGGCAACGCCGTCGTGGTGAAGCCCCACCCCGCCGCCATCCTGCCGCTCGCCATCACGGTGGAGGTCTGCCGGGAGGTGCTGGCGGCGGCCGGGCTCGACCCCAACCTCGTGACGCTCGCCGCCGACAGCGCCGACGCGCCGATCACCAAGGAGCTGGCGACCCGGCCGGAGGTCGCGCTGATCGACTTCACCGGCTCCAGCGAATTCGGCAGCTGGCTGGAGCAGAACGCCCGCCAGGCCCAGGTCTTCACCGAGAAGGCCGGCGTCAACACGGTCATCATCGATTCCACCGACGACCCCAAGGGGATGGCGCGCAACCTCGCCTTCGCCCTGTCGCTCTATTCCGGCCAGATGTGCACGACGCCGCAGGCGATCTTCGTGCCCAAGGACGGCATCCGGGCGGGTGGCGAGCATCTCGGCTTCGACCAGGTCGTCCAGGCCATCGCCACGGCCACGGACAAGTTCCTGTCCGACCCGGAGCGCGCGGTGGAGGTGCTGGGCGCCATCCAGTCCGACGCCACGCTGAAGCGGCTGGAAGACGCCCAAGCGCTGGGCACCGTCGCGCTGGCCTCCCGCGCCATCGCCCACCCCAAGTTCCCGGACGCCCGCGTCCACACGCCGCTGATCCTGGTTCTCGACGCCAAGGACGAGGACAAGTACGGGCAGGAACTGTTCGGCCCCATCGCCATGATCGTGAAGGTTGAGGGCACCGACGACGCCCTGACCCGCGCCGCCCGCCTCGTCCGCGAGAAGGGGGCGCTGACCGCCGCGCTCTACTCCACCGACCAGGATGTCATCGACCGGGTGCAGGACACGCTGACCGAGGCCGGCGTCGCCCTGTCCGTCAACCTGACCGGCGGCGTGCTGGTCAACCAGTCCGCGGCCTTCAGCGACTTCCACGGCACCGGCGCCAACCCGGCCTGCAACGCGGCACTCTGCGACCTCGCCTTCGTGGCCGGCCGCTTCCGCGTCGTGCAGACCCGCGTCCCGGTGGCGGCCTGATGGAGAAAGGCATGAGCAGCCTGCCCCGCCCCAAGGTCTATGCGATCGACGGCGTGGTGCCCGTCATCCACCCCACCGCCTTCGTCCACCCCTCGGCCGTGCTGATCGGCGACGTGGTGGTGGGGCCCGGCTGCTACGTTGGGCCCTGCGCCAGCTTGCGCGGCGACTTCGGCCGCATCCTGCTGGAGGAGGGCAGCAACGTGCAGGACAACTGCACGCTCCACGCCTTCCCCGGCCACGACGCGGTGGTGGAGGTGGACGGGCACATCGGCCATGGCGCCGTGCTGCACGGCGGCGTCGTGAAGCGGGGCGCGCTGGTCGGCATGAACGTGGTCATCATGGACGGCGCGGTGATCGGGGAACAGGCCATCGTCGCCGCCATGGCCTTCGTGAAGGCCGGCCTGATCATCCCCCCGCGCACGCTCGCCGCGGGGCTACCGGCCAAGGTCGTCCGCGAATTGCGCGAGGACGAGATCGCCTGGAAGCACGAGGGGACGCTGGAATACCAGCGCCTGACCCGCCGTTCGCTCGCCACCATGGTGGAGTGCGACCCGCTGACCGAAGAGGAACCCGACCGGCCGCGGGTGGACAGCGGCGACGTGCAGCCGCTGCACAAGGTGAAAGGGTAGCGGGGTTCTGCCCCCTTCCTCCGCTAAACGCCAAAGCGAATGAGAGGGGGGTCGCCCCCCTCACGCATCGGCCAGCAGGTCGTCGAAGCCTTCGACGCGCTTCAGCATCGACTGCCGCAGCTTCAGCAGCGCCCGGTGCTCCAGCTGGCGGACGCGCTCCTTGCTGACGCCCAGCTCCCGGCCCAGCTCCTCCAGGGTGGCGCCTTCCTCGCGCAGGCGGCGTTCCTGGATGATGGTGCGTTCGCGCGGGCTGAGTTCGCCCAGCGCCTCGGACAGCCACTCCGACCGGGTGCGGCTGTCCCGCATGCCGATCACCACGTCCTCCGGCGAGGGCCGCTGGTCGGCGAGGAAATCCTGCCAGTCCTCGTCGGACCCGTCGGCGACCGGCGAGTTCAGCGACTGGTCCGACGCGGACAGCCGCATCTCCATCGCCTCGACCTCGGTGACGTCGACCTGGAGTTCGCTGGCGATCCACTCCCGGCCCTCCTTGGTCAGCCCGCCGCCGCTGCCGCCGCCGTTGCCCTGGCTGATGCTTTCGATCTTCGCCCGCAGGCGCCGCAGGTTGAAGAACAGCGACTTCTGCGCGGCCGTCGTGCCGGTGCGCACGATCGACCAGTTGCGCAGGATGTAGTCCTGCATGGCCGAGCGGATCCACCAGGCCGCGTAGGTGGAGAATCGCACCTCGCGGTCCGGCTCAAAGCGGCTGGCGGCCTGCATCAGCCCGACATTGCCTTCCTGGACGAGATCGCCCATGGGAAGGCCGTAGTTCCGGAAACGGGCTGCCGTGGCCACCACCAGCCGCGTGTATGCCCTGACCAGCTCATGCAGCGCCCGCTCGTCACCCGCCTCGCGCCATTTCCGGGCGAGGTCGAATTCGTGGTCACGAGTCAGCAGAGGCTCGCGCATGGAGGCCTTGATGAAACTCAGGTTCGCGCGCTGAGTCTCGGGATCGTCGATATACGCCATACGTCCCTTCCTTCCCGTCTGGGCGGCCTTTGTCCTTGGTCCGGACTCCTTGAGGGGCGCTCGACCTTGATCGACCCCTGGGTCCGATGGTCCGTCGGTTCTTCACGGGATGCCGACGGTTGGGACAACAGCCGTTACCTCGCCCCGTTACATGATCATACGCACAACGGGGGGCGTCGGATCAGCCCTACCAAATGGTTAAGTGGCCTATCGATCCGTGTAGGGACGTACGGCAGATGGAAAAAGGGGAGATGGTGTCAAACCTGGAACAGGTCCAGGATCTCGCCCGAAGGAGACAGGCAGCCGCAGACGAGGTGCCCCCCAAAGCCGCAGCCGCCGTCGAGCGTAGCGACAAAATCGGTCACGGAAACCCCGCGGCCGGCCGGGTCATAGCCCCGCACGACCCGCGAAAAGCCACCGTAAGGCGCTGACATCTGGGCGAAATTCGCCGATCCCCACCAGAAGGCGTCCCCCTGGTGGGTGAGCGGCCGTCGCACGTCCACGCCGGCGCTGACCAGCAGCACGCCGCCCTCTCCCCGGTCGGGATCCCGGGCGGGGTCGAGGCAGTAGGCGGCGCGCCGCAGCGCGTTGAACACATTTTCGTGACCGGGCCGCTGCTGCATGGCCTGGCGCAGCCCCTGGGTCCAGCGGCCCAGCATCATGGTGCCGCCGCGCGCCGCCGCCATGCCCTGCTCCACCGTGCCGCCATAGGCGGCCAGCGTGGTGCCGGCGCCGTGCTTGGTCATCCAGTCCAGCACCTGCTGCGGATCGGGCGCGAACTGCAGCTGCAGCAGCTTCTGCCACATCTCCTCCTGCGCGCCGCGCAGGTAGACGATGTCGTCGGCCTCCATCCCGCGCCAGCTCAGCAGCCAGATGCGGAAGGCGAGCAGGGCGTCGATGGTCTCCAGGATGCGCTCGCCCCAGCCGATCATGTTGCCGAGGTAGACGAGCCGGTCGCCGGGCTCGAACCGCGAGGCCACCACCTCGTGCACGGCGTAGAGGTGGTCCAGCTGCGCGTGGACGGAGCCGATGGCCCAGATGCGGCGCGGCTGGCGGAGATCGACGAATTTCTGCGGTTCAGACATCCCGGCGCACGCTCTTTCCATCCCTCGGCCCGACCTGGCCAAATCTGCTCAGGGGCAAACCTGCTTCGGTCGGCAGGGCGGGAGTTTAGGCGGCGCGCACCCGCGAAGAAAGCCGAAAACATAAGACAAAGGCGCGGCCAAAAGGCCGCGCCTCCAAAGACATAGAACCCTCGGGAGCCCCCGTGGAACGGTCAGGCGGCCTTTTTGAGCACCAGCTCCAGACGCTCCGTCGCCTTCAGCTCGTCGATCTTCTCGACGGCGGCCAGCTCGCGGGCCAGACGCTCCAGGGCGGCCTGATAGATCTGGCGCTCGCTGTAGGACTGGTCGGACTGGTCGGCGCCGCGGTACAGGTCGCGCACGACCTCCGCGATGGACACCGGGTCGCCGGAGTTGATCTTGGCCTCATACTCCTGGGCGCGGCGGCTCCACATCGTGCGGCGGACGCGCGAACGGCCCTGCAGCGTCTCCAGGGCAACCTTGATGCGGTCCTTCGTGCTCAGGCGGCGCAGCCCGGCGGCCTTCGCCTTGCCGACCGGAACCTTGAGCGTCATGCGCTCTTTCTCGAACGTGATCGCGTAGAGCTGAACCTCCATACCCGCAATGCTGTGGGTCTCGATGCCTTCGACCCGACCGACGCCATGAGCCGGGTAAACGACGAAGTCACCGGCCTCGAAGTCAAGCTTGTTCGACATTTGGTTTGGCTCTCACTTCTCGCGATCGCGCCATTTTCCCGCCCCGTTGGAGGGGGCGAAAAAGGCCCTGAGACAACGATGCCACCGTGGGGATGGGATCCTCCACGCCGCGATTGTTGTCCTGAGCCTCTTTGCGAAGGGAAAACCGGCAATGACGCTGGGGCCGGCTCCGGGGCCGTATTATAGCGATGTTACGGCCGAGTTACAAAGGCTACGCGCGGGCAGCCGTCCGGATTCTTTTGCTGCCCGCCGATAGCCGATCTGTCGATTTTGCATGGCGGCGAAATCGGCGCACCCGCCGATTCGCCCCCGACTCAGTTGCCGGTGCCCGGCTTCGCGGAGAAATACTTCTCGAACTTGCCGTCTTCATCCTTGAAAGAGTCGGCGTCCGGCAGGGCGTCCTTCTTGCGGGTCAGGTTGGGCCACTGACCGGCGTAATCGCGATTCAGCTCCATCCACTTCTCGGCCTTGCCGTCGGTGTCCGGCACGATCGCCTCGGCCGGGCATTCCGGCTCGCACACGCCGCAATCGATGCATTCGTCGGGGTGGATGACCAGCATGTTCTCACCCTCGTAGAAGCAATCCACGGGGCAGACCTCGACGCAGTCGGTGTACTTGCACTTGATGCAGCCGTCCGTCACGACGTAGGGCATGATTCGTTCTCCGCTGTTCTCGCCAGTTCCGGCGGTGTTCTCGCGCCGGGTTCCGAGTCGCTTCGATCCCCGTTCCGCCAAACGTTCCCGCCAAACGTTCCCGTGAAACGCTCTTGCGAAACGTTCCCGCGCCGGCGTTGCCGGTCGGCGTTCACGGCCAACCGTCGCGCGCGTGGCCGCAAACAGACCTTAGCCCGACCGCGGCGTTTGCCTAGCACGCCGCCTAAGATGGGATCAACCCCGCCGCATGTGTGGGCGCTTGCGCCGCAGACGCAAAAACGGCAGACACGGCCGGCGGGCCGTCCTCGACCGCGGCGAGGAAGGCGCGCAGCGTCTCCGTCTCCGGCGTGTCCACGCGGCGCACGAAGCGGGTCGGCATGCGCGCGATCTCCGGCGGCAGCGGGCGGGCGGTGAACATGCCACGCCAGGGCTCCCGCTCCACGACCGCGCGCGGCAGCACGGCGACGCCCATGCCGGCCCCGACGCAGCCCAGGATCGCCTCCAGCGAGCCGAACTCCAGGACGCGGTACGGCACCTGCCCGGCCTCGCGCATCGCCGTCTCCGCCCGCGCACGGTAGGCGCAGCCGCGCCGGAAGGCCAGCAGGGTGGTGCGCCCGGCCTCGGCGGTGATGCCGGTCGCGGATTCGACCAGCACCAGTTCCTCCTCGAAGGCCGGCTGGCTGACCAGCTCCGCATGCTCCACGGCGCCGGCGACGAAGGCGCCGTCGACGCGCCCGGCCAGCACCTCGGCCACCATCACTTCCGACGGGCCGGGCACGATGGTCAGCTCGACCTCCGGATGGTCGGCGTGGAAGCGGGCGAGGATCGGCGGCAGCCGCACCGCCGCGGTCGTCTCCATAGTGCCGACGGCGAGCCGCCCGCCCCGGCCGGCGGCGTCGGCCACCGCGTCGCGGGCCTGGGCGACCAGCCGCAGCACGCGGTCGGCGTAGTCGGCGAGCACGCGGCCGGCCGGCGTCGGGGCCATGCCGCGGCTCAGCCGCCGGAACAGGTCGACGCCCAGATCCTCCTCCAGCCGCTTCAGCCGCGCGGTCACGTTGGACTGGACGCAGTTGAGCGACTCCGCGGCCCGGCTGACGCTGCCGGTGTCCGCCACCGCCTTCACCACACGCAAACCCGCGAGATCCATGACACCGCTCCCCGGAGCCGCTCCCATCACTTTCAGTGAACTATAGCATCGAAACAATTCATTGGAAACGAAGCCGCCCGCGCGGGAGGATGGCGCCTGGAGCATGCCCAACAAGAAAACAGAATTGGAGGAAGCGTGTCATGGTCCGGGTGCTGATCGGGGGCATTGTGGCCCTGGCCGTGGCGATGGGGGTGGGGCGCTTCGCCTTCACGCCGATCCTGCCCGCGATGCAGGCGGCCACCGGGCTGGGCGCCGACGGGGCCGGGCTGCTCGCCTCGCTCAACTACCTGGGCTATTTCGTCGGCGCGCTGGGCGCCGGGCTGGTGCCGCACGGGGCCGTGCGCACCGCGGTCTTCCGCACCGCGCTGATCGCCAGCGTCACCTCCACCGCCGGCATGGGCTTCACCGACGGCATGGCGGCGTGGGGTGTCCTGCGCTTCGTGTCGGGGCTGGCCAGCGCCGGCATCTTCATCCTGGGCATCGCCATGGTGCTGGACGCGCTGGCGCGGGCGGGGCGCGAGGCCTGGAACGGCTGGCTCTACACCGGCGTCGGGCTGGGCATCGCGGCGAGCGGCCTGTTCGTCGCCCTGATGGGCGACCGGCTGGGCTGGCGCGGCGACTGGCTGTGGCTTGGGCTGGTCTGCACCGGCGCCGGCGCCCTGTCCTGGCTGTGGGTCACCGACCCGCCGCCCGTCCCGTCTTCTGCTGGTGCGGCGGCCGGCACCCCGGCCAAGCCGGCGGGCGGGACGTCGCTGCGGTCGGCGCCGCTGCTTCTGCTGACGCTGGCCTATTTCCTGGAGGGGGCGGGCTACATCGTCACCGGTACCTTCCTGGTCGCCATCCTGAAGACGATGCCGGAGACGGCGCGGCTGGGCGAGGCCGCCTGGATGGTGACCGGGCTGGCGGCCATCCCCTCCGGCCTGATCTGGGCGGCGGCCGGGCGGCGGCTGGGGCTGTGGCGGGCGCTGATCCTCGCGCACCTCGTGCAGGCGGCGGGCATCCTGCTGCCGATGACCGGCCAGCCGGCGGCGGCGGTCGTCTCCGCGGCACTCTACGGCGGCACCTTCATCGGCATCGTCACGCTGTCCTTCACGCTGGGCCGCCAGCTGTCGGGCGGGGCGTCGGCCCGCGTGATCGGGGCGCTGACCGCCGTCTACGGCCTGGGCCAGATCATCGGGCCGCTGCCGGCCGGCGTGATCGTGGCGCGCACCGGCAGCTTCGATTCGGCCCTGCTCGGCGCCGCGGCTGCGGTGCTGGTGGGGGCGCTGCTCCTGCTCGCCGGCTCCTGGGCGGCCCGCCGCCCCGCGCCAGAGGTTGCCGTCGGCGCCGGGCCGGCGTAGCCTCTCCCCCATGTTCGACCCGCTGCACCCTGAAGACGCCCGCAAGCACGCCCCCGCGACGGAGCGCAACCGCGCCCCGATCCTGGAGGTGCTGCGCCGCGTCCTGCCGCCGCAAGGTCTGGTGCTGGAGGTGGCGAGCGGCACCGGCCAGCACGCGGTCGCCTTCGCCGAGGCGCTGCCCGGCTTGACCTGGCAGCCGAGCGACCCGGACCCCGGCCTGCGCGCCAGCGTCCGTGGCTGGAGCGCCTCCGTCATGCTCCCCAACCTGCGCGATCCGCTGGATTTGGACGCAAGCGCCGCGGACTGGCCGATCGACCGGGCCGACGCCGTCGTCTGCATCAACATGATCCACATCGCGCCCTGGACGGCCGCGCTCGGCCTGTTCGCCGGGGCGGCGCGCCTGCTGCCGGTGGGGGCGCCGCTGCTGCTCTACGGCCCCTTCCTGCGCGACGGCCGCCACACGGCCCCCAGCAACGCGGAGTTCGACGCCAGCCTGCGGGGCCGCAACCCCGCCTGGGGCGTGCGCGACCTGGGTGAGGTGGAGCGCGCCGCCAGCGCCTTCACCCTGGCGGAGGTGGTGGAGATGCCCGCCAACAACCTGACCGTCGTGCTCCGCCGGCGCTGAGCCTCCTCCCTTCGCAGGTGCGGTGTTCCGCCGCAGTTCCGCGCGTCGAGCTTTTGCTATTGTTTCCCCACAAGCCTTCAGTTCGCAAACTTATTACAATTTGGGGGAAACGATGAAGCGGAAGCTGGTTCCTGACGTGGTCAAGTCGCAGGAACTCATCCTGGTGTCGGAAGACACCTCGGTCCTGACCGTCTCCAAGCTGATGGCGGAGAAGAACATCGGCGCCGTGCTGGTGGTCAACCACGGCGACCTCGTCGGCATCGTGACGGAGCGCGACCTGAACAACAAGGTGCTCTCCACCCAGATCGACGCGTTCGAGACCGAGGTGTCGGCGGTCATGACCCGCAACCCGGACACGCTGCCGCCGGACGCGGACGCCAGCGAGGCGCTGGCCCTGATGCATTCCAAGCATTACCGCCACCTGCCGGTCACCCAGGGCAAGCGCGCGGTCGGCATCGTCTCCATCCGCGACCTGTTCAAGCTCGCCTACGAGCACATGAACGCCGAGGCGTAAGCCGGTCCCTCCAATGAAAAAGGGCCGCCCCGGACAGGGCGGCCCTTTTACTTTTTCACGCGGAGGGCGTCAGTGCACCGCTTCCCGCCGGCGCTTGCGCCGGGCGGACGCCATCAGGTTCAGCGCCTCGACCAGGGCGGAGAAGGCGATGGCGAAGTACAGGTAGCCCTTGGGGATGTGGAAGCCCAGCCCGTCGGCGACCAGCGCGATGCCGACCAGCAGCAGGAAGGACAGGGCCAGCATCTTCACGGTGGTGTGCCGGTTGACGAAGTCGCCGACCGGGCCGGAGGCGAACAGCATCACCGCCATGGCGATGACGACGGCGGCGATCATCACCGGCAGGTGGTTGGACATGCCGACCGCGGTGATCACACTGTCCAGCGAGAAGACGATGTCCAGGAACATGATCTGGACGACCACGCCGGAGAAGCTGGCGACCTTCGGGGCCGATCCTTCGTCCTCGTGCCCTTCCACCGTGTGGTGGATCTCCATGGTGCCCTTGGCCAGCAGGAACAGGCCGCCGCCGATCAGGATCAGGTCGCGGCCGGAGAAGTCCATGCCCAGCAGGCTGATCAGCGGCTGGGTCAGCGTCGCCACCCAGGCGATGGAGGCCAGCAGCAGCAGCCGCGTGATCAGCGCCAGCGCCAGGCCCACCTGCCGCGCTTTCTGCTGCTGATGGACGGGCAGCTTCGCCGCCATGATCGAAATGAAGATGATGTTGTCGATGCCCAGCACGATCTCCAACGCGGTCAGCGTCAGAAGGCTGGCCCAGACTTGCGGGTCGGCGAAAAGGTCGAGCATTGAGAAAAGCGGCTCCGGCTGCTGCACACACGGCGGTGCCCGCGCAGATGTGGTCGCCGACCCTGAAGCGCAATGGTGGAGGCCGCGCTTTTTTCTAAAGAGCCGCGGATCAGTCCTCGCTGTGCAGGCGATCCACCGCGCGCCGGTCCCGCTTGGTCGGCCGCCCGGCCCCGGTGTCACGGGGGGCGGGATCGCGGTAGGGGTCCTGGATGGCCTCCTCCCGCACTGGGGGGCTGAGATCCTCGTACAGCGTGCGCGCCTCCTCCGCCGGGCCGCGGCGGCTGCCCAGCGCGACGATCTTGATGACGCGGATGTGCCGCCCCTGCGGGAAGGTCAGCACGTCGCCGGGCTTCACCGCGTAGTGCGCCTTGCTGACGAGAGTGCCCGACACGCGGACCGTGCCGCCGTTGCACAGCTTCGCGGCGAGGCTGCGCGTCTTGAAGAAGCGCGCGAACCACAGCCACTTGTCGATGCGCAGCCGACCCGCGCCGGGTTCGGGTTGGCCGTCGTCGAGGTCGTCGTGGAGGTCGGTCATCGCTGCGGCCCCCTCCCCCCCACGCTGGCGCGCGGGTCCCTCCCTCCCCCGCTTTCAGCGGTGGAGGGCAAAAGGGCGGCAGTCCCCTCCACCGCAACGCGGGGGAGGGTTAGGGAGGGGGCAATCGCAATTAGTTTCATCCAATTCCCGAAAGCTGGCGCAGCTTGGCGAAGGGGTGGTCGGTGTTGACGGGCTTTTCCGGGCGGGGCCGGGCGCGGTGGGTGCGCCGTCGCTTCCAAGCCACCGTCCCATCCTCCGCCACGGAGCGCGTGTAGCCAAGCCCCTTCAGCACGGCGCCCAGCTCCTCCGGCTTCACGCCGATCATCTGGCCGAGCGCGGCCTCCGTCACGACCGCGCCCTCCTTGACGCCCTTCAGCAGTTCCGTCTCCAGCCGGTCGAGCATGTCCACGCGCAGCGCGCGCGGGCCGGCGGCGGGGTAGCCGATGGCCTCCCAGAAGGCGGGCGGCGCGCCGGCGGCCTCCACGGAGACGCGGCCGGGCGGCGGGATCGGCACCGGCAGCGGCAGCTTGTGCTTCACCGCCCACAGCAGGCCGCGCAGCTCCACCGCCCCCGGCTTCGCCAGCGCGGTCAGGTACAGATGCGACACGCCGAGCCGCACCCCATGCTTGGCCAGCGCCTTGCGGTCGGCCCTTTCCAGCCCTTCCACCAGCGGGGCGACGGGCGCCCGCGGCAGCGCCCCCATGTTCTCCACCAGCTGGAAGGCCAGCCCGCGCGCGGTCCCGGTCAGGTCGTCCGCGTCGCGCAACGCCAGCAGCGGCCGCAGCCGGGCGGCGACGCGGTCCTTCAGCCAGCGTTCCAGCCGGGCGCGCACGCGGTCGAGCTGCCCCTGGTCGAGCAGCCCCTCGTCGAAGGGCAGCACCACCGGGCTCAGCACCGACGGGCCGGGGCCGAGCTTCGCCACCGGCAGCCCGTCCGCCGTCAGCACCCCGTCCATGCCCAGCGCGAAGGCGTCGTCCGGCTCCTGCTCGAAGGCGCGCAGGCGCGACGCCACCTCCTCGCGCAGCGCGCGGCGGGCGGCGCTCATCAGGTTGCGCGCCTCCTCCGACCGTTCCGGCGCGTCGGGGACGAAGCGGAAGCCCTCCAGCCGGCCGACGGGATGGCCTTCCACCACCACCTCCCCGTCGGCGCGCACGCCGCCCATCAGCTCCCGCCCGTCCTTCAGCGTGCGGACCAGCGTGGCGGAGCGGCGGTCGATGAAGCGTTGCGTCAGCCGCTCGTGCAGGGCGTCGGACAGCTTGTCCTCGATGGCGCGGGTCTGCCCCTGCCAGTGGACGGGGTCCTTCAGCCAGGCCGGCCGGTTGGAGATGTAGGTCCAGGTGCGGATGTGGGCGATGCGCGCCACCAGCGCGTCGATGTCGCCCTCCGTCCGGTCGAGCCGGGCGATCTGCTTGGCCACCCAGTCCTCGTCCAGCCGCCCGAATCCGGTGCGCAGGTAGCGGAAAATCTGCCCCAGCAGCCGGGTGTGGGCGTCCGACAGCACCTTGCGGAAGTCGGGGACCTGGCAGACCTCCCACAGCAGGCGCACGTTGTCGCGGCCCTTGGCGAGGTCCATGATCTCGTGGTCGCGCACCAGCGCCTGCAGCGCCAGATGGTCGTCGGCGTCGCGGGCGCGGATCAGCTCCGGGATCGGCGGGCGCTCCTCCAGCGACTTCAGCAGGTAGCCCGGCGTGTCGAAGCGCAGCTTGCTGTTGCGCCACATCAGCGTCTTGATCGTCTCGAACTCGTGGTTCTCGACGCGGTCGACCACGTCGGCCTCCAGCTCCCCCACCTCGTCGGTGGTGCCGAAGGTGCCATCGCGCATGTGGCGCCCGGCGCGGCCGGCGATCTGCGCCACCTCCGGCGCGCGCAGCCGGCGCGGGGCGAAGCCGTCGAACTTCACGATGCGGGCGAAGGCGACGTGGTCCACGTCCATGTTCAGGCCCATGCCGATGGCGTCGGTCGCCACCAGATAGTCCACCTCCCCCGCCTGGTAGAGCCCGACCTGCGCGTTGCGCGTCCGCGGGGACAGGGCGCCCAGCACCACCGCCGTGCCGCCGCGCTGGCGCCGGATCAGCTCCGCCAGCGCGTAGACGTCGGTCGCCGAGAAGGCCACGACGCAGGAGCGCGGCGGCAGCCGGGTCAGCTTCTTGTAGCCGGCGTAGGTCAGCTGCGAGAAGCGCGGCCGGCTGATGAAGTCCGCCTTCGGCACCAGCCGGCGGATCAGCGGCTGCACGGTGTCGGATCCCAGGAACATGGTCTCCACCAGCCCGCGCGCGTTCAGCAGCCGGTCGGTGAAGATGTGCCCGCGCTCCGGGTCGGCGCAGAGCTGGACCTCGTCCACCGCCAGGAAGTCCACCGCCCGGTCGAGCGGCATGGATTCCACCGTGCACACCCAATAGGACGGGTTGGGCGGCAGGATCTTCTCCTCGCCGGTGACGAGCGCCACGGCGTTCTTGCCCTTGATGGACACGATGCGGTCGTAGTTCTCGCGCGCCAGCAGGCGCAGCGGGAAGCCGATCATCCCCGTCCGGTGACCGAGCATTCGCTCGATGGCGAGATAGGTTTTTCCGGTGTTGGTCGGCCCCAGCACGGCGACCACCCGGCCCCCGACACCCAGACCGCCCCCGGAATAATCAGGGACAGAGGTCATGGGGTAAGTTTTGGGCCTGGGGACCGCCAATGCAAGCGTAAGGGTGGCTGTCTTATCGCCTTCATGCAGCAAGGTCATGCCGCATCGGCCTTATGCCTTTTGATCCGATGCGGCGCCGTCCGCATCCCCTTCCCCCCGCCTTAGGCCCTTGCGACGATGGACCGCCGGGGATTATCGCGCTTACCCTGATCCGGCCCAATCCGGAGACCTCCATGCGCCGCTTCCCCGCCCGCCCGCTCGCTATCGCACTCGTCCTCGCCACATCCGTGGTCGCCCTGCCCGCCCGCGCCGACGCGCCGCCGGTGACCGAGGATGGCGCCAAGGCCCTGGCCGCGGCGATCAAGGACGGGCTGGCGCGCTGGTTCCCCAAGCCCACGGACGGCGGCACGGAGATGCGTTGGAAGGGTGAGCCCAAGGCGACCCCGGCCGGCGACCACTACGACGTCGCCCTGCCCCCGCTGACCGTGGTGAACGACGACGGCAGCACGGCGGAGGTCGCCAGCGTCGCGCTGACCGTGAAGCCGCTGGAGGGCGGCACCCACGCGGTGACCGCCGTCCTGCCGGACACCGTCCCGCTGCTCGACGGCGGCAAGCCGTCGGCCACCATCCGGATCGGCCAGCAGCGCTTCAGCGGGGTGTGGTCGGGCGCCTACGAGTCCTTCCTGTCGGTCGACGCGAATTACGGCGACCTGTCGGTGACCAGCGACAAGAAGTCCGGCGGAAAGAAGGGCGACGCGAAAAACGGCTCCCTGACCATCGGGTCGGTCACCATGGCCGGCGAGCTGAAGCCGGATGGTGCGACGACCTGGAGCGGCCCCGGCGCCCTGTCGATCAACAACGTCCGCTTCCTCGACGACCAGAAGAAGGAGGTGATGACGCTGGCCGGCCTCACCGCCGAGGGCACCTACACGCGCGTCGACCTCGCCCGCTCCTCGGCGATGCAGCGCCTGCTCCAGGCCCACGCCGCGGCGGGAACGGAGCCGCCGCCGGCGGAGCTGATCCCGTTGGTCCAGGGCATGATGGGCGGCGGGTCGTTCCGCTTCGGCCTGTCCGGCCTGTCCGGCCGCAACCCGGACGACGGCAGCCGCTTCGCGCTCGCCCAATTTGCGGCGCGCGGCGCGACCGAGGATTTCGACAAGCCGTCGGCCAGCGCGACCATGGGATTCGAACTGTCGGGGCTGGACATCGCTCCGCCCGTCGCCCCGCAAGGCTTCCTGCCCGACCGGATGGAGCTTCAGCTGAGCCTCGCCAAGCTGCCGACCGCCTCGCTGTGGCAGGCCCTGGGCGATTACGCCGCCCTGGCCCAGGCGCAGGATTTGGATGACGAGGACGAGGACGAGGACGACGAGGAGGCCGCGGCGCCCGATCCCCAGGCGGAGGCGATCGGCAACCGGCTGGTCGGCGCCATGGCCGCCGTGGGCAGCGAGCTGCGCATCGACAAGCTGGCGGTGAACGCCCCGGCCGCTTCCGGCGACATGACCGGTGCGGTGCGCATGGCCGCCAACACCGCCTATGGCGCGGTGGGCGGGGCGACCATCCTGCTGCGCGGCCTGGACGCCGCCGCCAAGGCCATGCAGCCCAAACCCGGCAAGAAGGCCGACAAGGAGTCCCAGGACGCGCTGGGCGTCATCGCCATGCTCCAGGCCTTCGGTCAGACCGGCAAGGACGCCTCCGGCAACGAGGTGCGCAGCTACAAGATCGACCTGACCGATTCGGGCCAGATCCTGCTGAACGGCGCGGACATGAGCGCGCTGATGGGCGGCGGCGCCCCCACCGAGCCGGCCCCGACCGACAAGAAGGCACCGAAGAAGCTCTGACCCGCTTCGACGCTTATCCCCTCTCCCGCCCCGGGAGAGGGTGGCCGCGAAGCGGCCGGGTGAGGGTCCGGCAAGGATCAGCGACGGATTCTCGCGCGACCCTCACCCTTCCCACGCTTCGCGTGGGCCCCTTCCCTCTCCCCGGGGCGGGAGAGGGTATCAAGGGCATAACCTCTGGGACTCCACCGCCGGTCGCGAAACTCGTCGCCGGCGCGCTTGATCGCTCTTGCATGGGACGGCGCACTTTCACATATCTGCGCCGTCCCAAGACATCCACCAATAAGACCACCCACCAACAAGAACGATCAAGGATCCCACCATGACCGAGGAACGGCTCAGTTTCCAGGCCGAGGTCAGCCGCCTGCTCGACATCGTCGCGCACTCGCTCTACAGCGAGAAGGAAGTCTTCCTGCGCGAGCTGGTCTCCAACGCCTCCGATGCCTGCGACCGCCTGCGCTACGCCGCCCTGACCCAGCCCGAGCTATCGGCCGACGACCCGAACCTGAAGGTCCGGCTGCTGGTGGACAAGGAGGCGCGGACCCTGACCGTCGTCGACAACGGCATCGGCATGAACCGCGAGGATCTGGTCGAAAACCTCGGCACCATCGCGCGGTCGGGCACCGCCGCCTTCATGCGCAGCCTGAAGGAGAGCGAGAAGAGCGGCGATGGGAAGAAGGACGTCAACCTGATCGGCCAGTTCGGCGTCGGCTTCTACTCGGCCTTCATGGTCGCCACCGAGGTCGAGGTGCTGACCCGCAAGGCGGGCGAGGCCCAGGGCTGGCGCTGGCTGTCCGACGGCAAGGGCGAGTTCACCATTTCGGAGGTCGCCGACCTGCCGCGCGGCACGCAGATCAAGCTGCACCTGCGGGATGGCGACGACGAGTATCTGGAAGAGCACCGGCTCGCCACCATCGTCCGCAAATACTCCGACCACATCGCCATTCCGATCCTCTTTGGCGAGGGCGACGACGCCAAGGCGCTGAACAGCGCGTCGGCCCTGTGGATGCGGTCGAAGAACGAGATCACCGCCGACCAGTACAAGGAATTCTACCACCACGTCGGGCACGCCTTCGACGATCCGTGGCTGACCCTGCACTGGCGGGCCGAGGGCGCCATCGAATACACGAACCTGCTGTTCGTGCCGTCCTCCAAGCCCTTCGACCTGTTCGACCCCAAGCGCGCCCACCGGGTGAAGCTGTACGTCAAGCGCGTCTTCATCACCGATTCGGCCGAAGGGCTGCTGCCGCCCTACCTGCGCTTCCTGCGCGGCGTGGTGGACAGCGAGGACCTGCCGCTGAACATCAGCCGCGAGATGCTCCAGCACAACCCGATGCTGGCCAAGATCCGCGCCGGCATCACCCGCCGCGTCCTGTCGGAACTGGGCAAGAAGGCCCGCGACACCGAGAAGGCGGAGGAATACGCGACCTTCTGGGAGAACTTCGGCGCCGTCCTGAAGGAAGGCCTCTACGACGATTACGAGCACCGGGACGAGCTGCTGAAGCTGATGCGCTTCCGCACCACCGCCGGTGACGGTCTGGTCTCGCTGGAGGAGTATCTGGGCCGCATGAAGGAGGGCCAGGAGGCCATCTTCACCATCTCCGGCGACGACATCGAGACGCTGAAGCGCAGCCCGCAGCTGGAAGGCTTCAAGGCCAAGGGCGTGGAGGTGCTTCTGCTCACCGACCCGGTGGACGAGTTCTGGGTGCCGTCCGTCGGCAGCTTCCAGGACAAGCCCTTCAAGTCGGTCACCCGCGGCGGCGCCGATCTCGGCAAGATCCAGGGCGGCGAGGAGAAGCCGGCCGAGGAGAAGGCGTCGGAAGGTGAGCTGACCGACCTGCTGGCCCTGCTGAAGCTGACGCTCCAGGACGCGGTGAAGGACGTCCGCCCGTCGGAACGCCTGACCGACAGCGCCGTCTGCCTCGTCGCCGACGAGAACGACATGGACATGCACCTGGAGCGCCTGCTGAAGCAGCACAAGCAGCTGGGCATGGACGCCCCGGCGGCCAAGCGCATCCTGGAGGTCAACCCCGGCCACCCGCTGATCAAGCGCCTCGCCGAGCGCGCCAAGGCCAGCGGGGCCGCGACCTCGCTGGACGACGCGGCGTGGCTTCTCCTCGACCAGGCCCGCATCGTCGAAGGCGAAGCCCTCCCCGACCCCGCCGCCTTCGCCCGCCGCCTGGCAAGCGCCATGGAGAAGGGGCTGGCGTAACGCCGAACGCCACCATCCTCCTCCGCGAGAGCGGAGGAGGATGGTGGGTCAGCGCTTGCCCTGCTCGTGTTCCATGTAGGCCCGTAGCACCGCGTTGATCTTCGTCTGGTACCGCGCGCTGTTTGCCTTGAAGTAATCGAGCACGTCCTGGTCGATGCGGATGCTGATCGCCGCCTTGGAAGGCGGCTCCACCACGCGCGCCTTTTCGAACCACTCCTCGTCGGCAATGGGCGCCGCGTCCGGATCGGACGCGACCGCCGCCTGGATGTCCTTGTCGGTCTGCGCGTCCGCCTTCGACCAGTCAGTGCGTGTCGTCCGAGGCGATCCCAGTGATCGCTTGACGATACGATGTCCGCTCATGTCGGTTCGCCATCCTCGCTGAAATGAGACGACGACAGTCGCCCCGCCACGTGTAGACGACGGCCAACACACGGCCGTCCACCTCTCCAAACGCGATGTAACGCGTCTCACCATAATCGAACCGGTCATCCACGTTCTGAACGATCGGCCCTTCCCAAATCAGCATGGCGGTTTCGAAATCTACGCCATGCTTGCGGACATTTGACTGCTCTTTGTTTTCATCCCATACAAAGGATAAATCGTGCATTTTTCATACTTTACTCGGCAGGTCGTTTTTATGCGCGATTCGCAGGAATTTGGGGGCATCGTATATACAAACGTATCTCTCGTCAACGCTCCCTTGACGCCTCACCCCTCCCGCCCCTACCTTCGGCGCCTGGGTGCGGAGGGGCGCCCACACCCGAGAGAGGCGGTGCCACCCTCGCGGTTCTCGCTCAGGCGGGGGCCAGCCGATCACACATCCGACCGACCACCGTTTGCTGCCAGACATCGGGTTGCGGCAGAGCACAACGGGAGTCCGTCCATGGGGAACCACCCCACCCTTCCCGGCACCGTCACCGAGTGCCGCATCCAAGCCCACCGTCTCCTGAAGGCCGCCCGCGACGGCGACGACTCGGCGCTGCACCGCCTGTCCGCCCTGCCCACGCCACCGCGCTGGCAGCTGAAGCACGCGCTGGCCGTCGTCGCGCTGGAGGCCGGTTTCCCCGGCTGGCCCGCCCTGAAAGCCCATCTCGAAGGCGCGGGCGAAACGCCGACGGTCGACACGGAGCGCTTCTTCGAAGGCCGGGGCAGCGCCTACCTGAACCGCTGGTTCCGCGACCTCGCCACCGCGGAGGAGTCGTTGCGCGCCGACGGCGGGTGGCTATTCCCCTACCGCCACCAGTTCTTCATCTGCGAAGCCGGGTTCCTGGACGCGCGGGGTATTCCCTCCGACGATCCGGACTGGGCGCTGATCGGCCACAACTGGGCGAGGCCGGCCGACGCTGCAGCCCACGCCCGGCTGACCCGGCGCCTCGCCGCGGCGGGGCTGGCAGCGGGCGGCTAACGACCCACCCGCTCCGCGGGAAAGACAAGCGTCATGGTGGTGCCGCGGCCCGGCGCCGTCTCGATGTCGAGGCGGCCGCCGTGCAGTTCCACCAGGCGCTTGGTCAGCGGAAGGCCGAGGCCGCTGCCCACATGCTGACGGCCGAGCGCGCTGTCGATCTGGCCCCAGGGCTCCAGGGCCCGGGCCAGTTCGGCCGCCGTCATGCCGATGCCGGAATCGCGGACCCACAGCCGCAGCGTCCCGTCCCCGGCCACCCCGCCGCCCAGCGTCACCAGCCCACCGCCCGGCCCGCCGTTTGGTGTGAACTTCACGGCGTTCCACAGCAGGTTCAGCAGCATCTGGCGAAGCTTGCGCTCGTCCACGCGCAGGGTCGGCAGGCCGGCGGGCAGGACCGTCTCGATCCGCACCCCGGCCCGTCCGGCCCGCACCGACAGCAGGCGGGCGCTGCCCAGCGCGACGCCCGGCACCTCCACCGTCTCCTCAATCAGGTCCAGCTTGTCGGCGTCGGCCTTGGCGAGGTCGAGGAGGTCGTTGATCAGGTCCAGCAGGTGCCGGCCGCTCTCGCCGATGTCGCGGGCGTAGTCGCGGTAGAGGGGCGTGGCGTGCGGCCCCAGCACCTCCTGCTCCAGCAGCTCCGCGAAGCCCATCATCGCGTTGAGCGGGGTGCGGATCTCGTGGCTCATGCAGGCGAAGAACACCGTCTTGGCGCGCCGGGCCTCCTCCAGTTGCCGCTCCCGCCGGTCGGCGAGGTCGGCCAGCGCCCCGGCCAGCGCCGCCGCCGACCCCACGCCGAGGTAGCGCCCGTCCTCGACAACCACGAATCCGGACCCGGCACCGGCCCGCGCCAGCCGCCGCGCGGCCTCGGCCAGGGGCAGCGCCGCCTCGACGGTCGGGCAAGGCGCGGTCAGGACGTCGCGGACTTTGCTGTCCGCGGGCAGGCGCGCCAGGGCGTCGCGCTCCACCAGCCCCAGCACCCGGCCGTCGGCCGCGACGACCGCCAGGGCGGGAAGGCCGGGGTCGGCGTCCAGGCGCCGCACCGCGTCCGCGCGGGACGCGCCCGGCCCGATGGCAGCGGCGCGGACGGCCAGGGCGGCCGCGGTCTGTGCCTCGCCCCCGCCTTCCGGCGCCCCGCACCGGGCCGGCGTGGGGCTTTCGGCCGGCGCATCCCCTTGGATATGAACGCTTGCGTCGTCGAGAAACACGGGAAACCTCCCGCCTCTTCGCCCTTCGGACTGTCCGTCCGAAGTGGGCCTACCCAACGATCATACCCGCTGATTGTTTTTAAATTCTTTCCAAATCGCTTGGCTTAGATTTCGCGGCCAACATCACGCGGCCCACATCACGCGGCGGACGCCGCCTCCACCCCGGCGGGCTTGGCGGAGGTCACCTGCACGTCCACCGTCATGCCCAGGAAGTCCGCCGGCGCGCCGGTCCAGGATCCGGCCAGCGGCACGGCCTGGGTCGGGTCGCGGGTCACCGCCACGCGGATCAGGTTCTTGCCGCCGATGATGCCGTTGGTCGGGTCGAACTCCACCCAGCCGGCGCCGGGCAGGTAGACGTCCACCCAGGCGTGGGTCGCCCCGCCCCCGACCATCGCCCCCTCCGCCCCATCGCGCGCCGGGTCGTACAGGTAGCCCGACACGAAGCGCGCCGCGAAGCCCAGGGAGCGCGCCGCCTCCATCATGAACAGCGCGAAGTCGCGGCACGACCCGCCGTTGCCCGTCAGCGTATCCACCGGGCTCTGCGTGCCCTCCAGGTCGCGGGCCTGGTAGGTGAAGCTCTCCTTGATGCTGCGGGTCATGTTGACCAGCATCTCCTGCGTGTCGGGCGGACCGCCTTCGCCCAGCACGACGAAGCCCTTGGCCCAGTTGTCCACCACATGGTCCGGGTCCGGGTAGTGCCGCTGCGTGTAGAGCGCCAGATCCGGCACCTCCTCCGCCGTGTAGCTGAAGGGGTAGGTGCGGGCATACTCCTCGATGGGAAACTCCAGCTCGCCCAGGGGGTAATGCTCCACCCGGATGTGGCTTTCGAAGCGCAGTTCCGTCGCCGGCTGGTCGAAGCTCGCCACGGCGATGGAGTTGCCGAACACGTCGTGCAGCCAGCGCACCTTTGCCGGGGTCGGGCTGATGACCAGCTCCGTCTTCAAAAGCCGCAGGTCGTGGCTGTCGCGCGGCCGGAACATCAGCCGGTGGTCCCCGAAGGTGACCGGGTTGGCGTAGCGGTAGATCGTGGTGTGGTCGATGTCCAACGTCATCATGACAAAGCCCCCCCTTCCCTGGGCGAGCACGCAACGGCGAGGTTTGAGAATGGTTCCGAATCTTAGTATGGTGCTCGGGCATTCGGGCGGCCTGCTCCGGGGACAGGGAGGGCGCGGCCGGGAACGAAACAAAGTTAGAGACGACAACAAGGGGAATCCCCATGCCTTCGCGACTCGAGCAGCTCTGCATCGACAAGGGCCTGAAGATGACCGACCAGCGCCGTGTGATTTCGCGCGTGCTGTCGGAGGCGAACGATCACCCCGACGTGGAGGAGGTGCACCGCCGCGCCGCCGCCATCGACGAGCGCATCTCCATCGCCACCGTCTACCGGACCATGCGCCTGTTCGAGGAGGCGAACGTCATCGACCGGCTGGATTTCGGCGACGGCCGGGCCCGCTATGAGGAAGCGGGGGCGGAGCACCATCATCACCTGATCGACCTGGAGTCGGGCAAGGTGGTGGAGTTCACCAACGAGGAGTTGGAGAAGCTGAAGGAAGTCATCGCCCGCGAACTCGGCTATCAACTGCTGGGCCATCGTCTCGAGCTTTACGGCGTTCCGCTCAACCGGCGCGCCTCCGCGTCGGAGTGACACCGGCATACTCCCCTGCCCTGTCCGAATCCTTCGGACTCCTGAGTCCTTTGGATTCCCCGGGCATCCCCCGGACGGCGTTTCCATCGATTGCGGGGTGCACCGGGCGCGGATCTGTCCGTGGCCGGTGCGCGGCCCTAGTTTCAGGATGCAAACACATCATCGACGGAACCGGCCGCCTCCCATGGACGACATCAGCAAAGACCCCGTTCTCGACCGCCTCGACCGGCTGACCGAGATGGTGACCCGCCGCCTCGACAAGATCGAGGAGCGGCTGCGCTGCCTGGAGCAGGACAACGGCGAGATCATCAACCTCCTTATCGCGGTGAAGGCCGGGCTGGAGGAATGCTCCGGCGAACTGCTGATCGACGCCGAGGACGCCGACACGGACGACGCGCCCAGCCTCCTGCACTGACCACCCCTGCCCACCGCCCGCGTGCGCTCATGCGCGCATTACGTGGGTGGACTGCCGACATTCGACTTGTCGGCGAGGTCGTTCGGCCGGATAACGGCGCCATGCAGATCAGCGTCGACCCACCTGCCGCTCCCTTGGACATCGCCCACCCGGAGATTGCCCACCCGGACATCGCACGGGCCATCGCGCCGGGCGTCGCCTTCTTCGATTTCGACGGCACGCTGATCCACGGCGACAGCCTGCTGATGTTCATCGGCGAGGTGATCGGCCACCGGCGCGCCAAGCTGGCCTTCCTGGACGCGCTGCGCTCGGGCCTGCACCGCCACGCGCGCGGGCGCGGCCCCGGCGTGGACCTGTTCGGCACCATCAAGACCATCCTGCTGCGCCGGACCCTGCGCGGCGTGCCCGTGGCCGACGCGCTGGACGCGGCGGAACGGCTGGTGCACCGCGTGCGCTGGCACGCCCCGCTGGTCGAGACGCTGAAGATGCACCGGCGCGAGGGTCGCCGGGTCGTCGTCGCCACCGGCGCGCTCGACCTCTACATGCCGGCGCTTCTGCGCGGGCTGGAGGTCGACGCCCTGCTGGCGACCGGGCTGGAGGTGGCGGACGGCCGGCTCACCGGGCACCTCAGCACCGGCAACTGCGTGCGGCTGGACAAGGCGCAGCGCGTGCGCGCCTGGATCGCCGCCAACGGCCCGGTCGGCGAAACCTGGGGCTACGGCAACCGCCCCAGCGACCTGCCCATGCTCGGCGTCGTCGACCGCCCGACGATCGTGAAGATCTGAAGCACAATACGACCACTTCCCCCCTTCGTCATCGCCGCGAAGGCGCATGGGCGCTGACTTTGGCCTTCTTCTCCCTCTCCCCTCTGGGGAGAGGGTCGGGGTGAGGGGGTTGACGGGGAACCGAACAGCTCTGCATCTGCCGGGGGGCCCCCCCCCCCCCCCACCCCCCCCGGGGGGGGGGGGGGAAAAAGGCCCGACGGGCCCGACCCGGGGGGGCGGGGGGGGGGGCACACAGGACGGCGGAG
>NZ_JAGINP010000024.1 GCF_017876155.1 Azospirillum rugosum
CCTCACCCCAAACCCCTCTCCCCTCAAGGGAGAGGGGCTTTTCCTCCACTGTATCAGCCACTTACCGCAATGGCGAAATGTGTGCATACCGTAGCGTCGCCCCAGGGGTGCCCAAGGGGACACCCGCGGGCCGGCGGGGAGCAATCCGTCCCCCCTTTCCACGAGTCCTCCGATGCTCAAGACCAAGCTCCTCCACCCGGAGATCCTGCGCGCGCTCGCCAGTTCGGGTCACTTCTCGCAGGTGCTGATCGCCGATGGGAATTACCCCGTCGCGACGCACGCCGGGCCGAACGCCGCGAAGGTGTACCTCAACCTGGCGCCGGGCCTTCTAAAGACCACCGACGTGCTGCGCATCCTCGTCGACACCATTCCGATCCAGGCGGCCGCGCTCATGCAGGTCCCGACCGGCGAGACGCCGGCCATCCACGGCGAGTACGCCGGGATGCTGCCGGACGGCGCCGAGGTGACCCGCCTGGAGCGCGCCGCCTTCTACGAGGCCGTCCGCTCCCCGCTGACGTCGCTCGTCATCGCGACGGGCGAGACCCGCCGCTTCGCGAACCTGCTGCTCACCGTCGGGGTGGTGAAGCTGGAGCAGAGCGAAGACTATTGAGCGCCACACCGCGGCGAACCGACACCAAGGTATAATGGGTCAGGGGTGCCGCGGGGCGTATCCTCCCTCCGCCACACAGCAATCGGCCCGCGGATCGGCCGGCAGTGCCGCGGGCGCGCTCCGCACAGGAGGTGTCCTGGATGAGGAAGCCCCCGGCGCCCATTCCCTTCGCGGGATCGACGCTCGACCGGACGCGGCACGTCTGCGCGTTCTTCAACAGCGAGGACGAGGAGTACCGCGTGCTGCTGCCGTTCATCAAGGACGGCTTCGCGTGCGGCGACAAGGCGGTGCACATCGTCAATCCCGGCCGGCACCACGGCCACCTCCGGCGCCTGGCCTCCGTCGGGATCGACGTGGCCGACGCGCAGCGGCGCGACCAGCTGGAGCTGCGCACGACCGACGAGACCTACCTCCGCGACGGCCGCTTCGACCAGGACCGCATGCTCGCCGCCTTCGAACGGATGGCCAGCGGCAACGCCGGGGGCACCTACGGTCCCAGCCGCATCATCTGCCAGATGGAGTGGGCGTGCGAGGACCGATCCCACCTCGATGACCTGGTCGAGTTCGAAGCCCGCGTGAACGACGTGTGGAGCCGGCACGACGACGCGGTGATCTGCGTCTATGATCTGGCGAAGTTCGGCGGTGCGACGGTGATCGACATCATGCGGACCCATCCGATGATCATCATCGGAGGCATACTCCAGGAAAATCCCTTCTTCGTGCCCCCGCAGGATTTCCTGCGCGAGATCAGGGAGCGGCGCGCCAGGTAGGCACCACCACCCGGGACCGCCGCAAGGGCTCGCCGCCCGGGACCGCCGTGTGACCATGGAAGCAGAACAGCCTGGGGCGGAGATCCAGCGGCTCCAGCTCTGCATCAACGATCTGGTCGGCATCCTCGCCCTGCCGGCGACCTGGGTCCGCGGCGAACCGCCGGCGATCGTCGAGAGCCTGCTGGACTCGCTGATGCGCATGGTGCACCTCGACCTCGTCTATCTGCGGCTGAGGGATCCCGTCGGCGACGCGCCGCGCGAGCTGGTCCGGTTCGACCGATGGCGACAGGACGCGCCCCGGCCGCAGGAGGTCGGGCAGCTGCTCTCCCCCTGGCTGGACGCCGACCCGCAGGCGTGGCCGGCGCGGCTTGCCATCGGGGGTACCGTCGGGGGCGCGGACCTCGCGATCCTGCCGCAGCGCCTTGGGCTGCACGGCGAGATCGGCCTGCTGGTCGCCGGCGCGGCGCGCGCAGGATTCCCGCGGGAGACGGAACGGCTGCTGATCAGCGTCATGGCGAACCAGGCGACGGTCGGCTTGCAAGGCGCCCGGCATCTGAGCGAGCAGAAGCGGGTCGCCGAGGAACTCGACCGGCGCGTCGCGCGGCGCACCGCCGAGCTTGCGGCGGCCAACGCCGAACTCCGGCGGCAGATGGCCGAGCGCCGGCAGGCCGAGGAGGCGCTGGCGGCGAACGAACGGAACCTGGACCAGATCATCAATTCGATCCCCGGGCTGGTGTGGTCGACGCGCACGGACGGAACCGCGGAATTCTTCAACCAGCGCTACCTCGACTATGTGGGCCGGCTGTCGGGCGCCATGCAGGGCTGGGGCTGGGCCGCCGCCGTCCATCCGAACGACCTGCCCGGCCTGATCGACGCCTGGCGATCGATCAGGGCGCAGGGGCGCAGCGGGGAGGCCGAGGCCCGGCTGCGCCGTTTCGACGGGGCGTATCGCCGGTTCTTGCTTCGCGTCAACCCGCTCCACGACGAAGAGGGGGCCGTCGTCCGGTGGTTCGGCATCAACACCGACATCGAGGACTGGAAGGAAGCGCAGGACGAGCTGCGCGACACGCAGGCGGAACTGGCACGCGTCACGCGCGTGATGACCATGGGGCAGCTCACCGCCTCCATCGCGCACGAGATCAACCAGCCCCTGTCCGGCATCATGACCAACGCCAGCACCTGCCTGCGCATGCTCGGCGCCGACCCGCCGAACGTGGCGGGCGCGCTGGAGACCGCGCGACGGACGATCCGCGACGGCAAGCGCGCGTCGGACGTGATCGCGCGGCTGCGGGATCTCTTCGGCAAGCGGGGCACGGCGGCCGAGGCCGTGGACCTGAACCGGGCGACGGAGGAGGTGATCGCCCTGACGTCGACCGAACTGCAGCGGTGCGGCGTCAGCCTGCGGATGGAGCTGGCGGACGATCTCCCGCCGGTGACCGGCGACCGCGTCCAGCTTCAGCAGGTCATTCTGAACCTGGTGCTCAACGCCGCGGAGGCGATGCGCGACGTGGACGAGCGGCAGCGGGAGCTTCGGATCGCGACGGGCCGACTGGAGGCGGGCGGCGTCTGCCTGGCGGTGACGGACAGCGGGGTGGGGTTCGACCCGGCCGCCGTGGAGACGCTCTTCAACCCGTTCTACACGACCAAGAGCGACGGCATGGGGATCGGGCTTTCGGTCAGCCGGTCGATCGTGCAGAACCACCAGGGACGCCTCTGGGCGGAGCCCAACGAGGGCGCGGGGGCGACCTTCCGGCTGTCGCTGCCGTGCCGGGACGGGAGTCCCGGGGGCATGGCCGCCGCGGCCGGACAAGCGGGGCATCCGTGATGCAGGATCGCGCGTTCGTAGCCGTCGTCGACGACGACGAGTCCGTCCGGGAGGCGCTGCCCGACCTGGTGCGCGAGTTCGGCTACGAGGCCGGCGCCTTCGCGTCGGCGGAGGAGTTCCTGGCGTCGGGCTGCCTTGCGCAGACCCGCTGCCTGCTGCTCGACATCGCAATGCTCGGCATGTCGGGGCTGGACCTGCAACGCGAGCTGGCCCGCCGCGGGCAGGCGGTCCCGATCGTGTTCATCACCGCCCATGGGGATGAGAGCGTGCGCGTGCGACTGCGCGAGGGCGGCGCCGTCGAATGCCTGTTGAAGCCGTTCAGCGACACGGCCCTGCTGGAAGCGCTGGACGCGGCGGTCGGATCGGGCGCCCGGGCGTCGGCCCTGCGCCCCAAAATGGGAGGGACCTGACAATGAACACCCTGGGACAGGAAGAGGCGGGAATGGATCAGCCGGGCTTGGCGGACGGCGGCCCGCGGTCGTCGGCCGTGCCGGAGGCCAGCGCGATCGTCTACGTCGTCGACGACGACGTCTCGGTGCGGGAGTCGCTGGAAGCGCTGATCCGGCACGCGGGCTGGCATCCGGAGGTGTTCGCGTCGGCGCAGGATTTCCTGTCGCAATCTCCGGCACCGTGCCCCAGCTGCCTGGTGCTCGACGTTACCCTGCCGGACCTCAACGGGCTCGACCTTCAGGAGCGCGTCGCCGCCGAGCGGGCCGACATGCCCATCATCTTCATCACGGGCTACGGCGACGTGCCGATGACGGTGCGGGCGATGAAGGCCGGCGCCATGGAGTTCCTGACCAAGCCGTTCGGCGACGACGTGCTGCTGGAGGCCATCCGCAGCGCGCTCATGCACAGCGAGGCCGCCTTCGGGCAGGCGAGCGAGCTGCGCCGGCTGCAGAACCGCTACGCCACGCTCAGCGCGCGCGAGCGCGAGGTGATGGCGCTGGTCGTCTCGGGCCTGATGAACAAGCAGGTCGGCGGCGAGCTGGGCATCAGCGAGATCACCGTGAAGGCCCACCGCGGCCGCGTCATGCGCAAGATGCAGGCCGCCTCCTTCGCCGACCTCGTCAACATCGCCGCGAAGCTGCGCATTCCGAATTAGGGAATTGGGGAGCCATCGCAGCGGGCGACACCATGGTATCGGCGATACCTTCGTCCGATTTATGCGCGGCCGCGCCGCGCGCCAAGCTGTGCCGGCCAAACCGTTGGAAAAGGTCCACAGTCCGGAGGCAAAGATGCACGACCCGCAAGCCGCACGGCAAATCCGCCTCGACCGCCGCTCGCCGCAATATTGGCGCGTTACCTTCGATCATCCGCCCCTGAACATCTTCGGGCCGGAGACCATTCCGCAGCTGGACGAGATCGTCAGCGCGCTGGAGACGGATACCGAAGTGAAGGTGGTGGTCTTCGACAGCGCCGTCGAAGGATTCTTCCTGACGCACTACGACTTCCTCGCCGATCCGGAGGACACGACCAGCCTGCCGCCGGGGACGACGGGCCTGCCGCCGGTGCCCGACATGCTGGTGCGCCTCAGCCGCGCGCCGGTGGTGTCGATCGCCTCCATCCGCGGGCGGGCCACGGGCGTGGGAAGCGAGCTGGCGCTCGCCAGCGACATGCGCTTCGCCAGCCGCGAGAAGGCGATCCTGTCGCAGTGGGAGGTCGGCGCGGGCCTGGTCCCGGGCGGCGGGCCGATGGCCCGGCTGCCCCGCCTGATGGGCCGCGGCCGTGCGCTGGAGGTGCTGCTCAGCGCCGACGACATCGGCGGCGAACTGGCCGAGCGTTACGGCTACGTCAACCGCGCGCTTCCGGACGCCGAGCTGGACGGGTTCGTCGACGCGCTGGCGCGGCGGATCGCGTCCTTCGACAAGCAGGCCATCGCGGACACCAAGCGTCTGGTCGACGTGGCGAGCCTGCCGTCCGATTCCGAAATCGCGCCGGAGTGGGACGCCTTCATCACGTCCGTCGGCCGGCCCGCGGCGAAGGCGCGGATCAAGGCGCTGATGGACCGCGGCTTCCACAGGGCGGGCGACGTCGAGCGGCGGCTCGGCCATTACGTGGGCCAAATCGGTCACTGACGGTATGGCGCAACCCGAAGATTGAGGAACTCGCCATGAGCATCACGGAATCCGCAAGGCCGCCGGCATCTCCCCTGAAGCTTGAGGTCGTCGTGATCCCGGTGTCCGACGTCGATCGCGCCAAGCAATTCTACGTCGGCCTGGGCTGGAGGCTCGACGCGGATTTCCCGACGGGCGACGGGTTCCGGGTCATCCAGGTCACGCCGCCCGGTTCGCCCTGCTCGGTGATCTTCGGCCGGGGAGTCTCCTCGGCCGAGCCGGGCTCGGTCCAGGGGCTTCACCTCGTCGTGTCCGACATCGAGGCGGCGTGCGCCGATCTTGTCCGCCGCGGGGCCGAGGTGAGCGCGCCGTTCCACGACGCCGGCGGGGTGTTCCACCGCGCCGGGACGGAGGGCCGCGTCGACGGCCCGGACCCGGAACGGCGCAGCTACGCCTCCTTCGCCTCCTTCAGCGACCCGGACGGCAACGGCTGGGTGTTGCAGGAGGTGACCGAACGGCTGCCCGGACGGGTGGACACGGATGACGCGCCGGGAACACCCTCCACGCGCCGCACGACGGCCTACCGCAGCGCCGTGGTCGAGGGCGTCCGCGTCTTCTACCGCGAGGCCGGACCGCCGGACGCGCCGACCATCCTGATGCTGCACGGCTTTCCGTCCTCGTCGCGCATGTTCGAGCCGCTGATCCCGCTGCTGGCCGACCGCTACCGGATCATCGCGCCGGACTATCCCGGCTTCGGCCACAGCGACGCGCCGCCGCCGGGGGCGTTCGCCTACAGCTTCGACCACATCGCGCGGGTGATGGAAGGGCTCGTCGATGCGCTGGGCCTGACCAGCTACACGCTGCTGGTGCAGGACTACGGAGGGCCCGTGGGCTTCCGGCTGGCGCTGCGCCGTCCGGAGCGGGTCGACGCCATCATCGTCCAGAACGCCGTGGCGCACGAGGAGGGCCTCGGCCCGCTGTGGGAGACGCGCAAGGCCTATTGGGCGGACCGCGCCGCCAACGAGGAGCGGCTGCGCGCCAACCTGATGTCCTTCGAGGCGACCCGGCTGCGCCACGTCGGCACCAGTCCCCACCCGGAGCGGTACGACCCGGACAGCTGGACGGACGAGCACGCCTTTCTCTCGCGCCCCGGGCAGATCGACATCCAAAGCGAGCTGTTCTACGACTACCGGACCAACCTGGCGGCCTACCCGGACTGGCAGGCCTGGATGCGGGAACGGCAGCCGCCGCTGCTCGTCCTGTGGGGGCGTTACGACCCGTCCTTCACGGTCGCCGGAGCCGAGGCCTACCGGCGCGACGTCCCCGATGCGGAGGTCCACATCCTCGACGCGGGGCATTTCGCGCTGGACGAGGCGTGCGACGAGGTCGCCGCGCGCATCCGCACCTTCCTCGCCAAGCGGGAGGCGACCAGGACGGACTGACAGTGCGGCGGGCAACTCCCCCAACGTGAGTTGAGCGATCGTCCGGCAACGCGCCGCCCTCCCTCTCCCACCGGAGGCGGGCGAGGGGGATTCACGTCAGCGCCGGTGGAAGCCGCCTCCCATGCCGCCGCCGAAGCGCTCGCCGAAGCCACCGCCGCCCAAGCCGCCCCCGGCAAAGGCGCGCTGGCGCATCTCGCCCAGTTGGCGGGCTTGGTGGTCCTGTTCAAGCTGGCCGAGGCCCTGGCCGCCGAACCGCTGGCCGAATCCTTCCCCGGCGCCGCCCTGGCCGAAGCGCTCGCCGAAGCCGCCCCCACCGCCGCCAGCGCCGGACGAGGGCTGGGCGCCGCCACGGGCCGCCGGCTGCGGCGCGCTGGCGCCCGTGCCGGCACTGGTCCCCGCGGTCGAGCCCGCGCTGCCGCGGGTTTCATGCGTCGGAGTCTGCACCGGCTGCCAGGAATTGTCGTTCCACTTCGACCAGCCGTCGTCGGTGCGCCGGTACACGTTGCCGTCGGCGCCGGCGTAGACGTTGCCGCTCTGCGTCTTCACGGCACCACCCTGGTTGCCGGCGGCCCCGCGCGCCACCGCCCCCTCCGCGCCCGTCGAGGAGCTGAAGGCGCCGGCCGAGCCCCGCGCGTTGCTGCCGCTTTCCGTGTTCACGGTCTGGTTCGGGCCGCTGACCGTGCTCGATCCCCAGCGGCTGTACGGGTTCCAGTTCTGGTTGGTGCTGCCGGAGCGGCCGGTGGTCGGGTTGGCGAAGCTGGCGTTCGCCCAGCCGTCGCCGGAGTTCCAGGCGCCGCTGCCGTGCGCGTAGGCGCCCGTCTGCGGGTTGTAGGCCGACCAGGCCCCGGCGCCGCCGTAGGGGCCGTAGATGGCGCCGCCCTGCGCCCAGGCCCCCGTCGCGGGGTTGTAGGCGGTGCCCCCCTGCGCAATGCCTCCATAGGGGCCTCCATAGGGGCCTCCATAGGGGCCTCCATAGGGGCCGTACACCGCGCCCCCGCGCGCCCAGGCGCCGGTCGCGGCGTTGTAGGTGACGTTGCCGGCGTAGGTGTAGGGGTAGGGCAGGTAGACCGGCACCGGCCCGGGCAGCACGACCGGCGGGTACCAGTAGCCGGTGCCGTAGACCAGCACGCCGGAGCTGACCTGCGCGCTGAGATAGCCGGCGGTGAAGCCGAAGGTCACCGCCTCCGGCGTCGCGGCGTAGACGTTCACGTAGGTGACGTTGTGCAGCGGGTGGCTCGGCGGGATGCGGTGGATCTCCGATGGCACGCTGTCGGCCAGCGCCCAGGGGCCGGTCGGCGCTGGCGCCACGAACCAAGTGCCCTGGTGGCAGCAGTAGTATGTGCCGCCGACGTCCAGCACCTCGAAGCTGGTGTTGACCGCGTAGGTGATGCTGGTCCCCGGGATCGGCTTGAACTCCGGCTTGCCGACGTAGGTGACCTGAAGCGTCGCCGCGTCGCGGCGCAGCGTCGCCTGCTGCGGAATCTGCGCTTGCAGCACCGCCTCCTGCGCCTGCGCGGTGCCGGGTACGGAAGACAGCACATGCCCGGCCGGGCCGTCGGGCGGAATACGGGCGAAATCGGGCGGCAGGTCCGGCGTGGCGAAGCTCCACGGGCCGTCGAGCGACGCGGCGCTGAACCAGCGGCCCGAGACGAGGTAGTAGAAGCGCCCGCTGTCCGCGTGGCGGAACAGGGAGCTGTTGCTGTTGGTGACGACCTGGATGCGCGTTCCGGGAATGGCGGTGTAGGCAGGCAGGCCGTCGGTGACGATGATCTCCGCGGGCCTCAAACTGACGACGATGGTCGGGGCGGCGTCCGGGGGGAGGGGCCGGCCGGGGATGGCTTTGCGCGCCTCCGCCAGGTTCGGCTCGTCCGGCAGGGAGCGCAGCGCCTGCGGCAGGGACTCCGTCGGATGCCAGGGGCCGGTGGCTTTGGGGGCGGTGAACCAGCTGCCGTTGTTCAGCAGGTGCCAGGCGCCCGCGCCGGCGGGGTCGAAGAACACATCCCAGTTGGTGTTGACCGCGAGCGAGAGGGGGGAGTTGGGAATGGGTGCCAGCACCGGCTCCCCGTCGAACACGACCAGGCTGGCCGGGCGGGCGCTGTAGAAAATAGCCGGCGGGTCGTTGTTCACCGCCGGGGCGTCGTCGGGCGCCTTGGACTGGTCCCTCAGGCTCAGCAGGATGGTGTCGAGCGGCACGCTGTGGCGCGCGACCTCCGGCAGCACCGCGCGGATGTGGGCGTCCAGCTGCGCGGCCTGCGCGGTGTCGAGCGAGGGGAAGTGGGACGCGACCAGGCGCGGCTCCGTCAGGGTCACCGTCCGCGTCGCGAGGTCCGTGCTGGTCTGCGCGGTGAATTCAAGGGTGCCGAGCACCGGGTTCCCGCCGCCCGGCCGCGTGATGGCCACCGCGGCGCGGGCGTTCAGCGTGGTCTGGCCGGGCCAGGAGATGACCTGCGGCTGGTAGACCGTGGCGCTGCCGCCGTCCGCGGTCACCGGATGCGGCCACCCGTCGGAGGCCTCGTTCGGTGCGGAGGCGGGCGGCGCCTGTCCGAGGACCGGAAGCGGGAGGCACAGCAGCGCCAGACTGCCGCCCATCTGAAGCATCCTCCGGCGCGGGACCGGACCGTGTGTCGCATCCATGGTCACCCACTTTCGAAGGAGGAGCTTTTCGTAGCGCCGTCGGTCGAACGAACATGTCCGCGTAAGGCTGTCCTGGGAAACTATGTTACGGTCCCGCTTGCCCGTAAAGGCGCCGGAAGGACGGGGCCGGGTGCGAAAAGATCGCTCCTCCCACACCGAATTGCGCCATCGGTGCGCGGTTTCCAACCGCCGTCGCGGCAAGGCCGCAGGACCGTCGCTTCACATGGCCTGCGGCGGACACGGCTTTCACGCAGGCTGTCAGTGGCTGATGCCGCAGAAAAAAGCCCCCCAAAACTTTGAGAGGCATTTCTTCACCCTATCGGCGGCTTGCCGTCCGTGCGACATGTGCGCATGCGACAGTGAGCGGGAGGGGAGCCGGTTGGGCTCCCCCGAAACGCCCCTGGCCGGCATCAGCCGAACCAGCCGGCCACCACCCCGGTCTGGCCGACGATGGTGATGCGGCCGCCGTTCCCGATGTCGAGGGTCGTGTTGCCGCCCTCCACCCGGGCGGAGCGGATCACCGCGCCGAGGTCGATGCCCGGGTCGGTGAAGGCCAGACGGTCCTCGCCCGCCCGGAAGTCGGCCACCACCGTTCCGCCCGACGACCGGCCAAGCGCGAAGACGTCGCGGCCCGCGCCGCCCCACAGCGTGTCGGCCCCGCCGTCGGCGAACAGCAGGTCGTCGCCCGCCCCGCCGCTCAGCAGGTCGTCGCCCAACCCGCCGAACAGCGTGTCGTTGCCGGCCTCGCCCAGCACCGTGTCGTTGCCCGCCTCGCCGGACGCCAGATCGTACCCGTCGCCCAGCCCGATCAGGTCGCTGCCGTCGCCGCCCAGCGCGGTGTCGTTCCCCGCCCCGGCGTTCAGCGTGTCGTTGCCGGCCTCCCCGACCAGGAAGTCGGCCCCCTCCTCGCCGAACAGCAGGTCGTTGCCGGCCCCGCCGACCACCGTGTCGTTGCCGGCTTCGCCGGTCAGCGTGTCGTCGCCGGCCTCGCCGAACAGGATGTCGTTGCCCGTCCCGCCGAAGCCGCGGTCGTTGCCGGTGCCGCCGCCGATCAGGTCGTCGCCGGCGCCGCCCAGCGCCCAGTCGTCGCCCTCACCGCCCATGACCACGTCGTTGCCGTCGTCGCCGAACAGCGTGTCGTTGCCCCCGGCGCTCGCCACGGTGTCGTCGCCAGCCCCGCCGTGCAGCGCGTCGTCGCCGGCCCCCAGGTACAGCCACTGCCGGCCGGCGTCGCCATAGACCACCTGCTCGCCCTCGCCGCCGACCAGCGTGGCGTCGCCGATCACCGCCGCGAACTGGACGTCGTCCAGCTGGATGGTCATTGGCGCGGCCACGCCGCTGGTGTTCAGCACCACCGCGGTCGGCGTCGCGCTGGCCTGTCCGGTGCCGCCGAGCCCCGCGCCGGTGACCCGCGTCTGCACGGCCGGACCGGCCGCGCCGTTGGGCGTGCTGAAGTCGATGGCGCGGACCAGCAGCTGGGCTTGGCCCGACAGCGCCGCCAGGAAGCCGGTGCCGCCGCTGGTCAGCCCCGTGCGGGAGGCGGAGCCAGCGCCGGTGCGCGCCTCGATGGCGCCGATCAGGCCGGCCGCGGAATCGGCGGCGGTGTGCCGCTCCGCGCTGCCCGCGGCGGTGGCCGCGACGCCGGTGGAGACGCTGACCGTCAGCGTGGTGACGGTGGAGACCGTCCCGGTCTGCGCGTCGACCACCTGCTCGCGCACCACCGGCACGTCGGCAAGGTCGGCGTTGGGCGTACTGGCGTCCTCCTGCCGGCCGGCGGCGGGGGCGGCGATGCTGACCGTGGTGGTGCGCCCGCCGTCCGCGCCGACGGTGACCGCGCCGTTGACCGTGGCGCCGTCGACGGTCTGTGCGGCCAGCGGCGCGATCGGCGCCGGCTTGTCGACCGTCGCGGTCAGCTTGCGCGTCGTCGCGCTGAGCGGTGCCGCGCTGTTGCCCGCGGGGTCGGTCAGGCTGAGCGTGACGGTGAGGGTGCCGTCGCCCAGCCCGGACAGGTCCAGGCCGCCGACGCGGGTGGTGCCGGCGCCGAGCTGGCCGCTCCCGGTCACCTGGCCGCCGCCGGAGGACGTAAGGGTCCAGGCGTAGGTGACCCCGGCCTCCCCGTCGGTGATGACGAAGGAGCCGTTGCGCTGCTCCAGCGCGTCGATGCTGTCGTCCTCGAAGCGCACCGTGGCCGTGGGCGCGGTGGTGTCGAGGACCAGCGTCTGCGTGGCCGGCGCGGAGCTGTTGCCGGCCGCGTCGCGCGCCGTGACCGAGACGGCGTTGGCGCCGTTGCGGTTCAGGCCCAAGGATCCCGCCGTCGGCGTCGCCGTGGCGAGATCGACCGACCAGCCGCCGTTGCCGTCGGCGCCGGTGGCGTAGGTGGCGCCGGCGACGATCACGGTCACCGCGCTGTTCGCCTTCGCCGTGCCGGCCAGGACGGGGGCCGCGCGGTTGCTCAGCGCCGCCGAGGTGATCGCCACCTCCGGCGTGACCTTGTCGACGGTCAGCGTGCGCGTCGCCTGGGTCGCGGCGTTGCCCGCCGCGTCGGCCAGGTCGGCCGTGACGGTGTAGGGCTGGTTGCCGAGACCGCCCAGCGCCGCGGCGTCCACCGTCACCGACCAGCCGCCGCCGGTCACGACGGTGCCGGTGTAGGTCTGGCCGTTCAGCCCGACGGTGACCGTCTGCCCGACCTCCGCGGTCGAGGTTCCGGTGATCAGCAGCGCGCTCCCCGCCTCCGTCCCGTTCAGCCGGTCGTCGCCGGAGAGGGTGGTGATGGACAGCGTCGGCCGGTCGCGGTCGAAGGTGATGGTCACCGGCGCGGAGTCCGCGCTTTCGATCCCCGCCGCCACTTGGCGCACGGTGAAGCTGGTCGCCCCGGTCAGCCCCGACACGTCGGCGTCGGTGAACTGGTAGGTGCCGGTGCCGTCGGCCGCGGCGGTGGCCACCAGCGTGGTGCCGGTGTAGAGCCGCACCGTGCTGTTGGCCGCGACACCGCTGCCAGTCAGCGTGATGGCGGTGGCGTTGGTCAGCCGGTCGGACGCGGAGACTCCGCTGTCCGACGCGGCGGCGAGGGTGGGCACGCCCACCGGGGCGCCCGGCGTGATGCTGATGCTGGCCGTGTCGGTGGCCGCGGAGAAGGCGGTGGTGCCGCCGTTGGTGGCGGTGTTCACCTTGTTGCCGGCGGTGCCGCTGGTCTGGTCCCAGGCGCGGAAGGTGAGCGCCGACGCGATGGTGCCGGTGAAGGTGCTGTCGGGCAACTGGAGGTAGAGCCGCGTGTTGGCGTCGGCCTTCAGCAGCAGGGCGCTGCCGTCGCTGACGGCGCCCACGGCGGCCCAGTTGGCGCCGCCGTCGGTGCTGTACCACCAGGTGCCGTGCGCGGTGTCGGTGGCGGTGATGGCGATGCCGGTCACGGCGCCGCCGTCGATGTCCGTGACGTTGCCGATGCCGCCCCCCAGGCCCACGAGGTCGGACACCAGCGTGCCCACGGCGCCGCCGGGGACGCCGGTGCTGGTCGACAGCCCCGGCGCGAGCGTCGGCGACTTGCCGGCGTCCAGCACCGGTGCTGTGTTGGCGATGGTCAGGTTGGAGGTGTCGGCGGTGGTCCGGCTGTTGCCGGCGTCGTCGGTGGCGGTCACCGAGACGTTCCTGTTGCTGCCGAGCGCGGTGCCGGCGGCGATGGTGTAGGTGGCGGTCCAGACTCCGCCGGCGTTGGTCGCCGCCACCGCCGTGCCGCCGCCGAACTGGCTGAAGTCGACGGTGACGGCGCTGATGGCGTCGCTGTTGTTGTCGCCGCCCACACCGCTGTTCCAGGTAACCGTGACCGTGTCGCCCGCCTTGACCGCGCCTCCGGCACCACCGCTGGCGGCGATGCTGGCGTCGGTGAGGGTGGGGGCGACGTTGTCCACCGCGGCGTTGCCGGTTCCGGCGGTGGTGGTGGCGTTGCCGGCGTTGTCGGTCGCCTTGACCGACACGTTGCGGTTGGCCGCGTCGATGCCGCCGGCCGCCACGACGTATTTGGCCGTCCAGACGCCGCTGCCGTTGCTGGTGGCCGCGACCGCGGTGCCGCCGCCGAACTGGCTGAAGTCGACCGTCACGCCGCCGATGCTGTCGGTGTTGTTGTCGCCGCCCACGCTGTTGTCCCAGGTGGCGGTGACCGTGTCGCCGGTCTTGTAGACCCCGCCCGGGCCCGTGCCGCCGCTGATGCCGATCGCCCCGGCCGTGACGGTGGGCGCGACGTTGTCCACCTTGTGGTTGGCGGTGTCGGTGATGGTGGCGCTGTTGCCGGCGTCGTCGGTGACGGTGATCGCGACGTTGCGGTTGGCCGCGTCGATGCTGCCCGCCGTGATGACGTAGGTCTGGCGCCACACGCCGCCGGAGTTGGTCATCGCCACCGCGGTGCCGCCGCCGAACTGGCTGAAGTCGGCGGTCACGCCGCTGATCGTGTCGGGGTTGTTGTCGCCGCTGGCTGAGTTGTCCCACACCGCGGTCACCGTGTCACCGATGCGCAGCGTGTTGCCGGTCCCGGTCGCCGTGCCCTGGCCCGCCACGTTGCCCAGCGTCAGCAGGGGCGCCACGTTGTCCACCGTGGCGTTGGTGCTGTCGGCGGTGGTCGTGCTGTTGCCCGCGTTGTCGGTCGCCTTGATCGAGACGTTGCGGTTGGTCGCGTCGATGCTGCCCGCCGTGATGACGTAGGTGGCGGTCCAGGTGCCGGAGTTGTTGGTCGCCGTCACCGCGGTGCCGCCACCGAACTGGCTGAAGTTCACCGTCACCGAGGCGATGCTGTCGGCGTTGTTGTCGCCGGACCCGGTGTTGTTCCAGGTCGCGGTGACGGTATCGCCGATCTTGTAGGCCCCACCCGTGCCGGTGGCGCCGCTGATCGACACGTTCGCGTCGGTCACCGTCGGCGCGACATTGTCCACCTTGTGGTTGGCGGTGTCGGTGAGGGTGGCGCTGTTGCCGGCGTTGTCGGTGACGGTGATCGCGACGTTGCGGTTGGCCGCATCGATGCTGCCCGCCGTGATGACGTAGGTCTGGCGCCACACGCCGCCGGCGTTGGTCATCGCCACCGCGGTGCCGCCGCCGAACTGGCTGAAGTCGGCGGTCACGCCGCTGATCGTGTCGCTGTTGTTGTCGCCGCTGAGGCTGTTGTCCCACACCGCGGTCACCGTGTCGCCGATGCGCAGCGTGCTGCCCGTCCCGGTCGCGGTGCCCTGGCCCGCCATGTTGCCCAGCGTCAGCCGGGGCGCGATGGTGTCCACCGTGGCGTTGCTGCTGTCGGCCGTCGTGGTCGTGCTGCCGCTGGTGGCGCTGACCGAGACGTTGCGGTTGGTCGCGTCGATGCCGCCGGCGGCGACCACGTGTTTGGCCGTCCAGACGCCGTTGGCGTCGCTGCTCGCCGTCACGGCGGTGCCGCCGCCGAACTGGCTGAAGTCGATGGTGACGCCGCTGATCGGGTCGGTGTTGTTGTCGCCGTCGTAGCTGTTGTCCCAGGTCGCGGTGACCGTGTCGCCGATCTTGTAGGCGCCGCCGATGCCGGTGCCGCCGCTGATGCTGATCCGCGCGTCGGTGACCCTCGGGCCGACCGGGGTGACGGTGATGCTGGCCGTGTCGGTGGCCGCGGAGAAGGCGGTGGTGCCGCCGTTGGTGGTGTTCACCTTGCTGCCGGCGGTGCCGCTGGTCTGGTCCCAGGCGCGGAAGGTGAAGGCCGACGCGATGGTGCCGGCGAAGGCGCTGTCCGTCACCTGGAAGTAGAGGCGGGTGTTGGCGTCCGCCTTCAGCAGCAGCGACGTCATGCCGGTCACGGTCGTGCCGCCGTTCACGGTGCCCCAGGTGGTGCCGCCGTTGGTGGTGTACCACAGGATGCCGTGGCTGCTGTCGGTGCCGGTGATGGCGATGCCGGTCACAGCGCCCCCGTCGGGGTCGGTCACGTTGGCGATGCCGCTGCCCAGGCCCACCAGATCGGAGACCAGCGTGCCCACGGCGCCGATGGGGTTGTTCGTGTTCGTCGCCGGCTCCGACGCCAGCGCCGGCGCCTTGCCGGCGTCCAGCACCGGCGCCGTGTTCGGCGGGGCATTGCGGTACAGGACCGTGTTGCCGGCCTGGAAGCCGGCCAGCAGGTCGAGGTCGCCGTCCCCGTCGATGTCCACCAGGGAGGGGGCCACGAACGTCGGCGCCCCGGTCAAGCCGAAGGGGTTGGTGCCGACCAGCGTGAAGCTCGGCGCCGCGGTCGTTCCCACGTTCCGGTAGACGGCGAAGCTGTTGAATTTCCCGCCGATCACCACGTCGAGGTCGCCGTCACCGTCGATGTCGACGAAGGTCGGCGCCGCGTAGGTCATGGGAAGGGTAAGGCCGAAGACGTTGGTGCCGCCCGCCGTGAAGCTGGGCGCCGTCGCCGTGCCGACGTTGCGGTAGAACACCGTGTTGCCGACGAGGTTGCCGATCAGCGCGTCGAGATCGCCGTCGCCATCAAGGTCGGCGAAGGCCGGCGACACGAAGCTCCCAGCGTTGCCGAGGCCGAAGGGGTTGGTGCCGGCCAGCGTGAAGCTGGGCTGCGTCGCCGTGCCGACGTTGCGGTAGAAGACCGTGTTGCCGGCGCTGTTGCCGATCAGCGCGTCGAGATCGCCGTCGCCGTCGATGTCCTCGAAGGTCGGCTTGGTGTAGCCGCCGGCGTTTCCGAGGCCGAAGGGGTTGGTGCCGGCCAACGTGAAGCTGGGCGCCGTCGCCGTGCCGACGTTGCGGTAGAAGACCGAGCTGCCGCCGCTGTTGCCGGCGATCATGTCGAGGTCGCCGTCGCCGTCGATGTCGACGAAGGTCGGCGCCTCGAACCCCCCGGCGTTGCCCAGCCCAAAGGGGTTGGTCGCCTCCAGGACGAAGTTCGGATCGCCCGCCACCTTGGCCCGCTGACCATTCAGCGCCCCCGCGGCGTTGCCCGCCACGTCGGCCGTCCGCGCGCCCGATCCCGGCGGCGTGTAGCCGACCAGTACGGTGTTGTAGATGCTGGATGCCCCGCCATCGAGAGCCAGCGTCACGGTCTTGCCGCCGACGGCGACCGTGCCGACGGTCCGTGCCGCGCCGTCCACCGTCACCGCGAAGGCCGAGGCCGCCGGCGCCGCCCCGTCCAGCGTTTCGGAATAGGTGAGGGTCAGCAGCGTGCCGTTCAGCACCGCCGACACCAGCGTCGGCGCGGCCTTGTCGATGGAAACCATCAGCGCCGTCGACGCGGTCGAGGTGCCGTTGGCGTCGCTCGCCTTGGCGGTCAGCGCGTGCGAGCCGTCGCTGAGCGACGCCGCGGTGATCGTCCACTTGCCCGAGCCGTCGGCCGTGGCCGTGCCGACCGCCGTCGCGCCGTCGTACAGCACCACCGTCGCCAGGGCCGCCGCCGTACCGGTGATCGTCGGCGTCGCCACGTTGGTCAGCGTGTCAGCCGTCGAACCGCTGTTGGAACCGTCCGTCAGCGCCAGCCCCGTGGGCACCGTCGGCGTTGGCAGCGCGTTGCTGTAAACGAGCGTCCTGCCGTCCTTGCCGCCGATCAGCGCCTCGAGCTTGCCATCACCGTCGATGTCCGCAAAACGCGGCACCGCGAAAGCCGAGGCGGAGCCCAGCCCGAAGGGGTTGGTGCCGGCCAGCGTGAAGCTGGGCGAGGTTGCGCTCCCCACGTTGCGGTAGAAGAGCGTGTTGCCATCCCTGTTCCCGATCAGCGCATCGCGGTCACCATCGCCGTCGATGTCCACGAAGGTCGGATTCGAGTTGCTGCCGACGTTGCCGAGGCCGTAGGGGTTGGTGCCGACCAGCGTGAAGCTCGGCGCCGTCGTCGTGCCGACGTTGCGGTAGATGAGGATGTCGCCGGCCGAGTTGCCGGATGCCACGTCGAAGTCGCCGTCGCCGTCGATGTCCACGAAGGTCGGCGCGACATAGGTCCCGGCATTGGCGAAGCCGAATGGGTAGCTGCTGACCTCCGTGAAGCTCGGCGAGGTCGCGGTCCCGTCGTTGCGGTAGAAGCGCGGGCTGCCGTGGCTGTTGCCGATCACCAGATCGAGATCGCCGTCGCCGTCGATGTCCACGACCGCCGGCGATGCGTTCCATCCGACGTCGCCGAGGCCGAAGGAATTGGTGCCGATCATCGAGAAGCTGGGCGACGTCGTGGTCCCCACGTTCCGGTACAGGATCGTGTTGCCGACACCGATGCCGATCAGGGCGTCGAGGTCGCCGTCGCCGTCGATGTCCACGAGAACCGGGGCCGCGTAGTTCGGAACGCCGCCCAAGCCGAAGGGGTTGGTTCCCGCAAGGGTGTAGTTCGGATCGGTCATGATTGGTCGGCTCCCGCTCGATCGGCGTTCTTGAGGGCGTCGTCGTTGGTGGTCGGTTCGGGCTTGGCGGCCCCGGCAATCGGCTTCAGCGCTTCAGGCCGGCGGACGCCGGGAAGCACGGCCACGTCGTAGAGTTCGTCGATGGTGTGATGGATGGTCAGCGCGTGGGCCAGCGTGCCGGTGGTGGTGTCCACCACGACGAAGCCGCAGCGCGGGCCGACGCCCTTGGCCGCCAGACGGTCGTCGAGCGGCAGGCCGGCGAAGGTGCTGTTGCCCCGGCGTGGCCGCGACAACCCGATCACCGCCCATTTGCCGAGGAAGGCCAAGCCGCGCGCGTAGCCCGGACAGAAGCAGACCGGCTCGAACCGGCCGCTGCCGCGGTCGACCGTCCCCAGCTCGCCCGTTCCGGAATTCAGCAGCCACAGCCGCCCGTCGTGCAGGCGCGGCGAATGGGGCATCGACAGCCCGGCGCAGACCGTCTCGCCGGACGCCACGTCGATCACCAGCCCGCCGGACAGCCGGTGTTCGCGCCAGCCTTCCATCACGTCGGCGCGGCCGAAGGCCGTGACGTAGGCCGGGCGCCCGTCGGTTCCCATGGCGAGGCCGTTCAGGTGGCAGCGGTCCTCCGCCTTCAGCTCCGAGATGAAGGGAGGGCGCCAGACCGGGTCGAAGCCGCCGTCGGGGCGGGGCAGGGCGAGGCAGCTGTGGGCCGTGTTGACGAACAGCGGCCGGCCGTCGCCGTCGACGGCGATGTCGTGGATGTCCACGTCGCCGGTGGCGAAGCATTGGCGCGGTTCATAGACGCGGTCGGATCCGTTGGGCGCGCAGGTTCCCGCGGGCAGGGCGTTGTCGAAGCGCCACAGATGCGCCTCTCCGCCGACCCACAGCGTCTGGCCGTCGCTCCACAACCCTTGGCAGCGGGGGATTTGCCGCACCTGGGCGCGCAGGCGGTTGCCGGCCCCCAGCCCCAGAAGGAACAGGCGCCCGGACTGGTAGGTCGTGAAGGCGACCGCGCCGCCTTCGCCGGCAAACCAGTCCAGCAGCCGCGGGCTGCCATCGATCATGGGCTGTATTTGTAGATGCGAGTTCGCCGAATGGTCCGCAAAACCGCGCCCTTGCCGCTCAGCACGTCGAAAACTGTCCGAATCATTCTCGTCCATAACCAAATTCGACACACCAGCCGACCCATTTCGTCATATAATCTGTGGTAGTCCGAATGGGGAAAATTGGACAGCGATCATTTTCGACAATTTGCAACAGCGGATTTTGTCTTGTGTTGATTGACAGTATTGCGTGCTGGTGGTGGCCAAGTCGGGCTGTAATGATGATTAATTGGTAGTATTACTGAGGTGATTTATCTCGTTTCTGGAAATTTCCGTGGGTGAGGTTGGCGTGGTGCGACCTAACGTTGCCGGCGGATCGGCGCGGGCATATCTTGGAACCACTTCCACGGAAGAGGATGACGCTTTGCGGATGGCACAGCACGGCGGGACAGGTCTCGGTCCCGATGGCCGCGACGGTCGGGCATCGGAGGCGGAACGGCTGCTCCGCGCCGTTCTGGCCGCCGACGCCGGCAACGAGGACGCCTGGCTGCGCCTCGGCGGCCTCGCGCTGAGCGACGGGCGCTGCCGCATGGCGGCGCGCTGCTTCGCCCGCGTCATGCTGTTGGCTCCCCATCGGGCGCAGGCGATGCACAATCTGGCCGAGGCGTTGCGCGTGGCCGGGCGGAAGCGGCAGGCGGCTATCGCCTACACGCGCGCGTTGCGGTTGCGCCCGGACTATCCCAAGGCCCTGGCCGCCTTCGGCCTGATGCTGAAGGAGGGCGGCTCGGGCCGCGACGCGCGGCGCCTCGTCGCGCGGTCCCTGGTGGCCGACCCCGCCTATTCCGCCGGCTGGCGCAATCTCGGGGCGTTGGTGCAGGAGCGCAACCAGCCGGATGTGGTGGCGCGGCTGCTGCGCCGCGCCGCGCTGTCCGCCCCCGATGATGCCGCCACGCTGGCCGCCTACGGCGTCGCCCTGTGCGAGGTCAAGGACACCGGCCTCGCCCTGGCCGCGCTGCGCCGGGCCGCGGCCTTGGCACCCGACGCGACCAGCGTCCAGGGGAACCTCGCGTTCGGCCTGATGCACGCCGGGGACACCGAGGGATCGCTGAGGGCGACGCGGCGGCTCCGTCGCCTTGACCCGATGGCGCCGGAGGCCGACGCCCAGGAGTCCCTGACCTGGATGATGAAGGGCGATTTCGAGCGCGCCGCCGGCTTCGTCAAGCGCGCGCTCGCCCTCGCGCCCGGCCATGCCGGCACCCTGGTCAACGCGGCGCTGGCCTTCCACAGCCTCGGCGGTGCCCAGGGCAGCGTCCGATGGAACAAGCGGGCCCTGCGCCTGGACGCCGCGAGTCCCGTTGCCCGCTTCAACCTGTCGCTGGCGCTGCTGCAGAAGGGGGACTTCGCCCGCGGCTGGGCGCTGTACGAGGCCCGCTGGGCGATGTGGGGCTCAGCCTTTCCCCGGCACGCCCCGGCCTGGGACGGCAGCCCCCTGAACGGGCGCAGCATCCTGCTGGTGGCGGAGCAGGGGCACGGCGACACGCTGCATTTCGTGCGCTACGCCGAGCTGCTCGCCGCGCAGGGTGGGCGCGTCGTGCTGCTCGTCCAGCCGCTGCTGAAGCGCCTGCTTCGCAACACGCCCGGGGTGACCGCCGTCTACGGCTTCGGCGAGGAGCCGCCGGCCTGCGACGTCTGCGCGCCGATGCTGAGCGTCCCCCGTCTGGTCGGCACCCGCTTGGAGACCATTCCGGCCAACATTCCTTACCTGCGCGCGGAGGAGGGGGACGGCCGCGCGTGGCGGGACCGGCTGGCCGGCGAACGGCGGCTGAAGGTCGGGCTGGTGTGGGCGGGGGAACCGCGCAAGGACGACGTCAAGGCCAACTCCGTCGACCGGCGGCGCAGCCTGACCCTGTCGGCCCTGGCCCCCTTGGCCGCCATTCCCGGCGTCGCCTTCTACAGCCTCCAGATCGGGGAGGCGGGCGCGCAGGCCGGGGCACCGCCGCCCGGCATGGCGCTGACCGACTGGACCGGCGACATCCGCGATTTCGCCGACACCGCGGCGTTCATCGAACAGCTCGACCTCGTCGTCACCGTGGACACCTCGGTCTGCCATCTGGCGGGGGGCCTGGGGAAGCCGGTCTGGGTGCTGTCGCGGTTCGACGCCTGCTGGCGCTGGCTGGGCCACCGGGAGGACAGCCCCTGGTACCCGACCATGCGCCTGTTCCACCAGGACGAACCCGGCGCCTGGGACGCGCCGATCGCCCGCCTGACGTCGCAGCTGAAGGAGTACGCCGCCGTCCGCGACAGCCAACCGTGAGCGGGGCGTTGACGATGGCGCGGTGACAGGGCAGGGCAAGGCGCGGTCCCGACCCCCGAAGCCGGTAAGCCATTGCACGTTTGCAACGCTTGTACGTTGGGGGCGGGTCTACCTCGGAATCGGCTATAATTCCCATAAGGTTTGTTATGGAAAATATGCCAGAAGAAAAAACCGCGGAAGGTTGTTGCCCTTCCGCGGGTCGCATGGGTCCCGATCAGTGGTCGAGCGCGGTGCCGACCGCCGCACCGCCGAGGCCGCCAATCACGGCGCCCCGTTTCCCACCGAGCGCATAACCGCCGGCCGCTCCGCCGGCACCGCCGAGGACCGTACCAGTGTTGCAAGCGGCCAACGTCGTAACGACGATAAGCGCGGTCGCGATCAGACGCAGACGCTTCATGATCTGATCTCTCTCCGTGGTTGACTGTTGGCCTATCAACAGGCTGGTTGGGCGAGGGTTCCTCGCCCTTCTCTTTCCAGCTCCGGCGGATGGACTTCAGACACCGGGATGCCGCGACGACGCCCCTTCGGTTTCCCGGCTGCACAACAACCGGATCTCGGCCTCGATCCGCTGAACGTCGAGCGGCGTGAGCGGCCCGACCGTCGTGGCGAAGGTGCCATGCGGCGCGGTCGGCTGGCGCCAGCGGCCGAACCAGCGTCCGTCCTCCGTGCGCCACGCCGTGTCGAGCCCTTGGCAGAAGCCATCGCCATCCGCGGTGAAGCGGACGAACCGGCCGCCGCCGTCCCGCCCGACGGTGAAGTGATAGGGGGTGACGTGATCGGCCGGAAGCGGGTCAGCCACGATCGGGTCCGCCACGATCGGAACGAGGTACTGGTCGTACGACAGCGGCTCGATGGAACTCTGGAACACCTCCGTGATGGCGCTGAGCGCCGTGTCGTTGGCCAAGGTCGTCGTCACAATCGTTCCCGTCCGTTGACACAGCGATGGCCATCACGGCCGCCCCGTGGTCATCCTCTCGCCTCCGGGTTTGTCTGGTCAAGAAGGCCGTTTGCTTCGCCCAACGCCGGGTACCCGACATCGGCCTTGTCCCCCCGCAGGCCGGCCGCTATGGGCGTGGGAACCGCCGGCACGGTTCGCCCGTCCACGACGAGGCCGCGCGCGAAGAGGTCGCGCGCCGCGACGTGGTCGTCCGCCATGGCTTCCTGCATGGTGCTGACGATGGAACAGCACACGTCCTTCCCGGCGAAGGCGGCGCGCCAATGGTCGGCGTCGCGGCTTGCCATGGCCGCGGCCACCGCCTGGATCGTGGCGGCCGGGTCTCTCGCATCGTCCCGAAGATCGTCCGGCAGGCCGATGATGGTGCAGAAGTTTTCCCAGAACTTGTCTTCCAGCGGGGCCGCGGCGACGAAGCGCCCATCGGCCGTCCGGTAGAGCTGGTAACGCGGCGACCCGCCCGTCAGCAGTTCGCCGCCGGGGCGAGGCCCCTGCCCGCCGGCGACCGCGATGCCCAAGGCCCAATACTGGAAGGCGAACAGGTTCTCGGCCATCGCGATGTCGAGGTGGCAGCCCCTTCCGGTGCGGTTGCGCTGGAGAAGGGCGAGGAGAATGTTGACCACCGCCGGATAGGCACCGCCGCCGATGTCCCCGACCTGCACGGCCGGCAGCACCGGCGCCCCATCGGCGCCGGCGGCGAGCGACAGCATACCGGAATCAGCGACGAAATTGAGGTCGTGCCCCGCGGCGGCCGCCTTGGGTCCCGTTTGCCCGTAGCCGGTGATCGAGCAGTAGATCAGGCCCGGGTTGATGGCGGACAGCGCCTGGTAACCCAGCCCGAACCGGTCCATGACCCCCGGCCGATACTGCTCGACCAGCACGTCGGCGGTGCGCAGCAGGGGCATGAGGCGGTCCACGGCGTCGGGCGCCTTCAGATCCAGGGTGATGCTGCGCTTGCCGCGGTTGAGGAGAGCGAAGCCGATGCCGTCCGGGCCGGCCTTCGGCTCGTAGCCGCGCATCTCGTCACCACGGCCGGGGCGCTCGACCTTGATCACGTCAGCGCCGGCGTCGACCAGCAGCAAAGTCGCCAGCGGACCCGGCACCAATGTGCTGAAATCAAGCACGCGCACTCCTTCAAGCGGGCGCATCCTTCACCTCCCCCATGTGGCATGGCCCCGGACCGGAACCGGCGGAGCCCTTGGTCATGACAACATGGCGCGCGTGCATCGGTTCGGAACGCTGGCCCCGGGGGCCGCCTTCCAGCCCTTTCCCTGCCTTCCGTAGACATCCGATGGTGGAAGGGCGCCGCCCATTCCGTTGTGCCGTGCAACATCCCCTCCGGAAGGCTGTTTGAAAGAGCGGCGGCCGCGCCGCAAACGCACGCACTCGGCTGCCGAAGGAGGCGTCATGACTGCCCGCACGTTCGCAATCAGACCCTAACCCGATCCGCCGCCGACAAGCCTAAAGGTCGATGGGGCCGCCGGGCGCGACCCGGATGGTCCTTTCACCATGCGACGAATGGCCTGAGGTGGGGCGATGGACATCGCGGCGTGGCTGCGGAGCCTCGGGCTCGACCAGTATGAGCCCGCGTTCCGCGAGAACGAGATCGACGGGGATGTGCTGCCGAAACTCACGAGCGAGGATCTGAAGGACCTCGGCGTCCTTGCCGTCGGCCATCGCCGGAAGATTCTGGCGGCCATCGCCGCGTTAGGCGTTCCCGAACCCGCGGCTTCGGGACGCGGCGGCTCCCCCGTGGCAAACGCCATCGGTGCGGAGCGGCGCCAGCTCACCGTCATGTTCTGCGACCTGGTCGGATCCACGGCCCTGGCCGCGGCCATCGATCCCGAGGAGATGGGCGACGTGATCCGCGCCTACCAGGTCGCGGCGACCGGCGCGATCACGCGCTTCGGCGGGCACGTCGCGAAATTCATGGGAGACGGCATCCTCTGCTACTTCGGCTGGCCCGTGGCGCACGAGGACGAGGCCGAGCGGGCGGTTCGCGCCGGGCTGGCGGTCGTCGCGGCGGTGGGTGCGTTGCGATCCCCGCAGGGCACGACGCTGGCCGCCCGCATCGGCATCGCCACCGGGCTGGTGGTGGTCGGCGATCTCGTCGGCAGCGGCGAGGCGCAGGAACGCGCGGTGGTCGGCGAAACGCCCAATCTGGCGGCTCGCCTGCAGGCGGCCGCCGAACCGGGAAGCGTGCTGGTGAGCGAGGCCACGCGCCGTCTGCTCGGCACCGACGTCGACCTGGCGCCCGCCGGCCTCCTGAGCCTGAAGGGGATCGCCGCGCCGGTGGCGGTCCATCGGGTGCGCGGCCTGCGCGAATCCGTCAGCCGCTTCGACGCCCACCAGTCCAAAACGTCGCTGCCGATGATCGGGCGCGACCGCGAACTGGCGGCGCTGCGGAAGCAGTGGGAGAAGGCCCGCGGCGGAGAGGGGCAATGCCTCGTGCTGATCGGCGAGCCCGGCATCGGCAAATCGCGCCTGACCCGCGCGCTGCGCGACATCGCCGAACAGGACGGCTGCGTCACCATCCGCTACCAGTGCTCCCCCTACCATCAGGACAGCCCGCTCTGGCCGGCCATACAGCAGCTTTCCTTCGCGGCGGGGTTCACCGCGGGCGAAGCGGAGGACAGCAAGCGCGCGAAGCTCCGCACGCTGCTTCGGCGCGCGTTTCCGGATGAGGGGGAGGCGCTGTCCCTGATCGGCGCGCTGCTCGGCCTGGAACCGCCCGAGGAGGATCCGCAACGGGACCTGTCCCCCCAGGAGCGGCGCACACGGACCCTCCACGCCCTGGTGGACCAGCTGATCGGGCTGGCCGGGGGCGGCCCGGTGCTTGTCGTGGTCGAGGATGCCCATTGGATCGACCCGTCGACGCTGGAACTGCTTGAACGCGCGTTGGAGCGGACGCCGTACTGTCCCGTGCTGATGCTGCTGACCGCGCGGCCACCGTTCGAGGTTGGGCTGTGCCGCCATGCGGAGGTCGTCCGGCTGACGCTCACCCGGCTGGACCGGAACGCCATCGGGACGATCATCGACAACGTGGCCGGCGGCAAGGCCCTTCCCGCCGAGATCGTCGACGCGATCCTGGCGCGGACGGACGGCGTGCCCTTGTTCGTCGAGGAGGTGACGCGGGCCGTTCTGGAATCGGGGCTGCTCGACGAGGAGGAGGATACGTTCAGACTCAAGGGACCGTTGCCGCCCCTGGCGATCCCGTCGTCGCTGTACGACTCCCTGATGTCGCGGCTCGACCGTCTCCAGCCGGTGAAGCAGGTGGCGCAGACCGCGGCCTGCATCGGCCGGGACTTCTCCTACCGCGTGCTCGCGGCCGTCGCGACCATGCCCGAAGACCGGCTGGCCGAGGCGCTGATGCAATTGCAGGAGGCGGAACTCATCTTCGCCCACGGCGCCCCGCCGGAGGCGGAGTACAGCTTCAAGCACGCGCTGGTGCGCGACACCGCCTACCAGTCGCTGCTGAAGAGCCGGCGGGAGAAGATGCATCGACGCATCGCGGAACAGCTGGTCGTCCTGGAGCCGGGCATCGCCGACAGCCAGCCGGAGTTGCTGGCGCAGCATTACACCGAAGCGGGCCTCGTCGAGGCGGCGGTGGAGCATTGGTGGCGCGCCGGCGCCAGGAGCGCCGCGCGCTTCGCGCACCGCGAGGCCGCCAGCCACTACGCCCGCGCCCTGGAGCTCCTGAGCCGTCTGCCGCCCGGCCGCGAGCGGGACGAGCGGGAGATCGCGCTGCGGCTGGCCTATGTCGTGCCGCTCATCGCCACGCACGGCTTCGGCTCCTCCGCGGTCTGGAGTTGCGCCGGGCGCGCCAAGGAACTGTGCGACGGCGCCACCCAGGGGCGCACCCTGTTCGCCGTCCACCGTGCGGTGTGGAATTCCAGCCTGATGCGCGAACCGGTGCCGCAGACCGTGACCCTGGCCCATGAGCTGATGCGGCTCGCCCTCCGCGGAGGCGATCCGGCGCAGCTTGCGGCGGCCCACCGCGCCGTCGGCTATTCCCTCCAGATCGCCGGACGCCTCCACGAGGCGGACGGTCATCTCGCAGAGGGCATCGCTCTGGCCGACCGGCTTCCGGACGAGGACTTCACCATCTACGGCGAGCATCCGGGGATGGTGTGCCGGGTGTACCAGGGGTGGGGCCGATGCATCATGGGATCGCCCCAGGACGCCGGGCGCCTCGCCGACGCCGCCATCGCGCACGCCCGCGAGCGGGGCAACCCGCACGCCCTGGCCTGGGCCCTGGTCTGCACCGGCTTCATCGCGATGTTCGCGCGGGATGCCCCGCTGGCCGCCACGGTGGGCGCGGAGGCGCTGGCGATCGCGCGGGAGCATCGCCTGCCGCAATGGCTGGCCTTCGCCCAGGAAGTCGTCGGCTGGGCGGCGTGCGCGCAGGGCGACGGCGGCGGGCTGGACGTGCAGGAGGAGGCGTTGCGGACGCTGCTCGCGACCGGGGCCGTGCTGCACACGACGCGGATGCGCCACTGCCTGGCGGAAGGCTGCCTGGCCTTCGGCCGTCTGGCGGCAGCGCGCGCCCACCTCTCCGCGGGCTACGCCCACCGCGATCGCTATGGCGAGGACTATCTGGCCGCGGAGCTTCACCGGCTGGACGCCTTGCTGCTGCAGGCGGAAGGCGCGCCGGCGGACGAGGCCGACCGGCTGTTCGACACGGCGCGGCGCATCGCGCGCGAACAGGGCGCCAGCCTTCTGGAACTGCGCGCGGCCGTCGACCAGGCGCGCGGGTGGCTGGCGCGTGGCGACCGCCAGCGGCCCCAAAGAGTCCTCGCGCCGCTCCTGGCGCGGTTCGACGGGCTGGGCGACGGGCCGGACGTGCGGGAGGCGCGAGCCCTGCTGGCATCCTGCCGGCGTTCGTAGCGGCTGCGCAAAGAGTTGCAACAAAAGCGCGCCCGCCCTGTTCAAAAGATAAGCACCCACCGGAACGACGAGCCGCGTGGCGGCCGGAAGACCGACGGTGGTTGGACAAGGGCGGCGGTGCAAAAATGTTCGATGGCTGCTCCGGTTTCCTTCTCTCACTCGCCCTGGCCAGTTCATCCTTTTCGCCGTCCCTGGACCTGAGCGCGTCGGGTCGTAACGACGTGCGGAATTCGGCCACGGTGCAGGTCTCATATCTCACCTTGGATCACGCGCCGAAATATCCGTGCGACTTTTCCCATGTCGATTACGCCCGGCCTGACGCTCCCAAGGGTGGTGTGTTTCACGATTCGACCATCGGCAGCTTTCACAACCTGGCTCCCTTCCTCATTTACGAGTCCGGAACCAACGTGAATTTCGTCTACGACCAGCTTTTTGCCAGCCCGCGCAACGATCCCCTGTCCGCCTACCCGCTGATCGCCGAAAGCGTGGAGTTGGCCAAGGACCGGTCCTCCATCGTCTTTCACCTAAACCCGAAAGCGCGGTGGCACGACGGGGTGCCGATCACGGCGGACGATGTCGCCTTCACGTTCCACGCGCTGACGGACAACCCAAAATCCTTACCCTTGTTCAGGTCCTGGTACAGAAGCGTGAGTGGGGTCGAGATTCTGGATCCTCTCCGGGTACGATTCACCTTCGATCATCCCTACGCCCGGAATCTGCCGTATCTTCTGTCGGCGATGCACATTCTGCCGCATCATTACTACAAGAAGCACGAGTTCGGAAAATCATCCCCGGACCCTCCCTTGGGAAGCGGCCCCTACCGGATCGCCCAGGTCGTGCCGGGCCGCCGCATCGTCTACGAGAGGGTTCCGGACTATTGGGCGAAGGATTTGCCGACACGGCGCGGTCTTTTCAACTTCGACCGTTGGATCGTCGACTATTACCGCGACGCCGATGTCAAAGCCCAGGCGTTCGAAGCCGGGCTCATCGATTTCAACGTGGAATACAACCCGGCCCGCTGGGACAGCTATTACGATTCCCCGGCCGCTGCGCCGCTGACCATCGTCAAGGCGGAATCCCGGCTGCGCGGTGCCGTGGGAAGCATGAATTTCGTCTTCAACCTGCGCCGGGCGCCGTTCGGCAACCGGACCCTGCGCAAAGCCATCACGCAGTTGTTTGATTTCGAATGGGCGAACCGGGTTCTGCTTCGGGGATGGGCGGAGCGCAGCCAGAGCCACTTCCCCAATTCCGAACTGGCCTTCCGCGGGACGCCGTCGCCCAGGGAAGCCGAATTGCTGCGCCCCTGGCAGGACCGGACCACGCCGTATTCCAACGATGACGTGGCGGCCCCGGTCAGCGACGGCAGCGGGTACCAGCGCGCGCAGCGCAGACAGGCGTTCCGATTGTTCGCGCAGGCCGGCTACACCGTCCGAAACGGACGGCTGGTCAACGGCCGGGATGAACCGCTCTCCCTTGAAATCCTCGCGAACGGGCCGGATTTCCGGAACGTCGTCTCATCCTTCGTCGCGAGTCTGGAACGGGCCGGCATCACCGTATCGGTGCAGGAAGCGATTTCCTCCGAATTCGAGCGGCGCACGCGGGTCGATTTCGATTTCGACATGGCCTTCCTCTACGACAAGGCCACGGAACTCCCCGGCGCGGAACAGCGGCTGAAGTGGGGCTCGTCCCACGCGTTCGAGCGCTACACGACGAACATCTCCGGGCTCCAGGATCCGGCGGTCGATCGGATCACGACAGGCATCGAGCAGTCGGTGTCCCGGTCGGACCTGGTCGCGGCCTGCCGGGCCCTGGATCGGGTTCTCGCCTGGAACCAGGACCGCGTGCCCGGCTGGTACATCGGCTCGGTCCATTACGCCTACTGGAACAAGTTCGGCACGGTGGACAAGGGGCAGGATCTGGCGCTGGGCTGGCCCGCCGTCGAAGCGTGGTGGGCGAAATAGCGGCTGCAAGCGCCTTGCCAACGCCGGGGTAAATTCGTACTCAAATGGTCTGATTGCGCCCTCAGGACACGGTGCGCATGCTGCCGCTGTCGCGCAATCCAGCGATCGGGGCAGCCATGATCACGGTCCTGCTGATCGATGACGATCCTCTGATCCGTATGGCCATGGAATGGCTTATGGCCGACTGGGGCTTTCACGTCGTTGCGGCGGGGTCGGAAGAGGAGGCAACGACGAAGCTTGCGGAAAGCGTCGTACCGGCACTCATGGTCGTCGACTGGCGGCTGCCGGGCGGTCGCACCGGCGCCGACGCGGTCGGCCGCATCCGCAGCCTGTTCCGGCGGCACATCCCGGCCATCGTCGTCACCGGCGAAGTGCCGTCGCGACCGATGCGGGCCATCGAGGACGCGGGCTGCCCGGTGCTGCAAAAGCCGGTGTCGCCCGCGACGCTGAAGGCGGCCGTCACGGATGCCCTCGCCGGCCCGCGGGACAGCTGATCGCCACCCTCACCCGCCGCGGAAGCCTTTCAGCTTTTCGGCAGGCACGGCGGGAGCGAACCGGGCGGTGCGGGCGGCCTGCAGCACGTCGTCCAGGAAGGCCCGGTACGGGTCCGTCCGTTCCCGAGGGGGATCGCGCTGCTCGACGGGGCCGCCATAGTCGGTGTCGTTCTGCACGAACGCGTCGGACTCAGCACCACTCAGCCTGGGGCTGACGAAGATGGAATGGGAGGTGTCCTCGACCTCGCCGACCTGCCGGTTGGCGCGCGTGATCGAGAAGCTGCCGTCATCACCGGGCATGGACAGGATCATGAGCCCGTGCAGCACCGTCGTCTTGTCCTGCGCGTTGAGCCGCGCGTCCTTCTCGAAGTCGGCTTTCGAATAAAGCGTCTCCAGGCTTGTGGGATCGTTGACGTTTGCCGTTTCCATGGCCCCGACCTTCGTTTCTCGTGATTCCGTGTTGTGTGGTCCTGCAACATTCCCGCGCAGTCCTGGGTTCCGCCCGGCTTGTCGCGCTCGCCCTGCCCTGCCCATGATGGCATTCTGGGGTATGCGTTGGGCTGACGGGACGGGCGGCGGGGACCATGCTTCACCACAATCTGGCAACGCTTCGGCTGTTCGTAAAAGCGTGCGAGCTGAAAAGCCTGAGCCGCGCCAGCGAGGTCCTGAACCTCGCCGTCTCAGCCGCCAGCCGGCGCATCCGGCTGCTGGAGCACGAGGCCGGCACGCCGCTGCTGATCCGGCGGCCGCACGGCATCGAGCCGACGCCGGCCGGGCTGCTCGTGCTGCGCTACGCCCACGACATGGTGTATCTGGGCGCGCAGCTGGAGGCGTCGCTGGCGGAATACCGGTCGGGCGTGCGCGGCCATGTGCGCGTCTACGCCTCGTCCTCCGCGCTGGTCGAATGCCTGGCCGCCGACCTGTCGCGCTTCGCCGCCGACAATCCGGGGATCAAGCTGGAGCTTGAGGAGCGGCCCAGCGCCGACACGCTGGACGCGCTCTACCACAAGAAGGCGGACATCGGCGTCATCGTCGGCGGACAGGGGACGGAGGGGCTGGTGCGCTATCCCTACGCCAAGGACCATCTGGCCGTGGCGCTGCCGCGCGGCCACCGGCTGGCCGACCGGGCGAGCCTGCGCTTCGCCGAGCTTCTGGACGAGGAGCATGTGGCGCTGGAAGGCGGCACCGCCGTGCACGGCCTGTTGGCGGAGCGGGCGCGGGCCGAAGGGCGCTTCATCAAGGCGCGGGTGCAGGTCCGCAGCTTCGAGGTGATGTGCCAGATGATCAGCCTGGGGCTGGGCATCGGCATTCTTCCGAAGCGGGCCGTGCAGCCCCTGTCGGACGCGCTCGGCGTCGCGCTGGTCCCCCTGGACGAGGAGTGGGCCGAGCGCAGCTTCGAGATCTGCATCCGCTCCCCGGGCGAGCTGGACGCGCCCAGCCGCCGCCTGCTGGATTTCCTGCGGGAACAGGTCCAGGCCCAAGCGCCGGCAAAGGCGTGATTTCGAATTTTGCGAAATCAGCTGTAGCGCAATTGTCATTCTGCGCGGCCGTTCGTACCCGCATCATCATCCGCAGAAACGATGCGGGTGGGCAACATGTCCGGCACCGGTCACGACTCCGACGATCACGATCCTCCGGCCCTCACGGACTGGAGCGCCCTGCCCCCGGCGGCACGCGCGGAGGCCGCGGCGGTCTGCGCGGGGTGGGCGGCGGAGGTGCAGGCTCGCTTCGGCGCTTTCTCGGAATTGCAAGCCATTGGCGCGCCTGACAATCCTGGCCCCCTGGCCGGCCTGCCCTACGCCGCCAAGGACATGTTCGACACGCCCGGCCGGCCGCCCGGCTGCGGCCTTCCCACCGCCCTGCGCCCGGCACCCACCGGAACGGCCACGGTGCTGGACCGGCTGGACGGCGCCGGAGCGCGGCGGATCGGCTTCACGACCATGACCGCGCTGGCCTACGAGCCCTCCGGCGTCGGCACGGCGCGAAACCCGTGGAACCGGGATTTCGTGACGGGAGGATCCTCCTCCGGATCGGCCGTCGCGGTGGCGGCGGGCGCCGTCTTCGTGGCGCTGGGGTCGGACACGGCGGGGTCATTGCGCATCCCGGCGCAGGCCTGCGGAGTCACCGCCTGGAAGCCCACGCACGGCGCCGTCCCGACCGCAGGCGCCATGCCGCTGGCCCCCAGCCTCGACAGCGTCGGCCTGCTGGCCCGCAGCGCCCGCGACATCCGGCTGGTCGAGCCCCTGCTGCGGGGGACCGCGCCCGCGCCGTCGCCCTCCCCGTCCCGGCTGGCCGTGCTGTCCGATGCGCTGGCGGAGGCGGAAGCGCCGGTCCGCGCGGCCTGCGCCGAGGGGGTCGAGGCCGTCGCGGCCTGCGGACCTTCCATCGACAAGCGGGCGGGCCTTGCGGCAATCGAGGCACTGTCCGCGCCGCTGTTCCTGGTACTCCAGGCCGAGGCCGCCGCCGTGAACCGCGGCCTCGACCTCGCCGCGCAGGAACCGACGCTGGCCCGGCGACTGGCCAAGGGCGACGCCATCGGGCCGGAGCAACTGGCCGCGGCACGGGCAACGCTCGCCGACGCTCTCCCCTCCTTCCTGGACACCGTGTTTGGCGGCGCCGACGCCGTGCTGCTGCCGGTCATGCCGATCCGCACACCGCCGGTGGCGGAGGCCGATCCGACCTCCCCCGCCTTCCGCGCGGCGACGCTTTACCGGCTCAGCGCCTACACCCGCTTCGTCAACGCGCTCGGCCTGCCGGCGGTGGCCGTGCCGGTCGGCGCCGACGACCGCGGGATGCCGGTCGCCCTCCAGATCGTCGGCCGTCCGGGGACGGACGCCGGGCTGCTGGATCTCGCCGCGGCGATGCAGGCGCGCACCGGCTGGCACCGGCGCCGGCCGACCGACCTCACCGACCTTCCCAGCCCCCTATTCCCCAGCCCCCTTGTGGAGCGTGGCACATGACCCGACCCGAACCCGCCAAGGCCCTTTCGCACATCCGCGTCCTCGACCTGACGCGCGTGCGCGCCGGCCCCACCTGCTGCCGCGTGCTCGCCGACTTCGGGGCGGACGTGATCAAGGTGGAAGCACCGCCGGGCGTCGACCGGAACGAGGGCATGAGCGGCCCGCGCCACGGCTACGACATGCTGAACCTCCACCGCAACAAGCGCTCCCTGTCGCTGAACCTCCGCACCCCGCGCGGGCGGGAGCTGTTCCTGGAGCTGGTGCGCCAAGCCGACGTGGTGGTCGAGAATTTCCGCCCAGACGTCAAGGACCGGCTCGGCATCGCCTACGAGGCGTTGCAGGCGGTCAATCCGCGGATCATCCTGGCCTCCATCTCCGGCTACGGCCAGTCGGGGCCCTACCGCGACCGTGCCGGCTTCGACCAGATCGCCCAGGGCATGGGCGGGCTGATGAGCGTCACCGGGCTGCCCGGCCAGGGGCCGGTGCGGGCGGGCATCGCGGTCGCCGACAGCTCCGCGGGGCTGTACGCGGCGCTGGGCATTCTCGTAGCCTTGTCGGAACGGGACCGGTCGGGGCAGGGACAGTGGGTGCAGACCTCTCTTCTGGAGGCGCAGATCGCGCTGATGGACTTCCAGGCGGCGCGCTATCTGGTGGACGGCGTGGTGCCGGAGCCCGCGGGCAACGACCATCCCTACTCCACACCTATGGGCGTGATGCCGACCGCTGACGGGCACCTGAACATCGGCGTCGGCGGCGACGGGCAGTGGCAGGCCTTCTGCCGCGCCGTCGGGCGCGACGACCTGGGCAGCGACCCGGATTTCGCCACCCAGGAGGACCGGTTCCGCAACCGCCCCCGGCTGAAGCCGTTGCTGGAAGAGCTGTTCCGCACCCGCAGCACCGCCGACTGGCTGGATCTCCTAGAGGCGGCGGGGGTCCCGGCCGGGCCGATCTACCGGGTGGACGAGGTCTTCGCCGACCCGCAGGTGGAGCATCTGGGCATCGCGGTCCCCTGCGACCACCCGGCCCGCGGCGCCATGCGGCTCGTCGGCCAGCCGATCGGCCTGTCGCGCACACCCGCCCGCATCGACCGCCCCGCACCCGACGCGGGCGAGCACACGGCGGACATCCTGGGCATGATCGGCCTGTCGGCCGCCGAGGTCGCGGCGCTGAAGGCGGAAGGGATCGTCTGATGCAGGAACATGCGGAGGGGGCCGTCAGCCTGGAGATATCCGGCGGGATCGCCCGCCTGACGCTCGACCAGCCGCGCCGGCTGAACGCCATGACGCTGGCCATGTGGCGGTCCATCCCCGCCCTGGTCGACCGCGCGGTGCAGGCGGCGGACGTCCGCGTCCTGCTGCTGCGCGGGGCGGGCGATCGGGCCTTCTCCGCCGGGGCCGACATTTCGGAATTCGCGACCGTCCGCGCCGACGCGGCCCAGGCCGCCGTTTATGAAGAGGCGGTGTCGGCGGCGACCGACGCGCTGGTCCAGGCGCCCGTGCCGACGGTCGCGGCCGTCCGCGGCGTCTGCTACGGCGGCGGTTTGGAGCTGGCGCTGTGCTGCGACCTGAGGCTCGGCGACGACACGGCGCGGTTCCGCATGCCAGGCGCCCGGCTGGGGCTCGGCTACGCCTTCCCGCTGGTCCAGCTGATCGTGCAGCGGGTGGGGGCGACCGCGGCGGCCGACCTGCTGTTCAGCGCCCGCGTGCTGTCGGCAGCCGACGCTATGGGCCTCGGCATCCTCCAGCGGGTCGAGCCCGCCGCCTCCTTCGACAATGCGATGGAGGCCTATCTGGGCGGCATCGCCGCCAACGCCCCGCTGACGCTGCGCGCGGCCAAGCGGGCGATGCTGGAGGCGGTGCGGACGGACGGTCAGCCGAACATTGCGGCGGTCGATGCGCTCGTCGCACGCTGCTTCGCCAGTAGGGATTACGCGGAGGGGCGTGCCGCCTTCGCGCAAAAACGAGAACCGGACTTCAGGGGAGAATAAGGACAAGAATCGTCCGGCAGGGGTGGCCAAACACGAACAGGGAGACAAGAGATGAGTTGGAAAAACCTGGGTCTCAGCGCCGTCGGCGTCTTCATCGCCGGGTGCCTTGCGTTCTCGCCGACCGCCCGCGCGGCCGATCCCGCCCCGCTGCCGAAGCCGGTGGAGCTGACGGTGGGCTACCAGAAGGTGGGCCATCTCGCCCCCGTCGTGATGATCGCCGACACGCTGAAGGCGCTGGGCGTGGAGCTGAAGACGGTGGAGTTCGCCCGCTACGCCGACGCGCGGACGGCGCTGCTGGCCGGGTCGCTCGACATGGCGACGGTGGGGCCGGCTGACCTCGCCATTTCACTGGCCCAGGGGGCCACGGACATGGTCGGCATCATGGGCGTCGGCAGCTCCCCCAAATACGTGATCGGGCGCAAGGGCGTGACGCTGGACAGCTGGAACGACCTGAAGGGCAAGAAGGTCGCCATCGCGCCGGGCTCCGCCGTGTGGTTCCAGTTCGCCGCGACGCTGACCGAGAAGGGCATCCCCTACAACAGCTTCCAGGCCGTCAACATCCAGGGCGGCGGCGCCAACTTCGACCAGGCGCTGCAGCGCGGCGAGGTGGACGCCATCGTGACGTGGGAGCCGTTCGAGTCCATCCCCGTGATGGAGGGCTACGGCTATTTCGCGAAGAACCTGGAATACAGCCAGTCCAAGTCGGTCGGCTCCGAACTCGGCATGCTGGTCGCCAACCGCAAGGCGATGGCGGAGAAGCGCCCGGCGATGGAACGCTTCGTCTGGTCCTACCTCCAGGTGCAGAAGTCGCTGGCGGACTCGCCGGAGGCCTTCGCCAAGGCCTACGCCTCGCTGACCGGCCTCGACCCGAAGCTGGCTGCGGAGGCGTCGAAGGTGATCGAGCTGGGCTCCGTCGTCACGCCCGACCAGATCAAGCGGCAGGCCAAGGCGTTCAACGAGCTGGGCGTCATCCCGAAGGACGTCTCGGGCGAGATCGACAAGTACTGGGACGCCTCGTTCGTCAAGCAGGCGCAGGCACAGTGACCGGGCGCAGCGCCACCCGTCGCGAAAGCGACGGGATCCGGCGGCCTTCCGGCAACCGCGGAGGACTGAGGACATGAACGACGCGCCCGCAAGAACGATGGCCGCGGCCCCGCGTCCGGCCCCGGCGAAGGCAATGGGCCGCGGCGCCGGGTTTGCCGCGGGCCGCTCCCGCGCCGCGCTCCGCGCCGTGCTGCTGCCGATCGCCATCATCGCGGCCTGGCAGCTGGCCGGCACGAACGGCTCGCTGGCCGGCGGGGTGCTGCCCACCCCCGACCGCGTCTGGGACGCCTGGGTGATGTGGGCCTTCGGGCCGAAGGGCATGGGGCTGAACCCCTACAGCGGCACCTGGCTCGACAACGTCCTGTTCTCCGCCGGGCGGGTCGCGCAGGGCTTTGTGCTGGCCATGATCGTCGGCATCCCGGCGGGGATCATGATCGGCTGGAGCCGGGCGGTGTCCGGGACGGTGGACCCGACCATCCAGCTTCTGCGCCCCATCCCGATCACGGCCTGGCTGCCCTTCTCCATCGCGGTGTTCGGCATCCAGGACATGGGGGCGGTGTTCCTGATCGCGCTGGGCGGCTTCTACCCGATCGTGGTGAACGCCACGCACGGCGCCCGCGACGTGGACCGCAACTGGATCCGCGCCGCCCGCATGATGGGGGCGAGCCGCTTCGAGGTGCTGCGCCGCGTCGTCCTACCGGCAGCATTGCCCGCCATCTTCACGGGCCTGCGCATCGGCCTTGGCATCGCCTGGACGGCGGTGATCGTGTCGGAGATGGTCGCGGTCAAGTCGGGCCTCGGCTACGTGCTGTGGGACGCCTACTACGTCGGCCGCATGGACGTGGTCATCGCCGACATGCTGTCGATCGGGGCCATGGGCCTGCTGAGCGATTGGCTGATCGTCACCGTCGAACACTGGGTCCTGCGCTGGCGCCGGCTCCAGACCGCAACGCGCTGAAGCGGATTGTTATCCGCTTGGGAACGCGACTGCGGTCCCGGCCGCCCGTGCGGCCGAAGCCCGGCCGGCAAATGAGGCCATATGAATCTAAAGCGAATGGTAATTCGCTTTAAGAACGGGGAGCATCATGGGAACCATACGCTTCCGCGAGGTCGGGAAGATCTACCCCGGAAAGGAACCGGTCGTGGCGCTGGACCGGGTGAACCTGGAGATCGGCGAGGGCGAGTTCGTAGCATTGCTCGGGCCGTCGGGCTGCGGGAAATCGACCCTGCTGAACCTCGTCGCCGGGTTCGAGGACATGACGTCGGGCACGCTGTCCTTCAACGGCGGCCCGGTCTCCAGCCCCGGGCCGGAGCGCGCCGTCGTCTTCCAGGAGGCCGCACTCCTGCCCTGGCTGACGGTCGCGCAGAACATCGCCTTCGGGCCGACCGTCCAGCGCCGGGGCCGCGCCGAGTATGAGCCGAAGATCCGCGAACTTCTGCGGCTGGTCGGGCTGGAGCGGTTCGCCGACGCCCTGCCCTCGCAACTGTCGGGCGGCATGCGCCAGCGGGTGGGCATCGCCCGCGCGCTGGTCATGGACCCGAAAGCGCTTCTGATGGACGAGCCCTTCGGCGCGCTCGACGCCCAGACGCGCATGAGCATGCACCAGCTGCTGCTGGACGTCTGGCAGTCGCTGGGCACCACCGTGCTGTTCGTCACGCACGACATCGACGAGGCGATCCTGCTCGCCGACCGGATCTGCATCATGTCGGCCCGGCCGGGGCGGATCACGCGGGAGATCGCCGTGGAGTTGCGGCGGCCCCGTTCCGTCGAGCAGCTGACCGACCCGGCCTTCATCCGCCACAAGGCGGAGATCATGGCCGAAATACGCGCGGCGCAAAAGGAACACGCATGAGCAACCCCCGGATCCCCTACCGCCTGTCCGACGCGCGGCCGCCGCTGCCCGACTTCCAGGGCCGGCGGATCATCGTCCACCTCGTCGTCAACGTCGAGAACTGGCGCTTCGACGAGGCGATGCCGCGCACCATCATCACGCCCCCGCACGGGCGGGAGACGGTGCCCGACGTGCCCAACTTCAGCTGGGCCGACTACGGTATGCGCGCCGGGCTGCCGCGCATCCTGCGCCTGTTCCGCGACCGCGGTCTGCCCGCCTCCACCAGCATCAACGCGGGCGTCATCGACGCCTACCCCCAGGCCGCGGAGGCCATGCTGGCCGCCGGCTGGGAGTTCATCGGCCATGGCATGCACCAGAAGGCGATCAACCACGCCGGCGAAGGGGAGGAGGCGCTGATCGAGGCGGCGCTGGACCGCATCGCACGCTTCACCGGCACGCGCCCGCGCGGCTGGCTGAGCCCCGGCCTGCGGGAGACGGAGCGGACGCCCGACCTGCTGCGCCGCCAGGGCGTGGACCATGTGTTCGACTGGGTGGTGGACGACCTGCCGAGCTGGATGCGCACAGCGCACGGCCCGCTGCTCGCCCTGCCCTACAACCTGGAGATCAACGACAGCATCGTCTACGCCATCGAGAAGCACGCGACGGGGGAGATGCTGAGCCGCCTGTCCCACACCCTGCGCCTGTTCGAGCGCGAGTGCACGGCCAACCCACGGGTGCTCGCCATCGGCCTGCACCCGCACCTGATCGGCGTGCCGCACCGCGCGCACGAGCTGGAGGCCATGCTGGACCTGCTGCAAGCCTCCCCCCATGTCACCTTCGCGACCGGGCCCGCGATCGCGGACTGGTTTGCTGCGGCGGAACCTGCGGAGGGCTGAAACATGGATCTGGAACTGTCCGGCAAACGGGTCCTGGTGACCGGGGGATCCAAGGGAATCGGGCTCGCCTGCGCGGAGGCCTTCGCCGCGGAAGGCGCCGTGCCCATCCTCGTCGCCCGCGACGCGGCGGCGCTGGAGGCGGCGGCCGAGAGCATCCGCGCGCGGCACGGCGTGGCGGCCGAGGCGGTGCCCGCCGACCTGTCCGACGGTGCCGCGCGGGAACGGCTCGCCGCCACCGTCGGCGACATCGACGTGCTGATCAACAACGCCGGCGCCATTCCCGGCGGCAGCATCCTCGACATGGACATGGCCGCCTGGGAATCCTCCTGGCAGTTGAAGGTCTTCGGCTACATCCACATGACGAAGCTGTTCGTGGAGGCCATGCGCGGGCGCGGCGGCGGCACGATCGTCAACGTCATCGGCACGGCCGGGATGGCGCCGCGCTGGGACTATGTCTGCGGATCCACCGGCAACGCGGCGCTGATCGCCTTCACCCAGGCGGTGGGGGCGCGGTCGGTCGACTGGAACGTGCGCGTGTTCGGGGTCAACCCGTCGGCGACGCGGACCGATCGCGCCACGACGCTCTACCGCAAGCGGGCCGAGACGCGTTTCGGCGATCCGGAGCGCTGGGCGGAGGCGCTGGGCGACCTTCCCTTCGGCCGCCTCGCCGAACCGTCGGAGATCGCGGCGCTGGTCGCCCTGCTCAGCGCGCCGCGGGTCGCCTACCTGTCGGGCACCGTCGTCGACATGGACGGCGGCGGCCGGTTCCGATAGGCCGTCCGGGCCGGCTGGGGCGATTACCCGAACAGCACCTCCGGCACCGTGGCCGCCAGGGCCGCCAGTTCCGGCAGATCGCGGGATCGGCCGTCGGTGACCAGCGTGTCGATCCCGTCGGTCGGGCAGAAGCTGATGCGGCTGGTCTGGCCGATCTTGCTGTGGTCGGCCAGGATCACCGCGCGGTCGGCGTTGCCGACCATGGCGCGGGCCACCTCCGCCTCGCGCGGGTCGAAGCTGGTGGCGCCATAGCGGGGGTGCAGGGCGACCGGCGACAGCAGCGCCATGTCGGCGCGGTAGCGGTGGATCTCCGCCACCGTGCCCTCGCCGAAGGTGGCGGGCAGCCCTTCGTCCACCCGGCCGCCCAGCAGCATCACCCGGCTGCGGTTCTGGTTGGCGATGGTCTGCGCCACGTCGAAGGAGTTGGTGACGATGGTCAGGCCGGGCAGGCTCGCCAGTTCCTCCGCCAGGGCCGACACCGTGCTGCCGAAATCGAGGAACAGGGTCTGGCCGGGGGACACCAGCCGCGCCGCCGCCTTGGCGATGGCGCGCTTCTCCTTCTGGCGCACTTGGTTGCGCACGGCGATGGGGGGTTCCGGCTCCGGCCCCACCGCGACCACGCCGCCGTGGACCCGGCGCAGCTCGCCGCGCGCTTCCAACTCCACAATGTCGCGCCGCACCGTCTCCCGCGAGACGCCCAGGTCGCCGGCGATGCGGTCGGTGGAGACCCGGTGCACCGCCGCCAGGAGGGCTCGGATGCGCTGGTGGCGTTCCTCCTGAAGCATCGCTCAGGCCGCCTTCTTCCGGATGACCAGGGCCAGCGCGCCGCGCATGGCGAGCGCCGCCGCCGCGACCACCGCCATGATGCAGGTGGAGAAGGCCGCCGCCTGCGACACGAATCCGGCCTCGTCCAGCCGCATCACCGTCACCGCGGCGAGGTTGGTGGAGGGCGTCACCAGGAAGATGATCGCCGACAGCGTGACCATGGAGCGCATGAACAGGAAGAAGAAGACCGACAGCAGGGTCGGCACCATCACCGGCACCACCACGTCGCCCAGCACCCGCAGGACCCCGCCGCCGAGGCAGCTCGCCGCTTCCTCCAGCGCCGGCGGCACGGCGCGCATCCCGGTGACCATCGTGAGGAAGCCCTGCGTGTGGTAGTGGTAGAAGTTGCACAGCGCCAGCAGAAGCGCCGTCCCATACAGCATGTGCAGCGGCGTTCCCGCAAGGTTGAAGGCGAAGATGTAGGACAGGCCGAGCACCAGCCCCGGCACGCCCACCGGCAGCACGGCCAGCAGATAGACCGCCTTCGCCACCCCCGGCGGCATCCGCCGCAGCCCCAGGACCAGGGCGAACAGCAGCGCCGTGCCGATCCCCGCCGCCCCCGCCGACACCGCCAGCGAGGTCCACAGCGGGTCGTAGCCGCCGCTGAGCGTGATCGAATAGTGCTTCAGCGTGAAGTCCAGGCGGTAGGGCCACAGCCGGACGACGCTGGCGAAGAGCACCGTCGCCACCACCGCCACGATGGACAGGGCCAGCGTCATGGTGGCGAGGAACAGCGGGACGTCGCGCATCGGAACGTAATCGGGGACCGGCGGCAGGGCGCTTTCCGACGCGGTGCCGAACTGGCGCTGGGCAGCCACCCGCTCGATGTAGACGGCGACGCCCGTGGGCAGGAGCAGCAGGATGCCCACCGCCGCGCCGATGCCGAACTTCATCTGGCCGGTGACCTGGTTGTAGATCTCGGTCGCCAGGACGGAGAAGTCACCGCCGATGGTCACCGCGTTGCCGAAATCGGTGATCGTCACGGTGAAGACCACGAAGCCAGCGCTGAGCAGGCCGAACTTCACGTTGGGCAGGGTGATGCCGACGAACTGCTGCCAGCGCGTCGCCCCCATCACCTCCGCCGCGTCGTAATAGCGGGCGTCGGACTGGCGCAGCGCCGCCTGGATGATCAGCACCGCCTGCGGCAGCGCGTAGAGCACGTTGGCGATCAGCAGCCCCGGAAAGCCGTAGATGTTCAGCCGCGTGCCGAGCAGGTTGCTGACCAGCCCGTTGCGCCCCAGGAGGAAGATCAGGCCGAGGCCGAGCACCAGCGAGGGCGCCAGCAGCGGCAACGCCAGGGCCGCCGAGACGAAGCGCTTGCCCGGGATGCGCGTGCGCTGCACGGCGTAGGCGACCATGAAGCCCAGCACGAGGCAGACCGCCGTGGTGGCCGTGCCGACCGCCAGGCTGTTGCCGACCGCGCGCAGGGTGCCCGGCGCGCGGAACAGGGCCAGGTAGTTGCCGAGGCCGACGCCGCCGGCCTCCTCCATGAAGCTGCGCCAGACGATGGTGCCGAGCGGCAGCAGGAAGAACAGGACCAGCGCCACCACCGGCACCAGCACGCAGGCGCCGTAGAGCAGCCGCTCGTCCATCGGGCGACGCAGGCGGCGGGGCTGGGTCTTGTTCGGCGTCTTGTCGGGTACGGTCAGGGCGGGCATGGTCATGCGCGCACCCACGCGCAGGCGTCAGCATCCACCGAAACGTCCACCGCGGCCCCCGGCGCGACGCCGGGATCCTGGTGGGTCTCGGCCAGCAGCTCCCGCCCCCGCCAGGACAGGCGCAGCCGGCGGATGTTGCCGAGGAAGGTCAGGTCGATCACCCTGCCCTCCCCGCCCGCCACCGGGGCGACGGCGATCCGCTCCGGCCGCACGCAGGCCTCATAGGCGGTCTCCGCCCCGTCCGGGCGGCTGGGCAGGAGGTGGGGCATCGCCTCGCGCACCCAGGCGGTCGGCAGAAGGTTGCTGCTGCCCATGAAGTCGGCCACGAAGCGGGTGCGCGGGCGCAGGTAGAGGTCCTGCGGCGTGCCGACCTGCTCGATCAGGCCGTGGTTCATGCAGACCACCTTGTCGGCGAGCGTCAGCGCCTCCTCCTGGTCGTGGGTGACCATGATGGTGGGGATGCCCAGCCGGCGCTGCACGTCGCGGATTTCCGCCCGCAGGTCGGCGCGCACGCGGGCGTCCAGCGCCGACAGCGGTTCGTCCAGCAGGATCAGCGACGGATCGACGGCCAGCGCGCGGGCCAGCGCCACGCGCTGCTGCTGCCCGCCGGACAGCTGCCAGGGGTAGCGGTCGGCCACATTCGGCAGCTTGATGAGGTCAAGCAGCTCCGTCACCCGGGCCGCGATGCGGTCGCGCGGGCCTTTTCGGATCTTCAGGCCGTATCCGATGTTCTCCGCCACCGTCATGTTCGGGAACAGCGAGTAGGACTGGAACACGATGCCGAAGCCGCGGTCGCGCGCCGGCACGGCGCCCAAGTCCCGCCCGCCCATCAGCAGCTCGCCCGCGTCGTAGGGCATCAGCCCGGCGATGATGCGCAGCAGCGTGGTCTTGCCGCAGCCGCTCGGCCCCAGCAGGCAGACGAATTCCCGCTCCTCCACGGTCAGGTTGATGCGGTCCAGCGCGACGAAGCCGTCGAAGGTCTTCAGGAGGTTCTTGATCTGCAAATCCATGGCACGGCCATTCGGAGCGGGAGGACGATAATCCCTCTCCCGCCCCGGGAGAGGGAAGGGACCCGCGCGAAAGCGCGGGAAGGGTGAGGGTGCGGCCAAGAATGCGTGCGTTGATCCTTGCACGACCCTCACCCGCCCGCTTTCGCGGGCACCCTCTCCCGGGGCGGGAGAGGGGAGCTTTGCCCTCAGCGGCCGATGCTGCCCTGCCAGGTCTGGAGGATGGCGTCGCGCTCCGTCGCGGACTTGGCGAAGTCCATGGGGTAGAGCACCTTCTGCAGGTCGGCCGGCAGACCGGCGTCCACCGCCGCCTTGGCGACCGGCGCGCCGGGGATCGTCACGATCTCCTTGTACTTGGTGTAGAGCGCGGCGGCCTTCGGCGACAGCGTCCAGTCGAGGAAGCGCTTGGCGTCCGCCTTGTTCTTGGAGGACGTCATCAGGGCCGACGCCTCAAGCTCGTAGCCGGCGCCGTCGGTCGGGATGACCATCTTGACCGGGAAGCCTTCCTCGACCGACTTGATGGCGGCGAAGGCCAGCGAGGCGCCGATGGCGAATTCGCCCGAACGGGCCGACTTGCAGGGCTTGGAGCCGGACTTGATGTACTGGGCGACGTTGCCGTCCAACGTCTTCAAGAACTGCCAACCCTTCTCGTTGCCCTGGCTTTGCAGGATGGCGGCGATCTGGAGGTAGCCGGTGCCCGACGACACCGGGTTCGGCATCACCACCTCGCCCTTGTAGACGGGGTTGGTCAGGTCCTTCCAGGAGGTCGGGACCGGCAGGTTCTTCGATTTCAGCAGTTCGGTGTTCACGCAGAAGGCGGCCATGTAGCCGGTGGCGGCGAACCAGCGGGCGTCGGCACCCTTGTAGGCGGCCGGCAGCACGTCGGAGCCCTTGGCGGCGTAGGGTTCGACCAGCGCCATGACGCGCGGGTCCAGCATGTTGGTGACCGCCCAGCCCCAGATCACGTCGTGCTGCGGGTTGGACGCCTCCGCCAGCATGCGGGCGCCGAGGTCGCCGGTGGACAGGCGCAGCACCTTCAGGTCGATGTCCGGCAGGTCTTTCTTCGCCGCCGCCACATAGTCGGCGATCTCGTCCTCCTCCAGCGCCGTGTAGACGGTCAGCGTCCCGGCCTGGGCCACGGTCGGCAGCACCGCCGCCGCCATCAGAATCGCACCGGCCACCAGCGACTTTCCACCAAGCTCCACCATCACCAACCCCCTCAGTTCCCGATGCCGTTCCCCGGCCAGCGACCGGTGGCGAACCCCTGTCCGCCGTGGATTTAAGTGGAGGTTTGCACTTTTGTGTTTTTGTGTCTACCATGATTGCACAACTGGCGTGCATTTGCGCAGCAGCACAAAAACAAGGCAGATCATGAGCCCCATCACCACGGACATGACCCCCGGCACCCTGGAACTGGCCGGCTTCGCCGCTGCCTTGGCGGACGAGGCGCGGGGCCTATCCCGCCGCTGGTTCCGCACCCCGGTCGCCGTTGACAGCAAGGCGGACGACAGCCCGGTGACCATCGCCGACCGCGAGGTGGAGGCCGCCTTGCGCCGCCGCATCGCCGACCGCTATCCCGGCCACGGCATCTTCGGGGAGGAGCACGGGCGCGACCGGCTCGATTCGGACATCGTCTGGGTGATCGATCCCATCGACGGCACCCGCAGCTTCATCAGCGGCTGGCCGATCTACGGCACGCTTCTGGCGGTGCTGGAGCGCGGGATTCCGGTCGTCGGGGTCATCGACATGCCGGTGCTGGGGGAGCGCTGGACGGGACGCGCCGGCGCCCCTACCCTCTATGGCGACGGCAGTGGGGCGGAGCGGGCCTGCCGCACGCGCGACTGCCGCCGGCTGGCCGACGCGACGGTCTACACCACCTCGCCCGACGCCTTCGACGCGGCGGGGCTGCGGGTGTTCGAGACGGTCAGCCGGCAGGCGCGGACGCGGCGTTTCGGCGGCGATTGCTACATCTACGGGCTGGTCGCCTCCGGCCATGTGGATCTGGTGATCGAGGCCGGGCTGCAACCTTATGACTACTTGGCCATGCAGCCGGTGATCGAAGGGGCCGGCGGGGTCATCACGGACTGGGAGGGCAAGCCGCTGACCATGGATTCGGACGGGCGCGTGGTTGCCGCCGCGACGGCCGACCTCCACGCCGAGGTCGTCGCCGCCATCGCGCGGGCGGCGGTCTGACCCCGATCAACGGAAGGGACAAGGGACGCCATGGCATTCGCCCAAACGCTGGCCGGAACGCGGTACGGGTTCCCCGATCTGAGGACGCTGCTGGCGCGCGCGTCGCCGCCGCGGTCGGGGGACGCGCTGGCCGGACTGATCGCCGCCAGCGCGGCCGAAAGGGTGGCGGCGCAGATGGCGCTGGCCGACCTGCCGCTGCGCCACTTCCTGACCGAGGCCATCGTCCCCTATGAGAGCGACGAGGTCACCCGGCTGATCGTCGACAGCCACGACGGCGCCGCCTTCGCCCGCGTCGCCCACCTGACGGTCGGCGGCTTCCGAGACTGGCTGCTGTCGGAGGAGGCGGACGCGGAGGCGCTGGCGGCGCTCGCCCCCGGCCTGACGCCGGAGATGGCGGCGGCGGTGTCCAAGATCATGCGCGTGCAGGACCTGATCGCCGTGGCCGCCAAATGCCGCGTCGTCACGCGCTTCCGCAACACCATCGGGCTTCCGGGCCGGCTGTCCACCCGGCTGCAGCCCAACCACCCCGTGGACGACCCGCGCGGCATCGCGGCCAGCATCCTGGACGGGCTGATGTACGGCAGCGGCGACGCCGTCATCGGCATCAACCCGGCGACCGACAGCGCGGAGTCCATGACCACGCTGCTGTCCATGCTGGAGGAACTGCGGCTGCGCACCGGTGCGCCGATCCAGTCCTGCGTGCTGGCCCATGTGACCACCGCGCTGAAGGCCATGGAGCGCGGCGCGCCGGTGGACCTCGTCTTCCAGTCCATCGCCGGGACGGAGGCCGCCAACCGGGCCTTCGGCGTGTCGCTGTCCGTGCTGGACGAGGCGTGGGAAGCGGGCAAGGCGCTGAAGCGCGGCACGGTCGGCGACAACCTGATGTATTTCGAAACCGGCCAGGGCAGCGAGCTGTCGTCCGGCGCGCATGAGGGGGTGGACCAGCAGACGGTCGAGGCGCGCTGCTACGCGGTGGCCCGCCGCTACCGTCCGCTGCTGGTCAACACGGTGGTCGGCTTCATCGGGCCGGAATACCTGTTCGACGGCAAGCAGATCATCCGCGCCGGGCTGGAGGATCATTTCTGCGCCAAGCTGCTCGGCCTGCCGATGGGCTGCGACGTCTGCTACACCAACCACGCCGACGCCGACCAGGACGACATGGACACGCTGCTGACCCTGCTGGGCGTGGCCGGCTGCACCTTCATCATGGGCGTGCCGGGGGCGGACGACATCATGCTGAACTACCAGAGCACGTCCTTCCACGACGCCTTGTACGTCCGGCAAGTGCTGGGCCGCCGCCCGGCGCCGGAGTTCGAGGCGTGGCTGGGCGCCGCGGGCATCGCCGACGCTGGGGGGCGGCTGCGCTTCGACCCCGCTGCCACCGCCCTTCCGCCCGCCTTGCCCCTGCCACAGGAGCAATCATGACCGAGTCCGAGCGCTTTCCCTCCCCGGCCCGGCCCGACCGCTGGGGGCATCTGCGCCGTTTCACCGATGCGCGGATCGCGCTGGGCCACGCCGGCTCCGGCCTGCCGACCGCCGCGCATCTCGCCTTCCAGGCGGCGCACGCCCAGGCGCGCGACGCGGTGCACGCGCCGCTGGACGTCGGCGCGCTGATGGCGGCGCTGATTGAGCGCGGCTGGCCGGCCGTGGCGGTCGCCAGCGCGGCGCCGGACCGCACCACCTACCTGACGCGCCCGGACCTCGGCCGCCTGCTGTCGGATGAGTCGCAGCGCCGCCTGTCGGAACCGATGACGGCGCCCGATGTGGTGCTGGTGGTCGGCGACGGGCTGAGCGGCACCGCGGTGCAGACCAACGCCCTGCCCGTCCTCGACGCTCTGGTTCCGCGCCTGCAAGCGGCTGGGCTGCGGGTCGGACCCATTGTGGTGGCGGAACAGGCGCGGGTGGCGCTGGGCGATCCGGTCGGCGCCCTGTTCCAGGCAAAGGCCGCCGTCGTGCTGATCGGCGAGCGCCCGGGCTTGAGCGCCGCGGACTCGCTGGGCCTCTACCTGACCTGGGAGCCTCGGCCCGGCCGGGTGGACAGCGAGCGCAACTGCATCTCCAACGTCCGCGCGGGCGGCCTTGCCCCAGCCGCGGCGGCGGAGCAGGCGGCGGCGCTGCTCACGGCGATGTTCGCTCGGCGCCGGTCGGGCATCCTGCTGAACACGACGGCCGCCGCTCCGCCACCGGAGCTGCCGGACTGAACCACGAAAGCGGCGACCGAAGCCGCTTGCCGATCTTTATACGGTCGTATTATATTGTGGCCTCCGAGTGCAGGGAGGTCCAATGCTGATTCGCAACGATCACCGGCTGGTGCAGGCGGCCAACACGCTCGTCCGCGACCATTTCGCGGTGCAGGCCGGGGAGAGCGTCCTGCTGACCGTCGATCCGGGAACGGACACGGCGCTCGTCGACGCGGTGTTCGCGGCGGTGGCGCAGGCCGGCGGGCGCCCGCTGGTCGGCATGATTCCGCAGCTGCCCTTCCAGGGCGCCCTGGCGGACGCCTACGTGCCCGACGCGCTGGTCGCGGCGGCGGCGGCCACCGACGTCTGGCTGGATTTCTGCTTTCCGTACATGGCCGGATCGCGGATGCATGACGGGGCGATGAAGGCCGGACGCGCGCGCTACGCCCTGCTCGCCACCGCCGGCGCGGACAGCCTGGCGCGCCTCTACGGAGGCGTCGACTTCGCGGCCCTGATGGACTTCCAGGTGGCGGTCGCCGAATACGTCGACAGCCAGGCCGGGAAGGAGGCGCGCTTCACCTGCCCGCTCGGCACCGACGTCACCTTCACGCTGGACAAGGTCAAGCTGAAGCGGCAGCGCGTCGCGACCTCGCCCGGCATGCACACGGCACCGGGCGCGCAGAGCCTGTACCCGGTGATGGATTCGGTGCGCGGGCGCATCGTCCTCCAGGCCCTGTTCGACGAGATCTACCGGCCGCTCCGCCGCCCGATCACCATCGAGGTCGACGGCCGCATCCAGGGCTTCTCCGGCGCCGGGGCGGAGGACCAGCCGCGGTTCGAGCGCGCCCTGCGGCGCGCCAGCAACGGCGTCTACGGCTATTTCATCCACTTCACCCTGGGTTTCCACCCCGCGACGCGAATGACCGGCCGGCACTTCATCGAAGACATCCGCGTTCCCGGCACCAACGCCATCGGCATGGGCCTGCCCTGGTGGGAAGCGGGCGGCGGGGAGAACCACCCGGACGGCGTCGTCTTCGACCAGTCGCTGTGGATCGATGGCGAACTGATCGTCGACCAAGGCCGGCTGGTCGGCCCGACGGAGCTGCTGGGCCTCTACGAGACGCTGACGCCGCGCTTCTACTGACGGTCGTTCAGGAGAGCGATTCCCGCAGGACCGGCAGGATCTGGGCGACCAGCGCCTGGGGATCGACGGCGTCCGGCGCCAAACTCCATTCCAGCCAGGCGCCCTTCAGCAGGGCCATGACCGCCAGGGTCACCGTGGCGGCGTCGACCGTCGCGCCGTTGGCCCTGGCGGTCTGCTCGATCAGGTCGTGCAGCTGCTGCTGGAACCGCCCGTAGATCTCCTCGTGGACGCGGCGCACCGCCTCGTTCGTGTGCGTCAGCCCCCAGAACAGGAAACGCACCCGGATGTAGTCGCGGTCGAGGATCGGCGGGCGGAGACCGGCCATGACCAGGGCGTGCAGCTGCTCGCCGGGCGACGGCCCGGCTTCGGCGAGCGCCCTGGCCGTCTGCTCCTGCAACTGCGCCGACAGGTGCCGGTAGGTTTCCGCCAGCAGCTCGTCCTTGCTGCGGAAATGATGGCGCACCATGCCGAGCGACAGGCCGGCCTCGTCCGCGATGGTCCGCACGCTGGTTTCCGCCTCGCCGAGGCGCACCAGGCAGCGGAAGGTGGCGTCGATCAGCTCCTGCCGGCGGACGTCGGGCGCCTTCTTGGAAAAGCTGCGGCGCGGAGCCCGCGCGAGCGGCTGTGAGTCGTCTGTTTCCACCGCGAGTCCTGGTCCGCTGTTCGGTGCCGGCCTTGGAGGATAGGGCCATCGCCGCGGCCGGCAAAGTGCGTCGTTGCCATCACTTTATACTATCGTATAATATCGCGGCAACGGAGACGGAGGGCGGCGTATGCACCGGACCATTGCCATTGCGGGTGGGGGACACGCGGCGGGGCGCGCCGTGCGCGTGCTGCGGGATGAAGGCTTCGACGGACGGATCCTCGTCGTCGGGGAGGAGCGGGACCCGCCCTACGAACGGCCTGCCCTGTCGAAGGAATTCCTGCGCGGCGATCACGGGCTGGACAAGTGCCTGATCAACGCGGCGGACGTCTACGGAGATGGGCGGACGGAGCTGCTGCTGGGCTCCCGCGTGTCGGCCATCGACGCCCGCGACCGCCGCCTCATCACGGATGGCGGGAAGGCGGTCGCCTTCGACGCGCTGCTGATCGCCACCGGCACCCGCGCCCGCACCCTCGACGGCGTGCCGGTGGACGGAGAGGTCGTCCACACGCTGCGCAGCGCCGCCGACGCGCTCCGGCTGAGACCGTTCCTGCGGCCGGGGGCCCGCGTCGTCCTGATCGGCGGCGGCTTCATCGGGCTGGAGGTGGCGGCGAGCGCCCGGACGCTCGGCTGCGAGGTCACGGTGCTGGAGGCCGCCCCGGCCCTTCTGGCGCGGGTCGTCGGCGGCGCGGCCATCGGGCGCCATGTCGAGGCGCTGCACCGCGCCCAGGGCGTCACGGTGAAGACCGGCGTGCGGATCGACCGGCTGGAGGTGCGGTGCGACGGGGCGACGGTCCACGGCGCGGACGGGACGCGGATCGAGGCCGATGTGCTGGTCGTCGGCGTCGGCGCCGTGCCGAACGCGGAGGTCGCCGCCGCCGCCGGGCTGGAGTGCAACGACGGAATCGTCGTCGACGGGCGGGGACGCACCTCGGTGGAGGGGATCTACGCCGTCGGCGACGTCGCGCGCCACCCCAGCGCCTTCCACGGCCGCTCCATCCGCCTGGAAACCTGGGACAACGCGGAGCGCCAGACGGCGGTCGCCTGCCGCGCGATGCTGGGGCGGGAGGAGCGGTACGACGCCGTTCCCTGGATGTGGACCGACCAGTTCGGCATGAACCTCCAGATGCTCGGCCTTCCCGGCCCCTGCGAGGCGGAGGTCGTGCGCGGCGATCCGGCGAGCGGCCGATTCATCACCCTGGCGCTGAACAGCGGCCGGGTCACGTCCGCCGTCCTGGTCAACATGGGGCGCGAACGCCGCCCGCTCACCGGCCTCATGGAGCGCGGTGTGCCGGTCACCCCCGCCGAACTGGCCGACGAGTCCATCCCCTTGCGCAATTTGGTACAACGGGCAGCCGGCTGACGCCGCCCCCTTCCCCGCTTCGGAGGTTCGACTGTGTTCTACCGCTGCGACGTCAACGACCACGGCCTGCCCTACAACCCCTTCAAGGCCTGCGTCATCCCGCGGCCGATCGGCTGGATCTCCACGGTCAGCGCGGACGGCGTCCCCAACCTCAGCCCGTTCAGCTTCTTCAACGCCATCAACGAACGCCCGCCGATGGTGATGTATTGTCCCAACGGCGAGCACCGCGACGGCGGTGAGAAGGACTCCGTCAAGAATGCCCGCGAGACCGGGGAATTCGTCGTCAACCTCGCCAGCTACGACCAGCGCGACGCGATGAACGCCTCCGCGGCCTCGGTCCCGCGGGGCGTGGACGAGTTCGAGCTTGCCGGGCTGACCAAGGAGCCGTCGACGCTGGTCCGCGCGCCGCGGCTGAAGGAATCGCCGGTGAACCTGGAATGCGCGGTGCTGGATATCCTGGAGCTGCCCACCAGCGACGACAAAAAGTCCGGCCGCATGGTGCTCGGCCGCGTTCTGGGCATCCACATCCGCGACGAGGTCATCGTCGACGGCATGGTCCGCGCCGAACTGCTTCGCCCCCTGTCGCGCCTCGGCTACATGGATTACGCCGTGACCGATTCCGTTTTCCAGCTCGAGCGGCCGAAATGACCGGCCAACAACCAAGGACCAGCATGCGCAGCTTCGACCGGATCTACATCGGCGGAAACTGGACTTCCCCCGCCGCCGACCACCCGATGATCGACGTGGTGAACCCCACGACGGAGGAGGTGATCGCGCGCATTCCCCAGTGCGACGCGCGCGACGCCGCCGCGGCCGTGGACGCCGCCGCCGACGCCTTCGAGGGTTGGGCCGCCACCCCGCCGGCCGAGCGCGCGGCGTACCTGCGCAAGATCGCCGCCGGGCTGAAGGCCCGCCTGGAGGAGATGGCGCAGACCATCACGGCCGAGATGGGATGCCCCATCGGCCTCAGCCGCGCCTTCCAGGCCGGCGCGCAGGTCGCCGCTTTCGAGAACTACGCCGACCTGGCCGAGCGCTTCGAGTATGAGGGGCGCATCGGCCACTCCCTGGTGGTGCGGGAACCGGTGGGGGTGGTCGTCGCCATCACGCCGTGGAACTACCCGCTCTATCAGATCGCCGGGAAGATCGGCCCGGCGCTCGCGGCCGGCTGCACCGTCGTGCTGAAGCCGTCGGAGGTGGCGCCGCTGAACGCCTTCCTGCTGGCGGAGATCATCCACGAGGCCGGCCTGCCGCCGGGCGTCTTCAACCTGGTCACCGGCACCGGCCCGACGGTGGGCGAGGCGCTGGTCGGCCACCCGCGCGTGGACATGGTGTCGCTGACCGGCTCCACCCTGTCCGGCCGGCGCGTCTCGGCCATCGCCGCGCAGTCGGTGAAGAAGGTGACGCTGGAGCTGGGCGGCAAGTCGGCCTCCGTCATCCTCGACGACGCCGACCTCGCGAAGGCGGTCAAGGGGACACTGGCGAATTGCGTCTCCAACGCCGGACAGACCTGCACCGCCCACACCCGCATGCTGGTCCCGGCTGCCTGCTACGAGGAGGTCAAGGCCATGATCCCGGCGCTGGTGGAGGGCTTCACCGTCGGCGATCCGATGGACGCCGCGACCCGCATCGGCCCGCTGGTCTCCGCCACCCAGCGCGACCGGGTGCGCGGCTACATTCGCAAGGGACTGGACAGCGACGCCGAGTTGATCGTCGGCGGCGATGAGGCTCCGGCCGGCCTCGACCGCGGTTATTACGTCCGGCCCACGGTGTTCGGCCGCGTCGCCCCGGACGCGGTGATCGCGCAGGAGGAGATCTTCGGCCCCGTGCTGTCGATCATCCCCTACGACGGCGAGGACGAGGCCGTGCGCATCGCCAACGGCACCATCTATGGGCTGGGCGGCGGCGTGTGGTCCGGCGACCGCGGCCACGCGCTGCGCATCGCCCGCCGGCTTCGCACCGGCCAAGTCGACATCAACGGCGCGCCGTTCAACCTGTTCGCCCCCTTCGGCGGCTTCCACCAGTCCGGCAACGGCCGCGAGAACGGCGCCATCGGGCTGGAGGAGTTCCTGGAGTACAAGGCCATCCAGCTGGATGGTGAGTGAGTAAATCGCACCTGGCCGTTCGACCCTCTCCCCTCTGGGGAGAGGGCAGGGTGAGGGGGTCCCGCCACCTCGGTACGTCCGGCAAAAGCGCAACCCCCTCACCCTAACCCTCTCCCCGGAGGGGAGAGGGGATTCCAAGCTGCCCAGCCTCAGCCTCCCATGCCCGAGGCAACCGGCCGGTCCGCGCCGCGCCGATGGCCTGTCCGGGCGTTCGCCTGGCCGGCCTCCTGGCTTGCGCCCGGGGCCGTCCCGTCCAATGCGTCCGGATCCGGCCGCTTGGCCAGCGCCTCCTCCAGCCAGCCCTCGCGGGTGGTGGGGAGGGAGGTGAACAGCAGTTCCGTGTAGGGGTGGAAGGGCGGCGACAGCACCGCGTCGCGGGCGCCGCAATCCACGACACGGCCGCGCCGCATCACCGCGATGTCGTGGGCGATGGCCTTCACCGTGCCGAGGTCGTGGGTGATGAAGATGTAGGAGACGCCCTTCTCCTCCTGGAGGCGGCGCAGCAGCTTGATGATGCCCTCCGCCACCAGCGGGTCGAGCGCGGAGGTCACCTCGTCGCAGATGATCAGGTCCGGGTCGGCGGCCAGCGCGCGGGCGATGCACACGCGCTGCTTCTGGCCGCCCGACAGCTCCGACGGGTAGCGCCGGGCGAACTCCGGCCCCAGCTCGATGTCGCGCAGCAGGTCGGCGACGCGCCGTTCCACCTCGGCGCGCGGCAGCCCGAAGTAGAAGGACAGCGGGCGGCCGATGATCTCTCCCACGGTCTGGCGCGGGTTGAGCGCCGTGTCCGGAATCTGGAAGATCATCTGCATGCGCCGCAGCGTGTCCTTGTCGCGCGCCTTCAGCGTGGGGCGCAGCGCCTTCCCGGCGAAGGTCAGCGTCCCCCCGGCGGCCGGGACCAGCCCGGTGACGACCTTGGCGAGCGTCGACTTGCCGCTGCCGGACTCGCCGACCACGGCGAGCGTCGTGCCCCGCCGCACGCCCAGCGTCACGTCGTCCAGCACGGGCACGGAGCCGTAGCGGGCCGACAGGCCGCGGATGGACAGAACCTCGTCCCGGGCATCCTCCCGCACTTCGGCGGGCACCACCGCGTGGCTGACGTTGAGCAGCCGGCGCGTGTAATCCTGCTTCGGCGTGTCGATCAGTTCCCGCGTCGTGCCCTCCTCCACCATCTGGCCGTGGCGCAGCACCATGATGCGGTCGGAGATCTGCGACACCACCGCCAGGTCGTGGCTGATGTAGAGGGCCGCACTGCCCTCCTCCCGGATGGCCTGCTTGATGGCGGCGAGCACTTCGAGCTGCGTCGTGACGTCGAGCGCGGTGGTCGGCTCGTCGAAGACGACGATGTCCGGCTCCGGCGCCAGGGCCATGGCGGTCATCGCGCGCTGCAACTGCCCGCCGGAGACCTGGTGCGGGTAGCGGGCGCCGAAGATGTCCGGCTGCGGCAGCCCGAGGCGGCGGAACAGGTTGCGGATCGTCCGCGCGATGGGGCCGGAGGACCCGCCGCCGCGCCGCAACGGCTCCGCGATCTGGCTTTCCAGCGTGTAGGCCGGGTTGAAGGAGGCCGCGGCCGACTGGGCGACGTAGGTGATGCGGCGCCCGCGCAGCATCCCGGCCTGGCGCGGCGGCAGGCTGAACACGTCCTGGCCGCGGAACAGCACCTCTCCGCCCACACAGGCGCAGCCGCCGCGCATGTGGCCGAGCGCCGCGAGGCCGAGCGTCGATTTCCCGGCCCCGGACTCCCCGATCAGGCCCAGCACCTCCCCCGGGTACAGGTCGAAGCTGACGCCCTTCAGAATCGGTTGGGAACCGGCCTGGACCCGCAGGTCGCGGACTTGAAGGATGGGCTGCGCGGCGTTGATCGTTTCCATGAGTGTCATCCTTCCGCGCTGCGGGACCGGCCCCGCGTATGAAGCAGGCTGTCGGCCACCAGGTTCACGCAGACCGCGACGATGGCGATCATGGCGGCGGGGACCAGCGGCGCCGACAGGCCGAAGCTGACGGCGGGGGCGTTGTCGCGCACCATGCCGCCCCAGTCCGGCGCGGGTGGCGGGACTCCCAGCCCGAGGAAGCTGAGCGAGCTGAGGAACAGCAGCCCGAAGACGAAGCGGATGGCCAGCTCCGCCATCAGCGGCACCATCCCGTTGGGCAGGATCTCGCGGAACAGGATCCAGCCGATCCCCTCCCCGCGCAGCCGGGCCACGGCCACGAACTCCTGCACCGCGATCTCCATGGCGAGCGAGCGCGTCAGGCGGAAGATGCGCAGCGCCTCGAACAGGGTCAGCACGGTGACCAGAACGGGGATGGAGTTGCCCAGCACCGCGATGGTCAGCAGCGCGAAGATCAGCGGCGGGAAGGCCATCAGCAGGTCGACCGCCCGCGACAGGGCGGTGTCCACCCAGCCGCCGAGGAAGGCCGCCGTCAGGCCGGCGCCGCTGCCGAACAGGAAGGCCAGCCCGGCGATCACCGCGGCGAGCGACAGGCTGGTGCGCCCGCCTTCCAGCACGCGGGCCAGCATGTCGCGGCCGAGCTGGTCGGTGCCCAGCGGGTGCGCCCAGCTCATCGGCTCCCACAGGTCGCCGACGATCTCCTCCGCGCGGTAGGGCAGGAAGGCGGGGCCGACGGCGACGGCCAGCGTGATGACGACCAGCACGCCCAGCGGCAGCCAAGTGGACAGCGGAAAGCCCCGCAGACGGGTGAACCGGGTCATCGCGGATGCCTCAGCTTCGGGTTGAAGAGCACGGCGACGATGTCGGCCGTCAGGTTCAGGCCGATGTAGGTCGCGCCGAAGATGAGGCCGCAGATCTGCACGACCAGGATGTCCTGCTTGCTGACCGAATCCACCATCCACTGGCCGAGGCCCGGGTAGGTGAACACCACCTCCACCACCACCACGCCGACCACGAGGTAGGCGAGGCTGAGCGCCACCACGTTGGCGACCGGCCCGACGGCGTTGACGAAGGCGTGGCGGACGATGATCTCCCGCCGCGAGCAGCCCTTCAGTTCCGCCATCTCGATGTAGGGGTTGGACAGCACGTTGATGACCGCCGCCCGCGTCATGCGCATCATGTAGGCCAGCACCAGGCAGACCAGCGTCAGCGCCGGCAGCACGATCCGGTGCAGCTGCTCGCCCAGCCCCATGTCCGGGTTGATGCCGGACAGCACCGGGAACCAGCCGAGGTTCAGGGCGAACACGACCAGCAGGATGTAGCCGACGAAGAATTCCGGGAAGGAGATGGAGGCCAGCGACAGGACGGAGATGACCCGGTCCAGCCGCGTCCCGCGGTAGAGCGCCGACACCAGCCCCAGGATGATCGCCAGCGGCACGGCGATGGCCGCCGCCGTCGCGGCGAGGAACAGCGTGTTGGACAGCCGCGTCGCCAGCATCGGCGCGATCGGCCGGTTGGTCGTCAGCGACTTGCCGAGATCGCCGACGGCGACCCGGCCCAGCCAGCCGACGTAGCGCTCCACCGGGGGATCGTTCAGATGCAGCTCCGCCCGCAGGTTCTCCACCGCCACCGGCGTGGCGTCCTTGCCGAGCAGGGCCTCCGCGGCGTCGCCGGGCAGGCATTCGACGGCCAGGAAAATGAGCACCGTGACGAACCACAGCGTGACCAGGGCCCCGAAGAGCCGTTTCGCGATCAATCGGGTCAAGACCATGCGGACCACCGCCTTTGACTAAAGAAACAGGCTGCACGGCCGGGGAACGGGAAAGCCCGCCCCCGGCCGGTCCGCGCGTCAGGCGAGCCAGCAGCGCTCGGCGATCCGGCAGCCGGCCAGTTCCATGTTCGACGCGGTCAGGTCGCCCTTCACCGCGTCGCGCATGCCGTCCAGGAAGTTGTTGAACATCGGCACGATGGCGCCGCTGTCATCCTGCATGATGGCCTGCATCTCGGCGTACATGCCGGCGCGCTTGGCGTTGTCCAGCTCCGTCCGGGCGGCCAGAAGCAGGGAGTCGAAGCTGTCGTTGCGCCAGTGGGTGTCGTTCCAGGCCGCCTTGGAATAGTAGGCGGTCGTGAAGATCTGGTCGGGCACGGCGCGGCCGGTCCAGTAGGAGATCATGAACTCCTTGGACCGCCAGACATTCTCCCAATAGCCGTCCTGCGGCTCGCGCACGACGTTGATGTCGATGCCGGCCTCGGCCGCCTGCATCTTCAGCAGCACCGCCATGTCGATGGCGCTGGAGAAGGCCGCGGTGGAGGTGCGCAGATCGAGCGCCCCGCTGTGCCCGGACTTCTTGAAGTGGAACTTCGCCTTGTCCAGGTCCTGCGTGCGCTGCGGCAGCTTGGCGTCGAAGAAGGGCATGCTCTTGGCGATGGGGTGGTCGTTGCCGACCGTGCCGTAGCCGCGCAGCAGGCGGTCCAGCATCTGCTCGCGGTTGATCGCGTATTTCAGCGCCAGCCGCAGATCCTTGTTGTCGAACGGCGCCCGGTCGGCGCGCATGTTGATGACGTAGTAGGCCGTGCCGGCGGAGTTGATGATGCGCAGGCCCGGCGCCCGGCCGAGCAGCGCGACCGTCTTCGGGTCCAGGCGGTTGATGCCGTGCACCTCGCCGGACTGGAGCGCGCTGAGGCGTGCCGCGTCGTCGTTGACCACGACGAACTCCACCTCGTCGACGTGGGCGCGGCCCTCCTTCCAGTAGTTCGGGTTGCGCTTGGCGACGAAGCGGACGCCCGGCTCGTAGGTTTGCAGGACGTAGCCGCCGGTGCCGACGCCGTCCACGGTCGTGGTCTCCGCCGGGACGATGGCGAGGTGGTAGTCGGACAGAATATAGTGCAGGTCGGCATTGCCGGTGGCGTGCTGGACGCGCACCTGATGCTTGTCCACCTTCTCGATGGACTCGATCTCCTTCAGCAGGCCGGCGGCGCCCGACTTGGTGTCGGCGCCCATGTGGCGGCGCAGCGAGTGGACGACGTCGTCCGCGGTCATCTCCTTCCCGTTGTGGAAGGTCACGCCCTTGCGGATGTTGAAGACCCAGGACTTGGCACCGGGCCCGATGTCCCAGCTCTCCGCGATCTCCGGAACGGCCTGCCCGTTCGGCGCGATCTCGACCAGAGTGTTGTAGAGCGTGTAGTTGATGGTGCGCTCCACCGGCGAGCCGAAGCCGCCGCGCGCCTGGTCCAGCGTGTTGGTCGTCTGGCCGCCCGCCAGGCCGAGCTTGAGCCGCCCACCCTTCTTCGGCACCTCCGCCGCGAACGCCGAAGCGCCGGGCAGCAGGGCCGACGCCCCGATGCCGAGCCCGACCGCAGCACCCGCCTTAAGAAGCTGCCGGCGCCCGATGTCGCCGGTCAAGCCCAGCCCCTCAAAACCCTTCCCAAATCCGCTCGTCATCAGTCCCTCCTCAGATCCCTGAAAGCTCCCGAAAAACCATCACCCGTCGTTCCGCCGGCGGTTTTGCCGCCCTGTTGTTGTTTGCGGAGGACGGGGGCACGCACACCAACTCACTGTTGCGCGGTCACCTCAACGCCCGGGCCGCGCAGGATCCCGACATCCCCACCGTCCAGATGCAGCGCGATGGCCGTCCCCACGACCTCCGGCCGCTCCACATGCGGGATGTGCCGGGTGTCGTCGAGCGCCAGCAGCGTGGCGCGGGCCAAGCGCGGCAGAGCCTCCACCGCGCCCTGGTAGGCGACGGTGACGTCCTGCTTGCCCCAGACCAGAAGCAGCGGGACGCGCCCGTCGAGCGCCGCGAGGCGTTCGACCTGCATGTCGTCGTTGATGCCCTCGGCGTAGTAGCGGCCGATGGCGGCGAAGGACTCCGCGGCACCCCGCGAGTTGTTCATCCGCCAAGCCTCCTCGACGAAGGAGTCGCTGATCGCCGCCGGGTCGAACACGCCGTTGCGCAGGCGCGTCGCGACGCTGTCGCGGTCCATCTTCGCCAGATACTCCGACGTCCAGCGCCGGCGCTCCGGCGCCAACGGCTGCAAGCCGACGCTGCCGATGAGGGTCAGCGTGCGGACCAACTCCGGCGTCCGGGTCGCGAAGGCCGCCGCGAACAGGCCGCCCAGGGACGACCCGACCACGTCGATCCGCTCCTCCCCCAGTTCGGCCAGCAGGGCGGCGAACAGCTCGGAATGGCCGGCCGCCGTGTAGGAGAATCCGCCCCCCTTCTGCGACAGGCCGTGCCCCGGCAGGTCGATGGCGAAGCAGCGGCGACCCTGCGCGGCCAGCGCCGAGGCGACCGGCGCCCAGATCTCCGCGTGGGAGCCCAGGCCGTGCACGAACAGGACCGCCGGGCCCTCGCCGCCCCACTGCATCACCCGGACGCCGAAGCCCAGGGGGTGCAGCAGGTACTGGATCGGGGATGCGGCCATCGCGCCGTCGCTCACTTCACCGGGTCCGCAACGCGGTCTGCCGATTCAGCCTCCGCCGCCTGGGGACCATAGAGGCGTTCGACGCTGTGCTTGATGAAGTGCTGGACACCCTTTTCCAGGCGCGACATCCGGCCCGGCACGAAGCGCGAGGCGCGCGTGACGTTCTGCAGCGATTCCACCATGGCGAAGTCTTCGCCCAGCACCTTGTCCAGCATGACCTTGAATTCGGACACCACGGGCTCGCGCGCCGGGCCGTCGATGGTCTCCGCCGACCACAGGATGGTGCCGGTCATCCGCATGCGGTCCACGCCGAGCGGCCAGCTGGTGTAGACGGACACGTAATCCGGCCGCACGAAGAAGTTCAGGTTCGGCGTCAGCAGCCCGGCCGAGGAAAAGCGCGGCGACTTGCCTTCCAGGGCGGCGATGCGCTTGGCGGTCAGGTCGCCCGTCTTGGACAGCGTGCCGGCGTCGTATTCATCGACGAACACCTGCCCGTTCGGCCGCAGGTCGTAGGTCAGGTCCACGGACTTCATGAAGCGCCCGATGGAGTCCTTGTGCAGGACGCCGACGTGGTAGAAGTCCACGAAGTTCTCGACCATGAGCTTCCAGTTGCACTGAAGCTCGGAATCGACGCGCAGGCCGATCTTCAGCGTTTCCAGGTTCAGGTAGCCGAACTTCTCGTCGAAATCCTTGATGAAGGTCGCGAAGGGAACCGGGTCCTTGGCGAGCGTCACGAAGATGAAGCCGCCCCACTGGCCGACGTGCAGTTCGGGAAGGCGGCAGGCCTTGCGGTCGAAGCCTTCGGAATCGCGCATGTAGCTGGCGCCCATCAGCTGGCCGTCGAGGTTGTAGAGCCAGCCGTGATAGGGGCAGGTGAACTCCGTCGCGTTGCCCTCGCCCGTGGCGATCTCAACGCCGCGGTGCAGGCACATGTTGGCGTAGGCGCGGATGGCGCCCGCCTCGTCCCGGCACAGGATGATGGGCTCGTTGGCGATCCGGAAGGTCTTGTAGTCGCCGGGGTTCGGCAGCTCCTCGGCGCGGGCCAGGTACAGCCAGTCGCGCTTGAAGATCTGCTCGATCTCCTGCTGGAGAACCTCCGGGTCGTTGTACAGGAGACCCGGAGCATGGCTGGCCTGCTTCACGTCCAGGAAGGTCTTCCGGAACATGGTGTCGGATGTGTCGGACATGCTCACTCCACGATCTGGGCTTTGGGATCAGGGCGTTAGGCTTGTTGCAGCTGCTCGGCTTCGAACCCGGTCAGGAAGGACGCGAGGTTCATGCCGAGGTCTTCGCAGAGGTATCCCCCTTCCTGGACCAGCACGGTCGGCAGGCGCAGCGACGACAGGACGCGCGCGATCCGTTCGAACCCGGTGGTGGTGATCTGAAGGAAGGCGAGAGGATCGTTCTTGTAGGAGTCGAGGCCGAGCGCCACGACCAGCGCCTGCGGGCGGAAGTCCCGCAGATGGCTGAGGCCGATGTGCAGCGCGTCCAGATACTGGTTGTCGCCGGCGTTCCGGGGCAGCGCCAGGTTGACGTTGGCGCCCAGCCCGTCGCCCTCGCCGCGCTCGGTCTCGTAGCCCCAGAAGAACGGGTAGAATTCCGCGGGGTCGCCGTGCAGCGAGATCGTCATGACGTCGCCGCGGTCATAGAAGATGTCCTGCGTGCCGTTGCCGTGGTGGACGTCGATGTCCACGATGGCGACGCGCTGGTACTTGTCGCGCAGCACAGCCGCGGCGACCGCGGCGTTGTTCAGGTAGCAGAAGCCCCCGGCGAAATCGCGGCCGGCGTGGTGGCCGGGCGGGCGGCAGATGGCGTAGGCGCTGCGCTCCCCGCCGTCGCGGACCTGCAACGCCGCGGATGTTGCCGAATGGGCGCCCCACAGGGCCGACGTCCAGGTGTCCGGCGTGATCGGGCAGGCCAGATCATACAGGTGATAGCCGGCGCGCCCGACGATCGACCGCGGATAGCCGCGGCCGGGACGGCGCGGATGGACGTTCGGCACGACCTCCGAAGACGCGTCGGCAAGCGCGCTCCACCGGTCATAAGCCGTTTCCAGAAAGGCTATATATTCGGCAGTGTGCACTTTTGCGATGCAAGAGACGCCGAAGTCCTCCGGCTCATGGATCGAATGGCCACAAGACGTTGCCCCCATGAGAAGGCTTTCGACACGCTCCGGCACATCCGGAATTTGGCGTAATTGGCCGGAGACCAGGAAATTTCCCGGCCTATGCCCCCTTTGCCTGGGGGAAAAGAAGATTTTCATTTCTTCTCACAGACCCCTCGCTCTCTGACGACCTGGACAAGCTTGATGTGGTGTGACACTATAAATCAAATAGATTGTTGTTATTACCCCATAAACGGGGTTTATACAGGGTGGGGGTGAGTCATGCTGATGAGCAATCCTCTGGTCCGCTCGCTCGACTGGAATCTATTGCGGGTTTTTCTCGTCATTGCGGAAGAGCGCAGCATTTCCAAGGCCGCGGACGCGCTCAACCGGACCCAACCGGCCGTCAGCACGGCTCTGAAGCGCCTTGAGGAGCAGCTGAACACGCAGCTCGTGCTGCGGAACGCCACGATGTTCCAGCTGACCGACAACGGGAAGTTGCTGCATCGCGAGTGCAAGGAGGTGTTCAACACCATCGGCCACATCCCCAGCCTGATCGCGGAGACCACCGAATCCCTGGCCGGAACGCTGTCGCTGACCATGGCGAGCCACATGGTGAGCGACCTGATCGACGAAACGCTGGCGCAGTTCCACGAACGACACCCCAACGTGACCGTCGACGTCTCGCTCGTCACCAGCGCCGTGGTGATCGAGCAGGTGATGAACCGCTCCATCAACGTCGGGATCTGCCTGGCCTGCAGCCACGTGCCGGGCATCGAGTACCTGCACCTCTATAAGGAGCATTTCGGCTTCTTCTGCGGGCCGCGCCACCGCTATTTCGGCCGCCGCGACCTGACGCTGGCCGATTTGCAGGGGGAGCGCGCCGTCACCTTCAAGGTGTTCGCGTCGTCGGAGGTGATCCAGACGATCACCGCCATGTACCGGCAGGCCAACATGGCCATGCCCTTCGCCGGCCTGTCGGACAACCTGGAAGAACTGCGGCGCATGATCATCGCCGGCGTCGGGATCGGCGCGATGCCCATCCACGTGATGCAGCGCGACGTGCGCGACGGGCTGCTGTGGCAGCTGCCGCCCTACCACCGTCCCACCCCCATCGACGTCTATCTGGTGACCAACCAGAAGGCCCAGCTGACCCGCATCGAGAACGCCTTCATCGCGCAGATGCGGGAGGTCGTGGCGGCCAAGACGATCGAGGAACGCACCTACCCCCCGGTTTTCACGGAGCCGTGACGAACGGCCCCATCCACACCCGCAACAGCCACAACGTTTAGGAATGGAGACCAGAATGGCTTGGCACAAGGCCGCATCCACCGATGCCCTTCAGGACGGCAGCGTGATCGGCGTCGAGATCAACGGCCTGGACATCGCGCTCTACAAGCTCGACGGCGCCTTCTACGCCACCGGCAACATCTGCACGCACCAGCACGCCTACATGTCCGACGGCTATGTGGACAACGGTTGTATCGAATGCCCGCTCCATCAGGCCCTGTTCGACATCCGGACCGGCGCCGTCGTCGACGGGCCGACCAAGAGCCCCCTGCCCGTCTACCCGACCATGATCGAGGGCGACGCTATCCTGGTCGAGCTGCCGGATTGATCCGGCGTTCTCCCGGTCTTAGGGCGATCGCGTGAAGGACGTTTGGTCATAGGTTAAGATTTCCGTCATCCCCGCGAAGGCGGGGATCCAGCCCACACAAGCACCGTTGTGCGGAGTTTTCTGGATCCCCGCCTTCGCGGGGATGACGGTCGTTCCAGAAGTTGATGGACGAGAAACGAAACGAGACACGGAATGGCGATTTCGAACTTTGCGGAGGAGCTGCTGGCGCGGATCGGTCCGGGCGGCGTCCGGGTCGGGGCCGATGTCGATCCCCGGCACCGCCATGACTGGACGGTCGAGATGCCGCCGGACGGTGCCCCGCTCGCCGTGGTCTACCCCCGCAACGCCGAGGAGGTCTCGGCGGTGCTGCGCCTCTGCCAGGCGCACCGGCGGCCGGTCGTCGTGCAGGGCGGGCTGACCGGGCTTGCCGGCGGCGCCACCCCGGTGGACGGCTGCGTCGTGCTCTCCATGGAGCGCATGCGCGCGATCGAGGAGGTGGACACCGACGCCGGCACCATGACGGTCCAGGCCGGCGTCACCCTGCAAACCGTGCAGGAGGCGGCGGACGCCGCGGGGCTCCTGTTCCCGCTCGACCTCGGCGCGCGCGGTTCCTGCCTGATCGGCGGCAACCTGTCGACCAACGCGGGCGGCAACCGCGTCCTGCGCTACGGCATGATGCGCGACCTCGTGCTGGGGCTGGAGGTGGTTCTGGCCGACGGCACGGTGGTGACGTCGCTCAACAAGATGCTGAAGAACAACGCCGGCTACGACCTGAAGCACCTGTTCATCGGCACGGAGGGAACGCTGGGCGTGGTCACCCGCGCGGTCCTGCGCCTGCACCCGAAGCCGCGCAGCGTCTGCACCGCGCTGTGCGCGGTGGCGGATTACGACGCCGTCCTCCGCCTGCTGCGGCTGGCGCGCGAACGGCTCGGCGGCACGCTGTCGGCCTTCGAGGTGATGTGGCCGGAGGTCTACCGCAGGGCGGAGGCGGCCTTGGGCCGCCCGGCACCCCTGCCGCACGGGCACGGCGCCTATGTGCTGGTGGAGGCGATGGGCAGCGACCAGGCGCCGGACCAGGAGCGCTTCGAGGCGATCCTGCAGCGGAGCTTCGAGGACGGGATCGTCGCCGACGCCGTCCTCGCGCAATCCGGGGAGCAGACCGCGGCCTTCTGGACCATCCGCGACACCTGCGGCGAGTTCGGCAGGATCATCGCGCCCGCCGTCGGCTTCGACGTCAGCATCCCGGTCGGCCGCATCGGGGAGTTCGTCACGCTCTGCCAGGACCGGCTGGCGGCGCGCTGGCCGGACGCGGAATCGGTGTATTTCGGGCATGTGGCCGACGGCAACATCCACATCGGCGTGAAGGTGGCGGAGGATCCGCTGCCGGTCCACGCCATCGACGTGGTCGTCTACGAGGCCGTGCAGGAGTTCCACGGCTCCGTCTCGGCGGAGCATGGCATCGGCGTGCTGAAGAAGGAGTTCCTTCCCTATTCGGTGAGCCCGGAGGCGATCGCGCTGATGCGGACCGTCAAGGCCGCCCTCGATCCGAACGGAATCCTCAACCCCGGCAAGGTCGTCGACCCGGTCACCGCGTGACCGGCATGACCGCGGGGCGCGCGCTGCGCCCCGCGGTCGCCCCTCTCCGGATGCTACGGTATGCACGCATCGCGCGTAGCCGGCAAGTGGCTGATACGGTGAGGAAAAAAGCCCCTCTCCCTTGAGGGGAGAGGGGTTGGGGTGAGGGTGGCGCCGGCCTCTGGCCGGCCGGGAACAACAGCAGGCGACCGAAAACGAGCTTTTCTCCGGGCTGCCGCCCGTAACGACCCCTCACCCCACCCTCTCCCCCAAGGGGAGAGGGGAATTTTGCTGCATTTTCAAATACTTACCGTATACAAACATGTGTGCATACCGTAGTCTCCGGGTGGGGATCAGCCCGGTGCCGCGCCGACGACCGTCTTCAGTTCCAGGAAGGCGTCCAGGCCCCATTCGCCGTATTCCCGCCCGTTGCCGGACTGCTTCCACCCGCCGAAGGGCGCCGAATAATCCGGTCCGGCGCCGTTCAGGTAGACGTAGCCGCAGCGCAGGCGCGCGGCGACCGCCTCCGCGCGCGACGGGTCGCGGGACTGCACATAGGCCGCCAGACCGTAGGGCGTGTCGTTGGCGATGGCGATCGCCTGCTCCACGCTGTCATAGGCGATGATGGTGACCACGGGACCGAAGATCTCCTCGCGCTCGATCAGCATGCCCGGGACCACATCGGCGAACACGGTCGGGCGCGCGAAGTAACCGCGGGTCAGCCCGTCGGGGCGGCCGAGCCCGCCGGCGACCAGCGTGGCGCCTTCGGCGATGCCGGCCGCGATCAGCTCCTGCACGCGGTCGAACTGCGCCCGGCTCACCAGGGGACCGAGGTCGGTCGCCGGATCCATGGGATCGCCGACGCGCAACGTCTCCGCAGCGGCCGCCGCGATGGCGGCGGCGCGGTTGGCCTGGTCCTTTGGAACCAGGAGCCGGGCCGGCGCAATGCAGGACTGGCCGCTGTTGCCGAAGCAGGACTGCACGCCCCGGACGACGGCCTCCTCCAGGTCGGAGTCGGGCAGCAGGATGTTCGCCGCCTTGCCGCCAAGCTCCTGGTGGACGCGCTTCACGGTCGGGGCGGCGGCCTCGGCGACGCGGACGCCGGCGCGGGTCGATCCGGTGAAGGAAATCATGTCCACGTCCGGATGGCGCGCCAGCGCCTCCCCGACCGTCGGCCCGTCGCCGTTGACCAGGTTGAACACGCCCTTCGGAACCCCGGCCTCGTGCAGGATTTCCGTGAACAGCATCGCGCTGAACGGGGCGAGCTCGCTCGGCTTCAGGACCATCGTGCAGCCGGCCGCCAGCGCCGGGGCGACCTTGGTCAGGATCTGCATCACCGGCGCGTTCCACGGCGTGATCAGGCCGCACACGCCGATGGGTTCGCGCCGGATCACCGTGCGGCCGCGCCGTTCCTCGAACCGGTAGGTCTCCAGCACCCGGACGATCTCGTCCAGGTGGGTTTGCCCGGCCGCGGTCTGGTAACCGAGCGTCCGCTTCAGCGGGCCGCCCATCTCCATCGTCAGGATGCGGGCCATCTCCTCGCGGCGTGTCGCGAAGACGTCGGCGACGCGGCGCAGCAGGGCGATCCGGTCGGCCCGGCTGGATCCGGCAAAGGCGGGGAACGCCCGCCGGGCCGCCGCGACCGCGAGGTCGACGTCGGCCGCCGTGCCGAGCGCGATCCGGGCCACCGGCTCCTCGGTCGCCGGGTTGATCACGGCGTGGGACGTCCCGCCCTGCGGCGCCACCCAGGCGCCGTCGATGTAGACCATGGCCAAACGCTCCGCCTTCAAGGTGTCGAAGGGCGTGGATGGCGATCCCGTCCGCTGGGCTTGGGTCATCAGCTGGCGATCCACTGCTCGAACCGGCGCGTCTGGTCCTGCAGGTCGCCGCCGAAGTTCAGGATGTCCTGCTCGAAGGCCTGCGGGTAGTTGGCGGGCGCGGTGGCCATGCGCTCGGCGTCCTTGCCGCCGATGAACGCGAAGGCTTTCGGGTTGACCGGGCTGGTGAGCGCGTCGCGGGCGAAGTTCGCCTGACGCTCGGGATCGCAGGCGCTCTCGATGAACCTCCAGGCGATGTCCCGGCGCGGCGTTCCCTTCGCCACCACCCAGTAACCCTTGTCGATCTCCGCCTGGTTCCAGGTCATGCGGATCGGATGACCCTGGTCGATCAGCTCGAACACGCGCCCCTGCCAGATCCCGATCATGTCCACCTCGCCATCGCGAAGCAGCTGCTGGGATTGCTGGCCCTGCGTCCACCAGACGCGGACGTGCGGCTTGATGCGGTTCAACGAGGCGAAGGCCCGCGGCAGGTCGAGCGGGTAGAGCTTGTCGACCGGCACCCCGTCCGCCAGCAGGGCGAGCGGCAGGATGCGCCCGGCGTAGCGTTGCAGGCTGCGGGTGCCCGGAAAGCGCTCGACGTTCCAGAAATCCGCCCAGCTCTGCGGCCCGCCGTTGGGAAAGCGGTCGGCGCGGTAGGCGATCACCGTGGCGAAGCAGTCGAACCCGACGCCGTTCAGGAAAACGGCCCCCTTCCACAGCTTGGAGGCGTCGATCGGCGCACCCTCGATGGGCTCGATGAGCTTGGCGTCGTTCGCGCGCATAATCTCCGCGGCACCGAGCGTCGTCACGTCGAACTCGTACACGCCCGAGCGGGTCTGCGCGGCGAGCTTGGCGAAGGAGACCGGCGACACCGTGCGGATCTCGACCCCGGTGTCGCGGGTGAACGGATCGAAGATGTGCTTCTTGGCCGACTGTTCCCACACGCCGCCCCAGGTGTTGACGTAGAGGGTCTTCTCCTGCGCCGACGCCGTCCGGACGAACGGGGCGGCGACCAGGGCGCCGGCGGCGGCGCCGGCCTTCAGGATGGTCCGGCGTGGAATGCCGGCGGTGCCGGACGCGTGGTGCCGTAGCATGGGACACACCTCCCGTTGATTATTGGGCCGTTCGTTCTTGAGGATTCGTCGTTCAGGGGGAAACCGCGAATGCCATCGCCGGGCGGGAGGCGGACTGGCCGTCCTCCAGGACGAGGTCGGCTCCCTTCTCGCCGATCATCATCGCCGCGGCGTTCGTGTTGCCGGACACCACGGTCGGCATGATGGACGCGTCGATCACCCGCAGCCCGTCGATGCCGTGGACCCGCAGCCGGTTGTCCACGACGCTCATGGGATCCGGCCCCATCCGGCAGGTGCCGCTGGCGTGCGCGCCGGTCCCGGCGACCGAGCGGACATGGTGCAGCCATTCCTCGTCGGACTGCGTCGCCGGGCCGGGCAGCAGCTCCTCGGTCACGCATCCGCTAAGCGGCTCCGTCTGGAAGAGGGAGCGCGCGATGCGCAACCCCTCGACCATGGTCCGGCGGTCGGCCTCCTCGTGCAGGTAGTTGGGCTGGATGCGCGGTGCTGCCTCGGGATCGGGCGACGCCAGCTCCAGCCAGCCGCGGCTGAGCGGACGGCAGGGCACGCAGCTGATGGTGCAGCCGGGGAAGCGGTGCATCGGCCCGCCCGGCCGGTCGAGGCTCCAGGCCAGGAAATGGAACTGCACGTCCGGGGAGGCGAGGTGCGGGCCGGTGCGCGCGAACAGGCCGACGGGCCCGCCGGCCATCATCAGCAATCCGCGCCGCTGCGTCAGGTACTTGATCCCCTCGGCCAGGCGCCGCGGCCAGCTGTGGAAGATCTCGTTGACGGTGTTGGGCTGGGCGCAGCGGTACATGACGCGGGCGCTCAGATGGTCCTGAAGGTTCCGCCCCACCCCCGGCAGGTCGTGCACGACGGGCACGCCGTGCGCCGCCAGCACATCGGCCGGACCGATCCCGGACAATTGCAGCAGGTGCGGGGAATTGATGGCGCCGCCGGCCAGGATCACCTCGCGGTTGGCGCGGGCGCGCCGGACGGTCCCGTCCTGCCGGTACTCGATGCCCACCGCGCGGCGCCCGTCCAGCAGGACGCGCAGGGCGAGGGCGCGGGTCTCGACGCGGAGGTTCGGCCGCTTCATGGCCGGACGGAGGTAGGCGACCGAGGTGCTCGACCGGCGCCACTTCCCGACGGTCATCTGGTAGGCGCCGGCCCCTTCCTGTTCGGCGCCGTTGAAGTCGTCGTTGCGCGGGTAGCCCAGCGCGACCGCGGCGTCGAGGAAGGCGTCGTACAGGTCGTGGCGCATGCGGATGTCGGACACGTCCACCGGCCCGCCCACGCCATGGAAGACGTCGGCGCCACGCTCCTGGTTCTCCGCCTTCCGGAAATAGGGCAGCACGTCGTCGTAGGACCAGCCGCTGTTGCCGCGCTGCGCCCAGCCATCATAGTCCTGCCGCTGTCCGCGGATGTAGATCAGGCCGTTGATGGCGCTCGACCCGCCCAGGACCTTGCCGCGCGGCCACGCCACGCTGCGGCCGCCGAGGCCCGGCACCGGCTCGGTCTGATAGCTCCAGTTGTAGCGCGGGTTGTAGGCGTTGCGGTAATAGCCGGCCGGGATGTGCAGCCAGGGATCCCGATCCCGCCCGCCCGCTTCGAGCAGGAGAACCCGCGTGCCCGGATCGGCGGACAACCGGTTGGCCAGGATGCAGCCCGCCGAACCGGCGCCGACGATGATGAAGTCAAAGTCCGGCGCGCGCGTCCCCCCCACGCCGGATGTCTCGACGTCGTTGTCCAAAACCCCTCCTGTCCGGCGGACGCGCCGGGTCCACGGCGCAGCCGCACGCGGCGGCGCGCCCGAACGCGTCCCTGCCCATTCGCAAACCCATGGTGGAGAAACCACCGTCCTCTTCGGCTTTTTGCTCTCTGCCGAGCAGAGCCGCCGTTGTTGTTTTCTTGGTTGGCGCCTTGTATTCTATGCGAATACGCTGTCTGCTTACAGATATGCTGCGCGTCGTTTGTTGACGTGTCAAATTGACGCGGCGTCACTCTGACGCATGGCTGCCATGCGGAAACCTTTGGAAGCCGGACCCCGAAACGGGCACCGCCCTGCCGGCGGGTTGTTTCCCGTCGGCAGGGCGGTGGGGTGCGACCGCGCCTGTGTGGGTGGATCGGTGTGGACGGTTCAGGCAGCCTTGTCGATCGGGCGGCATCCCTGGGTGAGCCGGTCGACGACGGTGCGGAAGGACCCCAGCATCGGGTCGGCCTCGGCGAACGCGACGCAGGCCGCCCCGGAGTCCAGGTCCCGGATGTCGAACGAGACCTGGGCGCCGTAGCGGTCCAGGCGCAGCGTGCCGCGACCGGCCGCCGCCATGCCCTCCAGCCCGGCGATCTTCGCGCCGCTTGCCGAGAGGTCCAGCACCCGCGCGGCCTGGGAACGGCCGCCGATGGTCACCACGCAGGGCTCGTCCACGCGGTAGCGCGGCTGGCGCCGGCGGTCGGCGTCGCCGGTGGAGGTACGCACCACGCGGACCAGAACGCGCCGGAGCTCCGCGATGCTGACCGCCACCGCGGCCGAGCCCTGGCGCATATGGGCTGCCTGGGACCCGGTCTGGTCGGCATCCTGGGACACCAGGGCGATGCGCGCCGACACCTCCCGCGCGGCGCTGGATGTTTCCGCCACGTTGCGGCTGATCTCCTGCGTGGCCGCGGACTGTTCCTCCATCGCGGCGGCGATGGCGGCCGAGATCTCGTCCATCTCTCCGATGGTCCCGCCGATCTCGGCCACGGCGGCGACGGCGGTGCGGGTCACGTCCTGGATTTCCGCGATCTGGCGGGTGATCTCGTCGGTGGAGCGGGCGGTCTGGTTCGCCAGGTTCTTCACCTCCTGGGCGACGACGGCGAAGCCCTTCCCGGCCTCGCCGGCGCGCGCCGCCTCGATGGTCGCGTTCAGGGCCAGCAGGTTGGTCTGGTTCGCGATGTTCTGGATCAGCTGCGCCACGTCGCCGATGCGCCCGACCGCGTTCGCCAGCGATTGGATGGTGTCCTGGGTGCGCCGCGCGGTGTCCACCGCGCGGCGCGCCACCCTGTTGGAATGGGCGATCTGCGACGCGATCTCGCTGATGGAAGCCGCCAGCTCCTCCGCGGCGGCGGCCACGGTCTGGGCGTTGGACAGGGCCTGTTCGGCCGCCGCGGCCACGTTCTGCGCGTTGACGCTGACGCGCTCCGCCGACCCGGCCATGCCGTTGGCGTCCTGCGCCATGGTACCGGTGCGCAGCACCACCTGCTCCACGGCGCTGCCGGCTTCACGCTCCACCGTGTCCGCCATGCCTTGCAGGGCGTGGATCCGCTCCTCCTCGGCCTGGCGCTGGCGTTCCTCGCGCTCCTGGACGGCGTAGCCGATCTTCGCCTTCACCATCCGGATCTGCGCGCCGATGCGGGTGAATTCCGCCACGTCCGAGAAGGGCAGCCGCGACGTCAGGTCGCCGTTCGCGATGGCGTCCAGATGCCGCTCCACCATCCGCTGCGGCCGGCGGATCGACGCCAGGATGCCGAAGCAGGAGGCGACCGCCAGGCCGATGCAGACGAGGAGGAAGGCCGAGGCCCAGAACACCCGGCTGTGGAAGCTGTCCTCCGCCGCCTCGAACGTCTGCTTCGCCGTGTCCAGCTGCATGGCGAGGAACTCGGCGTTGGCCTCCTGCGCGGCCTGGAGCAGCGGAAGGGCCGTGTCGTGCAGGTGCCGTTCCAGCCCCTCGACATTGCCTTCCCGCGCCAGGGCGAGGGACGGTTCCACCCCCTTCTCGTCGAAGGCGGCGCGCCGGTCCGCGACACGGGTCGCCACCGCCATCTCCTCGCCGGGCTCCGTCGCCGCCAGGATCGTCCGCCATTGCTCGGCGATCGACGCCTGATTGGCACGAACGGCCGCGATGCGCGGCTCCACGGCCGCCTTGTCTCCGCTGCGCAGATCGAAGGCCAGGAAGGCGATCTGCTGAAGGTTGTCGCGCATGGAGCCGAGGAGGTCGGAAATCCGGTTCGCGTGGATCGTGTCGTCCTCGTAGACCGACATCAGCGCCTGGTTGGAGGCGTTCATGCCGAACAGGCCGATCCCCCCGATCAGGACCATGCCGGCGATCGCCGCCGCGGACACCGCGGCAAGGCGTCCGGTGATGCTGTTGGCGAGCGTCTTCAGCCGGCTGCCGAGTGTGCGGCGCACGATGCGCCCGTCGGCCAGCGCGTATTCCTTGCCGCCGGACCGGATCGCGGCGTAGACGCGCTCGGCCTCCGCCACCTCCTCGCGGGACGGCTTGGAACGGACGGAAATGAATTCGGTGACGCTGCCGTCCTCCGCCATCGGCGTGACGTTGGCCTTGACCCAGTAATGGTCGCCGGTCTTGGTCCGGTTCTTGACCAGCCCTTCCCAGGAATGGCCGGACTTGATCGTCTCCCACAGGTTGGCGAAGGCCTCCCGCGGCATGTCCGGATGGCGCACCACGTTGTGCGGTGCGCCGATAAGCTCTGTGGTGGAAAAGCCGCTGATGTCCACAAAGGCTTTGTTCACAAAGGTAATACGCCCCTTGGCATCCGTTCGCGAGACAAGCAGAACACCGTCCGGGAATTCGACTTCTCTGTTGGTGATATGACCATTGTCGCGCATACCGCGCCACCCTCGTTATTGTTTTGAATGACTGGTGTTTTCCCTCCCATGTCTAGGCAATCCCTGTGCCAAACCGGTCACAGGCAGAAGTCGGCAGGTTTTGCCGGACTTTCACAACGTGCGAACGTCCCGACGCTCCGTTTTTTCAAACGAACGGGACGACAAGAGACGCGCCTTGAAAGGACGATCCCACACTTCGCGGAGCAATCTGCGAGTCACCCAACAGACCGGGCATTCACGCGCGCTCCGCCTTGACCCGGTCGAGCATGGTCTCGATGGCGTCCACCACCCGCGGCGTGGCGCTGCCGAAATGCGACACGCTGCGCGCCCGCAGATCGCGGATGGCCGCCCGGGACTCGTCGCTGGCCGCCATGGACGCGACGATGTCCGGCAGGCGGTCGAAATCCTCCTCATTCAGCTGGCGCCCGATGCTGTCCAGCACCGTCAGCTCCCAGGGCTCGTAGGGCAGGTCGCTGGCCTCCATGCCGCGCTTGTCGGGCGTGAAGGCGACGGTCAGCACGGGCTTCTCGAAGAGGAAGGCATAGTCGAAGATCACGCCGGAGATGTCGGACAGCATGACGTCGGACGCCGCCATCGCCTGGATCGGATCGCTGCTCAGGTCCCAGCGGAGGTTGGGGTACGCGGCCAGCTGCCCGCGCAGGTCGGCGATCACCTCCGGCTCGGAGATGGGGCTCTGTGGGTGCGGGCGGACGGTCACCGTCAGGCCCGCGTCGAGCAGCGGGCGCAGGATGCGGGCGCCGTACCGGCGCAGCAGGCCGTTGCGCCCCCAGGTCGGGGCGACGAGGACGGAGGCCGGCCCGCCCCCCTGCCCTTGCCGCACCGGCAGCCCGGCCAGCCTCTCCTTCATGAAGTCGTAATAGACGCAGCCGCAATCGATGAGGTCCTTGGCTTTCGTCCCGCGCCGCTGTTCGAGGACGCGGAGCGTCCTCACCTGGTGGTCGCCGCAGACGAGCACGGAGTCGAAATAGTCGAAGGAGAAGGCCCGGTTGAAGGCCTTGTCCGTCGGCGCGTGGATCAGGTGTGCGTAATGGGCGACGCCCTTCGACCGCTTGATCTGGAGCACGTCGAGACCGGGGGTGGTCATCAGGCAGAGGTCGGCCTTCAGCGTGTTGAGCCGCCGCCAGGCCGCGTGGCCGGCCCCGATGCACGCCGTCCGGATCGTGCCGCTGGCGAGCTGGAGGCCGGGATCCTCCGGATCGGAGGTCAGGAACAGGCACGGGCGCCCGCGCCGTTCCAGTTCCGCCAGCAAGGGCTGGAAGCTGCTGAAATACTGCCGCCCTTCCGAATAGAGGACGAGGGGATGCTCCTCCTCATGGACCGGGCTCTTCCACCCCAGCGCGCCGAAGACGACGCCCAGCACCTTGTAGTACAGCCCCTTCAGCAGGAAATAGGCGGTGGTGACGACCCCCATGATCACGGAAAACAGCAGGCTGCCGGTCCCCGGATCCAGGTAGCCGACGACGAGGGGCAGCGAGTGCTTGAACATGGCAAACGGTCTCCGGGCGAAGGTATGACGGGCAGGATCTTTACTTCGACGCAGCCTTGGGCAGCGTCCAGTTCGCGGGGTTGTGCATGTCGTCGTGGACTTCGTAGGTCCGCTCGGTCACGAAGCTGTCGGCCTTCTGGCCGGTGGGCTGCCACGGCGTCTCGTGCATCGTGACCACGCCCTCCAGCTTGCGGTCGGTGATGGTCTTGCCCGACGCCCGGTCGACGCAGCCGCCGATGGTCTGGCAGAGCATTCCCGTGACGTTGGCGTTGGAGATGAACTCCTTCGATTCCTGCAACGGCCCGCTCGACCCGAAGGGCTTCACCATCAGGAAGGCCTGGAACATCGAATAGACCGACTGGTTCTCAAGCCCGTCGAACATGGGCCCGGTGAACATGGGGTTGTGCGACTTCCAGCCATGGTCGGACACCAGCACGATCATCGTGTTGTCGTAGATCCCGCGCTCGCGGAACCAGTCCATGTATTTGGCGAGTTCCTGCATCTCGCATTTGTGGGTGTGATAGAAGGCGGTGGTCTCGGGCGTGCGGAACCGCTTCAGGTCGGCCTCCGCCGGTTCCAGCCTGCGGTCCGGGATGCAGGTGTCGCGCACCAGCAGCGGCGCACGCGTCATCTCGTTGCCGATGAAGGTGAAGGTCTTGCGCGGGGCGTCCGTCGCCGACACGTCGCCGAGCACCGCGAGGCTGAAATAGCTGCGCAGGTACTTGTCTTCCTTCTTCTTCCAGGCGTAGGACCAGCCCAGCCACTGCCCGTTGCCGTAGATCGCGTCCTTCAGCGACAGCGGGGCCGCCTTGAACAGCGACAGGACGGCGTACTGCTTCAGCAGGCCGGAGAAGAACTGGTCGGGATCCTCGAAGACCTTGCGCCGGTCGGCGATGTTCTTGCCCAGCGTGTGGATGCAGCGCGCCTTGTTGTCCTTCCCGATGGTCTCGTTGAAGCGCTCGCAATTGCCCTTCCGCTCGAACCCGTACCAGGACGGGTCGGAGTAGAGGACGTCGTAGCCCTTCTCGTGGAAGTTATCGACGTAGACCGCGTAGGCCGGGGAGAGCTTGTCCTGCAAGGACGGTCCCGGCTTCGCGTTGATGGCGGAGACGGTGTAGTCGAAGCCGCCGAACAGCGGGGCGATGCCGCTGATGGTCCGGTTCGCGGTGGCGACGACGTTCGAATACCAGGTGAAGCCGGGGAAGGACTTGGCGAGGTCCGGCCGGTCGCGCAGGATCTCCGGGATGTAGCCGCTCATCGAGCCGTCCACGAAGATCAGCACGATGTTCCGGTCGTTCTTCGAATAATGGAAGAAGGTCGTGCCGGGCTTGGTCACCTGGTCGGACGGCTTGCTCGTCCGCTCGACGATGGTGCCCAGGCTCATCCCCGCGTAGGCCAGGTTCGAGAGGATGAAGATGACCAGCAGGTTGGACAGCGCCCCGGGAAAGCGCGCCAGCGCGACCGCCGCGACGGCCAGCGACGCGGCGAGGATGCCCAGGTCCAGCGCCGCCTCCGCCCCGGAGACGGCCAGCGCGTCGGGCTTGGCGAACACGAAGTTGTCCAGAACCCCGTAGTCCTTCGTGAACAGGAAGGTGTAGAGGGCCGCTTGGCACAGCAGCGCCAGGAACAGCAGGATCAGGCCCGTCCGGACCGCCGGTGGCGCCAGGGTGTAGAGCGCCGTCGCAGCGCCCATGAGCACAAGCAGGATCACCACCGCCGCGGCCAGGAAATAGGCGACGTAGCCCGCCATGCCGTCCACATTGTCCTCCAGCCCGGTGAGGACGATGGGCGTGCTGACGAACAGGAAGACGGCGAGCGCCAGGAACACCAGCAGATAGACGGCATAGCCCCGGGCCTGCGCCTGCGCGTGCGCCTGGGAGAGCAAGTCCTTGATCATTGTGCGAACTCCATGCGCGGCCGGCGGCCGAGCTGTGCGTAGACGCAATTCTTGGCGAGGGAGAAGAGGTTGCTGACGGTCCAGTACAGCACCAGCCCGACCGGGGAGCCGTAGAGCAGGACCAGGAAAATCCCCGCGACGATCCAGGTCTGCGTCCGGTCGCGGCGGGTCAGGCTTCGCGTGTAGACGAGGCCGGACGCGAGGTTGGCCGCCGTCATGACGAAGGGCATCAGGTTGACGCCGCCCAGCAGCCCGTCCGGCCGGCCGAGATCGGCGAACAGCAGGAAGGGCTGGCCGTTCAGCGGCGCGAAGCTGGAGAGAAGCCCGAAGGTGGCGATGAAGAACGGCACCTGCATAGCCAACGGCAGCAGGCTGCGCAGCGCGTAGACCGGGTGATAGCCGTTCTGCCGGTACAGCGTGCGGAGCATCATGTACCGCTCCTGCCCGGTGAAGACGGCGCGGAACTCCTCCACCTTCGGCGCCAGCCGCTTCTGGACCGCGCGCTCGCGGTTCTGCACCGTCTCGGCGTAATAGTAGAAGGGAAGCAGCAGGATGTTGAAGGCGAGGCTCAGCAGGATGATGGCGGCGCCGTAACTGCCGGTGAGCGCATAGGCGCTCCGCAGAACCCACAGCAGCGCGGTTTCCAGCGGAGCGATGAAGATCAGGTGCAGCAACTCGACCATGGTGGTGCGGGCTCAGCGGGTTGCGGCGAACAGGCCGTTGGCGATGGCCAGCTCGTCGGGCGTGTCGACCTCGTACCAGCGGGCGCCGTCCACGGGGACCGCGGCGATGCGCAGCCCGTCCACCACCAGCGCCTGCATGGCGTATTCCAGCGGGGCGGTCGCGCCGCAGGCGGCGATGGTGGCCAGAACGGCGTCGCGCAGGCGCCTTGCGGGCAGCCCCTGCTTCACCAGGGTGATGTTCACGGTCTTGTAGGATTGGGTGAGCGGGAAGCCGGGGCCGCGGCGCGACTCATGCGTCCAGGCGACGACGCGGCCGTCCTCCACCAGCGCGAAGGTCCCCGACAGGGCCGGCTCGTAGGGCGCCAGCAGGGTCGCTGCGTCGAAAGCGGTGTCGATGTGGCGCAGGACGGGGCCGCACAGCCCCGGCTCCAGAACGACGTCGCCCTCCACGATCAGCAGGTGGCGGTCGGTCGCGTCGTCGTCGAGTGCAAGCGCCAGCGAACAGACGGACCCGGTCTGGAGATACCGCTCGTTCTCCACGAAGCGGACGCTCGCCGCCGGGTGGTGCTCGGCGACGTGCCGGCGGATGTCGTCGGCGCGGTAGCCCACCGCGATCACGATGTCGGTGATCCCCTGCCCGCCCAGCTCGTCGAGCATCCGCGACAGGATGGGGCGGCCGGCGACCGCGACCAGGCATTTCGGCCGATCGTCGGTGTTCTCCTTCAGCCGCGTGCCGCGCCCGGCGGCGAGGATGATGGCGCGGGTCTGTCCCGCCCCGGCGCCTAAGCGGGCCGGGGAGTCGTCTTTGGAAATCGCAGTCATGGTCGGTGTCCTCGAACGGCGGAACGGCGTTATTCGACGGCGGCGAAGAAGCGGCGCAGGCGTTCCAGCCCTTCGGTCACGTCCTCGTCGGCGATGGCGTAGGACAGCCGGATGCCGGTCGGGTCGCCGAAGGCGGAGCCCGGCACGACGGCCACCTTGGCCTCGCTCAGGATCCGTTCGCACAAGGCGCCGACGTTGGGGATGATATGCCCGCCGTGCCGCTTGCCGATCGTCGAGCGGATGTCGAGGAAGAGGTAGAAGGCCCCCTCGGCCGGGGCGCAGCCAATGCCGTCCCCCATAACGTTCATGCTGTGGACGATGGCCAGCGCGCGGTCCAGCCGCTCGTCCAGCCGCCGGTTGACGTCGTCGATGAAATCACGGCCGCCGCTGCGCAGCGCCTCGATCACCGCGTATTGGGCGATGCTGCAGGGGTTGGACGTCGTGTGGCCCTGCAAATTCTCCATGGCCTTGATGACGCGGCTCGGGCCCGCGGCGTAGCCGATCCGCCAGCCGGTCAGCGCGTGGCTTTTGGAAAAGGAATTGACGACGACCGTGCGATCCTTCGCGACCGGACAGGCGGCGACGATGTTGGTGTGCGCGTGCCCGGGACGAACCAGTTCCGAATAGCACTCGTCGAAGATGATCCAGAGATCGTTGCGGACGGCCAGCTCGGCGACGCCGACGATGGCGTCGCGGTCGTAGATCACGCCGGTCGGGTTGTTCGGGCTGTTGATGACGATGGCCTTGGTCCGCGGCGTCACCGCGCGCTCAATGGACGCCACGTCCAACCGGTAGCCGGTCTCCCGCGTGTCGACGAAGACCGGCCGGGCGCCGGCGATTTCCACCTGCGTCGGGAAGGTCACCCAGTAGGGCTGCGGGATGATCACCTCGTCGCCGGGGTCGAGCAGCACCATGGCCGCGTTGAACAGCGCCTGCTTGGCGCCGGCCGTCACCCCGACCTCCGCGGCGGTGTAGGGCGTGCCGCACCGCTCCGACAGCTGGGCGGCGATGCGCTCGCGCAACGGCATCAGGCCAAGCGTCGGCGTGTAGACGTTCCGCTTGCCGTCGATGGCCGCCTTGGCGGCCTCCTTGATGACGTCGCTGGTGTCGACGTCCAGCTCGCCGGCGGCGAAGTTGACGACGTGGACGCCGGCCTCCTTCAGCTCGTTGGCGATGACGCGCATGCGCGAGGTGCCCGGCGGCGTGATGAGCGCGGTGCGCCCGGCGAGCGGCCGCGGCGCGGTTGCACCGCTGGATTCGATGTTGCCGGCCATCACCGCGTCCCCGGGATCAGGGCCAGGATGTCGTTCATGGAGAGGCACTTGTCCTCCGCCTCCAGCGACCGGCCGTTCTTCAGGATCTCCGTCGCCACGTCGCGCATCGCCAGATAGGAGGAGCGCAGCATGTGGTTGGCGTAGATGACGATGTTGAAGCCGGCCCGCTCCAGCTCCTCGAAGGGCGTCTGGCAATAGCTGGTCGGCACGCAGACGAGCGGCACGTCGCGATGGTGCGACCGGAAGCGCTGGGCGAACTCGAACACCTCGTCCGACTGCTTTTTCCGGCTGTGGATCATGATTCCGTCGGCGCCCGCGTCGACGTAGGCGAGCGAGCGCGCCAGCGCGTCCTCGATCCCGGCGTCGAGGATCAGGCTCTCCACGCGCGCGATGATCATGAAGTCGTCGGTCATCTGCGCCGCCTTGCCGGTGGCGATCTTGTGGCGGAAGGCCGGGATGCTTTCCTGCTGCTGCGCGACCTCGTTCCCGAGCAGGGAGTTCTTCTTGAGCCCCGTCTTGTCCTCGATGATCACCGCGGAAACGCCCGTCCGTTCCAAGGTGCGGACGTTCATGGCGAAATGTTCGGGCTGGCCGCCGGTGTCGCCGTCCATGATCAGCGGCTTGGTGGTCACCTCGAAGATTTCGTTGATGTTCAGGACGCGGCTCGGGATGCCGAGCGCCTCGGTGTCCGGCTTGCCGCGTTCGGTGGAATCGGTCAGCGAGCTGGACCAGAATCCGTCATATTCGACCGGGGGTGCCGCCGTTCCGTCATCGAGGGCCAGCGTTTCGGCCAGCAGGGCCGAGATCGGGCTGTGCGTCTCCATGATCCGCAGGCATGTCTTGCGCTGCAACAGGCGTCGCAGCGACGCGCGGCGGTTGTCGGCGGTGATTCCGCGTTTGGGAAGGACTGTCAGCATCGTAATCCTCGTGCTGGAGGCAACGGCGGCCCCGCCCGGGAATTCAGGGAATTCCCGGCTGCGCCGCGTCGTATCGCGAGAAGACCTGCCAGCAAGCAACGGCCCGGCGGGCGGTGGCCCGAGCGGGTTCAACGATGCGCGACGTGCAGGACGCGTCAAGAATGGAGAATGAAGACGCGCCTATGCAACAATAATTTGATATTTTTTCTTTTCACGAAGCCGAGTGCTCAAGCGTCTTCCATGGCCACTCCAAACAACAATCCAGCTATGAAGGGGCCTATACTTGCGCGCCGGCGTTCCCATGCCGGCGGCAACCGCGGCCTGACACCCGCCGACGGCGATGGTCAGCGACGCGTGGGTCGGCCCGTGGAAATCGTTTGATTACGCCCAATTTGGTTGACACCGCCCCCGGCCCGCCGCATGGAATGTCGCCACCATGTCCTCAATGTCCTTGAAACGTCGCGAGCTTCTGGCCGGGTGCGGGGTGCTTCTGCTGATGCCCACTGGGGCACTGGCGCAGGCGACGACGACCGCGCGCCAGCTGAACCTGCGCAACGAGCACACGGGCGAGACCTTCAACGGCCCCTACCGCGACGCCGACGGCCCGCTGCCCGACGCGATGGCCGACCTGGCGAAGCTTCTGCGCGACCACCACGCCAACAAGGTCGGCCCGGTGGACATCGGCACGCTCGACCTGCTGGCCGACCTCATGGAGGCGGCGGGACAGAGCCGGGCGACCCTTCTCTCCGCCTTCCGCACGCCCGAGACCAACGCCAAGCTGGCGCGCGCGGGCCTGGGTGTGGCGGAGCACAGCCAGCATCTTCTGGGCAAGGCGCTGGACGTCACCTTCCCGTCGCGGCTGCCCGACGCGCACCGCAAGGCGCTGGAGATGAAGCGCGGCGGCGTGGGCTGGTATCCGCGCTCATTCTTCCTGCACATCGACACCGGGCCGGTGCGCAGCTGGGAGCTGTTCGGCCGGGACCTGAGCCACCTCTTCGCCCCGGGCGTGCGGGGCCGCCTCCGCACGGTCGCCGACCGCATGAGGCTCCACCGCGCCATCGCCCGCAAGCGCCTGACGGGCGCGCCCTGACGGCGGCGCTGCGGTGGTTGCCCGATCATGTCACCGTGATTTTGTTCAAGATCGGCCGGAAATCCTGACGCTCCATGGCCCGGCGTCGACAATTGGTCGGAATGGACTGTTGCGTGCTGCCCTGCAAAACTGCCCAGCAACCAAGATTGGCCTGCCGGGCATCGCAAGACTGCCAACGGCATGGCCGAAAAGCCGCCGCTGAGGGACAGGGATGAGCAGCACCGAACATGGCCGCAGGACCGTTCCGACGGCGTCCCCGTCGTCCACGCCGGCCATCGACTCCGCGTCCTCCCCAGGCAAACCCATCCCGGCCATGCCCTGGACCCGGCTCCTGCGCAGCAGCCGGCCGCTGCGGCGGCTTCTGGCCGGCGGTGTCCTCGCCGTCCTGGCCGTCGCGGGCGCCACGGCGCTGATCGTCGTGCAAGCGCACGATTCCACGATCCGGCGCGTGATGAGCGAGCTGGAAACGCTGGATCTCCTGCTCGCCGAAACGACGTCGCGCTCCTTCCAGACCGTCGACCTGATCCTCGCCAGCCTCGTCGACCAGCTGGAGTCCGAGGGCGTGACCACCTCCGCCGCGTACGAGAGGTCGAAATCCGGCTACGACACCTACGAGATGCTGAAGGCCAAGGCGACCGGCGTCCCGCAGCTCGACGCCATCACCATGATTGCGGCCGACGGCCGGCTGATCAACTTCTCCCGCTATTTCCCGATTCCGCCGGTCAACGTCGCCGACCGGGACTATTACGGCATCCTGAAGAACGACCCCGACGGGCGGTCCTATCTCAGCACCCCCGTGCAGAACCGCGGAAACGGGGAATGGACGGTCTATCTGGCCCATCGCGTCAGCGGCCCGTCCGGCGAGTTCGTCGGCCTCGTGCTGGGGGCGATCAGCCTCAACTACTTCCAGAACCTCTACCAGTCCCTGCAAATCGGCGGGGGCAGCGCCATCAGCCTCTGGCGCCGCGACGGGACGCTGCTGGCCCGCTACCCGACGCTGCCGCTGATCGGCGAAAGGCCGCCGATCAAGAGCTTCACGGAGATCCTGCGCCAATCCGACTCCGGCGTGTACGAAACCCCCGCGGCCATCGATGGCCCCGCCCGGATCGTCGCCACCCGGCTGTTGCGCGACTATCCCGTCGTCGTCAACGTGACCCGGACCAAGGAGCAGGCTCTCGCCGACTGGCGCCGCCAAGCCTGGATCACCGTCGCGGCCGGCATCCTGTGCGAGCTGGCCTTCATCGCCTTTCTGTGGGGCCTTGCGCGCCAGTTCGGCGCCTACGAGGCCTTCACCACCGCCCTTGCCGAGCGCAACCAGGCCATCGAGGCCCGGCGGGAGGCCGAGGCGCGGCTGAACCAGGCGCAGAAGATGGAGACGCTGGGCCAGCTGACCGGCGGCATCGCCCATGATTTCAACAACCTGCTCCAGGCCATCGGCTCGGCCCTGTACCTGATCGAGCAGAAGGTCCCGAAGGACGGCGCGCGGTCCGTGCTGGCGACGTCCGTGCGCCTGGCGGCGGAAGCGGTGGAGCGCGGCGCGGCGCTGACCCAGCATCTCCTCGCCTTTTCCCGCCGCCAGCATCTCGAACCCCGGCCCGTCGACGTGAACGCCCTGATCACCGGCATGAGCGGGCTGCTGGGGCGCACCCTCGGGGGCACGGTCGCGATCGGCACTGCCCTTCAGGACGACCTCTGGCCGGCCCTGGTCGACCCGACCCAGCTGGAAATGGCGCTGCTCAACCTGTCGGTGAACGCGCGCGACGCGATGCCCGGCGGCGGCACCCTGTGCATCGCGACCGCCAACCTGCGCGCGCCCGCGACCACGAAGGACGAGTCGACGGCGACGGGCGTGCCTGCTCCGCCCGGGGATCTCCCGCCGGGGGACTATGTCGGGGTGTCGGTCCGCGACAGCGGGACGGGTATGGACGAGGACGTGGCGGCGCGCGCCTTCGAGCCGTTCTTCACGACCAAGGAGATCGGCCGCGGCACGGGCCTGGGGCTGAGCATGGTGCACGGGCTTTCCGTGCAGTCGGGCGGCGGTGTGCGCCTGGACAGCCGGCCCGGGCTCGGCACGACCGTCACCATCTATCTGCCGCGCGCCCAGGCCCCGTCCGGCGCTCCCCGCGCCACGGACGCCGCGAACGACGCGACGGCCGGGACGCCGGACGTGCACGTGCTGCTGGTGGACGACGACACCCTGGTCCGGCAGGCGGTTTCGGCGTTGCTCCGCCAAGCCGGCCTGCGCGTCGCCGAAGCGTCCGATACGGTGGAGGCCCTGGCCGTGCTGGCGGGCGGCGAGGCCATCGACCTGATGATCTCCGACATCGCGATGCCTGGGATGAACGGCTTCCAACTGGCCACTGCCGCACGGGCCCGGCGCCCGAACCTGCCGGTCCTGCTGATTTCGGGCTACGCGGAACCGCTGCTGGACGGCGGCGCGCGGCTGGAGGCCGGCGCGTGCGTGCTGAACAAACCCTTCAAGCCCGAACAGCTTCTCGCCGAAATCCGCGCATTGCTGCCCTGACGGCCTGCGGGAGATCCGATCGGCCATCGGACTCCGTAACCCAGGTCGCGCCGGCGTCCTGAAGTCGCGGAACAGGGCCCCCGGCGCGGGGTTGTTGATAGCGGTGTCGCGAGCACTTTGGCGGGTGTTTCGCGGCGATCAAGACCGCCCCGGCCCGCGCGGATGGTGCGAACGGGCCGGCCCGAGAGGAGAAGTGTGTGTCTGAGTTGAGGAAGACAGAGAAGATCCAGACCGGAATTCCGGAGTTCGACCTCATTCTGAGGGGCGGCCTGCCATTCGAGCGGCTCCATCTTCTGGAAGGCGCGCCGGGAACCGGCAAGACGACGATTGCCTTGCAGTTCCTTCTGAAAGGGCGCGAAGACGGCAAGCGCGGCCTGTATGTGTCGCTTTCGGAAACCGAGACGGAGCTGCGCGCCTCGGCGGCCAGCCACGGCTGGTCGCTGGACAACATCGGCATCTTCGAACTGGTGCCCCTGGAGGCTCAGCTCGACCGGCAGCAGAGCGTTCTTTACCCGTCCGAGGTCGAACTCGGCGAGACGATGCGGCTGATCACCGACCGTATCGAAGCCGACAACCCCGACCTGGTCGTGATCGATTCCCTGTCGGAGCTGCGGCTGCTGGCCCATGACCAGCTCCGCTACCGGCGGCAGATCCTGGCGCTGAAGCAATTCCTGCAAGGGCGCCGCTGCACCACGCTGGTGCTCGACGACCTGACCAGCCAGTCCGGCGCGAAGGAGCTGCACAGCCTGATGCACAGCGTGATCTCGCTGGAGCAGATCGAGCGCACCTATGGCGCCGCGCGCCGGCGCCTGCGCATCGCCAAGATGCGCGGCACGGAATACCAGAGCGGCTGGCACGACTTCGCCATCACGCCCGGAAACGTGCTGATCTTCCCGAGCCTGATCGCCGAGGAACACAAGACCGATTTCGAGCCGGCGACGGTGTCGAGCGGCCTTGCGGGACTGGACGAGCTGATGGGCGGCGGGCTGACCCGCGGCACGACGACCATGCTGGTCGGCCCCTCGGGCGCGGGCAAGTCGTCGCTCGCCCTGCAATATGTCATGGCGGCGGTGAACCGCGGCGATCACGCCGCCTACTTCTCCTTCGACGAGACGTTCGAGACCCTGAAGCTGCGCAGCGCCGCGCTCGGCATCGACATCGAGGATGCGGTGCGCCAGGGCCAGATGGGTTGGGAACGGGCGAACCCGTCGCGCCTGTCGCCGGGGGAGTTCGTCTGGCAGGTCCGCCGTCAGGTCGAAGACCAGAAGGCCCGCGTCGTGGTGATCGACAGCCTGAACTCCTACCTCAGCACGATGCCGGAGGAGAAGGCGCTCACCCTGCAAATGCACGAGCTGCTGACCTACCTGAACAACCAGGGCGTCGTGACCATCCTGATCCTCGCCCAGCAGGGCATCATCGCCGATGTGCAGAACCCGGTGGACCTGTCCTTCATGAGCGACGCGGTCGTCCTGCTGCGCTTCTTCGAAGCCGGCGGGGAGGTGCGCAAGGCGATTTCGGTGGTCAAGAAGCGCACCGGCGTCCATGAGTTGGCGATCCGGGAATTCCGCCTGTTCCCCGACGGCATGCAGGTCGGCCCGAAGCTGCTGGATTTCCACGGCGTCCTGACCGGCGTGCCGACCTACGGCGGATCGCCCGATCCGTTGTTGCGCGACCGGGACGAGACCGGCTGACCGGTGTCCCATGGCCGACCCGATCCTCGTGCTTGCCCCGGACGGCCGGGACGCGGAAGTGATCCGCCTCGTGCTGGACGAGGTCGGCCTGGCGACGCGCGTCTGCGCGGACCTGCGGATGCTCTGCCACGGCTTGGCGGGGGACGTCACGGCCGTGATCCTCTCCGAAAGCGCGCTGGCGTCGGGAATGGACGAGCTGGTCGCCTGCCTGGAGGCGCAGCCGCCCTGGTCGGATCTGCCGATCCTGGTCCTCACGGCCCGCGGCCAGCGCTCCTCGGCCGCCAGGGGGCGCTGGGCGCTGTTCCAGCGGCTCGGGAACGTGACGCTGCTGGACCGGCCCCTGCACGCCGAGACCTTGCAGAGTGCCGCGCAATCCGCCGCGCGGACCCGCCTGCGCCAGTACCGCACCCGGACGCACCTGGCGCACATCGAGCAGGCCAACGACCAGCTGGAGCGCCGGGTCGAGGAGCGGACCCGCGCCCTGCAAAGTGAGATGCAGGAGCGCCGGAAGGCCGAGGAGGCGCTGCACCAGGCGCAGAAGATGGAGGCCGTGGGCCAGCTGACCGGCGGGATCGCCCACGACTTCAACAACCTGCTCCAGGTCATGCTCGGCAACCTCCACATGGTGCAGGGCAAGCTGTCCGGGGACGACACGCTGCAACGGCACGTCGCCATGGCCATCGCGGCCGGCGACCGCGCCGCCGCGCTCACCCGGCACCTGCTGGCCTTTGCGCGCCGCCAGCCGCTGGCCCCCCGGAACCTGGACCTGAACGCGCTGGTCACCGCCATGACCGGGCTGCTGCAACGCTCCGTCGGCGAGTCCATTCGCGTGGAGCCGGTGCTGGCCGCCGGCCTTTGGCGGACCTGGGCGGACGCCAACCAGGTGGAAAGCGCGCTGCTCAACCTGGCCATCAACGCCCGCGACGCCATGCCGAACGGCGGCCTTCTCCGCGTGGAGACCGGCAACGCCGTCCTGGACGAGACCTTCTCCGAACGGGAAGCGGACGTCCTCCCCGGCCAATACGTCATGATCCGCGTCACCGACACCGGATTCGGGATGCCCCCGGACGTGCTGGAGCGGGCGTTCGAGCCCTTCTTCACGACCAAGCCGATCGGCCAGGGCACCGGCCTCGGCCTGAGCCAACTCTACGGGTTCGCGCGCCAATCGGGCGGGCACGCGGTCATCCAGTCGGAACCGGGACGCGGCACGGCCGTCAGCCTGTACCTGCCGCGGTACGACGGTGCCGCCGGCGGGGGCGAGCCCGCCGCCATCCCGCAGCCGGCGCCACCGGCCCACCGCCGCAACCATGAAACCATCCTCGTGGTCGAGGACGAGGCCCTTGTGCTGATGCTGTGGACGGAGGCGCTGGAAAGCCAGGGATACCACGTCCTGCAAGCCGCGGAGCCCGAGGCGGCGATCACGATCCTGGAGTCGGACACGCCGATCGACCTGCTGGTGACCGACGTGGGGCTTCCGGGAATGACCGGCCGCGACTTGGCAAGCCTTGCCCGGCGGCTCCGGCCCGACCTGAAGGTGCTGTTCGTGACCGGCTACGCCCATTACGCCGCGCTCGAACCGGAAAGCCTTCAACTCGGCACGCGGATGCTCAGCAAGCCGGTCGGCGTGGATTCCCTGCAAAGCACGGTTCGCACGATGCTGGACGGAACCGCCCCGTGACGAGCGGCGAACCGTGACCGGCAATCTATTGCAGGCTGCCCCAGCGGCGGGTGGCCGGCTCCGCGAGCGCCCATTGCCATCGGCCGTCCTTGCCGCGGCAGACCGTGGTCACGGTGAGGTCGGGGGTGTCGTCCAGCGTGAACACGACGTCCTTGCAGGGGATCGCAGCGCCGAAGGACCGCGCCACCTGGACGGTTCCGGATTTCCCGCTCAGCGGCAACGTCTCCTCCACACGCCACGTCGTCGCCTGACCGACGTCCAGCGGGCCGGCCGCCGCGGCGACCGCGTGGTGGACGTTGTCCGTGATGCGCCGTTCCGCATACTTCACGCCCTGGTCGATGCCGTAGCTGGCGCCCGCGCCGGCCAGCAGGCCCAGGAAGGGATTGCCCGTGGCCGAACCGACCGTGGCGGCAACGCCCGCGGTGGTCACGCCGGTCACGGCGGACCCGACGCCGGAACAGCCGGCAAGGCCAAGGACGCCGACGGCCGCGAGGCAGAACCGCAGCGTCACGGGCAGGAATAGCGTAGGGGCGGAGGACCGGGACGTCATGGCAGGGGGCGTGTCGTTTTTCGTGCGCGGGATCGTAGCCCGGCGCCGGCGTGCCGCCCCGTGGTCGAAGCGTGACCTTCGCCGGTTGCCCGCACAGCGGGCCGATCCCGCGGTCCTGGCTCGAACGCCATATCCCGCGTGCCATAACCCATCTGTTCCGGCACGTCTCAGCCGCGTCGCCGCCGTTGTTTCACGCAGGAAACGCACGCCGACGCCCGCCGGCACGGCGTGGTGGATTGAACGGAAAGGACTTCCCCGGATGCGCCGCGACGCTCGCCAAGACCTCGACCGGCTGACAGCCGCGCTGATCGTCGGCTTATTGCAGGATGTGCCGCCCGAGCGGCGCGAGCGATGGGAAGGATCACAGATCTTCGGGCGGATCATCGCCCGCGCCCGCTGCCTTTCCAAACCGGAGGGAGCCGGCGAATCGGCGGGACCGTCTGCGCCGGCGTAAAAGACCGGCAGCTTCGGCATGGCTACGGTTGCCGTCCGCGGGCGGCGCCCCATGGTCATTCCATGACCATGAAACACGCGATCGCCCTCACCGCCCTTCTGCTCGCCACGGCGTGCGCCGGCTTCCCGCCGAAGGCTGACGCGCCCTCCAACCGGAGCATCAGCAGCACGTCTTACGAAAGCGGGTACGGCATCCGTCCCAATGGCCCGCAGAGCGTTGGCGACAGCCAAATGGATTGGGGCCTGTAGCGGCACGGCGAAAAGACCAAAGATCGCAACAATATTGCGATTTATCGCTCGTTATGGCAATATAACGCCTCTGCAAGAAGGGAGGGTGCCATGCGCGCAAACGCCGTGTATGCCTTGACCGCCTTCGCCTGCGTCGCTTCCCTGGCCGCCGCCGCCCAGCAGGGCGGCTTCACACTGAACGAGGTGTTCCGATCCGGCAAGACGGTGACCGGGCAGGATCTTCAATTCCCGACCGGCAAGGTCGAAATGGTGGCGGGAGTCGGCGAGTTCGCGCCCGGGTCTGAAACGCCGATGCACAAGCATCCTTATCCCCGCAGCCTTTACATCGTCGAGGGGACGTTCACGGTCACCGAAGAGGGCAAGCAGCCGCGGACCTATCCCACGGGCAGCTTCGTCATCGAATCCGTCGACGTCTGGCACACCGGCGGCAACACCAGTTCCGCTCCGGCGAAAATCCTGGTGATCGACGAGGTGCCCGCCGGCGAGAACAACCTGGTGTTGAAGCCCAAGTAAACGGTCCAGGCGAGGCGGGCGCTCGAAAAGGTCGGCGCCGGCTGTGGATCAAGGTGCCGCGCGGCCGCCCTTCCGCGCATCGGGAAGGGGCGCGTCGCTGGGCTGGATGACGACGTTCGGGGGTGCCGATTCCGGTTCGCCCCCGATCGCGTCCCGCAGCGCGCCCTCCGCGATCGCCTCGGCGGTTCCGGCGGCGGTGGGGCGTTCGAGGCGCAGCGTGCCCGATCTGGACGTCCGTGCGCCCGCCGCGGCCATGTCGGCTTCCACCGCCGCGACGCTGGACGGGGAAACGAGGCCAAGCCTGGAGGCGTGCTCCGCCATGGCCACGCTGTCGGCGGCGAGCACCAGCGTGCTGCCCGCTCTCGCCACCGCCGCGGCAAGCCCTTCGATTTCGCGGACCCGGTCTTCCCCGAGGGACACGTTGCGGATCAGCACGGCGAGAACCCGGCCCGGATGCTCGTCGACGATCTGCCGGTAGATTTCCGGGTCATGCTGCCCGCTGTCGCCGATCAGGACGAAGGGAAGGTCGTGGTACAGGTCCAGCATGTTGCGGATCAGGATTTGCTTGTGGTCCTCGGCCCGCCGCGGCAGCGGGCTCGTCCAGCGCATTCCCCATTCGCGCAGGAACAGGATCGGGCCGACGGGTATGTCGTGGAGCCGGAAGAACTCGTCGAGCACGTCGTATATGCCCCAGGGCGCGCGCGAGACGTAGAGCATCGGGTTGCATTCACGCTCCGACGCGCCGTCGTGCAGCGCCCGGTAGAGCGTCGCCACGCCGGGAAAGGGGCTTCGGCTTTCGGCGTCCTCGACGAACAGCCGCCAGAGCATCGCGAGCCTGTTGGCGACGCCCGTGCGCATGATGGTGTCGTCGATGTCGCTGATGACCACGAACCGGCTGCACTCCGGCGCGATGAAGACGTCCGCCTCGGCCTCGACGGGATGCTCTCCTTCCAACCGAAGCTCCACGGACAGCCAGGGCCGGGCGGCGGGCGGCGGTTCCGGGAATTGCAGGTGAATGCGGAAATAGCCGTCGCGGTCGGTCGCGACGCGCTGCTCCGCCCCATGGCACCGGGCCGTGACCATGGCGCCACGCACGGACCGACGGGCGATGCGCCGGGCGATGTCCCGCAGGTGGGCGGCGAGGTCCTCCCGACTGGCCGCGCCTTGCGACGCCGACTGGCGGAACACCCGCCCGATCAGGAACGCCTCCCTCCGCGAGCCATAGCCGCGGTAGGGCTGGAGCACGATGCCTTCCGCGCCGTGGGCGCTGCGCACCGGCCGGGCGAACAGGTCCAGGATCCGCGCCGCCGCCCGCTTCCGCCGCGCCGCCCACCATGACATTGCTCCGTCAGGGCCCATGCCCGCCGCTCCGAACCCGTTTCCGTTGACAATCCTTATCAATGGGCCGGCCCGGCAAAAGATCCTCCGGCGGGCTAAGAAATCCGTGCGAGGAACGGGACGGGGTCCTGTTGACGATGGGGTGCCCGCGGCGTTACCGCCCCGGCCGCCCCTTTTCCACCCGCAAGGACGTCCATCATGTCGGAACAGGCACTGAAAGATCTCTTCATCAAGGAATTGCAGGACACCTACAGCTCCGAAACGCAGATTCTGGAAGCCCTGCCCGCGATGGCGGAGGCGGCCTCCTCGCCCAAGCTCAAGCAGGCCTTCCAGACCCATCTCAAGGAGACCGACGGCCAGATCAAGCGCCTGGACCGCATCTTCCAGATTCTTCAGGCCGATCCGGGCGGCAACACCTGCGAGGCGACGCAAGGATTGGTCGAGGAAGCCGAGGAGATCATGGAGGAGGGCCTCCCCGCCGAGGTGCTGGACGTCGCCCTCATCATGGCGGCCCAGAAGGTGGAGCATTACGAGATCGCCAGCTACGGGTCGTTGCGGACCCTGGCCGAAACCTGCGGCATGACGGACGTTGCCAAGCTGCTGGAGGAGACGCTGGAGGAGGAAAAGGCGACCGACCAGAAGCTCAACCAGCTTGCCGAAGGCGAGGTCAACCAGCGCGCCTTCAAGGCCGCGTAGCCGGGCGCGGGCGGGCCCCATGAGCGGGACGCCGTGAGCGGATGGCCTCCGCTCACGGCCCTGCGGACATCAGGCGCCGAACGGCGTGGAGGTCCGGGGCGATCACGGCGCAGCCCGCCCGCATCTCGTCGGTCGGCGGCAGAAGGTCCGGCACCATGACCACGGCGGCCCCGGCGGCACGGGCCGCCCGCACGCCGTTGTAGGAATCCTCCAGCACCAGGCAGCGATCCGGCGCAACCCCGACCGCCTGCGCGGCGCGCAGGAACAGGTCGGGGTGCGGCTTGCCGCGCGCGACGTCGTCGCGCGTCACGACGGCGTCGAAGCGCTCGCGGATGCCGGCGCTGCCCAGATGGCGGTCGGCCTTGATGCGGCTGGAGGAGGTCGCCACCGCTTTCGGCATGCCGACCGATTCCAGATGCGACAGCAGTTCCAGCGCGCCCGGTTTCAGCTTCAGCAGTCCGGCCTCGATCATGGCCTCCATGCGCCGGCCGGCGTCGGCAAGATAGGCGTCGGCGGGGAACGCGGGGCCGAACCGCTCCTGCACCAGCAGGCGGCAGTGATCGGCCGGCACCCCGATCATCGCGTGGCAGAAGCTGTCCGGCGCATCGATGCCCATGGCCTCCGCGGCACTCACCAGCCCGCGCATCGCCAGGCTTTCGGTGTCGACCAGCAGGCCGTCCATGTCGAACAGAACCGCCTCGATGCGCCGGTCGCGGAGTGCTGGCATGCCCACCATCGTTTCATTCACCGTCATTGCGTCTTTCGCCATTATCATCTCATCCATCCCATGTCCGCCGCCAGCAGCGCCCGCGCGGCGTTTCGGGGTCCTTCGCGGTCCAGCAGGCTCAAGCCGTCCCGCACGCCCTTCCGGAACGGGGCGAGGCGCGGCAACGCGTCGCCGAAGATGTCGCTCCGCTCCAGGACCGCGGCGGTGAAACGGTCCACGTCGCCTCCCGCGGCCCGGTTCAGGGCGGTGATGCGCTCCTTCACCGGGTCCTGCAAGGCCACGGGGACGCGGCCGGACAGGCAGGCGATCCAGGCCGCCACCGCGAGCGTCGCGCAGGGCACCGGGCGTCCGGCCCGAAGGTTCTCCAAGGCCGGGGCCAGCAGGCGCCCATGGATCTTGCCCGACCCGTCGCGGCCGATCCGGGACAGGCTGTGCGCGATGCCGGGGTTGCGCCAGCGCAGCAGCAGCTGGCGCGCGTAGCTGTCGATGTCGTGCCCGCTGGGCGGCAGGGTGGGTTTCTGCTCATCCAGCATCAAGCGCAGGGCATAGCCGGCGAAGACCGGGTCCTCCGCCACCTCGGCCACGGTCTCGAACCCCGCCAGCAGGCCGAGGCAGGCCAGGGCCAGATGCGTGCCGTTGAGCAGGCGCAGCTTGGAGCTTTCCCAGGGCGCCACGTCCGGCACGAACTCCGCGCCGGCGGCTTCCCAGCGGGGACGGGGGCCGTCGAACGCCTCGACCACCCACTGCCGGAACGGTTCGGTGGAGACCGGGGCCGCGTCCGCCAGCCCGAGCGTCGCGGCGGCGTCGAAGGCGTCGGTGTCCGTCGTCGCCGGCACGATCCGGTCCACCATCGAGCTGGGGAACTGCACCGACCGGCCGATCCATTGCGCCAGCCCGTCGTCCCGCAGGGCGGCGTAGTCCAGCACCGCCTGGCGCAGCGTCCGCCCATTCGCCGTCAGGTTGTCGCAGGACATGACCACGGGCGGCCGTCGGCCCGCCTTGCGGACGAGATCCAAGCCAGCGACGAGCACGCCGAGCGCGCTTCGCGGAGCGGCGGCCCTCAGGTCCCGGCCGATGTCCGGGTGGTCGGCGCGCAGGCGCCCGGTGCCGGGGTCCAGGCAGTAGGCCGAGGCGGTCACCGTCAGGGTCACGATGCGGATCGCGGGGTCGAGAAAGCGGGCGGCCAGGGCGGCGGGGTGATCGGGGCCGTACAGCACGCCGCGCAAGCTCCCGACGACCTCCGCGCGCAGGTCGTCGTTCGAGCCGCGCTGCAGCACGGTGTAGAGCCAATCCTGAGGGCGCAGGGCATCCCGCACCACCGGGCGGACCAGACTCACCCCCAGGATTCCCCAGGGCGCCGGCGCTCCCGGCCCCTCCGCTTCGATCGCGTGCTGGGTGAAGACGGCCTGGTGCGCGCGGTGAAAGGCGCCGCATCCCAGGTGCAGGATTCCCGGCCGGAGGGCGGCCACATCGAAAGCGGGGCGGCGAACGGTTCGGGGAAGATGGCCGAGCGTGGCAAGCGACAACCGGAGCGGGACGACGACCGGCAGATGGGGAAAAGAAGGACGACTGGTACAGGCGGTGTTCAGTGCAGGCTCATTCGGCACTTTGGCAAATCCTCCTCACCCTCCACAGGGCAAAACCGGAAGCCCGCATCAACTCGGAAAACCCTGGAGGGTTCCTGATCCCTAAGACAAAGAGGAAATCATCGGTGATATTGCTTGCGACGCGCGACAATCCCGGGCGCTCGGAATTTACAGCACGCAAGTATAGGATTTTCACTATTGTTATACTTTTTCCTGTCGGAAGCGGTATACAGGACGACATGCGCACGACCACACGTGCGTTACGGTGCCCGACCATCCAGGAAACGTTCCGGCCGATGCCGGGGTTTGTGTTGCCGCCCTACCTGCGCAAACCGAAAGGAACGTGATGGGAAAGAGTCTCGTGGTGGCCCGTGTCGGGCGAAACTCGCTGCACCGCTTCTGGGTCGATCCCGGAAAGCCGCGGAACTGGGACCTCTGCCTCTGCCCGTTTCAGGAGATCGCGCCGCAGACCGACCTGGACTGCACCGTGACCAAGGTCATTCCCGGCCCGAAATGGACCGGCCTGCGGCAGCTTCTCAACGAATGGCAGGGCTGGCGCGACTATGATTACGTCTGGCTGCCGGACGACGACATCCTGGCCAGCCAGGACAGCATCGGCGCCATGTTCGACGCGGCCCGCGCGCTGGACTTCCAGCTGTTCGCGCCGGCCCTGCACGAGGCGTCGCATTACGCCCACTACGTCGCCATGCGGAACCAGCGCTTCTTCGCACGGCGGGTCGGCTTCGTGGAAATCATGATTCCGGCCTTCAGCCGCGCCGCGCTCGACCGGCTTCTGCCGACCCTGGACCAGTCCACCACCGGCTGGGGCTGGGGCCTCGATTCCCTGTGGCCGAAGCTGCTGGACCACCGGGGGCTGGGCATCATCGACGCCGTTCCGGTCGTCCACACGCGCGCGGTGGGCCAGTTCCGCGACGCCGACCTCGGCCGGCGGGTGCTGGAGGAGTCCGACCGCATCCTGGAGACCAACGGATGCGGCCAGCGCATGGTCACCTTCGCCGGCATCGGCCCCGACCTGCGGGAGTTGCCGCTCGACCCCGACCGGCTGCTGGTGGAGCTGGTCCAGGGTTGGCAGTATCTGTTCGACCGGAACCCGCAGGCGCTGCGCTGGATCGTCGAGCAGCAGGCCCCCGTCTTCACGGAATCCTCCTACCCCGTGGCCGGCTGCCCGACCAGCCCTTGCTGAGCCGTCATCCCGCGTGACGAGGCCGGTTCGCCTGCGGGCGGGAGCCAGCCTTGTCACAGGCCCGGGTCCCGGGCATCAATGTCTCATTAACCATAAAATCCGACACTCGCGTCAGTCCTGACGGCGTCGTGACGTCCCCACGACCGCCGGGCGAAGCCGCGGTTTTCCGCGCCCTCTCCGACCCGCAAAGACGGGTCCTTCAAAGGATTCGCGATCGTGTCTGGCCTCAGCCAATTCCGGCTGCTCACGCTGCATTACGGCTTTTACCAGCTTGCCGCCGCGCTGGCGGGCGGCTTCGTGGGCGCCTATCTGCTGAAGCTCGGCTTCAGCCTGCCCACGGCGCTGCTGGCCTACGCGGCCTTGCTCACCTGCCGCTTCGGCCTGCGCCTCGTGGCGCTGTCCGCGGCGCGGCGCCTGGGGTTCCGGACCACGATCATGCTGGGGGCCGGTCTCGCGGCCGCGCAGTTCCTGCCCTTGATGAAGGCGGGCGAGCCGCTCTGGTTCGCGGTCTGGCTGCTGATCGTCTCGCTGGCGGAGTCCCTTTACTGGCCGGTGTACCACGCGGCGGCCGCGGTCACCGGTGGCGAGGGGTCGCGCGGGCGGGAGCTTGGGATCCGCACGGCCGTCGGCGCTCTGGTCGGCGTGCTCGGGCCCCTGGCCGGCGGCTTCCTGCTGGAACGCTTCGGCCCGACGGTGGATTTCGGGATCGCGGCGGCCTTGGCGCTGGCGTCGGTCCTGCCGCTGACGGCCTTGCGCGCCATCCCCGCCGGCCCGGTTCCCAGCCTGCGGGAGTCCGTGCGGGCCATCGACCGGGCCGGGATCCTGACCTTCGCCGCCGACGGCTGGATGGCCTCCGGCCTGGCGATGGCCTGGCCGATGGTCCTGTTCGGGTCGCTGGGTTCCCATTACGAGTCCTTCGGCATCGCCAACGCCGCCGCCGGCGTGGCCGGCGCCGCGGCCGGGCTGGTCTGCGGTCACGCCATCGACCGGGGCGAGCGCGACCGCTGCCTCGCCCTGGTGTGCCTCGCACTGGCCCTGGGCTTCGCCCTGCGGGCCTGCGCCAGCTGGTCGCCCCTGGCTGCCACCATCGCCAACGCCACCGGCGCCGCCATCGCCGGCTTCTACACGCCCGTGGTGATGAGCACGGTCTACGACCAGGCCAAGCGCTCCGGCGCCGCCTACCGGTTCCACTTCGCGGCGGAAGCCGGATGGGACGCCGGAGCGGTCGCCGGCTGCCTCGCCGCGGCGGCCGTGGCCGCGGTGACCGTGGCGCCGTCCCTGTCGCTGCTGCCCGCGGCGCTGGGCGTGGCGGCGGTCTATTGGTGCGTGCGCGGCCAGGCCGCCCCGGCGCCGCGGTCCCTCCCCGTGGCCGACGCCGTCACGGCGGGATAGTCAGCCGGAATTCTGCCGGCGCCTGTAGAACTTGTTGAAGGGGGGCGCGTCAAGAGGCGAGATGGTCTTGAGTGGTGGGCTATGCGTGGCGATCACGTCGAACGTCACGCCAAGCATTTCCTGATTGATGTGCCGCCGGGAAAGAATATAGAGAAGTTCAGGGTGCCAGTTTTGCGGATGCACCTTGAGTATGGCTTCGGATGCGAACCTCAGCGCCGCCAACTCCTGAAGCTTGCTGGCAATCTTGATCGTCCTTTGGTCGCAATCGCGAAGACCATCCTCGCTTATCTGAACAATACGGTAGCGAGAGAGTCGGAAAACCAAAATGCCGGCCAATTTACCGACGGAAAGCCCATGGAAATCCTGCTCGACCTTCATTCGGCGGGTGACCATAATGATCAGGTCTTTTCTGGCCTCACTCAGTGCCAGCGCAAGTTCATTTGCCGTGATGTCGATTGCTGCATCCGGTATGCCGGTCTCTTCGGCGATCTCCGCAACCGCATCAGCAAATATGTTCGCAAGCTCGTCCTGAATGCGCCCAGGCAATAAGTCGGCGTCGCTCATCAGTCAAACTCAGCCGCATACTGATAAATCGGCTGCCAGTCCGCCTTCTCGGTCACGCGGTTCTGGATGATCGCCGACACGTCTTCAGGAGTGCACACGCCCGAGTTTACGCGCACTTCGGAGCTGGCGCTTGACCGAGCGGCCCGCACCTTCTCGACGAAAAGACCCCTGTTGGCCTTGATCTCAGCCAAGTTCATTGTTTCCCCCGCCGGCCCCATCCAGACAGGAACCATCGCATTGACCGCGGGCTATATCAATGTGACATGTGGCGAGTCAAGCGCCGAAAGTCATAGGCTTCCAACTCCTTGCCAACATTCATTCAATCGCATTCACAACAAGAATAGAAGTCGGGAAGGGAAAGACGATTACTGCATCTCGTGCCACCGCCGCTGATCCATTGCCTCCATCGGAAAGGCGGTTCAGGCAAGCGATACGATCGTAGTCCAAGGGGCAGATTCTCGGACGTGCGATGCGTGGCCGGGCCCAGGGAAATCTTTGGCCGTCCCGAGCATTGAAAGCCTCGTAGCCAATTGCTGGCCGGGGATGCTGATGACCGGATTTCGACACGCGCTTGCGGGCTGTCTCTTAGCGGTGACGCTCGCCATGGCGGGCGCGCCGCTCAGGGCGGACCCGGTGCCGAAGGACGTGCTCGTGGTCGGGCAGATCGCGGAGCCGGCGTCGCTCGACCCCGCGGTCAGCACCGCGACCAACGACTTCCGCATCCTGGTCAACCTCTATGAAGGGCTGGTCCGCTACAAGCCCGGAACGCTGGAGGTCGAGCCTGCGCTGGCCGAGCGCTGGACGGTGTCCGACGACGGGCTGACCTACCTGTTCACGCTGCGCGACGGCGTCACCTTCCACGACGGCACGCCCTTCGACGCGCAGGCGGTGAAGTTCAATTTCGACCGCCTGCTGGACAAGACCCACCCGGCGGCGGACACCGGGCCTTTCCCGCTCGCCTTCTTCTTCTCCGCGATCGACCGCGTCGAGGCGCCGGACCCGCGCACCGTCCGCATCACGCTGAAGGAGCCTTTCGCGCCCTTCCTGTCCAACCTCGCCTACCCCACGGGCCTGATGGTCTCCCCCAACGCGGTGATGAGTCGGCGCAAGGGGTTCGGCCGACAGCCGGTCGGCACGGGCCCGTTCCGCTTCGTGGAGTGGCAGGGCAGCCGGCGCGTGGTCATCGAGCGGAACCCAAACTATTGGGGTCCGCCCGCCAAGCTGCGCTCGGTGATCTTCCGCCCGGTCACCGACCCGAACACCCGCGCGATGGAGATGCTGGCCGGTGGCCTCGACGTGATGGTGGAGGTGCCGGCCGACGCCCTGTCGCAGTTCCGCGACGAGGACGGGTTCCGCATCCACGAGCAGGCCGGCCCGCATCTCTGGTTCCTGATCCTGAACACCCGGCACGGGCCGCTGAAGGACCGGCGCGTCCGTCAGGCGGTCAATTACGCCATCGACAAGCGGGCCATCGCCGACAGCATCCTGCAAGGCACGGCGATCCCGGCCCGCGGACCCGTCGCCCCGGCCTTCGACTGGGCCACGGACCCGGCCATCACCGGCTACCCCTACGACCCCAACCGGGCGCGGGCGCTGCTGAAGGAGGCGGGGGCGGAGGGCGCGTCGCTGACCTTCCTGGTGGCGGAGGGCGGGTCCGGAATGCTCGACCCCATCGCCATGGGCACGGCGATCCAGGCGAACCTCGCCGCAGTCGGGCTGAAGGTCACCATCCGGACCTACGAGTGGAACAGCTACCTCGCGCGGGTGAACGGCGGGCTCGGCGATAAATCGGATGTTGGCACGGCCGACATGGCGGAGATGGCCTGGATGACCAATGACCCGGACACCCTGCCCTACCTGACCCTGCGGTCCGACGCGCTGCCGGAAAAGGGCGGCTTCAACTCCGGCTACTACGCGAACCCGACGCTCGACCGCCTCCTGGAGCAGGCGCGGCGCAGCGGCAACCAGGCCGAACGCGGGGACCTGTACCGGCGCGCGGAGCGGATCGTCGTGGAGGACGCCCCTCTCGCCTTCGTCGCGCACTGGAAGCAGAACGCGGTCACCACCGCGGCCGTGCGGGGCTTCGCCTTGCAGCCGTCCTTCTTCCTGCTGCTCGACCGCGTGTCGAAGGACTGAGGGGCGCGCCCGTGGCTTCCTACATCCTCGGCCGGATTCTGGCGCTGGTGCCCGTGCTGTTCGGGCTCAGCGTCATCGTTTTCCTGATCATGGCGCTGATCCCCGGCGACCCGGCGACCGCGATCCTCGGCCCCTACGCGACGCCGGAGAACGTCGCCCGGATCAACCACGACCTGGGCCTCGACCGCAGCCTGCCGGTGCGTTACGCGACGTGGCTCGGCCATGTGCTGGCGGGTGACCTCGGCCGCTCGTCCAGCCTCAACCGACCGGTGCTGGACGAGGTGGCGGAGCGGTTTTCGGCCACCCTGGTGCTGGCCGGCGCGGCGCTCGTGCTGGCCTCCATCCTCGGGCTGCTGGCGGGCATCGTCTCCGCGGTGCGGCAGTTCGGGCTGGCGGACAAGCTGGTGACGTTGGCGGTCCTGATCGGCATCTCCATGCCGACCTTCTGGCTGGGCCTGCTGCTGATCCTGGCCTTCGCCGTCCGCCTGCGCCTGCTGCCGGTGAGCGGCATGTTTTCGATCTACGGCGGCGGCGACCTGCCCGACCTGCTGCGGCATCTGGCGCTGCCCGCCGCGACGCTGGCCGTTGTGGCCGCCGGGGTGATCGCGCGGCTGACCCGGTCGGCCATGCTGGACGTGCTGCGCCAGGATTTCGTGCGCACCGCCCGCGCCAAGGGCCTGACGGAGCGCCGCGTGGTGTTCGGCCACGCGCTGCGGGCGGCCCTGGTCACGGTGATCCCGGTGATCGGCATCCAGGCCGGCTTCGTGCTGGGCGGTGCGGTCTACATCGAGACGGTGTTCCAGTGGCCCGGCATCGGCCGCATGCTGGTCAACGCCATCGCCACGCGCGACGTCCTGCTGGTGCAGGGCGGGGTTTTGGTGGTCGCGACCAGCTATGTGCTGTTCAACCTGCTGGCCGACGTCCTGCAACGCCTGCTGGACCCAAGGATCGCGCCATGAGCAGTGTCCTGGCGCTGCTGCGCCGCGTGACGCGCAACCGGCTCGCGGCGCTGGGCCTCGTGCTGCTGGCGCTGATCGTGATGGTCGCTGCGGCGGCACCCCTGCTGCCGTTGGCCGATCCCAACGCGACCGCGCCGGCCCGGCGCCTGCTGCCGCCCTTCAGCGCGGGCGCGTGGCTCGGCACCGACACGCTGGGGCGCGACCTGCTGGCGCGGCTGGTCTGGGGAACGCGGCTGAGTTTGGCGGTGGGCATCGCCGCCTCGGCCCTGGCGGCGCTGGTCGGGTCGGCGATCGGGCTGGTCGCCGGCTACGCGGGTGGACGGGCGGACAGCCTGCTGATGCGCGGCGTCGACGTGCTGATGGCCTTTCCATACCTGCTGCTGGCGCTCGCCATCGTTGCGGCGCTGGGGCCGGGGCTGCTGAACGCGCTCTACGCCGTCGTCGTCGCCAACATCCCCTTCTTCGCCCGCAACGTCCGCGGCGTCACCGCCGGCCTGCGCCACCGGGAGTTCGTGGACGCGGCGCGCCTGTCCGGCATGGGCGGCCCGCGCATCCTGCTGACGGAGGTGCTGCCGAACGTCCTGCCGGTGATCGTCATCACCGCCTCCACCACGGTCGGCTGGATGATCCTGGAAACGGCCGGCCTGTCCTTCCTCGGGCTGGGGTCACAGCCGCCACAGGCCGACCTCGGCTCCATGCTGGGGGAGGGACGCAAGGCGCTGATCACCGCGCCGCACGTCGCCGCCTTGCCCGGCCTCGTCGTCTTCCTGATCGTCATGAGCATGAACCTGATCGGCGACGGGCTGCGCGACGCGCTGGACCCCCGCCTGCGCTCCGGCCTGCCGGCCCGGCCGAGCGCCGCCACGCGCGTGGAGCGGCACGTCGGCGACGCGCATCCGGCGGATGGCGCCCTCCTGGCCGTCTCCAACCTCCGCACCGCCTTCGAGACGGAGACCGGAGTCGTGGACGCGGTGAAAGGCGTCAGCCTGCGGGTGGCGCCCGGCGAATGCCTGGGCATCATCGGGGAGTCGGGGTCCGGCAAGTCGGTCACGGCGCTGTCCATCGCGCGGCTGGTCGCCTCGCCGCCGGGCGTCGTGCGCGACGGCGCGGTCCGCTTCGGCAGCGACGACCTGCTGGCCCTGCCGGTCGGCGCCCTGCGCCGGCTGCGCGGCGGGCGGATCGCCTACGTCTTCCAGGACCCGCTGACCACGCTGCACCCGCTGATGCGCGTCGGCACGCAGGTGATGGAGGCGATCCGCGCCCACCAGCCCGTGTCGGCGGCCGAGGCATGGCGCCGCACCGTGGACCTGTTCGCCGCGGTGAGGCTGCCCGACCCCGCCGGCATCGCCCAGGCTTACCCGCATGAACTGTCGGGCGGGCAGCGCCAGCGGGTGTCCATCGCCATGGCGCTCGCCAACGATCCGGAGCTGATCGTCGCGGACGAGCCGACCACCGCGCTGGACGTCACCGTGCAGGCGGAGGTGCTGGACCTGCTGATTGAGCTACGGCGGCAGCGCAACCTCGCCATCCTCTTCATCAGCCACGATTTCGGCGTGATCGCCCGGATGTGCGACCGGGTCGCCGTGATGCACCGGGGTGCGGTCGTCGAGGAGGGCGATGCCCGCGCCGTCCTGGCCAACCCGCGGCACGACTACACCCGGCGCCTGCTCGCCGCCGTGCCGGTCCTCGGGCAGCCCCGGCGCCTGATCCCGGCCGCGGCGACGGTTCCGGCGACCACGGGGCCGGGGCTCGCGGTCGAGGTTCGGGACCTGTCCAAGACCTACCCCGCCCGCCGCTCCCTGTTCGGGCGGTCGCGCCCGGCGGTGCGGGCGCTGGCGTCCGTGTCGCTGCGGGTGGCGTCCGGGGAGACGCTGGGGATCGTCGGGGAGTCCGGCTGCGGGAAGTCTACGCTCGCCCGCTGCCTCGTCGGGCTGACGCGCCCTACGTCGGGAACGATCCAACTGGAAGGACAGCCCATCGCCGAGCTTGCCGCCGCCGGGCCGAAGGCGCTGGGCCGCACGGTGCAGTACGTCTTCCAGGATCCGCTGTCCTCCCTCAACCCGCGCAAGACCATTCGAAACGCCCTGGCGGCGCCCCTGCGTTTCCTGGCCGGCCTCGACGCCGGTGCGCGGGAGACGCGCATGGTCGAGCTGATGCGCTCGGTCGATCTCGACCCCGCCGTCCTGGACCGCTACCCGCACGAGTTCTCCGGCGGGCAGGCCCAGCGGATCGCCATCGCGCGGGCGCTCGCCGCCGGGGCCCGGATCATCGTGCTGGACGAGGCCGTGTCCGCGCTGGACGTGTCGGTGCAGGCGCAGGTGCTCCGCCTGCTCGCCGAGCTGAAGGCGCGGCATGGCCTGACCTACCTGTTCATCAGCCACGACCTCGCCGTGGTGCAGGCCATCGCCGACCGCATCGTCGTGATGGCCGCCGGCGCGATCGTCGAGGAAGGTCTGTCCGAGCGGTTGTTCGCCGCCCCGCGGCACCCCTACACGCGCGGCCTGATCGACGCGGTTCCCACGCTGCCGCCCTGACGATCATGACGGGTTGCGGCTGGTCGTACGCACATCCGGACCGATATGAGAGCGATCCACCGTCCACAGACCGCGATGGGCCAATGCTCCAGCTCTGCCGACATGTGCTGCTGTCCGTGATGCTCGGCGTGTGGTCGTGCGTCGCGTCCGGGTCGGAAAGCCTGGCAGCGGACCCGGACCGGATCGACCCCAAGGGCCTGATCGTCCTCATGCGGCATGCGGAGGCTCCGGGCGTCGGCGATCCGCCGAATTTCCAGCTCCGCGACTGCTCAACCCAGCGAAACCTTGATACCGCCGGCCGGGAACAGGCCCGCCGCATCGGCGAGCGCCTGCGCCTCATCGGCATCCGGGACGCCGCCGTCTATTCCAGCCAATGGTGCCGGTGCCTGGAAACGGCCCGGCTGCTTGATGTCGGGTCGGTGCAGGAACTGCCGGTGCTCAACTCCTTCTTCGACCGGCGGGAGGAACGGGATGCGCAGATCGCCGCCCTGCGGCTGTTCCTGGCCGGGTTGCCGCGCGACAGCGCGCCCGTCGTGCTGGTGACGCACCAGGTGGTCGTGACGGCGTTGACCGGAGTCTATCCGGCGTCGGGCGAGTCGGTCCTGCTGCGGGCCAACGGGACCGGAGAGCCGGCCCAGCTGGGACGCGTGCCGGCCCGGCCGGAGGCCGCCCCATGAGCATGAGGACGCGGGTCCCCGGGACGCGCCCCGTCAGGGGCGCCGCATCGTCACGACCAGCACGTCCCGAAAGGCCGGGCGCGCCGGATCGATGGGTTCGACGGGAGTCACGCCGTGGAACACCCGGGCGTCGTCCACCACCGCGGATTCCAGCGGGTGGCGCAGGGTGAAGCTGCCCAGCGGCCGGCCGGCGAGATCGTGGATGTTCGTCGTGCCGCTGGAGACGTTCTCGCGCCGGACCAGCATCACCAGGACCCAGTCCACGCCGTCGCGGTGCATCCCTTCCGGGGTGGGCCGCCCGGCCTCGCCCGCGCGGGCCTCGATCCGGAACTGGTGGACTTCCGTGTGCCAGACCTCCGGCTTGGTCCCGGCGGGCGTGAGCGGGTCGAACAGTTTGAGGCAGGTCTTAAGCACCGCCTCCAGCGCGGGGTGGGTCCCGGTCGCCTCCGTGATCGGCTCGAACCAGCGCTCCAAGCCGCCGTTCAGGGGGTTGTAGTCCCGGCTCTGGTAATGGGGCTGGTGCGGCTTGCGCCGGATGGCTTGCGCGGACAGGGCGAAGGCGGCATGGCGCCGGCGCCGGTAGCGCCCGCCGTCCGCCATGTAGGCGTCCAGGCCCAGATCATCCCAGCTGGCGCTGAAACCCTTCCAATCGCGCAGGCCCGCCGCGTCGAGCAGGCCCTGCATGTCACCGGCCGCAACGAAGGAGAAGCCCTCCGCCGCCACCGCGTCGCCAATCCTGCGCAGTTCTTTGGTCATATCGGCTGTCCGGTCCAGAAGGCGAACCCGTTCGCCACGGACCATGACAGTACGAAAGCCTCGGCGCGCCCGCCACGCCCGCAAGCGCATGGCTCACCCGACCAATGTGAAATCACAGCGCCTTTTGCGCGCTTGCCCCGATCGCCACCGGAGGCGCCACTGGGGAACGCCGCGTCGGCCGGTCCTGCCGGTGGCTCTCCTCGACAAGCCACGCGACGGCGTCGGCCAGCGTCTCGGCGAACGGCCTCGTCTGGAAATGCAGCTGCGCCACGGCCTTGCTCGTGTCGAACCAGCCGGACGCGATGGCCAGGCGCACGCCCGTGACCGGCGCGGTGGGCGGCTTGCCGGAGACGTGGTCGCTGATCCATTCGTCGAGCTGGGCGAAGCCCAGCGCCAGCCAGCCGGGGATGCCCCACCGACGGCGGGGCTTGCGGCCCATCAGAAGGTCGAGCAGCCGCACCAGGGCCGACAGGCGGATGTTGGTCCCGCCGATCAGGTAGCGCTCGCCGATGGCGCCATGCCGGGCGGCGAGCGCCAAGCCGGCGGCCACGTCGCGAACATCGACCAGGTTCAGCGTGCAGTCGAGGATGAAGCGCGGCCCCCCGCGCAGGAACAGGGCCAGCATGGCCATCGGCGGCGTCGGGCCGCCGCCGGGGCCGATGACGGCCGTGGGGTTGGCGATCACCACGGGCTGCCCGGCCGCCGCCGCCGCCAGCGCGGCTTGTTCGGCCCGGTATTTCGACCGGCAGTAGGAGCCGGCCATCTCCGCCAGAGCCCGGTCGGCGGATTCGGCGATCCGTTCGGCCGGGCGGCGGCCGAGCAGGACGGCTTCCGTCGAACAATGGACGATCCGCTGCAGTCGATGCCCCTTGGCGCGTTCCAGGACGCATTCCGTCCCGTGCCAGTTGATGCGGTCGAACGCCTCTTTGTCCGGAAGCCACAGCTGCGGCAGGCCGGCGACATGGTACAGGGTCTGGACCCCGTCCAAGGCCGCGTCCACCGCCGCCGGGTCGAGGATTGAGCCCGGCGTCATTTCCACACCCCGCGGCAACGTGTCGGAGGCGCAGGTGTCGAGGACGCGCACCCGCTCGCCGCTGGCGAGCAAATGCGCGACGAGGTGGCTTCCAATGAAGCCGCACCCTCCCGTGACGAGCGACAGCGCCATGGCGTTCGGGTCCCGTCTCTTTGTAAGGACGGGAATCTTGCGGTGGGCCTTCGCCGGCCTCCAATGGCGCAACCGTTGCCATGATACGGTGATACGGTATCAGGCCCCGCCGAGCAGCCGGTCGGCGTTGGCGTTGAGGTCGCGCGTCAGGCCGGCGAGCCCCTCGTTGCGCAAGGGGGCCTGGAACTCCGACCGCTGGGCGGCGAGCTGGCTGACCATCCCCTTGGCGAGCACGTCGAGGATCCTCCAATCCTTACCCGCCCCATCCTTTCCCGCCCAATCCTTACCCGCCGGGCGCAGCACATAGGTCAGGCGCACCGGCGGCTTGCGCGGCCTGGACAGGGTGGTGTCCACCAGCGTCGTGCCGCGCGGCCCCGCCCGTTCCCCGTCGATCGTGAAGCTCTCGCCGTTGTAGGAATCGAAGCGGTCCAGGTACTGCGCGGCGCTGCGTCGGGTGAAGGCGTCGAGCGCTTGGCGCCGTTCGGCCTCGCCGGCCTGCTCGAAATAAGGCGCGGCGGCGATCTGCAAGGCGGCGTCCAGGTCGAAGACGTCCCGCATCACGGGCAGAAAGCGTTGCAGGCGGGCGCCGTTGGGCTCCTGCCCGCCCCGGCGCATCAGGTCCAGCAACGCGTCGTTCAGCCGGGCCACCGGCGCGGTTGCGCCCGTGGTGGCCTCGGACGGGCTCCGGGATGGGGTCTGCGCCTGGGCAACCGGTGCCGTGCCGAGGGCAAGCGCCGCCAGGATGGGAAGCAGCAAAGCCAGCCGATGGCGCATCCGAGGGGAGGAACCAGCCATGACGGTCTCCGTCGATGATCCGCCCACAGGGTGCCGCCCGGTGTAGGAGGGGTCAACCATCCGTGTGGGATGCAGCCGGGGGCACCGGTGGGCTATGCTCCTGGGCGCCTGCAGCACAGAGGAGGCTCCCCATGGGACGCTGGCTTCCCGCGGCCGACCACCCGCTTTACGGCTGCGACGCGCTGACCCTGCTGACGGTGATGCGGCGGAACGGGCCGCCGGACGCGGCCCACGCGGCGACCCTGGCCGCGGCAATCGCGTCGGCCCTGCTGCGCGCCCCCTTCTCCCTGGCGGAGCGGGCGTGGGTGGCGTGGAAACGGCGGGACGGCGCGCCGCTTCCGGCGCCGGTCTTCATCGTCGGCCACTGGCGCAGCGGAACCACGCACCTCTACAACCTGCTCAGCCGCGATCCGCAGTTCGGCTTCATCGCGCCCGTCGCGGTGGGCCTGCCGTGGGACATGCTTGGGCTCGGCGCGGTTCTGCGCCCGCTGCTGGAACGGGCCTTGCCGGAGCGCCGCTACATCGACAACGTGGCGGTCCGCCCGGACTCGCCCCAGGAGGATGAGATCGCGCTGGCCAACATGTCGCCGCTGTCCTTCTACCACGGGCTCTACTTCCCCCGGCACCTGGACGAGAACCTGCGCCGGGGCCTCTATTTCGAGGGCTGCGGCCCGGACGAGGTCCTGCGCTGGCGTGGCCGCCTCGTCCATTTCCTGGAGAAGGTCGCCCTGTCGCAGGGCGGGCGGCGCCTGCTGATCAAGAACCCGGTCTACAGCGCCCGCATCGCCATGCTGAGGGAGATGTGGCCGGACGCGCGCTTCATCCACATCCACCGCGACCCGATGGCGGTGTACGTCTCCACCGTCGGCTTCTACCGCACGCTGCTGAACCAGCTGGCCTTGCAGCCGCACGGCTCCATCGACGTGGAGCAGGTCGTGCTCGACCACTACCCGCGGATCATGCAGGCGCTCGTGGACGACGCGGCCGCCCTGCCGCCCAACCGCTTCGTCGAGCTGGCCTTCGAGGATTTCGAGCGGGCCCCGCTGGCCGAGGCCGAACGCGTCTACCGGACCATCGAGCTTCCGGGGTTCGAGGCCGCGAAGCCGGGGTTCGAGGCCTATCTGGCCGAGGTGCGCAACTATTCCAAGAACCGGCACCAGCTGTCCGAGGCCGGGCGCCGGCGGGTGGAGCGGCACTGGGCGCCCTTCCTCGCCCGCTGGGGGCAGCCGGCCGCCGCCCCATGATCCGCGCGGCGCTGTCCGCCGGCGTTCTGCTGTTGGGATGGATGGGGTCCGCGCTTGCCCAGTGCCGGACGGTGGAGATCACGGCCAACGGGCGCCCGGTGGTCGGGATCGAGGATCTGGCCGTGGACGGCGCGTTCCGGCGCGTGCTGCTCTCCGCCTACGACCGGCGGGCGGAGCCCGACGCCTCCCGGGGCGGGCTGTTCGCCGTGCCGCTCGACGCGCTGGACGCTGACCGGGCGGAGGCGGTCGAGCTGACCGCCGCCTTCCGCCCGGTCGGCGTCTTCCGGCCGCACGGCATCGACCTGCGCACGGAAGCGGACGGCAGGCGGTCGGTCCTGGCGGTCAACCGCCGCCGCGACGGGACCACGACCGTCGAACGCTTCACGCTGGACGGGGCGGCGCTGCGGCACCAGGGGACGGTCGAGAGCCCCCTGCTCTGCCGCGCCAACGATGTGGCCTTCCTGGATGGCGAGCGCTTCCTGTTCACCGGCGACCATGGCGGCTGCGGCCGGGCCGCGGCGGCGCTGGAGGACGCGCTGGACCTCCGCCGCGGCGTCGTGGGCTTGGTCGAGAACAGTGCTGCGCGCGTGCTGGCCGGCGGCCTCGGCTATCCCAACGGCCTGCTGCCCGACTTTGAGGCCGACCGCCTGTACGTCGCCGCGACGCGGGAGGGGGCGGTGCTGGTCTACCGCCTGTCGGCCCTGCTCGGCGGCGGCGAGACGGCCCCCATGGCCCGCATCCCCGTGCCGGGCGGCCCCGACAACCTCAGCCGGGGAACAGGCGGCGGCCCGCTGGAAGGGCGTGCGCTGGCGGCGGTGCACCCGTCGCTGCCGGCGCTGGCGCTGCACCGCCATGGCCTTCCGGGCGGAGCCACCGCGCCGGCCCGCGTCGTCGCGCTTTTTTCGACGACGATGGGGCCGGCGGGCGTGGAGACGCTGTTCGACGACGACGGGGGGCTCTTCTCCGCCGCGACCGTGGCGGCGGCCTGGGACGGCCGGCTCATCGCCGGATCGGTGATGTCCGCACGCCTTCTGACGTGCGGCACCGCGACCAGCGGTGCCAGCCGATCATCAGGCTGGGCAGCACGATCAGCGCCGACACGACCGTGAAGGTGATGGCGATGGCCAGGAGCATCCCCATGCTGGCGAGCCCGCGGTGGGAGGAGATGGCCAGCGTCGCGAAGGCCGTGCTGGTGGTCAACGTGCTGACCAGCACGGCGAGCGGCGTGCTGGTGACCAGCAGGCCCATGCCGTAATCGGCACCGCCATAATCACCGCTGCGGCTGCCCGCGCGTTCCAGCTCCTGCCCGCGGGCGACCATGTGAATGCTGCTGGACACGCCCAGCGCGAACAGCAGCGGGATGACAATCACGTTGGCGAAGTTGAAGGGAATGTCCAGCAGGCCGGCCGCCGCCATGGTCCACAGCGCCGCCACCATCAGCGGCGCCAGGATCAGCACGATTCCCTTCAGGCTGCGCTGCACGACCAGAAGCAGCAGGACGATCAGCACCAGGGTCAGCGCCGTCGCCTCGGCGAAGGCGCGCAGCACGATCCGACCGGCCTGGGTCACGGTCACCGGCGCACCGGTCGCGTGCGGGGCCACGGCCAGCACCGCCTCGGCGAAGCGGGCCATGTCGCGGCTGTCGGAGATGTCGTGGGTCGGCAGCACCTCCACCCGCGCCTGCCCGTCCGGCGCGATCCAGCGTCGGCGGATGCTGTCCGGCACATCCGCCGCGGTCACCGGCCGCTCCACCTCCAGCCCCTCGCGCAGCCGCTCCAGCAGGGGCGGGACGCCGCCGGTCAACGCTTGGTCGAGCGCCGCCAGCGCCAGCGCGTCCTGCGGGGGGATGCGCCCCAGCGCCGCGCCGAAGCGCTGGGCGGCGGCGCGGGCCTCCGGCGTGCCGCCCTCGCCGGCCGCGAAACGGTCCAGCGCTGCGCGCAGCACCGCCACGGCCTCCGCCCGCTCCGCCGTGGTCAGGGGCACCACGTCGGCCGGGGCGGCGAGGCTCGGCCCCAGCAGCAGGGCCATGTCGGCGATGATCGGCAGCTTGGCTTCCTGGTCCTTGGGTATGAAGCCGGCGAAGGTCCGCACCCCGCCCACCTCCGCGTTCCCGCGCAGCCGGTCGGCCGTGGCCTGCGCCGCGGCGAGGTCCGGCTCCAGGATGTTGATCGCGTAGGGCGAGGTCCGTGGCGCCGTCGCCAGATCGCGGTAGGTGCGCACGGCCTCCGTCCGGCGGTCCTGGAGGTTCAGCGGGTTCACGTCCAGCCGAACCAGCGGCAGCGCCGCCAGCGAACCCAGCACCGTCAGCGCCGTCAGCGCCAGAAGCGCGCCGTTGTGGCGGGTCATCCAGGCGGCGAAGCGGCGGTCCTCGCGCTTGACCCGCACCACGCCGGGGCCGGGCGGCAGCAGGATGAACAGGGCGGGCAGCAGCGTGAGGCTGATGACCAGCGCCACCACCATGCCGAGGCCGGAGATCACGCCGAACTCCGCCAATCCCCGATAGTCGGTCGGCACGAAGGACAGGAAGCCGATGATCGCGCAGGCCGTGCTGAGCGCCAGCGGCGGCCCGACGTTGCGCGCAGCATTCAGCACGGCAGCGCGCACCGGGCGGCCCCGCTGCCGCTCCTCCTGGTAGCGCAGGCCGAGGTGGCTGCCGAAGTCGTCCCCCAGCCCGAAGAACATGACGGCGCAGGTGACGGAGATCAGGTTCAGCCGCCCCACGGTCAGCGCCGCCAGCCCGGCGTTGAGCGTCAGGCCGAGGACCAGCGTGACCATCATGCACAGGATCATCCGCCAGGACCGCATACCGACGGTCAGCACCGTCACGACCAGCACGAAGGACAGGACGGTGGCAAGGCCCGCCGTGTCCTGCACCGTGTCCAGCTCCGTCTGGCGCAGCGCGACGGCACCGGTGACGCGGGCCTCCACGCCGAGGCCCGCCGGTTCCCCCCGGATAGCGGTGACGGCGCTGCGCACCGCGTCCATCGCCGGGCGGCCGCGCCCGAAGGATGTTTCGCGGAGCACCGGCCGCGCGGTGACGAAGCGCCGGTTGCCGAAACGCTCGTCCTCGTTCAGCTTGACCAGACCGGTCCAGGACACCGGTTCCGGCTTGCCGTCGGCGACGCCCGCGGTTGCGGCGGCAAGGCGATCGATCAGGTCCGACAGGGCCGCCGGGGCGTTCTCGCCCGTATGCTCCCCTGTATGTTCAAGGACGAGGTCGACCATGCCGGCCAGCCCGCGCAGGTTCGGCGCCTCGTTCAGCGCGCCCAGCGCGGCCTGCGCCCCCGCCAGCCGCGTGGCGAGATCCTGAAGCGCGGGAGCATCCAGGAACAGCAGCCCGTTGCGCCGGAAGTAGGGATCGGCCGACGGGACCTCCACCTCGGCCAGGGCGTCCGGGCGGGCGCGCATCAGCTCGGCCAGGCGCAGCGCCGCCGCATCGGACCGGTCGGCGGAGTCGGAGTCGACCACCACGACGATCTGGTCGTCGGCAAAGGGGAAGGACTGCCGGTACCGCTCCGCATCGCGGCGGAACGGCACGTCGGGCGCGATCATGTCGGTGGTGCTGGTGTTGATGCGCAGCACCTCCGCCGAATACCAGCCGGCCAGCACCGACAGAAGCAGGAACATCAGGACGGTGACGACCGGCCGGCGGCACGCTGCCGCGCTCCAGCTCCGCAGAATGGAGCGCGCAAAATCCGTCATGGTCCCTTTGCTCTAATAGCCGGGCGGTGGAGCGACCGTGACGTAGGAGACGGCGCCGTTCACGTAGGTCTGGTTGTACCAGGTCCCGCCGCAGCCGTAATAGCTCACGCTGCCCGCGGTCACGACCGTCGGCGAGCAGGGGAGCACGGTCACATAGGTCGGCGACGCCGTCGCGGCCCCCGCGATGTAGCCGGCCGTCGCCCCGACCGCCGCGCCCGCCAGGGCCCAGCCCCAATCGTCGTCGTCGTCCCAGTCGTTGTGGGAATCCCAATTGTTCGACATGTTCTGCGCCGCGTAGGATCGGGCCTCGGTGCGTTCGGTCTGACCCTGCTGGCGGGCTTCGGTGCGCTCGGTCTGTCCCTGTTGCCGCTCGGCCTGCCGCTCGGTCCGTTCCGCCTGGCCGGAAGTCCGGGTGTCGGCCCGCTCCTGGGCCCGGACCTGCTGGGTCTCGTTGCGTTGCGCCGAGCGCTCGGTCGCTCCCGACTGGCGGGTGGCGGTTTGCGCGGCGGCGGTGCGTTGCCCGGACCGTTCGGTGGCCCCGGCCTGCCGGGCTCCGGTCGCGGCAGCGCCACCGGCCGGCCGCTGGGCGGAGAAGCCGCCGCCCGATGCCGCTCCGGCACGGGAATAGCCACCGCCCCCCGATGGCCTTGACGCGGAAAAGCTGCCGCCCGCCGCCGGGCCGGACCGGGAGTAGCCGCCTCCCCCACCCCCGCGACCTCCGCCGCGCGCGGCCTCCGCCGCGACGGATGCGACGACCAGGGTCAGGGCCGCGCCGATGGCGAGGCCAGACCGTGCGGAGCCCAACCGTATGAAGCCCAACGTCATTTCGGGGCCTCCTCTGCGCTGCCGGAACGTTCCGGATGGTCCTGGGACCCCGGCTGGTCGCCCACACTCTTGCGGACGCGCACCAGGAAGGGAATGCGCTGCGCCCCGTCCGGCGGGCGGAAGGCGAGCTGTGCCGCCGACAGGTCGGGGTTCAGGGTCCAATCCGTGAGGTCGGCGCGGTACTGCGGCTCGCCCTCGTCGTTCTTGTAGGTGATGGTGATCCGCTGCGGCAGGGGCGTGCCGTCGGCGGCGACCCAGACCTGGAAGTCCACGTCCTCGGTCCGGCCGGCCACATGGTCCGTCGGCACCGGCGTCAGGGTGTCGTGCTCCACATAATCCAGCGCCTGGATGCGCTGGTCCAGCTCCGCCGGCAGCGTCGTGACCAGCAGCAGCGCCAGCGGCAGCCTGATCTGGAGGTCCTGGACCAGGTAGCGCACCGCGTCGTCCACGCTGCCGGGCCGGTCCAGCTGGCCGTAGACGTTCTGTCCGGGGTCGAACACGGTCAGCGCCTTGCCGTCGAAGGTCACCTGGCGCCGCGTCCCGTCGCTCTGCCGGGACTCCACCCGCAGGGCGTCGGGACGGTTCAGCGTGACGGTGCGGCGCTCCCCGAACTCGATCTTCTCGCCCGTGTCCTGCACCACGTCGTAGTTGGAGCGGATGGTCACGCTGAAGCCCTTGGCCTGCGCCAGCGTGTCGGCCATCCGGTTCAGGACGTCCTTGGCGTGTTCGTCGATCACCTGTTCGTCGATGGCCGGCTCGTCATCCGTGTCCGCCCCCTCCACCTGGGAGACCGCCAGCGCGGGGCCGAACAGGAGAGGAAGGCAAAGCAGCGGACCGGACAGCCGCAAAAGCGTTCTCATGGGCGTTCTCATGGGCGTTCTCATGGGACACCGCCGATCAGTCGATACCGATCCGTTGATGATGCTTTCGTCACCGCTCTTGGCGTGGAACGGCGTGGAACGGCTTGGCCAGCGAAGGGCGACGGCGGTCGGCCGATCTCGTCCACGGCCGGGTGGTGATCGGTCACTTTGGCCCAAGCCGCCGGCAGCTTTGAACCATGCAACAGTTGGCGTCGATACGGTAACGCACTGGTTGCGAGACGTATCTTCCGGTAGCAATCCTTGAGCCGGAGCCGCGGCCACAGCCCGTTCAGCCCCCAATCCTCCCAATTTCATGGTTAGGCGCGAGCGTACGGCCGGTCCGTACGGCAGGGACAGGCCGGGCGTGCCGCAACGGACCCAGCCATCGGGTTTGTTACGGTATCAAAGCCAACTGTTGCGCCCTTACAGAAGCGCGCCCCGGCAGGGTAGCGTCGCCCTGATGCGGGCCCACCGGACCAAACAGACAGGCCCATTCACGTTCATTCGGGCCAAGGTCGTTAGGGCCAAGTCCATTCGGGCCGGACCAAAGCATTCACGCCGGACATCGCTGCATCCTGGCCCTGCCCGACCCGCCTTTCCTGACGCGCGTACAGCCAAGAGAGGAATCGTGATGCCTGACTGGTCGGAGCAGCCCCTGATGATGCAGCCCTTCACGACGTGGCTTTCGGCCTGGAGCGCTGTCAATCCGGTTGCCTTCGCCGCAGCCCGCGACGACGGTCCGGCGGCCAAGGGCTCCGGCGAGAGGACTCGCAGCGGAACGGCGGGCAGGGAGGGGCGGCAGGGCACGCCGGTTCCGGCCCTTCCCAATCCCGTCCAGGACGCCATCGACTACGGCGTGGACGCGATGCAGCGCTGGATCCTGTTCCTCGACGTGATGCGCCGCCGCGGCGACCAGTTCCTGGAGCACGCGCAGCACGGCAAGCCCCCGGTTCTCACCTTCCCGCACGAGGTGGTGATGGACGGGCGCAAGCTGAAGCGCCCCTGCAACTACATGCTGCTGCACATCCTGCCGGACCCCGCGGTCGGGACCGACCCGGCGAAGCGCCCCTTCATCATCGTGGATCCCCGCGCCGGCCACGGGCCGGGGATCGGCGGCTTCAAGCCGGACAGCCAGATCGGCGCCGCGCTGCGCGCCGGCCATCCCTGCTACTTCATCGGCTTCACCCCCGACCCCGTGCCCGGCCAGACCCTGTCCGACGTGGGTGCTGCCGAGGCCGCCTTCATCGAGCATGTCGGCAAGCAGCACGCCCGGGCCGACGGCAAGCCCTGCGTCATCGGCAATTGCCAGGCCGGCTGGGCGGTGATGGCGCTGAGCGCCGTCCACCCGGAGCTGATGGGGCCGCTGATCATCGCCGGCTCCCCGCTGTCCTACTGGGCCGGCGTCAAGGGCAAGAACCCGATGCGCTACCTCGGCGGGCTGTACGGCGGCGCGTGGCTGGCGGCGCTGGCCGGCGACCTCGGCAACGGCCGCTTCGACGGCGCGCATCTGGTCGGCAACTTCGAAAAGCTGGATCCCGCCAACACTTATTGGAAGAAGGCGTACAACCTGTACGCTTCCATCGACACGGAAGGCCCGCGCTACCTGGAGTTCGAGAAGTGGTGGAGCGGCTTCTTCCTGCTCAACACCGAAGAAATCGAGTCCATCACCGACGAGCTGTTCGTCGGCAACAAGCTCAGCAGCGGCGGGATCATCGGCAAGGACGGCCGCCGGCTCGACCTGCGCAACATCCGCTCGCCCATCCTGGTCTTCGCCTCCTTCGGCGACAACATCACGCCGCCGCAGCAGGCGCTGGGCTGGATCCTCGACCTGTACGACAGCGTGGAGGACATCCGGTCGCACGAGCAGACCATCGTCTACAACCTGCACCACGACATCGGCCATCTGGGCATCTTCGTGTCCGGCCGCGTCGCCCGGAAGGAAACGGCGGAGTTCGTGGAGAACATCGAACTGGTCGACCTGCTGCCGCCCGGCCTCTACGAGATGGTGATCGAGCCGAAGGACCCGAACGCGCCGGGCGCCGACCTCGTCGCCGGCGCCTACGTCACACGGTTCGAGGAGCGCACGCTGGACGACATCCGGGCGCTCGGCGGCAACACGCCGGAGGATGACCGGCGTTTCGCGACGGTCTCCCGCATCTCCGACGTGAACAAGGGCCTGTACGACAGCTTCGCCCGCCCCTGGATCCGCGCCATGGTGACGGAGCCCATGGCCGAATGGCTGCGGCTGAGCAACCCGGCGCGGGCGCAATACTACCTGTTCTCGCACCTGAATCCCTTCCTGGCGCCGGTGGAGACGCTGGCCCACTGGGCGCGCGAGCACCGCCGGCCGGTCGCCAGGGACAATCCCTTCCTGGAGGCGCAGACGCGCGTCTCCGACGCCATCGCCCAGGCGCTCGACAACTACCGCGACCGGCGCGACGCCGCCGTGGAGCAGCTGTTCCTGACCACCTACAACGCCCCGCTGCTGCAGGCGCTGGTCGGGCTGGCCGCGCCCGAGGCGGAGGTGCGGCCGCCGCGCGTCCGCGACGAGGCCTTCGAGGCCCTGGTCGAGAAGCGGATGGCCGAGATCGCGGCCCGCGTCGCCGACGGCGGCCTGCGCGAGGCGCTGTTCCGCATCCTGGTCTTCGTCGGCCGCGAGCGGGGTTCGGTGGACGAACGGGCCTTCCAAACGCTGCGGCAAATCCGGGAGGAGTATCCCGCGGCGAAGCAGCAGAGCCTGGATGAGGTGCGCGCGGTGTTCCGGGAGCAGGTCTTCCTGATCCTGATCGATGAGGAGGCGGCGATGGCCGCCCTGCCCGTCCTGCTGCCCGAAGAGAAGGACCGCAAGACCGTGCTGGAGCTTGCCGAGCGCATCCTGTCGGCCGCCGGTCCCTTGACCGCGGACCAGCGCGCCCGCATGCGCGAGGTTTCCTCCATCCTGGAACGCGACCGGGAGGAGGCCGGCGAGGAAACCGCGCTGCGCGTCGTGTCGCGGGGTGCCGGTTCCTCCGTGGCCGAGGCCGCCGCCGAGATCAGCCGGGCCGCCAAGCGGCGGCGCTCCAGCCGGACCGAACGCGCCAAGTGAGCCGCCGGACATCCACCGACAGGGCAACCAGGAGGACCGCACCATGACGGACGAAACGACCAAGACCTCCTCCATCGGCGACGACATCATCCGCCCCGACGACCTCCGCCGGATTGCCGAAGAAAGCGAAATGGCGAAGCTCAAGGAGGCGCTGGAGCATGAGAAGAAGCTCCAGGAAGAACAGGAAAGCGTCCGCGACGCCTTCATGCACCAGCACATCCGCCCCGACGCCAAGGAGCGCTTCACCCGCGCCGTGCGCGCGGCGGCGGAGCGGGGCGTGAACGAAATCCAGATCACCCGCTTCCCCAGCAGCTATTGCACCGACGGCGGCCGCGCCATCAACAACTTCGAGGCGGACTGGCCCGACTCCCTGACCGGCTACGCCCGCGAGGCCTACGAGGTCTTCGACAAGCACCTGCGGTCCAAGGGCTACAAGCTGCGCGCGCAGATCCTCGACTATCCCGGCGGGATGCCGGGGGACGTCGGCCTTTTCCTGCGCTGGTGAGACCGGGGGGATGCGGCATGACGGACGTCCAGGCCCACACCGATGCATCGCTGGGTGGCGCCCCCGCCCGGCGCCATGAGAAGTACGAACAGCTGGTCGCGGCCTGCCGTACGGTCGCCCCGGTGTCGACCGCAGTGGCGCACCCCTGCGACGTCACCTCGCTCAGCGGGGCGGTGGACGCGGCGGAACAGGGCTTCATCGCCCCCATCCTGGTCGGCCCCGCGGCGCGCATCCGCGCCGTCGCGGACGAGGCCGGGCTGAACCTCGCCCCTTACGAGATTGTGGACGTGCCGCACAGCCACGCCGCGGCGGCGGCGGCGGTGGACCTCGTCCGGCAGGGGCGCGCGCAACTGCTGATGAAAGGCAGCCTGCACACCGACGAGTTGCTGCACGAGGTGGCGAAGCGGGACTCCGGCCTGCGCACGGAGCGGCGGATCAGCCACGTCTTCATCATGGACGTGCCCACCTATCCGAAGGCGCTGTTCATCACCGACGCCGCGGTGAACATCGCGCCGACGCTGGAGGACAAGCGCGACATCATCCAGAACGCCATCGACCTGGCCAAGGCGCTCGGCAACGACCTGCCGAAGGTGGCGATCCTGTCGGCGGTGGAGACGGTCACGCCCAAGATCCCCTCCACGGTCGAGGCGGCCGCACTCTGCAAGATGGCCGACCGCGGCCAGATCACCGGCGGCGTGCTCGACGGACCGCTGGCGCTCGACAACGCCATCAGCCCGGAGGCCGCGCGCATCAAGGGCATCGCCTCCCCCGTCGCCGGCTACGCCGACATCCTCGTGGTGCCGGACCTGGAGGCGGGCAACATGCTCGCCAAGAACCTGACCTTCCTCGCCAACGCCGACGCCGCCGGCCTCGTGCTCGGCGCGCGGGTGCCCATCGTGCTGACCAGCCGGGCCGACAGCGTCATGACCCGCATGGCCTCCTGCGCGGTGGCGGCGCTCTACGCCGACCGCCTGCGGCGGGCGCAACCGGTGAAAGGGTGAGGCCCATGACGGATACCATCCTGGTCGTCAACGCCGGGTCGTCCAGCATCAAGTTCCAGCTGTTCGACCTCCAGCTGATCGACTGCGGCGACGACGCCCTGCCGGCGCGGCTGCGCGGCCAGATCGAGGGGATCGGCACCCACCCGCGGCTGGCCGTGAAGGGCGGCGAGACCCTCCCCCTTCCGGCCGAGGCGGAAGGCGTGCCCGGGGCGCTGGCCTTCCTCGGCGCCTGGCTGCGGGAACATGCCGGCGGCGGCGGGCTGCCGGTCGCCATCGGGCACCGCGTGGTGCATGGCGGGCCGGCCTTCGACACCCATGTGGTCGTGGACGAGGCGGTGATCGCGACGCTGGAGACCTACATCCCGCTCGCCCCGCTGCACCAGCCGAACAACCTGGCGCCGATCCGCGCGATCCGCCGGATCATGCCCGACGTGGTGCAGGTCGCCTGCTTCGACACGGCGTTCCACCGCCAGCATCCGGAACTGGCCGACCGCTACGCCCTTCCGGACCAGTTCTACCAGGACGGCGTGCGCCGCTACGGCTTCCACGGCCTGTCCTACGAGTACATCGCCCGCCGCCTGGCCGACGTCGCCCCGGAGGTCGCGCAGGGGCGCGTCGTCGTCGCGCACCTCGGCAGCGGGGCCAGCATGTGCGCCATCCAGGCGGGCCGCAGCGTGGACAGCACCATGGGCTTCACCGCCATGGACGGGCTTCCCATGGGCACCCGGCCGGGCCAGCTCGACCCCGGCGTGGTGCTGTACCTGATGGACCGGGGCATGGACGCCCGCGCCATCGAGCATCTGCTGTACCACGACTGCGGGCTGAAGGGCCTGTCCGGCATCAGCAACGACGTCCGCGACCTGCTGGCCAGCGACGATCCGCGCGCCCGGCTGGCGCTCGATTACTTCGTCTACCGGGCCGGCCTCGCCGTCGGGTCGCTCGCCGCGGCGATGGGCGGCATCGACGCCCTGGTCTTCACCGCCGGCATCGGCGAGCGGGCGCCGTCGATCCGCCAGGGCATCGCGGAGCGGGCGCGCTGGCTCGGCCTGGACCTCGATGATGCAGCCAACGAGGCCGGGGAAAGCCGCATCAGCACGCCCGGCAGCCGGGTCAAAGCCTACGTCGTGCCGACCGACGAGGAACGGATGATCGCGCTGCACACGCGGGACATCCTCGGCCGGCATCGCCAGGGCCGGCATCATTAGGGAGAACGGCGCGCCATGACGACACGAACGGCAAGCGCGGCGGTCGTCGCCAGCCTCCTTCTCCTGGGGTGCGAGCAGCCGCAGCCTCCGCCCGCGGAGGCCACGCTGGTCCGCGCGCTTGCCGTCCAGGAAACGGCCTTCGACCAGACCACGGCGCTGACCGGCGACATCCAGGCCCGGCACGAGAGCAACCTGGGCTTCCGCGTCGGGGGCAAGGTGGTCGAACGGCTGGTGGACGTCGGGCAGACGGTCGCCAACGGCGACCTGCTCGCGCGGCTGGACGATCAGGACCAGCAGAACGCCGTGCGCTCCGCCGAATCCGACGTGGCCGCCGCGCAAGCCTTCGTGGAGCAGAGCCGCACGCAGGAGGAACGCCAGCGCACCCTGCTCGCCCAGGGCTTCACCACGCGCGTGCAGTACGACAACGCGCAGAAGCGCTACGCCCAGGCGCAGGCGGAGATGAACGCTGCGCAGGCCAAGCTGCAAACGGCCAGGGACACGCTGTCCTACACCGAACTGCGGGCCGACCGCGACGGGGTCATCACCGCCAAGGCGGCCGAGCCGGGGCAGGTCGTGGCCGCCGGCCAGATGGTGCTGCGGCTGGCCGATCCTGGGGAACGCGAGGCGGTGTTCCAGGTGCCCGGCGCCAGCACCCGGCTGGAAGGCCGGAATGAGCTGCCGGCGGTCGAGGTGCGGCTGGTCAGCGACCCGAAGGTCGTCGCCGACGGGACGATCCGCGAGGTGTCGCCGGGCGTCGACCCGGTCACCCGAACCTACACGGTCAAGGTCTCCCTGCCGGATGCGCCGCCGGCCTTTCTGCTGGGCGCCGCCGTCACCGGGCGGGCCAAGCTGCCGGCCCGGCCGGTCGTCACCCTGCCCTCCTCCGCCCTTTATGAGACCGAGCAGGGCGACCCGGCGGTCTGGGTCGTCGCCCGCTCCCCCGAGTCCAAGGCTGATCCCAAGGCAGTCGATAAGGTCAGCCTGCGGCCGGTCTCCGTCCTCCAGTACGACACCGGCGTGGTCACGGTGGAGCGGGGCCTCAGCGCCGGCGAGCTCGTGGTGATCGGCGGCGTCCAGAAGCTGCGGCCCGGCCAGACGGTGACCATCAAGCAGGGGAGCGGAACATGACGCGCGCGACGCCCGGCCAAGCCCTGTCCGCTGCCCTGTCCGCCGCCCTGGTGCTGGCCGCGACGATCCTCGCCGGGTGCCAGGAGCAGGCTCGCCACGAGGCCGACGCGGGGCCGGTGATCCGCCCGGTGCGGACCATCACCGTCCAGCCGCAGAGCTTCCGCCTGTCCGAAACGGCGACCGGAACGATCGAGGCGCGCGCCGACGCCGACCTGGGATTCCGCATTGCCGGAAAGCTGATCGAGCGCAAGGTCGATGTGGGCGACCGGGTCCGCGCCGGCGATCTGCTCGCCCGGCTGGACGACCAGGACCAGCGCAACGCGCTGCGCACGGCCGAATCCAACCTGGCCTCCGCGCAGGCGGAGCAGGTGCAGGCCCGCAACGAGGAGGCCCGCAAGCGGGAGCTTCTGGCCAACGGCAACACCTCCCAGGCCATCTACGACGCGGCCCTTCTTTCCATGCGCACGGCGGACGCCAAGGTGGTGGCGGCGCAGGCCGCCCTCCAGTCGGCGCGCGACAAGGTCGGCTACACCGAGTTGACCGCCGACCGCGACGGCGTCGTGACCACCGTGGGCGCCGAGCCCGGGCAGGTGGTCGAGGCCGGGGAGATGGTGGTGCGGGTCGCCCAGCCGGAGCAGCGCGAGGCGGTCTTCAACGTGGCCGAGGCGGGGATCCGGGGGGCGCCCAAGGACCCGGTGATCGAGGTGACGCTGGCCGGCGCGCCGGACATCACGGCGCTTGGCCACGTCCGCGAAATCTCCCCCCAGGCCGACCCCGTCACCCGCACCCACACCGTGCGGATCGCCTTGGAGAACCCGCCCGACGCCCTGCGCCTGGGCGCCACCGTCACCGGCCGCCTCAAGCAGCCGCCGGCCCCGGTGATCGAGCTGCCGGCGACCGCGCTGCTGGAGGAGACGTCGGCGGACGGATCCACGCGGACCCTCGTCTGGGTTGTGGATCCTCAAAACCAGACAGTGCGGCGTCGCACCGTCGCGATCCGGCCCAGGGATGGCGCCAGGGGCCCGGATGGCCCGGTCCCAGATGGCCCGATCATCGTCACCGATGGCCTGTCCAAGGGCGACGTCGTGGTCGCCGTCGGGGTGCACAGCCTCTCCGAAGGCCAGCGCGTGCGGCTCACCAAGACCATCGAAACGGCGGCGGCACCATGATCACCAAATTCAACCTGTCGGAGTGGGCGCTGCGGCACCGCTCCTTCACCTGGTACTTGATCCTGTCGCTGACCGTGGCGGGCGCGCTGGCCTACATGCGGCTGGGGCGGGAGGAGGATCCCGCCTTCACCATCAAGACCATGGTCGTCCAGACGAACTGGCCCGGCGCCACGATCGAGGACACCATGAACCTGGTGACCGACCCTATCGAGAAGAAGCTGGAGGAGATCCCCTATCTCGACTACGTCAAGAGCTACACCAAGCCCGGCATCTCCGTCGTCTACGTCAACCTGAAGGACTACACGCCGGCGGAGGCGGTGGACGACCTCTGGTACCAGACGCGCAAGAAGATCGCCGACATGAAGTCCACCCTGCCCGCGGGCGTGCAGGGGCCGGCCTTCAACGACGAGTTCGGCGACACCTTCGGCACCGTCTACGCCTTCACCGCCGACGGCTTCAGCTACCGCGAGCTGAAGGATTACGCCGAGACCGCGCGGGCGGAGCTGATGCGCGTGCCGAACGTCGGCAAGGTGCAGTTCGTCGGCATCCAGAACGAAAAGATCTACCTGGACTTCTCCACCCGCCAGCTCGCCGCGATGGGCATCGACCGGGAGCAGGTCATCGCCGACCTCCAGGCGCAGAACGCCGTGGCGCCGGCGGGCGTGGTCCAGGCGGGCGACGAGAAGATCTCCGTGCGCGTCAGCGGCGCCTTCACCTCGGAGGACAGCCTGCGCGCCATCAGCCTGCGCGCGAACGGGAAATTCTATCGACTGGCCGACGTGGCGCAGGTCCGGCGCGGCTACGCCGACCCGCCGACCCCGCTGTTCCGCTACAACGGGCAGCCGGCCATCGGGCTGATCATCTCCATGGCGGCCGGCGGCAACATGCTGGCCTTCGGCGAAGGCATCCACGAGAAGATGCGGCAGGTGGAGGCCAACCTGCCCGTGGGCATCAACGTCCACCTCGTCGCCAACCAGTCGGTGGTGGTCGAGGAGTCCATCGCCGGCTTCACCAAGGCGCTGAAGGAGGCGGTCATCATCGTCATGGCCGTCAGCTTCGTCAGCCTGGGCCTGCGGGCCGGCATGGTGGTGGCGACCTCCATCCCGCTGGTGCTGGCGATGACCTTCATGGGCATGGCCTATTTCGGGATCGAGCTGCAGCGCATCTCGCTCGGCGCCCTGATCATCGCGCTGGGCCTGCTGGTGGACGACGCCATGATCACCGTGGAGATGATGATCACCAAGCTGGAGGAGGGCTTCAGCCTGGATAAGGCGGCGACCTTCGCCTACACCTCCACCGCCTTTCCCATGCTGACCGGGACGCTGGTCACGGTGGCCGGCTTCATCCCCATCGGCTTCGCCCAGGGCGGGGCGGCGGAATACTGCTTCTCGCTGTTCGCCGTGGTGGCGATGGCGCTGCTGTTCTCCTGGATCGTCGCGGTGCTGTTCGCCCCGCTGATCGGGGTGAACGTCCTGCGCCCGCCGAAGGCGGCCAAGCAAGGCCACGGGCAGGGCCACGGCGCGCACGAGCCGGGTCGCCTGATGCGCCTGTTCCGGGCAAGCCTGCGCGCCGCCATGCGCGCGCGGTATCTGGTGATCGTCGGCACGCTGGCGCTGTTCGCCCTGTCGGTCTTCGGCCTGAAGCACGTGCAGCAGCAGTTCTTCCCGGCGTCGGATCGGCCGGAGCTGCTGGTGAACCTGACGCTGCCGCAGACCGCCTCCATCAACGCGACCCGCGAGACGGTGGACCGGCTGGAAAAGGTGCTGGCCGCCGATCCCGACGTCGCGCACTGGAGCTTCTATGTCGGCCAGGGTGCCATCCGCTTCTACCTGCCGCTCGACGTGCAGCTCGCCAACGACTACTTCGCGCAGGCCGTGGTGGTGACCAAGGGCTATGCGGTCCGCGACGCCGTCCGCGCGCGGCTGGAGCGGGTGCTGAACGAGGACTTCTCCGACCTGAACACACGCGTCAGCCCGCTGGAGATGGGGCCGCCGGTCGGCTGGCCGATCCAGTACCGCGTCTCCGGCCCCGACGTGGGCGAGGTGCGCGCCATCGCCGCGAAGATGGCCGACACCATCGGCACGAACCCCTACACGCTGCTGATCAACTACGACTGGAACGAGCCGTCGAAGGTCGTGCGCGTGGACGTGGACCAGGACAAGGCGCGCATGCTCGGCATCAGCTCCAAGTCGCTGAACGAGGCGCTGAACGCCACCGTGTCGGGCGCCGCCTTCACGCAGGTGCGCGACGACATCTACCTGATCGACGTGGTGGCGCAGGCGACCAACGCGGAGCGCAGCTCCATCGAGACGCTGCGCAACCTCCAGGTCGCCATCCCGGAGGGGCGCACCGTGCCGCTGAAGGAGGTGGCGACGCTGCGCTACGACCTGGAGCAGCCGGTGGTCTGGCGCCGCTCCCGCAACCCGACGATCACGGTGCAGGCCGACCTCGTCCCGCCGCTCCAGGCCGCGACGGTGGTGAACCAGCTGGCCCCGGCGGTGGCGGAGCTGCAACGCAGCCTGCCGCCCGGCTACACGATCGAGGCCGGCGGCACGGTGGAGAACAGCGCCAAGGGCATGGCCTCCATCATCGCGGTCTTCCCGATCATGGTCTTCGTCATGCTGACCGTGCTGATGATCCAGCTGCAAAGCTTCCAGAAGCTGTTCCTGGTCATCAGCGTGGCGCCGCTGGGCCTGATCGGCGTGGTCGCGGCGCTGCTGCCGACCGGCACGCCGCTGGGCTTCGTCGCCATCCTGGGCGTCGTCGCGCTGATCGGCATGATCGTGCGCAACTCGGTCATCATGATCGCCCAGATCGACGAGCATCTGGCGATGGGCGAGCATCCCTGGGACGCGGTGATCAACGCCACCATGCACCGCGTGCGGCCGATCCTGCTGACGGCCGCCGCCGCCAGCCTGGGCATGATCCCGATCGCGCCGGAGGTCTTCTGGGGCCCCATGGCCTACGCAGTCATCGGCGGCCTGCTGGTGGCGACGGCGCTGACCCTGCTGTTCCTGCCGGCGCTCTACGTCGCCTGGTTCCGCATCAAGGAACCGGCGGGGGCCGGCGCGCCCGCGGCACAGGTCCGCCCGCCGCCGTCGACGCCACCATCCACGGCGGACCAGACGCCGACCAAGGGCGTGCCCAGCGGGGCGTGAGCGGCCCACGCCGTGAGGGGACCGCGCCCCTTCCCCCTGGGGAGTTCCATCGAGGGAGGTTCCAATGCCGGAAGCGGGTGATCGACCGGGAGCGGCCAGGACGGCCGAGCATGTCCGGCTTGACGAGGCGCGCGAGCGGGCTGTGGCGTGGAAGGCCTGGGGTCCCTACCTCAGCGAGCGCCAATGGGGCACGGTGCGGGAGGACTACAGCGAGTCCGGCGACAGCTGGAACTATTTCCCGCACGACCAGGCCCGCTCCCGCGCCTACCGCTGGGGCGAGGACGGGCTCGCCGGCATCTCCGACGAGCGGCAGCGGCTGTGCTTCGCGCTCGCCCTGTGGAACGGCCGCGACCCGATCCTGAAGGAACGGCTGTTCGGCCTGACCAACAACGAGGGCAACCACGGCGAGGATGTGAAGGAATACTACTTCTATCTCGACAGCACGCCGACCCACTCGTACATGAAATACCTGTACAAATACCCGCAGGCGGTCTTTCCCTACACCGACCTCGTCGAGACGAACCGCCGGCGCGGCCGGCACGAGATGGAATACGAACTGCTCGACACCGGCGTGTTCAACGAAAGCCGCTACTTCGACGTCTTCGTCGAATACGCCAAGGCGTCGCCGGGGCAAATCCTCGTCCAGGTCACCGCCTGCAACCGCGGGCCGGACCCGGCGGAGTTGCACGTCCTCCCCACCCTGTGGTGGCGCAACCGCTGGTCCTGGGGCGACCGCCCGGACGAGGCCGCGCACCGGCCGTCGCTGCGGGACGCCGGCGGCGCGTCCGGGCGCCGGACCGTTGCGGTCAACGACCCCGAAGAGGGCGAGAAGGCGCTCCATTGCGACGGCGATCCCGACCTGCTCTTCACGGAGAACGAGACCAACAGCGAGCGCCTGTTCGGCGTGCCGAACCGCACACCCTACGTGAAGGACGGCATCGACGCCTGCGTCGTCCAGGGCCGCGGGGACGCCGTCAACCCGGAGAAGACCGGCACCAAGATGGCGGCGCATTACCGCCTGACGCTCGGCCCCGGCGAGAGCCGGACCATCCGCCTGCGCCTGGACGCGGACGGGCAAGGGGCCGGTGACGGCGACGTCTTCGGGCCCGCCTTCGCGGACGTGATGGAGACGCGCCGCCGCGAGGCCGACGCCTTCTACGCGGCCATCACCCCCGCCTCCTTCAGCGCCGATGCCGCCCTGGTCTTCCGCCAGGCGCTGGCCGGCATGCTGTGGGGCAAGCAGTTCTACGACTACGACCTGACCACCTGGCTGGAAGAACGCGGGGCGAGCCCCTTCCGCGCCATGCACCGCGCGCCGCCGCGCAACTTCCATTGGCACCACATGGACAACGCCGACATCATCTCGATGCCGGACAAGTGGGAGTATCCCTGGTACGCCGCCTGGGACCTCGCCTTCCACGTCGTGGCCCTGACGCTGGTCGATCCGGACTTCGGCAAGCACCAGCTGGACCTGATGCTGCGGGAACGCTACCTGCACCCCAACGGCCAGATCCCGGCCTACGAGTGGAACTTCGGCGACGTGAACCCGCCCGTCCACGCCTGGGCCAGCATCTTCACCTACCGCCACCTCAAGACCCGCGACCATGCGCACGACCTGGTCTGGCTGGAGCAAATCTTCCAGAAGCTGCTTCTGAACTTCACCTGGTGGCTGAACCGCAAGGACCGCGAGGGCAAGAACGTCTTCGAGGGCGGCTTCCTCGGGCTCGACAACATCGGCGTGTTCGACCGCAGCGCGCCGCTGCCGACCGGCGGCCATCTGGAGCAGGCGGACGGCACGGCCTGGATGGGTCTGTTCAGCCTGAACATGCTGGAGATCGCCGCCGAACTGATGAAGGAAAAGCCGGTCTACGCGGACATGACCATGAAGTTCGCGGAGCATTTCCTGTGGATCGCCTCGGCCATGACCCGTGTGGGCGACGACACCGGCCTGTGGGACGAGGAGGACGGCTTCTTCTACGACGTGCTGCGCCGCCCCGATGGACGGTCGGAGCGGCTGAAGGTCCGTTCCCTGGTCGGGCTGCTGCCCTTCTGCGCGGTGTGCGTGTTCGACGGCGATCTCCTGGCCGGCTTTCCGCACCTCGCCCGGCACTTCCGCGATTTCGTCACGGACCGCCCGGACATGGTGGCCGCCATGCACGACCCGCGGCGTCCGGGATGCAACGGGCGGCGCATGGGCGCGATCCTGACGGAGCAGCGGCTGCGCCGGGTGCTGGCGCGCATGCTGGACGAGGGCGAGTTCCTCAGCCCCTACGGCATCCGCTCCATCTCCCGCGTCCACGCGGAGCACCCCTACGTCTTCACCGTCGACGGACGGGAATTCCGCGTCGACTACCTGCCGGCGGAATCCGACACCGGGATGTTCGGCGGCAACTCGAACTGGCGTGGGCCCATCTGGATGCCGGTGAACGCGCTGATCGTCCGGGCGCTGCTGCAATATTACATGTACTACGGTGATGACTTCACCGTCGAATGCCCCACCGGCTCCGGCCGGCGCATGACGCTGTACCAGGTGGCGGAGGAGATTTCGCGCCGCCTGGCCGGCATCTTCCTGCGCGACGAGCAGGGCCGCCGGCCCGTATTCGGGGGTTCGGAAACGTTCCAGCACGACCCCCATTGGCAGGACTGCCTGCTGTTCTACGAGTATTTCCACGGCGACAACGGCGCCGGCATCGGCGCCAGCCACCAGACCGGCTGGACGGGCGTCGTCGCCCGCCTGATGCACGTCTTCGCGACCACCAACCCGCAAGAGATCCTGGAAAGCGGAACGGAACCCTACGCCGCTTCGCTCGCACGGCATGAGCGCATGTGAGGCGACGTCAGACGCAAGACAGGCCGGAACCAACGCGACAGGAGGACACCATGAACACTCGTGCAGCCATTCCGACGGCCGTGGCGCTCATTCTCGGCGGCGCCTTCCTGGTGCCGGTCACCCTGACGCAAAACGCCGCGGCACAGGGCAGGCCCGTTCTGACCAACGTCGTGCCGGACGCCGCGGCGCTGTCGATCCGCGCCAAGATCACGGCGATCGACCCGAACAGCCGGCACGTGACGCTCACCGGGGAATCGGGGCGGCGGGTCACCGTCATGGCCGGCCCCAACGTGCGCCTGGAGATGCTGAAGGTGGGCGACACCGTCGATGCGCAATACTACCGGTCCGTCGCCTTCCTGGTGTCGCAGCCCGGCACCCCTGTGCCGGAGGACGAAATCCAGCAGGTGGTCGCGCGGCCCGTCGAGGCGCCGGGCGGCATCGGCATGCAGATGACGCAGGTCAGCGGGCTGGTCGTCGGCATCGACCTCGCCAGCAACAGCCTCGACCTCGTCAACCCCAAGGGCGGCGAGATCCACACCGTCCACGTCACGGACCCCGAGCGGCAGGCGCGGCTGCCGTCGCTGAAGGTCGGCGACACGATCACCGCCGTGGTCAACGAAGCGCTGGCCGTGGACATCCAGCCGGCGAAGAAAGGCCTGTTCTGAGCTTTTGGAAGGCGTGTTGCCGAGACCGGCGCCGGCGGCGGAGTCGCCGGCGACCGGTGATCGCCGTCGGCAGGGACGCGACACGCCTCATTCGCCGACCCAATGTTCGAGTTCCTGCAGGATCTCCCGTTCGAGTTCCGCGACGAGTTCGCGGCAGGCGTTGCAGCGCTCCAACCGTTCCGGGTCGTTCTCGTCCTCACAACCGCGCAGCACCTCGACGGCTTCGCCATAATCCTCGCACAAGCTGCGGAAAAAGCGGTTGTCCGCACAGCACTGCTTGATCGCCTGATCCAGGTCGGGAAAACGTTCGACCGCGTATTGAACCTTGTCCGGCATGCGTGTCCTCGCCTGGGCATGGATGCTCCCGCCGGATCGGGTCGGCCCTCTGAAGCGGATTGCCTTCCGCCTCAGCTTCGCGTGCGGGCGCCGCCCTTCTGCGGCAGCTTGCCGATGGCCGCCGCGATGTCGCGGCTCAACGCCGTCAGATTGTCGTTCATGGCCGCCACCAGCGCGGGGTAGCCGCTTGCCGGGACGGGGGTGGACAGGCGCGTCTCGTCGCGGACCAGGACCTTGCCGGTCGCCCCGTCGCGGATCGCCCAACGGGCGGCCAGCGCGCTGTCGCCCGAAACCGTCCGTTCGAAGCGGTCGAAATCGACCGCGACCTCGTAGTCGAAGCGGTCGCCATCCCGTGCCGGCATCACGCGCACACGGTCCGTATCCAGCAGGACGGACAGGTTCTCCGCCAGGACGCGCGTGACGTTGGTCGGCAGCCGCTCGGCCCACTGGTCGTCGCGGTTGGCGGACAGCTCGTGCGCGGCGGTGTGGGCGACGATCTCCGGACGGTCGAGATACTCCGGCATGGTGACCGGCTGGACGCCGATCGACCGGCCGCTGCGGCGCCGGGCGCCTGTCGGCCCGTTCGCGGAGTTGCCTCCGTTCGGCGCGCCCGGCGGCAGCGGGGTCAGGACGTAGAGGCGCGGCGGCGCGCCGGCGCAGCCGGCCAGGATGCCCATGGCCACAAGTCCTTGCAGGATCCCCCGGCGCCGAACCCCGAACCGTCTCATGATGGTCACCGTCCCGTGATGATGACGTTGGGGCGCCGGTCGAGCTGGTCGGCGAAGGACCGCAGCGATTTCGAGGCGGAAGACAGGTTGCTCATCGTCTGCTCCAGGTTGCCGCGCAGGGGGGATCGCGGGTCGATCACGCCGTTGACCGATCGCAGGACGCCGTCGGCCTGCTGGAAGGCCCGTTCGGCCGCCGCCGCCACCGCCTGGACGCGGGCGCTGAGCGGCTGAACCTCGCCGTCCACCTTGCCGATCACGCCGCGCAGGTCGCCGACCAGCGCGTGCACATCCTGCTGGAGCACGACGATGGCCTCCTGCGCCTCCTTGGCGGTGCGCTCGACATCGCTCAGCAACGGCCGGCTCCGCGTGTTCGCCGTTTCCATCAGCCCCTGGAACTGTTGCAGACCGCCGGCGAGCGAGGCCATGGCGACCTTCCACTCCGGTCCGGACAGCAGCGCGTCCATGCGCGTCAGGACCTGCACCAGGCTGGTGGCGATCTCGTCCAGCGGCAGGTTGCTCAGGGTCGACCGCAGCGTCTCCATGTCCGAGCGCACGGTCGGAATCTCGGTGACGTCCTGGGGCAGCCCACCGACCACCGTGCCCTCCGCGTTCGGGTAGTAGTTCAGCTCGATCGCCAGCAGGCCGGTCACCAGGCTCTGCGACACCAGCTTGGCGCGCAGGCCCCGTTCGATCAGGCGGCGGAACTCGTCGGGCTGCAGCGGCTTGTCCGTCCATTGGACGACGCCGGGGATGAACTCGAACTCCACCGGCATGCGGGGCGTCAGCGTCTTGCTGTCCACCTCCAGCCGGATCGACTTCACCTCGCCGACCCGCACGCCGCGGTAGGTGACCGGCGCCCCCACCTCCAGCCCGGCGACCGAGCCCTGGAAGTAGCTGCCGGCGCGCGGGCGCTTGACCAGCAGGTTGCCGCCGCCGAACAGCGCCACCACAAGGACCAGCAGCGCCACGGCCCCGACGACGAAGCCGCCGACCACCTTCGGATTGGCCTTGGCTGCCATGGCGCACCTCTCTCTCCGGCTGCCCGTCAGACGGGCGTTGCGGCCATCTCACCCCGATGCAGGAACTCCCGCACCTTCGGGCTTTCGGCGTGGTCGATCAGGTCGCGCGGGTTTCCGTGCGCGATCGCCGTGCGGCTCTCCGCGTCCAGGAAGACCGCGTCGTCGGCGATCGCGAAGATGCTCGCCAGCTCGTGCGTGACGATGACCACCGTGCTGCCCAGGTTGTCGCGCAGCTCCAGGATCAGGTCGTCCAGCCGGCGGGAGCTGAGCGGGTCCAGCCCGGCCGACGGCTCGTCCAGGAACAGGATGTCGGGGTCGAGCGCCATGGCCCGCGCCAGCCCGGCGCGCTTGCGCATGCCGCCGCTGATCTCCGACGGGTAGTACTCCTCGAACCCGCGCAGCCCGACCAGCGCCAGCTTCAGCGCCACCATCTCCGCCACCTCGCGCGCGTCGAGGTCGGTGTAGAGCGTCATCGGCAGGGCGACGTTCTCGGCCAGGGTCATGGAACTCCACAGCGCGCCGCTCTGGAACAGCACGCCGAAGCGCCGGCTGATCGCCATGCGGTGGTCGGTCCCGTCGCCTCCGGCGCTGCCGCCCCAGAAGCTCTCCCCGTCGTAGAGCACGTCGCCGCGGGCCGGGCGGATCAGCCCGATCATGTGCTTCAGCATCGTGCTCTTGCCGCAGCCGCTGTCGCCCATGATGACGAATATCTCGCCGCGCCGGACCGTGAAGCTGACGTCGCGCTGCACCACGAACCCGCCGAAGGCCATGTCCAGGTTCCGCACGGCGATCCGCGGCGGGGGAGCGGCCTGTCCGTTCTGACCGTTCCTGGGGGGTGCCGGTTCCATGCCGCCCTCCCCTCACAGCCCGACGATGTTCAGCAGGACGGCGAGGATCGCGTCGCTGATGATGATGTAGACCAGGGCCGTGACCACGGCGGAGGTCGCGGCGTTGCCCACCGCCGCGGCGCTGCGCCCGGACTGGATGCCGCGCATGCAGCCGGCGATGGCGACCAGCGCGCCGAACAGGACGCTCTTGCCCCAGCCGACGAAGAAGTCGGTGAAGGAGAAGCTGGCCTGGGTCTGCGTCAGGTAGGTGGTGGCGGTCAGGTCCAGCATGCCGGTGCCGACCAGGAAGCCGCCCAGCGTGCCGGCGAAGGCCGAATAGAGGTACAAGAGCGGCATCATCAGCATCAGCGCCAGCATGCGCGGCAGCACCAGGAAGTCGATCGGCGAGACGCCCAGCGTGGTCAGCGCGTCGATCTCCTCGTTCGCCTGCATGGTGCCGAGCTGGGCGGCGAAGGCCGCCCCGGTCCGCCCGGCCAGCACGATGGCGGTCATGATGGCCGCCATCTCGCGGGTCATCGCCACGGTGACGAGGTTGGCGACGTAGATCTCCGCACCGAAGGTGCGCAGCTGCACCGCGCCGACGAAGGCCAGGATCAGGCCGACCAGCAGCGAAATGATGAAGGCGATGCCCAGCGCCTGCGCGCCGCATTCCTGCACCGTCAGCATCAGGTCGGAGCGGCGGAAGCGCGCCCGCCCGGCGAGCAGCCGCAGGAAGGACAGGGTGGCCTCTCCCAGGAACGACAACGTGTCCTGGAACCCCGACCAGGAGCGCAGCGCCCCCTCCCCCACCAGGACGAGCAGCGGCTTGGGCCCGCCGGCCCGGCGCGTTCCCGCCCGTTCCGGCACGGCGAGCGCGAGGTCGACGAGGCGCCGGACGCCCGGCGGCAGGTCGCCCTTGTCGAAGGGGATCGCCCGCGACCGGCACAGCTCCTCCACCGCCGCGACGTAGGCCACCAGGGACGAGTCCCAACGCCCCAGCTCGCGCGCCTGCACCGTCACCCGGCCCGGCGCCGGATCGCCGGCCAAGCCCGCCGCGACCTCCGCGACGGAGGGCATGCCGTGCCGCACGCTCCAGTCCCCGGAACAGCGGAACTCCAGGGTCCGGCCGTCGATCCACTCAAGGCGCACGGGGACCGTCATGGCGGGGGACTCCCGTTGTTCGGAACGGTTTGAACGGGCGGTGCCGCCCGCGCGGGGTCAGTTGCTCCTCTGGCTCTGCCCCGTCTGCACGCCGCGCTGGTAGGCGGACTGCTCCGTCCGCTTGTGATAGTCGTAGAGCAGGCCGCCGGCCAAGCCGGCGCCGGCGCCGATCGCGGCTCCCATGCCGGCGTTGCCGGCGATGGCGCCGATCAGGGCGCCGCCGGCCGCGCCGCCGGTCGTGCCGGTGAGCGCGCGCTGCTGGGTCGGGGACATGTCGCTGCACGCGGTGAGCGGGAACGCGACGGCCGCGACGATGAGAAGGCGGTTGGGTGTCATGGCTGTGCCCTTGTCAAAGTGCCCCATCGGGATGGGCCTGCAGGTGCGGCGCGGAGGTCACGCGCGGCAGGGGTAGCGTTGGCTGAGGAAGCGGAACAGCCCTTCCACCGGCGGCGTGTTCATCTGCTGCGGATTCTGCTTCGCCCAGGCGATGAAGGCCGCCACGGCCTCGTTGCGCGACGGCGGCGGGTTCGGCGCGCACACCAGCTGACGCTTGCCTTCGGCCGCGGTCACGATCTGGTGGTACTGGTAGGCCCCGACGGCGAAGCCCTGGCAGAAATGCAGGGCCGCGATCCCGGTCGGGTCGGCCGGCGCAGCCTCGCACAACTTCACGAGATCGGCGGTCGTCCGGACCTGGAAATTGGTTTCCGAAGGAGCCGGCGCGGTTTGCGCCTGCACCGTGGCGGCCGCCATGGCCATGGCCATGGCGATGGCCGCCGGGATGGCCGCCAGAGCGCGTTTGGGCTGGTGTGTCATCGATCACTCCCGACGATCGTTCCCGGTCACCGGAGGCGTCCCTGGCTGGTCGACAGGTCGGCAGCCAAAGGGAGGGCTCGCGTGACTTTCGGTTCCGACGACCATTGAGACGCAACCGCGGGGCGTTCAGAAGTAGCAAGCGGGAGAAACGCGGGCGTGCTACGGTATCATCTCACCGTATCAAGCGGGGTGGTCGGTGGCGACGACGGCCGGCGGCATCAGCCGGACGGGACGGCGAGGCCGGCCTTCCGGACGCCGTCGAGGATCTTGGCGATGGTGGGCGGGGCGATGTTCCGCCGTTCAAGCTCCGTAACGATCTTGGCGCCGAAGTCCGGATCGAGGCGGAGGATTTCCCGCACCTCCCGCGCGGCATCGCTCTTGCGGCCGGCCTCCGCATGAATCATCGCCAGGGCGACGTGGGAGAGAACGAACTCCGGCACCTCGACCCGTTGGGCTTCGGCGAGCGCCTCGTCATACCGGCCGTTCACATAGTGATACGTGGCGATGACGATGCGGTACCAGCTCGGCTGCGCCGGGTTGCGCGCGTACGCCTCCTGGATCAGGGGGATGCCCGTCTGCCAATCCCCGACAAGGCTGTAGCAGCGCCCGAGATCGGCGAGAATGTCGGGACCGTGGGGATTGAGCGCCCGCGCCCGCTCGTAGGCGGCGATGCTGAGTTGCGGCTCGCGCCGCAGCCAATGGACCAGCCCGAGCGCCTGATGCGGCAGCGGGTTGTCGGGCGCCAGGGCCACGGCGCGTTGCGCCAGTTCCAGGCCGGTGGCCACCGGGTTGGGATCGGTGGACCGCGGGTTGAAGCCGAGCCGGGTCTCGTCGATGATGACCATGGCCAAGGCCGCCCACGCGTCCGCGTAGAGCGGATCGGCCTGCACCGCGCGTTCCAGGCAGGTGCGCACCTGGCCGTGCAGGGCCGCGTCCAGGTGGCGCCAGTACTGCCGGGCCCGCAACAGGCATTCGTAGGAGGACAGCGCCGTCGGCGGCCGGTCGGCCGCGTGGCGCGCCTCCTCCTCCTCGATCACGCCGTTCGGCTGCACCAGCGCGCGGGCGACCCGGGCGGCGATGTCCTGGCGCAGATCGACCATGGTGGCCGCCGTGAAGTCGCGGCGGACGCTGTCGGACCACAGATAGCGGCGGGTTTTCGCGTCGATCAGCACGGCGGTGACCTGGATCTGCTCGCCGACCAGCGCGACGCTGCCCTTCAGGACATAGTCGATCGGCAGGTTCGGCTCGGCCTCGCGCAGAGCCGCCGCCGACTTGTAGCGAAAGCTGGTGTCGGCCCCGAAGACGAGCACATTCCTGAAGCGGACCAGCGCGCCGATGAGTTCCTCGGTGTAGCCTTCGGCGAAGATGTCCTGCGATGGGTCGGTGGTGCCGTTGGCGAACGGCAACACCAGCAGCGCCGGGCCGCGCCCCATGGAGGCCGACATCGTCGCGCCCGGCGGCTCCCGCCGGATCGAACCCGCGCCCCACAGGGCGAGAAGCAGCGCGGCGGCGACCAGCAGCACCGCCGACACCAGCGCGGCCGTGCGCGGCCTGACGGCGGCGCGGAAACGCGCGCGCAACGGTCGTGACGGGGGCGGATTCGGGTGCGATTGCGGGGGCGACGTCAGGTGCGGTGGCGGAGCATCGGCCGCCTCGTCCGGGGCCGCGGCATCGCTGTCGGTCTGGTGCTCCGCGGTCTGGTGCTCCGCCCGTGATTGCAGGCCAGCGAACGGGGCCATGGCCGGTACGCCGGTGAATTGAGGGCCAGGGAATTGGGGCCCAAGGAACTGGGGAACGTAACTGCCTTTTGGAATGGTGATGCGGACCGGGTCGGCGGCGCCGTCGGTCAGGTAGTATTGCTCCAGGCAGCGGCGGACACGGCCCGCGTGGATGCGGACCACCGGGTCGAGCAGGGGGTCGAAGCTGGCATCGCGGTCGAAGACATCGATCGCGATGGCGTAAGCCTTGATCCGGTCGGCGTGGCCGGCCAGGGTTTCCTGCACGACGAATCGCAGGAACCGCTGCTTGCGAGCGGACCCGCGGAATCCCCGGCTGGCGAGAACGCGCTCCAGCGCTTCGTCGATGAGCGCGGGCGGAATCGCCTCACCAGAGGATTGCGGCATGCCCCCTCCATCCATGCTCTCACCATCCGCTGGTTCCGGCCACTGGTTCCGGCCCGAAGGTCGCGCACGGCAACCGAACCGACCGTGCCGGAAGGTTTCCCGGCCCTTTCGTACCCGTCAGGCTGCGGCGTCGATGACGTGGCATCGATCCGACTTTGAACACGAACGGCCCGGCACGTGATAATCGGCGGCACTCTCACAATGTTTCGGCACAATGGTTCGAAAGACCACACCGCTGCCGCGAAACGCGCAAAAAGCTGTGCCAGCGCGGGAGTGGCCGCTTTTGTTTTGAATGAATTTCTGATGAAGTCCTTTTGCTTGCCGACGTCTGCAAGCCCTGTTTATCGCCGGCAGGGCGCAATTGAAACCACGGCGGAAGGCGTACATACTCATAGCTTACAGCAGAAGCTACGCTTGCGCTTTCCCCTGAATCGCCTCAATCGTTCGAACGCCGAACAGCATTCCCCAAGATTGGCCAGACTATCTCCAATTTTCGTAGTCTTCCATGACCGACGGTGTATTGGATCGAGCTTTCAGCTTCAGATTGACCAATGGAAGAATGTCTCTACGTATTCTTGGTGGATGGCGGCAGCTTATACAACAAACAAGGTACGCCGACCCTATGAAGGAAGTCGATGGCCGGCGTGGACTGGCGCGCGCCTATGGCTTTGGGCGGAATCGGGGAACAGATGATTCCAGCCATGCCCGCCCTTGGGTGATACGGTACCAAGGGCCGCATCGTGTTACCGTATACGGGCGCGTCCACACGGCGGCGCCTTTCGGCGGCGGGCGACATACCGTATCGCGCGTTCGCGGCGCGGAGGTTTTCGATAGAAAAGACCATGGTGCGAAGGCGGGCCACGATGGCCCCCATCATGGACCGCCGGGCACCCGCACACGCCCTCCCGGGAGCAGAGCCATGGCCGATGTCTTCCACGACGAACGGATGCCGCAGGCCGGAGCGTTGGACACGGCCGACCGTTTTGAGATGAGCTACGTCCGCAAGGCGCTCGTCCTGACCCTGATCCTGGTGCTGCTGGTCGGCTGCTTCGTGGTGCTGCGGCCCTTCATCGCGGCGATCCTGTGGGCGGTCATCCTGACCTTCAGCACATGGCCGCTCCATTGGCGGCTGGAACGCGCGCTGGGCGGCCGCACCACGCTGTCGGCCACCATCATGACTCTGGTGGTGATGACCCTGTTCGTCGGCCCGCTGGTTCTTCTGGGGCTGAAGCTGTCCGACAACGTGCTGCGCCTCTTCGAACTCATCAACACCGGCATCGATCAGGGATTGGGGCCCCTGCCCGACTGGATGGCCCGCGTGCCCATTGCCGGCGAGACGATGCAGGAGGTCTGGACCGCGCTGGCGACCGGCGAGGCGGACCTCCGCACCGTGCTCCAGCCCTATCTGGGGCGGATCCGCGACTTCGTCCTGGCAAGCGGCGGCGCCCTGCTGTCCGGAACCTCGCTGATCGCGATCAGCGTCTTCATCGCCTTCTTCCTCTACCGCGACGGCCGTGCGGCGGTCGAACGGCTGCGCAGCGTCATGGGGCGGATCGCCGGTGCGCGGGCGCGGCAGGCGCTGGACGTGGCGGCGGACACCATCATCGGCGTCGTGCACGGCGTCCTCGGCACGGCGCTGGTGCAGGCCATCGCCGCCGCATTCGGCTATTGGATCGCCGGGGTCCCCGGCGCGTTCCTGCTGGGCTTCGCGACCTTCTTCCTGACGCTGGTCCCCATGGGCCCGGCGATCATCTGGCTGCCGGTGACGATCTGGCTGGCCGGGCGGGGCGACACCGGCATGGCGCTGTTCATCGCCGTGTGGGTCGGCCTGGTGGTCGGCAGCCTGGACAACGTGTTGCGCCCGATCCTGATCGGGCGCGGCAGCGACCTGCCCTTCATCGTCATCTTCCTGGGCATCGTCGGCGGCCTCGTGGCCTTCGGCCTGATCGGCGTCTTTCTCGGGCCCACGCTGCTCGCCGTCGCCTACAGCCTGACCCGCGAATGGAGCGGCGGGTCGGAGCGCGGCGAAGCGCCCGCGGATTGAGGCCGCGGACGGCTGACGCAGTCGGCCTTCGAGCACGGACAGGCGGGAAAGGCGCAAGCGTCGCCATTCACCTCGGTGGCCCGCACCGCCAGTTCGTAGCGGAGGCCCCGCACGAGGGCGACGCCGTCCTGGCCGTGACGCTCGTAACCCTCCACGACCTTGCGGAGCCGTATCAGAATGCCGCGTCGCCGATGGACACTGTGGTCGTGCATGGGATTCCCCGGTCACACCCAGGATAGCAACATCACGGTCGATCAAACCATCATCGGAGCATTCGCGTTACGTCCAACCGCCGAGGGCGCGCCTGTTTCGGACCCCGGCAGTGGGGCCGGCATATTGACAATCCATACAATGCCAGGCCTTATGGTGGGCGGTGGCACGACGCCATAAGCCGCGGGAACAGGCATGCCGACGGACGAACAGGCCCCGAGCCGGATGGATTGGGTCCCCGACATCGAGGACCGGGCCAAGCCGGTCTATCTCGCCATCGCCGACGCGATCGGCGATGACATCCGCGCCGGCCGGCTGGTGCCGGGCCAGCGGCTTCCGCCGCAGCGGACCCTGGCCGAACGGATCGGCATCGACTTCACCACCGTCAGCCGCGCCTATGGCGAGGCCCGCGACCGCGGGCTGGTCGACGCGCGCGTGGGCCAGGGCACCTTCGTTCGCGCCAATGTCCGGCCCGGCGCCCGCCCCGGCCCGGCCGGGACCATGACTTCCCCCACCCTTTCCCCGGCCACCACCGGCCCATCGGCGGCACACCCCGGAACAGCGGCCGGGTCGCTGGTGGACATGACCATGAACCAGCCGCCGCTGCCGGAGTCGCAGGATCTGCTCCAGCGGATGCACCAGGGCATGGCGGGAGTCGCCTCCGGCCTCGCCCTGCCCGACCTGCTGCACTACCCGGAGGCCGGCGGTCCGCGGGAGGAGCGCGCGGCGGGCGCGCGGTGGCTGCGCGACCGGCTGCCCAACCTGCCCGTCGAACGGGTTCTGGTGACGCCGGGAACCCAGGGCGCGCTGCTGGCCCTGCTGACCACGCTGGCCCGCCCCGGCGACACCGTCTGCGCGGAGGCGCTGACCTACCCCGGCTTCCGCGCCGTGGCGGCGCAGCTGGGCCTGCGGGTGGTGGGCGTGCCGATGGACGCGGACGGCATCGACCCGGACGCCCTGCGCGCGGTTCTGGCGCAGCACCGGCCGAAGGCGCTCTACTGCATCCCGACCTTCCACAACCCGACGACCGCGACCATGCCGGTGGAGCGGCGCGCGGCGGTCGTCGCGGCCGCGCGCGACCACGGCGTGCCGATCATCGAGGACGACATCTACGGCACCCTGCCGGAAGACTCGCCCCCGCCGCTGGCCGCCTTTGCGCCCGAGATCACCTTCCACATCGCCGGCCTGGCGAAGTGCGTGTCGCCGATGCTGCGCGTCGCCTATGTGGCCGTGCCCGACGCGCGGCAGGCGCTGCGGGTGTCGGCCGCCCAGCGCGGCACGACGCTGATGGCCTCGCCCCTCGCCGCGGCGATCGCGCGACGCTGGATCGAGGACGGCACCGCCGCCGCCATCCGCGACGGAATCCGCGCCGAGGCGATGGAGCGCCGGGCGCTGGCCGAATCCCTCCTGCCGCCGGGCAGCGCCGTCACCAAGCGGGAGGCGTTCCACCTCTGGCTCGGCCTGCCGGAGAGCTGGACGCGGGGCGAGTTCGCGGCCCATCTGCGCGCCCGCGGCATCGCCGCGGTGACCGCCGACGCCTTCGCGACCACCTCCGACGTGCCGCAGGCCCTGCGCGTCTGCCTGGGCGCCCCGGCCAGCCGCGAGGACACCCGCCGCGTGCTGCACGTCCTGGCGGAGGCGCTTGATCTCATCCCCGCCGCGGCGGGCGTCGTCATCTGACGGAGGGGCCCTCCATACAGAGTGCTACAAAGTGACGCATTGATGGGATTTCCCCGGATTCCGGCATTTCGCACGCCTGACAATACATTCAATCTGCCTTGCTGACCCTACAGTGCGCGCATACAATGCCCGCATTGCCGCAAGGCCGTCGCTTCGGCGGGTCTTCGGCCACGATTGTTCGTGCAGAGGCTCGCCATGCAGAAACTCGCCCGCTCTCCCGTCGCCGGCTCCGGGACCAGCGCCCCGCCACCCTCCCCGCCACCCCCGCCGCCGCTCTACGCATCCCACAAGAAGATCCATCCGAAGGCCGTCCGCGGACGGTTCCGGCGGATCAAGTGGGCGCTGACGACGGCCCTGCTCGCCCTGTTCCTCGTCCTGCCCTGGCTGCGCTGGGACCGCGGCGCCGGCGTGCCGGACCAGGCGGTGCTGCTCGACCTCGACGCCCAGCGCTTCTACCTGTTCGCCGTCGAGCTGTGGCCCCAGCACATCTATTACTTCACCGGGGCGATGATCCTGGCGGCCTTCGGCCTGTTCCTGGCGACCGCCCTGGCCGGGCGCGTCTGGTGCGGCTACAGCTGCCCGCAGACGGTGTGGACCGACCTCTACGTGCGGGTCGAGGAATGGATCGAGGGCGACCGGGGCGCCCGCATCCGGCTCGACAACGGCCCGCGCGACGCCCGCTGGTTCGCCAAGAAGGCGGCCAAGCACGCGGTTTGGCTGCTGATCGCGCTGGCGACCGGCGCCACGGCGATCTTCTACTTCGTGGACGCGCCGGGCTATGTGGGCGACTTGGCACGGCTTCAGCCGTCGATGCTCGCGTCGGGCTGGATCCTGTTCATGGCCGCCTGCACCTACGCCATGGCCGGCTTCATGCGGGAGCAGATGTGCGTCTATGTCTGCCCCTGGCCGCGCATCCAGGCCGCCCTGCTGGACGAGGAGAGCCTGGTCGTCACCTACCAGGACTGGCGCGGCGAGGGCCGGGCGCCCCTGCGCAAGGACCAGGAGTGGGAGGCGCGCAAGAGCACGGGCCTTGGTGACTGCATTGACTGCAACGCCTGCGTCCATGTCTGCCCGACGGGAATCGACATCCGCGACGGCATCCAGATGGATTGCATCAGCTGCGGCCTGTGCATCGACGCCTGCAACGACGTCATGGCCCGCATCGGCCGGCCGGGCGACCTGATCCGCTACGACACCCAATCGGCCCAGGCCGCCAAGGCCGCGGCCCGCAAGCCGGATCCCTACCGGCTCGTCCGCCCGCGCACGGTGGTCTACACGCTGCTGATGGTGGTGGTGGGCGGCGTCATGGCCTGGAGCCTCGCCCTGAAGCCGGCGGCCGGCCTGTCCGTCCTGCGCGACCGCGCGCCGTTATATGTGGCGCTGTCCGGCGGCGAATTGCAGAACAGCTACACGGTGAAGATCGCCAACATGACCCGCCAGCCGCAGGCCTACCGCCTGACCCTGTCGGGAATCGCGGGGGCGGTGCTGACTGGGGCCGGCGTCGATGGTCCAGAGGGTGCGGAACTGGACCTGACAGCCGCGCCGGACACGGTGCAGACCTACCGCGTCCATGTCCGGGTCCCGCGGAGCGCGGTCGCCGCGGTTTCGACTCCCGTTGTGTTCACGCTGACCGACACGGCCGAGGGCGCCGCGCAGAAGGCCGCGACGGTGTTCCTGGGGCCGTAGAGAAAATTTGAACCACGGAGACACAGAGGCACAGAGGGCTTCCAGCCGGCCAATAATCTCTGTGTCTCCGTGCCTCTGTGGTTAACGTCCCAACAACGACCTCACCAAGCCGGCAGGATCGCGCCCTTGAAGCGGGTTTGCAGGAAGTCCTTCACCTCCTGCGACTGGTAGGCCGACACCAGCGTCTTCAGCGCCGGGCGGTCCTTGTCCTTCGCGCGCGCGGCGACGAAGTTGCCGTAGGGGTTGCCGTCGCGCGGCTCCTGGATCAGCGCGTCCTTGGCCGGGGTCAGGCCCTTGCCGTCCTTCAGGGTCAGCAGGCCGTTCGCCGCCAGCAGGTTCAGCGCGCGGCCGCCCTTGCTGGGGTCGTTCGGGATACCGATCTTGGCGCCCGGCTTCAACTCGCCGATCGCCTTCACCTTGCGGGAATAGAGGCGTTGGCGTCGAGTTCGCCGGCGTCCAGCGCCGCGTTGGGAATGGCGTAGTCGGAAAAGGTGATCAGTTCCGCAGTGCCATGGGCATACTGACCCGTACGGATGGTCCGTCACCGCCCGTGCCGCGTTCCTGTTTGCGTTGAAGGCCCGTTCGTTGGAGGGAGGACACCCATGACCACCCGCCGCGCACCCGACCAGAGGTCCGGCGTGCTGTCCCTGGTTGGAAACACGCCCATCGTCGAAATCTCGCGGCTGGACACCGGCCCCTGCCGCCTGTTCGTGAAGCTGGAAAGCCAGAATCCCGGCGGCTCCATCAAGGACCGCATCGCCCTGTCGATGGTCGAGGCGGCGGAGCGCGACGGCCGCCTGTCGCCCGGCGCCACCATCATCGAGGCGACCGCCGGCAACACCGGCCTGGGCCTCGCTCTGGTCGCAGCACAAAAGGGCTACCGGCTGGTCCTGATCGTGCCGGACAAGATGGCGCGGGAGAAGGTGCTGCACCTGAAGGCGCTGGGGGCGGAGGTGCGCATCACCCGCTCCGACGTGCCGAAGGGGCACCCGGAATACTACCAGGACCTGGCGGAGCGGCTGGCGGCGGAGATCCCCGGCTCCTTCTACGTCAACCAGTTCGGCAACCCCGCCAACCCCCACGCCCACGAGACGACCACCGGCCCGGAGATCTGGGAGCAGATGGGCCACGACCTGGACGCGGTGGTGGCCGGCGTGGGCTCCGGCGGCACCATCACCGGCGTCGGCCGCTTCCTGAAGTCGGTCAATCCGAAAACGGAGATGGTGCTGGCCGACCCGGAGGGTTCGGTGTTGGCCCACTACATCGCCACCGGCGAGTTGGTCGAGGCCGGATCCTGGAAGGTGGAGGGCGTTGGGGAGGACTTCGTGCCGCCCATTGCCGACCTGGACCTCGTCTCCAAGGCCTACACCGTGTCCGACGCGGAGAGCTTCGAGACGGCGCGCGACCTGCTGGTGAAGGAGGGCATTTTGGCCGGCTCCTCCTCCGGCACGCTGGTCGCTGCGGCGCTGCGCTATTGCCGGGAGCAGAAGGAACCCAAGCGCGTCGTCACCTTCATCTGCGACAGCGGCAACAAGTACCTGTCGAAGATGTTCAACGACTTCTGGCTGCTGGACGAGGGCTTCACGCCGCGCGCCCACACCGGCACGGTGCGCGACCTCGTCACCCGGCGCTTCGATTCCGGCGGCACCATCACGGTCAGCCCCGCGGACACGCTGCGCACCGCCTTCAGCCGCATGCGCGCGGCCGACGTCTCGCAGCTGCCGGTGACCGACGGCGGCAAGCTGGTCGGCCTGCTGGACGAGAGCGACATCCTGCACGCGGTGGTGGCCGGCTCTTTCGACAAGCCGGTGCGGGAGGCCATGGTGCGCGACCTCGTCACCACCCCGGCGGACGCGCCCATCGCGGCGCTGAACCCGCTGTTCGCCCAGGACCGCGTGGCGATCGTGGTGGAAGGCGACCGCTTCCTCGGCCTCGTCACACGGGTCGACCTGATCAACCACCTGCGGCTTGAGAGCGCGTGAGGATCATGACGGACAGCACGGACAGCAGCAAGGGCAAGAACCGCCTGGCCTTCGCCACGCGGACCATCCACGGCGGGCAATCCCCGGATCCGTCCACCGGCGCCGTCATGGTGCCGATCTACGCCACCTCCACCTTCGTGCAGGAGAGCCCCGGCGTCCACAAGGGCTACGAGTACGCGCGCAGCCAGAACCCGACGCGCATGGCCTTCGAGCGCTGCATCGCCGACCTGGAGAGCGGCACCCGCGGCTTCGCCTTCGCCTCCGGCCTCGCCGCCATCTCCACCCTGCTGGAGACGCTGGACGCCGGGTCCCACATCGTCGCGTCGGACGACCTCTACGGCGGCAGCTTCCGCCTGTTCGAGCGGGTGCGCAAACGCTCCATGGGCCTGCGCGCCAGCTACGTGGACATGAGCGACCTCGACGTCCTGGCCGCCGCCGTGCAGCCGGACACGCGGCTGATCTGGATCGAGACGCCGACCAACCCGATGCTGAAGCTGGTGGACATCGAGGCGGTGGTCCGCTTTGCCAAGAGCCGCGGCATCTGGACCGTGGTGGACAACACCTTTGCCAGCCCCTGGATCCAGCGCCCGCTGGAGCTTGGCGCCGACGCCGTGGTGCATTCGGCGACCAAGTACCTGAACGGCCATTCCGACATGGTCGGCGGCGTCGCGGTGGTCGGCGACAACGCGGAGCTGGCGGAGAAGCTGGCCTTCCTCCAGAACGCCGTCGGCGCCATCTCCGGCCCGTTCGACAGCTTCCTGGCGCTGCGCGGGCTGAAGACACTGGCGCTGCGCATGGAGCGGCACTGCGCCAGCGCCTTGGAGATCGCCCGCTGGCTGGAGCGGCACCCGCGCGTGCGCCGCGTCGTCTATCCGGGGCTGGAGAGCCACCCGCAGCACGAGCTCGCCAAGCGCCAGATGCGGGGCTTCGGCGGCATCGTGACGGTCGATCTCGACGCCAGCCTGGAGGACACCAAGCGCGTGCTGGAGCGCTGCCATCTCTTCGCGCTGGCCGAAAGCCTGGGCGGCGTGGAAAGCCTGATCGAGCATCCCGCGATCATGACCCACGCCTCCATCCCCGCGGAGCAGCGCCGTGCGCTGGGAATCGGCGACGGCCTGATCCGCCTGTCGGTGGGGATCGAGGACGCGGCCGATTTGCGGGAGGATCTGGAGCGGGCGTTGGGTTAGCCCTTCTCCCCTCTGGGGAGAAGGGTTGGGATGAGGGGGCGGCCGAAGGCCGGAAAAGCGCTGCAATGAGGCTGCGTTTCCGCCCTTCGGGCGCCCCCTCACCCTAACCCTCTCCCCAGAGGGGCGAGGGAACTTATGCTCACGCCTGGTCCAGCGTGATCCCTTCGATCAGGTCACCCACGTCGTCGCAGCGGTCGGTGACCGCTTCCAGAAGCTCGTACACCTCGCGGCGGCCGAGGAAGGCGATCATTTCCGGCTTTTCGGCGATCAGCGCCTTCAGGGCGTCGCGCAGGATCTCGTCGGCCTCGTCCTCCAGGTCGGAGATCTGGCTGCAGACGTTCAGGATGCGCTCGGCGTTGCCGGTGATGGTGGACAGCAGCGGCATCACGTCCACCAGCAGCGCCGCCTGCCGGCGGATGATCGAGGCCATGCGCCGCATCGGCGTGTCGAAGGCGTCGATGCCGTAGAGGGCGGCGTGGCGCGGCACCTCGTCCATCAGGTCGATGCAGTCGTCCAGCGCGTTGATCAGCGCCTGGATCTCCGACCGGTCGAAGGGCGTGATGAAGGTGCGGTGCAAGCCGCGCCCGGCTTCCTTGGCGATTCGGTCGGCGTCCTTCTCGATGCGCTTCAGGGCCGCCGTCCGCTCGCTCCGCTCTTCCGGCTCGGCGGCCATGACGGCCTCCAGGGCGTCGGCCGCCGTGACGATGTGGCGGGCCTGCTCGACGAATTGCTCAATGACCCGTTCTTCCTTCGGCATCATGGAACGGATGGCGCGCAGCAGCAGCATGGGAGCTGGTCTCTCGGTCGGTTCGGACGCTCCCTAATACCCCCATGCGCGGTGGCTTTGCAGCAAAATCGTCATATGAACGTCATCATCGGAGGCCGGGCGCGCTGTCCCGGCCTCCGATGATGCTTGCCGTCGCCGGTCAGACCATGCCGGACTTGGTGAAGGGCAGCTGGTGCAGCCGCTTGCCGGTGGCGGCGAACACCGCGTTGGCCACCGCCGGGGCGGCGGTCGGCACGCCGGGCTCGCCGACGCCGGTCGGACGCACCGTGGACGGCAGGATGTGCACCTCCACCGGCGGCATCTCCGAGTTGCGCAGCGGCTGGTAGGTGTCGAAGTTCGCCTGGTCCACGACGCCGCCGGTCATGGTGATCTCGTCACGCAGCGCGTGGCCGATGCCCCATCCGGTGCCGCCGGAGATCTGCGCCTCGATGATGTTCGGGTTGACCGCCTGGCCGCAATCGACCGCGCAGACCACCCGTTCCACCTTCACCTGGCCCTTGTCGTTGACCGAGACCTCCGCCACGTGCGCCACGAAGGTGTCGAAGCTTTCGTGCACGGCCACGCCGCGCGCCCGGCCCTTGGGCAGCGGCTTGCTCCAGTCGGCCTTCTCGGCCGCCAGCTTCAGCACGCCCAGCAAGCGCGGGCTGTCCTTCAGCAGCTCCGTGCGGAAGGCCACCGGGTCCTTGCCGGCCGCGGCGGCCAGTTCGTCGATCATGACCTCCTTGGCGTAGGCGGTGTGGGTGTGCCCGACCGACCGCCACCACAGCGTCGTCACCGGCGACACCGGGGTGTGCAGGTCCACCGCCAGGTTCGGCACCGCGTAGGCCATGTCCGACGCGCCCTCGACCGAGGTCTCGTCCACACCGTTCTTGATCATCACGGGCTCGAACGGGGTGCCGGCCATGAAGCTCTGGCCGACGATGCGCTGCTGCCACGCGACCAGCTTGCCCTGCGCGTCCACGCCGGCCTTGATCTTGTGCAGGAACAGCGGGCGGTAGCGGCCGCCCTGGATGTCGTCCTCGCGCGTCCAGACCAGATGGACCGGCGCCTTGCCGTAGGCCTTGGCGATCATCACCGCCTCGGCGATGTAGTCGGCGTTCGGCGTGGCGCGCCGGCCGAAGCTGCCGCCGGCCCACACCGTGTCGATCGCCACCTGCTCCGGCTTGCAGCCGAGGATCGCGGCGGCGACCTTCTGCTCCACGCCCTGGAACTGCGAGCCGGCGTAGATGGTGCAGCCACCCTCCGGCTTCAGCTCCACCGTGGCGTTCAGCGGCTCCATCGGCGCGTGGGCGAGGTAGGGGAAGACGAACTCCGCCTCCACCACCTTGGCCGCCCCGGCCAGCGCCTTGGCGGCGTCGCCCTTGTTGGCGGCGACGTTGCCCTGCTTCTCGGCCAGTTTGCGGTAGTCGGCGAGGATCTCCTCGGTGCCGCGGGTCTCCGCCTTGGCGTCGTCCCACTCCACCTTCAGCGCCTCGCGGCCCTTGATGGCGGCCCAGGTGTTCTTGGCGACGACCGCCACGCCGACCGGCAGGGTCAGCACGTCGATCACGCCCGGCACCTGCTTGGCCGCAGCCGAGTCGACCGACTTCACCGTGCCGCCGAAGCGGGGGGAGCGCGCCAGCACCGCGGTCACCTGGCCGGGACGGCGGATGTCCATGGCGAAGATCGCCGTGCCGTTGGTCTTGGACACGTAGTCCAGCCGGTGCAGCGACGGGTCGCCGATCAGCTTGTAGTCCTTCGGGTCCTTCAGCGCGACCTTCTGCGGGACGGGCAGCTTGGCCGCGTCCTCCGCCAGCGCGCCGAAGTTGGCCGTGCGGTTGGACTTGGCGTGGCGGACCACGCCCTTCTCCACCGTGATCTCCGACACCGGGACGTTCCAGCGCGCGGACGCCGTGGCGACCAGCATGGCGCGGGCGGCGGCACCGGCCATGCGCAGCTCGTCCCAGCTGTTGGCCACGGCGGTGGAGCCGCCGGTGCCCTGGATGCCGAAGAAGTGGTTGGCGTAGAGCGTGCTGTCGGCCGGGGCGAAGGCGCCGCGCATCTGCTGCCAGTCGGCGTCAAGCTCCTCCGCCACGATGGTGGTCAGGCCGGTCATGATGCCCTGGCCCTTGTCCAGGTGCTTGACCAGCACGGTCACCGTGTTGTCCGGCGCGATGCGCAGGAAGGCCTGCGGGCGCGGGTCGGCCGGGCCGATGATGGTCGGGCCCTTGGTCTCCGCGGCGAATGCAGCCTTCGGCAGCATGGCGCCGATCACGAGGCCGCCGCCGACGGCGCCGGCGCCCTTCAGGAAGGACCGGCGGGACGCGGTAACCGGTTCGGCGGGAACGGCGACGTCACCGGCCGCCTGCTTGATGAGATGATGCAGCATGGATCAGGCCCCCATCGCCTTGGCGGCGTCCTTGATCGCCGCGCGGATGCGCGGGTAGGTGGCGCAGCGGCAGACGTTGCCGTCCATGGCCGCGTCGATGTCGCTGTCCGACGGGTTGTGGTTGTCGGTCAGCAGCGCCACCGCGCTCATGATTTGGCCGGACTGGCAATAGCCGCACTGCACCACGTCCAGCTTCTGCCAGGCGGCCTGGATCGCCTCCGCGGCCTTGCCGGAGATGCCTTCGATGGTGGTGATCTTGGTGCCCACGGCGGATTCCGCGGGCGTCTGGCAGGCACGGGTCGCGACACCGTCGACGTGGACGGTGCAGGCGCCGCACTGGGCGATGCCGCAGCCGAACTTCGTGCCGGTCATGTTCAGTTCGTCGCGCAGAACCCAAAGGAGGGGCATATCGGGCGGCACGTCGACGTCGCGGTCCTGCCCGTTGATGTTCAAACGAATCATGGGATGATTCCTGTCTCTGTCTTCCCGTCGGATCTTTTTGTGTCGGAATGGTCCGCGCGGCGACGGCCGCGCCTCGACCAAGCAACCAGGGCCGGGTGACCGGGCGCCCCCACCCGGTCACGGGGCCGCTCCTTGGCGGAGCGTGCGTAGATGTTCGTACCGGTCGTCCACAAGTCAAGGGACCTACATCGGAAGTCAGCCCCCCGACGCCGGCCTGCGAAACCAGGCTTCGGCGCCGGCCGATCTCCGCTGTGCGCCTTGCCTCATCGCCGCCAGTATCGCGCGGCGGAGCCATCCTTTGTTGCCCGATGCTCGCCGTTCTTTGCCTATTCCTCCAAGATGTCGCGCGAAGCAGGGCGGTTGGGGTAGTCTTGCCCCATGACCACCCTGCTCGATGCCGTCCGCCGCTACGCGGAAATCCACGCCGACGCGTCCGGCCTGGCGCAGACGCCGATCCCGGGCCTCACCGCCGTTCGCGCGACCGCGCCCAGCGGCATGGTCCACTCCATCTACCGCCCCGTCGTGTGCCTCGTCCTCCAGGGAAGCAAGCAGGTGACGATGGGGGCGCAGACCTTCGCCTTCACCGCGGGCGACTCCCTGCTGGTCACGGCGGACCTGCCGATCGTCAGCGAGGTCACGCGCGCCAGCGTCGCCGCCCCTTACCTATGCCTCGCGCTGGAACTCGACCCGGCGGTCATCGCCGATCTGGCGGCGCAGATGGGGGCGGCGCTGGTGGCGGATCCCGCGCCCGTGCGGGTCGAGCCGACCGACGCGGAGGCCGCCGACGCAGCGCTGCGGCTGATGCGGCTGCTCGACCGCCCGGAATCGGTGCCGGTTCTCCAGACCCAGCTGGTGCGCGAGCTGCACTACTGGCTGCTGGCCGGCCGGCACGGGCCGGCGATCCGGCGGCTCGGCTGGCTGGACGGCCATGCGCAGCGCGTGGCGCGCGCGGTCGCGGTGCTTCGGGCGGAGTTCACGCGGCCCATGCCGGTCAAGCGGCTGGCGGCGGTGGCGGGGATGAGCGTGTCGTCCTTCCACCAGCATTTCCGCGCCGTGACCTCCCTGTCGCCGCTGCAATTCCAGAAGCGGCTGCGGCTGATCGAGGCGCGCCGGCTGATGCTGTCGGAGGGGATGACCGCGAGCAGCGCGGCCTTCGCCGTGGGCTATGAAAGCGTGCCCCAGTTCACGCGGGAATACGGCCGCATGTTCGGCCTGCCGCCCGTCCGCGACCGGGAGGCGGCAAAGGGCAAGGTGCCGCGGCCGGAACAGCGGTCCGAAATCGGTTCCAGATTGGCCGGGTGACCGTGCGCCCGGCGGATCCGGTCAGCGGATCTCGATCAGGTCGGTCAGCTCGCGCACCACCAGCTCCAGGCTGTCGGCCACCGCCTCGCAGGAGATGCGGTCGTCGGCGGATTCGAAGGTGCCGGAGCGCAGCATGGCGATGCGTTCCTTCACGCGGTCGATGTAGGCGATCAACTTGTCTTCCATGGTTTCAACCCTTGGCGCTGACCCGGTGGCGCAGGGATAACACCCCGGCCTTCCCTTTGTGGCGCTTCCACCGCCGGATGCCTCGACAGCCGCCGGATTGTGGAGCAGGCTGTTGCGCAGCCGGCGGAGGACGCCCGCCTGAGACTCCCACAGCGAAAGCCCCTGAGCCGTGACAAAACGCGAGGAAACGGAAGCCCTTCTGGCCGAGTTGCGCCAGGGGTTCGGCGCCAAGTCGAACAACGAACTGCTGCACCTGCTCGCCACGCTCGGCCGGATCGTCCTGACCGAATCCTCCAAGGACGAGCGCGGCCGCCGCGTGCTGAAGATCGTCGGAAAGGGCGGCAAGGAACGGCAGATCGTCATTTCGGATTGAGGCTGCACGTCACGCCACGGCGCCCATGCAGCGTTGCAGCGCCTCTTGCAGCTGGCGCGGCGTCACCGGCTTGAAGGCGACGCCGAAGCCCAGGTCGGCCGCCTCCTTCTGCCATTCCGGGCTGGTCTCCCCGGTCAGGATGATCGCGGGAACGGCGGAGCCGAGAAAGGCGGTGATCCGCCGGACGGTGTCCGTTCCCCGCTCGCCGCCGCGCAGCCGGTAATCCGCGACGATCACGTCCGGCTCCCGCCCGTCGGCGCGCAGCTTTTCGATCGCTTCCTCGGCGGATGCCGCGATCAGCGTTTCGTACCTCCAGCTCCGGAACATGGTCTGGAGCGCCAGCAGGACGATGGAGTCGTCGTCGACCAGCAGCGCAAGGCGGCCGGCGCCATCCTCCAGGACCGGCTGCGCCGCCGGTTGGGTCCCGGGCTCGCCGGCGTTTCCGAGCGGCACGGCGATGGAGAAGACGGATCCCCGCCCCGGTTCCGACCGCACCAACACCGGATGGTCGAGGAGAGTCGACAGCCGCTGCACGATGGACAGCCCGAGCCCCAGGCCCTGGCCGCGGTCCCGTTCCGGGTTGGCGAGCTGGTGGAATTCCTCGAAGATCCGGTCGAGCTGCCCGGCGGGAATGCCGATCCCGGTGTCCAGCACGTCGATGTGGACGCGGCCGTCGGCCTCGCGGCAGTCCAGCTCGACGATGCCAGCCTCGGTGTAGCGGATGGCGTTCTCGACCAGGTTGCGGATCATCCGGCCCAGCAGGTTGCGGTCGCTGCGGACGACCATGTCCCGGCCCTCGCGCACGCGAAGCTGCAGCCCTTTCGCGGCCGCCACCGGCAGGTAGGAGGCGGCGATGTGGTCGAGCACCGGCCGAAGCGGGACATCCTCGATGGCCGGGCGGATGCCCCCGGCGTCGAACCGCGACACGTCCAGCAGGCTTTCCAGCAGCCCCTTCATGGTGTCCAGCCCGCGTTCCAGCATGGTCAGGGCGTTGCGCCCGCGCTCGCTGGTCACATGCGGGTGCAGGGCGGACGCGAACAGGAACATGGACTGCATGGGCTGGCGCAGGTCGTGGCTGGCCGCCGCCAGGAACTTGCTCTTCGACAGGTTGGCCCGCTCCGCCTCCTCCTTGGCGGCGCGCAGGGCCCCCTCCGTCTCCTTGCGGTGCGTGATGTCGATGTGCAGCCCCGACAGCCGCAGCGGCGTGCCGTCTCCGGCGTAGGTGGCGTTGGCCACCGTCTCCACCCAGCCGACGGTGCCGTCCCGCCGCAGGATCCGGTATTCCTGGCTGATCGTCGGCGTCCGATCGGCCAACGCCGCTTCGCGCTCCCGCAGCACCCGGTCGCGGTCCGCCGGGTGCAGGCTGGCCGCCCAGGTCTGGAAGCCCGGCGCGTCGCGCTGCGGATCCAGGCCGAAAATCCGGAAGGTCTCCTCCGACCATTCGGCCCGGCGGGAGCGGAGCCTGATGCCGAAGGTTCCGGCTTTGGCGGCCTTCAGCGCCAGGACCAACTGCTCCTGAACGCGGACGAGGCGGCTCGCCCCCCAGGCGACCCCGGCGTAGCACAGGGCCAGCACGCCGACGAACATCGCCATCGTGCGCCACAGGCTGCGGTCGATGGACCCCATGGCCGCGGCCTTGTCGATGCCCGCCATGACCAGGATGCCTTCGGCACCGACCTCCGTGCTCGAATAGGCCATGATCCGCTTGACGCCGTCGAGGCCTGTCGCCTCCACCGTCGCGCGCCGGCTGCCCGTGAGCATGTAGCGCAGGCGTTCCGGCAGATATTGCCCGACCACGTCGGGCAGCGCCGGCGTCCGGGCGAACACGCGGCCGGAACGGTCGGCAATCAGGATGGTCGCGTCCGGCGGCAACGGCTTGCGGGCCAGGAACTCGTGCAGCCACCCGATGTCCAGCAGGGCGGTGACGACGCCCGCGGTCGATCCGTCCGGCCCCTCGAAGGGTTGCCCGAAGGTCAGGACGGCGTAGCCGAGCCGCCGGGCGGTGGCGTAGTTGCCGAGAACGAAGTCCCCGGTCGCGAGCGCCCGCTGGACGTTCTCCCGCTTCCCGATGTAGGCGCCGATGGCGCGCCGGTCGGTCGCGCAGCGGACATGCCCGTCCATCCCCATCACCTCGACGACCAGATAGGGGGGCAGCAGCGCCTGCATCCGGTCCAGGGTCGCCTGGCACCCGGGCCCGGCCAGCTGGGGGGCCGCGGCGGTGGCCAGCGTTCCGAGGATGTGGTGGACGTCGTCGATGAGGTGTTGCTGCTCGGTCTCCACGCCGTCGAGCAGCCGCATCGCCTGATCGTGCAGCTCGGCCATCCGTTCGCGGCGCAGGTTGAACTGCATCGCCAGCTCGACCCCCAGCAGGGGCAGCATGATCAGCGAGAGCAGGACCAGCGAGCGGCGGAGGGTGGCTTGCACGTCAACCCCACGGAAATGCGCGCGACCGAGCCGCCCGGACGTCCGAGTGCGGCACGCGAAAATGATGGTACCCACAACAATGCCTAACAAAAAGCCTGATTCCGTCGAGCCGCGGCTGAGACATTGGTCGTATTGCCCCCCGAATTCATGAAAATCAACTGTACGTCGATCAAGACCCCGCACAGGTCAATTGAGCATCTCTTGCCGACTGCGCCGCACCATCGGGAGGCGGCCATCGGGAGGAAGCGGCCACCAAACGCCTCCCGGACAGGACAGCGGTTCTATAAATCGGCTCTCCGGCGGTCTAAGTGACGTGCTCGAACACCGACCGGGCGGCCACCGCGCGCCGATGTCCGAAAAGGCCCGATGTCTGAAAAGGTTGGATAAGTGTCCTTTAGGCCTTCCGCAACATCGGCTACCACTGTGTCCGGAGACAAGTCCCAAGCCCCCGGGGACGGTCGCCCAACCCCTCAACGCCATAACAGGAACGTACGATGACATCCGTCGCCAAACCGACCGTTCTGATCACCGGAGCCTCCTCGGGCATCGGAGCGGTCTACGCCGACCGCTTCGCGCGGCGCGGCCATGATCTGGTGCTGGTGGCCCGCGACACCGCGCGCCTCGACGCCCTGGCGGAACGCCTCCGCCGGGAGGCCAAGGTGGGCGTCGACACCATCCGCGCGGACCTGACCGACCCGGCCGATCTCGCGTCCGTGGAGGCGCGGTTGCGCGACGACGAGCGCATCGGCGTGCTGGTCAACAACGCCGGGGCGGCGCTCAAGGGCAACTTCCTCGACCAGAGCCTTGAGGACATCTCCGCCCTGATCGCGCTGAACGTTACCGCGCTCACCCGCCTCGCCCGCGTGGCGGCGCCGCGCTTCGCCGCCACCGGCACGGGCGCGATCGTCAACGTGGCGTCGGTCGTGGGCTTCGCGCCGGAAATCGGGCTGACCGTCTACGGAGCGACCAAGGCCTTCGTGCTGTTCCTCAGCCAGGGCCTGCATCTGGAGCTTGGCCCCAGAGGGGTGTATGTGCAGGCGGTGCTGCCGTCGGCGACGCGCACCGAAATCTGGGAGCGGTCCGGACGCGATGTCGACGCCCTTCCGGCGGTGATGGACACCGGCGAGCTGGTCGACGCGGCGCTGGTTGGGTACGACCGGCGCGAAACGGTCACGATCCCGCCGCTTCACGACGCCGGACAGTGGGACGCCTATGACGCCGCCCGGCGCGCGATGGTCCCGAACGTCATGCAGGTCCACGCCGCGCCGCGCTACCGCAACGGCTGAGAATGGGCTGAACCGAATTCGCAGGAAAATGACTGTGGGAGGCCTGGGCCTCGCACCACTCTTCACTGAATCGTAGATTGGGAGGAAGAGTGGTGCCCAGGGGCGGAATCGAACCACCGACACGGGGATTTTCAGTCCCCTGCTCTACCAACTGAGCTACCTGGGCGCCGCAACGTGCGGGGGCTGCCTTATAGAAAGAACCGCGCCCCTTGTCCAGCGGAATATGCACACGGGCGTGCATTCCAGATGTCCGCGCCGCCCCGCCTGATCGGAAGGCCCCGCAGCGCTCCAAAAGGGTCGCGCCACCCCATATTACAGTGCGCTATCGTCATGTGCAGGAACGGCAGGTGTCGGTGATTGGGATGAGGATCGCGGCGACGGCGTTCGTCGGGATGTGGCTGGCAGGCCCGGTGTTTGGCGGCACCGTGCTCACCGGCTCTGGCGTGGCCTTGGCCCAGGCTCCCGCCGCCGGGGAGCGGCGTGCCTCCAACGGGGCGAACACGGTGCCCGGTCCTGCGGCCTCCGTCGTGGCGACCAACGGCGAGGCGACGCTGAAGCTGTGCCGGGACTGGCTGATCACCCACGATTGTCGGGAATACGGCCACATCGACATCCCACGGCGAATCGCCGTCGGCGATGTCTTCGACGTGACCTTCGGCAGCAACCCGAAGACCATGCGGTTCAAGGTGAAGAGCGTGATGGCGCGCGGCGCCGAAGGCTGCCTGCTCGTCCCCGCGCACGAGGACATGCCCAAGACACCCTCGACGGAAATTCCCGCCGACATGCTGATCGTGAAGGACTGCACCGTCGAGCGGTGAGCCCTTCACCCTGGCAACAGCCGGATCAGCGCAGAGGAATGTTCATCTGGACGCTCACCCCCGGGGCGGGGGCCGGAGCGTAGTAGGCTGGCGGCGCATAGACCACGCGCGGCGCCGGGGCGTAATAGACCGGCGGCGGACGGCGCATGACCACGACCGGGCGCGGCTCATCGACGACGACGACCCGCGGGCCACCGTGATAATAGCCGTGGTCGTGCTTGTGCTTGTGCTTGTGGTGCTTGTGGTGCCCATGCCCATGACCGTCGGCCGCGGCCGGGCCCGCCAGGACGAGTGCGAGGGCCATGCCTCCCACGGCAGCGCCGAACCCGCGCATGGCAACCTTGGCGAACATCCCCGTGATCCTTTCTTGCGAAGTGTTGGGGCAACCTTAGCACACAGATTGTGCGTCCAAGCTCACGCTCCAAGCCGCTCCGCTGGGACATTTTTCGGGCTCACCGTTTGCGGCACCACCCCTGCCACATGGCCCGGTAGGCCGCCTCCAGCCCGCGGGCGAAGCCCGGCCCGTCGCACAGAGGGGATTGCTCCAGCCGCCCGCGCAGCCCCGCGCGCAGGTCGGCCAGGGCGGCGGGGTCTCCGGCCAGGGCCGCCACCTTCGCCACGTAGTCGGCGGGGCTGTCGGCCACCAGTCGGTCGGCGAGGCCCAGCGTGTGCAGCAGGCTCTCCCCGATGCGCCCGGCCCAGCGGTCGCCGCGCAGGGTCACCAGCGGCACGCCCATCCACAGGCATTCCGCGGTGGTCGTTCCGCCGCCGAAGGGCGTGGTGTCCACGGCGATGTCGATCCGGCCATGGCCGGCCAGATAGTCGGCCCGTGGCGACTCGCCCTCCATCCGCACGCGGTTCGCGGCGATGCCATGGGCGGCGAACCGGTCCCTCAGGGCCTGCCGCACGCCGGCGTCGCCCATCTGCCGCGCCTTCACCAGCAGCCGCGCCTGCGGCATCGCGGCCAGCACCCCCGCCCACAGCGCCACCGTGGCCGAGGTGATCTTCGCCCGGTTCTGGAAGCAGCCGAGCGTGACCACGCCCGTCCCCAACATCGGCGGCGGCGTGACCGGCACGCGGTCGGACGGCGGCGTGAAGCACAGATAGCTGCCCGGCAGGCGCCAGACCGTCTCGGTGAAGAATCGTTCCTCCCCCGGCGACACCACATGCCGGTCGGCGATGATATGGTCCATGGCGGGGAGCCCGGTCGTGCCGAAGTACCCCAGCCAGGAGACCTGCACCGGCGCCGGCTTGCGTGCGAACAGCGGCAGGCGGTTCCCCGCCGTGTGGCCCGACAGGTCCACCAGCAGGTCGATCCCGTCGCCCCGCACCATGCCCTCGACCGTGTCGTCGTCCAGACCCGCGATGTCGCGCCAGACGTCGGCCCGCGCGCGCAGCCGGTCGGTCAGCGCGTCCCGGCGGACGTTGTTGGCGTAGCAATGGATCGTGACGGCCGCCCGGTCGTGCGCGGCCAGGACGCTTTCCAGGAAATAGCCGACGGGGTGACTGTTGAAGTCCCCGGACACGTAGCCGACCCGCAGCGGCCGGTCCGGGTCCTCCGCGTTGGGAAAAGCCCGCGGCGGCGCCGTCACACCCGTTGCCAAGCCCAACCGCGCGACGCTCTCCCGCGCCGTCGCCAGGAAATCGGCGTTGCCGCACTCCGACGCGTAGTGCTGCGTCATGGCCAGGTTGCCGGCGGCCTCCGGAAAGTGGGGGCGTTGCGCGAGGGCGGTGCGGTAGGCCGCGACGGCGCGGTCGAGCAGCCCCATCTCCTTGAAGGTGTTTCCCAGGTTCGACCAGGCTTCCGGAAACTCCGGCCGGAAGGCGAGCGCCACCGCGAAGGCCGCCGCCGACTCGCTGAGCCGTCCCAAGCCCTGCAAGGCGAAGCCGAGGTTGGAGTGCCCTTCGGCGTGGGACGGCTTGTGCAGGATCGCCGCGCTGAAGGCGGCGATGGCCTCCTCCCGCTGCCCGACCTCCTGCAGCACCATGCCGAGGCTCGAATGCGCCTCCGCGCTGTCGGGCCGGATGGCGATGGCCCGGCGATAGGCGGCGATGGCCTCGATCGGCTGGCGCCGAAGCTGGTGCAGCGCACCGACGGCCATGTGGGCGTCCGCCCGGTCGGGAGCCAGCCGGACGACCCGCTCATAGGCCGCCACCGCCTCGTCAAGTCGCCCGAGGTCGCGCAGCGCCGTTCCCAGGTTGTAGAGGTATTCCGGGGCTTCGCGGATCGCCAGGGCCGACCGGATGCAGCGCACGCACGCCCTCGCATCGCCCTGTTGCGCCCGCACGACGCCGAGCAGATTCCAGCCGTCGCTGTTTCCCGGATCCTGGTCCAGCAGTCGCCGATAGGCCGTTTCGGCCTCCGCGAGTCGCCCGGCCTCGTGGTGCGCCAATCCGTCCGCCAGCAGGGTAGCCGACGCGACGGCCGGGGTCTGCGCGCCCGGAGCGGCGGGGTCGGGGCGGTCGGGATCGGTCATGGCACGGCGGGTCGGGATCGGACGGCGGGTTGTCGCGTTCAGCGCGAGCATAGCGCCCCTGGCACCCGCGCGCCAATCCCTCAGCGTGGATCGAGCAACCGCGGGCCGGGCCCTTCCTCCGACAGCTCGTCCCAGGGATTGCGCAATGGGCACTCGCTGATCGACAGGCAGCCGCAGCCGATGCACTGGTCCAGCTCGTCGCGCAAACGCGTCATGGTGGCGATTCGCTCATCCAGCTCCCGCTTCCAGGACGCCGAAAGGGCCTTCCAGTCCTCCGTCGTCGGGGATCGTCCCTCCGGCAGGGCCTTCAGCGCCTCGGCGATGGAGGCCAGCGAAATCCCCAGCCTCTGCGCGACCTTGATAACCGCGACGCGGCGCAACACCTCACGTGGGAAGCGCCGCTGGTTGCCGTTACTGCGCCAGCTCCGGATCAGGCCCTTCGATTCGTAGAAATGGATGGTGGACACCGCCACGCCGGATCGTTCGGCCACCTCCCCGACGGAGAGATCCTTGCCAAGCTGGCCCGGTTCGAGAATCCCCATCGTCGGCCCTCCGGATGTGCGGAACCTCTTGACCTCAAGTTCAGTTGAGGTTGTACGCTGATCCTGATCATTGCGCAACGCCGAAAGGCGCGAAATGATGGGTTGGAAGCCACCCGTTTGTCGAGCAGGGGGAACCCCGCATGATGTCACCGACGTCCGTCGATTGGACCTCCATCAACACGCTCCGGGCCACGCCCGGTCCGGAAGTGACGGCCCTGCCCGCCTCGCTTCTGGCGATCACCCGCGCCGCAAAGCTGAAGCCGGCCGTCGTCCGGCCGGCCATGGAAATCCTGCTGCGCCAGGGCTACGTCCGCGAATACCAGACCCAGTACGGCAAGGCCTACGCCCGCACCCCGCAGGGCAACCAGCGGATCCTGGAAGTCCGGGAGTGGTTGCGGTAGCAGCGGATCACGAAAAAACGAAAAACGGCGCCCGAAACGAGCGCCGTTTTCCACCGACCAAGTGGCCGAACAGGATGCGATCAGGAAAACCCGATCACGCCGGGGGTGGGGATCAGACCACCTTGTTGGCGTGCATGTCCGCGATCTGCTCCTTCGTGTAGCCGAGGCTCGCGAGGATCTCGTCGCTGTGCTCGCCGAGCAGCGGGGAACCGGTGATCTCGACCGTCATGTCCGAGAACTTGACCGGGCTGCCGACGGTCAGGTACTTGCCGCGCTGCTTGTGCTCGACCTCGACGATGGTGCCGCTCTTGCGGAGCGACGGATCCTCGGCGATCTCCTTCATGGTCAGCACCGGCGCGCAGGGGATGTCGAACTTGCGCAGGATGTCGACCGCCTCGTACTTCGTCTTGTCGGCCAGCCAGCCCTCGATGAAGGCGAAGATGTCGAAGATCTTGTCCTGGCGCGCCTGGGCGGTGTTGTAGGCCGGGTCGTCGATCCACTCCGGCTTGCCCAGCGCCTTGCAGATCGGCGCCCAGGCGTGGCCCTGGATGGTGAAGTAGATGTAGGCGTTGGGATCGGTTTCCCAGCCCTTGCACTTCAGGACCCAGCCCGGCTGGCCGCCACCGCCGGCGTTGCCGCCGCGCGGAACCACGTCGGAGAACTCGCCGTGCGGGTACTGCGGGTATTCCTCCAGGTAGCCGACGCGGTCGAGGCGCTGCTGGTCGCGCAGCTTGACGCGGCAGAGGTTGATCACGGCGTCCTGCATCGACACGGCGACCTTCTGGCCCTTGCCGGTCTTGGCGCGGCCCATCAGGGCGGTCAGGATGCCGATGGCCAGATGCATGCCGGTGTTGCTGTCGCCGAGAGCGGCGGCGCTGACGGTCGGGGGGCCGTCCCAGAAGCCGGTGGTCGACGCCGCACCGCCGGCGCACTGGGCGACGTTCTCGTAGACCTTCAGGTCTTCATAGTGGTGGCCGTCGCTGAAGCCCTTCACCGAGGCGACGATCATGCCCGGGTTCAGCTCGTTGATGCGCGCCCAGGAGAAGCCCATGCGGTCAAGCGCGCCCGGCCCGAAGTTCTCGACCAGGACGTCGGACTCGCGGATCAGCTTCTCCAGGACTTCCTTGCCCGCCTGGGTCTTGGTGTCCAGCGTCAGCGAGCGCTTGTTGCTGTTCAGCATCGTGAAGTACAGGGCATCCGCGTCGGGGATGTCGCGCAGCTGGTTGCGCGTCACGTCGCCGGCACCGGGGCGCTCGACCTTGATCACGTCGGCGCCGTACCAGGCCAGAAGCTGCGTGCAGGCCGGGCCGGCCTGGACGTGCGTGAAGTCGATGATTTTGATCCCTTCGAGCGGCTTGCTCATGGCTCGTTCACTCCCGTTTGATTGTTGCAACGCACGTCCCCGTGCCGGTCGTGGAAATACCGGCGCAAAAGACCCGGATTGCGGACTGATGTGATTGCGGTGAAGGGTTAGTGAGCTGTTGCGGCTTCCAACTCCGCCAGACGGCGGCGCAATTTGCGTTCCTCCGTCCAACGGCTGGTTTCATCGCGGACAATGGCGACAATCCCGGTCACGCTGCCCCCGGTCATGTTGCCGTCCGCCGCGGTGAGCAGGGCCACCGTGAAGGCGATGGACAGCGCGCGGCCGTCCTTGTGCACCGCGGGAACGCGCAGCACGTCGGCGCCATACCGCGTGATCCCGGTCTGCATGGTCTTCTCGTACCCGTCCCAGTGCCGCTGGCGCTGACGCTCCGGGATGATCAGGTCGAGCGACTGGCCCAGCGCATCCTGTTCCGTGAAACCGAAGATGCGCTCAGCCGCCGCGTTCCAGAAGGTGATGGCGCCCTTCGCGTCGGAGATGATGACCGCGTCGCCGGCCACGCGGGCGAGCTGCTCGAAATCGATCGGGCTGCTCATCGGGTCACTCCGCCCCGCCGGTGATGGTTCGCTGCATGACGTTCCTGATCCAACGCTCTGTGGCAACGCTCATTGGCATGGATCATACGGTATACCAGATACGGCACCCCAATCAAGCGCTTTGTGAGGGGTCACGAACAGATTGTCTGGCTGACGATTCCACTCCCTCCCCCGCCCCGCGGGCAGGGCCGGGGTGGGGGCCCAACGCCCGGTGCTTTCCGGTCCAGCCAGAGCGAAAACAACGAAAAGCCGGCGCTCCTGTGGGGAGCGCCGGCTTTTCGTGTGTTCGCGAAGACGTGCGTAAGTGACGATGCTGTATGAAGCGCGTCCAATCGGA
>NZ_JAGINP010000025.1 GCF_017876155.1 Azospirillum rugosum
GTCCGATCCCCGCATCGTTCCCTCGCCGGCCGCTTTCTCCACGACCGGAGAGAATCACGACCAGCCGGCTGAGCCCAGCCTTTTTCCGCGTCCTGCTAAGGCCGCGAAGGCTTGAGCGTTGTCTTCCGGCGGACCGCCGCTCCGGCGGTCCGTTCCGGAAACCGGTTCCTGCGGTCCGCGCACCGCGGACCGGGCGGCCGTTCCGGATAATTGGCCGGTCCCGAATACTTCGAATTCCATACCGTTTCCTTTGCTTTCGTCATCCGACCCTTGGGAGTCTCCCAATGGCCGGGACGGGGCAGGGCTGGTCCGCCGACCATGGGGCGTACACGCGGTTCCCGCGATGATGCCCTCGCGGTTCGCGCGATGATGCCCTCGCGGTTCCCGCGATGATGCCGTTGACCGGCAACCCGCCATTTGTGCTATCCCTAACGAGCGATCGGTGCCATGGGATCGGGCCGGGCTCCCCCTGGAGCGCCGGCAACCGGCATGGGCCGGACGCGTCGCCGATTGAAAAACGCCGCCGTTTGGCGCAGCTTCACACCGCTCAACCGTCACGCCCCCTTTCACTACGCCTGCGAACCGTCGAATGGCTGATACGAGCATGGACCAGGACAGTTCCTCCGAACTGCGCATGGGTTCCCTGGAAGTCAGGCTGGCGGAAAGCGCCGCCGAGGTCGACTGGGCGCAGGCGCTCCGCTACCGCGTCTTCTACGAGGAGATGTCGGCGATCCCGACCCCCGACATGGCGGCGCGCCACCGCGATTTCGACGACTTCGACACGCTGTGCGACCATCTGCTGGTCATCGACCACGCGCGCGGCGACGGCCCGGAAAGCGTGGTCGGCACCTACCGGCTGATCCGCCGCTCGGCGGCGGCGAAGGCCGGGCGCTTCTACTCCAGCGACGAATACGACATCAGCCGGCTGGTGAACCTTCCCGGCGAGATCCTGGAACTGGGCCGGTCCTGCGTGGACGCCGCCTACCGCACGCGCGGCAGCATGCAGCTGCTGTGGCGCGGCATCGCGGCCTATGTCTTCCACCACGACATCGCGCTGATGTTCGGCTGCGCCAGCCTGCCGGGCACCGATCCGGCCGCCCTGGCGGAGCCGCTGGCCTACCTGTACCACCACCACCTCGCCCCGCCGGAGCTGCGCCCGGTGGCACTGCCGGAACGGCATGTCAGCATGGACCTGCTGCCGCGGGAGGGGATCGACCCGAAGCGGGCGCTGACCGTGCTGCCGCCGCTGATCAAGGGCTACCTGCGGCTGGGCGGCTTCATCGGCGACGGGGCGGTGATCGACCATCAGTTCAACACGACGGACGTGTCCATCGTGGTGAAGACCGACCTGATCACCGACAAATACTCCAAGCACTACGAGCGGCGTGGTCATTTCGGTCAGACCGCGTGAGCCGGCCATGACGGCAGAGGTTGAGGAGACGGGCGCCCGCCCGCTGGGCTCGCCGATCCGGGGCGCGTTGCGCCTGGCGCTGTATCTCGCCTGGACGCTGCTGCTGGTCCCGGTGCAGGCGCTGGCGGTGGCGCTGAAGCTGCCGCTGCGTTACCGCCTGCCGCTGCTCTACCACGGCGTCTGCGCCCGCATCCTGGGCTTCGAGGTGGTGGTGCGCGGGGAACGCGCGCAGCCGGGGCCGGTGCTGTTCGTCTCCAACCATTCCTCCTACCTGGACATCACGGTGCTGGGCTCGGTCATCCCGGGCTCCTTCGTCGCCAAGAGCGAGGTGGCCGGCTGGCCCTTCTTCGGCGCGCTGGCCAAGCTGCAGCAGACCGTCTTCGTGGAGCGCAAGGCCCGAAGCGGCGTGGAGAAGCAGCGCGACGAGCTGGGCGCGCGGCTGGACGCCGGCGACAACCTGATCCTGTTCCCGGAAGGCACGTCCAGCGACGGCAACCGCACGCTGCCCTTCAAGACGGCGCTGTTCGCGGTGGCCGCCCGGCGCATCGGCGGCACGCCGCTGACCGTGCAGCCGGTCAGCATCGCGCCGACCCGGCTGGACGGCGTCCCCATGGGCATCGCCTTCCGGCCCTGCTACGCCTGGTACGGCGACATGGACCTCGCCCCGCACCTGTGGACGGTCTTCACGCTCGGCCGCATGACGGTGGAGGTGGAATTCCACCCGCCCGTGACCATCGAGGGCTTCTCCAGCCGCAAGGCACTGGCCGACCACTGCCAGCGCGCCGTCGCCCAGGGCGTGGAACGCGCCGTCTCGGGCAAGCACACCCCGCCGCAGGGGCATTGATTCTCCTTTCTCCGGGGCAGGGCGGTCGCATGTGGCGTTCAACCCTCTCCCCTCTGGGGAGAGGGCAGGGTGAGGGGGCCCCGCCACCTTGGTACGTCCGGCAAAAGCGCAACCCCCTCACCCTAACCCTCTCCCCAGAGGGGAGAGGGAACTTCATTTGCGGCCGCGGTTGACTCGTTTTGGCGCACTCGTGCTACCATATAGGCCGGAAGCGATGCCGCGGCGCGGCGGGTCGCGCGCCGGGCCTGCGCGGGTCGGCGCGCCTTTTTGTTTTGGGGCGGAAGGGATCGTTGAGTAAGAAGCTCTTCATCAAGACCTGGGGCTGCCAGATGAACGTCTACGACTCCGCCCGCATGGCGGATGTCCTGGCACCCCTGGGTTACCGGCCGGTGGACGAGCCGGACGGCGCCGACATGGTGATCCTCAACACCTGCCACATCCGCGAAAAGGCATCCGAGAAGGTCTTCTCGGAACTCGGTCGCCTGCGCCAGCTGAAGGACATCAAGGCGGAGGCCGGCGACGGCCGCATGATCGTCGCGGTGGCCGGCTGCGTCGCCCAGGCGGAGGGGGAGGAGATCGTCGCCCGCGCCCCCTACGTGGACATCGTCTTCGGCCCGCAGACCTACCACACCCTGCCGGAGATGGTGGCGAAGGCCAGCCGCCGGGCGGGCAGCGTGCTGAACACCGACTTCCCCGTGGAGTCCAAGTTCGACTTCCTGCCGGACGAAAGCGCCGCCCAGGGCGTGGCCGCCTTCCTTGCCGTGCAGGAGGGCTGCGACAAGTTCTGCACCTTCTGCGTCGTCCCCTACACCCGCGGCGCGGAGTTCTCGCGCACCGGCGCGCAGATCCTGGCGGAGGCCCGGCGCCTCGTCGCCGGCGGCACGCGGGAGATCAACCTGCTGGGCCAGAACGTCAACGCCTGGCACGGCGACGGGCCGGACGGCGCGACCTGGGGCCTCGGCCGGCTGGTCCGCGAACTGGCGGAGATCGACGGGCTGGAGCGCATCCGCTACACCACCTCCCACCCGCGGGACATGGACGACGACCTGATCCGCGCCCATGCGGAGGTGCCGCAGCTGATGCCCTACCTGCACCTGCCGGTGCAGGCGGGCTCCGACCGCGTGCTGGCGGCGATGAACCGCAAGCACACGGCCGACGACTACCGGCGCATCGTCGACCGCCTGCGCGCGGCCAAGCCGGATCTCGCCCTGTCGGGCGACTTCATCGTCGGCTTCCCCGGCGAGAGCGACGCGGACTTCGCAGAGACGCTGCGGCTGGTGACCGACGTCGGCTACGCCCAGGCTTACTCGTTCAAATACAGCCCGCGCCCCGGCACCCCCGCCGCCCTGGAGACCGCCCAGGTGCCGGAGGATGTGAAGGACGCCCGGCTGGCGGCACTCCAGCAGCTGCTGAACGCGCAGCAGCAGGCCTTCAACCAGAGCTTCGTCGGCCAGACGGTGCCGGTGCTGTTCGACCGCGTCGGCAAGCGCGGCGGGCAGCTGCTGGGCAAGAGCCCCTACATGCAGTCGGTGCATGCCGAAGCCAACGATCGGCTGTTGGGACGGATCGTGGAGGTGCGGATCGACGCCGCCCACCCGAACAGCCTGGCCGGCACCGTGGCGACCGGCGAATACACCTCGTCCCCGACCGGTCAAATCGGCCGAAACGGGACCCAAACCCTGGAGGCGACCGTTTGAACGGCTTGCCCGATCAGCGAATCGATCTGAACTTCGACGACAACCGGCTCCTGCCGATGCTGTACGGGGAGCATGACCGCCACCTCGCCCGCATCGAGAACCAGTTGGGAGTCTCCCTGATCTCCCGCGGCAACACGCTGACCATCGCCGGTCCGGCGGAATCCGCCGAGACCGCCCGGTCCGCGCTCGACGCGCTCTACGAGCGGCTGAAGCGCGGCATGGCCGTCGGCACCGGCGAGGTGGACGCGGCCGTGCGCATGGCCACCGGCACCGGCGGCGCGCTCCGCGACCAGACGCTGGCGACGCTCAGCCGCGGGGAGGTCGCGGTGCGGACCCGCCGCAAGGGGGCGATCACCCCACGCTCGCCCATGCAGGCGACCTACCTCCAGGCGCTCGCCGAGAGCGAGATGGTCTTCGGCCTGGGCCCCGCGGGCACCGGCAAGACCTACCTCGCCGTGGCGCAGGCGGTGGCGATGCTGACCACCGGCCAGGTGGACCGCATCATCCTGTCGCGCCCCGCCGTGGAGGCGGGGGAGCGGCTGGGCTTCCTGCCCGGCGACCTGAAGGAGAAGGTCGATCCTTACCTGCGTCCGCTCTACGACGCGCTGCACGACATGCTGCCGGCGGAGCAGGTGAAGAAACGGCTGGAATCCGGCGAGATCGAGATCGCGCCGCTGGCCTTCATGCGCGGCCGCACGCTCGGCAACGCCTTCGTCATCCTGGACGAGGCGCAGAACACCACGCCCATGCAGATGAAGATGTTTCTCACCCGCCTGGGCGAGGGCGGCCGCATGGCGGTGACCGGCGACATCTCGCAGACCGACCTGCCGGCCGGCACCAAGTCCGGCCTGCGCGAGGCGCTGGACATCCTGCAGGGGGTGGACGGCATCCGCTTCGTCCATTTCACCGACGTGGACGTGGTGCGCCACCCGCTGGTCGCCCGCATCATCCGCGCCTACGACCGCTTCGACAGCCAGACCAAGGCTGCGCGCCGCCCGGCCGCCCCCCGCAATGGGAATGGCGACGGCGCCGCGTCCGACCCCGCGGGGGAGGGGGCGCCGTGATGGCCGTCGACGTCGCCGTTTCACGTGAAGCAGGCGCCTGGGCCGACGACGCCGAATGGCTGTGCGAGCGCGCGGCGTTGGCTGCGCTGGCCGCCAGCTACGACGAGGAGGAGGGGCCGGCGGAGCTGTCCGTCGTGCTCGCCGACGACGCGCTGGTGCACCGGCTGAACCGCGACTACCGCGGCAAGGACAAGCCGACCAACGTTCTGTCCTTCGCCCTGACCGAGGCCGAGGAGCCGGAGTTGGGCGAGGACGCCCCGGTCATGCTGGGCGACGTCATCCTGGCCTGGGAGACCGTCGCCCGCGAGGCCGCCGAGCAGGGAAAGACGCCTTCGGATCACATGACCCACCTTGTGGTGCATGGCGTTCTTCATCTTCTCGGGTATGATCACGAGACGGACGACGAGGCCGAGGAGATGGAGCAGCTCGAAACCGAGGTGCTGGAGACCCTGGGAATCGCCGACCCGTACGCCGCCACGCGCTCTCCGCCCGGGGAGCCGAACCTGGACGAACAACCGCCGGACCGATGAGCGAAATTTCCGACAGTCGAACGCCCCGTGAAGACGGGGCCGAAGACCAGCACTCCCTGGGTCACCTGTTTCGCGGGTGGCTCCGGACCGTCCTCGGGGGGCGCGACGACGCCACCCTGCGCGCCACGATCGAGGAACTGATCGAGGACCAGGACACCGGCGAGGAATCGTTGGGGGCGGGCGAGCGCGCCCTGCTCGCCAACATCCTCAAGCTCCGCGACCGCACCGTCGACGACGTAATGGTGCCGCGCGCCGACATCGTGGCGGTGGAGGTGGACACGCCGTTCCCCGCCCTCGTCCAGCGCATGGCGGAAGACGCCCATTCCCGCATGCCGGTGTACCGCGAGACGCTCGACGACGTCGTCGGCATGGTGCACATCAAGGACGTGCTCGCCGCGCTGGCGCAGGGGAAGGCGGTGGCGCTGGCGGACATCGTCCGCGACCTGACCATCGTGGCGCCCAGCATGCCGGTGGTCGACCTGCTGGTGCAGATGCGCCAGAAGCGCCAGCACATGGCGCTGGTGGTCGACGAGTTCGGCGGCATCGACGGCCTCGTCACCATCGAGGATCTCGTCGAGGAGATCGTCGGCGAGATCGAGGACGAGCACGACGAGGAGGCCTCGCCCCGCCTCGTGGAACGCCCCGACGGCAGCATCATCGCCGACGCCCGCGTCTCCATCGAGGATTTCGAGGAGCGTGTCGGCACCTTCCTGACGGAGGAGGAGCGCGAGGACATCGACACGCTCGGCGGGCTCGTCGTCTCGCTCGCCGGCCGCGTGCCGGGCCGCGGGGAGATGCTGACCCACCCCTCCGGCCTGGAGTTCGAGATCGTCGAGGCCGACCCCCGCCGCATCAAGCGCCTGCGCGTCCGCAACGCCCCCGCCAACAGCTCCGCCCTGGCCGAGGTGGGGTGACATCGTTCTGAAGCGGGGTCGCAGCATTGGGCCCCCACCCTAACCCTCCCCCATCTTCGACGGGGGAGGGGACTGCCGCCGTTCGCGCGCTTAACCCCTCCCCCCGCGAAGTGGGGGGAGGCTGGGAGGGGGGCCCAACGCAACCACCTCTGTCCCGACCGCCTCCTAACCTCCCCCGTCCTCAGTGACATCCCGGAGTTCGCCCCTTGTCCATCACCGACACCCTGACCACCCCAGCCCCGCTGGGCCGCCTTTCCGTGCGCCTTGCCGGGCTTGCCGGGTGGCGGCGGCTGGCCGTGGCCGCGCTGTTCGGCGGGCTGGCGACGCTGGCCTTGCCGCCGGCCGACGCCGTGCCGGTGCTGCTGGTCGCCTTCCCGGGCCTGCTCTGGCTGCTCGATGGGGCGCGGACGGGGCGGCAGGCCTTCGCGGTCGGTTGGTTCTTCGGCTTCGCCCACCATCTGCTCGGCCTTTATTGGATCAGCGCCGCGCTGTTCACCGACATCGGCCGCTTCTGGTGGGCGCTGCCGCTGTCCGCCGCGGGGCTGCCCATCCTGATGGCGATGTTCAGCGGCTTCACGACTCTGCTCGTGTGGAAGCTGCGGGCGACGGGGCTGGCGCGGGTGTTCCTGTTCGCCGCGTCCTGGGCGCTGTTCGAGTGGCTGCGCGGGCACATCTTCACCGGTTTCCCGTGGAACCTCATCGGCTATGGCTGGACCGGCTTCCTGCCGGTGCTGCAGAGCGTCTCCCTGTTCGGCATCTACGGCCTCAGCCTGCTGACCGCGCTGGTCGCGGCGCTGCCGGCGGTGCTGGGCGGCTCCGCACCGTCATCCCCGGCGGACCGCCGCCGCGGCTGGGGCGCCGTCGCCGCCGGGCTGGCGCTCTTCGCCGCGCTGGGCGCCTGGGGCGGGATGCGGCTGGCCGGTGCGTCCGACGAGACGGTGCCGGGCGTCCGCCTGCGGCTCGTCCAGCCGGCCATCGACCAGCGCCTGAAATGGGCGCCGGGCGAGCGCGTGCGGAACGTCCAGCAACAGATGGACCTGTCGGCCGCCGAGCCGGCATCACCCTCGGCCGGGCCGCCCACCCACGTCATCTGGGCGGAGACCGCCGTGCCCCTGTTCATCGAGCAGGACGCCCGCGTCCGGCAGGCGCTGGGATCCGTGACGCCGCCCGGCGGGCTGCTGATCACCGGCGCCCCGCGCGCCGCCGTGGATGCCGAGGGCGAGCAGCGCTACTACAACAGCATGGTGGCGGTGGACGGCAGCGGCGCGATCGCGGGCAGCTTCGACAAGTTCCACCTCGTCCCCTTCGGCGAGTACATGCCGCTGCGCCGCTGGCTGCCGGTCGGGGCCATCGCCGGCAACGGGGCGGAGTTCTCGGCGGGGCCGGGACCGGTGACGCTGGACCTCAAGGGCCTGCCGCCGGTCAGCCCCCTGATCTGCTACGAGGTCATCTTCCCGAACGCCGTGATCGACCGCGACCATCGGCCGCAATGGCTGCTGAACCTCACCAACGACGCGTGGTACGGCAACACCGCCGGGCCGCACCAGCATTTCGCCATCGCGCAGACCCGCGCGGTGGAGGAGGGGCTGCCCCTCGTGCGCGTGGCGAACACCGGCATCTCGGGCGTCGTGGACGCTCATGGACGCATAGCAGCAATGCTCGCACTTGGTCACAGGGGTGTGGTCGATACAGCCTTGCCGAAAGCCCTTCCAATGCCCACACTTTACGGTTGGATGGGCGACGGGGTGTTCGGAGTACTGCTCCTGATCTGCTTCGCCGTCGGCCTGTCCGCTCGACAACGCCGCTAGCGCAACCAACAATCTTTTTCAATCACGCGCATCAGGAGCGGCGGGGCGCCCTTGACTGCATACATGGATATGTCGTATCAAGGTTGCACAACTGTTTCAGGGAATTAGAGAATGCCAGCAACAGCAACGCGGGGCCGCCGGGCGTCAGCCGGCCGTCCCAAGACGGGAAAGCCGAACCCGATTGACGTTCACGTCGGTTCCCGCGTCCGGTTGCGCCGGACCCTTCTGGGCATGAGCCAGGAAAAGCTCGGTGAGGCCATCGGCCTGACCTTCCAGCAGGTGCAGAAGTACGAGCGCGGCGCCAACCGCATCGGCGCCTCCCGCCTGTTCGATCTCAGCCGCGTCCTCGACGTGCCGGTGTCCTTCTTCTTCGACGACATGCCGGCCGAGGCGGCCGCTGCGCCGGTGGACGATGACGATGTGGCCGGCGGCGCCGTCGAGGAGCGTTCCTCGGGCGGTTACGAGCCGGATCCCATGGCCAAGCGCGAGACGCTGGAGTTGGTGCGCGCCTACTACCGCATCAACGACCCGTCGGTGCGCAAGCGCCTGTTCGAGCTGACCAAGGCGGTCGCCAACTCGGGCATGGTCGAAGCCGCCGAGTGACGGCCCGGGCGATGGCCCCGACACGGATCTGAAGAATTGGGGGGAGCGGCTTGCCGGCCGCACCCCCCGGTTTGCTTTTTGCGAACCCGCGACTCCCGCGCCGGATTGCCGGCCGGCGGGGCCAAAGACGTTCGGCAAAGGGAGATTGCTTGACCCACGCGGCAATTCTTGCCAAATACGGTCGAGGATCGGCTATCCAATAAAGCGCAATGACCGATCCCAAGCTTCTTGTGTGAAAAGCACTCCCGTCCATTGCCGAGGTTCGCCGTGGCCAAGCTCAACTACGTCTTCACCAGCGAGTCCGTGTCCGAGGGTCATCCGGACAAGGTGTGCGACCGCATTTCCGACGCGATCGTCGACCTGTACCTGTCGCACGACCCCTACGCCCGCGTGGCGGTGGAGACTCTGGCCACGACCAACCAGGTGGTGCTGGCCGGCGAGGTGCGCGGGCCGGAGAGCATCACGCCGGACATGCTGGTGCAGGTCGCCCGCGCCGCGGTGAAGGACATCGGCTACGAGCAGGACGGCTTCCACTGGGAGAAGATGGACGTCAAGTGCTTCGTCCATTCCCAGTCGGCCGACATCGCGGTGGGCGTTGACGCCGCCGGCGAGAAGGACGAGGGCGCCGGCGACCAGGGCATCATGTTCGGCTACGCCTGCAACGAGACCCCGGCGCTGATGCCGGCGCCGATCTACTACTCCCACGCCATCCTGAAGTCGCTGGCCGAGGCGCGCCACTCCGGCGCCGCCCCGCAGCTCGGCCCCGACGCCAAGAGCCAAGTGACCCTGCAGTACGAGAACGGCCGGCCGGTGCGCGCCACCGCCGTCGTCGTCTCCACCCAGCACGCCGACGGCCTGACCCAGGACGAGGTGCGCGAGATCGTCCGCCCGCACGTGCTCAACGTCCTGCCGCAGGGCTGGATGTGCGACGAGGCGCATTTCTACGTCAACCCGACCGGGCGCTTCGTCATCGGCGGGCCGGACGGCGACGCCGGCCTGACGGGCCGCAAGATCATCGTCGACACCTATGGCGGCGCGGCCCCGCACGGCGGCGGCGCCTTCTCCGGCAAGGATCCGACCAAGGTCGACCGCTCGGCCGCCTACGCCGCGCGGTATCTCGCCAAGAACGTGGTGGCCGCCGGCTTGGCCGAGCGCTGCACGATCCAGCTGTCCTACGCCATCGGCGTGTCCAAGCCGCTGTCGGTCTACGTCGACACCCACGGCACCGGCCAGGTCGACGAGGACCAGCTCTCCGCCGTGCTGCAGAAGCTGGTGGACCTGTCGCCCCGCGGCATCCGCACGCACCTCGGCCTGAACAAGCCGATCTACGCGCGCACCGCCGCCTACGGCCACTTCGGCCGCGACGCCGAGCCCGACGGCGGCTTCGCCTGGGAGAAGACCGACCTCGTTGGCGACCTCCGCACGGCGTTCTTCTAAGATCGACCGGTTTGGTTTGGAGTGCAGGGGCCTTTTCGGCCCCTGCACCCGTTTCAGGACCCCGCTTTCATCATGACCGACTCTCTTCCGGACGCGTCCAAGCGGCTGTACGGGCGGCGCAAGGGCCGTCCGCTGCGCAAGCGCAAGACCGAACTGCTCGACACGCTTCTGCCCGCGCTGCAAATCCCGGCGATCCAGCCGGACGAGCGCATCGACCCCCACGCCCTGTTCCCGAACCCGGTGCGCGACGTCTGGCTGGAGGTCGGCTTCGGCAGCGGCCACCACATGGCCTGGCAGGCCGCCAACAACCGCGACGTCGGCGTGATCGGGGCGGAGCCCTTCATCAACGGCGTGGCCGGCCTGCTGAAGCTGGTGGACGACGAAGGCGTGCAGGACAACGTCCGGGTCCTGCCGGACGACGCCCGCCCGCTGCTCGACGCCCTGCCGGACGCCTCCATCGGCCGCGCCTTCGTCCTGTTCGCCGATCCCTGGCCGAAGAAGCGCCATTGGGAACGCCGCTTCATCGGCCCGGCAAACCTGCCGCGCCTGTCCCGCGTCCTGAAGGACGGGGCGGAGCTGCGCCTGGCCAGCGACGACATGGGGCTGGTGCGCTGGATGCTGGAGCACACGGTCAAGCACCCGGACTTCGAGTGGACCGCCCGCGGCCCGTCCGACTGGCGCCACCGCAGCGAGGACTGGCCGCCGACCCGCTACGAGGAAAAGGCCATCGAGGCCGGCCGCAAGCCGGTCTTCCTGCGCTTCATCCGCAAGCCGCGGGGGTAACAGGGTCCTTGAATGCCGGGTCGGGATCGGGGGTCGCCACCACCGGCGCGGCCCCCACCAGACCGCCTTGCATAGGCCGTGTCGGAAAAGCGCTTGCGGCTTGCTCCGGAATGTCTATATTCACCGCATGAACCCATACGGATCGGCGGCTCGGGAAACCGGGCCGGCGGGACGCTTTGCGGGTGGGCTTAGGCCCACTTATTTTTTTATCAGCGTGTCGAATCCTCGGTTTGGTCCCAGGGCACCGGTCCGGGGAGACCGCGAGGGCGGGTCAGGTGGAATGGAAGCAACCGGTCGTATCGAGCAGATCATCACGCCGTCCGTCGAGGCCATGGGCTACGAGGTCGTGCGTGTGCAGTTGACCGGTGGGCAGCGCATGGTTCTGCAGGTCATGGCCGAACGCGCCGACGGCGCGCCCATGACGGTCGAGGACTGCGCCGACATCAGCCGCGCCATCTCCGCGGTTCTCGACGTCGAGGATCCGATCAAAAGCGCCTACACGCTGGAGGTCAGCTCGCCCGGCATCGACCGGCCGCTGACCCGGTTGAAGGATTTCGAACGCTTCGCCGGTTTCGAGGCCAAGCTGGAGACCCGGCTCGCCGTCGATAACCGCAAGCGCTTCAAGGGCATGCTGAAGGGCGTCGAGGACGGCCTCGTGTGCATCGAAACGGAACAGGGAGCCGCCCGCCTGGAGTTCGACAACATCCTGCGCGCCAAGCTGGTTTTGACGGATGAACTGATCCGCGCCAGCCAGGAGCAGGGTTGACGGCCCGGTCCGGGTTCGACCCGCAAGAACAAACGCCAGTCCAGGAAGTGTGACGGATGGAACTGCTGCAAGTCGCTGACGCGGTCGCCCGCGAAAAGAACATCGACCGGGACGAGGTCCTGGAGGCGATGGAACAGGCGATTCAGAAGGCCGGTCGCTCCAAGTACGGCCACGAGCACGACATCCGCGCCCGCATCGACCGCAAGACCGGCGACATCCACCTGACCCGCCACCTGGAGGTGGTCGAGACGGTGGAGAACGAGGCGACCCAGGTCACGCTCGCTTATGCCCAGCGCCGCAAGCCCGGCGCCCAGGTCGGCGATTTCCTGGTCGACCCGCTGCCGCCCATCGATTTCGGCCGCATCGCCGCGCAGACCGCCAAGCAGGTCATCGTCCAGAAGGTCCGCGACGCGGAGCGCAAGCGCCAGTTCAACGAGTACAAGGACCGCATCGGCGAGATCGTCAACGGTCTGGTCAAGCGCGTCGAGTACGGCAACGTCACGGTGGACCTCGGCCGGGCCGAGGCGATCCTGCGCCGCGATGAGCTGCTGCCGCGCGAGCATTTCAAGAACGGCGACCGCGTGCGCGCCTACATCTACGACGTCCGCGAGGAAGCGCGCGGCCCGCAGATCTTCCTGTCGCGCACGCATCCGATGTTCATGGCCAACCTGTTCAAGCAGGAAGTGCCGGAGATCTACGACGGCATCATCGAGATCAAGGCGGTCGCCCGCGATCCGGGCAGCCGCGCCAAGATCGCGGTGATCAGCCACGACAGCTCCATCGACCCGGTCGGCGCCTGCGTCGGCATGCGCGGCAGCCGCGTCCAGGCCGTGGTGGGCGAGCTGCAGGGCGAGAAGATCGACATCATCCAGTGGAACCAGGAGCCGGCGACCTTCATCGTCAACGCCCTGGCTCCGGCCGAGGTCGCCAAGGTCGTGATGGACGAGGAGAACAGCCGCATCGAGGTGGTGGTGCCGGACGACCAGCTGTCGCTGGCCATCGGCCGCCGCGGCCAGAACGTGCGGCTCGCCACCCAGCTCACCGGCTGGGACATCGACATCCTGACCGAGCAGGAGGAGTCGGAGCGCCGCTCCGAGGAATTCCGCACCCGCTCGCAGCTCTTCATGGACGCGCTGGACGTGGACGACGTGATCGCCCATCTCCTGGTCGCCGAGGGCTTCTCCTCCGTGGAGGAGATCGCCTACGTCGAAACCGAGGAGCTGGCCGAGATCGAAGGCTTCGACGAGGACGTGGCGGAGGAGCTGAAGCAGCGCGCCCTGAACTTCCTGGAGGAGCAGGACGTCCGCATGACGGAGAAGCGCCAGACGCTCGGCGTCGAGGATGCGGTCGCGGAAGTGACCGGCTTCACGCCGACGCAGCTGGTCAAGCTGGGCGAGAACGGCGTCAAGACCATGGACGACCTCGCCGACCTCGCCGCGGACGAGCTGCGCGACATCCTCGGCAAGGACGGCCCGTCGGAAGACGAGGCCAACGAGATCATCATGGCCGCCCGTGCCCACTGGTTCGATGGCGAGGAGGGTGCGCCGCAGGCGGCGCAGCCGCCCGCCGACGGCCAGCCGGCACAGGGATGAGCCGGCACGGTTGGGTAAGTCAGGTTTGGGACTGTATCGGTACGGATGGTTGGACTGAACGAAGCGATTGGACAAGACCCGGAAGGGCTGCCGCCGTGTGAGCCGCAGGAGCCCGCGGACCTGGAACAGGGTCCGCTGCGCCGCTGCGTCGCCACGGGCACGGTGCAACCCAAGGACGGGATGATCCGCTTCGTGGTCGCGCCGGACGGTGAGATCGTCCCCGACCTGGAGGAGCGGCTTCCCGGCCGTGGCTTGTGGCTGACGGCCGAGTCGTCGGCGCTGGCCAGGGCGGTGGGCAAGAACCTGTTCGCCAAGGCGGCGCGGCGCGCGGTGCGCGTTCCGCCCGATCTGGCGGAGCGGCTGGAGCGGTTGCTGGAACGGCGGTGCCTGGATGCCTTCGGGCTGGCGCGCCGGGCCGGGCAGGCTCTGGCCGGCTACGAAAAGGTGCGCGAGGCGCTGAAGACCAACCAGGTCGCACGCGCCGGACCGCCCCGTCTCCTGGTCGAGGCCAGCGACGGATCGCCCGACCAGCGGGGCAAGATCACAGCGCTGGCGCCGGATATGCCGGTGGTCGACCTCTTCGACTCGGCGGCGATGGCCGCCGCGCTGGGGAGGGAAGCCGCGGTGCATGCGGTGGTGGCGCGCGGGAAACTGGCCGAATCCTTGGCCCGTGACTCGGCGCGTCTCAAGGGTATCAAGGGCTTTGTCGCCGGCACTGCGCCGGCCGGCCGCGGAAGCAACGTCTGACCATTCGGGAACCGATGACCGACAGCAACGACCAGGACCACAAGAAAGTCTTGCACCTCTCCGGCTCCGGCAAAGGGAAGCTGGAGCTGAAGAAGCCGGTCGAGACCCAGGTCCGGCAGAGCTTCTCCCATGGCAGGTCGAAGCCCGTGACCGTGGAGGTCAAGCGTAAGCGGGCCGTGGAGAAGGGCGCCCTGCCGGGCGTGGCCGACGGCGGCGCCGCCGCGCGTCAGGCCGCGCAGGGCATCCCCGTCCGCGGCGGGCCGGGCCAGCGCCAGCGCGGCGGCGGCGGTGCCGTCCGCCAGCTGACCAACCAGGAACGCGAGGCGCGCATCCGCGCCCTCCAGGGCGCCGCCCAGGAGGAGCGCCGCCGCGCCGAGGTGGAGGCCGAACTCGCCGCGCTTGCGGCGGAGGCCGAGGCCGCCCGTGCCGCCGAGGCGGCGGAGGCCGCCGCCAACGCCGACACCCAGGTGATCGAGGAAGAGCCGCAGGTGCTCGACCCCGAGACGCTGCGCGAGCGCGAGCTTGCGGAGCTGCGGGGGATCGAGGAGGCGGAGCGCGCCCAGGCCGCGGAGGCCGAGCGCCGGCGCCAGGAAGAGGAAGCCAAGCGCAAGGAGGCCGAAGAGGCCAAGCGCCGCGACGCCGAGCCGCAGCAGCGGCGCGACGGCCAGGGTGCCCGCCCGGCCGGCGGCCCCGGTGCCCGTCCGGCGGCCGGTGGCCCCGGCGCCCGCCCCGCGGCGGGTGGTCCCGGTGCCCGCCCGGCCCCGGGTGCGGACGCCCAGGCTCCGCGCGGTCCGGCCCCGGCCGGCGCCGTTCCCGGCCGCTTCGGCGATGAGGAGGAGGACCGCGGCGGTGCGCGCGGCAAGCCGGGCAACAAGAAGGCTCCAGCCCCCGCCCCGGCGCGCAAGGCCGCTCCGGGCGCCGACCGCCGCAAGGGTTCCAAGATGACCGTCTCGCAAGCCCTGAGCGACGAGGGTGGTGAGCGCACGCGCTCGCTGGCCGCCGTCCGCCGTGCCCGCGAGCGCGAGCGGCTCCGTCAGATGAGCCGCCAGGAGACCCAGAAAGTGACTCGCGACGTCGTCCTGCCCGAGGTGATCACCGTCCAGGAGCTGGCGAACCGCATGGCGGAACGCGGCGCCGACGTGATCAAGCAGCTGATGCGCATGGGCGTGATGGCCACCATCAACCAGACCATCGACGCCGACACCGCGGAGCTGGTCATCGCCGAGTTCGGCCACCGCGTGCGCCGCGTGTCGGAGGCCGACGTCGAGGTGGGCCTGCGCGGCAACGACGATGCGGCGGCGGTCCTGGTGCCGCGGCCCCCGGTCGTCACCATCATGGGCCACGTCGACCACGGCAAGACCTCGCTTCTGGACGCCCTGCGCCAGACCGACGTGGTCAGCCGCGAGGCCGGCGGCATCACCCAGCACATCGGCGCCTATCAGGTGCAGCTGGAATCCGGCGCGAAGATCACCTTCATCGACACGCCGGGCCACGCCGCCTTCACCGAGATGCGCGCCCGCGGCGCCAACGTCACGGACGTGGTGGTGCTGGTCGTCGCCGCGAACGACGGCGTCATGCCGCAGACCATCGAGGCCATCCACCACGCGAAGGCCGCGAAGGTTCCGATCATCGTCGCCATCAACAAGATCGACCTGCCCGACGCCAAGCCGGAGCGTGTCCGCCAGGAACTGCTCCAGCACGAGCTGGTGGTGGAAGAGTTGGGCGGCGACATCCAGACCGTGGAAGTGTCGGCCAAGGCCAAGCGCAACCTGGACAAGCTGGAGGAGGCCATCCTCCTGCAGGCCGAAATCCTGGAGCTGAAGGCCAACCCCGACCGCACCGCCGAAGGCGTGGTGGTCGAGGCCAAGCTGGAGCGCGGCCGCGGTTCGGTCGCCACCGTGCTGGTCCAGCGCGGCACGCTGAAGGTCGGCGACGTGTTCGTCACCGGGTCGGAGTGGGGCCGCGTCCGCGCGCTCGTCAACGACCGCGGCCAGAGCGTCGAGGAAGCCAGCCCGGCCAGCCCGGTCGAGGTGCTCGGCCTCAACGGCACGCCGCTCGCCGGCGACGATTTCACCGTCGTCGAGTCGGAAGCCCGCGCCCGCGAGATCGCCGAGTTCCGCCAGCGCAAGAAGCGCGAGGCGGCGGTGGCGGCCTCGGCCCGCGGTTCGCTGCAGGACATGTTCAGCCGCATCCAGGCCGGCGAGGCCAAGGAACTGCCGGTCGTCATCAAGGGCGACGTGCAGGGCTCGATCGAGGCGATCTCCAACGCCCTGGAGAAGCTCACGGCCGAGAACACCGAGGTCAAGGTCCGCGTGCTGCACGCGTCGGTGGGTGCGATCAACGAGTCCGACATCACGCTGGCGAACGCGTCCAACGCGATGGTCATCGGCTTCAACGTCCGCGCCAACCCGCAGGCCCGCGACATGGCCAAGCGCGACAGCGTCGAGATCCGCTACTACTCGATCATCTACAACGTGATCGACGACGTGAAGGCGGCGCTGACCGGCATGCTGTCGCCGACGCTCCGCGAGCGCTTCATCGGCTACGCCGAGATCCGCGAGGTGTTCAACATCACCAAGGTCGGCAAGGTCGCCGGCTGTATGGTCACCCAGGGCACGGTCAAGCGTGGCGCCGGTTGCCGCCTGCTGCGCGACAACGTCGTCATCCACGAGGGCACGCTCAAGACGCTCAAGCGCTTCAAGGACGAGGTCAAGGAAGTGCGCGAGGGTTACGAGTGCGGCATGGCATTCGAGAACTACGACAACATCCTGGCCGGCGATATCATCGAGGCCTTCGAGATCGAGGAGGTGGCGCGCGAGCTGTAAGCTCGCCGCCACGCCTTGGTCCTCTGGGCCGGTCCTTCGGGCCGGTCCTCCGGACCCGGCCGTTTTCAGACAGACTTCGGACAAGGGCGCCCGTGCGCCCTTGTCCTGTTTTCGTGGGAGGCCAGATCCCTCCCGCACCGCTTTTTCGGGATCGACACCATGAGAAAAAAACACGACGCAGCCGGCAAGCCCCCGTCCCAGCGGCAACTGCGCGTCGGCGAGGAACTGCGCCACGCGCTTGCGGAACTGCTCCAGCGCGGCGATTTCCACGACCCCGAACTGGCGGATCTGAACGTCACCGTGACCGAGGTGCGGATCAGCCCGGACCTGCGCAACGCCACCGCCTTCGTCACGCCGCTGGGCGGCGGCCACATGGACGAGACGCTGGCGGCGCTGCGCCGGGCGGGCCCGTTCCTGCGCGGCCAGATCGCGCGCGCCATCAACCTGCGCTACGCCCCGACGCTGAGCTTCGAGGCTGACACCTCCTTCGACTACGCCAGCCACATCGACAACATCCTGCACAGCCCGGCCGTCGCCCGCGACGTGGGCTACACCAGCCTCGCCCACGTCAACGGCGACGATGAGGACGAGGACGACGAGGATGATTCCTGGGACGAGGACGACCTCGACGACGAGGATGCCCCGGACAAGGACGAGGATGGGGACGAAGACGAGGAGGATGAGGACGACGCGCCGCGCGGGGGCAAGCGTGGCTCGTAAGCGTAGGGGGGAGGCGATCCATGGCTGGATCGTGCTCGACAAGCCGGAAGGCCTGACGTCCACCCAGGCGCTGTCCAAGGTGCGCCGCCACCTGAACGCCGAGAAGGCCGGGCACGGCGGCACGCTGGACCCGCTGGCCACCGGCATCCTGCCCATCGCGCTGGGGGAGGCGACCAAGACCGTCTCCTACGCCATGGACGGCGAGAAGACCTACCGCTTCACCGTCCGGTGGGGCGCCCGCACGACCACCGACGACCGCGAGGGCGCGGTGGTGGAGACATCCGACGTCCGCCCGGACGCGGACGCGATCCGCGCGGCGCTTCCCGCCTTCCTCGGCCACATCGAGCAGATCCCGCCGCAGTTCTGCGCCATCAAGGTGGACGGCGAGCGCGCCTACGACATCGCCCGTGGGGGCGACGCCGTGGACTTGGCCGCCCGCACCGTGCGCATCGACCGGCTGGAACTGGTCGAGATCCCGGACGCCGACCATGCGGTGCTGGAGGTGGATTGCGGGAAGGGCACCTACGTGCGCTCCATCGCCCGCGACCTCGCCGAGCGATTGGGGACGGTGGGGCACATCGCGACGTTGCGCCGCCTGCGCGTTGGGTCTTTCAACCTGGAGCGGGCGATTTCCCTGGACGATCTGGTCGCGATGGAGCAAGGTGCGGCCGTCGAAAGACTTCTGCTGCCGATCGAGACCGCGCTGGACGACATCCCGGCGCTGGCCCTGACGGACGCGGAAGCGCACCGACTGAAACACGGCCAGACGGTGGCCCTCCTCACCCGGCAGGACCGCGAGCGCCTTACGGCGATCCGCGGCGATGTTGGTGGGGATGGCACCGTCATTGCGCTTTTCGGCGGCAAGCCGGTGGCGCTGGCGCGGGTGGAGGGGGCGGAAGTCCGTCCGGTGCGCGTCCTCAACCTTTAAGATACGGAGACCCCGATGTCGATCACCCCCGATCGCAAGCAGGAACTGATCAAGGAATATTCCCGCGGTGAGGCCGACACCGGCTCGCCCGAGGTCCAGGTCGCGATCCTGTCCGAGCGCATCCGGAACCTGACCGAGCACCTGCAGGGCCACAAGAAGGACTTCCACTCCCGCCGTGGTCTGCTGGTCATGGTCGGCCAGCGCCGCCGTCTTCTTGACTATCTCAAGAAGAAGGACAACAGCCGCTACGCCACGCTCATCGAGCGTCTGGGCCTGCGCCGCTAAGCGTTGAGGCGTCCGTCCTGGTGACCGAACACACGCTCCGATCCGCCCTCGGTCCGCCGCACCATTTCCTGGTGCGCCACCCAAGCTTGAGGGTGGGACCGTCGCGCGGGTCGGGGCGTTCGGCTGTTGGCGAAGGTATGTTTTGATCAGACGGCCGGCCCCGGACCTTCCGGGACTGGCCGTTTGTCGTTTTAGCCCCTGCTCGGGGCTTCATGCGGGGTCGAACGACTGGTGGCCCCGGCTTAGGCCAGCAATCCGGCGGGCCTAGGTGTCGGATGGAAGGAAGACGCAATGTTCAAGGTTTACCGCAAAGAAATCGAATGGGGTGGGCGCAAGCTGACGTTCGAGACGGGCAAGATCGCCCGTCAGGCCGATGGCGCGGTCCTGGTCACCTATGGTGAGACCACGGTCCTGTGCACGGTCGTCGGCGCCAAGTCGCCGAAGCCCGGCGTCGATTTCTTCCCGCTGACGGTCAACTACCAGGAAAAGTCCTTCGCGGCCGGCAAGATCCCCGGCGGCTTCTTCAAGCGCGAAGGCCGCCCGACGGAAAAGGAGACGCTGGTCAGCCGCCTGATCGACCGTCCCATCCGCCCGCTCTTCGCCGACGGCTTCCGCAACGAGACGCAGGTCATCTGCACCGTGCTGAGCCATGACCTGGAGAACGATCCGGACATCGTCGCCATGGTCGGCACCTCGGCCGCCCTGACCATCTCCGGCATTCCGTTCCTGGGCCCGATCGGTGCTGCGCGCGTCGGCTACGTCGACGGCCAGTATGTGCTGAACCCGACCATGGACCGCGTCGACGGCTCCGACCTCGACCTCGTGGTCGCCGGCACCCAGGAAGGCGTGCTGATGGTCGAATCGGAAGCCAAGGAGCTGACCGAGGAGGTCATGCTCGGCGCCGTCATGTTCGGCCACAAGAGCTTCCAGCCGGTCATCGACGCCATCATCGACCTGGCCGAAGAGTGCGCCAAGGAGCCGTGGGACCTGCCGGAGCCGGCCTATGACCGGGCATCCCTGAAGGCGAAGCTGCGCGAGACGGTTGGCGCCGACGTGGAGGCCGCCTACACCGAGACGGTGAAGCAGTCCCGCTACGAGAAGATCGGCAACGCCAAGGCGAAGGCGCTGGAGGCTCTGGCCGAGTCCTTCGAGTCCCAGGCCATCGCGACCGAGTTCAAGGAGCTGGAGGCCGACATCCTGCGCGGCGCCGTCCTGAAGACCGGCCGCCGCATCGACGGCCGCGACACCAAGACGGTCCGCCCGATCGTGTCGGAGGTCGGCGTGCTGCCGCGCGCCCACGGCTCGGCCCTGTTCACCCGCGGCGAGACCCAGGCGCTGGTCGTCACCACGCTGGGCACCAGCCAGGACGAGCAGATCATCGACGCGCTGGAAGGCGAGTACCGGGAGCATTTCATGCTCCACTACAACTTCCCGCCGTACTCGGTCGGTGAAGCCGGCCGCATGGGCTCGCCGGGCCGCCGCGAGATCGGCCACGGCAAGCTGGCCTGGCGCGCCATCCACCCGCTGCTGCCGAAGAAGGAAGAGTTCCCCTACACGCTGCGCGTGGTGTCGGAAGTCACGGAGTCCAACGGTTCGTCGTCGATGGCGACGGTCTGCGGCACGTCCCTGTCGCTGATGGACGCCGGCGCCCCGCTGGCGCGCCCGGTGGCCGGCATCGCCATGGGCCTGATCAAGGAAGACACGGGCTTCGCCGTGCTGTCCGACATCCTGGGTGACGAGGATCACCTGGGCGACATGGACTTCAAGGTGGCCGGCACCGACAAGGGCGTCACCGCGCTCCAGATGGACATCAAGATCACCTCGATCACCGAGGAGATCATGAAGATCGCCCTGGGCCAGGCCAAGGACGGCCGCCTGCACATCCTGGGCGAGATGGCCAAGGCCCTGACCGGCGCCCGCGAGGCGGTGAACCAGAACGCCCCGCGCATCACCGTGATCAACATCCCGAAGGAGAAGATCCGCGACGTGATCGGCTCCGGCGGCAAGGTGATCCGCGAGATCGTGGAGCAGACCGGCGCCAAGATCGACATCGAGGACGACGGCACGGTGAAGGTCGCCGCCGTCGACAACAAGGCCGCCCAGGCCGCCATCGACTGGATCAAGGGCATCGTCGCCGAGCCGGAGCTGAACGTCGTCTACACCGGCAAGGTCGTGAAGGTCGTCGATTTCGGCGCCTTCGTGAACTTCCTGGGCTCCCGCGACGGCCTCGTCCACATCTCCGAACTGGCGCAGCAGCGCGTCGGCAAGGTGTCGGACGTCGTGTCGCAGGGCGACTCGGTAAAGGTCAAGGTCATCGGCTTCGACGACCGCGGCAAGGTCAAGCTGTCCATGAAGCAGGTCGACCAAGCCACCGGCGAAGACCTGACCAAGAAGGACGCCCCGGCCGCGCAGTGATGCACCGCCTCCTTCGCTGAAACGGAAAATGCCCGAAGAGCGATCTTCGGGCATTTTTTGTAGGCGCGAGTCGAGCAACCCGGTCCGGCCGACCACCCGCAAGCCGATGTGACGTCCGGGCCGCTTCAGTCCACGATGAACAGCTTGGCGCCCGTCCGGGTCGAGGACCGGTGGGCGGCGTCGCCGAAGTTGGAGACTTGGTAGCTCATGCCCGGCAGAAGCTTGAAGGTGCGACCGTCGCGCAGTTCGGTGTCCAACTCGCCCTCCAGCACGTACAGCACATGGCCGCGGTCGCACCAGTGGTCGGCCAGATAGCCCGGCGAATACTCCACGGACCGCACGCGCAGATCACCGATCTGAAAGGTGCGCCACGTGGCCGTCCCGGTTTCGCCGGGGTGCTCGGTCGGCTCGACCTTGCTCCAGTCGGTGATGGTGAAGGGCAGGGCGGGAATGTCCATGATGCGGTCCTTACGGCTTCGGTCGGTGGTCGCGGCCTCACTCTACCCCGAACGTCGTCCGGTGGCTCTCGACCATCACCTCGTCCAGCCGCCGGCCCGCCGTGAAGCCCTTCAGGCCCTCCGGGAAGGCCACGCCGTCCACCAGACGCGGGCAGGGCTCGGGCGCGCCGATGACCTGGGTCACGGGGATGCGGGCGGCGTAGATGGGCAGGGCGTAGTCCTCCTCCTCGTCGCCGACGCCCTTGCTGCGGATCTTGGCGCTGGCCTCCTCGATCTCCATGCCGACGACCATGGTCGCCTTGATCTCCTGCGCGGTGCTGGGGCGCAGCTCGGCGTTGCGGCCGGGGTAGAAGCGGTCGATCATGGCGTCCAGCGCGCGGGCCTTGGCTTCCAGATCCTCGATAATGTGGGCGGTGCCGAAGCACATCGCCGACCGGTAGTCCACGGAGTGGTTGAAGCCGCAGCGGGCGAGCACGAGGCTGTCGAGGTGCGTCACGGTCAGGCAGACCGGCAGCCCCGGCTTCTGCGCGCGCAGCATCCGGCTGGCGGCGGAGCCGTGCCAGTACAGGTGCGTGCCCTCGCGCCAGAAGGCGGTCGGGGTGCAGAAGGGCTGGCCGTCGATGACGTAGGCGATGTGCGCGACCATCGCCGCGTCGAGGATGGCGTGCACGGCCGCGTGGTCATAGCGGCCGCGCTCGTGCAGGCGCTTCACCCGGCTGCGGTCGGTGACGGGGTAGCTGTCGGGCTGGGTGGCGGCGTCGGACATCGGCGGGGCCTCGGGCAAGGGACGTCAATCGGTGAGGCCATATGGCACGACCAATTGGTCCCTTGCGAGGTCCGGAATCGCATCTTCCTATGGGTCCAATTTGAAACCCGTCACAGCCGATCCGCCGCGAAGGTGTCGCAGGAGCGCAGCTGGCCGGAGTCGAACCCCGTGCGGAACCAGCGGACCCTCTGGGCGGAGCTGCCGTGGGTGAAGCTGTCCGGCGCCACCGTGCCGCGCGATTGCTTCTGAAGGCGGTCGTCGCCGATGGCGCTGGCGGCGTTCAGGGCCTCGTCCACGTCGCCGGGCTCGATGATCTGTTTCTGGCGGTTCGCCTGGTTGGCCCAGACGCCGGCAAGGCAGTCGGCCTGAAGCTCCAGCCGCACCGACAGGGCGTTGGCGTCGGCGCGGTTGCCGGCGCTCTGCTGGGCCTGCTGCACCCGGTCGGAGATGCCCAGCAGGTTCTGCACATGGTGCCCGACCTCGTGCGCGATCACATAGGCCTGGGCGAAGTCGCCCGGCGCGCGGAAGCGGTCGCGCAGGTCGCGGTAGAAGCTGAGGTCGATGTACAGCTTCTGGTCCAGCGGGCAGTAGAAGGGCCCCATGGCCGACTGCGCCGTTCCGCATCCGGAATCGACCACGCCGGAGAACAGCACCAGCTTCGGGTCCTGATAGGTACGGCCCATCTGCTGGAACTGCGCCTGCCAGACATCCTCCGTGTCGGCCAGCACGACGGAGACGAAGCGCTTCAGCTCGTCGTCAGCGCCGTTGCGCGGGGCCTGGGACTGCTCATAACGCTGGTCCTGCTGTTGCTGCGGAGCGTTGCCCTCGATCAGGTCCAGCGGGTTGACGCCCAGCAGAAGCGAGACGACCAGCAGGATGGCCAGCCCGCCGATGCCCATCCCGCCGCGCCCGATCGGGATGCGGCCGCCGCCAAGGCCACCACCGAAGCCGCCGCGCGTGAAGCCGCCCGATTCGCCGCGGCGGTCTTCCACATTCTCGCTCTCCCGGCCGCCTTGCCACCGCATCGTCCGATCCTCCGGTCATCCTGGAGCCAAGGAAACCGCCGGAGGGCGTCGCATGTTCCTGACGGCGGCGTCGTGTCGCGCTTGATCGCAAGCGCGGCCATTCCATCTGGTTGGGCATGAGCTGGAACGCCGCCCCTGGCCAAACGCCCGATCCGTCTTTCGCACCCACCGACCCCGGCCGCCTGCCGTTCCGGGTGCGCTGGTGGCACGCGCTGATCTTCTGGGTTCTCGCCAACCTCTACGGCTTCTTCGAACGGGGAGGGGACCCGTTCCCCGGCTACCAGAAATCCTCGCTCCAGCCGCCGGGCTGGGCCTTCCCGGTGGTCTGGTTCACCATCAGCCTGATCCAGCTGTGGGGCGACGTGCGGCTGCTCAACACGCCGCGGACGATCCAGTACCGCGGCTCGCTGATCGGGTTGCAAGGGGCGTTGTGGCTTCTCTACGGCAGCTTCAACTTCGCCTATTTCACGCTGGGCAGCCCGATCCTGGCGGCGGCCTGGACCATCTCCTACTTCATCATCGCGGGTTTCAGCATCGCCTTCGTCTGGAAGGACGACCGGCTGATCGCGGCAAGCTGGGTGCCGCTGGTGCTGTGGACCGGCTTCGCGTCCGTGGTCGCGGTGCATGGCGTGCTGCTGAACCCCGACCCGCTGTTCGGCACGCCGGCCTATCTGGGCTGAGCGTCAGCCCCGGTACCGGTGCGTCGCCCCGGTGAAATCCTCCACCGTGTAACCGCCGTCTTCGTCCGGCCGCACCCAGCCCTCCGCCGCGGGGGCCTTGCCGTGCCCGCCGGGGATGTCCAGCACGTAGGTCGGCTGGCAGAGGCCGGAGACGCGCCCGCGCAGCCCCTTCACCAGCGCCCGCCCCTCGGCCAGCGTCGGGCGGAAGTGGCTGGTGCCGGCGGCAAGGTCGGGATGGTGCAGGTAATAAGGTTTGATCCGGTTGCGCACCAACCCGCGGAACAGCGCCTCCAGCGCCGCCGCGTCGTCGTTGACGCCCTTCAGCAGCACCGTCTGGCCGAGCAGCGGAATGCCCGCCTCCACCAGCCGTGCCACGGCGCCGCGCGCCTCCGCCGTCAGCTCGTCCGCGTGGTTGACGTGCACGGCGATCCAGGTCGCCACGTCCGGCGCGGTCAGCGCCTCCACCAGCTCCGCCGTCACGCGGGCCGGGTCGGCGACGGGGATGCGGGTGTGCAGCCGCACCACCCCGACATGGGGGATGGCCGACAGGGCCTGCACGATGTGGGTCAGCCGGCGCGGCGACAGCAGCAGGGGGTCGCCGCCGGTGACCACCACCTCCCACACCTCTGGATGCTCCCGCACGTACGCCAGCGCCGCGTCCAGCTCGTCCGGCGACAGGGCCTCCCCGCCGGGGCCGACCATCTCGCGGCGGAAGCAGAAGCGGCAATAGACCGCGCAGGCGTGCAGCGGCTTCAGCAGGACCCGGTCCGGGTAGCGGTGGACGATGCCCTTCACCGGGCTGCGCGCCACGTCGCCGATGGGGTCGGCGCGCTCCTCCGGCGCGGTGTACGCCTCCTCCGCGCTCGGCACGTACTGGGCGTACAGCGGGTCGCCGGGGGACGTACCCTCCAGTTTCTCCAGCAGGTACGGGGTCAGCGCGACGGCGTAGCGGCCGGCCACGTCGGCGACCGCCGCGCCCGCCTCGGGCGTCATCAGCCCGGCATCCACCAGATCGGAGACGCTGTGCGCAGCCTTCATCGCATCTTCCCGAAAGGGCATTCCATCCTATAGTAGGGGCTCGCTCTTACTCCCGCAGGCCCCATGCTGTCGACTCTTCCCCGCCTCATCGGTCACCGCGGCGCCAAGGAAAGCGCGCCGGAGAACACGCTCGCCAGCCTTCGCGAGGCCGCCCGCCAGGGCGCCCGCTGGGTGGAGGTGGACGTCATGCTGACGCGCGACCACCAGCCGGTGCTGATCCACGACGACACGCTGAACCGCACCACCAGCGGCTTCGGCCCGGTCCCCGACCTGACCCTGGCGGAGCTGAAGCGGCTCGACGCCGGCTCCTGGTTCGATCCCCGTTTCGCCAGCGAAACGGTTCCGACGCTGGAGGAGGCGCTGGCCCTGATCGCCGACCTCGGCCTCGGCCTGAACCTGGAGATCAAGCCCTACCCCGGCCAGGACGTGCCCACGGCGGAGATCGCCATCGCCACGCTGAAGCGCCTGTGGCCCCCCGACCGGCCGCTGCTCCTCTCCAGCTTCGAGGTGCCCTGCCTGGAGGTGGCGCGCGATCTGGCGCCGGACATCCCCCGCGGCTACCTGCTGTGGGAACCGCCCGCCGACTGGGCGGCCATCGCCGACCGGGTGGGGGCCGCCACGCTCAACGTCCACCAGGACCGCCAGACGGCGGAGAGCGTCGCCGCCTACCGCGCCACCGGCCGGCCGGTTCTGGCCTACACGGTCAACGACCCGCAACGCGCGCAAACGCTGTTCGGCTGGGGTGTCGCCGCCGTCTTCACCGACGCGCCGGGCCGCCTCGCCGCGTCCCTGGGCAACGGCGCGGCGGAGGAAAATCCCTAACCCATGAGAAAACGACATGACGCATAGGGAAATGGCTCTGTGGCAGATTTTTTTCTAACTCCGCGAATCCGCTCGTCCGCACGGAAATTTCCTCATATATAGATCGCTCGTGGCGGCAGGACCGTCGGGAGTAGACCTCCCGGCGGGGTTTTTCGTCGTCCGGCAGGTCATGTTTCCTGGGTGCCCGGCGTGAGGGCGCTCGTTCGGTTTTGGAGGTTTCGTTGAAGGCGCTTAAGCCGTTGCTGATGTCTGGCCGGGAGGTTCTGCCGCTCGTCGAGGGTGGCAAGGGAATTGCCGTCTCCAACGGGGAAAGCTCCGGCGCCTGGGCGGCGGCCGGGGGCATCGGGACGTTCTCCGGCGTGAACGCCGACAGCTACGACGCGGACGGCAACCTCCTGCCGCAGGTCTACCACGGCAAGACCCGGCGGGAGCGCCACGACGAGCTGATCCGCTACGGCATCGAAGGCGGCATCGCGCAGGCCCGCATCGCGCACGAGGCGTCGAACGGCCAGGGCCGCATCCACATGAACGTCCTGTGGGAGATGGGTGGGGCGGAGCACATCCTGCACGGCGTGCTGGAAGGCTCCCAGGGCCTGATCCACGGCGTCACCTGCGGCGCCGGCATGCCCTACCGCGTGGCCGAGATCGCGGTGCGCCACGGCGTCCACTACTACCCGATCGTCTCCTCGGCGCGCGCCTTCCGCGCGCTGTGGCTGCGCGCCTACCACAAGTTCCGCGACAACCTGGGCGGCGTGGTCTACGAGGACCCGTGGCTGGCCGGCGGCCACAACGGCCTGTCCAACTCCGAGGACCCGCAGAAGCCGGAGGATCCGTTCCCCCGCGTCCTGGCCCTGCGCCAGATGCTGAACAGCTTCGGCCTGAACGACACGCCCATCGTCATGGCGGGCGGCGTCTGGTGGCTGTCGGACTGGGAAGACTGGATCGACAACCCCGACCTGGGCCCGGTCGCCTTCCAGTTCGGCACGCGCCCGCTGCTGACCCAGGAAAGCCCGATCTCCATGGCGTGGAAGCGCCGGCTGCTGACGCTGAAGGAAGGCGACGTCTTCCTGAACCGCTTCTCGCCGACCGGCTTCTACTCCTCCGCGGTCAAGAACCCGTTCCTGATGGACCTGATGGCCCGGTCGGAACGCCAGGTCGCCTACCTGCCGAAGCCGGTGGGCGAGCATTCGGCGGAGCTGCCGCTGGGCCCCCGCGGCCGTCCGGTCTACGTCACCGCGACGGACAAGGTCCGGGCGGAGGGCTGGATCGCCGAGGGCTTCACCACCGGGCTGAAGACCCCGGACAGCACGGTCGTCTTCGTGACCCCGGCGCAGGCGGAGACCATCCACCGCGACCAGGTGGACTGCATGGGCTGCCTGTCGGCCTGCAACTTCTCCAACTGGGCGCAGAACGAGGAAGGCACCACCGGCAAGCGCGCCGACCCGCGGTCCTACTGCATCCAGAAGACGCTCCAGGCCGTCAGCCACACCGACGACTGCGAGCACCAGCTGATGTTCGCCGGGCACAACGCCTTCCGCTTCGGCAGCGACCCCTACTACAAGGACGGCTTCATCCCCACGGTGAAGCAGCTGGTCGAGCGGATCGCCACCGGCTTCTGACCGCCGGGCGGCAGGATCGCAAGGCGGCAAGCGGGCAATGAAGGCGGTATTTCGCGGGCATTCCGCGCAACCGCCTTGCTCCGCGAGCTGAAATCGTTCTAAAGTGATCGGACTGCGGCGGTTCGTCGCAGTCCGTTTCGTTTTTGGTGGCCGAACGCCCGACCACGACGCCCGATCACGACGAACGCAGACCAGAATGACCGGCATCCGTCCTTACAAGCGCGCCCTCGACCGCCTGCAGACCGCGGGCTTCCGTCCGACCCGCCAGCGCCTGGGCCTCGCCCGGCTGCTGTTCGAGGGCGAACACCGGCATGTGACGGCGGAGCAGCTGCACACGGAGGCGATGGGCACCGACCTGCGCGTGTCGCTCGCCACCGTCTACAACACGCTGAACCAGTTCACCGCCGCCGGCCTGCTGCGCGAGGTGGTGGTGGAGTCCGGCAAGTCCTACTTCGACACCAACACCGCCGACCACCATCACTTCTTCCTGGAAGGCACCGGCCGGCTGGAGGACATCGCGGCGGACGACATCGTCGTGCAGAACCTGCCGCAGCCGCCGAAGGGCACGCGGGTGGCCCGTGTGGACGTCATCGTCCGCCTGGCGGAGGACGACGGCGAGGCCGCGTAAGGCACGTTCCGGGCACCGCGAACACCTCTCATCATCATTTCGGCGCCAAAGCCCTGCCAATGGTTTTAGAGCCGTTCTAAAACATTGACGAGGCACCCCCGTCGGTGGCATAAGCCAAAGGCTATGCTCGGCCGCCTGAGGCCACATGCCCGCGCGCGACCGGGCCAGACAAACCGTCTGGAGGGAACCGCCATGTCGCTTAAGGGCACCAAGACCGAAGAAAACCTGAAGGCCGCCTTCGCCGGCGAGAGCCAGGCCAACCGCCGCTACCTCTATTTCGCCCAGAAGGCCGACGTCGAAGGCTACAACGACGTCGCCGCCGTCTTCCGCTCCACGGCGGAGGGCGAGACCGGCCACGCCCACGGCCACCTGGAATTCCTGGAAGAGGTCGGCGACCCGGCCACCGGCCTGCCGATCGGCGAAACCTCGGCCAACCTGAAGGCCGCCATCGCCGGCGAGACCCACGAATACACCGACATGTACCCGGGCATGGCCCGCACCGCCCGCGACGAGGGCTTCGACGAGGTCGCGGACTGGTTCGAAACGCTGGCCAAAGCCGAAAAGAGCCACGCCGGCCGCTTCCAGAAGGCGCTGGACCAGCTGTAACGCCGTTGGTGGGTGCTGATGGTGGGAGGGATTTTCACCACGAAGACACAAAGGACACAAAGATTGTCACAAAGGGCGTTCGGCATGCTTGGGCGCCCCGAAAAGCCGGAACGTCTTAGTGAAATTCTTTGTGTCTTAGTGTCTTTGTGGTGAATCCCCCGCCACCGCGACACCTTTCCGACGCGCGAACACCGAACGAACGAAAACGGCCGGCAACGAACCGGCTTCCCAGGGAGGGATCACGCCCATGCGCGAAGGCAGCCTGGAGGCGCCCGTCCGGCATCCGCTCGACTGGCGAAATCCGGACTTCTATGACGAGGCCAAGCTCGACGCCGAAATGCGCCGGGTCTTCGAGATCTGCCACGGCTGCCGCCGCTGCTTCAATCTGTGCGACAGCTTTCCGCGCCTGTTCGACCTCGTAGACAATGCCGGCGACGCCGAGGTGCACGGCGTGGAGTCCAAGGACTTCAAGCCGGTCGTGGACGCCTGCACGCTCTGCGACATGTGCTTCATGACCAAATGCCCCTACGTGCCGCCGCACGAATGGGCGCTGGACTTCCCGCACCTGATGGTCCGCTACCGCGCGGTGGAGGCGAAGAAGGCGGGCGTGCCCTTCGCGTTGAAGCAGCTGACCCAGACCGACCGCAACGGCAAGCTCGCGGGGGCCGTCGCGCCGCTCGCCAACTGGGCCTCGGACGAGAAGAACACGCTGACCCGTCCGCTGCTGGAAAAGGTCGCCGACGTCCATCGGGAGGCGCACCTGCCGAAGTTCCACGGCAAGACCTTCGCCATGCGCGCCAAGGCGGAACCGGCGCCCGCCAACACCGCCGCCCCGGCCTACGGCAAGCGCAAGGCGGTGCTCTACGCCACCTGCTTCGCCAACTACAACAACCCGGCCATCGGCATGGCCGCGCGCGCGATCCTCGCCAAGAACGGCGTGGAGACGGAGGTCGTCTACCCCTCCTGCTGCGGCATGCCCCAGCTGGAGCAGGGCGACCTGGAGAAGGTGGACCGCAACGCCGCCCGCGTGGCGACCGCGCTGGCGCCCTGGATCGCGAAGGGCTACGACGTGGTCGCCCTGGTGCCCAGCTGCGCCCTGATGCTGAAGATGGAATGGCCGCTGATCGTGCCGAAGGACTCAGCCCACCGCCGGGCGGTGGAGGACTTGGCCCAGGCCACCTACGACGTCAGCGAATACATCGTGGACATCGCCCGCAAGGACGGACTGGCGGAGGGCTTGCAGCCGCTCCCCGGCGGGGTCGCGCTGCACATCGCCTGCCACGCCCGCGCCCAGAACATGGGGCAGAAGGCGACGGAGATGCTGCGCCTGATCCCGCAGGCCGACCTGAAGGTGATCGAGCGCTGCTCCGGCCACGGCGGCTCCTGGGGCGTCCTGACGGAGAATTTCCCGACCGCGCTGAAGGTCGGCAAGCCGGTGGCGAACCAGGCGTCCAAGGCGGGCAAGGCCTTCCTCGCGTCGGAATGCCCCATCGCCGGCCCGCACATCATGCAGGGCATGGAACGGCTGAACGGCGAAGGGCCGCTGCCGGAGCATCTGCACCCCATCGAAATCTTCGCCCGCGCCTACGGCATTACCGTGTGAGGAAAACTCCCATGACCGCGCGCAAGACCGAGATCACCCGCGCCGACATCATCACGCTCGACCAGTACGGCCGGGAGCGCGCCGCGCGCCGCAAGGCGCTGGTGGCGGTGAAGAAGAACCGCCGCGTGCCGGTCGGCCCGTATGCCACCTTCTATTTCGAGAGCTACGACACGATGTGGCAGCAGATCCACGAGATGCTGTTCATCGAGAAGGGCGGGGAGGAGCAGATCGCCGACGAGTTGCGCGCCTACAACCCCCTGATCCCGAAGGGGCGGGAGCTGGTCGCCACGGTGATGTTCGAGATCGACGACCCCGCGCGCCGCGCCCTGGAACTCGGCCGGCTGGGCGGGGTGGAGGAGGCGATGACGCTGCGCTTCGCCGGCCACACCGTGACGGGGCGCCCGGAAGGCGACGTGGAGCGCACCAACGAGGCCGGCAAGACCTCCTCCGTCCACTTCCTGCATTTCGACTTCACGCCCGACCAGGTCGCCGCCTTCCGCGACCCCGGCACCCAGGTGATCGTCGGCATCCATCACCCCAACTACGGCCACATGGCGATCATGCCGGACGCGGTGCGGGCAGAGCTGGCGGGGGATTTCGCTTAGAAAAACCTTCCCGTCGGGGAGCGGTAAGATCACCACAGAGACGCGGAGGCACAGAGAGCGTTTTCTCTGTGCCTCCGTGTCTCTGTGGTGAAATTGCTCCCGTTGCGGCTACTCGATCTTCTCGTCCTTGTAGGCGCCCCAGAACTCGGCGCGCTGGACCCAGCCGCGGTAGCCCTTCAGGTCCACCTCGCACCAGTCGCCCTGGCACTTGCGCAGCCAGCCGATCACGCCGGGCTGGGCGCGGGCGACCACGGTGGCGTCGCTGCGCGGCTCCTTGCGGACGGCGCGGACCTCGCCGGTGACGACGATGCTGCGCTTGCCGGACAGCATGCTCTGGTGCACCCAGCCCTCGCTGCCTTCCCAGTCGCGGATGCGGCGCCAGGTGTCGAATTCCTGGGTGATCTCGACCGGCATCTCCTTGCGCGTGAACACCCATTCGATCGGGTAGCGCACGTTGGGGCCGGTGCGCGCGTTCACCTCGCCGGAGCGCAGCGAGACGAAGCGCGGGATCGGCAGGCCGGAGGCGTGGGTCGGGTCCTTCTCGCGGCGGCCCTCGGCGGCCGTCACGCCGCTTGGACCACTGCCAAGGACGGTGACGGCCAGCGCCAGGACGGCGAGCGTGCGGCGGAGGGCAGACGTCGTCGGCAGCACCGGCAACCCCGTGCAGGAAAAGGTCGAGGGAAGCGCCACCGGGACCCCGGCAAGGCTCCGGATACCGACGGCAGGGGCACTATAGTTAGGGGTAGTTGCCCGGGGCAAGGGCAAGGAACCGCTTCGGCCACCCTGTCGCGCCTTGTCACACCCCGTGGTCAACTCTGTTCACCGGGATCGTCACTGCCATCTGGACAGCGTCCCACCCGCTTGATACGACAGGAAATGATCCGGGCAGGGACCCGGACAGGGGGAGGCAACGCCTGATGACCGAAAAGAAGAAGCCGATCGTCGTCGTGACCCGCAAGCTGCCCGACGTCGTCGAGACGCGGATGATGGAGCTGTTCGACGCGCGGCTGAACTCGGACGACGCGCCCCTGACGCACGCCCAGCTGATCGAGGCCGCGCAGGTCGCCGACGTGCTGGTCCCCACGGTGACCGACCGCATCGACGGCGACATCATCGAGAAAGCCGGGCCGCAGCTCCGCCTGATCGCCTCCTTCGGCACGGGCGTCGACCACATCGACCTGAAGGCGGCCCGCGCCCGCGGCATCACCGTCACCAACACGCCGGGCGTCCTGACCGAGGACACGGCCGACATGACCATGGCGCTGCTGCTGGCCGTCGCCCGCCGCCTGGCGGAGGGGGAGCGGCTGGTCCGCTCCGGCCAGTGGAAGGGCTGGGGGCCGACGACGATGCTCGGCCACCGCATCTGGGGCAAGCGGCTGGGCATCCTCGGCATGGGCCGCATCGGCCAGGCTCTGGCGCGCCGGGCGCGCGCCTTCGGCATGTCGATCCACTACCACAACCGCCGCCGCGTCTACCCCGACGTGGAGAAGGAGCTGGAGGCGACCTACTGGGAGAGCCTGGACCAGATGCTGGCGCGCATGGACGTGGTGTCCATCAACTGCCCGCACACCCCGGCCACCTACCATCTGCTGTCGGAACGCCGGCTGAAGCTGCTGCGCCCGCACTGCTACATCGTCAACACCTCGCGCGGCGAGGTCATCGACGAGACGGCCCTGACCAAGATGCTGTCCAAGGGCGAGATCGCCGGCGCCGGCCTCGACGTGTTCGAGCATGAGCCGGCGGTGAACCCGAAGCTGCTGCGGCTGGACAACGTCGTCCTGCTGCCGCACATGGGCTCCGCCACCATCGAGGGCCGCATCGACATGGGCGAGAAGGTCATCATCAACATCAAGACCTTCGTCGACGGCCACGCCCCGCCCGACCGCGTGATCGAAACGCTGCTCTGACCAAACCGTAGGTTGGGTGGAGCGCAGCGCAACCCAACAGGCCTCCCACGCCGGGGATGTCGGGTTGCGCTGCGCTCCACCCGACCTACGAGGTGCCTTTAGAGGATCCCCTCGTACAGGGCGGCCATCGGGATCTCGATGCCTACGGAGGCGAAGCGCAGCGTGCCGCCGCCGATGATGTCGCGGACCACCCAGCTCTGCTCGTCCTCGCGGTGCCACAGTTCGGCGCGGCAGCGGGTCGAGTCGAGCAGCAGGATCTCCTGCACCGACGGGATCTCGCGGTAGACCGCCAGCTTGCGGCCACGGTCATGCTCGGCCGTGGAGGGCGACAGGATCTCGACGATCACGACCGGATCGACGGTCCCCGGTTTGGTCGAGGTGGGCCCGCAGCCGACGGCCACGTCGGCCTGGAACCAAGCGTCGTCGCGATCCGGCAGCCGGATTCCCGCCTCGACCCGCGCACGGCAGGGCGGGCGCAGGCGCTTCCCGAACTCCACAACGACGTTGGCGGCGATCAGGGCGTGCGCGTCCGATGGCGGCGCCATGGCGACCGGCTCTCCGCCGATCAGCTCATAGCGCGTGTCGGTCCCGTCGTCCCAGACGAGGAACTCCTCCACGGTCATCGGTCGGCGCGCCGGCTCGGTCATGCCCATGAGTATGGCCCTTTCCCCGCATGGTTCCAAGAGAAGGGCGGCTACTTCGCCCCGCCGATGCCGCCGCCCAGCTCGATGCGCACCTCGACCACACCCGGCTCGTCCAGGTTCTCCTTGCGGATGAAGCCCAGCGCCCGGCACATGCCCAGCATGCTGGTGTTCTCGCGCAGCACCTCGCCGTAGACCTCCTTGATGCCGCGCGACCGCGCGTAGTCCAGGATCTTGTTCATCAGCTGGTAGCCGAGGCCCTGGCCCTTCATGTCGGAGCGCACCATCACCGCGTATTCGGCCCGCAGGTTGTCGGGGTCGGCGGTGATGCGGACGACGCCGTACATGATCGTTTCGCCGGTCTCCGGGTCCGGTCCGACGGCGACCAGCCCCATCTCGCGGTCGTAGTCGATCTGGGTCAGGCGGGCGGCGGCCTGGTGCGACAGGCGCTTCAGCGGCGCGAAGAAGCGCAGGCGCAGGTCCTCCGGCGTCTGGTTGGCGACCATGTGGTGCACCAGCGGCTCGTCCTCCGGCAGGATCGGGCGGACGAAGAAGTTGCGGCCGTCCTTGATGGTGATGCGGTCCTCCAGCCCCTTCGGATAGGGGCGGATGGCCAGCCGCCGGGCGCCGGGCAGGGCCGGCACGCCGACCTTGATGCGCGCGTCCAGCGCCATCACGCCGTCCGAGTCGGCCAGCAGCGGGTTGATGTCCAGCTCGGCGATCTCCGGGAAGTCGACGATCAGCTGCGACACCTTGTTCAGCGTCAGCGCCACCGCCTCCAGGTCCACGGCGGCGCGCGAGCGGTAGCCCTGCAACTGCTTCCAGATGCGCGTGCGGCCCATCAGCTCCGTCGCCAGCTTCATGTTCAGCGGCGGCAAGGCCAGCGCATAGTCCTCCACCACCTCCACGCCGATGCCGCCCTCGCCGAACAGCAGGACGGGGCCGAACAGCTCGTTCTCCGTCATGCCGACGATCAGCTCGTAGGCGTCGGGGCGGACGGCCATCTCCTGCACGGTGAAGCCCTCGATGCGCGCGCCGGGGACGGCCTCGCGCACGCGGGCCAGCATGGCCTCGGCCTCCGCCCGCACCTCGTCCGGGTCGGTCAGGTGCAGGGTCACGCCGCCCACGTCCGACTTGTGGGTGACGTCCGGCGACAGGATCTTCAGCGCCAGCGGCCCGCCGATCATGGCGGCGCAGCGCGCGGCCTCCTCCGGCGTCTCGGCGCAGCGGGTGTCCACCACCGGCACGCCGTAGGCCGCCAGCACGCGCTTGGCCTCATACTCGGTCAGCCACTCCCGCTGCTCGGCGATGGCGCGGGAGATGATCTTGCGCACGCCGATGTCGTCGGGCTGGAAATCCTGCGGCACCGACGGCGGGGTTTCCATCAGCAGCTCCTGGTTCCGGCGGTATTCCACCAGATGCAGGAAGGCGCGCACCGCGTGGCTGGGCGTGTCGTAGGTGGGGATGCGGCTGGCGGCGAACAGCTTGCGCGCCTCCACCGCCGTGTGGTCGCCGACCCAGCTGGTCAGCACCGGGTGCTTGCGCGCCTTGTTGGCGACCATCGTCTCCACCACCGCCTGGGCGGCGGCCAGGCTGTCGGTCGTCGCGGTGGGGCAGTTCAGCACCAGCACGGCGTCGTTGCCGTGGTCCTGCAACAGGGCGTTCAGCGCGTCGGCGTAGCGCTTGGGCGGGGAATCGCCGCCGATGCGCAGCGGGTTGCGCAGGGTGCAGCCGGCCCCCAGCGCCTTCTCCAGCGCCTCCTGCGTCTCATGCGCGAACTGGGCGAGCCGGCCGCCGGCCAGGATCAGGCTGTCGGTCGCCATCACGCCCATGCCGCCGCCGTTGGTCAGGATGGCCAGGCGGGAGCCGGTGATCGGCACGCCGGTGGCGAGCGTCCCCACCGCGTCGAACAGCTCGTCCAGGTCGGTCACGCGCAGGATGCCGGCGCGGCGGAAGGCGGCGTCGTAGACGGCGTCCGACACGGCCAGCGACCCGGTGTGCGAGGCCGACGCCTCCAGCGCCTCCTCCGTGCGGCCGGCCTTGATGACGATGACCGGCTTCTGGCGGGCGGCGGAGCGCGCCGCCGACATGAACTTCCGCGCGTCGGAGATGCTCTCGATGTACAGCAGGATGGCCCGCACCGTGGCGTCGCCGGCCAGATAGTCCAGCAGGTCGCCGAAATCGACGTCGGCCTTGTCGCCCATGGAGATCAGGTGCGAGAAGCCGATGCCGCGCGCCGTCGCCCAGTCGGCGATGGAGGTCACGACCATCGACGACTGCGCCACCAGCGCCACGTCGCCCTTCTTCGGCGTCACGTGGCCGAAGCTGGCGTTCAGCCCGCGCCCCGGCACCATGATGCCCAGGCTGTTCGGCCCCAGCACGCGCATCAGGTGCGGCTTGGCCGCCTCGCGCAGCGTCTGCACCTGGTCCTTGCTGAAGCCGCTGGAGATGACGATGGCCGCCTTGGTGCCGCGCTTGCCCAGCGCCTCGATGGTGGCCGGCACGGTGTTGGCCGGCGTGCAGATCACCGCCAGGTCCGGCGTGATCGGCAGGTCGTCCACCGTCTTGTATGTCAGCACGCCCTCGACCGCGCGTTCCGACGGGTTCACCGGCATGATCGGGCCGTCGAACCCGGTGTTGAACAGGTTGCGCGCCACCACGGCACCGATGGTGTTGGCCTTGCGGGTCGCCCCGATCAGCGCGATGGAGGTGGGCTTGAACAGGTGGTCGAGGTTGCGAACGGTCATGACCGGATCCGGGCTTGGTCTCTGATGGGCCGAAGAGTGGACCGACGGGGCCTTCAACACGCCTAAGGCGAACGGGGCTTGCGACGGAGTCCAGCAAACAGCGGTAGTATGGCAATCAAACGGCGGGAACGCGACCGATCGCCGCTCATGCTGCGCTGCAAAATATTCGATGGTATTACCTTTGTACAGGCGCCCTTTGTCGCGCCCCTGTCGAGCCTCCGCTCCAAGCGCCGCACGCGGGGCCTTGAGTCCGGCACCGGATGGCCCCACCCTGAAGGGGCACGCGGGACGAGCAAGAGGGGGACGGGTGCCATGAAGGTGGGTGTCGTCGGGGCCGGCGCGGTGGGGGCCACCGCCGCCTTCGCCATGGTGATGAGCGGTTCGGCCAGCGAGGTCGTGCTGGTGGACGCCAACGAAAAGCTGGCGGCGGCCCAGGCGCAGGACATTGCCCACGCAGTGCCCTTCGCCCGCGCGGTGCAGGTGCGCAACGGCCCCTACAGCGAGTTGGCCGGGGCGGGCGTGGTGGTGCTGTCGGCCGGCGTCGCGCAGCGGCCGGGGGAGACGCGCCTGCAACTGCTGGAGCGCAACGCCGCCGTCTTCGGCGCGGTGATCCCCGCGGCGCTGGCCGCGGCGCCCGACGCGATCCTGCTGGTGGCGACCAACCCGGTGGACGTGATGACGCAGGTGGCGACCCGCATCTCCGGCCTGCCGCGCTCGCGCGTCATCGGCTCCGGCACCGTGCTGGACACCGCGCGCTTCCGCGCGCTCTTGGCGGCGAAGCTCTGCGTCACGCCGAAGTCGGTGCACGCCCATGTGGTGGGGGAGCACGGCGATTCGGAGGTCCTGCTCTGGTCCGGCGCCACCGTGGCCGGCGTGCCCGTGGACCGCTGCGCCGACCAGCTCGGCCACCCGCTGACGGCGGAGGACCGCGCCGCCATCGACGAGGGCGTGCGCCGCGCCGCCTACCGCATCATCGACGGCAAGGGCCACACCGCCTTCGGCATCGGCGGCGGCCTGTCCCGCATCGTCGCGGCCATCGCCGGCAACGAACAGGCGGTGCTGACCTGCTCCGTCCTGAACGACGACGTGCTGGGCGTCCCGGACGTCGCCCTGTCCCTGCCGCGCGTGGTCGGCCGCTCCGGCGTGCTGAGCACCATCATGCCGGACTTCTCCGCCGTGGAAGCGGCTGCGCTGAAGCGGAGTGCGGAGATTTTGAAGGAGGCGGCGACGTCGGTGGAAGCGTCGCTGTCGTGACGTCCGGGGTGTCGATCCTTGTCGGGCAACAGGGTTTCCACGGATTTCACGGATTTCCGCACGGATGACACGGATTTTGGTTTGCCAGTGACCCTGAAGGTGGTCGCACTGGGCCCCCACCCTAACCCTCCCCCACCTTCGGCAGGGGAGGGAACTGCCGCCGCTCCGTGACCAAACCCCTCCCCCCGCGAAGTGGGGGGAGGTTGGGAGGGGGGCCCAACGCGGGAGCTTTCTTCTGCAACCCGAACGCCAATGCGCAAATGCCGCAGTCTCACCGGATTGCACCGACGCATAGGCCCGCTTATGAAGCGTCGTAGGACCCACTGGAGTGAACCGGGCGATGCTGCGCGCGCTGGCTGTGATAATGGTAGCGCTTTTCGCCAATAACGCGTTTGCTTATTATGACGCTCCCAACAGGGAGGCGTATCTGGGGCACATCCTCTGCATGCGGGCGATGGTCTTGTCTCTGGATGTGTTTCTCGATGCCTGCCAGCCGGACTCCGACGAGAGCATTCGGGCAAACATCAAACGCAGCATTGAGATCATCGACGACTTCACGTCGGAGACGTTCGGGATTTCTAGGGAAAGCCTTGTGCCGAGCAGGGCACTCTTGAATTCCGAGTTCAAGAAATTACAAAGTACGACAGGTGGCGAGAGTTTTCGGAATTTTTGCAAAAACAGAATGAGTGAGCTTAATAGTAACGGCATTTTGGGGAAGGCGTCTCAACAGATCACAAAAGAAGATCTGATTTCTCTTTCCAACGTCACCATGTCGGCATGCTTTTAGAGTGGCGAGTTGGGTTGCGCTGGCGCTTCACCCAACCTACGAAGACATCAATAAACAAAAATCTGTATCATCCGTGCTCAAATCCGCGAAATCCGTGTAAAACCAGTTCGCCCGCAAAAATCCAACCCCTACACCAGCGCCCGGTAAATCCCCGCCGTCTCCGCATCGAACACCACGAACCGCACCTCTTCGATCGCGTCGTCTATCGCCAACTCATCCCGCACCACCGCCACCGCGATCTCCGCGGCGCGTTGCTTGGGGAAGCCGTAGATGCCGGTGCTGATGGCCGGGAAGGCGAGCGTCCGGATCCCGTGCCGGCGGGCCAAGGCCAGCGCCGAGCGGTAGCAGCTCTCCAGAAGCCGTTCCTCGTCCGAACCGCCGCCGTGCCACACGGGCCCGACGCAGTGGATGATGTGCGGGGCGGGCAGGTTGTAGCCCCGCGACAGGCGGCAGTCGCCCGTGGGGCAACCGCCGATCCCGTCCAGTTCGCGTTGCAGGTCCGGCCCCGCGGCGCGGTGGATCGCCCCGTCAACGCCGCCGCCGGCCTTCAGGGCGGCGTTGGCGGCGTTGACGATGGCGTCCACCGTCTGGCGGGTGATGTCGCCCTCGACGACGCGGATCCGGTCCATGCAACCTCGTCCTGCTTTACAAGTCGATCAAACCAAGCCCGATCAGACGACGGGGCCCGGCTGGCCCTTGGTGGCGGCGGCGGCGCGCTCCATGCCTTCCTGGATCTTCTTGGCGGCTTCCTGCTCGTCGCCCCAGCGCAGGATCTTGACCCACTTGCCCTTCTCCAGGTCCTTGTAGTGCTGGAAGAAGTGGGCGATCTGCTCGGTGGTGATCTCCGGCAGGTCCTTGTAGGACTTCACGTTGCTGTAGAACGGGTGCAGCTTGTCGACCGGAACGGCCAGCAGCTTCTCGTCCTCGCCGCCCTCGTCCTCCATGTACAGCACGCCGATCGGGCGCGAGCGCAGGACGGCGCCCGGGATGACCGAATGGCGGCCGACCACGCAGACGTCCACCGGGTCGCCGTCGCCGGACAGGGTGTGCGGGATGAAGCCGTAGTTGCAGGGGTAGTACATGGCCGTGTGCAGGAAGCGGTCGACGAACATCGCGCCCGACTCCTTGTCGATCTCGTACTTCACCGGCTCGCCGCGCAACGGGATCTCGATGACCACGTTCACGTCCCACGGGGCGTTCTTGCCGACCGGAACCTTGCTGAGATCCATGGAAACTATCCTTCGACTGCAATAGCGGAATGCGCGGGATTGGATTGAGGACGTCGGCCGTACCTCCCGACGCCGCGCGCGCGGAGTTTAGGCAGAAGCGGGCATAAGTCAAAGACACTTGCGCGGGTGCGTCAAAGGGACGAGCCTCATGGAATGCGTCCAACCCTTCTTTCGCTGCTTTTTCTCGCCATTGTCTCCCTGCCGGTCCAGGCCGAAACGGTGTCTGGGGGGAGTGGTCACACCACTTCGGACCCCGATCATGGAATCGTCACGCACGGGATCGCCATGCACGGCGACCTCGCCCTGCCGCCGGGCTTCGCTCATTTCGGCTACGTCAACCCGGACGCGCCCAAAGGGGGCGTGCTGCGGCAGGCGGTCACCGGCGGCTTCGACACCCTGAACCCGCATGTGGTGAAGGGGGTTCCCGCCCTGGGGCTCGGTTTCGTGTTCGAGACGATGCTGGTCCGCTCCTGGGACGAGCCATTCTCCCTCTACGGCCTGCTGGCCGAAAGCCTGGAGGTGCCGGAGGACCGCGGCGCGGCCACCTTCCACCTGAACCCGGCCGCGCGCTGGCACGACGGCACGCCGGTGACGGCCGCCGACGTTCTCTTTTCCCTGGAGGTGCAGCGGGTCCACGGCACGCCCAACCGCCGCCAGTTCTACGCCAAGGTCGCAACCGCCGAGGCTCCGGACGACCGCACCGTGCGCTTCACCTTTTCCCCCAACCCCGACGGCACGCTCGACCGCGAGATGCCGCTGCTGATGGGGCTGATGCCGATCCATTCGAAGGCCTGGTGGGCGGGCAAGGAGTTCGAGCGGACGACGCTGGACCCGCCCATGGGCAGCGGCCCCTACCGCGTGGCCCTGGTCGATGCCGGCCGGCGCATCGTGTACGAGCGGGTGCGCGACTATTGGGGCCGCGACCTGCCGACCCGGCGCGGGCTGTTCAACGTCGACGCCCTGGATTTCACCTATTACCGCGACGACACCGTGGCGCTGGAGGCCTTCAAGGCGGGGGAGGGCGACGTGCGGCGCGAGTCGGACCCCGGCAAATGGGCCACCGGCTACGACGGCCCGGCCCTGCGCGACGGCCGCATCGTCCTGGAGGAACTGCCGCACCACCGGCCGGAGTTCGCCCGCGGCCTGATCTTCAACACGCGCCGGCCGCTGTTCCAGGACGTCCGCGTCCGGCAAGCGCTGGGCCTCGCCACCGACTTCGCCTGGATCGGCAAGACGCTGTTCCACGGCGCGCTGCTCCGCACGGCGAGCCACTATCCCAACTCCGAACTGGCGGCGGTGGGGGTGCCATCCGGCCGCGAACTCGCCGTCCTGGAGCCCTTCCGCGACCGGCTGCCGCCGTCGCTCTTCACCCAGCCCTTCGCCCTGCCGCAGAGCGATGGGACCGGCCCGGCCGGCGCCCGCGCCAACCTGCGCGAGGCCCTGCGGCTGCTGGGGGAGGCGGGCTGGCGCGTCCGCGACGGGCGGCTGGTGAACGCGGCGGGCCAGCCCTTCGCCTTCGAGATCCTGCTGGGCACCCCCGCCGACGAGCGGGTGGCGCTGGAGTTCGCCCGCTCCCTGGAACGGCTGGGCATCGCCGCGTCGGTGCGGGCGGTGGACAACGCGCAGTACCAGGCGCGGCTGGACAATTTCGATTTCGACATGACCGTGCGCTGGTGGGTGTCCACCCTCTCGCCGGGCAACGAGCAGCTCTACTACTATGGCTCGGCCGCCGCGGACCAGCCCGGCAGCCGCAACCTCGCCGGCATCCGCGACCCGGTGGTGGACGCCATCGCCGCCTCCATCGCCGAGGCCCGCACCCGCGACGACCTCGTCGCCCGCGTCCGCGCGCTCGACCGCGTGCTGCTGTGGGGGCACTACATGGTGCCGCTGTTCCACAGCCCGGTGGACCGCATGGCCCGCTGGTCCCGCCTGAAACGCCCGGCGGTGACGCCTTTGTACGGCCCGCTCATCGAGTCGTGGTGGGTGGAGGAGCGGTGAGGAAACTGCTCATTCTTCACGGATTTCGCGGATTTGGGCGCGGATTTTCGGGATTTTTTGATTTGGCGTGCCGACGCTCGGGCCATTCGAGAAAGCCGGCGATCAGCAAGCAAAATCATCCATGAAATCCGTGTAAAAATCCGCGCAATCCGTGAAAACGGAGCACACCCCCGAGAATCCTTACCTCTGCTCCCCATGCGCCCGGTAGCCCTGCACGATCAGGTCGGCCACGGCGTCCAGGCTGACGAAGTGGTCGGTGTTGACGATCAGGTCGTATTGCAGCGGGTCGTTGTTGGTGACCTTGAAGGTCTCCTTGAAGAACTTGGCGCGGGTGGTGTTGACCTTGCGCAGCTCGGCCAGCATCGCCTCCACCTTGTCCGCGTCGCCGCCGGCCAGCCGCCGGGCGCAGACCTCGTCGGAGCCGACGATCCGCACGCGGAAACACCGCGCCCCGCGCAGCAGCAGGTGCGCGCCGCGCCCGACGATCACGCCGCCGCGGAAGGCGATGCCGTTGACCACGCGGGTCAGCAGCTGCTGGTACTCCGACAGCGGGTCGTGCAGCCCCATCAGGCTGGCGTAGAGGAACATGCCGGCGCGCTCCGGCAGCTTTTCGTCCAGCTGCCGCATCAGGGCGGGGTCGGACTTGGCCGCCGCCACCACGGCGTCGAGAATTTCCTTGTCGAAGCAGGGGACCTCCAGCGCCGCCGCCACCTTCGGCGCGATGACGTCGCCGCCCGCGCCGTGGTCGCGCGCGATGGTGACGACGGGGGGCGGCTTCTCCAGCGCGCCGCTGTGCGGGCGGTGCGGGTGAAGCTGGTCGGTCTGGACGTAGGTGAGGAGCGCCTGGAATTCGTCGCGGGCCATGGGCAGCCTCCGCTTCCGGTTGCGACACCATTCAGTGTCCGGCTCCCGCAACGTCCGGTCAAGCGCGCCCAAGGGGGGAGGGGCGAGCGGTCGCACCCCCTCCGATTTTGGCCAATGCCTACAGCAGCTCCACCGCGATGACCGCCAGCAGCGCGAGGATCGCCCAGATCGCGATGCGCTCGCTCAGCCGCCGCTCCACCCAGCGTTCAAGCATGAAGAGGATGGAGTTCGGGTGCAGGCGCAAGCCCCCGTCGGCGATCTGGGTGGCGGCCTCCTCGGCCCGGCGCACCAGGTGCGGCAGGCGGCGGATGGTCACCACGGCGGCCTCCAGGTCGTCGAGGATCTGCGCCTCCGGCCCGCGGTTCTCGCGCATCCACTCCTCGATCAGCGGGCGCGCCAGCTCCCACATGTTGATCTTGGGGTTCAGGATGCGGCCCACGCCCTCCGCGGTCAGCATGCTCTTCTGGAGGAGCAGCAGCTGCGGCTGCGTTTCCATCTCGAACTGTTCCGTCACCGCAAACAGCTGCGCCAGCAGCCGCCCGACGGAGATCTCGTTCAGCGGCTTGTTCTGCAACGGCTCGCCGATGGCGCGGCAGGCCTGGGTGAAGACCTCGATCGACTGGTGGCGCGGGACGTATCCGGCGTCGAAATGAACCTGCGCCACGCGGCGGTAGTCGCCAGTCAGGAAGCCGATGAGCATGTCGGCGAGGTAGGTCCGCGTCGCCCGGTCCAGCCGGCCCATGATGCCGAAATCGACGGCGGCGATGTTGCCGTTCTCGTCCACGAACAGGTTGCCGGGGTGCAGGTCGGCGTGGAAGAAGCCGTCGCGGAACACCTGGTTGAAGAAGCTGGCCGACGCCTTGGCCAGGATCTCGTCCCGGTCGAAGCCCATCGCCTCCAGCCGGTCGTACTCGTCCACCTTGACGCCGCGGATGCGCTCCAGCGTCAGGACGCGCCGCGCGGTGCGGTCCCAGTCGATGGCCGGCACGTTGAAGGTCGGGTCGCCCTTGAAGTTGGCGGCCAGCTCCGACGCCGCCGCGGCTTCCATCCGCAGCTCCATCTCCAGGCGGGAGGTGCGGGCGAAGGTGTCCACCACCTCGCGCGGGCGCAGCCGCTTCAGCTTGGGCATGACCAGGACGGCCAGCTCGGCCAGCCAGTAGAACAGGTCGATGTCCCGCTCGAAGGCGTGCTCGATGCCCGGCCGCAGCACCTTCACGGCCACCTCGCGCCCGTCGGCGGTCACCGCGAAGTGCACCTGCGCGATGGAGGCCGCGGCGACCGGCGTCTCGTCGAAGCTCTGGAACAGCGCCGCGATGGGGGCGCCCAGCTCCTCCTCCACGATGGCGCGGGCCTTGGCGCCGGGGAAGGGCGGCAGCTTGTCCTGCAGCTCCGCCAGGTCAAGCGCCGTCCGCTCCCCCACCAGGTCGGAGCGGGTGGAGAGCAGCTGCCCCAGCTTGATGTAGGTCGGCCCCAGCTCCGCCAGCGCGCGGGCGAGGCGCTGGCCGACGCGGCCCGGTTCCTTCCGGTTGCCGACCCAGCGCCAGAACATCGCGATGCCGGGCGAATGGTCCGACAGCGTCTCCGGCAGCGCGTTGTAGCGGGCCACCGTGCGGGCGATGCCGAACAGGCGGACGAGGTTGCGGACGGTCCGGAACACCGGTCAGATCCGCCAGCCGGAATGGATCGCGGCGATGCCGCCCGTCAGGTTGCGCACGCGCACGGCGCCGAAGCCGGCCGCCTCGATCCGCTTGACCAGCGCCTGCTGCTCGGGGAAGCGGCGGATGCTCTCCACCAGATAGCGGTAGCTGTCCTCGTCGCCGGCCACCATGCGGCCGAGCTTGGGCAGGACGTTGAAGGAATAGAGGTCGTAGACCTCGCGCAACACCGGCAGGACCACGTGGCTGAACTCCAGGCAGAAGAACTTTCCGCCGGGCTTCAACACGCGACGCGCCTCGGAAAGCGCGGCGTCGATGCGCGTAACGTTCCGCAGGCCGAACGCAATGGTGTAGGCATCCACCGATCGGGAGGCGATGGGCAGCTTTTCCGCGTCGCCCACCGTCCAGTCCACGCCGGCCAGGATGCCGCGGTCGAAGGAGCGGTCGCGCCCGACCCGGACCATCGACTCGGTGATGTCGCACACCACGGCCCGCCCGCCGCCCCGTTGCAGGAAGCGGAAGGCGATGTCGCCGGTGCCGCCCGCCACGTCCAGCAGCGTCATGTCGGCCTTCGGCGCGACCATCTCCATCAGCGTGTCCTTCCACAGCCGATGGATGCCGCCCGACATCAGGTCGTTCATCAGGTCGTAACGGCCGGCCACGCTGTCGAACACGGCGCGGACCAGGCCGGACTTGGCGTCCGGGTCCACGGGCTTGTACCCGAACCAGTTCCCTTCCGGCCCCACCCCAGGGGAGGAAGCGGGGGTGGAAGCGTTTGCGGAAGCATTCTTCGGGTCGGGAGGGGTGTGCGGATCGGTCATGGCGCGCAACATAGCGCGGCGCCTGAGCGCGCGCCAGCCGGGGCGTGACCGTGACAGGGCGGCAAAACGCGCTTTTTTCGCGGGCTTGACCCCCGCGCCCGGCTTCGCCAGGGTTCCCGCCGGGGATCGGCCCACAGCGACGAGGGAAGCGGGGAGGGGAATGGCGACGGTCCAGGAGGCTCTGCTCATCGCCTTCGACCACCAGCAGGCCGGGCGCCTGGCCGAGGCCGACGCCCTGTACCAGCGCATCCTCGACGCCGTCCCCGGCCACCCGCCGGCCCTGCACCTGCGCGGCCTCCTGCTCGCGCAAGGGGAACGGCTGGAGGAGGCCTGCGCCCTGATCGAGCGGGCGATCGAGGGCGACGGGACCGTCCCCGACTACCACAGCAACCTCGGCACCCTGCTGGAGGCGCTCGGCCGCGTCGAGCCGGCCACCGATTGCCTGATCCGCGCGGCGCGGCTCGATCCCACGCGGGTCGTTCCGCTCAACGGCTTCGCGCTGCGCCGGCTGAAGGACGGCGCCCGGCCGGACCTTGCGGAGCGGGCGTTGCGCGCGGCCATCGACCTCCAGCCGCTCGACCCCGACCTGCGCGTCAACCTCGCCCAGGCGCTGGACTGGCTTGGGCAGTCGGCGCCGGCGCTGGCCGAGCTGCGCCGCGCCGCCCTGCTGGCGCCCGGCGACCCGGCGCTGCTGCGCGACCTGGCCGAACGGCTCGGCGTCGAACCGGGAGAGGCGGGGGAGCAGGCGCTGCGGCGCGCGCTGCGCCTCGACCCGGCGCGGCCCAGCCTGTGGGACCGACTCGGCACCCGGCACAAGGTCGCCGGTCGTCTCGCCGGGGCGCATCACGCCTACGAACGCGGGCTGGCCCTGGACCCTGCGGGGGCGGAGCTGTGGAACAACCGCGCCAGCGTCCTGAAGGGCCAAGGCGCCGCGGACGGCGCGCTGGCGGCGCTGCGGATCGCGGCCACGCTGCAACCGGCCTCGTCCGCCATCCGGAACAACCTCGGCGACGCCCTGATGCTCGCCGGCCGCCCGGCCGAGGCGCTGGAGCAGGCCGACGCCGCGCTGGCCGTGACGCCCGACCTGGCCGACGCCCGGCTGGCGCGCGCCACCGCCCTGCTGACGCTGGGCCGCTTCGCCGAAGGCTGGGACGCCTGGGAGGACCGTTGGGCGGTTCAGGCGCCGGGCCAGCCGCCGCGCTTCCCGCAACCCGCCTGGACCGGCGAGCCGCTGGGGGAGGGGCGCCTGCTCGTCTGGGGGGAGCAGGGCGTCGGCGACGAGCTGCAATTCGCCGCCCTGCTGCCCCTGTTGACGCAAGCCGGCGTGCGCTGCCGGCTGGAGTGCGACGCGCGTCTGGCCCCGCTGCTCGCCCGGTCCCTGCCGGCGGTGGAGGTCGTTGCGCGCACCACCCCGCCGGACCCGCGCCTGTCGTCCCCGGACATCGCCGCGCAAATCCCGTCCGGCAGCCTGCCGCGCCTGCTGCTGCGCGACGCCGCGGACTTCCGGCGCCTGCATCCTTACCTCGTTGCGGATCCGGCACGCACGGCCGCGATGCGGGCCGCGGACGGGCCAGCGGACAAGAGGGGCAAGCCGCTGGTCGGCATCGCCTGGCACACCACCAACCCGAAATGGGGCCGCAGCCGGAACATTCCGCTGCCCGATCTGGCGCGGGCGCTGCATGCGGCCGGCGCGCGCATGGTCGTTCTGCAATACGGCGACTGGGCGGGCGAAGTGGCGGCGCTGGCGGCGGAGGGCATCGACATCGCCATCCCCCCAGGCCTCGACCTGCGCGACGACCTGGACGGCCTCGCCGCGCGGATCGCCGCCACCGATCTGGTGGTCACCATCGACAACGTGACCGCCCACATGGCCGGCGCGCTGGGCCACCCCGCCTGGGTCCTGCTGGGCCACGCCGCCGACTGGCGCTGGCTGCGCGACCGCCCGGACTCCCCCTGGTACCCCTCCGCCACCCTGTTCCGCCAGCCGGCGGCGGGCGATTGGGGCGCCGTGCTTGACGCTGTGACGGAGCGATTGTGTCAAGTGGCGGGTGGCGTGTGTCAAGTGGGTGGGGAGGGGCGGGAGAGTGGTCGCACTGGGCCCCCCTCCCAACCTCCCCCCATCTTCGACGGGGGGAGGAGCAATCCCCTCCCCCGCGAAGTGGGGGAGGGTTAGGGTGGGGGCCCAACTTCAACCACTTCCCATCCACCCCCACACCCCACCCCACTTGCGTCACCCCCTCACCCTCCCCACACTTGCGGACCATGCCCGAGCTTCCCGAAGTCGAAACCGTCTGCCGCGGCCTCGCCCCCCATCTGGAAGGGCGGGTGCTCGTCCAGGTGCTCCAGCGCCGGCCGAACCTGCGCTTTCCGTTCCCGCCGGACTTCTGCGCGCGGCTGACCGGCCGCCGCGTCGAGTCGGTGCGCCGGCGCGCCAAATACATCCTGGTCCATCTGGACGACGGCACGGTGCTGATCGCCCATCTCGGCATGTCCGGGCGGATGATCATCACGCCGGAACGGCCGGCCGAATACGGCGCGCACGACCATGTGGTGCTGGAAACCGACGCCGGCACGGTGGTCACCTTCAACGACGCCCGCCGCTTCGGCCTGATGGACCTCGCCACGGCGGAAACGCTGGCCGGGCACCCGTTGCTGCGCAGCCTGGGGCCGGAGCCGCTGGGCAACGAGTTCTCCGGCCCGGTGCTGGCCGAACGGCTGGCCGGCCGGATGACCAGCATCAAGGCGGCACTGCTCGACCAGACGGTCGTTGCGGGGCTCGGCAACATCTATGTGTCGGAAGCGCTGTTCCTCAGCCGGATCAGCCCGACGCGCATCGCCGCCACCGTCACCGGCGCCAAGGCGGACCGGCTGGCGACGGCCATCCGCGAGGTGCTGGGCCGCGCCATCGCGGCCGGCGGCTCCTCCTTGCGCGACTACCGGCAGGCGTCGGGGGAGCTGGGCTATTTCCAGCACCAGTTCTCGGTCTACGACCGCGAGGGCCAGCCCTGCCCGGGCTGCACGTGCGATGTGGCCAGGACCGGCGGAATCCAGCGGATCGTGCAGGCCGGGCGCTCGACTTTCTATTGTCCGCAGCGCCAGCGCTGATATACGTGGAGTCCATGACGGCTCCATCGGCCACCGCCCGGGCGGCGCTCGCCGCCTTCCTCCTCGCCGGCCCCGCCATCGCGGGCCTGGCCGGACATCCGCTGCCCGCCTGGGCTTCCGAATCCCCTCGTTTCCTCACAGGGATGGGCGACGTGCCGGTGATGCCGGGCCTCGCCCCCGCGGAGGAGGAGCCGCTGGTCTTCGACAAGCCGGGCGGGCGCATCGCCCAATCGGTGATGGCCGGGCGCGTGGACCGCAAGGCGGTGCTGGCCTTCTACAACCAGACCATGCCGCAGCTCGGCTGGAAAGCCGCCCCCCAGGCTGCGGCGGCCGGCACGCGCTTCCTGCGCGACGGGGAGGAACTGCGTCTGGAGTTCGTCGAACCGGGCGCGGCCCAGGCCCAGGCATCAAGCCGGGCCGGCGTCACGACCGTGCGCTTCTCGCTGATGCCGCACTGAACCCCAACCTACACCAATCATAACGCCCCCGTTCGGGAGGGGCAGACACACCGGGAGCAAGCTGCAACATGCCGTACGAAACGATCCTCGTGGAGACCCGCGGCCCCGTCGGGCTGATCACGCTGAACCGGCCGAAGGCGCTGAACGCCCTGTCCGACCAGCTGGTAACCGAACTGGGCCAGGCGCTCGACGCGCTGGAGGCGGACGACGCCATCGGCGCCATCGTGGTGACCGGGTCGGAAAAGGCCTTCGCCGCCGGCGCCGACATCAAGGAGATGCAGGGCTTCTCCTACATGGACGTCTACAAGTCCAACTTCATCACCGCGAAGTGGGAACGGCTGGCCAAGACCCGCAAGCCGACCATCGCCGCGGTCGCCGGCTACGCGCTGGGCGGCGGCTGCGAGCTGGCCATGATGGCCGACTTCATCCTGGCCGCGGACACCGCCAAGTTCGGCCAGCCGGAGATCACCATCGGCACCATCCCCGGCGCCGGCGGCACGCAGCGCCTGACCCGCTTCGTCGGCAAGTCCAAGGCCATGGAGATGTGCCTGACCGGCCGCCTGATGGACGCCGCGGAAGCCGAGCGCGCCGGCCTCGTCAGCCGCGTCATCCCGGCCGCCGACCTGGTGGACGAGGCCGTCCGCGTCGCCGAAAAGATCGCCAAGCTCTCGCGCCCGGTCGTCATGATGGCCAAGGACGCCGTCAACGCCGCTTACGAGACGACGCTGTCCGAGGGCGTGAAGGTCGAACGGCGACTCTTCCACTCCACCTTCGCCACCGAAGACCAGAAGGAAGGCATGGCCGCCTTCGCCGAGAAGCGCCAGCCGGACTGGAAGCATCGCTGATTAGAGCCGCATCCTCCCCCGCATATAGCGGGGGAGGGGCATGTCACCACCAAGATCTCGCCTCGTTTCATTTGGGCGAAAACAGTGTCGGTGCGCGCCTTGACTCTCATTCGGGTGGAGCGTATAAGGCCCCCTCGCACTGGGACAGGCGTGTCGTCCGGAGTAGGGTTTTCATGGCCAATCATAAGTCTGCTGAAAAGCGCATTCGTCAAACCGCGCGTCGTACGGAGATCAACCGTAACCGCGTGAGCCGCATCCGCACCTTCGTGAAGAAGGTCGAATCGGCGATCGAGACCGGCAACAAGGCTGAGGCCGCGGAGGCCTTCAAGGCCGCCCAGCCGGAACTGATGCGCGGCGCCTCCAAGGGCGTTCTGCACAAGAACACGGTGTCGCGCAAGCTGTCGCGCCTGTCGGCCCGCATCAAGGCTCTCTGAGTACTCTCAGCGTCATTAAGCCGCGCACCAGGTATGGGCGCGGCTTTTTGCGTTTTCAGAGCCTGCAATCCATGAATTACACCCGGATTTCCGGCAGAACTGGCCAGGAATCATTGGGTGACGATTCATGGGTTATTGTTCGAACGGCGGTTGTTGCTCGAACGATTGTGGCATTTTGGACCGTTCGCTTTCTGTCCCATTGCCTCGGATGGGGAGTCTGATTAGACTTTCGATCCGTCGGGGATGGCGAGGTGATGCCGATCGCAAAGTCTTTTGCCGTCCATCAAGGAACGGAGACGTTCGATGCCGCAAGGCGCTGAGTCGACCGCGAGTCAACCGGCGTTTCAACAGCGGCCCTCTTCTTAAAACTTGGCGTTGGGAAGGCGGACCTCCGGGTTTCGCCGAAGGGATAGTGTTGCCGTCCAGTTAGGAGGCATCCACCGTTGGAGTCTTCCGGAGAGGAACAATCCGTACGGCGGAGCTTACCTTAAGGAACGGCCGGAAGGGTTCGGGGAAACGAGCGCCGGAAAACCGGCGCCGCGGGCGGGTGCTCCGTCCCAAGGCGTGCCCAGGGGCGTGCTCTGTGGCTTGCCAGGGGGCTTGCGCGCAGAGGCTTGCGGAGACGGACAGGTCCGATATTCCGGTCCGACTGTTGCGCATATGACACGTGTGGCGCGGATGACACGCGCCAACGGCGCGGATGGGGAGCGGTTTCGTCTTCGCTTGATGGGCGTTTGGGTTTCGGGTGTGTTGGTTTCAGCCTTGGCCCGCAATGTGGGGCCCGGCGACTGGGGCCAAGCGATCGTGGCTTGGAAGCGGGGGTCCGACGGTTGGCTTGGCCCCGTTCGACCAGTGGCCGTGACGGCGGTGGCCGTCCGGGGGAAAGGAGCGGGGTAGGGAAAGCATGTCGGTCGGCGCGTCGTTGGATCAACAGTGGGCCCGCATCCGGGGCCGCCTCAAGGACGAGGTGGGCGAGATCGCCTACCGCAGCTGGCTGCAGCCGCTCTCCTTCGCTGGCATCCGGGGTGGCGAGGTCCGCATCGTGGTGCCCACGCGCTTCATGCGCGACTGGGTGCTGACCCACTACGCCGACCGCATCCGCAACCTGTGGTCCGGCGAGAATCCGGAGGTCCAGTCCATCGACGTCGTGGTGGCCGCGGCCAACGCGCCGGCCGCGCTCGCGGCGGACGACGATGGCGAGGACATTGAGGGGAACGACGCGGCGCCCGCCCCGGCGCGGCTCAGCTCCGCCCTGGTTCAGCCGAACTCCTACACCAGCGGGTCCTATGGGGCGGCCCCGCCGTCGCCGGCCTTCTCCGACGAGTCGCCGACGGCGGTCGCCTCGGTGCTGGAGGACCGCACGGACATCTCCGCGCCGCTCGACCCGCGCTTCACGTTTGAGAATTTCGTGGTGGGCAAGCCGAACGAGCTGGCCCACGCCGCCGCCCGCCGGGTCGCCGACGCGACCTCGGTCACCTTCAACCCGCTGTTCCTCTACGGCGGGGTCGGGCTCGGCAAGACCCACCTGATGCACGCCATCGCCTGGCAGATCCGCCGCAACGACCCGAACCGCAAGGTGATCTACCTGTCGGCAGAAAAGTTCATGTACCAGTTCATCCGGGCGCTGCGCTTCAAGGACACCATGGCCTTCAAGCAGCAGTTCCGCTCGGTGGACGTGCTGATGATCGACGACGTCCAGTTCATCAGCGGCAAGGACAGCACCCAGGAAGAGTTCTTCCACACCTTCAACGCGCTGGTCGACCAGAACCGGCAGGTCATCATCTCCGCCGACAAGAGCCCGTCGGACCTGGAAGGCATGGAGGAGCGGCTGCGCTCCCGCCTCGGCTGGGGCCTCGTGGCGGACATCCACCCAACCACCTACGAGCTGCGGCTCGGCATCCTCCAGGCCAAGGCGGACGCGCTGAACGCGGCCATCCCGCTGAAGGTGCTGGAGTTCCTGGCGCACAAGATCACCTCCAACGTGCGCGAGCTGGAAGGGGCGCTGAACCGCATCGTCGCGCACGCGGAGCTGGTCGGCCGCGCCATCTCGCTGGAATCGACGCAGGAGGTGCTGCACGACCTGCTGCGCGCCAACGACCGCCGCGTCACCATCGACGAGATCCAGAAGCGCGTGGCGGAGCACTTCAACATCCGCGTCGCCGACATGCATTCGGCCCGCCGCGCCCGCGCCGTCGCCCGGCCGCGGCAGGTCGCCATGTACCTCGCCAAGCAGCTGACCGCCCGCTCCTTGCCGGAGATCGGGCGCAAGTTCGGCGGCCGCGACCACACCACCGTCATGCACGCCGTGAAGAAGGTGGAGGAGCTGCGGACCACCGACCCCGCCTTCGCGGAGGACGTGGAACTGCTGCGCCGCATGCTGGAAAGCTGAGCGTCTCCCGGGCTTCCACAACCCGCCTCCGCCGAAAAGCGTAGGACTTTAGCCAAATTCGCGGTAAACACCCGGTGCAGCGGTTGATGGCCCGGGGGTTTTCACGCAACCATGGAGACGAACGTCCTCATCGCCGATGACTCCGCGGTTGTCCGGAAGATCCTGAAGGACCACCTCGAAGCCTCCGGCTACCATGTCCTGGTCGCGCGCGACGGCCAGGAGGCGTTGGATCTCTACCACCGCAACGACATCCACATCCTGATCACCGACCTGGAAATGCCGCGCATGGACGGGTTGGAGCTGTGCTGGCTGATCCGGGCGGAGGACGACCAGCACCGCACCTTCTGCATCCTGATGACCGCCGACGACGACATCCAGCGCCGGATCGAGGCGTTCGACGCGGGTGCGGACGAGTTCCTGACCAAGCCCATCGACATGCCCATGCTGCGCGCCCGCGTGCGCGCGGGGGAGCGCATCACCCGCACCCACCGGGTGATGGCGGAGATGCTGAACACCGACTACCTGACCGGCGTGCTGAACCGCCGCCGCTTCATGGAGCGGCTGGAGCAGGACTACCGCCTGGCCCGTGACGACGGCTCCCCCTTCTCCATCGCGCTTTTCGACATCGACCATTTCAAGGCGATCAACGACACCCACGGCCATTCCAACGGCGACCTCGCGCTGAAGCGCTTCGCCGAGACCTGCGCGGCCCACGTGCCGCCCGGCGGCTTCGTCGGCCGCATGGGCGGGGAGGAGTTCTGCATGGTCCTGCCCGCCGGCGACGTAGAGTCGGCCATAGCCAAGGCGGAGGAGGTGCGGCTGGCGACCTCCAACCTGATGGTGACGACGGCGGAGGGCGTGCCCTTCTCCTTCACCGTCAGCATCGGCATGTGCCCGGCGCAGGGCACCGAGTCGGTCGCCGACCTGCTGGCCCGCGCCGACGAGTCGCTCTACTTCGCCAAGAACAGCGGCCGCAACCGCACGGTGGTCTGCGGCACCGGCGGCGTGGTGGTGAAGGCGCGCTTCTACGTCATGTAGACACCCACTTGGCCCAACCTCCCGTTACAGCACGATGAAGTTTGGCTCCGCTCCCGCTTGAGCCATGGACGCCCGCCGAAGATCGCGGCACAGTTGCCCTCCGGACAAGAAAAGGGAGTGAGGGAGCCATGGCCGAAGGCAAGGAAAATACAAGCAAGGAAATCCGGTCGAGCGCCGCCACCCAGCGCGCCGCCAAGGGCTTCACCCGCCGCCTGCTGCTGCAAGGCGCCGCCGCCGCCGCGGGCGTCGCGTCGGTCGGTCCCTTCATCCTGCGCGAGGGCCGCGCCGCGTCGGGGTCGCTGAAGATCTTCTCCTGGGCCGGCTACATCAGCCCGGACATGCTGGCTGACTTCGAGAAGAAGACCGGCGTCAAGGCGACGCTGACCGAATACGGCACCAACGACGAGCTGCTGAACCAGCTGAAGGCCACGGGCGGCGCCGGCTTCGACATCATCCACCCGACGGTGGACCGCGTGCCGAACTACGTCGAGTTCGACCTCGTGCAGCCGCTGGACGAATCGAAGGTCAAGTGGGACGGCTGCCTGAAGTCCTCGGTCGAGGGCTCCGCCGGCATGGGCGGCGTGGTCGGCGGCAAGCGCTACTTCGCCCCGGCCGACTGGGGGACGGAGGCGATCGCCTACGACATGAACAAGGCCCCGCTGGCCTACGGCACCGCCAGCTACGGCGACATCTGGAAGCCGGAATTCGCCGGCAAGGCCACCGTGCGCGGCCACTCCTCGCTGATCGGCATCGGCCTGTGGCTGGAAGGCCAGGGCAAGCTGCCCCACCCCATCCGGGAGCAGTTCAAGGACGAGGCGAAGGCCCGCGCCAACTTCGACGCGATCCTGAAGGTGGCGACCGCGAACAAGAAGGCGGTCGGCCAGTTCTGGTCGAACGAGAACGAGGCCCAGGGCGCCTTCCGCACCAACGGCTGCGTCATCGGCCAGACCTGGGACAGCACGGCCGTGGCGCTGCGCAAGGAAGGCCTGCCGGTCCGCTTCATCGCGCCGAAGGAAGGCGCGCTCGCCTGGATGGAAGGCTTCGCCATCCCGAAGAAGGCGGAGAACCTGGAGCAGGCCTACGCCTGGATCAACTGGTTCTACACGCCGCAGGCCGGCGCGCTCTACACCAACAACTCCGGCATCTCCAGCACCGCCGTGGGGGCGGAGGCGCACCTGACCGACCTCAACAAGCAGTTCTTCGCCGACGCCTACCCAGGCGACGCGCTGCAGAAGCTGTGGTGGTGGCCGATCCAGGAAGCCTGGTACGTCTCCATCCGCAACGAATACCAGGACCGCTTCCTGGCGGCGTGACGCCGAACAACCCTCTCCCGTCCCGGGAGAGGGTGACGCCGCAGGCGTCGGGTGAGGGTCGCACAAGGATCAGCGCCTTGATCCTCGGTCGACCCCCACCCCAACCCTCCCCCGGGGCGGGGGAGGGAGCTTTGAGGGCATTTCGAGACAGGCATGAGCCAGGACGTCCAGCTCGACTCCGTCACCATGCGGTTCGGCGCGGTCACCGCGGTCCGCAACGTCTCCCTGGGCATCCGCGCCGGGGAGTTCTTCAGCTTCCTGGGGCCGTCCGGCTGCGGGAAGACCACGATCCTGCGCATGATCTCCGGCTTCATGGAGCCGACGGAGGGTGCGATCCGCATCGGCGGGCGCGACATGCGCGGCATCGGCCCGAACAAGCGCCCGACCGCGCTGATCTTCCAGAACCTCGCCCTGTTCCCGCTGATGACGGTGGCGGAGAACATCGGCTTCGGGCTGGAGGTGCGCGGCATTCCCGCCGCCGACCGCAAGAAGCGCGTTCAGCAGCTCCTCGACCTCGTGGCCCTGCCGGAGACGGCGGACAAGAAGGTGACGGAACTGTCCGGCGGCCAGCGCCAGCGCATCGCCATCGCCCGCGCGCTGGCCGTGGAGCCCGCCGTGCTCCTGCTCGACGAGCCGCTGTCGGCGCTGGACCTGAAGCTGCGCCAGCACATGCGGGCGGAGCTGCGCGACCTCCAGAAGCGCACCGGCGTCACCTTCATCTACATCACCCACGACCAGGGCGAGGCCCTGACCATGTCCGACCGCATCGGCGTGATGTCGAAGGGCGTGCTGGAGCAGGTGGGCGACGGCCGCAGCGTCTACGACCATCCGGAAACGGCCTTCGTCGCCTCCTTCGTGGGGGAGAGCAACCGCTTCACCGGCACGGTGGCCGACGCCGACGGTAACCGCGCGGCGCTCGACACCCCCCACGGCCGGTTGGTCGGCCGCAACCCGCGCAACCTCCGGCCCGGCGACCGCGCCACCCTGTTCGTCCGCCCGGAGCGGGTCGCCGCCGGGACGGGCGCGGAGAATGTGCTGGAGTCGCGCGTCACCCACCGCGACTTTGAAGGCGCCTTCATCAACGCCTTCCTGGAGGGCGACATCACCGTCCAGATCCCGCATGTGGGCACGGAGCCCCCCTTCACCCCCGGCCAACCCGCCCGCGTCGCCTTCCGCGCGGACGACGCGGTGGTGTTGCCGGAGTAGGGGGGTGTTGGGGGAGTGGTTGCGTTGGGCCCCCCTCCCAACCTCCCCCCACTTCGCGGGGGGAGGGGCTTTAGTCGCAGAGCGGCGGCAGTCCCCTCCCTCGCCGAAGGTGGGGGAGGGTTAGGGTGGGGGCCCAACGCGACCACCCCCCACCCCACCTCACCGCACCGTCACCTCCGTCCGGTACAGCGCCTTTTCGAAATCGCTGACCAGCGCGTCCACCCGCACGGCCCACTCGCCCGCCAGTGGCAGTTCCACGCCGTCCGCCGCGTAAATCCCCGGCCCAGCTTTCCCCAGGACTCGGCTGATCGGCTCGATCCCGGCCGAGGGCAGGGCGAGTTCGGCGGAGACCTCCTGCGCGTCCAGCGGCGTGCCGTCCGCCTGTTCTATCTGGACGGCGAGGCGGTTCGGCCCCGGCCGGGCCGGCGTCACGGTGATCAGCGCCGGGCGCCCCTTCACCGTGACCACGGTTGAAAAACCGGTGGATTCAGCCTCCGCGACCTCACCCCGCGTGCGCGGCGGCGGGGTCGTTCCCAGCCCGGCGGTGAACAGCAGGACCAGCGCCGCCGCCACCATCTCCGTGAACAGGCTGCCGCGCAGCCGCGCCGCGGCGGCCGGGCCGGCGGCCTCCAAACCCGGCGCCAAATCCGGCGTCAGCCTCAGCCGGTTCACCGCGGCCAGCACCAGCATCACCAGCACGCAGACCATCTTGCCCAGCCAGATCTGGCCGTAGGGGGTGTCGACGATGGCGCGCGGCTCCGCCAACTGGAGCACGCTCAACACCGCGCCGGCGAGCACCAGCACGGCCACCGCGGCCATTGCCAGGCCGGAGAAACGGCGGACGATCCGCGCGGCCTCCGCCGCCGGCTCGGTTCGCAGCACGACCGCCAGCGGCCAGAAGGACCCGATCCAGAAGGCCACGCCCAGCGTGTGCAGCGCGACCAGAGGCGCGCTCAGCCAGCGCGGCTCCGCCGTTGGCGCGTGGCCGGTGGCGGTCAGCGCCAGCGCCGCCCCCGCCGCCCCGGCCAGCAGCAGCACGGCACCGGCACGCCCGCGCTCCTCCAGCGCCAGGCCCAGCGCGGCGGCGACCAGGCCCAGCAGAGCCAGCGCGGCGCTGGCGCCCGTGCTGCTCGCCACGCCGGTTTTCCACACGGAGGCACCGATCAGCCCCGACAGCGGCGCCCCTTCCAGCACGGCCCCGGCCAGCCCGACGTTCAGCACAGCCGCCAGGGCGGCGATTCCGACGCCCAGGCACAGGCCGGGCTTCAGCCGCCGGCCGACCGGGCTCCACCCGTCCAGCACCAGGGCCAGGAACAGACCGCCGCCCACGGCGGCCAGCAGGCTGCCGTAATGCAGCCACCGCGCCGCCGCCGCAACCAGCAGCGTGGCCTGCCGGCCCTCCTCGGCCTGGACGATTCCGCGGTCCGGGGCGGCGCCGATCCCGAACAGGATCGACCCGGCGACCGGATGCCCGTCCGCCGAGACGACGCGGAAGCTGACCACATGGGTCCCCGCCGCCAGCCCGGCGGGCAGGGCGATGCGCAACGTCCCGTCGCCGGCCCCAGCCCCGACCGCTGGCGGGGAGGGCAGGGCGAGTTCCGCCCCGCCGGGGCCGAGCACCCGCACCGATACCGGGCTGACCGGCTCGTTGAAGCGCAGGCTGACCTCGGCCGGCGGGCGGTCCAGCCCAGCCCCGTCGGGGGGCACGGCCTCGACCAGCACGGCGTGCGCCCAGGCCGCGGGAGCGGCCATGATCACCACGGCCGGCGTTACCGCCAGCATCAGCAGCAGGGCGGCGAAACACCCCGTCAGGCCCGTCAGGTGTCGGCGCATGCCGTCGTCTCCTTCACCCGGTCCTTACGGCTTCGCGGTCAGCGTCACGCCGGGGGCCGGCTCCTTGTAGTCGTGGTCGGTCTTGCCGGGCTCCGGGATCTCGATCCAGCGGTGAACGCCCTTTTCGCACTCCTGGACCACGGGGAAGTACACGACCGTGCCGGCCGGCTTCTCCGGCAGCTTGGCGCGGAAGACGAACTCGTCGTAATGGGCGTCGGCCAGCGAGCCGCCGCTCCAGCTGATCTCGGTGACGCCCTTGGACAGCGTCTCGTCGTAATACTTGTAGGCTTGGGCGTACTGGCCTTCCTTGGTGGTCAGCGTCCAGCCGGCCTTCGGCATCGGCTTCACGGCGATCACGCCCTCGGGGATCTGGACGCGCAGCGTGGTGGTGGCGGTGCCTTCGCAGCCGTGGCCGACGCGCAGCACGGCCTTGTACAGGCTGCCGGCCGGGGCCTGCTTGGCCTCCAGCGTGGTGTGGGCGAGCGCGCCGGCGACCGGCAGGCAGGACAGGACGACGGCAGCCATCAGGGCGCCGCGGGTGGTGCGGGACATGGGAAACTCCGGTGTGTGTGGTGTGTCTGGGGAGTGTGTGGATGCGCCGGTGCTGTGGGCGGGTTTGCCCCCACCCTCCCGCTTCGCGGGTCCCTCCCTCCCCCGCTGCGCAGGGGAGGGACAAAGCGCGGCTTTTCAGGAACAGCGACGGAGTTCCCTCCCCTGCGAAGCGGGGGAGGGTTAGGGTGGGGGCAAGCGACGCCCGCCCCTCAGCGCATCGGCGTCAAACAACCACCGGAGGCGCCCGCGCGGCGTAGGGCCGCGCGGGCTGGCCGTCGTGGACGACCTCGTCCGCGGGCAACGGCGTCGCGACCACCACGGCGACCGGCGGGACCGGCACCGGCGCGGCGGCCGGGCCCAGGAGCTTGCCGCCGTGCAGCGACAGGCAGATCGGGCAGTAGGTGAAATGCCCCGGCATCCCGACCGGACCCTTGCCGGGACCGCCATGGTCGCCATGGGCGGCCATCGGCGCCTCGGACTCGTCCATGCCATGGTCATGGCAGGGCTCGTCGGCGACCACGACGACCGCCGCCTGCGACAGGGCGGCGGCGAGCGGCGGGGGCACGTGCGTGCCCATGACGATCGCGTGGACGAACAGGGTCAGCACGGCACACCATGCCGTCACCCATGTCGCCCTCGGTGCTGATCGCCACGCGTGCATGCGGGCACTATGAACGCATACGATGTCTGGAAAAACACAATAATTGTAAGGGCTTTTGCGCCCGGAACACGGCCTCGCTTGCGCTGCCGGCGCCGCCCGTGATAGGCTTTCGATCCTACGACCCAGCCGGCCGGTGGCGGATGAAACAGCACGACGTCCGACGTTTCACAGCGTTTCATTCCGTTTCATTGGCCGGTCCCTCCATGAAGGGACCCCGGCCCACGAAGGGACCCCGGTGATGACCGAGGTCCTGCGCCGCTATGGGCCGGTGCTGACGGGGATCATCCTGCTCGCCGTCGCGGTCTGGCTGCTGCTGCTGGTCATTTTGCCGCAGCTGCTGATGGTGGACTTCTCCTTCCGGCCGTCGCTGCCGCCGAGCAAGCTCGGCGGGCCGGAGGACGTCTACACGGTCAAGAACTACGCAACGCTGTGGACCAACCAGATCCACCTGGCGATCTTCCTGAAGACGATCTGGGCCAGCAGCCTGGTCACCGCCGTCACGCTGGTCGTCTGCTACCCCGTGGCCTTCTACCTGGCGCAGGTGGCGCCGCGCCGGCGGCTGCCGACGCTCATGCTGATGCTGGTGATCCCCTTCTGGATCAACGAGCTGCTGCGCACCTTCGCCTGGTACATCATCCTGGCCTTCAACGGGCCGCTGAACGCGCTGCTGGTCGCCCTGGGAATTTTCAGCGAGCCGCAGCGGCTCCTGGGCGGCGACGCGGGCGTCGTCATCGGGATGGTCTACGTCTACATCCTGTTCATGGTGTTCCCGATCATGAACGCCATGGAGTCGCTGGACCGCAACCAGATCGAGGCGGCGCGGGACCTCGGCGCCGGCTGGATGCGCATCCACCGCCGCGTGGTCATCCCGCACGCCAAGCCGGGCATCGCCGTCGGCTGCATCATGACCTTCATGCTGGCGGCGGGCAGCTACGCCGTGCCGGCCCTGCTCGGCGGGCCGCAGAGCCGCTGGTTCACCGAGGTCATCTACAACTGGTTCTTCGAGGGCGGGAACTGGAACCAGGGGGCGGCCTACGCCTTCATCCTGCTGATCCTGTGCATCGGCTTCATCCTGCTGATGATGCGCCTGTTCCGCGTCGGCCTCACGGATATCGCAAAATGACCGCCGCAAGCTTCCGCCGCTGGGCCACCGGGGCCTACCTCGTGGTCTTCTTCGGCTACCTGTTCCTGCCGCTGGGGATCATGGCGGCGGCGACCTTCAACAGCAGCCGCTTCCCCACCGTCACACCCTGGACGGGCTTCACGCTGGGCTGGTTCTCCGCGCTGTGGGCCGACCAGCGCATGTGGCAGGCGCTGGGGACCAGCCTGCTGGTCGGGGCGGGGGTGATCGCGGTGGCGGTGCCGCTGGGGCTGGCGGCGGCCCTGCTGCTGGACCGGCTGCACAGCCGGGCGCGGACCTTCCTCTACGCCGTCATGGTGTCGCCGCTGCTGACGCCGGGGGTGATCGTCGGCATCTCCACCCTGGTCTTCTGGCGGCAGTGGTTCGGCGTGACCGGCGGCCTGTTCCTGACCATCGTGGCGCAATCCAGCTTCATCGCCGCCTACGCCATGCTGCTGTTCCTGGCCCGCCTGCAACGCTTCGACCAGACGCTGGAGGAGGCGGCGCTGGACCTGGGCGCCACGCACGGGCAGGTGTTCCGGCGCATCACGCTGCCGTACCTGACGCCGGCGATCCTGTCGGCGGCCTTCCTGGCCTTCCTGCAGAGCTTCGAGAATTACAACACGACTCTCTTCGTCCGCGGGCTCGACACCACGCTGACGGTCTACATCGCGTCCAAGGTGCGCACGGGGCTGACCCCCGCGGTCAACGCGCTGTCGCTGATCCTGATCGCGCTGACGGTGCTGGGCGCCGTCACCTACGAGATCCTGCGCCGGCGCGAGGAGCGCCGGCGGCAAGAACCCGCGTAAGGATGACGGATCAGTCCTCGTCCTCGTCGGCGTCGGCCTCGATCTGCGAGGCGAGGTCGCGCAGCATGTCGATGACGTCCTCGTGGCTGGTCTCGTCCACGGCGGCGTTCACGGCGGCCTCGATCATGGCAACGGCGATGTAGGGGCCGAGAACCCCTCCTTCCTGGATCGCCGACTCAAGGTGCTTCTCAGCGATCGACAGGGCCTTCTCGAACAGGGCCTCGGCCGTCTGGTTGGTGGTGTCCTTGCTCATCGTTCGGTCCGTTGCGGGTGTTGGTCCGACTCCTATAACACCCGTGCGGGCGGCTTGGCGCGGCAAATCGGGCCCTTGAAGGTATCGTGGCGGGAATGACCGCCATGCCCGGGCTTGCTCCGCCCGCTTCGTCCCGCCACATTCGGGCAGGCTTTCCCCCCATTCCCACGGCGACCATGACTGACCCGACCAGCCCCGACCACCACCGTTTCTGGATCGACGAGCGCGTCCGCTTCGCCGACCTCGACGCCCTCGGCCATGTCAACAACAACGCCATCGGGGTCTATTTCGAGCAGGCGCGCGTCCTCCTGTTCCGCGAGGCGAGCGGCTTCGGCGCGGACACGCCCTGGACCGTGGTGCTGGCCCGCAGCCTGATCGAATACAAGGCGGAACTGCTGTACCCCGCCGACGTCCGGGTCGGCGTCCGGGTGGCGCGGGTCGGCAACAGCTCCGTAGTGCTGGCCGCCGGCATCTTCCAGGGTGACCGCTGCATTGCCACCCAGGAGGCCGTCTGCGTGATCGTCGACCGCGCCGCCCACCGCCCGATCCCCGTGCCGGACGACGTGCGCGCCGTGCTCGCCCGCTTCCAGTGAGTTCCCAGCCCGTGACCCGCCCTACCAAGCGTCCCCTTCCCAAGCGCCGCCCGCAACCGACCGCCGAACCCCGCACCCTTGAGGCGACGGTCACCGAGGTGGGTGCCCGCGGCGACGGCATCGCCTCCGTCGGGGGATTGAGGCTCTTCGTCCCGCTGACCGTTCCCGGCGACCGGGTGCGGGTGCGCGTCCGGGACTCGGGCGGCGAGCCGAAGGGGGAGGGGCTGCGCGCCGAGCTTCTGGAGATCCTGGAGCCCGGCCCGGGCCGCGGCACGCCGCCCTGCGCCCATTTCGGCACCTGCGGCGGCTGCACGCTCCAGCACATGGACGACGCGGCCTACGCCGCCTGGAAGGTCGGGCTGGTGCGGGGGGCGCTGGCCCGCGTGGGCCTCGGCGACGCGCCGATGGCTCCGCTCTCCCGCACCCCGCCGGCCGCGCGCCGCCGCGCCCGCTTCGCGGCGCTGAAGCGGGGTCGGCGCGTCTGGTTCGGCTTCAACGAGCGGCAGAGCCACCGCCTCGCCGACCTGGAGGACTGCCCGGTCCTGCTGCCGCGGCTGGCCGCGCTGATCGAGCCCTTGCGGGCGCTGCTGCTCGACGTCCTGCCGGACGGCGGCGGCTGCGACGTCATCGCGACCGACCTGGAGGGCGGCATCGACCTCGTGCTGGTCGGTCCCCGCAGCCTCGACCGCGCCGCGCGGGAGCGTTTGGTCGCGTTTAACGAGGCGGCGGTCGCCCGCATCTCCTGGCAAGCCGACGATCGCGGCTCTCCGGAACCCATCGCCCACCGGCGCCCCGTGGCCGTGCGCTTCGCCGGCCATCCGGTGACGCCGCCGCCCGGCGCCTTCCTGCAGGCGAGCGCCGAGGGCGAGGCTGCGCTGGTCGCGGCGGTGCTGGAGACGGTCGGGGAGGCCCGGCGCGTGGCCGACCTGTTCGCCGGGCTCGGCACCTTCGCGGTCCCGCTGGCCCAGCGGTCCGCGGTCCACGCGGTGGAGGGCGACTCCCCGGCGCTCGCCGCGCTGGCCAAGGAGGTGGGCGGGCTGCGCCTGACCACGGAGCGGCGCGACCTGTTCGAGAACCCGCTGACCGCGAAGGAGCTGGCCCGCTTCGACGCCGTGGTCTTCGACCCGCCGCGCGCCGGGGCGGCGGCCCAGGCGCAGGCCCTGGCGGGCAGCAAGGTGCCGCTGGTCGTGGGGGTGTCCTGCAACCCCGCCACCTTCGCCCGCGACGCCCGCACGCTGGTCGACGGGGGCTACGCGTTGGAACGCGTCCACCCCGTCGACCAGTTCCTGTGGTCCGCCCACGTCGAACTGGTCGGGGTGTTCAAGCGGTAGAGGAAGGATTTCACCACAGAGACACAGAGGCACGGAGAAACCAGACCCTCTGTGTCTCCGTGTCTCTGTGGTGAATTCTCCTTACCCTCAATCCAACTGCATCACGATGGCCTTCAGGTAGGCCGACTCCGGCAGGTGCGGGTGCACGGGATGGTCCGGCCCCGCGCCCGCGCTGCGCAGGATGCGGCCCGTGCGGCCGGCGTCGGTCAGGCCGCGGGCGACCTGCTCGGCGAAGGTCGGCGGGTCGACGTTGTGGCTGCAGGACGCGCAGAGCAGGAAGCCGCCGGGCTTCGTGATCTTGGCGGCCAGACGGGTCATCTTGCGGTAGGCGCGGCAGCCGACGGCGAGGTCCTTCTTGGACTTCACGAAGGCCGGCGGGTCGGCGATGACCACGTCGAAGAGTTCGCCGGCGGCGTTCAGCCGCTCCAGCTCATTGAAGGCGTCGGCGCGGCGCGCCTCGAACCGGGAGGCGACGCCGTTGGCCTCCGCCGCGCGGGTGGCGTTGTCGAGCGCCCCCTGCGAACGATCCACGGACACCACCGACTCGGCACCGGCCACCGCGCACAGCACGCCGAAACCGCCGTTGTAGCTGAAGAAGTCGATGGCCCGCGCGCCTTTGGCGAGACTGGCGATGAAGGCGCGGTTGTCGCGCTGGTCGTAGAACCAGCCGGTCTTCTGCCCGCCCAGCGGGTCGGCGAAGAAGGTGGCGCCGTTCTCCTCCAGCCGGATCGGGCCGTCGATCTCGCCCTTGACCAGCCGGGTCTCCTCCGCCAGCCCTTCCAGCGCGCGCTGGGTGCTGTCGTTGCGCAGGATCACCGCGCGCGGGGCCAGCACCTCGTCCAGCGCCGCCAGGATCTCGTCGATCCGCTGGTCCATGAAGACGCTGTTGGCCTGCACCGTCACCACGTCGCCGTAGCGGTCCACGATCAGCCCCGGCAGCCCGTCGGCCTCCGCGTGGACGACGCGGTAATAGGGCCGGTCGAACAGCTTCTCGCGCATCTCCACCGCGCGGCGGAGCCGGCCGGCGATGAAGGCGTGGTCGACCACCGTCGCCGGATCGGACGACAGCATCCGCGCGGCGATCAGCGTGTGCGGGTTGAAGGTGGCGATGCCCAGCGGCGTGCCCCCGGGGTCGAGCAGCCGCACCGGGCTGCCCGGCGGGATGGCCTTGGCGGCCGTGTCCATCTGGACTTCGTTGGAATAGACCCAGGGGTGGCCGTGCAGGACGCGCCGCTGGCGGCCGGCCTGCAGATGGATCGCCCGGTACTTGACGGGTTTGGTCGTGGTGTCGGTCATGGGGCCGCATCCTAGCGCCTTGGTCGCCGGGCGCAATCCATCACGTTTATCGATTCGCGAGGGTGCCGATTCGCGAGGGTGCCGCTTCTAGAGAGGGCGCTCGGCGTCCCGCGCATCGCTCGGTCGCGGCCGGGCCTTGTTGTCGTTGGCGCCGTCGAGCGGTTTGCACAGGCGCAGCGCGTCCGGCCGGTGTCCCTCGCTCTGGAAACAGCCCAGCAGGGAACGCTGCGAGCCCGCCTCCGCCGCCGCACCCTCCAGCAGGGTCGTGTGGATGGCCGCGCAGCTATGGCCGCGCGCCAGCCCTTCCATGGAGCGCAGAAGCGTCTCCGCCGGGCCCGTCATGTCGAACAGGTCCAGCACGACGAAATTGGTCACAGCCAGGATTCGGCCGTGACGGAGGCTTTGCTCGATGGTGAAGGAGTACAGGCCGTGGATGTACCCCCGCGTGTTCTGGACGGTCATGATGCCGCTCGGCGCCGCGGAAGACTCCTTCGGCGCGAGGAACACTGCGGCAAATGCGCGCCATTGCTCGACGCGCAGGTCCGGGGCGACGGCCCGCACCAGCGGATAGGCCTGGTCGATCTGGCGCTGACCGAGAGGTTTCGCGATGAAGCTGTCGTCCATGCCCGTGCAGCCGCGTGAAGGACGATGAACGATGGCAGCGGGCGGTCGGAACGGTCGTTGACGTAGATCAATGTTGCCAAACCCACCCCTACACATATTGGGCCTATTGGAGGCAGGCGCGTCCGGCGTCGGCATGTGTGCATCGTGCGCGAACCTGCCCCCCTCCTTAACAGTACGTACCCAGCGGTGGTGCAACCTCAGAGGGAGCGGCCCGAGCCGCCCGGGGCAAACGGGAGAGATTGAATGACATCAGCGACTCTGACGCCAGGGGCCGCCCTGGGCAGCCAGCGGGTGTCGGAAAATGTGCGTTACCACGAAGACGCCGTCCGACTCTTCGTCATCGCTGCAGTGTTCTGGGGCGTCGTCGGCTTCCTGGCCGGCGTCTTCATCGCGCTGCAGCTTGCTTTTCCGGCGCTGAATCTCGGCCTTGAGTGGACGAGCTTCGGTCGCCTGCGGCCGGTCCACACGTCGGCCGTGATCTTCGCGTTCGGCGGCAACGTTCTGTTCGCCACCTCGCTCTACTCCGTGCAGCGCACCAGCCGCCAGTTCCTGTTCGGCGGCGACGGCCTCGCGAAGTTCATCTTCTGGAACTACAACATCTTCATCGTCCTGGCGGCGCTCAGCTACGTGCTCGGCTACACCCAGGGCAAGGAGTATGCGGAGCCGGAGTGGATCCTCGACCTCTACCTGACGGTCATCTGGGTCCTCTACGCCATCCAGTTCATCGGCACGGTGATGACCCGCAAGGAGTCGCACATCTACGTCGCGAACTGGTTCTTCATGGCGTTCATCCTGACCGTCGCGATCCTGCATCTGGGCAACAACGTCAACGTCCCGGTGTCGCTGACCGGGATGAAGTCTTACCCGTTCGTCTCGGGCGTCCAGAGCGCCATGGTGCAGTGGTGGTACGGCCACAACGCGGTGGGCTTCTTCCTGACCGCCGGCTTCCTCGGCATCATGTACTACTTCGTGCCGAAGCGCGCGGAGCGGCCGGTCTATTCGTACCGGCTGTCGATCGTGCACTTCTGGACCCTGATCTTCCTCTACATCTGGGCCGGCCCGCACCACCTGCACTACACGGCCCTGCCGGACTGGGCGCAGACGCTGGGCATGACCTTCTCGGTCATGCTGTGGATGCCGTCCTGGGGCGGCATGATCAACGGCATCATGACCCTGTCGGGTGCCTGGGACAAGCTGCGCACCGATCCGGTCCTGCGCTTCCTCGTGACGTCGGTGGCCTTCTACGGCATGTCGACCTTCGAGGGCCCGCTGATGTCCGTGAAGCCGGTCAACGCGCTGTCGCACTACACCGACTGGACCGTCGGCCACGTGCACTCCGGTGCGCTCGGCTGGGTGGCCTTCATCTCCTTCGGCGCGATCTACTACCTGGTTCCGGTCCTGTGGAAGCGCTCGCAGCTCTACAGCCTGCGCCTGGTCAGCTATCACTTCTGGACCGCCACGATCGGCATCGTGCTCTACATCACCGCGATGTGGGTCTCGGGCATCATGCAGGGCCTGATGTGGCGCGCCTACGACAACCTCGGCTTCCTCCAGTACTCGTTCGTCGAGACGGTTGCGGCCATGCATCCCTTCTACGTGATCCGTGCCCTCGGTGGCGTGCTGTTCCTGACCGGCGCCCTGATCATGGTCTACAACCTGTGGCGCACGGCCAAGGGTGACGTCCGCATCGAGAAGCCCTATGCCACCGCCCCGCACAAGGCGGCGGTCGGTGCGGCCTAACGCCCGGAGGATCTGAAGAAAATGGCTGAGGAAAAAAAGGGCTTTAGCCACGACACGATCGAGCGGAACACGCTTCTGCTCATCGTGCTGATCCTGATCACCGTGTCGATCGGCGGCCTTGTCCAGATCGTCCCGCTGTTCACGATCGAGTCGACCATCGAGAAGGTGGAGGGCGTCCGTCCCTACTCGCCGCTCGAACTGGCTGGCCAGAACATCTACATCCGCGAAGGCTGCTACAACTGCCATAGCCAGCAGATCCGTCCGTTCCGCGACGAGGTGGAGCGTTACGGCCATTACTCGCTGGCCGCGGAAAGCATGTACGACCATCCCTTCCAGTGGGGCTCCAAGCGCACCGGTCCGGACCTTGCCCGCGTCGGCGGCAAGTATTCCAACGACTGGCAGGTCGCCCACCTGGTCGATCCGCGCGCCGTGGTGCCGGAGTCGATCATGCCGGGCTACGGCTGGATGAAGGATCGTCCGCTGAAGTACGCCGACATCCAGGATCACATGAAGACCATGAAGATCGTCGGCGTCCCCTATTCGGACGACCAGATCGCCAACGCCAAGGCCGACCTCGAAGCGCAGAAGAACCCGGACGGCGACACCGCCGGGCTCGCCAAGCGCTACCCGAAGGCCGTCGTGGCGAACTTCACGGGCAACAAGGGCGTCACCGAGATGGACGCGCTCGTGGCCTACCTGCAGGTCCTGGGCACGATGGTGGACTTCACCAAGTACCAGTCGCCGAAGCAGCTCCAGCAGTAACCGGGAGGGATCCATGGACTTGGATTCGATCACCATTGCCCTGCGGTCCTTCTGGACCATCTGGCTGACCCTGCTCTTCACCGGCATCGTGGTCTACGCCATGTGGCCCGGGAACCGGGGCAAGTTCGAAGACGCCGCCCGGATCCCGCTCAAGGATGATGGTCAGGAGTTTTAGGCCATGGCACAAAAGGAAAAGGACGCCCTGTCCGGCGTCGAAACCACCGGCCACGAGTGGGACGGCCTGCGGGAGCTGAACAACCCCCTGCCCAAATGGTGGTTGTACATCTTCTACGTCTGTATCGCGTGGTCGCTCGTCTACTACGTCCTCTATCCGGCTTGGCCGCTGGGCAAGACCTACACCAAGGGTCTGCTCGGCTACTCGCAGCGCGAGGAACTCGTCGCCAAGCTGGACGAGGGCAAGAAGGCCCAGGAGAAGTACCTGACCGCGATCGCGGCCAAGTCGGTCGACGACATCCAGAAGGACAAGGATCTCCTTGCCTTCGCGATGGCCGGCGGCCGCTCCTACTTCAACGAGAACTGCGCCGCGTGCCACGGCGCCGGCGGCCAGGGCGCCAAGGGCTTCCCGACGCTCGCCGACGACGTGTGGCTGTGGGGCGGCTCCACCGCCGACATCTACAAGACCATCCAGCACGGCATCCGCTCCGACGACCCGGACACCCGCGGCACGGCGGGCAGCGGCATGACGGCCTTCGGTCGCGACGGCATCCTGAAGCCGGAGCAGATCAACCAGGTCGCCGAGTATGTCCTGTCGCTGAACAAGCGCTCGACCGACGCCGCCGCCGCCGAGAAGGGCAAGGCCGTGTACGACGAGAACTGCGCCGCCTGCCACGGCGACAAGGCGCAGGGCTCGCTCGCGGCCGGCATGGACGTCGGCGCCCCGCCGCTGGTCCAGGCCAACTGGCTGTACGGCGCGGACAAGGCCACGATCGTCCAGACGGTCACCAACGGCCGCGCCGGCATGATGCCGGCCTGGTCGAAGCGTCTGGACGACGCCACGATCAAGTCGCTGGCGGTCTACGTCCACAACCTGGGCGGCGGCAAGTAAGCCAAGGCTTCGGTTGGTTCTTTCAGTTGGTTCTGCGGTGCCGGGGAGGCGACTCCCCGGCACTTTCTTTTTGTGGCCACCGCACTGCCGGACCAGTCCCGATTCGGCCCCAAATCCCCACCCCGAATCCCCACCCGGAATCCATTGATCCAGCGCAATGCCCCTGTGACGATCTGCCGCCATAGTCCCCTCGCCAAAGCCGCACCACGTCGGCACGGGCGTCCCGCTGTTCCGACGAACGGGCAAGCCCGCCGAACTCAGAAGCCCGACGAACGAACGAGAAGGCGAGGTCATGAGCACGAGCACGGACACGAAGCCGTCCACCGGGCAGGCGCCCACCGCCGAACCGCCCGCCGAAGCCCCGGCCGGTGCGCCCCCGAAGGCGCAACGGCGGGCGTCCCGGTCGATGTACCAGAAGCACAGCAAGGTCTATCCGAAGGCCGTGTCGGGCACCTTCCGCCGCCTGAAATGGACCGCGCTGGCCGTGCTGCTGGCGATCTACTACGTGCTGCCCTGGATCCGCTGGGACCGCGGGCCGAACGCCCCGGACCAAGCCGTCCTGCTCGACCTCGCCAACCGCCGCTTCTACCTTTTCTTCGTGGAGCTGTGGCCGCAGCAGATCTACTACCTGACCGGCGCCCTGATCCTGGCGGCGCTGGGCCTGTTCCTGGCGACCTCGCTCGCCGGACGCGTCTGGTGCGGCTACGCCTGCCCGCAGACGGTCTGGACCGACCTGTATGTGTGGGTGGAACGGCTGGTGGAGGGCGACCGCGGCGAGCGCATCCGGCTCGACCAGGGTCCCTGGACGGCCCGCAAGATCGGCCGCAAGGCGCTGAAGAACCTGATCTGGCTGCTGATCGCCGCGGCGACCGGCGGCGCCTGGATCTTCTATTTCACCGACGCCCCGACCCTGCTGGGTGAGCTGGCCCGCTTCGAGGCCTCCTCCACCGCCGTCGGCTTCATCGCGCTGTTCACCGGCACGACCTGGCTGCTGGCCGGCTTCGCGCGCGAGCAGGTCTGCACCTACATGTGCCCGTGGCCGCGCTTCCAGTCGGCGATGATCGACGAGGACAGCCTGATCGTCACCTACCAGGACTGGCGCGGCGAGGGCCGCAGCCTGATGCGCAAGTCGCAGAGCTGGGAGGAGCGCAAGGCCGAAGGGCTGGGCGACTGCATCGACTGCTTCAACTGCGTCCAGGTCTGCCCGGCCGGCATCGACATCCGCGACGGGTTGCAGATGCAGTGCATCGGCTGCGGCCTGTGTGTCGACGCCTGCGACGAGATCATGACCAAGGTCGGCCGCCCGACCGGGCTGATCAAGTTCGACACCCAGACCAACCAGGTGGCGCTCGCCACCACCGGCCAGCCGGCGCCGACCCGCCTGATCCGCCCGCGCACGATCCTCTATTCGCTGATGATGCTGGTCATCGCCGGCGCCATCGCCATCGGGCTGATCCTGAAGCCGGGGCTGGACATCAGCGTGCTGCGCGACCGCGCGCCGCTGTTCGTGACGCTGGCCGACGGCACGGTGCGCAACGCCTACACCTTCAAGATCTCCAACATGACCCGCGACCCGCGCGACTACACGCTGGCCGTGGCCGGGCTGACGGGCGCCCGCATCGCCGTCGCCGGCGACGGGCAGGAAGACCAGGAGGCGCAGCAGCGCCTGACCGCCGCGCCCGACATGGTCGCGACCTACCGAATCTTCGTAACCGCCCCGCGCGCCAACTTGCAGGGCGCCTCGCAGCCGCTCACTTTCCGGCTGACCTCGGCCAACGGTGAGACGGCGACCTACGAGTCCGTCTTCATGGGGCCCGCCAACTAAGGGCGGGCTTCGCCCACCGCTTCGCTTCACCCTGACAACCTTCACCCTGACAACCAAGGTCCAAAACGCGATGACGATGTCCACCGACGCCGGAAACCGCCGCCTTCCGCCCCGCCGGACCGGCCGCCAGCCCGGCTGGTACATTCCCTGGATCTTCGTGGCCGGATTCGCCGTGGTGATCGCGGTCAACGCCGTGATGGTGCACTACGCCGTGTCCAGCTGGACCGGCGTGCAGACCGAACAGCACTTCATCAAGGGCATCAAGTACAACCAGGATCTGGCCGGCGCCCGCGCCCAGGCCGAGCGCGGCTGGAAGGTGGAGACGGAGTTCACCGGGACGGAGCCGCAGAAGGGCGTCGTCGCACTGACCCTGCACGACAAGTACGGCAACCTGCTGAAGGACGCCAAGGTGAAGGTCACCTTCATCCGCCCGACCAGCGAGGGCCACGACGTCGCCCTGGACCTGCCCTACCTCGGCGAAGGGCGTTTCGGCGCGCCGGTGGCGCTGCCCATGCCCGGCCTGTGGGACCTGCGCGTGGCGATCGAGCACGCGACCGGCGACTACCAGGACGAAAAGCGCATCACGGTTAAATAAGCCTTCCATTATTCCACATCCGGGTCTTGTGACATGACCGTCTGCCTCCATTGCGGACAGGAGCACGCCGAGGGGACCGGCACCACCGCCTCCGACGGCGCCGGCCCCTTCTGCTGCACCGGCTGCGCGGCCGCCTTCAATCTCGTCCGCGGCCTGGGGCTGGAGCGCTACTACGAGCGGCGCCTGGTGGACCCCGCCGCCCGGCCCCTGCGGCCGGACAGCGACGCCCCGCCGACCGACTACGCCCCGCACGCCAAGCGCGCCGCCGACGGCACCGCGACCCTGCACCTGATGGTGGACGGGATGCAGTGCGCCGCCTGCGTCTGGCTGATCGAAACGGCGTTGGGACGCCAGCCGGGGGTGACGCACGCCCGGTTGAACATGACGACGCGCCGCCTGACCGTGACCTGGCGCGAGGACGCGACGGACGCCAACACCGTCATCGACACCATCGCGCGCATCGGCTACCGCGCCGTGCCCTTCGACCCGGAGCGGCTGGGCGACGCCCAGGCCAAGTCGGAGAAGGAGCTTCTGCGCTCCCTCGCCGTCGCCGGCTTCGGCGCCAGCAACGTCATGCTGCTGTCCGTGTCGGTCTGGGCTGGCCACGCCACCGGCATGGGCGTGGCGACGCGCGACCTGATGCACTGGATCTCCGCGCTGATCTGCATGCCGGCCATCGCCTACGCGCTGCGTCCCTTCGCGCGCTCGGCGCTGGGGGCGCTGCGGCGCGGGCGCACCAACATGGACGTGCCGATCACCATCGGCGTCCTGCTCGCCACGGGCATGAGCCTGTTCGAGACGATCCACAGCGGCGAGCACGCCTATTTCGACGGCGCGATGATGCTGCTGTTCTTCCTGCTGATCGGCCGCTACCTCGACCAGCGCGCCCGCGGGCGGGCGCGGTCGGCGGCGGAGCAGCTGCTCGGCCTGCACGCGACCTCCGTCACCGTGCTGCAGGAGGACGGGCGCAGCGCCATCGTCCCGCCGGATCAGGTCAGCCCCGGCGCCACAATCCTGGTCGCGGTGGGCGAGCGCATCGCCGTGGACGGCCGCGTGGCCGACGGCGTGTCCGACCTCGACACCGCGCTGATCACCGGCGAGACGGTGCCGGGCTCCGTCCGGCCGGGCGACCAGGTCTTCGCCGGGATGCTGAACCTCACCGCCCCGCTGCGCGTCACCGTCACGGCGGTGGGGGAGGGCACCCTGCTGGCCGAGATCGTCCGTCTGATGGAGGTGGCCGAGCAGGGCCGTGCCAAATACGTCGCCATCGCCGACCGGGTGTCGCGCCTCTACGCCCCCGTGGTGCATGTGACCGCGCTCGGCACCTTCCTCGCTTGGCTGCTGCTGGTCGGCGCCCCCTGGCAGGACTCGCTGATGAACGCGGTGGCGGTGCTGATCATCACCTGCCCATGCGCGCTGGCGCTGGCCGTGCCGGTGGTGCAGGTGATCGCCAGCGGCCGGCTGATGCGGCAGGGCATCCTGCTGAAGACCGCCACGGCGCTGGAACGGCTGGCCGTCATCGACACCGTCGTCTTCGACAAGACCGGCACCCTGACCGAGGGGCGCCCCGTCCCGCAGCTGGCCGGCGTGGCCGAGGACGACCTGCGCCTCGCCGCCTCGCTGGCCGGGGCGAGCCGCCACCCGCTGGCCCGCGCGCTGGCCCGCGCCGTGCCCGGCGTCGCCGTCGCCGCCGGCGTGCGGGAGATCCCCGGCGCCGGCCTGGCGCTCGACACGCCGGACGGGGAAATCCGCCTCGGCAGCCGCCGCTTCACCGGTGCGCCGGAGTCGGCTGAGCATGGGGCCGAGGACGTGGCGGGGCCGGAGCTGTGGCTCGCCCGCCCTGGGACCACGCCGGTGCAGATCACCTTCCTCGACGCGCCGCGCGCCGACGCCGCGGCCGTGGTCCGGGCGCTGAAGGCGCGGGGCATCGACGTCCGGCTGCTGTCGGGCGACCGCCGTGGGGCCGTCGCCGCCGTCGCCGCCCGGCTGGGCATCGAGGACTGGCGCGCCGAGCAGACGCCGGCCGACAAGACCGCCGTGCTGGCCGACCTCGCCGCGCAGGGCCGCAAGGTGCTGATGGTCGGCGACGGGCTGAACGACGCCCCGGCGCTCGCCGCCGCCAGCGTGTCCATGTCGCCCTCCACCGCCGTGGACGTCAGCCAGACCGCCGCCGACGTGGTCTTCCAGGGCCGCCATCTGCGGCCCATCGTGGAGGCCTTCGAGGTTGCCCGCCGCTCCGGCCGGCTGGTCCGGCAGAATTTCGGCATCGCGCTGGTCTACAACCTCTGCGCGGTTCCGCTGGCCATGCTGGGCCTGCTGACCCCGCTGCTCGCCGCCTTGGCGATGTCCTCCTCCTCTCTTATCGTCATTGCCAACGCGCTGCGGCTCAGCCGCGCCGCGGTGGCCAGGGATCTGATGAATGACCGAGCTTCTCTATCTGATCGCGATCGCGCTGAGCCTGGGGCTTCTGGGCCTGGGGGCGTTCCTGTGGGCTCTCAAGTCCGGCCAGTTTGACGACCTGGACGGGGCGGCCCACCGCATCCTGTTCGACGACGAGCCGCCGGCCTCGCAGGACGCTCCTCAACCGAAGGTGAATGCGGCGCCGGGCGAAACGTCCATGAACGGGCGCTAAGGCGACGGTTCTATGACAAACAGGCAGGGGCCTGTGCGAGCACCGTTGCGAAACGGAACGATAATGACCATGATGGGGGCCTTGCACGGCTAGGGCTGGGTCACGCCATGCCACCCTTCGACATGGGACGCGCCCGCGAAAAGGGCGCCGCGAGCGAAATGAACCCCTGTGGGGCCTGTCCCGTGCGCAGCCTCACGGTCTGCGCCGCCTTGGACCCCGAGGAACTGCGCCGTCTCGCCGACATCCTGCAGACCGTCCGCGTCGAAGCCAACCAGACCCTGTTCAGCGAAGGCGACGGCGCCGACGCGCTCTACAACGTCACCGCCGGCACGGTGAAGCTGTACAAGCTGCTGCCCGACGGCCGGCGGCAGATCACCGGATTCCTGGTCACCGGCGACTTCCTCGGCCTCGCCGTGAACGAGAGCTACGCCTACACGGCGGAGACGGTCACCACCGCGACGCTCTGCCGCTTTCCGCGCAAGAAGATCGACGCGCTGATGGACGAGTTCCCGAAGATGCAGCGCCGCCTCTTCTCCATGGCGTCGAACGAACTGGCGGCGGCCCAGGACCAGATGCTCCTGCTCGGCCGCAAGACGGCGAAGGAGAAGATCTGCTCCTTCCTGCTGATGCTGTCGCAGCGCGCCGCCCGGCGCGGCCACAAGGAAAACCCGGTCTACGTGCCGATGAGCCGGGCCGACATCGCCGACTACCTGGGCCTGACCACGGAAACGGTCAGCCGCACCTTCACCCAGCTGAAGACCGCCGGGGTCATTTCGCTTCAGGAAGGAAACAAGGTCCTGATCAGCGATATGGACGCCATCTACGACATGGCCGAAGGCTGCTGAGCGCGCATCGCCCTTTCAAAAGCATGATCGTTGCGCAGTCGGATCGATTGGCGGGGCCGTCCGCGCCAAGTCCGGAACGTTCGCAACGGCCATCGTTCGTGGCCTGATATGTCGTCTACGGGTCATTTTTCGCATCTTTCGTGCGAGCGCACGCTGGCGGGGCGCGCAAGAGAGGGCTAACATCGCCCGCCCGATGGCCGGCACCCTCACAAGAACAAGACCGGCCGCAACAGCCCCCGCTTCAGGATCCGAACAACGATGGCCGAGCCCGATACCAAGCGCGTCACCGACGAAGAAGCCCTGCTGCTGCACTCCTCCGGCCGCCCCGGCAAGCTGGAGATCACGCCGACGAAGCCGCTGACGACCCAGCGCGACCTGTCGCTGGCCTACTCCCCCGGCGTGGCGGTCCCCTGCCTGCGCATCGCCGAGGACCCGAGCACGGCCTACGACTACACGGCCAAGGGCAACGTCGTCGCGGTGATCTCCAACGGCACGGCGGTGCTGGGGCTGGGCGACCTGGGGGCGCTCGCCTCCAAGCCGGTGATGGAGGGCAAGGCCGTCCTCTTCAAGCGCTTCGCCGACGTGGACGGCATCGACCTGGAGGTCGACACCCGCGACGTCGACGAGTTCGTCAACTGCGTCCGCTTCTTAGGCGCGAGCTTCGGCGGCATCAACCTGGAGGACATCAAGGCGCCGGACTGCTTCATCATCGAGGAGCGCCTGCGCGAGCTGCTGGACATCCCCGTCTTCCACGACGACCAGCACGGCACCGCGATCATCGCCGCCGCCGGCCTGATCAACGCCTGCGACATCACCGGGCGCGACATCCGCGACGTGAAGATGGTGGTCAACGGCGCCGGTGCCGCCGGCATCGCCTGCGCGGAACTGTTCACGACCATGGGCGTGCCGCGCGAGAACATCATCCTGTGCGACACCAAGGGCGTCGTCTACCGCGGCCGCACCGACGGCATGAACCAGTGGAAGTCGTCCTTCGCCGTGCAGACCGACAAGCGCACGCTGCAAGACGCGGTCGCCGGCTCCGACGTGTTCGTCGGCCTGTCGGCCAAGGGCGCCATGACGCCGGAGATGGTGAAGTCCATGGCGGACAAGCCGATCATCTTCGCGCTGGCCAACCCCGACCCGGAGATCACGCCGGAGGAGGTGAAGGCCGTCCGCGCCGACGCCATCGTGGCGACGGGCCGCTCCGACTACCCGAACCAGGTCAACAACGTCCTGGGCTTTCCTTACCTGTTCCGCGGCGCGCTGGACGTCCGCGCCACGACGATCAACGAGGCGATGAAGATCGCCGCCGCCAAGGCTCTGGCCGCCCTGGCGCGCGAGGACGTGCCGGACGAGGTGGACGCCGCCTATTCCGGCCGCCGCCTGCGCTACGGCCCGGAATACATAATTCCGGTGCCCTTCGACCCGCGGCTGATCGTGACGGTGCCCGCCGCCGTCGCCCAGGCCGCGATGGAGTCGGGCGTGGCCCGCAAGCCCATCCTGGACATCGCGGGCTACAAGAACACGCTGCGCACCCGTCTCGACCCGACCGCCGACAGCCTGGAGCTGATCCTGGAGAAGGTGCGGACCAACCCGCGCCGCGTCGTCTTCGCCGAGGGCGAGGAGGAGCGCACCATCCGCGCCGCGCTCGCCTTCCGCGCCGCCGGCTTCGGCACGCCGGTGCTGATCGGCCGCGAGGCGGTGATCAAGGAGCAACTGGCCGCCATGGGCCAGCCGGGCGTGTCGCTGGAGATCCACAACGCCCGCGTCTCCGACGCCAACCGCCGTTACAGCGACTTCCTGTATCGCCGCCTGCAGCGCAAGGGGGCCCTGCTGCGCGACTGCCAGCGCATGGTCAACCAGGACCGCAACGTCTTCGCCGCTTTGATGGTGGCGCAGGGCGACGCCCACGCCATGGTGACCGGCCTGACCCGCACATTCGGCGTGGCCTACGACGAGATCCGCCGCGTCATCGACCCGCGGGCGGACGCGACGGTCTTCGGCCTGCACCTGTTCCTGACGCGCAACCGCACGGTCTTCATCGCCGACACCACCGTGCATGTCCGGCCGGACGGCAAGACGCTGGCCGACATCGCCATCGGCGCGGCGGCCAAGGCGCGGCAGATGGGGCACGAGCCGCGCGTGGCGCTGCTGTCCTTCTCCAACTTCGGGCAGCACCCGCACCCCAACGCCGATCCTCTGCGCGACGCCATCGCGATCCTCGACAGCCGCCGCGTCGATTTCGAGTATGACGGCGAGATGTCGGCCGACGTGGCGATGGACTACGAGCTGATGAAGCGGGTCTACCCGTTCTGCCGCCTGTCCGGCCCGGCCAACGTGCTGGTCATGCCGGGCCTGCACTCGGCCAACATCACGGCGAAGCTGCTGAACAAGATGGCCGGCGGCCAGATGATCGGCCCGCTGCTCATCGGCCTCGACAAGCCGGCGCAGATCGTGACCATGGGTGCCTCGGTCAACGACCTCGTCACCGCGGCGGCGCTGGCGGCCCACGACTCGCTGCCCTGGTGAGCTTGTCTTTAAAGCCCTCGCCCGCCTCCGGCGGGAGAGGGAGGGGCCCACGCCCTTGGCGTGGGAGGGTGAGGGCTTGGTTTCTCGGGCCAGGATTCTCGAAGAGACCTTGCCCTCACCCTCCCGCCTCTGGCGGGTCCCTCCCTCTCCCAGCGGGGCTGGGAGAGGGTCAAGTTGGCGTCTTCGCGGGTTAATCTTTTGTGACGCACGCCCGCGGGGCTCGGCGATGGTGTAGAAACAGCGGTCGAGACCCCGCGACGCACGAGTTTCGCCGCCCATGAGCCCCAAGGTGATGCCGCCGCTTCGGTTGATTGCCGGTGCCCTGCTGATGCTGGGGCCGCTCGCGGCGTCGCTGTACCTTCTCCTGCATGGCGGGTTGATCACGCCGGGTGTTGCCGTCGGCGTCGGGTTGCCGGCCCTGGCGGGCGTGGTGGTGATCCTGCGCACTCAGCGCCGCGACACGCGCGCGGTGACCGATTACGTCGCGCGTCTGACCGACGAACCCTCCACCCCGGTTCCGCCGTTGGCCTCGCCCGCCTCGGTGCGCGGGCTGACCGCGGCGGTGGCGCGCCTGCACCGGGTGATGACCGGCCGGGTCGAGCAGGCCCAGGCGCAGCTGGAGGCCAACGAATCAATCCTGGAGGCGCTGCACGACCCGCTGGTGCTGGTCGGGGCGGACCGGCAGGTGGTGCGCGCCAACCAGGCGGCGCGCGGCCTGTTCGGCGACCGCATCCTGAACCGCGACCTCGCCGCCAGCTTGCGGAACCCCAGCGTGCTGGAGGCGGTGGACGCCGTGCTGGGCGGGGCGGCGTCGCGCATCCTGGAATTCAGCCTGCCCGTCCCGGTGGAGCGCATGTTCGAGGTGCGGGTGAAGCCCTTCCAGCGCCGCCTGCCGCGCCCCGTTCCCGACGAGAACGCCCTGGTGCCGGAGGATCCGGCCCCCGCGCCGCCGGTCACCGGGCGTATGGTCATCCTGACGCTGCACGACATCACCGCGCTGCGCCGGTCGGAGCAGATGCGCGCCGACTTCATCGCCAACGCCAGCCACGAGCTGCGCACGCCGCTGTCGTCGCTGCTGGGCTTCATCGAGACTCTGCGCGGCCCCGCCCGCGACGACCTGGAGGCGCACGAGCGCTTCCTCTCCATCATGCACGACCAGGCGAGCCGCATGGCCCGCCTCGTCAACGACCTGCTGTCGCTGTCGCGGATCGAGCTGGACGAGCATATGCCGCCCGCCGGACAGGTGGACGTGCTGGACCGGCTGGACGGGGTCATCGCGGCGCTGGAGCTGAAGGCGGCCAGCCGCCGCATCCGCCTGAAGCTGGAAGCGCCGGAGCGGGTGCCCCCCGTCGTCGGGGACGAGGACCAGCTGACCCAGGTCTTCCAGAACCTCGTCAGCAACGCGATCAAATACACGCGCGAGAACACCGACGTGACGGTCGCCGTGTCGCTCGCCGACGGCGCCATGGTCGGCTTCACCAGCGCGGTTCCGCTCGCCCAGCGCAACGGCCGCGGGCACCCGATGGTTGCGGTCGCCGTGCGCGACCAGGGGGAGGGCATCGCCCGCACCCACCTGCCGCGCCTGACCGAGCGCTTCTACCGGGTCGACGCGGCGCGATCGCGCGCCATGGGCGGCACGGGCCTGGGCCTCGCCATCGTCAAGCACATCCTGAACCGCCACCGCGGGCGGCTGACCATCGAAAGCGCCGTCGGGGTGGGCAGCACCTTCACCGTCTACCTGCCGGCCGCCTCCGACGCGGCGCTCCCCGCGGCGGAGCCGGCGCGGCGGCAAGCCTGAGGGCGGAATCAGCCGCGCCGATGCCGATGACCAAAAAAAGACGGCGTCATAAAACTGTCATGAAACTGTAATCAACGAGTCGCGGTCGCCGACTAACGTCCCGCCGCAAGCCGACGCCCCCTTAGGCTGGGCGCGGCGCGGCACGGTGCGGGCGCATCGCGTTCCCCCGTCGCAGTGACATTCGATTTTTTCGGAGGGAAACCCCGTGACCACCAGGACGCTCGCCCTCACCGCCGCTGGGATCGTTGCCATGACCGCCGCCCTCTCCGGCGCGGCGCACGCCCAGTCGCGCGACCAGATCCGCGCCGTCGGCTCGTCCACGGTGTTCCCCTTCACCACCGCGGTCGCCGAGGCCTTCGGCAAGGGCGGCAAGTTCAAGACGCCGGTGATTGAATCGACCGGCACCGGCGGCGGCCTGAAGCTGTTCTGCGCCGGCGTCGGCCCGCAGCATCCGGACGTCGCCAACGCGTCCCGCCGCATCAAGAAGTCGGAGGTCGAGCAGTGCGCCGCCAACGGCGTCACGCAGATCACCGAGCTGAAGATCGGCTACGACGGCATCGCGCTGGCCTATTCCAAGGCCGCCCCGCACGTCGACCTGACCACCGAGGTCCTGTGGAAGGCGCTGGCCAAGGAGGTCCCGGTCGGCGGCAAAATGGTCGCCAACCCCTATAAGAAGTGGTCGGACATCGACGCCAAGCTCCCCAACAAGGACATCGAGGTGCTCGGCCCGCCCCCGACCTCCGGCACCCGCGACAGCTTCAACGAGCTGGTGATGCTCGAAGGCTGCAAGAAGGTTCGGGAAGTCAAGGACCTCGTCGCCGACGAGAAGGCGCGCGAAAAGGCCTGCCTGTCGATCCGCGAGGACGGCGGCTACGTCGAGGCCGGCGAGAACGACAACCTGATCGTCCAGAAGCTGACCGCCAACCCCGACAGCTTCGGCGTGTTCGGCTACAGCTACATCGAGCAGAACCGCGACAAGCTGCAGTCCGCCAAGATGGACGGCGTGGAGCTGACGCCGGAGAACGTCGCCGACGGCAAGTACGAGGTGGCGCGCTCGCTCTTCGTCTATGTGAAGACCGCCCACGCCGGCGTGATCCCGGGCATCCGCGAGTTCATCGCCGAATACACGGCGGAGAAGGCCTTCGGCGAGGACGGCTATCTGGCCGACAAGGGCCTGATCCCGCTGCCGAAGGCCGAACGCGACGCGGCCCGCGCCGCCGCGTCGAACCTGGCCCCGCTCCAGCTCTGACCCTCGGCGGGCTCAAATGCAGATCACGGTGCTGCTTCTCGTTCTGGTCCTGCTCACGGTCATCGGCTTCCAGCTCGGCCGGTCGCGCGCCGCGGCGTCGGTCGGCGGCCGCACCGTCGAGCTTCATTCGGTGCCCTCCTACCACGGCTTCTACGTGGCGCTCTGGGCCGGCCTTCCCGCCCTGCTGCTGTTCGCGCTGTGGAGCGCGTCGGAAGGCTGGATGGTCATGCAGATGGTGCTGGCCGGCCTGCCGGACCGCCTGACCCAGGTGGACGCCCAGGCGCTCAGCCTGCTGCGCGCCGACATCCTGAACCTCGCGCACGGCGTCAACACCGGCCGCGAGCCCGACCCGGCGGTGGCCGCCGCGGCGGAGCAGTATGTCCGCCTGCGGTCGCTCGGCGACTGGAGCCTGCTGGTCATCGGCTCCTGCCTGGCCATGGGCGGGCTGCTCTACGCGCGGGGCCGCATCACGCCGGACCTGCGCGCCCGCAACCGGGTGGAGCGCACGGTCAACGTCGCGCTGGTGATCTGCTCGCTGGTCGCCATCCTGACGACCATCGGCATCGTGCTGTCCCTGCTGTTCGAGGCCATGCGCTTCTTCGCGGTGGTGTCGCCGATCGACTTCCTGTTCGGCACGCACTGGAGCCCGCAGATGGCCATGCGCGCCGACCAGGTCGGCTCCAGCGGCTCCTTCGGCGCGATCCCGCTGTTCGCCGGCACGCTGCTGATCACCGCCATCGCCATGGCGGTCGCCGTGCCGGTCGGGCTGATGTCGGCCATCTTCATGTCGGAATACGCCAACCCGCACCTGCGCACCTGGCTGAAGCCGATCCTGGAGGTGCTGGCCGGCATCCCGACGGTCGTCTACGGCTTCTTCGCCGCCCTGACCATGGCGCCCTTCGTGCGCGGGCTGGGGCAGGGGCTGGGGCTCGACGTCAGCTCCGAATCGGCGCTTGCGGCGGGCATCGTCATGGGCGTGATGATCATCCCCTTCGTCAGCTCGCTGTCCGACGACGTCATCAACGCGGTGCCGCAGAGCCTGCGCGACGGCTCCTACGGCCTCGGCGCCACCAAGTCGGAGACGATCCGGCTGGTCGTGCTGCCGGCGGCCCTGCCGGGCATCGTCGCCGCGGTCATGCTGGCGGTCAGCCGCGCCATCGGCGAGACGATGATCGTCACCATGGCCGCCGGCCTGACCGCGAACCTGACCGCCAACCCGCTGGAGGCGGTGACCACCGTCACCACGCAGATCGCCACGCTGCTGGTCGGCGACCAGGAGTTCGACAGCCCCAAGACGCTGTCGGCCTTCGGGCTGGGGCTCGTGCTGTTCCTGGTGACGCTCACCCTCAACATGGTCGCCCTGCGGGTGGTCCAGAAGTATCGAGAGAAATATGACTGACCTCGTGCAACAGGACGTCCGGACCCAGGAAACCCGCGCCATGTCGGTCACCGCCACCAAGTCCCGCTACCAGAGCGCGGAGTTCTCGGACCGCCTGCGCCGCCGCTACGCCGCCGAACGGCGCTTTCGCCTGGCCGGCATGGCCGCGGTCGGCATCGCCTCGCTGATGCTGGTCGTGCTGCTGGGCTCCATCGTCGGCAAGGGCTACACGGCCTTCTGGCAGACGCAGATCCGGCTGGAGGTCACGCTCGACAAGACCCAGGTGGAGGAGGGCAACTACATGCCGGTCCTCCGCCAGGCGCTCTACGCCGTGGTGCCGGAGGTGACCGACCGCGCCGGCCGCCGGTCGCTGAACGAGCTGCTGTCCTCGGGCGCCCCCTACCAGCTGGAGGCGATGGTCAAGGCGAACCCGTCGATCGTCGGCACGAAGCAGACCGTCTGGGTGCTGGCCGACGACGAGGTCGACCAGTTCATGAAGGGCTTCATCCGCCGCGACGTGCCGGAATCGGAGCGCCGCCTGAACGACATCAAGATCGGCGCGCTGGACAAGCTGGCGGCGGCCGGTGCTGTGAAGAGCGCCTTCAACACCACCCTGTTCACCGCCGGCGACAGCCGCGAGCCGGAACAGGCGGGCATCTGGGGCGCCATCGTCGGCTCCTTCCTGACGCTGGTCGTCACCATGCTGCTGTCGGTGCCCATCGGCATCGCCGCCGCGGTGTATCTGGAGGAGTTCGCGCCCAAGAACCGCTGGACCGACCTGATCGAGGTGAACATCAACAACCTCGCCGCGGTGCCGTCGATCATCTTCGGCCTGCTGGGTCTGGCGGTCTTCCTGGGCTTCTTCGGGATGCCGCGCTCGGCCCCGCTGGTCGGCGGGCTGGTGATGGCGCTGATGACGCTGCCGGTCATCATCATCGCGTCGCGCGTCGCGCTGAAGGCGGTGCCGCCGTCGATCCGCGAGGCGGCGCTGGGTGTCGGCGCCTCGCCGCTCCAGACCGTGGCCCACCATGTGCTGCCGCTGGCCATGCCGGGCATCCTGACCGGCACCATCATCGGCATGGCCCGCGCGCTGGGCGAGACGGCGCCGCTGCTGATGATCGGCATGGTCGCCTTCATCGTGGACATCCCGCACGGCCTGACCGACAGCGCCACGGCGCTGCCCGTCCAGATCTACATGTGGGCGGACAGCCCGGAGCGCGCCTTCACCGAGCGCACCTCGGCGGCGATCCTGGTCCTGCTCGCCTTCCTCATCCTGATGAACGGCCTGGCCGTCTTCCTGCGCAAGAAATTCGAGAGGCGTTGGTAGTCCCATGAGCGTGCAGACCCAGTTTCCGACCGCCTCCGCTCCGCTCCGTTCCGCGACGGGCGGTCCCCTCCTCAAGATGGTCGCCCGCGACGTGAAGGTCTTCTACGGGGCCAAGCAGGCGCTGAAGGGCATCGACCTGGAGATCCAGGAGAACCGGGTGATGGCCCTGATCGGGCCGTCGGGCTGCGGGAAGTCCACCTTCCTGCGCTGCCTGAACCGCATGAACGACACCATCGAGAACTGCCGGGTCGAAGGCCTGATCGCGCTCGACGGGGAGGACGTCTACGGCCATGCCATCGACGCGGTGCAGCTGCGCGCCCGCGTCGGCATGGTCTTCCAGAAGCCGAACCCCTTCCCGAAGTCGATCTACGACAACATCGCCTATGGGCCGCGCATCCACGGCATCGCCACCCACCGCGACGAGCTGGACGAGATCGTGCAGACCTCGCTGGAGCGCGCCGGCCTGTGGAACGAGGTGAAGGACCGCCTGCGGGAGCCCGGCACCGGCCTGTCCGGCGGCCAGCAGCAGCGCCTGTGCATCGCCCGCGCCATCGCCGTCAGCCCCGAAGTGATCCTGATGGACGAGCCCTGCTCGGCGCTCGACCCCATCGCGACCGCGCACATCGAGGAGCTGATCGACGAGCTGCGCGAGAACTACACGATCGTCATCGTCACCCACAACATGCAGCAGGCGGCCCGCGTGTCGCAGAAGACCGCGTTCTTCCACCTGGGCGAGATGGTGGAGTGCGACGACACCGAGGAAATCTTCACCAACCCGCGCGACGAGCGCACCCAGGGCTACATCACCGGCCGCTACGGCTGAACCGGTGGGGAGCCGCTGTCCGGAGGGGGAGCCGGCCATGACCGACCACATCGTTCGCTCCTTCGCCCAGGAGCTGCAGCGCCTGTCCAACCTGATCACGCAGATGGGCGGCGTGGCGGAGGCGCAGGTGGACGCCGCCGTGAAGGCGGTGGGCCGCCGCGACGTCACGCTGGCCACCCAGGTGATGCAGGCCGACCAGCGCATCGACGCCTACGAGCGGGACATCGACGCGGAGGCGATCCGGCTGCTGGCGCTGCGCCAGCCGCTGGCCCAGGACCTGCGCGAGATCGTGTCGGCGCTGAAGATCTCCTCCGACCTGGAACGGATCGGCGACTACGCCTCCAACATCGCGAAGCGGTCGCTGGCGCTGGCCCAGGTGCCGGCGGTGCGGCCGGTGGTGGCCGTCCCGCGCATGGGGCGGCTGGTCGAGGCGATCATGAAGGACGTGCTCGACGCCTACATCGAGCGCGACGTCGCCAAGGCCATCGCCGCCTGGGAGCGGGACGAGGAACTCGACGACCTCTACACCAGTCTGTTCCGCGAGGTCCTGACCTACATGATGGAGGACCCGCGCACCATCACGCCCTGCACGCACCTGCTCTTCATGGCGAAGAACCTGGAGCGGATCGGCGACCACGCGACCAACATCGCGGAGACCATCCATTTCCTGGTGGTCGGCGCGCCGCTGCGCGTCGAGCGGCCGAAGAGCGACGGCAGCAGCTTCGCGGTGGTGACGCCATCCTCAGACAACGATTCCGACAGAACGGGGCAAGCATGAACTCGGCGCTGAAGCCGCTCGTCCTCATCGTCGAGGACGAAGCCGACATCGTCACGCTGTTGAAGTACAACCTGGAAAAGGAAGGCTTCCGGGTGAACGCCGCAACCGACGGCGAGGAGGCGCTCCTCCTGGCCGGGGAGCAGACGCCGAACATCGTGCTGCTCGACTGGATGCTGCCGCTGATGTCGGGGCTGGAGGTCTGCCGGCAGATGCGGCGCAACACCAAGATGCGCGACATCCCCATCATCATGCTGACCGCCCGCGGCGAGGAGGCCGACCGGGTGCGCGGCCTGAACTCCGGCGCCGACGACTACATCACCAAGCCCTTCTCCCCGACCGAGCTGGTCGCCCGCATGCGCGCCGTCCTGCGCCGCGCCTCGCCGGGCATGGCGGAGGAGGTGCTGCAATTCTCCGACGTAACCATGGACCTCGCCGCCCACCGCGTGCGCCGCAACGGCCGCGACGTCCACCTGGGACCGACGGAATTCCGCCTGCTGCGCCACTTCATGCAGCACCCCGGCCGCGTCTTCTCGCGCGAGCAGCTGCTGGACGTGGTGTGGGGCCACGACGTCTACGTCGAGCCGCGCACCGTGGACGTCCACATCCGCCGCCTGCGCAAGGCCATGAACGACGACACGGAACTGGACCTGATCCGCACCGTCCGCTCCGCCGGCTACGCGCTGGACACCAAGTCGGTGTGACGGGCGGATGGGGTGAGATGAGTTGGAATGAGGTTGTCGCGTCGGGCCCCCCTCCCAACCTCCCCCCACTTCGCTCTCGCGCAAGCGAAGCTTGCGCTGACGCGGCAGGCGGACCCTTTGGGTCCGCCGAGAGCGGGGGGAGGAGTTAAGGGATGCGCGGCGGCAGTTCCCTCCCCCGTCGAAGATGGGGGAGGGTTAGGGTGGGGGCCCAACGCAAGGCGCTCAAACCATCACCCCGCCGTCCCTCACCCCGCCGTCCCTCACCCCGCCGGATCGGCCAGCGCGGAGAGCAGGCGTTCGCGGATTTGCGCCAGCTTGCTGTCGTGGCTGACCTTCAGGCCGAAGACGTCCTTCACGTAGAACACGTCGATGGCCTTCTCCCCATAGGTCGAGATCTTCGCCGAGGAGATCTGCAGCGTCAGGTTCGACAGCGCGCGGGTCAGGTCGTACAGCAGGCCCGGCCGGTCGCGGCCGTTCACCTCGATCACCGTGTGGGTGGTGGAGGCGTTGTTGTCGATCAGCACGCGCGGCGGCACGTGGAAGACCCGCGTGCGGCTGGCGTGCGGCGCCTTGCGCTTGGCCAGCTCGTGCAGCGGCTTCAGCTGGCCGGACAGGACCCGCTCGATCATCACCGACAGCTTGGCCAGCTTGTCCCCGCTCTCGAAGGCGCCGCCGCCGGCCGCGTCCTGCACGGTGAAGACGTCCAGCGCCATGCCGTTGGTCATGGTGAAGATGCGGGCGTCCACGATGTCCGCCCCGCAGGCGGCCAGCGCGCCGGCAAGGCGTGAGAACAGGCCGTGGTGGTCGGTGGCGTAGATCGTCACCTCGGTGATCGCCCGGCCGCGGTCGATGCGGGTGTCCACCGTCAGCGGCCGCTCCTCCCGCACCGCCTCGCGGACCAGCCGCGCGTGGCGGCCCAGCGTTTCGGTGTCGAAGGCCAGCCAGTAGGCCGGGTAGCCCAGCGCCGTGTGCCGCTCGAAGTCGGCGTCGTCGAAGTCCGACAGCTCGGTGCGGAGTGCGGCCTGCGCCGCCTGGATGCGGCGCCCGCGCCCTTCCACCGACAAGCCGCCGGACATCAGCTCTTCCGACCGGTTGTACAGCTCGCGCAGCAGCGTGGCCTTCCAGTTGTTCCAGCGCTGCGGCCCCACCGCCCGGATGTCGGCCACGGTCAGCACCAGCAGCAGGCGCAGCCGCTCCGGCGACTGGACGAGCGAGACGAAGTCGCGCACCGTCTTGTCGTCCTCCAGGTCGCGCTTGAAGGCGACCTGCGACATGGCGAGGTGCCAGCGCACCAGCCAGGCGACCGTCTCCGTCTCCTCCGCGCTCAACCCCAGCCGCGGGCACAGCTTCTCCGCCACGCGGGCGCCCAGGACGGAATGGTCGCCGCCGCGCCCCTTGGCGATGTCGTGCAGCAGCACCGCGACGTAGAGCGCGCGCCGCGACACCACCTTGTGGATCACTTCCGACGACAGCGGCAGCTCGTCCTTCAGGTCGCCGGTCTCGATCTTGTGCAGGATGCCCAGCGCGAACAGCGTGTGCTCGTCCACCGTGTAGACGTGGTACATGTCGTACTGCATCTGCGCCACCACCCGGCCGAAGTCGGGGATGAAGCGGGCGAGCACGCCGGCCTCGTTCATGCGGCGCAGCGTGATCTCCGGGTCCTTCGCGCCGGTCAGGATCTCCAGGAACAGCCGGTTGGCCTCCGCGTCCGCGCGCAGCTTCGGCCCGACCACCGACAGCGAGCGCGTGATGGCGCGCAGCGCGTTGGGGTGGATGTCGATGTCGTTCTGCTGGGCGGTGTGGAACAGCCGGATCATGTCCAGCGGCTCGTCCTTGAACTGCCGGTCGTTGCGGACGTTCAGCCGCTCCCCGTCCACGACGAAGCCGTCCACGTCCTTGCGGCGGGTGAGTGCCGCCAGCCGCAGGATGTTGAACTTGGGCGGGCGCTTCGATTCCGCCTCCAGCGCCGCGCAGAAGATGCGCGTCAGGTCGCCCACGTCCTTGGCGACCAGGAAATAGTGCTTCATGAAGCGTTCCACGCCCTTGGTGCCGGCGTGGTCGGTGTAGCCCATGCGCTGGCCGATCTCCGTCTGCACGTCGAAGGTCAGGCGGTCCTCCATGCGGCCGGCCAGGTAATGCAGGTGGCAGCGCGCGGTCCACAGGAAGTTCTGCGCCTTGGCGAAGCGCTGCGCCTCCTCCGGCAGCAGCACCTTCTTGCCGACCAGATCCTCCACGTCCTCGACGCGGTACAGGTACTTGGCGATCCAGAACAGGGTCTGCAGGTCGCGCAGGCCACCCTTGCCGTCCTTCAGGTTGGGCTCCAGCACATAGCGGCTGTCGCCCAGCTTCAGGTGGCGGTTGTCGCGCTCGGCCAGCTTGGCCTCCACGAACTCCGGCCCGGTCCCGGCGACCACCTCCTTGTCGTAGCGGCGGCGCAGCTCCGAATAAAGCTTGCGCGGGCCCCACAGGTAGCGGGCCTCCAGGATGGCGGTGCGGATGGTGACGTCGGCCTTGGACTGCCGGATGCACTCGTCCACGCTGCGCACCGCGTGGCCGACCTTCAGCCCCAGGTCCCACAGGATGTAGAGCATGTACTCCACCACCTGCTCCACCCGCGGCGTGCGCTTGTAGGGCAGCAGGAACAGCAGGTCGATGTCGGAGAAGGGCGCCAGCTCCCCGCGGCCATAGCCGCCGGTGGCGGCGATGTCGAACACCTCGCCCGACGTCGGGTTGGGCGACGGGAAGATGTGGGTGACCGTGAAGTCGGCCAGCGCGCGCACCAGCCCGTCGGCCAGGTAGCAGTTCTGCCGGACGCAGTCCTCGCCCGACCCCTTGGCCTCGAACCGGCTGCGCACCTCGGCGCGCCCGTCGTTCAGGGTGGCGCGCAGGCAGGCGATCAGGGCCGGGCGCAGGCCGTCGCCGGTCCCGTGCTTTTCGACCAGCCCCTCCAGCTCCTCCGCCAGCTTGCGCCGGGACAGGATGGCGCGCCGGTTCGCGATCTGCGGGGCGTCGGCGGATTCGGTGGCGCGGGTGGAAAGCATCGGCAAAGCGGCAGGCCTTCGCAAGGGGTGCGGGCAACGGGAGCCCCGGTGCCAATGGGACGATGGCGACGGGACGCCGATTATATAGCGGGAAAGGGCGCGGATCACACGCCCTGGACCCGCATCGCACGAATATCTCCTTCATCGCCGCCGCGGATTGTCATGCGCTGGTTGGTGGATGCGGCCCGGCAACGCAACCCTGCGGGTGCGCCCGGTGTCCCGCATCGCCCACCGCACCACGTGAGTCTCCGGATGAGCCACCGCCGGATGGGTCGCTGCTGGCCAAGCCCCTCACCCCCGACGCCCTGCTGCGCAAGGTCCGCGAGACGCTGGGCGAGGGCAGCCTCGCCCGTTGAGCGGTGGCTGTGACCGCCGTCACTGCGGCGGCGGGCATTCGCGGGTATGGACTCAACCCGGAAGCGGTTTGGCCGGACACTGTTTGGCCGATGAACGGGGAGAGGGCCGATGAGAAGGGGGCGCGAGACGTCGCGGCGCGAGCTGGCCAACCTGGGCAACGCGCTGACCCTGGCGGAACGCGGCCGCGGCCAGCCGCGCCACAGCCCGGCCGACCTGATGGCGTGGCTCCTGCGCGTCGCGCGCCTCTACCCCGCGGCGCTGGCCGACAGCACGCTGCTTCAGCTGTGCGACGTGATCTCCGGCGACTTCGTCGAGGACGAGGACAAGGTCGCCCTGATCCGCATGAGCTGGGCCGCCATCGTCCAGGCCGAATACAAGCACCGCGGCCTGATGCTCGTGGAGGGTCGTTCCAAGCTCCCTCTCCCGTCCCGGGAGAGGGAAGGGGCCCACGCCTTGGCGTGGGAAGGGTGAGGGTTCGGCGAGGAGAAACCGCTGATCCTTGGCTGTCCCCTCACCCGGCCCTTCGGGCCACCCTCTCCCGGGGCGGGAGAGGGATATCACTCCGCGCGCACGGCCAGATGCACGTTCTTGCCGCCGTTGGCTTCCAGCAGGTCCGCGGCCTTGACCTCTTCGGCCGTGTCGTCGGCGCGGACCCACAGGATCACGCCGCCGGCCTCCAGCGCGCGGGTGAACTCGTCGGTGTCCGGGTGGCTGGTCAGCTCGTCCAGGTAATCCTTGATGGCGACGCCGCCGAGGCCGGCGGCGACCAATGCTGCCAGCGGGGCGGCGATCGGCCCGCCGACGATGGCGAGCAGCCCGGCGGTGGTCAGCGGGAAGGCGTATTTCAGCTCGCCCACCAGGCCGGTCAGCGCCTCGTCGCGCGGCGTCGGCGGGACCTTGTCCGCCGCCTCCAGCGAGGTGTGGCTGGCGAGCACCGACAGTTCCTCCCGCTCGAAGCCGGCGGCCAGCAGGGCGGCGACGGCGCGGTCGAAGTCGGCGCGCGTCTCGAACAGGGCGACGACCTCGCGCACCTCGCGGCCATCGGTTCGGGAGCCAACGTCCCCGGCACCGTTGTTGTCGTACGCTTGCGTCAAGGCACTCTCCTTCCCAGCTTCTCCATGGGTCCGGATCGGACTTCCACGGGCGTCATCAGTCTACCACCGGACCGCGCCCGCCGGAACCGGCCCGGAGGAAACCCCTCTCTCCTGCGGCGCTTCGCCCGTGCTAGGGTGGCGCCCCCGTAGACCCCATCCACGCAGATTTGGTTCCCGACCCGTGTCCGACGCCATCGCCGCCCCCGCCCCCTCTATTCCGGCCCCCTCCATCCCGGCGGACGCCACCCCGATGATGGCGCAGTACCTGGAGATCAAGCAGGCGCACCCCGACTGCCTGCTGTTCTACCGGATGGGCGATTTCTACGAGATGTTCTTCGAGGACGCGGTGAACGCGGCCCGGACGCTGGACATCGCGCTGACCAAGCGCGGCCAGCACCTGGGGGAGGACATCCCCATGTGCGGCGTGCCGGTCCACAGCCACGAATCCTACCTGCAGCGCCTGATCCGCCAGGGCTTCCGCGTCGCCATCTGCGAGCAGATGGAGGACCCGGCGGAGGCGAAGAAGCGCGGGGCCAAGTCGGTGGTGAAGCGCGGCGTCATCCGCATCGTCACCCCCGGCACCCTGACCGAGGACAGCCTGCTGGACAGCCGCTCCTCCAACTGGCTGGCGGCGGTGGCGGAAACGGCGGGCGGCCTGGGTCTCGCCTGGCTGGAGCTGTCGACGGGCGAGCTGGTCGTGCAGCCGGTGGAGCGCGCCGGGCTGGGCGCGGCACTCGGCCGCCTCGACCCGCAGGAGGTGCTGGTCTCCGAAAAGCTCTGCCAGAGCCCCGACCTGTACGAGCTGTGGGCGGAGTGGAAGTCGCGCCTGACCGTGCAGCCCAACCCGCGCTTCGACAGCGAGAACGGCAAGCAGCGGCTGCTGACCCTCTACGGCGTTGGCACGCTCGACGCCTACGGCCAGTTCTCCCGGGCGGAGGTCGCGGCGGCCGGCGCGCTGGTCGCCTATGTGGAGCTGACCCAGAAGGGCCGCGTGCCCCGCCTGTCGCCGCCGCGCCGGCTCGGCCCCGGGGCGGTCATGGAGATCGACGCGGCGACCCGCCGCAACCTGGAGCTGACCCGCACCCTGACGGGGGAGCGGCGCGGCAGCCTGCTCGCCACCATCGACCGCACGGTGACCGGGCCCGGCGCCCGCCTGCTGGCCGCCCAGCTCTCCGCCCCGCTGACCAACCCGACGGCGATTGCCAAACGCCTGGACATGGTCGAATACGCCATGGCGGAGGAGCGGCTGCGCGCCGACCTGCGCGAGTTCCTGCGCCGCTGCCCGGACCTGGAACGCGCGCTGTCCCGCCTGGCGCTGGGGCGCGGCGGCCCGCGCGACCTCGCCGCGGTGCGCGACGGGCTGTCCCAGGCCTCGGCCATCCGCCTGCTGCTGAACGACAACCCCGGCGGCCCGCTGCCCGACGGCCTCGCCGCCGTCGCCCGCGGCCTGGGCGAGCATGGGGAACTGGTCCAGCAGCTGACGCAGGCCCTGGCGCCGGAGCTGCCCTTGCTCGCCCGCGACGGCGGCTTCATCGCGCGCGACTATTCCTACGCGCTGGACGATCTGGTGACCCTGCGCGACGAGAGCCGCCGGCTGATCGCCGGGCTCCAGGCCAAATACGCGGACCTCGCCGGGGTGCCGGCGCTGAAGGTCAAGCACAACAACGTGCTCGGCTACCACATCGAGGTGACGGCGACCCACGCGGACAAGCTGATGTCCGAGAAGGGGCGCGAGGTCTTCATGCACCGCCAGACCATGGCGAACGCCGTCCGCTTCGGCACGGTGGAGCTGTCGGACCTGGAACGCCGCATCTCCGAGGCCGCCGACAAGGCGCTGGCCGTGGAGCTGGAGCTGTTCAACGAACTGGTGGAGGCGGTGACCGGCCGCGCCGAGGCCATCGCCCAGGCCGCCCACGCGCTGGCCGCACTCGACGTCGCGACCTCCCTGGCCGAGCTGGCGGTGGAGCGGCGCTACAGCCGGCCGGTGGTGGACGACAGCCTGTCCTTCGCCATCAAGGGCGGCCGGCATCCGGTGGTGGAGGCGGTGCTGGACGCCGCCAACGCCGGCCCCTTCGTCGCGAACGACTGCGACCTCGCCCCGGACAACCGGCTGTGGTTGCTGACCGGCCCGAACATGGCCGGCAAGTCGACCTTCCTGCGGCAGAACGCGCTGATCACCGTGCTGGCCCAGATGGGCAGCTTCGTGCCGGCGGACAGCGCGCGCATCGGCGTGGTCGACCGGCTGTACAGCCGCGTGGGCGCGGCCGACGACCTGGCGCGCGGCCGCTCCACCTTCATGGTGGAGATGGTGGAGACCGCGGCGATCCTGAACCAGTCCGGATCCCGCGCCCTGGTCATCCTGGACGAGATCGGGCGCGGCACCGCGACCTTCGACGGCCTGAGCATCGCCTGGGCTTGCGTGGAGCACCTGCACGACGTCAACCGCTGCCGCGCCCTGTTCGCCACCCACTATCACGAGCTGACCATGCTGGCCGGCAAGCTGCCGGGCCTGTCCTGCCACACCATGCGCATCAAGGAATGGCAGGGCGACGTGGTCTTCCTGCACGAGGTGACCTCGGGCGCCGCCGACCGCAGCTACGGCATCCACGTGGCAAAGCTGGCCGGCCTGCCCGGTGCCGTCGTCGGCCGCGCGGAGGAGGTTCTGACCATCCTCGAATCGGGCGAGCAGAACGCCGCGATTCACCGCCTCGCCGAAGACCTGCCCCTGTTCAGCGCCGCCCTGAAGCGCCCCCCGGCCCCGTCCGCGGCCTCCACCCCCGCCGCCCCGCCGGAACCCTCCCCGGTGGAGGAAGCGCTGAAATCCATCGACCCCGACAGCCTGACGCCGCGTCAGGCGCTGGAGGAGCTGTACCGGTTGCGGGGGATGGTGAAGAACTGATCGGGAGCGGCGGCTATATCCCCTCTCCCCCCTGGGGAGAGGGTTAGGGTGAGGGGGCTCCGGCAGATGCAGAGCTTTCCGGTCCCCCCTCGACCCCCTCACCCCGACCCTCTCCCCAGGGGGGAGAGGGAGAGGGCGTTACCCACCCCGCCTCCGCGCCCGCCATTCCGCACGGGTGATCTCCCACACTTCCGTCGGGTGCTCGCCCGACACGTAGGCGTGCGTCTCGGTGCGGATCATCCGCATGCCGGTCCGTTCCGACACGCGTCGGGACGCGCGGTTCGCCGCCGCCTTTGGCACGCGCAGAACCTCGTTCCCCAGCACCTCGAACCAGAAGTCGGTGACCGCCTCGACGGCTTCGCTCATCAGCCCTTGCCCCTGCCAGGGCAGGCCCAGCCAGAAGCCGCGGTTGTTGCCCTCCTGCGCCATCAGGGCGATCGCCCCGATCAGGTCGTCCGGTCGGTCCTTCAGGCGGATCGACCAGTGCCACTCCTCGCCCCGCGCCATGGCGGGCAGGGCGATGTCGCGCAGGTAGGTCAGGGCGCCGTCGGCTGGGTAGGGCCAGGGGACGCGGCCGTTGACGAAGCGCACGATCTCCCAGTGCGGAAAATGCCGCTGGATGGCCGGGGCGTCCTCCAGCACCAGCGGGCGCAGCAGGAGGCGCGCGGTGGTCATCGGTGCGGCGGGGCTATGGGGCAGGGTCATGCCCGAACATACTCCAAGCATCGGCCTCAAAGCATCAGCCGGGGCGCCATTGAAGCGCCCCGGCTGATGCTGCCCGGTCCCAATGCTTCCCGGTCCGCTCGGCGCCGGTTACGCCACGCCGTCGGCCGTGGTGACGCTGGCCTGCGGCTGCGCGCCGGCGCCGCCCTCGAACAGCTCCGCCTCGGCGGCGCGGCGCTTGACGAGACCCGGAAGCTGCGTCTTGACGCCGTTCACCGTGGCGTAGACCCAGCGGCCGAACTGGCCGGCCGCGCCGGCGTAGTCGCCCTTGTTCAGCAGGACCAGCAGCGTGGAGCTTTGCAGGCTGCCCGCCCCCAGGTTGAAGACGAAGGAGGCCAGCGCCCCGCGCTGCTGCGGGTTCAGCGGCACCTTGACCAGCTTGTCCACCTGGGCCGCGGCGGCGGTCAGGTCGGCTTGCAGGAACGCGTCGGCGTCCGTGGCGGTGATGGTCTGGCCCATCTTCACCCCGGCCGTGTGGCCGTAGCCGATGGTCGGCACGCCCGCCGGGCACAGGTAGGCGTTGAGGTACAGGCCCTCGAAATGCTTCACCAGATTGACCGCTTCCTCGCAGACCGGCGCTGTCATGATTCCGCTCCCTCCAAAGTCCGGCGACGTGCATCGGAGCGATCCCGTCGCGCGGTAGGGAAGGTAGCGGATCATAGCCTCCCGCAAAACGGGATTTTCATAAAGAATGATCCCGTATGGCGGATTGCGATGGGGCCGGCTACTGCCAGCGGAACTCCGCCGCAACCACGCGGGCCTCGCCCGGCGTGATCAGCTTCCGCGTTGCCAGCTTCACCGAGTGCAGCTTGCCGTCGAGATTCGCCTGCCAGAAGTCGAGGAACCGGCGCAGCACCGGGTATTCGGGGGCCAGATCCAGCTCCTGCCACAGATAGCTTTGCAGAAGCTTGGGGTGGTCCGGCATGTGGTAGAGGATCTCCGCCGTCGTCAGGCGGTAGTCGCGGAGCTGGAGACTAAGGTTGGCCATGCGCTGACTCCGTGATGGTGGAACCGTGGCGACCTTCCCAATGCGGGTCTCTGGATGACCCTTTGATGAAAGTTTGCCTGCGCCAACAACAATGTGCAACGGCGTTTTTTGTTCCAAATCAACGCGTTAGCAGCGATCCGAGGCGAGTGCTGCCAGCATTTGAGCCGATTGTCCGAACGACCCTCTTGAATCGAAACGCGTCCTCCATTAGCTGTCTGGCACTCGCCGGGGGGGAGTGCTAACAACCAACCCGGCCCAATCCTTTCTCCCAATAAGCCTTGATCCTAGGAGGCATCCCCATGAAGTTCCGTCCGCTGCACGACCGCGTCGTCGTCAAGCGTCTGGAGTCCGACACCAAGACCAAGGGCGGGATCATCATCCCCGACACCGCGAAGGAAAAGCCCCAGGAGGGCCAGGTCATCGCGGTCGGCCCGGGGGCTCGTGACGAGAGCGGCAAGGTCGTTGCCCTCGACGTTAAGGCCGGCGACCGCATCCTGTTCGGCAAGTGGTCGGGCACCGAGGTGAAGATCGAGGGCGAGGATTTCCTGATCATGAAGGAATCCGACATCATGGGCGTTATCGAGGGCTAAGTCCTCCGCCCGCGCAAAACCCCGATCAACCCGAATACAGAGGATAGTGAGCAATGGCTGCCAAGGAAGTTAAGTTCTCCGCCTCCGCGCGCGAGAAGATGCTGCGCGGTGTGGACATCCTCGCCGACGCCGTGAAGGTCACGCTGGGCCCGAAGGGCCGCAACGTCGTCATCGAGAAGTCCTTCGGCGCTCCGCGCATCACCAAGGACGGCGTGTCGGTCGCCAAGGAAATCGAACTGTCGGACAAGTTCGAGAACATGGGCGCCCAGATGGTCCGCGAGGTCGCCTCGAAGACCAACGACCTGGCCGGTGACGGCACCACCACCGCGACGGTCCTGGCCCAGGCCATCGTCCGCGAGGGCGTGAAGTCGGTCGCCGCCGGCATGAACCCGATGGACCTGAAGCGCGGCATCGACCTGGCGGTCGAGACCGTCGTGAACGACATCCGCGGCCGCGCCAAGAAGGTCACGACCAACGACGAGATCGCCCAGGTCGGCACCATCTCCGCCAACGGCGAGGCCGAGATCGGCAAGATGATCGCCCAGGCGATGGAGAAGGTCGGCAACGAGGGCGTCATCACGGTCGAGGAGGCCAAGAGCCTGGAGACCGAGCTGGACGTCGTCGAGGGCATGCAGTTCGACCGCGGCTACCTGTCGCCGTACTTCATCACCAACGCCGACAAGATGATCGCGGACCTCGAGAACCCGTTCATCCTGCTGCACGAGAAGAAGCTGTCGGGTCTGCAGGCCCTGCTGCCGGTCCTGGAGGCCGTCGTGCAGTCCTCGCGTCCGCTGCTGATCATCGCCGAGGACGTCGAGGGCGAGGCGCTCGCGACCCTGGTCGTGAACAAGCTGCGTGGCGGCCTGAAGGTCGCCGCCGTGAAGGCCCCGGGCTTCGGTGACCGCCGCAAGGCGATGCTGGAGGACATGGCCATCCTGACCGGCGGCCAGGTCATCTCCGAGGATCTCGGCATCAAGCTCGAGAACGTCACCATCGACATGCTCGGCACCGCCAAGAAGGTCGTGATCTCCAAGGAGAACACCACCATCGTCGACGGCGCCGGCTCGGCCGACGACATCCAGGCCCGCATCGGCCAGATCAAGGCGCAGATCGAGGAGACCACCTCGGACTACGACCGCGAGAAGCTGCAGGAGCGTCTGGCCAAGCTGGCTGGCGGCGTTGCCGTCATCCGCGTCGGCGGCGCCACCGAGGTCGAGGTGAAGGAGCGCAAGGACCGCGTTGACGACGCGATGCACGCCACCCGCGCCGCGGTGGAAGAGGGCATCGTCGCCGGCGGCGGCTCGGCCCTGCTGTACGCCACCAAGGCTCTCGACGCCCTGAAGCCGGTCAACGACGAGCAGCGCGTCGGCATCGAGATCATCCGCCGCGCCCTCCAGGCCCCGGTCCGTCAGATCGCCTACAACGCGGGCACCGACGGCTCGATCGTGGTCGGCAAGCTGCTCGACCAGTCCGACGCCAACTTCGGCTACGACGCCCAGAAGGGCGAGTTCACCGACCTGGTGAAGGCCGGCATCATCGACCCGGTGAAGGTGGTTCGCACCGCCCTGCAGGACGCGGCCTCGATCGCCGGCCTGCTGATCACCACCGAGGCGATGATCGCCGAGAAGCCGGAGAAGAAGGCCCCGCCGGCCGGCATGCCGGGCGGCATGGACGACATGGGCGGCATGGGCTTCTAATCGAAGCTCAGCGTCACTCGCGACGTTCGCGGAAAGGGCGGTCCCTCGGGGCCGCCCTTTTCCTTTTGGCTCCTTGTTTTTGCTCTTTGTCCTGGGATTTGGCTTTCAGACATGTCCCGTCGCACAGGGTCCGGAACGGTCGGGCGGCCCGGCGGTTAGCGGTGGACCGGCCGTGCCCCAGCGGGCCGGCCCCATTCCCGCGCGCGGGACCCCGCCCGCGCGCACCCGCCGTTCAGGGAGCATGCGATGGCTGACAAGAAGAAGACCGGTTCCGCAACGACGCTGACCACCCGCCAGGGCCACCCGATCACCAACAACCAGTCCCAGCGCACCGTGGGCAGCCGCGGCCCGGCGACGCTGGAGAACTACCAGTTCCTAGAAAAGATCACCCACTTCGACCGCGAACGCATTCCGGAGCGCGTGGTCCACGCGCGCGGCTTCGTCTGCTACGGCGAGCTGGAGGTGACCGGCAAGATCGGCGACGAGCCGGCGTCCAAATACACCCGCGCGAAGCTGTTCCAGACCGCCGGCAAGAAGACGCCGCTGGCGATCCGCTTCTCCACCGTGATCGGCGGGCGCGATTCGTCGGAGGTGGCGCGCGACCCGCGCGGCTTTGCCGTGAAGTTCTACACCGAGGACGGCAACTGGGACCTCGTCGGCAACAACCTCGCGGTCTTCTTCATCCGCGACGCCATCAAGTTCCCGGACGTCATCCACTCGCTGAAGCCCGACCCGATCACCTTCCGGCAGGAACCGAACCGCATCTTCGACTTCATGTCGCAGACGCCGGAATCCATGCACATGCTGACGCACCTGTTCAGCCCGCGCGGGATCCCGGCCAACTACCGGCACATGGAGGGCTTCGGGGTCAACACCTACAAGATGGTGAACGCGCAGGGCCAGACGGTGCTGGTCAAGTACCACTTCCACCCGCGCTGTGGCGTCGCCAGCCTGACGGCGGAGGAGGCGGCCAAGGTGCAGGGCCAGGACCTGGGATCCGCCTCCAAGGACCTCTTCGAGGCCATCGAGCGCGGCGAGTATCCGCAGTGGGACATGTATGTCCAGATCATGGAGGACCACGACCATCCCGAACTGGACTGGGACCCGCTGGACGACACCAAGGTCTGGCCGGAAAAGGACTTCCCGCTGCGCCACGTCGGCGTCATGACGCTGAACCGCAACGTCGAGGATTTCTTCAATGAGAACGAGCAGATCGCCATGGGCACCGGCGTGCTCGTGGACGGGCTCGACTTCTCCGACGACAAGATGCTGGTGGGGCGCACCTTCTCCTACTCCGACACGCAGCGATACCGGGTCGGCACCAACTACCTGCAACTGCCGGTGAACCAGCCGAAGAACGCGCGCGTCGCCACCAACCTGTCCGGCGGTTCGATGTCCTACCAGCGCGACCTGGCGCCCGGCCAGAACCCGCACGTCAACTTCGAGCCGTCCATCCACAACGGCCTGCGCGAGGAACCGCGGGAGGAGCCGAACAACCCGCCGGAAATCCGCGGCCGCCTGACCCGCAGCGTGCTGGAACGCCGCAACGACTACGCCCAGCCCCGCGCCCGCTACTGCACCATGATGGAATGGGAACGCGACGACCTCGTCCAGAACATGGGCACGCTGCTCGGCCAGTGTGAGCGGGACGTCCAGGAACGCATGCTCTGGCACTTCTTCCTGATCCACGACGACTACGGCAGCCGCGTCGCCGGGATGCTCGGCATGACCGCGGACGACGTGAAGCACCTCCAGCCTCTTCCGAAGCAGGTGCTGACCGACGACGACCAGAAGCGGCTGAAGAACCTGGGCAAGAACGGCGACAAGATCGACCCCACCGTCTGGGGCCAGTGGACCAGCTCCGTCAAGAACCACAAGGCGACGGCCGACGAGGTCCTGGGCAGCATGCGCGGCGGATCGCCGATGAAGGCCGGCAAGGCCGCGGAGTGAGGCGATCTTAAGCCCCTCCCTCGGAGCCCTAACCCTCTCCCCCCTGGGGAGAGGGTGGCCCGGAGGGCCGGTGAGGGGGTTGCGCTTTTGCCGGACGTACCAGAGTAGCGCAACCCCCTCACCCTAACCCTCTCCCCAGAGGGGAGAGGGAACATTCCGATGGGGAGAGGGGCCTTACGTCCTCTCCACCGTCTGGATCACCTCGAACCCCTCGAACTCCGGCGGGCCGAGGTAGAGCGGCTTGTTGCCGGCTGCCCCCTTGTGGGCCATGCGAAAGGCCTCCGACCGGGTCCAGTCGAGGAAATGCTGCTCCGACGCCCACACGGTGTGGGAGGAGTAGAGCCGGTGGTCCTCCTTGCGCGGCCCGCGCAGCAGGTGGAATTCCACGAAGCCGGGCACCGCGTTCAGGTGAACTTCGCGGTTCAGCCAGACCTCCTCGAAGTCTTGCTCGGCGTCCGGCCGGACCTTGAAGCGGTTCATGGCGATGTACATGGCGGCGGCTCCTCTCATCGTGACGGTGCGGCAATGAGCTATGGTCCGCTGCGCGCCGCGGCCAGATTGCGGTCGAAGAAATCCACCACTTCGCGGTTCAGCCGCTCATGGAAGGCCGCGCGGTCGAACCCCGGCGGATCCTGGGCCGGGGCGCCGATCTCCGCCACCAGCTCGGCCGGATAGGGAACGATGAAGGAGAAATGTCCGGCTCCCGCCACCAGCGCGTATTCGCTGTTTGGGGGCAGCCGGTCCCGCACCTCCTTGACCTGCGCATCGCCCAGGATCACGTCGGCTTCCGCGTCGTAGAGGCGAATGGGGGCCGAGACCTTGGCGAAGGCGCCGTCCCCGAACATGGCGCTGGCCGGAACCATCGCCACGACGGCGCGGATCCGCGGGTCCGGCGCCTCAATCCGTCCGGTCCATTGGGGCACGCCGTCGCGGCAGAAGGCGGGGTTGCGCGGATGCCGGGCGCAGAAATCGGCGATGATGCCCAGATCCGCCACGCCGCCGGCCGCGACCAGCACGGTGTAGCCGCCGGCCGACATGCCGAGCGCGCCGATGCGGCCCCCATCCACATGCGTCCCGACATCCGGATCGGAGAGCACACGATCGAGCGCGGCGGAGAACTGCGCCGGGCGGTTCCGCCACATCACGGCGGAGCGGGCATCCCGGTCGTCGTCGAAGCTGTTGCCGACATGATGCACCGCCGCCACCACGTAGCCGGCGCGAGCCAGTGCCATCGCCGTATCGACATGGCCGAGCGCGCTGCCGCCGGAACCGTGCGACACCATCACCAGCGGATGCCGGCCTTCAACCACCGGCGCCCCATCGGCCACCGACAGGGTGAAGGGGCCGCGCCGCACCGGCTGTTCCGGCGCGGTCGTCGGATACCAGACGTTCATGCGGCCCATGCCGTCATGGGCCGGATCCGGGTAGGTCATCGTGCGCATCCCGACCTCGGCCGCCGCCGGCCCCGCCATTCCGATGCCCGGCAGCGCCGCCAGCATCGTTAACGCCACAAGGAAACGCCGCATGCCCACCCCCACACTGTTTGGTGGCGAAAACCTAAGACCAAGCTCGCGTTGCCCGGAAGGCGGCACTCCGCCGCAGTTGAGAGGGCGGTGCCGCCCAGCCGTTACCCGCCCATGGCCGCCATCTCCAGGATCCAGTCGCGGAAGGCCGCCATGGCCGGCGTGGGATAGCGCGACTTCAGGTGCGTCAGCCAATAGCTGCCGACCGACGCGGTGACGGCGAAAGGCTGCCGGATGTCGCCCGACGCCAGCTCCCGCCCGAACATCAGCGGCGGCGCCAGAGCCACCCCCGCCCCCTGCAAGGCCGCCTGCATCATGGCGAGCGAGCTGTCGAACACCATGCCCTTCGCCAGCGGCGCCGGGAACGCGACGCCCGCCGCGGCGAACCAGGCCGTCCACTCGTCGGTGCGGTAGGAACGCAGCAGGATGTGGTTCACCAGATCCGCCGGCTCCCGCAGCCCGTCGGCGATTGTGGGGATGCACAGGACCGACAGCGGGGCGGGGAACAGGTGCACCGCCTCCGTCCCGTGCCAGGCGCCGTTGCCGAAGCGGATGGCGTAGTCCAGCCCCTCCGCCGCCATGTCCACGCGGTTGTTGTTGGTGGACAGCCGCAGCTCGATGAAGGGGTGCTTCTGCTGGAAATCGGGCAGGCGCGGCAGCAGCCACCCCACGGCGAAGGTGCCGACCGCGCCGATCATCAGCACGTCGCGGACATGCCCGGCCTCGAACCGGTCCAGCATGTCGGCCATCCGGTCGAAGCTGTCGCGCAGCACGGGCAGCAGCGCCTCCCCCTCCGGCGTGATCATCAGGCCGCGCGGCAGGCGCTTGAACAGCGTGACGTTCAGCCGCGTCTCCAGCAGCTTCACCTGATGGCTGACGGCGGCCTGGGTGACGCACAGTTCAACGGCGGCGCGGGTGAAGCTCAGGTGCCGGGCCGACGCCTCGAAGGCGCGCAGCGCGTTGAGCGGCAGGTGGGGCCGGACCATGGATACCCAAATTCAATTTATGGCTCCTCCGAAATAACGTGGTTTGTGGCCCCGGTCAAACCGCCCCTATCTTCCCCTCACCGGCGCGCGCCCTGGCTCTTTCAAAGCCACTTCCAAAGACAAAATCCCAAAGGTTCGGAGGACCGAGATGCCTGCTTCGATCTCGCGCCGGGCGGCGCTGTCCAGCGCCCTGATGGCCGCCACGGTGACCCTTGCCACGCCCCTGGGGCGCGGCGCCCTGGCCCAAACACCGGCACAAACGTTTCAGGATGCCGCCGCCCGCCTTGCCGATCTGGAGCGCAAGAACGGCGGCCTGCTCGGCGTCGCCGCGCTCAACCTCGCGACCGGCGCCCGCATCGGGCACCGCAACGCGGAACGCTTCCCCATGTGCAGCACCTTCAAATTCCTGGCCGGCGCCTTCGTGCTGTCCCGCGTCGACCGCGGGCAGGAGCGGCTGGACCGCCGCATCGTCTACGGCAAGGACAAGCTCGTCCCCTACGCCCCGGTGGCGGAAAAGCACGCCGACGGCTCCGGCCTGACAGTGGCGGAGCTGTGCCACGCCGCCATCACGCTCAGCGACAACGCGGCCGCCAACATCCTGATGGAAAGCTTCGGCGGCCCGGCCGCCCTGACCGCCTGGCTGCGCTCCATCGGCGACGGCGTGACCCGCCTCGACCGCTGGGAGCCGGAGCTGAACGAGGGCGCCCCCGGCGACCCGCGCGACACCACCACGCCCGACGCGATGCTCGACACCATGCGCCGCACCCTGTTCGGCGACGCGCTCAGCGAAGCATCCCGCAAGCAGCTGGCCGACTGGGCCGTCGCCACCTCCACCGGCGGCAAGCGCCTGCGCGCCGGCTTCCCGGCGGACTGGCGCGCCGGCGACAAGACCGGCACCGGCCAGCGCGGCATGACCAACGACATCGCCGTGGCTTGGCCGACGAAAGAGGGGCCGACGAAGGGCGGCCCGCTGCTGGTCACCGCCTACTACCGCGACTCGACCATCCCCGCCGACCGCCGCGACGCCGTGATCGCCGAGGTCGGCCGAATCGCCGCGGGGGTGTGACGGCGAGGGGAGGGGGCCATGGGGGCGCTCCCCAACCTCCTCCCTTTGAGTCATCCGGTCGCACCCGTCTTGAAGGTTGGCGTGGCGAATGATACCTCTTCCATGACGGGTAATTTTCACAGACTGCCGGGCCATGCCGACCTTTACCCCCACCCCGTGTCACGCCTCGAAGGCCGTCGTCCAGATGGCGGCGGAGAAATACGCCGCGCATCTCGGCTTCAAGCCGGGCGCATCCATAGAGGATGTGGTGAAGGCGCTGGGCGGGCGCATCCACTACCGCGACATCAAGGGCAGCGGCGATCTGGTGGAAAGCATCCGCATATCGAGCGTGCGTGAGTTCGACATCTTCCTGCCGCTGGACACCTCGCCGGCGCGCGACCGTTTCACCATAGCCCACGAGTTGGGACATTTGGTGCTTCACTACGCACCAATCGCCGCGCGGGGCGGTGTACCGACAGATGGCCCGGTAACCTTTAACCGCTATCTGCCCGATGATCCGCTGGACGACTTGAAGCGCTGCGAATGGGAGGCGAACTGGTTTGCGGCGGCCTTCCTGATGGCATCCGAACCCTTCACGCAGGCGTGGCGAGAAACCGGTGGGAACGAAGAAGAGGTCGCCCGCCGCTTCTTCGTGTCCACTGCCGCCGCCCGGAACCGCGCCGCCAGCCTCAAGCTAACCAACGCCTGAGCTAATTGCCGGAAGCCCCGTCCCGATGACCGACCCGACGCTGCTGGCCGAGGCCCGCGCCGCCTACACGATCGTGCTGTTCCTCAGCGTCGATCTATCCGGTTCGACGGCCTTCAAGTTTTCCAACGACTTGGCGGATCGCAAAGCCGGTGAAACTGATGCCGATCCAGTCCATGGCTGGTTTTCCGTCATCCAGAAATTCTACCGGCACTTCAATCAGAGTTTTTTGACCCGCTTCAACGGTGAAGCGTCTACGGCGCAACGGCCAAGATTATGGAAGGCGCTTGGTGACGAATTGATCTACATGGTCGAGGTGACTGAAACTCAGTTTGTCGCCTCGACCGTTCGTCGGTTTGTCGACGCGGTGTTCGCCACACGGCATATCGTACGGGACATGTCGCGTTCGCTTGATCTGAAAGCCAGCGCTTGGCTCGCCGATTTTCCCGCCCGCAATGCTATCGTGGACCTGAATGGCCTGCATGACCCCCTTCAGGAAAAGCCGTCGGCGGCACGCCGGTTTTCCGCTTCGGCAGAGTATGACTACATCGGGCCGTCGATGGACGCCGGCTTTCGCCTGGGCAAGTTGGCGTCGCGGCGCAAAATGCCTTTGTCCGTTGAGCTCGCTTATGTGCTCGCGGAGGCGTTATCAACAAACCGGACGCACGGTTTGATTTTTGGTTACGAAGGCCGCGTTGAACTCAAGGGAGTGCTTGGCGGCGAAGATTACCCCGTCCTCTGGCTCGACGTGGAGGATGATCGAGCGCGTTGCGAAGCCAACGAGAACGAAGCTTCACTTTTGGGCCGAAAGCGTACAGTTGATGTTCCGGATATCCGACAATTCTGCCCTAGTTTCATCACGTCTTCTCCCTGGATGGAGCCTCCTTTTCTTAAGGACGAAGTAGCGGGGCCTTTCGTTAGGCTGCCTCGCTCCGTCGTCGACCACATGGCAGCCATCTCTGATCGGGCACAGGTCGAAAACCGCCTTTATGACGAGAATGCCGCTGTTGACGTGGTCATTGACGACCAAACCGGCGCGCGTGCAGACGAAACTTCTGACGATTTGTTGAGTGGTGTCATGCCGGTTAGCGTTTGAGTCTCAGCCTATTACCGCTTGCCTCGCTTGCTCATTCGTACGGCGGTTGCATTTTGGACCAAGCCTGTCTCACGGCCTCCGTGGCGGAGCGGCTTTGCCAGCATGTGACGGATTCGCGCCGCAGCCCCGCACCGTCCGCGGAATGATCGCTGCGGTGTGAACCCGAAGCTGCTAAGAGGGGTTTTCTTCTCGGACCCGGTTTCCGCGGCGATGCCCAAAGGAATCGGGGCCGTGACGCCGACGACCACTTGAGAAAGAGGACCCCCGCGATGTCGACACTCCACAAGCAAGCCATGGAAGCGGTCCTTCAGGCCGCCTCGCACGACATCGTCGGCACGCTCCAGGAGCGGGGCGTCAGCGACAAGCACAGCGAGGAAGGCGACCTCGCCGTCCTCGACGTCGCCATCCTGCACGCCTACCGCATCTTCATGCGGATCTGCGAGGAGAACGGGCTGGAGGTGGACGCCGGCTACTTCGCCGACATGGCCAACGACCTCGCCGACGAGGTGGCCCAGGAGGAGGAGCAGGACTGACCGGTCCCGCCCACCGGGGCGGCTCCCTCCAAGGGCCGCCCCGGAATTGCGCCCGCGCGCGTGATGTGTTAGGAATATAGTCAATTCATTGCTTGCTGCCGAGCCGAACGCCCGTGATTGCCCAGTCCCACATCCTCAAGACGTCACCCGCACACTCCATAACCCTCTCCCCTCTGGGGAGAGGGCAGGGTGAGGGGGCCCCGCCACCTTGGTACGTTCGGCAACAGCGCAACCCCCTCACCCTAACCCTCTCCCCAGAGGGGAGAGGGGACTTTAGGGGCGCCCATGCGACATCACCGCGTTTCATGTTTCATAGCGTTGCACAGCGTTTCACGGAGGCCCGCCGATGAGCGCCGACACTCCGGAATTTACCCCCGACGTCGCCATCATCGGCGCCGGCCCGGCCGGGCTGATGGCGGCGGAGGTGATTGCCTCCGCCGGGCGCACGGTCGCGGTTTATGAGCGGATGCCGACCCCGGCGCGCAAGCTGCTGCTGGCCGGGCGCGGCGGGCTGAATCTCACCCACTCCGAACCCGTCGACGCCTTCACCGGCCGTTATGGGGAGCAGGCCGGCCGCTTCGCCGACCTGCTGTCCGGCTTCTCGCCGGCCGACCTGCGCGCCTGGGCGGAGGGGTTGGGGATCGAGACCTTCGTCGGCTCCAGCGGGCGTGTCTTCCCGGTGCAGATGAAGGCCTCCACCCTGGTGCGCGCGTGGCTGCGCCGGCTCGACGGGCTGGGGGTGACGCTGCACGCCCGGCACCGCTGGCTCGGCTGGGACGGGCAGGGAGCCTTGCGCTTCCGCACGCCGGACGGGACGGAAAGCACCGTAGCGCCGCGCGCCACCCTGCTGGCGCTGGGCGGGGCGAGCTGGCCGCGCACCGGCTCCGACGGAACGTGGACGGAGCTGCTGGCCGCGCGCGGGGTGGAAGTGGCGCCGTTGCGCCCCTCCAACATGGGCTTCGAGGTGCCCTGGTCCGATCACCTGCGGGAGCGCTTCGCCGGCCAGCCGGTGAAGAGCGTCGGTTTGGCCTTCGGCGACCGCCGCCTGAAGGGCGAGTTCGTCATCACCGAGACGGGCATCGAGGGCGGCGCCGTCTACGCACTGAGCGCCCCCCTGCGCGACGCCATCGAGCGGGAGGGCTGGGCGACCCTGACCCTCGACCTGCTGCCGGACCAGACGGAGTCGGCGATTGCCAAACGGCTGGGCCGGCGCGGGGCGGAGTCGCTATCGACCTTCCTGAAGAAGGCCTTCTCCCTGACCGGTCCGCGCGCCGCCCTGCTGCGGGAATTCGCGCCGGCCGCCGACCTCTCCGACCCCGCGGCGCTGGCCCGCCACATCAAGGCTCTGCCCGTGATCCTGACCGGCGTCCGCCCGATCGAGCGCGCCATCTCCACGGCCGGCGGCGTCCGCTTTTCAGAGGTGGACGACACCCTGATGCTGACCCGCCTGCCCAGCACCTTCGTCGCCGGTGAGATGCTGGACTGGGAGGCGCCGACCGGCGGCTACCTCCTCCAGGGCTGCTTCGCCATGGGCGTGCGGGTGGGGAAGGGGGTTTTGCGATATCTTGGCCCGTAGGTTGGGTGGAGCCGCAGGCGCAACCCAACATCCATCCCGATGCGACGCATGTTGGGTTGCGCTGCGCTCCACCCAACCTACGGATGTCGGGTCAGCGCATGTGGTTCCCGTAATCGTACTGGACCCGCGGCGCGGTTCCGCCGCCGGGGCCGCCTCCACCGGTCAGCTTGTCGATCAGGGACCCGATGCCGGACGCAACGCCCCCATCGGAGTGGCCGCGCGGCGGGGCGGCCGGGGCGGGGCGGGTCGGCTCCGGGATGCCGGCGGAGACGTAGGTCGGGGCGCCCTCCAGCCCCGGCAGGGGGCGGGGCGGCTTGCCGGCGTGGGCGTCCAACATGAAGCCCTGCCAGACCTTGGCCGGCAGCGACCCGCCGGTGACCTTCTTCATCTCGTCGTTGTTGTCGTTGCCCAGCCACACCCCGGCCACCAGATCGGCCGTGAAGCCGACGAACCAGGCGTCGTGGTAGTCCTGGGTGGTGCCGGACTTGGCCGCCGCCGGCCGGTCGAGCTTGGCCGCCTTGCCGGTGCCGTAGTCGATGACCCCGGTCATCATGCGGGTCAGCTGCACCGCGTGGACCGGGTCCACCACGGGGGCGGCTCCGCCGCTCTGCCGCCGGTACAGGACCTTGCCGTCGCGGTCCCGGATCTCGGCGATCGCGTAGGGCCAGACCGGCGCGCCGCGGTTGGCAATGCCGGCGTAGGCGCGGGTCAGCTCCAACAGGTTCACCTCGCTGGTGCCCAGCGCCAGCGACAGGTCCTTGCCGATGGGCGAGCTGATGCCGAGGCCAGCGGCGATCTTGCGCACCCGCTCCACCCCGACCCGCTCCATGATCCGGACCGTGGCGGTGTTGGAGGAATAGGCCAGCGCGTTGGCCATGGTGATGGTGCCGCGGAACTTGCCCTCGTAGTTGCCGGGGCTCCAAGTGCCGATGCGGATCGGGCCGTCCTCCACCGGGCTGTCCGGCGACCAGCCGGACTCCAGCGCCGCCAGATAGACGAAGGGCTTGAAGGAGGATCCGGGCTGGCGCAGCGCCTGGGTCGCCCGGTTGAACTCGCTGTTGTCGTAGTCCCGGCCGCCGACCAGCGCGCGCACCGCGCCGTCCGGGGTCATGGCGACGATGGCACCCTGCCGCGCGTTGGCGGCGGTTCCGGGGCCGGCGAGGATCTCCTCCAGCCGCTGCTCGGCGGCCCGCTGGATCTTCAGGTCCAGCGTGGTGCGGACGACGACGTCCCCGTGGTCGGGGCCGATGAAGCCGTTCACCAGATCGGTCACCCAGTCGGCGAAGTAGCGGCCATCGCCGCCCGGCTTGCGCTTGGGCCCCAGCGGGGTGGTGCGCGCCGTCTCCGCCTCCTGCGCGGTGATGTAGCCGGCATCGGCCATGGCCGCCAGCACGACGCGCGAGCGCTCCGCCGCCTCGTTGGGGTTGGAACTGGGGGAATAGCGGGACGGCGCCTTCAGCAGGCCGGCGATGATCGCCGCCTCCCGCAGCTCCAGCTGCGTGGCGGGCTTGCCGAAGTAGGTCCGCGCCGCCGCGTCCACGCCGAAGGTGCCGGCGCCCAGGTACACGCGGTTCAGGTAGGCGGTGAGGATCTGGTCCTTGGTGAAGCGGTGCTCCAGCCAGAGCGCCAGCATGGCCTCCTGGATCTTGCGCTTCAGCGACTTCTCGGGCGTCAGGAACAGGTTCTTGGCGAGCTGCTGCGTGATGGTGGAGCCGCCCTGGGCCGACCGCCCCGACCGCCAGTTGACGTAGACGGCGCGGGCCAGACCGATGGGATCGACGCCGAAATGGTAGTAGAAGCGCCGGTCCTCGATGGCCAGCACCGCGTTCACCAGGTTCGGCGGCAGGTCCTTCACGCTGAGAGTCGTGCCGTACAGGTCGCCGAAACGGGCGAACTCCGTGCCGTCGGCGGCCAGGACGGTGACCGACGCGCGCCGTTCGAACTGCGCGACCTTGGAGATGTCCGGCAGGTCGAGCGCGAACCAGGCCAGCACCGCGCCCACCGCGACGCCCAGCCAGACCGCGGCCACAAGCGCCGCGTTGACCAGGGACCGCAGGATCGACCGTCCCCCGCCCCCGCCGCCGGACGCCTTGCGCGCCGGCTTGGGCTGCTTCGGGGGTTTTGGCGGCTTGGGCTGCCTCGGGGGCTTGGCCGCGCGCGGCGGTTCCGGCTCGCGTTCGGGCAGCTTGGGAAGCTTCGGCAATTTCGGCAGCTTGGGGCGCAAGGCCGGCTCCTCCCCGCGCGACTGGACGGGGCGCGGGCCGGCAAACAGGTCACCCGGTCGTTCGTTGCTCACGGCGCGCTCCCGGCTCCCATTCCTGGGCCCCCAATGACATCCCTGATTGCGTCTATACGCCGCGGGCGCCCTACCACGAAAGGGCGGACACAATCCCGACAAGATTTGTCTTAGGACCGTTGCAGAGAAACGACGGGGGTGGAAGAAAACGCCACCTGCGCTGTTGTCCTGTCGAATGTTCGTTGACGACGCGGAGAAGATTTTCATGTCCAAGCCGCTCACCCTGACCATCCCCCACCAGCTGGGCCGGGACGAGGCGAAAAGGCGCCTGTCGGAGGGCATGGGGCAGGCCCGCTCCTACCTCAGCGCGGTGGCGTCTAGCATGGACGACCACTGGACCGACGACCGAATGGATTTCCGCGTGGTCGCGATGGCCCAGACCGTCACCGGCTACATCGACGTGCAGGACGACTGCGTGAACGTGGAGGTGCAGCTTCCCTGGGCGCTCGGCATGCTGGCGAACAAGGTGAAGGACCGCATCCAGCAGCAGGGCACGCTGATGCTGGAAAAGAAGTGACCGGAGCAGGGCAACCCAACAAACGTCGCGCTGGGACGATGTTGGGTTGCGGCTTCGCCTCCACCCAACCTACGGCTCTAACCGCCGATCAGGCCGTGCTTCTTCAGAAGGCCGCGCAGCTGGTGGTAGCCGAGGCCGAGCGCCTGCGCGGTCTGGCGCTGGTTGAAGCGGCTTTTCTCCAGGGCGGTGCGCAGCAGGCCGGCCTCGAAGGCCCGCACCCGCTCTTGGAAGTCGTCCGGAAGCGGTTCGGCCTCCTCCTCCCCGGGCTCCGGCGGCACTGACGCCAGCGCCGCGGGGCGCCAGGGGGAGGCGAAGGGGTCGAGGGTGACGTCGTCCACCGGCCCCTCCGGGTCCGATGCCGCCACGGCCCGCTCGACCGCGTTGCGCAGCTCGCGCACGTTGCCGGGCCAAGCGTGGTCCAGCAGCTGGTCCATCGCCCGCGGCGTGAAGCCGGGGAACAGCGGCCGGCCCAGCTCCCGCACCATGCCCAGCGCGAAATGCTCGGCCAGCCGGGGGATGTCCTCCCGCCGGGCGCGCAGCGGCGGCAGGGTGACGACGTCGAAGGCCAGCCGATCCAGAAGGTCGGCGCGGAACCGCCCCGCCTCGGCCAGCGCCGGCAGGTCGGCGTTGGTGGCGCCGATCACCCGCACGTCGACGGTCTGCGTCCGCCCGCCGACGCGTTCGATCTCCCCATACTCGACGGCGCGCAGCAGCTTCTCCTGCACGGCGGGGCTGGCCGTGGCGATCTCGTCCAGGAACAGGGTGCCGGTGTCGGCCTGCTCGATCCGGCCGATCTGGCGGCGCACCGCGCCGGTGAAGGCCCCGGCCTCGTGCCCGAACAGCTCCGAGTCCAGCAGCGTCTCCGGCAGTGCGGCGCAGTTCACCTTGACGAAGGGCCTGTCCCACCGCCGGGACAGATAGTGCAGGCGGGCGGCCACCAACTCCTTGCCCGTGCCCCGCTCCCCGATGATGAGGAGCGGTCGCTCCAGCGGGGCCACGCGGGAGACGTGGGCGAGCATGGCGCGGAAGGCCGGAGACTCCCCCAGCAGCGGCGGTGGGTTCTGCGTCATGGTGGATTTGGCGAATGGTTCGTCACTTTCTTGAATATATCGCTGAAAGCGCGACTCGCAAAGGCCGGGCTCCGGCACTGGACTCCAGCAACCGCAAGGCTTTCCGCCGTCTTCCGCGGTTGGCACGCGCCTTGCCAATGAGAGGGTCAAGGTTATGGAGACCCTGATGAGCCACTACAGCGACTATCACCGCCGCTACACCCGCGAGGCCCGCCCCCTGGTGGCGCGCGTCCGCACCTACCTCAGCACCCGCCCGACCGAGAGCTGGGTGTTCTTCGCCGCCGGCCTTCTGGTCGCGACGATCCTCGGCTGATACGGACGGCGCCTGAAGGCACCGTCCGTATCATCCTCTCGATCAATGCTGAAGCATTGATCTGCCGGATTTAACGGTCGGCGGGCACTGGATGTGTTCATCCGCCGACCGTTTGACAAACACAGAGAAAAAAATCATGAGCATCTTTTCGCGCCTGACGGACATCGTGCAGTCCAACCTGAACGCTCTGCTCGATCGCGCCGAAGATCCCGAGAAGCTGATCCGCCTGATCATCCAGGAGATGGAGGACACGCTCGTCGAGGTGCGCTCCTCCACGGTCAAGATCATCGCCGAGAAGAAGGAGGTCGAGCGCCGCGCCGCCGACCTGAACCGCGAGCGCGACGACTGGGACCGCAAGGCCGAGGTCGCGCTCAGCCACAACCGCGAGGATCTCGCCCGCAAGGCGCTGAAGGCCAAGTCCAAGGCCGCCGACGAGGCGGAGGTCCTGACGCGGCAGATGGTCCAGATCGAGGAGGCGCTGTCCAAGGCCAACGAGGACATCGGCCGCCTGCAGGCCAAGCTGACCGACGCCAAGAACCGTGAGAAGGCGCTGGTCGCCCGCACGAAGACCGCCGCGAACCGGGTCCGCGTCCGCTCCACCCTGCACGACGAGCGCATCAACGACGCCTTCTCCCGCTTCGAGCAGGTCGAGCGCAACCTCGACGAGTTGGAAGGCCGCGTGGAGGCCTACGACGTCGGCCGCACCAAGACGCTGAGCGAGGAGATTGCTGAGTTGGAGGCCGACAAGAAGGTGCAGGACGAGCTGGCCGCGCTGAAGGCGCGGGTCGCCGCCCGCCGGGAAGGCTGATCCTTCAGCCGCACCGCAGGCCGGGGTTGGATGGCGGGCTCATCCGGCACGCCCCCGCGTCTTGCCCCGCCGGGTTCCGCTTGCGGCCGACCCGGCCTGCGGTTTTCTTCCCGAAGCGTCCTTCCCGACCCTTTCCGCCCGACCCTGGCCCGACCAGAACAAGAAAGGCTGACCCTTGATGAGCGGTTTCGGCTTCGTGCTCGCGGTGCTGTTCATGACCGTGGTGGCACCGCTGTGGATCATCTTCCACTACATCACCAAGTGGCGCTCCCAGCGCGGGCTGTCCGCGCAGGACGAACGCCTCCTGGCCGAGTTGTGGGAGATCGCCAACCGGCTGGAGGGCCGCATCCACACGCTGGAACGGGTGCTCGACGCCGAAGCGCCCAACTGGCGCAACAAAATCTAACCTGACAGGAGAGGTTCCCATGGACCGCTCTTCGCGGCATTCCGCGTCGTCCACGTCGCCTTATGATTCACCGAACCCGCACAAGCTCTACCGCGATCCGCAGAACGGCGTGATCGGCGGCGTGTGCGCCGGTGTGGCGGATTACTTCGGGATCCAGCCGATCCTGGTGCGGCTGGCCTTCGCGTTGGGGCTGTTCTTCTTCGCGCCGCCGCTGATCCTGGGCTACGTCATCGCCGTCCTGGCGCTGCCCGTCAAGCCGCCGCGGCTCTACAGCAATCCGGACGAGGAAGCGTTCTGGCGTGGAGTGTCCATCAAGCCCGACCGCACCCTGGCCGGCTTGACGCAACGCTTTCGCGACTTCGAGAAGCGCGTCGGAAGCTTGGAAGCCTACGTCGCCTCCAAGGAGTTCGAACTCAACCGCGCGATCCGCGATCTGGATCGCTGACGGCGGGCATGCAGCCGTCCCCCGGCCACCATCACCTGATGGTTGCCGGCCGGTGATCGCCGCGGGCCGGCGCTGAAATCAGCGCTGGCGGCGACGGTCCCGGCTGCGGACGCGCACCGGCTTCATGGCCGGGCGGGCTGCGGCAAGACCGGCGAGGGCCGCGGCCATCGCACCAACGAGCACAACCAGATCGAGATCCATCACGGCTCCTCCGCTTGTCTTGCTCAGAATGACGCAAGTAAGATGCACATGGTAGCGAAAAGAGGTGATGGCAACCGTCCGGCCGGCCGATAACGACCGGCGGAGTAACTCCACCCGGCGCGGCCAACCCTTCCGCCGGTCAGTCGAGGTGTGGTTCGACCGCCCGGATGGTGAAGCCCTTGTGGTCCGGATAGCGCGCGTTCGTCTTCTCCCGCGCCTTCTTTTCATCCAGTCCCCAGACCAGGAAACGCCGGCCGCGCTTCCAGCGCTCCCGCGCGTCCGGGTCGAGGTCGACGTTGACGCGCCCTGCATAATCCGGGTTCGCCACCGTCACCACCCAGCCGAGGTCGGCCGGCGTGCGGCGGTCGTCCAGGACATAGACCCGGCGGTCCATGGCGTTGCTCGCCTTCAGGCGCTGCTCCAGATCCTCGCAGGCGAGTTCGATCGACGCCTTGCGGCGCCGTGCGTCGCGCAAGTCCCGCGCCTGCTGAAGCGTGCCCCGTGCGGCGCGCCGGAGCCGTTCCACCTGCGTCTGCTTTCGGGCCACCGCGTTGGCGATGCGGCCCTCGGCCGTCTTCAGGCGGCGCATGGCCAGGGCCAGGGCGAAGGCCAGCGACGCCACGCCGACCAGGACCGCGAAGATGTAGGGCATGTCGGGCGTCCTCAGCTCGCCTTCGCAACGGGAGCGTCGTCGTCCGTCCGCTTCCCCGTCCGCGCGTCCTGCAGCCTCAGGACCACATAGCCGAAGGCGGGAGGGTACCGCCGCTCGATCTCCGCCCGTGCGACCGGCATGGTGCGCGCCCAGACCTCCATCGTCTGGGGCAGCGCCCAGGAGGAGTCGATGAAGGCGTGCTGCTTCTGCTGGCCGGCGGATCCCACATACTTGTTCACGACCTGGGCGATGTAGCAGGGCGTGCCCGCCAGTTCCTCGCCGACGAGGCGGACGAAATGGTCGCCGGACTGCTGCGCGTCCCTCAACTGCCGTTCCAGCGCTTGCCGGCGGCGCAGCAGGTCGCGGGTTTCCTCGTCGACTTTGCGCAGTTCCGCGGCGCGTTGTTCCTTGCGGGCGTCCAGTCGGGTTTCCAACTTGGCGCGCCGGGCGATCACCTCGCGCACGCCGCCGGTGCCGTGCCGCCGCTCGATCGCGCGCTCGCCGAGCATGATCGCCGCCTTGCCGATGCCGAACGCGATGCCGGACAGGGCGAAAGCGGTGAAAAGGGCCTGCGCATACTCGTTCCACATGGGCCTGGACCTGATCCGTGCGCCTGGGGCCTACGCCATTCGGGTGTGGGATGCGCTACAGGTAAACCAGGGTGCCGGGCCGTTCAACGCCCATCTGTGGCGCCGCACCGCTTCGCAAGCTTCGTAGTCGATCACGAAACAATGCTGTCGGAACACGGGAACTCATGAAGCCGGCTGCACAACCCGGATGTTACGGCGTTGCCGTGCACACCCGGTTGCGGCCGGCCTGCTTGGCGTCGTAAAGCGCGGTGTCGGCGCGCCGCAGGGTCTGCTCGATAGACGGTTCGACCCCGTCCCACTCCGCCACGCCCAGGCTCCCGGTGATCGGGATGGCCCGGCCCTCCACCGCAACCGGGGCACCGGCGATGGCCGCGCGGACGCGCTCGGCGACGACGTGGGCGCCGGCGAGATCGGTTTCCGGCAGCAGGATGGCGAACTCCTCGCCGCCGAACCGCGCGATCTGGTCGGAGGTGCGCAGCGCCTCCCGCGCGCGGCTCACGGCGACCCGCAGGACCTCGTCCCCGGCGGCGTGGCCATAGCCGTCGTTCACCGCCTTGAAATGGTCGAGGTCGAGCAGGAACACGCTGAGCCGGCGCCCATGGCGCCGCGCCCGGCCCAGTTCCGCCCCGGCAAGCTCCAGGAAGTGCCGGCGGTTCCACACGGCTGTCAGCGGGTCGACGGTAGCCAGCCGTTCCAGCTTGGCGTTGGCATCCTCCAGGGCGCGGGTGCGTTCGGCCACGCGCGCTTCCAGCGTCTCGTTCGCTTCCCGCAGCCGCTCGTACAGGCTGACGTTGGCGAAGCTGATGGCGATCTTGGAGGCGAACACCTCGACCAGGCCGCGGTCCACCTCGTCCAGCGGGCGGTCGGTGTGGATCCAGGCGGCGACCTCGTTCCCGTCCGGCACGCGGATGAACAGGGTCGTCTCGTTCTGGCCGTAATGGCTCTGGCGGCTGCGGAAGGCGGTGGCGATCCGCTCCGCAAGGCCCACCGGGATCCCGGCGCCGGCCTGCCCCGCCGCCTCGGCGTAGGAACCGACGCCGGCCAGCACATAGATCGATCCATCCGGCAGGGCGCCGCTGTTCCAGCCGGCGTCCCCCGCCGTTTGCCCGTCGGGCGTTCCGCGCTGGGCGCAGAGGATGGCGTCGGGCTTCACGCGCAGGAACGCCGAGAGCTGGGTCAGCACGCCGGCCGCGAACTGCCGCATGGAGCGCATCTCGAACAGCCGGTCGGTGGACTGGATGATCTGCTGCAGCCCGCGGCGGTTGGTTTCCAGCGCGATGATGTCCGAATAGGCGCGCAACGCCGCGATGACCGACGTGAACAGCTTCTTGGCGGTCAGCTCCGTCTTCGACTTGTAGTCGTTGATGTCGTAGGCGAGGACGACGTCCTCCTCCGGCGCCTGGCCGGGCTGGCCGGTGCGCAGGATGATGCGGATCGCCAGGTTGCCCAGATCCTCGCGGATGAAGCGGACCAGCTTCAGGCCGGCGTCGTCCGTCTCCATCACCACGTCCAGCAGGATGATGGCGATGTTGTCCTCGGCCCGAAGGACCGCGGCCGCCTCCGCCGCCGACATGGCGCCCAGCAGCTCCAGCCGCCGGCCCTTGTAGCGCAGGTCGCCCAGCGCCAGCCGCGTGACGGCGTGCACCTCGGCATCGTCGTCGACGACCAGGATGCGCCACGGCTCCGCCTCCGGGGCGGTCGGCTCCGGAGATGCGTCCGGCGGCAGGTCGTCGTCGATGAACAGAAAGTCGGAGCCCATGCGCGCGTCTTGTCCGGCTTGGCCGGCCGGGATCAACACGTGATCGCGCCTGCCCTCGATCCATGCACGGATCTGTGGTTCATCTCTCAAGCGTTTAGCCGTAACCGATGCAACATGACGCACGCAACGGGTTCGTTGTCCTGATGGCGCGAATTCGGTCCTTCCCGGACCGCTTTCCGAACGGTTGAGCGTCGCTTGGACGATTCCGCCGCTTGAACGATGTGATTGAGCGTGATCAAAGCCCCTGGGATCGACGGGCACCAGGATGGGCGTCTCGCGCCGGGCCGACCTTCGGGGCCGGGCCGACCTTCAGGGATGGTGACCATGGAACTGAATCGGCGGACCTTCGTGACGGCCTTGACGGCCAGCTTGTCGATCGGCGCGCTGGCGGTCGCCGTGCGCGGAGTGGTCGGCGTGGCGTCCGCCAAGGCCGCGGAGGTGAGCGTGTGGAAATCGGCGTCCTGCGGCTGCTGTGAAGGCTGGGTCCGCCACATGCGCGACGCCGGCTACAGCGTGACGGTGCACGAGCTGGACGAGGTCGATCCGGTGAAGGATCGCCTCGGCGTGCCGGCGGCGCTCCGCTCCTGCCACACCGCGGTTGTGGACGGCTACATCCTCGAAGGCCACGTCCCGGCCGACAGCATCGCGCGCCTGCTGCGGGAGCGCCCGTCGGCCAAGGGCCTCGCCGTGCCGGGAATGCCCCAGGGAGCGCCGGGCATGGAGACGGGCGTCAAGGAGCCCTACGCCGTCGTCCTGTTCGGCGTGCCGGCCGGCAGCACCGTCTACGAACAGCGCTGAGCCCACGCTTTGCAAACGCGCCCCCTCTCACCATAATCGGCCCACCATAATCGGACGGCTCCCGGCCGGCGAACAAGGGCGGGATGCTTGGGGGAGGGACGTGGTGGTCGAGCTGCTGAACACGCGCGAGGTCGCGGATTACCTGCGCCTGAAGCAGCGCAAGATTTACGATCTGGTGCAGCGGGGCGATATCCCCTGCACCCGCGTCGGCGGCAAATGGCTGTTCCCCAGGGATCAGATCGACCGCTGGCTGTCCGCACGGGAAAGCGTCCATCGCGACGCCGCCGCTCCCCTGCGGACCGCCGCTCCTCCCGTGATCGCCGGCAGCCACGACCCGCTGCTGGAATGGTGCGTCGATGAATCGCGCTGTGGCCTGGCGCTGATGGGCGGGGGCAGCCTCACCGGGATCGAGCGGCTGGCCGAAGGCGCGGCGGTTGCCTGTGGCCTGCATGTGCGCGACGCGGCGACCGGTGACTACAACATCCCCCTGGTCGAACAGCGGCTCGGCGACCGCGACGTCGTCGTGCTGGAATGGGCGCGGCGGGAGCAGGGGCTGGTGGTCGCGGCCGGAAACCCGCTGGGCATCCAGGGCATCGCCGATCTCGCCCGGTCGGGCGCGCGCCTCGTGCGGCGCCCGCCGGAAACCGGCGCGCAGACTCTGTTCGACCAGCTGATCGACGAGGCCGGGCTGCGCTGGCCTGACCTCGCCACGCTGGAGCGGCCGGTGCGGGTGGAAACCGATGTCGGCCTCGCGGTGCTCAACGGCCAAGCCGATGCGGGAATCGCCATCCGCGCCGTGGCGCACCAGCTCCGGCTCGACTTCGTTCCTTTGCACTGGGAACGCTACGACCTCGTCATGCGCCGCCGCGACGTCTTCGAGCCGCCACTGCAACGCCTCCTGGCCTTCGCCCGCTCGCCGGCCGCCGCACGCCGGGCGGAGGAATTGCAAGGCTACGACCTGGGTGGCTTCGGCACGGTGCATTTCAACGGCCCGTGATCCGAAACCTGCCCGAAGGTCCAAAGACGCTTCTACGGTCGAGGCACCGCTGCGGGAATAAGCCCTTTCCTCTTCACGCCGTTCGGGCGTGTGCCTTTGTTCCTCCCCATTGGCGCAGCCTCCGATGCGCCTTCTGGCGGAGGGAACGACGTGACCACAGCCTTCGACCTTGCCATCATGAACACGCTGAACGCCTACAGCCGGCACAGCGTGGCGGTGGACAAGGCCATCTATGTGATCGCCCAGAGCGACCTTTTGAAAGGCGGCGTCCTGATGGCGCTGCTGTGGTGGGCCTGGACCCGGAACAGCGGACGTCTGATCGGACCGGACCTCCTGTCCATCCGCACCATTTTCGGCGCCTTGCTCGCGATCCTCGTCGGGCGGGCGATGCAGAACTTCCTCCCCATGCGCCTCCGCCCGGTGCACGACCCGAACCTCGCCTTCGTCGTTCCCCACGACGTGAACGCCTGGGCGGTGGATGGCTGGAGTTCCTTTCCCAGCGACCACGCGGTGCTGTTCTTCGGCCTGGCAACCGCCGTCTGGTGGGCGAGCCGCGGGCTCGGCGCGCTGGCCTTTCTTTGGACGCTGGTGGTGATCTGCCTGCCGCGGGTCTACCTCGGACTCCACTTCCCGACCGACATCCTCGCCGGGGGCGTCGTCGGCGTGGCGATCATGGCCCTGGTGCTCGCGGTGCCGGTTCCGGAAGGCCTGCGCCACTGGTTCATCCGCCAGCAGGACACCCGGCCGGGACTCGTCTACGCCGTGGGCTTTCTTCTGACCTTGCAGATGGCCACTCTGTTCGCCAACGCGCGCCGGTTGGTGGAGGGGGCGATGACGGTCGTTCTCGGCTCCTGAGAAAAAGCGCAAACGGCCGAAAAAAGCGCTTGCTCGGTTTGGCCGACCGGCCTATACAACGCCTCCCCGGCGCGGCGCTGCTGACGAAGCGGTGACGAGCCAAAGGGAACGGAAGACAAGACGAAGTATCGTCGGGCCGGCGTGAAAACAACGGCTTGACAGCGCAAGTCGAAGCTTCTAGATACGGCGGCCTCGCCGCGTCGCCCTTCCGGGCCGGACGCCGGCGCCGCAGCGGTTCCTGAGGGGATCGCGGGTTCTTGGATAAGTGGATACCGTGTTGTGAGAAGGGATGCGCAGGCGGCGGTGATGAGCCGTTGTGGTCCGCGGGCTGGTTCTCTGGTTGGGGATCGGCAACACGCGGGATCGCCTGGAGCATCCTGGTCAAGCAGTATGAGACGTACAGTTTCGAAAGCTTGGGTAGGAACGCTTTGACGGTCCTGATCAAGTGGGCTTCGGCTCTACTTGAACCTGAGAGTTTGATCCTGGCTCAGAACGAACGCTGGCGGCATGCCTAACACATGCAAGTCGAACGGAGGCTTCGGCCTCAGTGGCGCAC
>NZ_JAGINP010000026.1 GCF_017876155.1 Azospirillum rugosum
ATCCCCGCATCGTTCCCTCGCCGGCCGCTTTCTCCACGACCGGAGAGAATCACGACCAGCCGGCTGAGCCCAGCCTTTTTCCGCGTCCTGTTAGGAAAAGCCCCCGCCACCGGCATGACATACCGAATGGCGAGGGCCTATCCGTAAATCTCTCTGTGTCTCCGTGTCTCTGTGGTTTTCCGAAATCGACCTCAGAACTTCGGGAACCGCAGCAGCGACAGGGTCACGGACGGGTCGATGGAGATGATCGACGGGCGGCGCCCCGCCCGCACCGGCTCCATGTACGGGATGTTCGCCGCCGACCCGGCCCCCGACGGATCGCCGTTCAGCATGTCGTACATGGCGGAGAAGCGGTCGAGGAATTTCTGCGTCTTGGCCGGGTTCTTGAAGTCGGCGATGTCGAACCGCTTCTTCAGCTTGTCCACCAGCCGGTCGAGGTCGCCCAGCGCCGCCTGGTCGGGGATGTCCAGCGCGGTGAAGACCACCTTCTGCAAGGCGCGGTCGGCCAGCACCTGGTACCAGTTGTTGATGGTCGGCGCCTTGCGCTGGAAGTAGAGGGCGAGGCGCACGGCCGGGTTCTGGTCCTCGGCGGAGACCTCCAGCTTCACGTCGGCGTAGCGGTCGACGATGGCCTGGACGATTTTCGGCTCGCGCAGGGTGGCGCCGCCGGTCTCCTTCAGGCCGAGGACGGTCGCCATCTCCTTGAACTTGGTGTCGCTCATGCGGTTGGCCAGCGCGTTGTCGTCGGTGACGCCCTGTTCCAGCACCTTGCGGATCAGGCCGCGCGCGAAGATCTGGCTGCCGAGGTCGAAGGCCTCCATGACGAAACGGTAGAGCTTGTCGTCCTTCATCAGGTCGTCCACCGACGTGACCTTGCCGATGTTGGCCTGGAAATACTCGATGCTGCGCTTCACGTCCGGGCGCGCCCGGATCATGCCGTCGAAGCGGTCCTGGTTGCGGGAAATCTGGCGATAGTCCTGGAGCGTGCTCACGCCTCGACCTCCCGCTGGTCGGCCGGGTCCGGCGCCATGTCGAGCGCGTCCTGCGGATCGATGTAGGTCGGAGGGATGCGCAGGATGACCTCGCCGGTCGCGGTGTCCAGCACCTCCGTGGACAAGCGCAGCGTGTCGGGGTCAAGTTGGACGCGGTAGGGCGGGATCGCCGCGCGCCGCGGCTCGCTCTCGGCACCGGCGCCGGCGGCGGACGGTTCGACCACCTCGGTCGGTTTGCTGGACTCGGCCTGGGCGGCGCGCAGGCGCTCGGTCTGGCGCTGGCGCGCCTCGGCCAGCAGGTCGGCGCCGGGGGCGGCGCGCTCGTTGCCGACGCTGGTCAGTGCCTTGACGGGATCGGCCATGGCGTCACCCCTCGACGCGCGCTTCTGGAACCGACGGGGCGGTGGAGCGGTGCAACAGCCCGTCCTCGTAGGCCATCACCGGCCGCAGGCAGGCCAGCGCCTTGTAGTAGTCCCGCTCGCTGACGTTGCGCATGGCCTGCATGATGCGGTCCTGCATGTCGGGGCGCAGGAAGGCGGTGTAGAGCTTCGCCATCATGCCGGCGACGGTGCCGCCCTGCTCCTGCGCCGCGCGGGGGTCGAGCAGCATGTTCTGGATCAGGAAGTAGGCGCGCCGGACGGGCGTGTCGGCCTCGTCCTCCTGCATGATGTCGCTGCCGCGGATGATCTGGGCGAAGTTGCTGACGGTCAGGGTGTAGCGGCGGTTCTCGTTCTGCACGACGCAGCCGTTGATGACCACCCGCTCGCAGGGCTTGAGGCGGAGCTTAAGCGCCATGGACCACCTCCAGGACGGGAGGCTCCGCCTGTGCGACACCTTGCAGGCCCTTCATGACGGAGCGGTTGAGGTCCACCAGCAGGCCGGCGTCGGCCTCGCCGCGCAGCACCGCGCGGGTTTGCCGCTCCACCGTGAAGGACAGCGAGACCAGCCCGGCGCGCAACGCCTCCGGAAGGGCGTTGTCCTCCTCCAGCAGGTCGGCGCGCAGCGTGTTCCAGAGTTCCAGGTTGCGCCACAGCGCGTCCTTCAGCGGCCCCGAACGCCAGCCGGCCTCGCGGTGCGCTTCCAGGTCGAGGGTGATGCGGAGGAAGACCAGATATTCGATGCGGCGCGGGTCTTCGCACTCGGCCATCGTCTGCTGGTAGGCGGCGATGCTCATGGTCGCACCCTATGCAATGCGCGCGGCGGGCGGATGGAAAAAGCGGAATGAGGAGGGCCGGCGCCCGGCGGGGGGCGCGCGCCGGCCCTCGGGCCAAGGCTTAGCGGAACAGCGACAGGATGTTCTGCGGACCCTGGTTGGCGATGGACAGCGCCTGGGTGGCGAGCTGCTGCTGGACCTGGAGGGCCTGCAGGCGGCTCGATTCCTCGTTCATGTCGGCGTCGACCAGCGAGCCGATGCCCTTGTTCATGGAGTCGGTCAGCTTCGACACGAAGTCGTTCTGCACCGACACGCGGTTCTCGATGGAGCCGATCACCGCGGCCTTGCCGATCGCCTTGTCGAGCAGGCCGTTGATGACCTCCAGCGACTTGGTGGCGTTGGAGGTGACGTCGATCTGCGTCAGGTCGGCCAGACCGCCGAAGGCGTCGCTCTCTTTGGAGCCGACCCACAGGCTGTCCACCTTGGCGGTGAAGTTGCCATCGCCGTTCACGTCCTGGTCGGTGAATTCCAGGCTGTCGCCGTTGAAGGCCGCCTGGAAGTCGGCGCCGGCGGCGGTCAGCTGGGCGTTGACCGCGGTCTCGATCAGGCCCTGCGTCGTCGCGGCGTCGGTGGTGTAGGCGATGCCGGACAGGTCGACCGTCACGGCGGTCTTCACACCCGCCTCGTCCGTGACGTTCAGCGTCAGGTTGCCGAGGCCGAGGTTCTGGCCGTCGATGAAGGTGGTGCCCGGGGCGCCCAGCGTGATGCCGACCGAAGCCTTCAGGTCGTTGGTCGAGTCGACCTGCTGCTCGATCTTCGCCTTGCCGACGATCGAGGTGACCTGCATGTCCTGGCGCTGGAAGCTGATGTAGCTCGGGTCCACCGTGCCGGCACTGCGGCTCAGCGAGGCCAGGATGTCGACGTTCTGGTCCTTGGCCGTGCCGTCGTTCGAATAGGTGATGCGCAGCAGGTTGTCGCCATTGAAGGACGCGTCGGCGGCGGCACCCTTCACCAGCTTCACCAGCTGGTCGATGTCGTTCTGGATCAGCGACTTGTCGACGCCGTTGGTCTGGCCGGCGATGACGCGGGCCTTCAGCGTCTGAAGGTTCTCCACGATGTTCTTGGACGCCACCGACGCGGTGTTGGTGGTGCCGGACCCCAGCTCCAGCGATTCCTTGACCGCCTTGAAGCCGGCGACGTCGGCCCGCATGGTGGTGGCGATCGACCAGTAGGCCGCGTTGTCCTTGGCGTTGTTGACCTTCAGGCCGGTCGAGATGCGGTCCTGGGTGGTCGCCAGGTCGTCCGTAACGCGGCGCAGGGTCTGCAGCGCGGTCATCGCGGACGTGTTGGTCATGATCGAGGCCATGTGTATCTCCATTCGCGAGATGCAGAGCGCCTTTCTGACGCCGGGGCCGGACTGCGCGGGCCTTCCCGCTTGGTGGTACGGGCGCGCAATCGACGTTTTGACTGTGACCTACCGCGTTTAAACCGGGGTAAAAATCGCCCTTGTCTTTGACCTTTGGCCGAATGCCTCTGGTTTCTCTTTGTTTTCCTCAAAGTAATGCTGCATTTTAGGGAAATGTCTTCGTCCTATTCCGCGCCGATCAGGCATTCCGCCGGACGGCGCACCGGGACGAAGCGGGCCGGTTCGAACCGCCGCGGCGCGGTTTCCGGTTCTTCGTGTTCGGGCGGGGCCTCGAACTTGTAGCCGCGGCCGTAGACGGTCTCGATGTAGCGGGCGCCGCCGGTCGCCTCGGCGATCTTCTTGCGGAGCTTGCAGATGTAGACGTCGATGACCTTGTCGAGCGGGTCGGCGCCGGACAGGCCGTAGACCTCGTCGTAGATGTGCTCCTTGGAGACCACGCGGCGGTGATGCGCGGCCAGCACGCCGAGGATGGCGTGCTCGCGCTGGCTCAGCCGCAGGCGTTCGCCGCCCCCGGACGGACCGACCTCCGGGTCCCGGCCGTCGAGGAACACGGTCAGGCGACCGACGCGCACGGCGTTGCTGACCAGGCCGCGGGCGCGGCGGCGGGCGACCTCGATGCGGGCGCGCACCTCGGCGCTGACCACCGGCTTGACCAGCACGTCGTCGGCGCCGGCGTGCAGCAGCGCCACGGTGGCCGCGACGTCGCGTCGCTCCAGCAGGCACAGCACCGCGGCGGTGACGCGCTGGGCGCGCAAGGACGCCACCGCGGCGGCCGGGTCGGCGAGCCCGCCGAGCACGATGGCGTCAAAGCCCAGCGCCTCGCCGCCCTGTTCGGCCAGCAGCTCCTCCAGTTCCGGCCAGTCCAGCCGGTCGTAGCGGATCTTGCCCATGCCGAGTTGCCGGCCAAGCGCCTCGGCGATCAGCGGGTTCGGTTCCACCAGAACAGCGCGCATGGGATTCTCCACATCCAGAGTTCAGCAGGCAGAGTTCAGCGACCAGAGTTCAGCGAAGCTGAGTCACCCTGAAGAGCGCATAAAATTTTGCTCAACTTCGCGACCTTAAATTTTTCACAAGGACAGGAAAGGCCGAACCATGCCGTTCGTCAACCGTTTGTATTACCTCGGTCGGTGACAACGGCTATTTCCTTTAGCGCCGCCTTAACTCCCGTTAAGGTGGAGAAGAACCGCCGTTTTGCTTCGAATTTGAAGGTATTCTTCGCGCAGATTCTTTGACCCCCTCTCTCGCCTCCGGCGGGAGAGGGAGGGGCCCACGATAGTGGGAGGGTGAGGGCTTGGTTTCTCGGGCCAAGATTCTCGAAAGGACCTTGCCCTCACCCTCCCGCCGCTTGCGCAGCGGGTCCCTCCCTCTCCCAGCGGGGCTGGGAGAGGGTGCGTTTGCGAACCTTGAACCACGCTTTAACCGCGTTGTATTCCACTGGCGGAGTTGCAGGGGCTCGCATGGGGTGGAGCGCAGGATGACACGCAGCTTGAAGGCCTGGGTGGGCGCCGCGTTGATCGTCGCGGGATGCGCCTCGCCGGTGCCGCCCGACACGGCTTACCAGCGGGCGCTGGAGACGGCCATCCAAGCGGGGCGGTGCGACGGCCCCAGCGTCGATGCGCTGTGGTCAGCCTACAACCGTTGGTACGCAACAGCCGCGAGCCTCACCTACTATCACCGCTCGTCGGAGGCGGAGGCGCTGCTGCGCCAGGGGGAGACGTTCCGGCTGCTCGGCTGCCCGACGGTCGCCCGCGCCGCCTTTGAGCAGGTCCTGCAACGCTTCCCCGAACCCGATTATGCGGAGCAGCGCGCCTACGCCCTGCAAGGGCTGGCCGGGCTGGCCCCGCCCGTGCCGCTGCTGCGCCCACCCTCCCCGGCGGCGGCCCGCTCGGCCGAACGGCCTGTTTTCCTGCTCACAAGGGGCTGAGTCGCCTCCGCCGCTTGCCAGCCCGCCCGCCGGTCACTACGGTCACTGCCGTCATTGGAACCGGCCGCAGCGAAGGCCGGAACGGGAGCGGATCAGGAGGCATCATGGCAAAGTCGGGCAACGGACGGGACGGGACGGGCAAGCCGGCGCCCAGCCGGTTTACAGGCACGCCGGCGGACCGTCTGGTCCGGCTGTGGCGCAGCAACGACGAGCGGTTCGACGAGCTGCTGGATGAAACCCTCGATTCGCGGCGGCAGGCGGTCCTCGAAGCCGCGCTCGGCAAGCTGCACGAGGAGGAGCGTCCGGAGTTCCTGGACGAGGTGGAGACGATTGCCGAATCGGTCCGCCGCACCGACGCCCAGGGCGACGACGTCATCGCGACGCTGTTCTGGCTGGCGGTTGAGGTGTCGGGCGAGCTGACCCAGCCCCCGTCGGTGGACGCCATCGAGCGCGCGCTGGATTCGTCGGGCCTGCTGGAGAACGCCTCCGACACGCGGCTGCTGCCGGCCTGGCTCGACCCGGAGGCGCTGGTCTATCTGGAGGCGGCCGACCGGCGCGCCCTGCTCCAGCGCATGCTGACCTCGAACGACGAGGCCCTGCGGTTCGCCAAGGACGAGGAACTGCTCGCCGACCCGGCCGATGCGGGAATCCGGCTGGTCAGCGTCGTCGGCCTGGTCGAGGAGGAAGCGAGCCTGATCGACGACCTCGACCAGGAGGCCCTGCCCGACCCGCTCCAGCTGATTGGCGGCGACGACTATGAGGAGCCGGAACTCGACCCCGTGGAGGAGGAGCGGATCCGTCAGGCGCTGGCCTCCTTCACCGACGCGGTGCGGACCGCCGACCCGCGCGTCCGCCGCTGCGAACCGGCCGGCGGCTTGAACGACCTGCTCGACCTGCTCGCCGAGGCCGACTGGGCGGACGAGGGGGATCTGGGCGAACTGGCCTCCTTCATCGACGTGGCCAGCGACGAGACGAGCGACGCGGTGGTGGACACGGTGGTGACCCGCACGCCGCAGGGCCTGTTCGTCCGCGCCTACGGCGCCGACGGCCGCCTGCTCGACGAGCGGGCCTTCGCGCTCGACGGGAACCAGATGGATCAGGCGATGGCCCTGCTGCGCCAGCGCTGCCGCAGCGTGGCGGAGGGGTAAGGCGAGACGCGAAAAGCCCTTCCCCCCTCTGGGGGGAAGGGTTGGGATGAGGGGGCGGCCGCAAGGCCGACAACGCAAACTCATTGCAGGGCGTGGACGCCCTTGCGGGCGCCCCCTCACCCTAACCCTCTCCCCAGAGGGGAGAGGGGATTGAGCAACTACGAGTGCGCCGCCACGGCGTCACCTTCCACCCGCTGCGTGGCCGGTTCCTTGCCGGCGCCGACCAGGCGACGGAGCAGGACGTAGAAGACCGGGGTCAGCAGCAGGCCGAAGACGGTCACGCCGATCATGCCGGCGAACACCGCCACACCCATGGCGTGCCGCATCTCAGCACCAGCGCCGGTGGAGGTGACGAGCGGCACCACGCCCATGATGAAGGCGATCGACGTCATCAGGATCGGGCGCAAGCGCAGCCGGCTCGCCTCGATGGCCGCTTGCACCACCGTGCGGCCCTGCTGCTCCAGCTCGCGGGCGAACTCCACGATCAGGATCGCGTTCTTCGCCGACAGGCCGACCAGCACCATGAAGCCGATCTGCGTGAAGATGTTGTTGTCGCCGCCGGTCAGCCAGACGCCGAACAGCGCGGACATCAGGCTCATCGGCACGATCAGCAGGATCGCCAGCGGCAGCGTCAGGCTCTCGTACTGGGCGGCCAGCACCAGGAAGACCAGAAGCACGCTGATCGGGAAGACCAGCAGCCCCGCGTTGCCCGCCAGGATCTTCTGGTAGGTCAGGTCGGTCCATTCGAACTTGATGCCGCGCGGCAGGGTCTCCGCCGCAATGCGCTCCGCCGCCGCCTCGGCCTGCCCCGACGAGAAGCCGGGCGCCGGCCCGCCGTTGATGTCGGCCGCGGTGTAGCCGTTGTAGCGCACCACCATCTCCGGCCCGTAGCTCTGGCTGACGGTCAGCAGCGACGACAGCGGCACCATGGCCCCGGCGGCGTTGCGCGTCTTCAACAGGCCGATGTCGTCGGCCTGGGCGCGGAACGGGGCGTCCGCCTGCACCCGCACCTGGTAGACGCGGCCGAAGGTGTTGAAGTCGTTCACATAGAGCGAGCCCAGGTAGATCTGCATGGTGTCGAAGACGTCGCGCACCGGTACGCCCAGCTGCTTGGCCTTCACGCGGTCGAGGTCGACGTCGAGCTGCGGCACGTTGATCTGGTAGCTGGAGAAGCTCGGCCCCAGCTCCGGCGTCTGCGCGGCCTTCTTCACGAAGTCGCCCACCGCCTTGTTCAGCGCCTCATAGCCCAGCGCCCCGCGGTCCTCGATCTGCATCTTGAAGCCGCCCAGCGTGCCGAGGCCGAGCACCGGCGGCGGCGGGAAGATCGCCACGAAGGCCTCCTTCAGGCCGGCGTAGCGCTTCTGCAGGTCGGCGGCGATGGCGTTGGCCGACAGGCTGGGGTCCTTGCGCTCGTCGAAGGGCTTCAGCGTCACGAAGACGATGCCGGCGCTGGAGCTGTTGGTGAAGCCGTTGACCGACAGGCCGGGGAAGGCCACGGCGCTCTCCACGCCCGGGCGCTTCAGCGCGATGTCGGTCATGTCGCGGATCACCTGCTCCGTCCGGTCGAGCGAGGCGCCGTTGGGCAGCTGCGCGAAGCTGATCAGGTATTCCTTGTCCTGCGGCGGCACGAAGCCGGCGGGCACCGCCCGGCCCAGCATCACCGTGGCCCCGATCAGCACGAGGTACAGCATCATCATCGAGCCCTTGTGCCGGATGACGCCGCCGACGCCGCGGCCGTAATGCTCCGATCCGCGGTGGAAGACGTGGTTGAACAGGCGGAAGAAGCCGCCGAACACCGTGTCCATGGCGCGGGTCAGCCAGTCCTTCGGCTGATGGTGGCTGCGCAGCAGCACCGCCGACAGGGCCGGCGACAGGGTCAGGGAGTTGAAGGCGGAGATGACGGTGGAGATCGCGATGGTCATCGCGAACTGCTTGTAGAACTCGCCGGTCAGGCCGGTCATGAAGGCCAGCGGCACGAAGACGGCGACCAGGGTCAGCGCGATGGCGATGATCGGGCCGCTCACCTCCTGCATGGCCTTGTAGGTGGCCTCCTTGGCGGACAGGCCGGCCTCGATGTTGCGCTCCACGTTCTCCACCACGACGATGGCGTCGTCCACGACGATGCCGATCGCCAGCACCATGCCGAACAAGGACAGGGCGTTGATCGAGAATCCGAAGGCCAGAAGGAGTGAGAAGGTGCCGACGATGGACACCGGCACGGCCAGCAGCGGGATGATCGACGCGCGCCAGGTCTGCAGGAAGACGATGACCACCAGCACGACCAGCGCGATGGCTTCCAGCAGTGTGTGGATCACCGCCTCGATGCTGGAGCGCACGAACTTCGTCGGGTCGTAGACGATGGAGTAGTCCACGCCGTCCGGCATGTCGGCCTTCAGCTCGGCCATCGTCTTGCGGACGTTGTCGGCGATGTTCAGCGCGTTGGCGCCCGGCGACTGGTTGATGGCCAGCGCCACCGCCGGCTGGTTGTCCAGCAGCGAGCGCAGGCCGTACTGGGCGGCGGCCAGCTCCACCCGCGCAACGTCGCGCAGCTGGGTGACGGCGCCGTCCGGGCCGGTCTTCAGGATGATGTCGCCGAACTCATCGACCGTCTTCAGCCGGCCGCGCGCGTTGATCGACAGCTGCAACGGCACGTTGGCCTGCGTCGGCGACGCGCCGATGACGCCGGCGGCGACTTGGACGTTCTGTTCGCGGATCGCGGCGACCACGTCGCTGGCGGTCAGGCCGCGCTGGGCGACCTGCTGCGGGTCGAGCCACACGCGCATGGCGTAGTCGCCGGAGCCCCACAGCTGCACCTCGCCCACGCCCTGGATGCGCGACAGCCGGTCCTTGACGTTCAGCAGCGCGTAGTTGCGCAGATACGTCATGTCGTAGCGGTCGTTGGGCGAGCGCAGATGCACGACCATGGTCAGCGTGGGGGAGCTTTTGACCGTGGTAACGCCCAGCCGCTGCACGTCCTCCGGCAGGCGGGGCAGCGCCTGCGCGACGCGGTTCTGCACCAGCTGCTGCGCCTTGTCCGGGTCGACGCCCAGGCGGAAGGTCACGGTCAGCGCCATGTTGCCGTCGCTGTTCGCCTGGGACTGCATGTACAGCATGTCCTCGACGCCGTTGATCTGCTCCTCCAGGGGAGAGGCGACGGTCTCGGCGATGACCTTGGGGTTGGCGCCGGGATACTGGGCACGCACCACCACGGACGGCGGCACGACCTCCGGATATTCGGAGATCGGCAGTTGGAACAGCGAGATGGCGCCGGCCAGGAACAGCACCACCGACAGCACCCCGGCGAAGATCGGCCGGTCGATGAAGAATTTCGAGATGTTCATGGCCTTTTTGAATCCTTAGAGGCCGTTTTGTGCCGGTGAACGAGGGAACATCCCTCGCTCACCGGAGCGCCCGACCGGGCGCCGCGCCACATGGCGCGAAAAGCCTGCGTGGCGTTTGAACGCAATACGGCAAGCCACCGGCTTGCCGGTATCACTGCGCGGCCGACGCCGTCGTGACCTTGGTCTGTGCCGGATTGTCGCCCATGGCGACGATGTGCGGCTGGACCGGCGTGCCGGGGCGGGCGTGCTGGATGCCGTTGACGATGACCCGGTCCTCGGCCGACAGGCCGCGGTTGACGACGCGCAGGCCTTCGCGCAGAGGGCCGAGGCCGACCTCGCGGTACTCCACACGGTTCTCCGCGTTGACGACCAGAACGAACTTCTTGTCCTGGTCGGTGCCGATCGCCCGCTCGTCCACCAGAAGCGCATCGCGCGGCACGGTGCTGCCGACCTTCACGCGGGCGTAGAGGCCGGGGACCAGCATGCCGTCGGCGTTGTCGAACTTGGCGCGCACGCGGATGGTGCCGGAGGTCACGTCGAGCCGGTTGTCCACATGCTCGATGGCGCCGTCGCGGGAATAGCCGCTCTCGTTGGCGAGGCCGAGCTGGACCGGGATGTTGTTGGAATCCCGCGCCGGGGCGATGTGGCGGAGATAGGTCTGCTCGTCCACGTCGAAGGACGCGTACATTGGGGAGACCGACACCACCGTGGTCAGCGGCGCGGACGCCGCACCCGCGGCGACCACGTTGCCGACGGTGATCTCCGCGCGCGACACGCGGCCGGCCACCGGGGCGGTCACCTGCGTGTAGCCCAGGTTGATCTGCGCCATGTCCAGCGCGGCCTGCGCGGCCTTCAGGTTGGCGGCGGCCTCGCGGGCGTCGTTTTCCTTCTGGTCCATGGACTGGCGGGAGATGGTGCTGTCCTTCACCAGACGCTGCGCGCGGTCCAGGTCGGCGGCGGTGAAGCGCACGCGGGCCTGGGCGGCGGCCACCTGCGCCTCGGCGCGGGCGACCTCCGCCTGATAGGGGCGCGGGTCGATGGTGAAGAGGACGTCGCCCTTCTTCACGAACGCGCCGTTGCGGAAATGCACGGCGGTGATGGAGCCGGACACCTGCGGGCGGACGTCGACGCGGTCGACGGCCTCCAGGCGGCCGGAATAGCCCTGCCAGTCGGTCACCTTGCGGGCGACGACCGGTGCCACGTCCACCTCCGGCGGCGGCGGGACCGCAGCGGCGGCGGGGGCATCCGCATGGCCCTGGAAGCTGGGGGCGACGCTGGCGACGGCGACCGCCGAGACACCGGTCACCAGGAGGACGGCAAGCTTGGCGCGGGAAAGAGGCATGATGTCTGACGCTCTCTTGGGATCCGGGGTTGCGGGGGTGTCGATACGACGAGGACGGCGCGCCGTTTCCGACACGCCGCCCCCGATGGGCGCAGGGTTACTTCGTGCGCTCCGCCTGCTGCGTCGGCGCATCGACCGGCACGAGCTTGAGGCCGAGGCGGCCGCGGGCGAAGTTCAGGTAGGAGAGCGCCTTGGCCTGCTGGCCGGCCTCCCAGTACCATTCGGCCGAGGCCAGGCTGGTGTTGACGATGCCGCGGTCGGTGGACGACGGCACCTTGTTGCGGGCCTCCTCCATCAGCGCCGGGAAGGACTGGGCGAGGCTGAGGTTGGCGGCGGCCGTCTGCGACGAGGTGGTCTGCGACGAGGCCGCGGCGGACAGGATGAGGGCGATGCCGCCGAAGATGGCGGCCACGAGGGCCTTGTTCATGATCGATGCCTATAGGGTCGTCGCCGGCCTTCGCGGGATCGGAAGGCGGCGGGGTTTGTTCAAGACGTCAATGGTGGATCGCACCGGGCGCGGCGCACCGCTCAGCGGGCCGCGGAACCTCCAGCGCAACACACTCCACCGCAACACACGGGGACATCAGCAGACAGGGCCGTAAAGACCAGCGCGATACGGGTCTTCATAGCGTGCTCCGGATTCTCGAAAGTCACCGCCGGGGCCGCTGCCGTGTCGGCTTTGTGTCGGGAGGCGGTGCGTCTGAGAAGAAGCTACACCGACTGCACGAATTTGAGAAATTGATAGTTTATATGGGCGATATCACGCCGCTGAATAACGGAGATTCAGCGCTTCGGGCAGGCCCCACAGGGCGGGCGATCCGGTGCCGGAGGCGAGCGTGACCAGGATGTGATCCACCCCGTCCCGCAGCAGCGCAGCCACGCGGTCCTCCAGCCCCGGCCCGTCCGGCAGCATCTGGATGAAGGGCTTGTCCCCGGCCACCCGGCGCCATTCGGTCAGCAGGGTCGGGACGCAGGCCAGCCGGGGGCGGTCGTAGGCCCAGGCCTCCGCCTGCTCCGCGATCCATTCCAGGCTTTCGTGGCAGGACCCTTGGATCACCACCGGCGTGTCGGTCTTGCGGGTGACCGCGTGCACCTTACGCATGATCGCCGCCCCGATCCGCCGGCAGGCGCGCGAGGTCAGGCGCGCAGCCTCCGGCGGTTCAATGAATTGAACCGCGTAGGTCAGCCGCCCTGCCCCCAGCCCAGCCGGATCCGGCAGGGCGACGTCGATGTCCGGCGAGAAGCCGACCTTGACGCAGGCGACGATGGGGATCGCGCGGGTGACCTCCACGACCGACGCCAGGGCGTCCGGCGGCACCCAGAGCGCGCCGAAGCCGGCCTCCTCCGCGCGGCGGGCGAGCGGGGCCGCGTCCGGCGCGTTCGGGGAACACAGGCCAAGGCCGAGCGTCGGTCCTGCCGAAAAGGGGCATTCCGCGCCCTCCCGCACCGTCCGCTCCTGATCCCCGCGCGCCATGTCGGTCACCTCCGGTCCTTGATCCTGTCCACACACTTAGTGCGGCTTGGCCCATATGTGAAATTGATATGCCGTATTCGGCTCATTCGGCGGCTGAATGTGTTCAGACCATCGTCTCACATCTGGATCACTTACGGTCGGTAAATGAACACTACCAACGCTCGCCGGCCGCGTGAGGTGTGTTGATAAACCCAATTTTTCCGTGATAAGATAATAACACCAAACAAGCACAAATTTTTAGTTGAAATGCCTCCATATTTTTATAGCACTGATGGAGCATCCGGCAGCATTCGTGCTGCAACGGGAGTCAAAGGCTTACTGTTTCCTGACAATGATGCTGCCAGGGCCTTTGGAGCTTTTTGGGCTTCGCGAGATGACTCTAGTATTGATGCGCCGAATGAGGCGTATGCAGATGCTGTGAAGCAATTATCGGCTGACAACGATTTTTCGGAAGAAATAGACCACTTTTCGATCATCAGCCAGACGGGAATCGCTCGAACGTTGTATGTATGGAATATTCTGTGTCGGGTATCCTTTTCGGCGCTATATTATAAAAAAGAGATTTCCGATCGCACAGAAGTCCACGCAATTCACAAAGAAATTGTAAGATATAATTTTGCATACATGTGCTTTTTCTTTGCTGCTTCCCCGCTACTTGAAGAATCTTTTGAAGCCAGGACGGGGCAAGGTGGGTACCATGCCGATCTTCACAGCCCGGACGTCAAAGCAGCCCGCGCCTTTTTGGAAACAATGGACGAGGTTCCTTCGCACACGTCGCTTGCGGGTGTCGTGGACCAGACGTTCGTCGCTTTGTGGCGACGCAGGAAGGAACCTGGAATAGCCGTTTTCTACGCCAGCAATAGCCGTGTCGCACCTTTTGTGGAACGCGCACTGCGGCTTCAAATTGTTCGCCCCATATTCACGTCGCCGCAGGCCGTTGGGTTGGTTGCGCGCCGTTTCTTCGAACTGCTCCTCGCGATGCGGGGCCGTTTTCTACGTTTGGTCGCTACTGGTACGAACGACCAGAGAGTGAAGGGTCTGCAAAGCGCCACCGTGCCCGCGATCCTCAGTCCGCTGGGGCAGATCGACCCCATTGCGTTCGCCACCAACCGCAAACGGTGGGAATCGCTCGAGTTGCCGCGGCGTTCAGAACGTGCATCGGTGCAAACGGTTTTGCTCTGGCACATCCTCTCCCGCTGTGCAGAGGTAGCCTTCATGATGAAGGCCAATTTGGATAAGACGCAGATCGAAAAGCACTTGCAGGCACAATGGAATTTTTACCACCCAGGCTTCATCAAGAACAAAGATGTTTGCCGAAGCGCGATGCGAATTGATTATTCGATCATAGATGAAATCATGGAAATTCGGCGCGAATCCCCCCTACTTCTCTCCAATAAAAGCCGCATTGCGTTGACGGGGCTGGGTGTATTTCATGGAATCGGCTTGAAGCAGATGGCCATCTACGAGAAGGAAGGGCGCTTGGACGCCTTTTCCGAAGCATTCGGAATAACCTACATGCAGTTTTGAAATGGTTGGATTCTATCGAGTTGTCGATTTTAATAGTCCGCAAGAGGCTCGGGCTTCGGCCGAGGATTGGAACGGCATCATTCTGTTGCCGCTGATTGATCCAGCTTCAGCCGGTGGTAAATGGTTATCGTCGCCCGAAGGACGTAGAGTGCTCTCTTTCAAAACCGGTACCGATATCCTGATCATTTACCCCAACGCCGAAAACAACATCGATTTCGTGGCATTGTCCAATGGGCTTTGTGAGGCTTTCGCCGAACATGGACATGACCTGCGGCGCGTTCACCCCGAACCCGCTGTGCTGATCATCGAAAACGGCCTGGAAAAATGCACAGTGGTGCGATTGTGCCGGCCCGATGGTTTGGCAAACATGAAAGAGGCGGACCTTGTCCGCCGCGGTATGATCCGGATCATCGATGGTTTGATCAACGGATCTGGAACGGCGGCACTCCTAAAGGCCGAGGCTGAGTTCGTTGACTTTTTCATGAGCATCGAAAACGCGGCTCCGCTGTTCGCCAACTTCGCCCGCAAGATCTCAGGGATGAAGGTAGAGGCATTGTTCCGGAGCGCTCTGGATTGGTTGAAGGCTTAAGTCCGGCTGAGGCTACCGACGCCGGCACACCTGTTCGTCCAATACGCTGGCCCAGGCAGAAAAATGCCGCCGGTGGGGGCATCCGGCGGCGGAGGAGTGGAGAAGCATCGAAGGATTGTTCGGGAGTTGCAGCGCCCGGGGTCGAACCTCCGGGGCATCCGCAATGGCTGTACGCTACGCTGCACGAATGGATTGTTGAAATCAATATATCGTATTGGCATTATTTCCTTCATGAATTTGGCTGGCGTCGACCTGAACCTTCTGCTGGTGTTCGACGCGGTGATGACGGAACGCAACGTCACCCGCGCCGCCAACCGGCTGGGCATGACCCAGCCGGCGGTGAGCAACGCGCTGAACCGCCTGCGCCTGACCGTGAAGGACGAGCTGTTCCTGCGCGGTCCCGACGGCATGCGCCCGACCCCGCGCGCGCTGGAACTGGCGCTGCCGATCCGGGAGAGCCTGCAACGGCTGGAACAGGCACTCGACCCGCAGGACTTCGACCCGTCGACGACCACGCGCGTCTTCCGCGCCGGCATGGCCGAACATTTCTCGGCGCTGATGCTGCAGAAGATCATCGAGCGGATGCGGCGGGAAGCGCCGCACGCCAAGCTCCACACCCTGCCGCTGACGCGGCTGAACGTAACGGAGCGGCTGGACAGCGGCGACGTGGACGTGGTCTTCGCCGGCCGCCTGGACCTGGAGGAGACCTACGGGCGCCAGCAGCTGTACCAGGACCGCTTCCTGGTCGCCATGCGCCGCGACCACCCGCTGGCCGACCAGCCGCTGACGCTGGAAAACTTCTGCGCGGCGGAGCACATGCTGATCACGCTGACCGGCGACACCCATTCCCCGGTCGACGACGCGCTGCACCGCGTGGGCTGCCACCGCAGCGTCGTCGTCACGGTGAACCAGTTCCTGGTCGCCTTCGGCATCGCCGGGCAGGCCGACCTGCTGCTGACCGGGCCGGGCACCATGCTGCGCCGCTACCAGGACACCTACGGCCTCGTGCTGAAGGAACTGCCGGTGCCGGTGCCCATGGCGCCCATGCAGATCATCTGGCACGCCGGCCTCGGCAACCACCCGGCCATCGACTGGTTCCGCGCCATGGTCGGGGAGCTGTGCACGGACGCCTGCTGCCAGGACGCCAAGGCGAAGTGCAGCTGATCTCCCGTCACGCCGCGTGGTCGATGGGCGCCAGCGTCGCGACCAGCCGCTCGAACGCGGTGACATAGGCCGGCATGGCCGGCGCGCCGGCGTCGAACTTCAGGTGGACCGCATCGCCCGTGACGTTGCGCACGACGAAGGGCAGCTCGACGCCCAGCCGTTCCAGCGCGACCTTGCCGGCGTCGCCGGCCGCCAGCTCCGTCAGGCCCGTGACCATCGCGCCGCCGGCGGACAGGTTCCGCACGGTGGCGCCCTGGCGGCGCCCGTTGGCGGTCACGGTGCAGGCCACGTCGACGAGGTAGCGCGGCTTACTGCGGCGGTTCGCCTCGCTGGTGGAGGTGCGGACGACGCGGACGAGCAGGTTGCGCAGGTTCTCGATGCTGCTGGCCATCTCGGTCGAGCCGGAGCGGACGTGGCTGGCCTGCTGGCCGGTCAGGTCGGCGTCCTGGGACACGGCGGCGATGCGGGTGGAGACCTCCTGCGCCGCGTGCGATGTTTCGGCGACGCTCCGGTTGATGTCCTGGGTCGCGGCCGCCTGCTCCTCCATCGCGGCGGCGATGGTGTTGGAGATGCGGTCGATGTCCAGGATGGTGTTGCCGATCTCCTCCACCGAGGCGACGGCACCGTCGGTCGCGCTCTGGATCTCGGCGATCTGGCGGGAGATCTCCTCCGTCGAGCGCGCCGTCTGGTTGGCGAGGCCCTTCACCTCGCTCGCCACGACCGCGAAGCCCTTGCCGGCCTCGCCCGCTCTCGCTGCCTCGATCGTCGCGTTCAGGGCCAGCAGGTTCGTCTGGCCGGCGATGGACTGGATCAGCGTGACCACCTCGCCGATGCGGCCGACCGAGTCGGACAGCGACCTGATGGTCTCCCGCGCGCGGGCGCCGGTTTCCACCGCCCGCTGGGTCACGGCGCGGGAATGCCGGACCTGGGCGGAGATCTCGCCGATGGAGGCGGCCAGCCGGTCGGTCGCGACGGCGACGGTCTGGGCGTTGGCCAGCGCCTGGTCGGCGGCTGCGGCCACGCTCTGCGCGTTGCTGCTGACGCGGTTGGCGGAGCCGGTCATGGTTTCCGCGTCCGTCTGCATGGCGCCGGTGTGGGCGGCCACCTGCGCCACGGCCTGGGTGGTCTCGCGCTCCACCGTTTCCGCCATGTCCAGCAGGGCCTTCTGCCGCTCCTCCTCGGCCCGGCGCGCCAGCATGGCCTCCCGCTCCCGCTGGTCGAGCAGGCTGCGCCGCATCTGTTCCAGCGAGCCGAGCAGGTGGCCCAACTCGTCCGACCGGCGGCTGACGCTCCGTTGCGACAGGTCGCCGCCGGCGATCGTGCGGGCGAGCGATACCGCCTCGCCCAGAGCGCGCAGGATGTCGCGGGACAGCAGCACCGCCAGCGTGACGCCCAGCAGGATGGCGCAGAAGCCGACGGCCATGGTCAGGTTGCGCGCCATGGCGATCTGGGCCCGGCCGGTCTCCACGAACTCGAAGCCGTAGGCCTTGGCGTCCTCCACGCTGATGTCGATCTTGTCGCGGATGGCGGTGGCGAGCGCGTCGACCTCCGCCTTGCGCGGGCGCGGCGCATTGGAGGAGGAAGCGGGGGCGAACAACGGGGCGACGCGGGAGTCCCAGCCCTTCAGCAGCTCCGCCACGCCCTCCGTCCCCGCGCGCATGGCGGCGGTGGGGGCGCGGGCCGCCGCGATGCCCAGGTCGTCCGACAGGGTCGAGCGCGCGGTCTCGTAACCGCTGCGGATCTCCTCCGGCACCGCGCCGTTCGCGGCCATGGCCAACGCGACGAGCCGCTGCATGTCGCTGAAGTCGCTCTGCGCGGAGCGGGCGGCGTCGCTGGTCTGCAGCACGTTGTCGTACATCACGACGGCCAGCTGCCCGGTCGTCACGACGTTGTACAGCGCGTACAGGCCGGCGATGCCGGACAGCCCCAGAAGGGCGGCGAATCCCCCGTACAGCTTCGCCCGGATGCTGTGATGCGCGAACATGCCCGCCCCCGACGTCCCCTCGGCACTCACGTCCGTCCGTCCCCGCATCATCAATTCCCGACGTGGATCCGCAGCTTCATGCCCGGATGGATGGCGCACTGCACGTCCACGTCCCCGGGGGTCGAGAAGGTCACGTCGGAGGATTCGCCCGGCTTCTGCGTCTTCACGTCGAAGGCGTTGCCCGGCGACTGGGAATAGACGTTGTGGGTGATCGGGTCCTTGTTCGCGAAGGTGACCGTGTCGCCCTTCCGGATGGTCAGCTCGGGAGTCGAGAACTTCTTGCCGACCTGGTCGACCACGACGGTCTCGGCGTGGCCGGGCGCGGCGGAGCCCGCCAGGGCGGCCAGCGCCAGGAGGAGGGCGGCGGTTCCGTGGGTGAGCGTGCGCATGGGGATCAGCTTTCCAAATGGCTGTGGCCGACGGGGCGGCCGAGGATCGTTGGCGGTACCGGTCACAGACCCGGCGATTGCACCGGCATGGCGAGCGTCGGCAGCGGAACGGGCTCCGCGTCGCCGGTCAGGGTCAGCATGAAGGCGACGAGGTCGGCCTTCTCCTGCGCGGTCAGGGTCAGCGGCTTCATCTCCTCCGCCAGGCTCGGCCGCGGCGTGCCGCCCTTCGCGTAATGCTCCACCACCGCCTTCAGGTCGGCGAGCGAGCCGTCGTGCATGTAAGGGGCGCGGCGCGCCACGTCGCGCAGCGTCGGCGTCTTGAAGGCGTGCTGCATGGACGGCAGCGGCAACTGCCGGCCGCGGCCGATGTCCTCGTCCGGCAGGCCGATGTCGTGGAAGCCGTGGTCGGTGAAGTTCCAGCCGCCGTGGCAGGCCTGGCAGTTGGCCTTGCCGTTGAACAGCGCGAAGCCGCGCTTGGCCGACTCGCCGATGGCGGACTCGTCGCCGGCGATCCAGCGGTCGAACGGGGCCGGACCGGACACGACGGTGCGCTCATAGGTCGCGATGGCCTTGGCGATGTTGGCCAGGGTGATGCCCTCCCCCGGGAAGGCCATGTCGAAGGCCGTGCGGTAGCCGTCGATCGCCGCCAGCTTCGGCACCAGTTCGTCCAGCTTCTGGTTCATCTCCATGTCGGATTCGACCGGGCCCAGCGCCTGGTCCTCCAGGCTGGACTTGCGGCCGTCCCACATCAGCAGGTCCGCCCAGGCGAGGTTCAGGATGGTCGGGGTGCGCCGCCCCAGCGTGCCGCCGGCGCCGTGCCCCTTGCCCAGCCCGTCGCCCCAGGAGAGCGCCGGGTTGTGGCAGGTGGCGCAGGACATCGTGTTGTTGCCGGACAGGCGCGGGTCGAAATAGAGCTGCTGGCCGAGCCGCAGCTTCTCCACGGAAAAGGGATTGTCGGCGGGGAAAGGAACCGCGGTGGGCCGCCGGTATTCCTTCTTAAGTGTTTCCAGGGACTTGGAAGCCTCCGGTGCGGGCGCCTCGCCGGACCGGGCCGGTGTGGCGACGACCACGGCCGCTGCGGCCGTCAGAAGGATTCCGAAGACGCTGTTGCACAGGGATCGCATGAGTCTCTCCATCCTGCTGCCGACGCTGGGGCAAGCCTCGGCGCCATGGGGTCCCGATCCGGTTCGGTCGGACCGAACCGGGTTCCATTCCCAAAGCTTTCCGATGGAAGTCCGAAGCGTGCCTGAAGTCTCTGGCCGCAGCTTCACCCGTCTACAAATTATGGTATCAGCAAACAAACAACCGCTTCTTGGGGCGTCGTCGTTTCCCGTGATCTATTTCCAATGGTATACATCGGCTCGACCGGAAGTCGTCGTCTGAAAACACATACGCAATTGCGGCCGAAGGTCGCACGATGTGTTCGTATACTTATATGTTCAGCGATAAGCGTCTCTGACCGCTTCACAATTCCGCCCGGACGGCAGCCTGGCCGTGGCGAACGCCTGGACAGGATGTCCAACCCGTGATAGCGATGCGTCTCAAAAGTGAGTTAGCACTCACTGATAAGGCAGGGACGGGATGGGCAGGGAAGGAATGCGACGACTCGGCAACCGGGAACGGCGCGCGGCGATCATCGACGCGGTCCTTCCCCTGTTCGCGCGCAAAGGCTTCGCCGGCACCACGACGAAGGAGATCGCCCAGGCCGCCGGCGTGTCGGAAGCGCTGATCTTCAAGCACTTCCCCAGCAAGGCGGCGCTGTACGAGGCGATCTTCCTGTCCTGCGTGGACGGCGACGAGGAGCTGGCGCGGCTTCTCGCCATGGAGCCCGGCACGGCGGCCCTGGTCGCCTATGTCGAGGCCATGGTCCGCCACTATGTGTGGGACGTCCCCGCCAACCGCGGCGGCGAGCTGCCGCGCAAGCGCCTGTTCATCATGAGCCTGCTGGAGGACGGGGAGTTTGCCCGCCTCGCCGGGCATTGGGCGTCGGAGCACCTGTCGCCCTGCTTCGTCGCGTCGCTGCGCGCCGCGCAGGCCGCCGGGGACCTCGTGCCCACCGCCCTGACCGCCACAGTGCCGGAAAACGCCTTCTGGCTGTCGGAACTGCTGGGCTCGATGCTCGCCACCGTCCGCCTGCCGGAAAGCCCGGTGCTGCCGTCGCTGCACGACAACGAGCGGGTGGCCCGCCAGACGGTCGCCTTCATCCTGCGCGGCCTCGGCCTGAAAGACGAGGTAATCGCCGCGCACACCTCATCCGCCCTACCCATGGCCGACGTAGAAGCGGCCGACACCGCTATCAACCGAGAAACGTCCTGTTCGAGAGAGGTCGATCGTGACCACTGAGTCCGAGTACGCCGCCGACGCGCGGCAGCAGGGAACCGCCCAACAAGCGACCGCCCAACAAGGGACAAACGCGCGCCGCCCCGTCACCCGCGGGCGGCTGGCGGTGCGGATCGTCATCATGGCCGTGATCCTGGCCCTTCTCTTCGGGGCGCTGTACGGCTTCAACAGCTTCCGCCAGAAGGCCATCGCCGACTTCTTCGCCAGCAACAAGCCGCCGCCCACCCCGGTGTCGGTGGCGGAGGCCAAGTCGCAGTCGGTGCCCAAGTACCTGAACGCCATCGGCACGCTGACCGCCAGCCGGCAGGTCACCGTGGCGCCGGAGGTGGTCGGCCGCATCACCCAGATCTTCTTCGAATCGGGGGCGCGCGTGAAGGCCGGGGCTCCGCTCGTCCAACTCAACGACGCAACGGAGCAGGCCGACCTGCTGGCCTACCGCGCCCAGGCGAAGCTGGCCGAGAACAACCTGGAGCGCGCGCGCAACCTGCTGCGCAACCAGGCCGGCCCGCAGGTCACCGTGGACCAGAACCAGGCCCAGCTGGACGAGGCCAACGCCAACATCAAGCGGACGGAGTCGCTGATCGCGGAAAAGCTGATCCGCGCGCCCTTCGACGGCGACCTGGGCATCCGGCAGGTGAACGTCGGCCAGTATGTCAACGCCGGCGGTGCGGTGGTCACGCTGACCGACCTGTCGAAGCTCTACGTCGACTTCACCCTGCCGGAACAGGCGCTGAGCCAGATCCGGGTGAACCAGCCCGTGCTGGTCGCCGCCGACGCCGCCCCCGGCCTGACCTTCAACGCCGTCATCACCACCATCGAGCCGCAGGTCAGCGCCGACACCCGCGCCATCAAGGTGCAGGCGACGCTGGACAACCCGGACCGCAAGCTGCTGCCGGGCATGTTCGCCAACGTGCGCGTGGTGCAGCCGCCGGCCGCCGGCCGCATCGTCGTGCCGGAGACGGCGGTGGACTACACCGTCTACGGCGACAGCGTCTTCGTCGTCACCCCGGGCAAGGATCCGGAGGGGAAGGAGACGCACGTGGTCAACCGCGTGCCCGTGAAGACCGGCGACCGGTTCGAGAACGGCGTGGAGATCCTGTCCGGCCTGAAGGCCGGCGACCGGGTGGTGTCGTCGGGCCAGCTGAAGCTGAACAACGGGGCCGCCGTGGTGCCGACGGAGGCCAGCGCGCTGGTGCCGCCGCAGCCGCTGCCGCGCAACTGACGGGGATCGGGCCATGTCCTTCACCGACATCTTCATCCGCCGCCCGGTCCTGGCGCTGGTCGTCAGCCTGCTGATCCTGCTGGTCGGCGTTCGCTCGCTGACGGACCTGCCGATCCGCCAGTATCCGGAGCTGAAGAACACCGTCATCACCATCTCCACGGTCTACGCCGGCGCGTCGCCCGACCTGATGCAGGGCTTCATCACCACGCCCATCGAGCAGGCCGTGGCGACCGCGGAAGGCATCGACTACATCACCTCCTCCTCCACCCAGGGGACGAGCGTGGTCACCGCCTACATCCGGCTGAACTTCGACCCCAACGTCGCGATGACCGACGTCATGTCGAAGGTGCAGCAGGTGAAGTACCAGCTGCCGCGCGAGGCCAACGACCCGGTGATCCTGAAGTCCACCGGCGAGACGACCTCGATCCTCTACATGGGCTTCTCCAGCCCCGAGCTGTCGGGGGCGGCCATCTCCGACTACCTGACGCGCGTGGTGCAGCCGCTGCTGTCCACCGTGTCCGGCGTGGCGGAGGCGAAGATCCTGGGCGGCCAGACCTTCGCCATGCGCGTCTGGCTGGATCCGGAACGGATGGCGGCGCGCAACATCGCCGCGGCCGACGTGCGGGCGGCGATCCAGGCCAACAACTTCCAGTCCGCCCCCGGCCAGACCAAGGGCGTCTTCGTCGTCAGCAACGTCACCACCAACACCGGCCTGACCGACGTGGAGCAGTTCCGGCAGATGGTGGTGAAGTCCAAGGACGGCGCGCTGGTCCGCATGAAGGACATCGCCCAGGTCGAGCTGGGCGCGCAGAGCACCGACGCCAGCGTGTCGATGAACGGCCAGCAGGCCATCTTCATCGGCGTGAACTCCACCCCCACCGGCAACCCGCTGAACATCGTCGCCGACATCCGCAAGCTGGTGCCGGAGCTGCAGCGCAACCTGCCGCCGTCCCTGAAGATGGAGATCGTCTACGACAGCACGCGCTTCATCCAGGCCTCCATCGACGAGGTGCAGAAGACGCTGATCGAGGCGGTGGGCATCGTCATCGTGGTGATCTTCCTGTTCCTGGGAAGCTTCCGGTCGGTGCTGATCCCCATCGTGACCATCCCGCTGTCCATCGTGGGTGCGGCGACGATCATGCTGGCCATGGGCTTCAGCCTGAACCTGCTGACCCTGCTCGCCATGGTGCTGGCCATCGGCCTGGTGGTCGACGACGCCATCGTGGTGGTGGAGAACGTCCACCGCCACCTGGAGGAGGGCAAGTCGCCGGTCCAGGCGGCACTGATCGGCGCGCGGGAGATCGTGGGGCCGGTCATCTCCATGACCATCACGCTGGCCGCGGTCTACGCGCCCATCGGCTTCCTCGGCGGGCTGACCGGCGCCCTGTTCCGCGAATTCGCCTTCACGCTGGCGGGGTCGGTCATCATCTCCGGCATCGTGGCGCTGACGCTCACGCCGATGATGTGCTCCCTCCTGCTGACGCGGGAGATGAGCGAGGGCCGCTTCGCCCGCTTCGTCGACCACAGCTTCGAGAAGATCACGAACTGGTACGGGCGCCGGCTGGCCGGCTCGCTCGACTACCGGGCGGCGACGCTGCTGTTCGGCGTCGGCGTTCTGGCCAGCGTCGGCTTCCTCTTCGCCAACACCATGGCGGAGCTGGCGCCGGAGGAGGACCAGGGCATCCTGTTCGGCATCACCAAGGCGCCGCAATACGCCAACCTGGACTACATCGACACCTACGGGCGCCAGCTGGACGAGGTCTTCACCCATTACCCGGAGACCGACACCCGCTTCGTGCTGAACGGCATGCCGACCCTGACCCAGGGCTTCGCCGGCATGATCCTGAAGCCGTGGGACGAGCGCACGCGGTCGGCCAAGGAACTCCAGCCGCTGGTCCAGGCGGAGCTGGGGAACGTCAGCGGCACGCAGATCTTCCTGGTGTCGCCGCCCGCCCTGCCCGGTTCCACCGGCGGCCTGCCGGTGCAGATGGTCATCAACAGCCCCGGCGACTACAAGACCATCTTCGACGCCATGGAGCGCATCAAGGCCGCGGCGCGCGACAGCGGCATGTTCATCGTCAGCGACAGCGACCTGCAGTTCAACAGCCCGGTGATCCGGCTGAAGGTGGACCGGTCGAAGGCGGCCGACCTCGGCCTGTCCATGGCGGCGGTCGGCGACACGCTGGCCGTGCTGGTCGGCGGCAACTACGTCAACCGCTTCAACCTGAACGGCCGCTCCTACGAGGTCATCCCGCAGGTGCCGCGCGACAAGCGCCTGACTCCGGAGGCGCTGACGCAGTATTACGTCACCGCGGCCAACGGCGCGCAGATCCCGCTGTCCACCATCGTCTCCATCGAGACGGCGACCGAGCCCAACGCGCTGACCAAGTACAACCAGCTGCCGTCGGCCACCTTCTCCGCCGTGCCGATGCCCGGCGTGACGATGGGCCAGGCCGTGGACTTCCTGGAGCAGAAGGCCCGCGAGATCCTGCCGGCCGGCTTCGGCCACGACTACCTGTCGGAATCGCGGCAGTACGTGACCGAAGGCAACCAGCTGATGATCACCTTCGTCTTCGCGCTGGTGGTCATCTACCTGGTGCTGGCGGCTCAGTTCGAGTCGTTGCGCGACCCGCTGGTGATCCTGATCTCCGTGCCCATGTCGATCTGCGGTGCGCTGCTGCCGCTGTTCTTCGGCCTGTCGACCATGAACATCTACACCCAGGTGGGCCTGGTGACGCTGATCGGCCTGATCAGCAAGCACGGCATCCTGATGGTGGAGTTCGCCCGCGAGATGCAGATCAACGAGCGGGTGGACCGCCGCACGGCGATCGAGCACGCGGCCCGTGTCCGCCTGCGCCCGATCCTGATGACCACGGCGGCGATGGTGGTGGGCCTGCTGCCCCTGCTGACCGCCAACGGGGCGGGTGCGGCCAGCCGCTTCTCCATCGGCCTGGTGATCGTGTCCGGCATGCTGATCGGCACGCTGTTCACGCTGTTCGTCCTGCCGGCGGTCTATACCGTCCTGGCCAAGGACCACCACGCCGCCGCGACGTCGCGGCGCGCGCAGGAGATCGCCGCGGCGTCGCGGTAAGTCCCTCCCGCGTCCGGCTGCCGACGAGCGCCCGAAGCGTTCGCCGGCAGCCGAGAGCGGCACAACCCTGTGTTTTGCGCTGCGGTAGAAATTCAATAACGCAACCCGCTCCACAGGTAGCCGCCGCAAGTTCCTGGCGCCCTGAACGTCCATGAGGTTGCATATTCAGCCCCCGCCGGGGTGCGGCTAATCGATGAATATGTATTGAATGGGGAATGTTGCCTGGAAACAATCACCGATGCGAGTTGATGACCATCTTGGATCGGTGCAGAAACATGGCAAACCTGACTGGTACACCCGCGGACGATTCCCTGGTGGGCAGCAGCGGCGATGACACGCTGCTGGGCAACGCCGGCAACGATACGTTGGACGGCGGCGCCGGCAACGATGTCCTGAACGGCGGCCCCGGCGCCGACTCCCTGGTGGGCGGCGCGGGCAACGACATGCTGGGCTATTACGGCTCCAGCGCCGGCGTGACGATCGATCTCCGACTGACGGGCCCGCAGGTGAGCGCCGGCGACGCGTCCGGCGACGTGCTGGTCGGCATCGAGAACCTGTCGGGATCGTCCTACAACGACACCCTGATCGGCGACGCCGCAAACAACTTCATGGAGGGTGGTGCCGGGGCCGACTCGCTCGACGGCGGCGCCGGCACGGACGGCGCGGGGTACTATGGCTCCAGCACCGGCGTGACGGTCAATCTGAGCCTGACCGGCCCGCAGGTCAGCGCCGGCGACGCCTCCGGCGACGTGCTGCTCAACGTCGAGAACCTCAGCGGCTCCCTGTTTGCCGACCAGCTGACCGGCGATGCCGGCGACAATTTCTTGGGGGGTGAGGCTGGCGACGACACGCTGGACGGCGGCGCCGGCAACGACAACCTCAGCGGCGGCGCCGGGGCCGACTCGCTGGTCGGCGGCGCCGGCAATGACATGGCGAGCTATTACGGCTCCAGCGCCGGCGTGACGGTCGACCTGCGCCTGACAGGCGCGCAGGTCAGCGCCGGCGACGCCTCCGGCGACGTGCTGGTCGGCATCGAGAACCTGTGGGGATCGTCCTACAACGACACCCTGATCGGGGACGCCGCAAACAACTTCATGGAGGGTGGTGCCGGGGCCGACTCGCTCGACGGCGGGGCCGGCACGGACGGCGTGGGGTACTACAATTCCAACGCCGGTGTGACGGTCAATTTGAGCCTGACCGGCCCGCAGGTCAGCGCGGGCGACGCCTCCGGCGACGTGCTGCTCAACATCGAGAACGTCAACGGCTCGAAATTTTCCGACATTCTGACCGGCGACGCCGGCGACAATTTCCTGGGGGGTGACGCCGGCGACGACACGCTGGACGGCGGCGCCGGCAACGACAACCTCAGCGGCGGCGCCGGCGCCGACTCGCTGGTGGGCGGGACCGGCACCGACTCCGCGGGCTACTTCAATTCGAGCGTCGGCGTGACGGTCAATCTGAGCCTGACCGGCCCGCAGGTCAGCGCGGGTGACGCCTCCGGCGACGTGCTGGTCGGCATCGAAAACCTCAACGGCTCGACATTTGCCGACATCCTGACCGGCGATGCCAGCGACAATTTCCTGGGCGGTGACGCCGGCAACGACACGCTGGACGGCGGCGCCGGCAACGACAACGTCAGCGGCGGCGCCGGGGCCGACTCGCTGGTCGGCGGCGCCGGCAATGACATGGCGAGCTATTACGGCTCCAGCGCCGGCGTGACGGTCGATCTCCGACTGACGGGCCCGCAGGTGAGCGCCGGCGACGCGTCCGGCGACGTGCTGGTCGGCATCGAGAACCTGTCGGGATCGTCCTACAACGACACCCTGATCGGTGGTGCCGCGAACAATTTCCTGGACGGCGGCGCTGGCGCCGACTCGCTCGACGGCGGGGCCGGCACGGATGGCGTGGGTTACTACAATTCCAACGCCGGTGTGACGGTCAATTTGAGCCTGACCGGCCCGCAGGTCAGCGCGGGTGACGCCTCCGGCGACGTGCTGCTCAACATCGAGAACGTCAACGGCTCGAAATTCGCCGACCGCCTGACCGGCAACGCCGGGGACAATTACCTTTGGGGAGACGTCGGGGACGACACTCTGGACGGCGGGGCCGACAACGACAACCTGCAAGGCGGCAACGGCGCCGACTCGCTGGTCGGCGGGACCGGCAACGACATCCTTGAGGGTGGTGCCGGCGCGGATGTCCTTGACGGCGGCGTCGGCGACGACACCGTCTCCTACTGGAACTCCGGTGTCGGGGTAACGGTCGACCTCTCCCTGACCGGCGCGCAGGTCAGTGCCGGCGATGCTTCCGGCGACGTGCTGACCAACATCGAAAACATCAACGGCTCGCAATTGTCCGACCTGTTGATGGGCAACGATCAGGCCAATTTCTTCTTCGGCCAGAGCGGCAATGACACCATCGTCGGCGGTGCCGGCAACGACAGCGTGCGGGGCGGGGCGGGCAATGATTCGCTCGACGGCGGCGCCGGCGCGGACATGGTGGATTACCGGGACTCCTCGGCGGGCGTTTCCGTGAACCTCGGCACCGGCCTGGCCCAGGACGGCTGGGGCGGGACCGACACCATTTCCGGCTTCGAGCGGGTGCGCGCCTCCAACTACGCCGACACGCTGACGGGCGGGACCGGCAACGACCGGTTCGACCCCCTGGGCGGCGACGACCTCATCGACGGCGGGGCCGGCATCGACCGCGTCGATTACGTCAACGACACCGGTCCGGTGAGCATCGACCTCGCCGCCGGCCGGGCGGTGGATGGAACGGGCGGGCGCGACACGCTGACGTCCGTCGAGAACGGGTCGGGCTCGAACTACAACGACACCATCGTCGGCAGCGCCGGCAACAACGCCATCAACGGCCGCGGCGGCGCCGACACGCTGACGGGCGGCGGCGGAAACGACACCTTCGTCGAATCGCCGCTCGACCCGATGGGCGACGTCGACCTCATCACCGACTTCAACCTTGGCGACGTCATCAACACCGACACCCTGGTCCTCAGCGGATCGGTGACCGCCGGCACCGGCGCGACGGTCGGCCTGGGCGATGTCCAGGTCAGCCGGGCGAACGGCGTCACGACGCTCCACATCGGCGCCGACAGCACGCCGGGTGCCGACATGACCGTCCAGTTGGCCGGTGCCTTCCAGGTCAGCAGCTTCAGCGCGTCGAACAACCTCATCGCGCTGACCTCGATGGCCGCACCGGTGGAGCCGACGCTGTCCATCGCCGCCGCCGACGCGTCCAAGGACGAGGGCAACGCGCCCGGCACGGCCTTCACCTTCACCCTGGCGCGCAACGGCGACGTTGCGGGAAGCTCGTCGGTCGCCTGGGCCCTGACCGGATCGGGCGGCACCGCCGCCGACGACGCGGATTTCGGGGGAAGGCTGCCATCGGGCACCGTGACCTTCGCCCCGGGCGAAACCAGCAAGACCATCACGGTGACGGTGGCCGGAGACACGCAGGAGGAAGCCGACGAGGGCTTCACCGTGACGCTGTCCAACCCCGTCGGCGCGACGCTGGGCACCGCGACGGCGAACGGCCTCATCCGCAACGACGACATCGCGCCCAAGGCGCAGCCTTACACGCGGACGGCACTGGAGACGAACACCAGCAATCCGGTGGTGCTCAACGACACGCTGGTGCAAAAGTCGGTGATCTCCGCCATGGAGACGGTGCTCGACACCAACGTCGTCGCTTCGAAGGTCGATGGGACAGCCACGTTCATCGGCAACACGACGAGCCCGGTCACCCTCGTCGGCGGCGGCGCCAAGAACCAGCTGCTCGTCGCCAACGACAAGGCCGGCACCGTCATCAACGCGGGCACGGGATCGGGCACCATCGTCGGCGGTTCGGCCGACCAGCTGCTGGGGACCGACGCGACGGCGGGCGGTGAATTCCTGTTCTACGGCGGCACCGGGAACGACACCATCGTCGGGGCGGCGGGCAACAACACCATCACCGCCGGCACGGGCAACAACCTCATCGGTCTCGCCGGCGGCAACAACAAGGTCTATGCGGCCGGCAACGACACCGTCATCGCGGGCGGCGGCAACGCCACCATTGGCGCCGGTGCGGGCAACGCCGTGATCAACGTCGTCGGCGGTTCCAACCTGGTCATCGGCGGCTCGGGCAACTCGACCATCGCGGCCGCGGCCGGCAACAACACCCTGTTCGGCGGCGCGGGCAACACCACGATCGCCGGCGGTTCGGGCAACGACCTGCTGATCGGCGCCACCTCCAAGACCGGCAACGCGGTCCTGGGCGGCTTCGCCGGCAACGACACCCTGGTCGGCGGCGTCGGCAACGACACGCTGTTCGGCGGCACGGGCAACGACATCTTCGTGTTCAGCACCGTCTTCGGCGGCGGCAAGCACATCATCGGCGACTTCACCGCCGGTTCCGACCTCATCGCGGTCCAGGGCTACGGCCTCACCGCGGCCCAGGTCGCGGCGAAGGTCACGGTGACGGGCGGCAGCTCGGTCATCGCCCTGTCGGATGGCACGCAGATCACGGTTGCCGGCGTCACCAACCTGACCGCCAGCAACTTCGCCGTCTGATAAGAAGCCCCTGCATCACCCTGATGGACCTGCCGAGCGATCGGCAGGTCCATTTTTTTCCCCAAGGGCTCAGCGCCCGGTCTGTCCCAGCACCCGGACGGGCGCGCGGCCGCGCCGCTGGACCGGTCCCAGCGTCCGGATGAAGGGCGGCAGGCTGGAGCTGGACGAGGTCCAGCCCGCGGTCGCCGCCTCGGCGGCCGGCTCCTCGGCCGGGGCGGTGTCCTCCGCGAGGGGAGCGGCGACGGCACCCGGCCGGAAGCCGCGCAGGATCCAGGACAGCAGCACCCCAGCCAACAGGATCCCGACCGGCGGCAGCAGCGCGCCCAGCGCCCAGGGGAGCAGAGCCCGCGCCCCGACCGGGGCGTGCTGGTCCTGGAAGCGTTGGGTGATCTCCCGCAGGCGATCCTCCCCGAGGTCGCGCGGAGCGAACAGCGTGGTGTGGTCGTCCAGCTCGATCCGGACGATGACACCGCGCACCACGCCATCCTCCAAAACCCCGTCGGTGACGGCAAGCTGCTGGGGAACGAACGCCTCCGCAGCGGTCGAGTAGGCGTAGACGCCGGACGCCGCGGCGGGCCGGCCGCCCAGCGCCATGGCGCCATAGCCGGCAACGGCGGCCGCCCACAGCACCGCGGCCACGAGCCAGACCCGCAGCAAGCCCTTGTTCCAATTCATGTCCGTCTCCCGCCCCGTCCACCGCCTGGATCTCGGCGGCAAATCTACGGGACCGGCCCGCGGAGCGGCCAGGGGCAAAAACCGGGCTTTGGCGCCGGGATCACATCACGGCCAGCAACAAAAGCGGCAGCGCCAGGAAGGCCATGGCGGTGGAGCCCAGCACCATGCCGGCGACTTCCTCCGGCGCGTTGTTGTAGCGCAGCGCCCACAGATAGTTGAAGACCGCCACCGGCATCGTGCTTTGCAGCAGGACCACCCCGCGGATCGTGCCCTGCAGCCCTAGGAGATGCACGATCGCCAGCCCGGAGAGGAATCCCAGCACGATCCGCAGCGCCGACATCGCCAGCGACCGCAGGATCCCCTGCATCCGCAGCCCGGCCAGCGCCACCCCCAGCGACAGCAGCATCAGCGGTACGGCGCAGTTGCCCAGCAGCGTCGTGGTGTTGGTCACCCATTGCGGCGGCTGGATCCCGGTCAGCAGGACGATCACTGCCACGGCGACCGCATAGATCACCGGCGTGCGCAGGACCTGGGCGACGTCGGTTCGCCCCGCGGCCAGCGCCGGCCCGATGGTGAATTGCAGCACCGCGAGCGCCGCGAAGAACAGCACCGCCAGCCCGAGCCCGGTTTCGCCGAAGGCGAACAGGCACACGGGGATGCCCATGTTGCCGCCGTTCGGGAAGGACAGCGCCGGCAGATACACGCGCAGCGGCAGCCGGAAGGCCAGCAGCAGCGGCGTGGCGAGCAGCCCGGCCAGGAGCATGCAGCCGACCGAGGCGGCGGCCATGGTCAGCAGCTCCTCGCCGCCCAGCGTCAGCCGCACCAGCGACGAGAAGACGAGGCAGGGCGTCGAGACGTTGATCGCGAAGGTGGTGATGAAGGCGCTGTCGTAGGGGAGCTTGGCGCGCTTCCAGCCGAAACCAAGGGCGGCGATGAGGAAGACCGGCACCACGACGGCGGCGATGCCGGATAACGGGGCGAGAAAATCCATGGTCGGGAGGCGTCCGGAACCCGCGCGGGGGCGAAAGGAAGGGGAAAGGACGATCCCATCCCCGGCTGGCCCCCAGTACAGGGAGGAACACGCCGGGCTTCAACGGAAAACTGCGGCGTTGCGGGAATGTCCGCCCTGCGCACGGTTTCCTGCGCGCGTTCGGCCGGAGGCGGCAGGGCCGCCGCCTGTTGCCGTTGGGCAAGCTCCGCCTCCCGCTCCTTCTGGCGGCGGCGGAAGGCGATCTCGCGGGCGCGGAACGCCTGCTCCTGCCGCAAGGTCGTGGCGAGGCGCCGCAACGCCGCCACCCGCCGCACAGCGTCGCTCTCGGCCTGCCCGGCCGCCGCCCGGAAGTCGCCAACCGTCGGAAAGCGCCGGAAGCCCGAGCGGAAGGAAGCCCAGACCCCCTGGAACCCCGCGATCCACAGCTCCGCCGGCCAGGAGGCCATCTCCAGCACATCCGCCTCCAGGACGTCGGCGTCCGGCAGCTCCAGCCCGAAGCGCGCCGAGAGCTTTTCGATCCCCGTCAGGACATTCTCCACGCCGATCGCGGGTGCGGCCTCCGACAGCGCAGCTTCGACCCGCTCCGCCAGGGCGCCGATCTCCTCCGGCGCGCGGTCGCCGAGTTCGAACCGCAGGTCGGCCCGATCAAGCCGGGCGAGCGAGACGATCGCGGAGGGCAGCGAGGACATCAGCGTTTCGGGCAGCGTTTCGGGCAGCGTTGCAGGACGCCAGCCCGTGTCCGGGCTGCTGGGGAAGGGAAGCAGGGCGGCGGTCATTCTGATCGCTCCGGTTGGTCGGACGGCGGGTGGCGGTGGACTGGCGGACGGCAGGTGCGCCCTGCGGATCGGTGGGCGCTTCGGACGGGGCGACCAGCTCGCGAGCGACCCAGCGGCGCCAGGCGGTGCTGGGATCGGCCGGGCTGTAGCCGTTGCGGGCGTTGGCCTTGCGGCACCAGCCGACGAACTTGCCGGTCACCGCGGCGGGATCGACGTCCGGCCGGGTCTCGGCGGCCCAGGCCAGGTCGTCGGCGGTCGGTTGCCAGTCCGAGGCCAGCGGTTCGGCGAACGATGTCCCGTTGATCCGGATCCGCTCGCCCGCTCCCCCCGCCCGGCGGGAGGAGGAGTTTTGAGAAGCTAAGGGATTCTCCGATTCCAGGAGTCCGTCAGCCGGCTGACCGGTCACGTCGCCCCGCTGACCGCAGGAGTCGGCGGCGCCGGCCAGGGCGTAGACCATCCCGCGGAACCCCCGCTTGCGGCGGGCCTCCACCAGGGCCATCTCGGGCGCCTGAAGCTTCGTGAGCACGGCGCTGAGCCACGGGCGGCTCTTGCCCAACTCGGCGGCAAGCTCGTCCTGCACGAGGTCGGCGCAGACGCCGTCGGCGCCCGCACGCGCGTAAAGGCCGGACAGGACCGCGATCTCCGCGGCCCCCACTCCAGACACAGCAATCCAGTGCCGGTACAGGGTCGTGTACGGCTTCATTGAAAATCCCATGATCCAGCGGGCCATAATCCGGTAAGCCGGGGACCGTGGAGACAAAGCAAACCCGTTAACGGAATCCGCGATTCCGCTTGGTTTTCCGGATCCACCCTGGCATCATGGAGTCGCCAAACTGCTGATGCGGGGTCCGGTTCTGCCGGTCTCCATCGGTTTTCACAGGGGCCCAGGCCGCAAGGCTTGGGCCCTTTGTGATTCCGGAGGTCGCTTCCTCCGCTACGTCATCGTCGCCTCCTTTGGCGTTCGTGTCTGGCCGGCCATCGCGCTTGGTCGAGGCACGGCATGGCAATCGGTTCGGGCATGGTTTGCCCGTCACGGACAATGTTGTCGCGGCCTCCAGGGGCTGTCCACGATTCAAACGGGCGCGCCTTGGGCCCCCGGGCGGGCTGGCCGGGCGAGCAAGGAGTCAGCGGAATCAACGCCTTGGATGTCGTCGTTGTGACGTTGGCGACGCTCAAACGTCGCCGTTCTGCCGAGAAACCGGCCGCCCGACGTCGTCGTTCTGCCGAAAGATTCCTGCGAGCGGAAAGCGCCGGACTCCGGGAAATGTCGCCGTTCTGCCGAAAAACTTGACCTGTGGTCTCGCGGTGACTCCGCAAAAGGCCCGAGAATCGGGGCGAAGCGGACTCCGGCGAGTGTCGCCGTTCTGCCAATGTGCCGGTTCGCCGGCGGTCCCGGGCGGCCCTGGAGTCCCCTGCTGGTCCGCGAATCCCCAGGGAATCCAAAGGCTTCACGGACTCCTCGCGGCCGCTTGGCCGGGCCGACCGTCAGAACGCGGACGTTTGGGCGCCGGTGGACTCACCCCCACCGGGTAGCCACGGGCGGAACTGGCAGAACGGCGACATTCGCCGACAGGCATGGGGGCCGGTCACAGGGAAGGTCCAACCGGCGCCCGGGAATCTTTCGGCAGAATGGCGACGTTTGCACCTGCGCCGTGGCACATGGGCGGCGCATCGGGAATCATGACCGGGACTGCCTTGGCTGGGGCGGCCGGGCGATGGAACGCGGGAACGGCATGGACGACCGGAAGAACGACAAGAACAACGCGGAGGAACTGCTGGACCGTCCGGTCCAGCTGGCGCTTCGCCTGGACTCGCCGTTGCGCGGCGACGTGAACAACGACCGGGCGCTGATGGCCTACTCGCTGTTCGGCCTGTCGAAGGACAAGGTGGAGAGCCTGCCCACCTACGACGACGGCAAGGTGAAGATCGAGGTGCGGGCGCCGCGCGATGTCGGCGTTGCGACGATCTGGGACAAGTCCGTGCTGATCTACGCCGTCTCGCTGCTGCGCGAGAAGATGGCCGAGGGCAAGATGGGGCCGGAGGTCGGCAAGCTGCACTTCACCACCAGCGACCTGCAGCGGATCGTCGGCAAGACGGCCGGCGGCAGCGCCTACGACAAGATCGAGGGCGCGCTGGAACGGCTTCAGGGCACGCAGATCAAGACGAACCTGGAGACTGGCGGCGAGGGCGAGACCGGCGCCTTCTCCTGGATTTCCGACTACAAGCTGCTGTACCGCCGCGGCAAGAAGGACGGGGAGCGGCAGGTCCGCGGCCTGACGCTGGTGCTGTCCAACTGGGTCGTGCGCGCCGCGCTCGGCAACAACCTGCTGACCTATTCCGAGGACTACTTCGCGCTGAAGCCCATCGAGAAGCGGCTCTACGAGATCGCGCGCGCCCATCTGGGGCACGGCAACGCCTTCTGGATGGCGCTGGAGCCGCTGCGCAAGCGGGTCGGCTCCGACAACGACCTGCGCAAGTTCAAGAACGCGCTGGGCCCCGTGCTCCAGGCCGACCGCATCCCGGGCTACGGCGTCCGCATCGTGGAGGCGGCGGAGTACAAGGAGATCATGACGGCGCGCGGCGCCTCCATCGCGCGCGTGCTGAACGCCGACCTGCCCGTGGTGTTCTGGCGCAAGGACCGGGGGGAGCCGTCGTCGTGGATCGACGTGCCGAAGGTCGAGTACGACGAGGTGGTCTGATCAATTCCCCGGTTTGGCTTTCGCGTTGGCGGCGACGAAGGCCTCGATCTTGGCCAGCAGCAGCGGCGGCGTCTGAAGCATCGGGTAGTGGCCGGCGTTCTCGATCCGCTCCACGGTCAGGTTCTTGTAAGCCTGCTCGAACTTCGGGCGCTCGGCCGCCTCCTGGTAGAAGGGGATGTCATCCGCCCCGGTGATGAGCAGGACCGGCAGGTCGAGCCCGGCGACCTCCGCGCTGACGTCGGTGCCCGTGAACATCTTCAGGTAGCCCAGCATCGCCTCGCGCCCGGTGGCGTTGCGGGCGATGGCCAGCTTGTAGTCAACCCAGCCGTCCGTGTAGCGCTGGGCGACGCGCGCCTTGATGGCCCCGCGCATGGCGTCGTCGGCGTCGACGATGGCCGCCAGCCTCTGGAGGCCCGCCTCGTCCGTCTTGAAGCCGGAGGCCGGGACGGGCGTGACGGCGACCAGGCTCTTCAGCCGGTCCCGGCCCTTCGCCGCCATGGCCTGGGCGATCAGCCCCGACATGGAATGGCCGACCACGTGGAACCGCTGGTGCCCGAGCCGGTCCATCAGGGCGAACATGTCGGCGGCGGCCTCGTCGGCCGTGTAGGCGCCGGCGAGATCCCGGGACCATCCGTAGCCGCGCAGGTCGGCGAAGACGTAGGTGAAGTCCTTCCCGTTCAGGAAGGGCAGCAGGCCGGCGTAGTTGCTGTGATCGCCCATCCATTCATGCATGACCAGGATCGCCTCAGGCCCGGTTCCGACCGTGCCGTGTCCGACGATGGTCACGCCGGCCGGCGACAACGATGGCGGCGTGACGGCGTACTGCGGCGGTTCGGCTGCCCCAGTTGCCGGTGAAAAGGCGACGAGGAGGGCGGCAAGGCGGAGGGCGCGGAGCGGGGCGAGGGTCATGGGGCGGCGTTCCTCTCGGTCGGGGCGGTCGCGGTCCGCCCTCGCGGTGGCAACCGCAGCGCGAGCGTAACCTTGTGGTTGGGCCGAAAAATAATCCTTATCAGCCATAAGGTCAATTTCCCTGCGGTCCGCCGCGCGGCGTCGAAAAAGCGCTTCCCCCTCCCTTGACAGCGCTGCGACGCCGGGCCACGTGTTGCGTCACTTGGATCCGGGCCCCTCTGGCGACTTAGACGTGGTCGCGATGTCGGATCTCTTCACCTGCTTTTGCGCCGACGGGCGTGACCGCACTTGGAGGGACCGATGCCCCCATGGACCCGAGACTCCCAAGCCTCCACCCTCTCCACACTCCCTCTGACGACCCTTCGTACCTTGCGGACCGCACACGGTGCCGTTCCGGCGTCGTGCCCTCGCGCGTCCGCATTTCCCTCAACCACCGAAAGCATGAGCACAGCCATGGACCAGACCGAACGCCAGATCATTGACGACCTGTTCGCCAAGCTGCGTCAGGCCGAGGCCCAGTCCGGCCCGCGCGACCCGCAGGCCGAAGCCCACATCCGCGACCTCGTCGCCCGCCAGCCCGCCGCCCCCTACCTGATGGCGCAGGCCATGGTGATGATGGAGCAGGCGCTCGCCGCCTCCCAGGCGCGCAACGAGGAGCTGGAGCAGCAGCTCCGCGAGCGCCCGGCCGCTGGCGGCGGCGGCATCTTCGGCGGCCTGTTCGGCGGCGGCGCCAAGCCGTCCCCCGCGCCGCAGCGCATGATGAACTCCCCGGCCAACTCCCCGTGGGGCCAGCCGCAGACGCCGGCCTACGGCGATCCGCGCGTCGCGGCCTATGCCAACCCGCAGCAGCGCGCGGGCGGCGGCTTCATGGCCGGCGCCATGCAGACGGCCATGGGCGTTGCGGGCGGCATGCTGATCGGCAGCGCCCTGTCCAACATGTTCTCCGGCGGCGAGGCCATGGCCCAGGAGGCGGTCAACCAGGTCGCCGAGCAGGTCCCGGACGAGGCCGCCTGGGACGACGCCGGCTTCGGGGACGAGGAAGAACTCTGACCATTGGGAGGGGACGCGAGGGCACCGGCGGGGCGCACACCCCGCCGGCGGTCCGGCACAGTCCCCGATGAAACGTTATGAAACGCTATGCAACACGCAATCGCGTCGTGTTGCATGGGAGACCAACGGCGATCGGCGTGGACGCAATTCGGGCGTCGGTGCGGCGATGGTACCGACGTAACGAGAACAAATCAAGATCAAGTGCCCGGGAGCGCAGGGCTATCGCTCTCCAAATCCCCTCTCCCCTCTGGGGAGAGGGTTAGGGTGAGGGGGTTGTGCTTTTGCCGGACGTACCGCCATGCACGACCCCCTCACCGGCCCTTCGGGCCACCCTCTCCCCAGAGGGGAGAGGGCTAAACGGCCAAATGCAATCGCCCTGCCCCGGAGCGGTGAGGCTTATTGGCCTGCGGCGGCCAGGATCCGGCGTGCCTTTCTTGCCACCGCCTCGTCGATCATGCGGCCGGCGACGACGCCGACGCCCTTGGCGTTTTCCTCCAGGATCAGGCGGGCCTCGGCCACCTGGTCCGGCGTCGGGGTCAGGGCCTCGTTGATCGGGGCGATCTGGCGGGGGTGGATGGCCGCCTTGGCGGTGAAGCCCATGCGGACGGCCGCCGCGACCTCGGCGCGCAAGCCCGCTTCGTCGGTCAGGGCGAAGAAGGGGGAGTCGATGGCGGCGATTCCGGCCAGGGCCGCGGCGTTGACGACGCGGGAGCGGGCGGCCAGCAGCGGTTCCCACGCCACCTCGGCCCCCAGATCGGCGGCGAGGTCGGCGGCGCCGAAGAACAGGGCGTCGAGGCGCGGGGTGGACTGCGCGATGGCTTCCGCCAGGGCGACGCCGCGCGCGCTTTCGATCAGGGCGACGAGGCGGGTTGCCTTGCCGGATTCGGTCAGCAGGCCATCGATCAGGCGCAGCGTGTCGGCGGAGTCGGTTTTCGGCACCAGGATCAGGTCGGGCTCCGCCGGGGAGCGGACCAGCGCCAGCAGATCCTCCAGCCCGAAGGCGGTGCCCGGGGCGTTGATGCGCAACACGCGGACGATACCGCCTTCGGGGCGGCCGTCGTGGGGCGTCGCCATCCAGTCGAGCGCGGTTTGACGCGCCGTCGCCTTGTCGGCGGGGGCGACGGCGTCCTCCAGATCCACGATCAGCGCGTCGGCCCCAGCCTCCGCCGCGCGGTCGAAGCGCTCGGGCTTGGTGGCCGGGGTGAACAGCCAGCTGCGGCGGCGGGTGGGAACCGAAGTCATGGGAGCCTCCGGAAGACCGTGCGGCGCATGGGCTGGTCGAAGGCGGTCGCGCCGTCCTCCTCCACGCGCCCGTTGGCGGCGAAGCGGCGGCGCATCTCGGCCTCCACCGCCGGCAGGCGTTCGCGCCGGGCGGGATCCACGGCGACGACGTGGGCGAGGTAATGGTCGGCGTCGTGGTAGCGCACCACCGTGGTGTAGACGGTCTCGTCCACCTGTTCGAGCGGCAGCGGCGGGTGCTTCAGCGCCTCAAAGGCGGCGGCGCGCACCGCCGTCTCGTCCTCGATGGGGAGGAAGACCTGGAAGTAGCCGCCCTCCGCGATGGGCTCCACGACGACCAGCGTGCCTTCCGGCTTCAGCACCCGCGCGGCCTCGGCCAGCGCATCGGACATCACGGGCAGGGGCAGGTGGTGGAAGCTGTTGGAGAAGACCACGGCGTCCACCGACGCGTCCTCAAGCGGCAGCGCCTCCCCCCGGCCGACGCGGTAGCTGGCGCCGGGGACGGGGTCGGCCTTGCGGGCGCGGGCCAGCTGGTCCTCGCTGATCTCGATCCCGATGGCCTGGGCGCCCTCCCCGGCGAAGTGGCGGGTCAGCCCGCCGTCGCCGCAGCCGACGTCCACCACCGTGCGGCCCCTGGGATCCAGCACCTCGGCCAGCGCGTCCTTCAGGGTCATGCGGCGCATCAGGCGGCCTCCAGCTCGGCGCTCATGGCGATCTGGCCGGTGTGGTCGAGCGCCCAGAGCGTCGCCCCGCCCACCCGCGGCGACCCGCAGAGCGTGAAGGGGTGCACGTCGAACAGCGGCCGGCGCGCGCGGAAGCGGTAGGCGGTGACCCGCGCGCCCGGATTCTCGCGCAGGAACAGGTCCACCAGCAGGGTGGCGGTCAGCGGCCCGTGCACGATCAGGCCCGGGTAGCCCTCCACCTCCTCGCAGTACTTGCGGTCGTAGTGAATGCGGTGGCCGTTGAAGGTGATGGCGGAATAGCGGAACAGCAGCACCGGGTCCGGCACCATCGGGCGCCGCCAGACGGCGTCGGGGGACGGTTCGGACGGGGGAGGAGCCTCGCCGGGCTTCGGCGCCTCGCGGTAGACGATGTCGTGCACCTCGCGGATGGCGAGGCCGGCCTCCGTGGAGACCTCGTGCAGCACCTTCACGAAGACCATCTCGCCCGACCGGCCGCTCTTGTGCTGGACGTCGCCGATGGTGGAGCGGCGGCGCAGCGCCTCCCCCGTGCGGATCGGGGCCACGAACTCCAACTGGCTGCCGGCCCACATGCGGCGCGGCAGCGGCACCGGCGGCAGGAAGCCGCCGCGATGCGGGTGGCCGTCCTCGGCGATCTCGCGCTGCGCGGCCTTGGGCAGGAAGTAGAGCCAATGGCCAAGCGGCGGAATCTCCCCCGCGCGCCAGGGCGGGTCGAGGTGGTCGAGCGTCGCCGCCAGCCCCGCCAGCGGCGCCGCCGTCGCCACGTCGAGATGTTCCTCCTCGCGGCCGATCCAGTCCTTGAGATGATCAAAGCTCATGGGGCGAACTCCTTGCGCAGAGTTTCTGTGTGCTGGCCGATGGCGGGCACCGGGCGGGGATGGAAGGTTTCGCCGTTCCAGCGCTGCGGCGGGGCGACGGCGCTGACCGGGCCGGTGGGGGTGTCGACCTCGATGCGGCGCAATTGGCTGTGCGCCGACAGGTCGGCCACACTGTTCAGCGAGCCGAAGGCGATGCGCGCCCGGCGCAGCCGCTCCGTCGCCTGGGCGCGGTCGAGCGTGGCGAAGAAGGCGCCGACCGTGGCGTCGAGATCCGGCCGGTTGGCGACGCGCAGCGTGTTGGAGACGAAGCGCGGGTCGGTGGCAAGGTCCGGCTGTTCCAGGACCTCCGCGCAGAAGGTCTTCCACTCCCGCTCGTTCTGGATGGAGATGACCACCGTGTGCCCGTCCGACAGGGCGAAGGCGCCGTAGGGGGCGATGGAGGGGTGGTTCAGCCCGACGCGCTGCGGCGCCTTGCCGGCATAGTCCTGGTGCAGCAGCGGGACGGTCATCCAGTCGGCGATGGAATCGAACAGCGACACGGCGATGCCGCGGCCCTTCCCCGTCCGTTCCCGCTCGAACAGGGCCTGGAGCACGGCGGTGTGGGCGTACATGCCGCAGGCGATGTCGGCGACCGACACGCCGACGCGGCCCGGCGCCTCCGGCGCGCCGGTGATGGCGGCCAGCCCCGTCTCGCTCTGCACCAGCAGGTCGTAGGCCTTCATGTCGCGGTAGGGGCCGTCCTCGCCATAGCCGCTGATGTCCACGGTGATCAGGCGCGGGTGCCGGTCGCGCAGGGCCGCGGAGCCGAAGCCGGCGCGTTCCGCCGCACCGGGCGCGAGGTTCTGGACGAAGACGTCGGCCTTTTCCAGCACGCGGTGCAGGAAGGCGGCGTCGCCCGCCTCCTTGATGTCGAGGACGATCGACTCCTTGCCGCGGTTGAGCCAGACGAAATAGGCGCTTTCCCCGTGGGCGACGTGGTCGTAGTTGCGGGCGAAGTCGCCCTCCGGCCGCTCGATCTTGATGACGCGGGCGCCGGCGTCGGCCAGTCGCGACGTGCAGTAGGGGGCCGCCACCGCCTGTTCCAGCGCGACGACCAGAATGCCTTCAAGAGGTGGCGTGCTCATGGCTTAGAAGGACTTCGGCATCTGGAGCACGTGCGTGCCCACGTGGGAGAGGATCAGGTTCGTCGAAATCGGCGCGACTTGGTAGAGGCGCGTTTCGCGGAACTTGCGCTCGATGTCGTATTCCTCGGCGAAGCCGAAGCCGCCGTGCGTCTGCAGGCAGGTGTCCGCGGCGTGCCAGGAGGCCTCCGACGCCAGCATCTTGCCCATGTTGGCCTCCGTCCCGCAAGGCTGGCCGGCGTCGAACATGGCGGCCGCCTTCTGCACCATCAGGTTGGCGGCCTCGGTTTCGACGTAGTTGCGGGCGATGGGGAACTGGATGCCCTGGTTGGCGCCGATGGGGCGGCCGAACACCTCCCGCTCCCGCGCGTAGGCCGAGGCGCGGTCGATGAAGAAGCGGGCGTCGCCGATGCATTCCGAGGCGATCAGGATGCGTTCCGCGTTCATGCCGTCGAGGATGTAGCGGAAGCCCTTGCCCTCCTGCCCGATCAGGTTCTCGGCCGGGACCTCCAGGTTGTCGAAGAACAGCTCGGTGGTGGCATGGTTGATCATGGTGCGGATCGGCCGGATGGTCAGGCCGTTGCCGACCGCCTGGCGCAGGTCCACCAGCAGGACGCTCATCCCCTCCGTCGGCTTGGCGGCCTGGTCGCGCGGGGTGGTGCGGCAGAGCAGGAGCATGAGGTCGCTGTGCTCGGCGCGCGAGATCCAGACCTTCTGGCCGTTGACGATGTACTTGTCGCCCTCGCGCTTGGCGAAGGTGCGGATGCGGGTGGTGTCGGTGCCGCTGGTCGGCTCCGTCACGCCGAAGGCCTGGAGGCGCAGCGTGCCTTCCGCGATGCCGGGCAGATAGGCCTGCTTCTGCGCCGGGCTGCCGTGCCGCAGGATGGTGCCCATGGTGTACATCTGCGCGTGGCAGGCGCCGCCGTTGCAGCCCGACCGGTGGATTTCCTCCAGGATCGCCGTCGCCGCCCCCAGGCCGAGGCCGGAGCCGCCGTATTCCTCCGGGATCAGCACCGACAGGAAGCCGCTTTCGGTCAGCGCGCGCACGAACTCCGTCGGATAGGCGCGCTCCGCATCGAGCTTGCGCCAGTATTCGCCGGGAAAGCGCGCGCACAGCTTGCGCACCGCGTCGCGGATGTCCGGGAACGTCTCGTCTCCCGCGGTTTCGACGGCCATCGTCTCTTCCTCCTGATTCCGGCTTTCCAGGATGGTAGGGATCGGTTAAGGTATGCGTCAACGGAATAAATCTTATAACGGCTATTCCGGTGTGATATGGGGACAAACGGAAGGTTCGCGGCATGGACTTTCGGCAGCTGGGCAACTTCCTGCATGTGGCGGAACTGCAAAGCCTGTCGCGCGCCGCGTCCGTGTTGCGGGTCGCCCAGCCCGCCCTGTCCCGCCAGATCAAGTCGTTGGAGGAGGAGCTGGGCGTCCAGCTGTTGCAGCGGCATGGCTGGGGCGTCACGCCGACGCCGGCCGGCCGGGTGCTGATGGAGCACGCCCGCCGCGTGCTGAAGGAGGTCGGGGCGGCGCGCGATGCCGTGCAGGCCTACCAGATGGAGCCGTCGGGCACCGTCACCTTCGGCACGCCGACCTCGCTGGGCTCCGTGATGCTGCCCGGGCTGGCGGCGCGGTTCCGCCGGACGGCGCCGAAGGTGCGGCTGCATCTGGTGGAGGGCTTCAGCGCGTCGATCCACGAATGGGTGCTGTCGGGGCGGCTCGACCTCGCGGTGCTGTACGAGACCAAGACCATGGGCAGCCTCGCGACCACGCCGTTGCTGGAGGAGTTCATGGTCCTGCTGGGGCCGGCGGGGCGGTTCGGTCGGGGCGACGAGTTGGATTTGGCAGAGGTGGCGGGGCTGGATCTGATCCTGCCCGCCCGGCCGCACCGGCTGCGCCTGCTGGTCGATCAGGCCTTCGCGGAGCGGGACCTGTCCTGCGAGCCGGTCCTGGAGGTGGACGCCCTGCCCGCCCTGATCGAGCTGGTCCGCATGGGCGAGGGCTGCACGCTGCTGCCCTTCTCCTGCGTGTCGGCGCTGGTGGAGGAGGGGCGGCTGAGCGCGGCCGCCGTCGTCCCGGCCATCCGCCGCTCGCTGGTGCTGGCGCGCCCGCCCGACCGCATCCCGACCCCGGCCTCCGAGGCGCTGGAGCGCGCGGTGCTGGCCTTCATCCAGGCGCAGGCGGCGACGCTGCGCTGGACCGTTCCCAAAGCTGTTCAGAACACCGTCTTGACCTCACCCGACACGGAAGAAGCGGGGAGCACGGCGGCCTGACCCAAAACAGACCAACAATCAGGAGGAAACGATGCGGACTCTTGCTGCTTTCACCCTGGGCGCCGCTCTGGCGCTCGCCGCGACGTCCGCCTTTGCGGACCCGATCGTCATCAAGTTCAGCCATGTGGTGACGCCCGACACGCCCAAGGGCAAGGGCGCGGACAAGTTCAAGGAACTGGCCGAGAAGTACACCGAGGGCAAGGTGAAGGTGGAGGTCTACCCCAACAGCCAGCTCTACAAGGACAAGGAGGAGCTGGAGGCCTTGCAGCTGGGCGCCGTGCAGATGCTCGCCCCGTCGCTGGCCAAGTTCGGCCCGCTGGGCGTGAAGGAGTTCGAGGTCTTCGACCTGCCCTACATCTTCCCGGACCAGGCGGCGCTCCAGCGCGTGGAGGACGGCCCGGTCGGCCAGAAGCTGTTCCAGAAGCTGGAGAGCAAGGGCATCAAGGGGCTGGCCTACTGGGACAACGGCTTCAAGGTGATGACCGCCAACAAGCCGCTGGTGAAGCCCGACGACTACAAGGGCGTGAAGCTGCGCATCCAGTCGTCGAAGGTGCTGGAATCGCAGATGCGGGCGCTGGGCGCGCTGCCGCAGGTCATGGCCTTCTCGGAGGTCTACCAGGCCATGCAGACCGGCGTCGTGGACGGCAACGAGAACACGCCGTCGAACGTCTACACCCAGAAGATGCACGAGGTGCAGAAATACGTGACGGTGACCAACCACGGCTACATCGGCTACGCGGTCATCACCAACAAGAAGTTCTGGGACGGCCTGCCCGCCGACGTCCGCACGCAGCTCGAGCGCGCGATGAAGGAGTCGACCCAGCTCGCCAACGCCATCGCGCAGAAGGAGAACGACGACGCGCTGGCCGCCATCAAGGCCAGCGGCAAGTCGGAAATCATCACCCCGACGCCCGAGCAGAAGAAAGCCCTGCGCACCGCCCTGCTGCCCGTCCACAAGGAGATGGAATCGCGTGTCGGCAAGGACCTGATCGAGGCGATCTACAAGGAGACGAATGTGGCGGGGCAGTGAGCCACGCTTAAAGACCCTCTCCCGCCCTTAATCCCCTCTCCCCTCTGGGGAGAGGGTTAGGGTGAGGGGGTCCAGCATCTGCCGAACTTTCCAGTCCCCCTGCAACCCCCTCACCCCGCCCCTCTCCCCAGAGGGGAGAGGGAGAAGAAAAAAGATCCCCATGACACCCCTTCTCACCGGCTTGCGCGTGGTCGAGGTGACGGCCTTCATCGCGGCGCCGCTCGGCGGCATGACGCTGGCGCAGCTTGGCGCGGACGTCATCCGCATCGACCCCATCGGGGGCAACATCGACTACCGGCGCTGGCCGCTCAGCCAGCAGGGCACCAGCCTCTACTGGACCGGGCTGAACAAGGCCAAGCGGTCGGTCGCGCTGGCCCTCGACAAGCCGGAGGGGAAGGAGATCGCGCGGGCGATCATCACGGCGTCGGGCGAGAACGCCGGCTTCCTGCTGACCAACCTGCCGGCCAGCGGCTGGATGAGCTATGACGCGCTGTCGCAGGCGCGGCCGGACCTGATCATGCTGCGGCTGACCGGCAACCCGGACGGCTCCTCGGCGGTGGACTACACCGTCAACTGCGCCAGCGGCTTCCCCATGGCGACGGGGCGCGGCGATGGGCCGGTGAACCACGTGCTGCCGGCCTGGGACGTGGCGGCCGGCCTCTATCTCGCCACCGGCCTGCTGGCGGCGGAGCGGCAGCGGCGCCTGACGGGGCGTGGGCAGGAGGTGACGCTGTCGCTCGCCGACGTGATGCTGGCGACGGTCGGGAACCTGGGCTACGTCGCCGACGTGCAGGTGAACGGGGCCGTGCGCCAACCCATGGGCAACGAGCTGTACGGCGCCTATGGGCGCGACTTCGCGACCGGCGACGGGCGGCGGGTGATGGTCGTCGCCATCTCCAACCGGCAGTGGCGGGCGCTGGGCAAGGCGACGGGGCTGGCCGACAAGCTCGCCATGATCGGGCCGCTGATGGGCGTGGACATGGACGACGAGGGCGGGCGGTTCCAGGCGCGCGACGCCATCGCCGCCGTGCTCGCCCACTGGTTCGCCGCGCGCGGGCTGGATGAGGTCCGTGCGGCCTTCGACGGCACGGGCGTGCTGTGGGGGCCGTACCAGGACTTCGGCCAGCTGGTGACGGAGGACCCGCGCTGCTCCACCGCCAACCCGCTGTTCCAGGAGGTGGTGCAGCCCGGCGTCGGGCGGCACCTGATGCCGGGCTCCCCGCTCGCCTTCGGTGCTGTGCCGCGCGGGGAGGTGCGCCCGGCGCCACGGCTGGGCGAGCACACCGACGCGGTCCTGGCCGAGCTGCTGGGCCTGTCCGCGGCCGAGATCGGCCGCTTGCACGATTCCGGCGTCGTCGCCGGCGCGGTGGAGGGTTGACGATGGATTTGCTGACGACCTGCCGCGCCGCGCTGGCCGCCGCCGAAACCCTGGCGACGGAGGGGCGGCGCGCCGTCGCCGCGCTGGTCACCAGCGACGGGCGCCCGGACGCGCGCAAGTTGGAGACGCACCAGTTCGCCGTCCATGGATTGGCGTGGCAGGCGACCTACGTCGCGGCCCTGCGCCAGACGCTCGCCTGGGCGGAGGGGCTGAAGGAGGCGGGGACGCTGGGCGAGGTGGAGGCGGCCATCCTGCGGCTGGGCTTCGCCGAGTATCTGGGCCAGCTGGCCGGCGGCATCCCGATGAGCCAGGCGGAGGTCGTCCGCCCGTCGGACCTGGGCATCGCGCCGGACACCGTGGCCCGCTTCGTCGCGGAGTCCGGCTTGGCGGAGCTTGCCGAACCGGCGGCGCTGGAGGGCGCGCGGCGGCTGCTCGGCCATGCCGCGGAGGAGGGGCGCTACGGCGCGCTGGCGCTCGGCGACGAGACGCTGGAGATGATGCACGGCCAGTTCACCCGCTTCGCCGACGCGGAGGTGGCGCCACTGGCGCAGGACATCCACCGGCGCGACGTGCTGATCCCGCTGGAACTGGTGGAGAAGATGGCCGGCCTCGGCGTCTTCGGGCTGACGGTGCCAGAGGAGCATGGCGGCCTCGGCCTCGGCAAGATCGCCATGTGCCTGGTGTCGGAGGTGCTGAGCCGCGCCTACCTCGGCGTCGGCTCGCTCGGCACGCGGGCGGAGATCGCGGCGGAGCTGATCCGGCTTGGCGGCACGGCGGCGCAGAAGGAGCGCTGGCTGCCGCGCATCGCGTCGGGCGAGATCCTGCCGACCGCCGTCTTTACGGAGCCCAACACCGGGTCGGATCTCGGGTCCTTGCGGACGCGGGCGGTGCGCGACGGGGATGTCTACCGCGTGTTCGGGGCCAAGACCTGGATCACCCACGGCGCGCGGTCGGATCTGATGACTCTGCTGGTGCGCACCGACCCGGGCACCGACGGCTACGCCGGCCTGTCCATGCTGCTGGCCGAGAAGCCGCGCGGGACGGAGGACGACCCCTTCCCGGCGCCGGGCATGAGCGGCACGGAGATCCCGGTGCTCGGCTACCGCGGCATGAAGGAGTACGAGATCGCCTTCGACGGCTTCGAAGTGCCGGCGGACGCGCTGCTCGGCGGCGTGGAGGGCCAGGGCTTTAAGCAGCTGATGGAGACCTTCGAGAGCGCCCGCATCCAGACCGCCGCCCGCGCGCTGGGCGTGGCGCAGAACGCGCTGGAGCTGGGCACCAACTACGCCCACCAGCGCAGCCAGTTCGGCAAGCCGATCCTCGCCTTCCCGCGCGTGCACGCCAAGATCGCCTGGATGGCCGCGGAGACGATGATGGCCCGGCAGCTCGCCTACTTCGCGGCGCGCGAGAAGGACAGCGGCCGGCGCTGCGACGTGGAGGCGGGCATGGCCAAGCTGCTCGCCGCCCGCGTGGCCTGGAGCAACGCCGACGCCGCTTTGCAAATCCACGGCGGCAACGGCTACGCCCTGGAATACCCGATCAGCCGCGTGCTGTGCGACGCGCGGATTTTGTCGATCTTCGAGGGGGCGGCGGAGATCCAGGCGCAGGTCATTGCCCGCGGTTTGCTGACGGGGAGGAATTGAGAGGACGGGGTCCTCGCGTTGGGCCCCCCTCCCGACCTCCCCCCATCTTCGACGGGGGGAGGAGATATCCCCTCCCCCGCGAAGTGGGGGAGGGTTAGGGTGGGGGCCCAACGCCAGGACGTCCCACCTTCAACACCGACCAAAACTCACCGCGTCGGCGGGAGGGTGCGGCGGAAGAAGTCCAGGAGTTCGTCGTTCAGGCGGTCGTGGAAGGCGCCGCGGTCGAAGCCCGGGGGGTCCTGGGCGGCCGGGCCGATGCGGGCGGCGGCGCTGGCCGGGACCGGGGTCATGAAGGCGTAGTGGCCGGCGCCGGGCACGACCTGCACCTCCGGGCTGCCGGGCAGTTGGGCGGCGACGCGGGCGGTTTCCATCACGCCGGCCTCGTCGCCCTTCTCGGCCCGGTACAGGCGGACCGGCAGCGTCACGTTGGCCAGCGCGCCGTCGGCGAACAGCGTGCCGACGGGGTCCATCAGCACCAGCGAGCGGATGCGCGGGTCGGCGGCGGTCTTCTGGGTGGGCGTGGAGGCGACGACGGTCTTGGTTCCGGACGGGCATAGGGCGCTGCGGTCCGCGTCGGGCCCGCAGAGCTTGGCGACCCGGCCGAGGTCGGCGACCGCCCCGCCGGCGACCAGCGCGGCGTAGCCGCCGGGGCCGAAGCCGACCACGCCGATGCGTGCGCGGTCCGCCCGCCAGCCGACGGGGGAGGAGTCGAGCACGGCGTCCAGCGCCGCGCGGAGCTGGTCGGGCAGCTCCGCCCACAAAGGCCGGGTGCCGATCCGCACGTCGCCGCCGGCCGCGTTCGGGTCTCCCCCGCCGATGTGGGCCACGGTCGCGGTGATCATGCCGCGGCGCGCCAGGAACAGCGCGATGTCGACCATGGCGAAGCTGTTGCGCGACGGCCCCTGGGTGATCAGCACCAGCGGCATGGTGGTCAGCGCCGGCGCGCCTTCCGGCGCCACGTTGATGTGGTAGGGGCCGCGGCGGATCGGCTGGACGGGATCGCGGGTGGGATAGGCCAGGAAGACGGGCACCTGCGTTCCGGTCGCCGGGTCGTGATAGACGACCTGCGCCGCCGCCGCGCGGAACTGCGCCGGGCTCTCCGCCTTTCCCAGCGACGGGGCGCCGATCAGCGCGAGTGCCAGGACCCACCAGAACCGCCGCATCAATCCGACCTCCCGCGCTGTCTTCGGGGTATGTTTAGGATCTGCCCCGAATTTCTGAAGCCCGAACTTCTGAAGCCCGAACTTCTGAAGATGGACAGGCCCCCGGCAATGGCAAGATGCACCGGGAACCGCAAGCTTCACCGTTTGGTCACCGCCGCGCCTCGACGGTCTGAGGCATCATGGCCTGACCCATCACGCTAAGGACACGACATGCTGCGCCCTGCCTTTCCTGCCGTCCTGTTGGCCGCCCTGTTCGCCGCCGCGATGGTCCTGTCCGGCTGCGGGGTCGTGGTCGCCACGGTCGACACCGCGGCCAGCGTGGCCGGGTCGGCGGTCAGCGTCGCGGGCGATGTCGTCTCGGCGACCGCCCATGTGGCGACGGCGCCTTTCCGCGGCGGGGACGATGAGACGGACAGCAAGGCGGCCGAGTGACCGCCGCGTCGCTCAGCGCGTGAAGAGGCGCCGCCACCAGGGGCGGCGCAGCCGTTGCAGTTCGGCGGCCAGGATGCGGCACTGGTCGCGCATGGCCTCGTAGGCGGCGACCTCCGCCTCGCGGTCCTGGCGCAGCCCGTCGAGCGTGCCCATCAGGCGCTCGACCTTCCCGGCCAGCTCCGTGGCGCGCTGCCGTTCGCGGGCCTCCGCCTCCCGGGCCTCGTCGCGCTCGTTCTCCGCGCAGGCGAGGCGTTGGGTGAAGACCTGCTCCCGCGCCTCGGTGTCGGCGATCAGCTGGGCCACGAGGTCGCCGATCCGCTGCCGCTCCGCCTCGCGGTCGGCCTGGAGGCGGTCGAGCGCCACCGCGTGGGCGGTGCGCAGGGCGGCGATCTCCGCCGTCGTGTCCGACAGGCGCTGTTCGGCGTCCTGGAGGGCGCGGGCCAGGTCCTGCTCGCGCGCCGCGGTCTCGGCGATCAGCTGTTCGACCAGGGTGGTGACGCGCTCGCGCTCCGCCGCGTGGCCCTCGTGCAGGCGCGCGACCTCGGCCTCGCGGGCCTGCTCGGCCTGGGTGATGGTCTCGCGCCAGCGCTCGCGGTCGGCGGTGTGCTCCGCGACGACGCGCAGCCGTTCCGCCCGCTCGCTCTCCGCCGCCGACTCGGCCTTGGCGAGCTGTTCGCCCAGCGTGGCGATCTGCTCGCCATGGGACCGGAGCAACTGCGCCGTGTTGGTGGCCGGAGCCTTGGCCCGCGTGCGCGGCGCAGGCGGCACCGCCGACGCCACGGGACGGCGCGACGGTTCGTCACCATTGGTCCCAGGGCCATTGGTCCCAAGGCCATTGGTTGTGGCCATCATGTCGGTCATCGCGGCGCACCCCGGTAAGCCTGCCTAACTCGCGAGAATACCGCGTCGCGCGGCGTACGCACAGGAACCTTTTTCGAAGGCGGAAGCGCGCGGGGAACCGTGGCGGCTTGCCCATATTCCGGTTGCGAACTTTTGCCTCAATTCTTCGACGAGTTTTGCGGCAAATCGGCAAAAGAGCGGGCTGTTAATCCGGTTTAAGGCGGGTTTAACGCCGGGCCTATGCTTTCCCGATCGTAGTAACACCAATGATTGACAGTACGGGTTTCGATCGGTTTTCTCAGGGTGGATCAAGGGCGGGGTCAAACAGCTTTTCGTTAAAAAGCAAGTCGATCGCCGCGAAGACTGTCGATGCTGTGGAGAATCCCATGCGTGCTGTTCTGGTGGAACCGAACCCGCTGATCGCCGAGGCGCTTGGCCGGCAGCTCGGCATGGGCAAGATCCGCTACGACCGGCTGGACTGGCCGGAACTGGAGGAGCTGCTGGCCGAACAGGGCGGCGAGGCGCTGGGCTTCGACGCCATCGTGCTCGGCGGGCTCGCCGACCCGGCCGCCGCGGTGGCGTCCTTGCGCGCCCAGCGCGTCACCGCCGCGGTGCTGTGCCTGCTGGAGCGGCGCGACGTGGCGACCACCGTGGCGCTGCTGCACGCCGGTGCCGACGACGTGCTGGTCAAGCCGGTGGTCAGCGCCGAGGTGCGCGCCCGCATCGAGGTCGCCCGCCGCCGCGCCCGCGGCCTGGTCAGCAACGCCGTGCGCGTCGGCCGCCTGACCGTCTTCCTCGACGGCCGCGACCCGGATGTGGGTGGCGAACGCCTGCGGCTGAGCCAGCGCGAGCACGCCATCCTCGGCGTGCTGGCCGCGCACCACCGCCGCGTGGTCTCCAAGGAGCACATCTACGACGAGGTCTACGGCCTGTCCGGCGCCGACCCGCTCGACAAGGTCATCGACGTCTACATCTGCAAGCTTCGCAAGAAGATCGCCGAGGCGACCGGCGGCGCCCGCTACATCGAGACCGTCTACGGCCGCGGCTACAAGTTCGAGGCCCCGCCCGAGCACGAGGAGCCCGACGCGGCGCCGCGGCGGCTGCGCGCCGTGGCGCCCTTCAAGGGCTTGGTGCGGGCGCCGGCGGCCCCGATCGCCGCGGTGGGGTGAGGGCTTGCCATGTTTGGGCGTGGATCTCCCGCCGTCATCCCAGCGAAGGCTGGGATCCAGGAAACTTCGCTGTTGAGCGCCTGATGTGCCCTGGATTCCCGCCTCTCGCGCTGGCGAGGCCAGCGCTGACGGCGTCAGGCGGACCGAAGGTCCGCTGAGAGCCTTCGCGGGAATGACCGGTGCGGGGCAGACGTCGTGGTTTCCAACACATCGCGTCCTAGCAATTGAGCGTATCTCGGCAACGCTTTGGAAGAGACGATGCCGCGGCTCTCCTGGCGGCACCATGCTGACAAAAACTGACAGCATGCCGGTCTAGGATCGGTTTCACCGGGCGGGAACGAACCAACGGCCCGCCGCACCGATCCACCGAAATCCTGAGGGAAACGCTGCCATGCTGAACGTCGATTTCGTCCTGCTCTACGTCGCCAACCCGACCACCAGCGCCGCCTTCTACGCCGACCTGCTGGGCCGCCCGCCGGTCGAGGCATCAAAGACTTTCGCGATGTTCGCCATGGAGTCCGGCCTGATGCTCGGCCTGTGGTCGCGCCAGACGGTGGCCCCGGCGCCGACCGCGCCGACGGGGTGCGGCGAGATCGCCTTCGTCGTGCCGGACGCCGACGCGGTGCGCGCCACCCACGAGGACTGGAGCCGCCGCGGCCTGCCCATCGCGCAGGAGCCGACGGCCATGGACTTCGGCTTCACCTTCGTCGCGCTGGACCCGGACGGGAACCGCCTGCGCGTCTTCGTCCCCGGTCCCCAGTGAGCGGGGGCCGGATCATGGCCAGCCAGATCATGGGAAGCCGCAACTGGATCGCCGTGGCGTCCGCCGAGCATGTGCGCATCGGCCGTGCCGGGGGCTTCATGCAGGTGTGCCACGGCAAGGCGGCGCCGCTGCGCCGCATCCGGCCGGGGGACCGCGTCGCCTACTACTCCCCGTCGGAGGTGTTCCGGGGCAAGGACAAGCTGCAACAGTTCACCGCCATCGGCACGGTGCGCGAGGGTGTGCCCTACCAGTTCGACATGGGCGGCGGCTTCGTGCCCTTCCGGCGCGACGTTGATTGGCTGAAGGCGGAGGAGGCGCCGATCCAGCCCCTGCTCGATGTGCTGGACTTCACCGGCGGCACGCGGAACTGGGGCTACCAACTGCGCTTCGGCCTGTTCGAAGTCAGCGGCCACGACCTGGACCGCATCGCCGGGGCCATGAAGGCGGCATTGCCTGCGTGAGGTGTCACACCACGGAGTCGGCGCTGAGGCGGCCGTCGAAGTCGAGCCAAGCGCCGGCCACGGGGCCCACGGTCAGGGTCCCCTTCAGGCCAGCGTCGGCGAGGGACGACGCGAAGCTTTCCTGCATGTCGGCCAGGATGGCCGAGGACAGGCCGCCCGCGGTCTGGAGCGTGACGTCGAGCGTCCGCCCCTCCCCCGCCGCGACGAGCTGGACGGCCCCCACCTGCCCCAGGTGGATTTGCAGGACGAAGGCGCTGCCGGTCTGAAGCCCCTCGCCGTCGGCGATGGCGCACAGCAGGCCGCGCGCGCGGGGGCCGTCCATCACCGGCACGCTGAGGACGCGCCAGGCGCGCCCGTCGGATGTCCGGCGGTGGCGGGGCGCCAGCGCCTCATCCAGCTCGTCGAGCAGGGCGCCGCCGTCCAGCGCGTCCAGCGCCCGCGCGCCGTCCGGGCCGAGCCAGCCACGCGCGCCGCCGGCCGTGGCGGACAGGAAGACGGCGAGGCCGAGGCCGAAGGTGGAGTCGCAGCGCGGCAGGCCGCCGCGCAGCTCCTGCGCCGCCGGGGAGTCCAGGGCGTCCAGCACGGCGAGAAGCCGTGGGATTTGGACGACCATGCCATCCATCAGTAGACCACCGCGTCGGCTTCGCCGGACTGCGGGATGACGATGGCGCCGTCGTCGGACAGGGCCTTGGCGACCTGCACGATCTCCGCCTGGGCGTCGTGGACGTCGCGCATGCGGACCGGGCCCATGTTCTCGATCTCGTCCTGCAGGATCATGCGGGCGCGTTCGGACATGACGGACAGGAAATGGTCGCGCTGCTGCGCCTCCGCCCCCTTCAGCGCGATGGCGAGCTGGCCGGTGTCGCAGCGGCGGATGACGGTTTGCAGCGAGACGCGGTCAAGGCGCAGCAGATCCTCGAAGGTGAACATCAGCTGGCGGATGCGCTGGGTCGATTCCGGCAGGATGACGTCCAGGTCGGCGAAGATCTCGCCCATCGTGTCGCGGTCGATGCGGTTGAAGATGTCGGCCATCCGCTCGTGCGTGTCGGAGCCGTGGGTGCGGGCGTAGTTCGCCATGAACTCGTTGTGCAGGATGGATTCGATGTCCAGCAGCACCTCGCGCTGCACGGATTCGATCTGGATCATGCGCTCGATCACCTCCAGCCGCAGCGCAGGCGGCAGCAGCGGCAGCACCTTGGCCGCGTGGTCGCTGCGCATGCGCGACAGGATGACGGCGGCCGTCTGCGGGTATTCGCCCGACAGGTATGTCGCCAGCACGCCCTCGTTCACGTTGGACATCTTCTCCCACATGGTGCGGCCGGCGGGGCCGCGGATCTCGCCCATGATCTCCGACACGCGGTCGTCGGGCAGGAAGCGGGAGAGCATGCGCTCCGTGCTGTCGTAGGACCCGACGACGGAGCCGGTGTTGGCGAAGCGCTCCGTAAAGGTGCGCAGCAGCGCCTCCACAAGGTTCGAGGTGACGTTGCCGAGGCCGGCCATGGCGCGGCTGACCATGCGGATCTCGTCGTCGTCCAGCCGCTCCATCAGGCGGGAGCCGCGCTCCTCCCCCAGCGCCAGGAAGATCACTGCGGTCTTTTCCGTCCCGCTGAGGCTCTTGTAGTTGTCGCGAATCTTGATCGGGATGCCCATGTCGGTCCCCTCAGAAGGAACGGTCTCAGAAGGAATGGTCGGCGGCGGGGGGGCCGGCGGGGTCGGGGTCCGGCTCGGCCAGGGTTCGGTCGTGGCGGAAGGCGCCGGCGAGCACGCTGCCGGCGACCAGCACCATGCGGTGCGGCACCAGCGGGTTGGGCGCCAGCGCCGCCAGCAGCGCCAGGATGGTGGTGTCGTCGTCCACTGGGACTCCGCGCCGCCGCGCGATGGCGGTCAGGCTGTCGGCGACGCCGGACGGCGTTTGGGGAGGTGCCATGGTCAGGCTCCCCCGTAGGAGCGGATCAGGCTGTTGGCGATCAGGAACCAGCCGTCGGTCAGCACGAAAAAGATGATCTTGAAGGGCAGCGCGATCATCACCGGCGGCAGCATCATCATGCCCATCGCCATCAGCACGGCCGCCACAACCATGTCGATGACCAGGAAGGGCAGGAAGACCAGGAACCCGATCTCGAAGGCGCGCCGCAGCTCCGACAGCAGGAAGGCCGGCACCAGGACGCGCAGGTCGGCGGTCTCCGCCGTCTTCGGCTTTTCCGTCTCCGATTTGCCGGAGAAACCGGCGAAGGCGGTCAGGTCCTTGTCGCGCACCTGGGAGGCCATGAAGGCGCGGAAGGGCTCGACCATGCGTTCCAGCCCCTGCTCCTGCGTCACCTGCTCGTTCAGCAGGGGGCGCAGGCCGTCCTGCCACGCCGTGTCGAAGACCGGCCCCATGATGTGGAAGGTCAGGAACATGGCGAGGCTGAGCAGCACCATGTTCGGCGGCGACTGCTGGAGCCCCAGGGCGGAGCGCAGGAGCGACAGCACGACGATGATGCGCGTGAAGGAGGTCGCCATGATCAGCAGGCCCGGCGCCACGCTGAGCACCGTCAGCAGCACGATGCCCTGGACGACCCGGCCGGACAGCGACGCCCCCTCCCCCAGCGCGTTCAGGTCGAGGTTGAGCGCCTGCGCCCCGGCCGCCGTCGGCAACAGCAGCAGCACGGGGAGGATCGCCAGCGCGGCGGTGCGGAAGGGGCGGACACGCATGATGGGATGGCTCAATCGATGCCGAGGTCGGTGCGCACGATTTCCGTCAGCGTGACGCCCAGGCGCTGGTCTTCCACGATGACCACCTCGCCGCGGGCGACGAGGCGGTGGTTGACCAGCACCTCCACCGGCTCGTCCACCTTGCGCTCCAGCTCCACCACGGCGCCGCGGCCGAGCTTCAGGAGCTGGGCGACGAGCATGCTGGTGCGGCCGAGCACGACCTGCACGTCCACGGGGACGTTGTAGATGGCGTTCATGGTGCCGCCGGTTTGATCAGGGGTGGCCTTTTCGCCGGGCTTGGGGTCGTCGTCGAGGACGTCGAGGTTCAGTGGGGGCATGGTGCGGGGTCTTCCGTAAGGGGGGCCGTAAGGGGGGCGAAAAGGGCGGCGAGGGAGCGGTCGCAGAGGTCGGCGACGGCGCGGTCCACCGCGGCGGGGTCGTGGCGCAGGCCGCCGGCTTCCCAGGCGGCGTCGATGCCGCCGGGCGGGATGGTCCGGTCGGCGACGATGTCGAGCGTGCCGCGGAAGCTGTGGTTCTCGGCGGCGGTCAGCTTGGTGCGGAGCGGCTCGGCGACGTCCGGGTGGACGCGGACGCGCAGCAGGGGCGACTTGCCGGCCAGGCGCAGGGCGTCCCGCGCCAGTCCCTCGGCCTCGGCCGGGCCGACGCGGTCCAGCAGGGCCGGTGCAATGCGGCGGACCAGCGCCACGAGCACCGCGGCCCCTTCCGCCTCGATCCCCGCCAGGGTCTCGGCGAAGCGGTCGTCCAGGCTGGCGAGCTGTTCCTCCAGCCGGCGAAGCGACAGGGCCAGCAGCACCTCGATGCGGGCGTTGGCCTCCGCCTCCCCTTCCTGGCGGCCCTGCTCCAGCCCGTCGGCGAAGGCGCGCAGCTCGGCGGCGCCAACGGCATCTTGGATGGCGGCCTGGAGGGCGCGTTCGGAATGGGCGGGGACGTCGAGGGGATCGACTGCCTCGGGCTTCGGCGCCTGTTCCAGAGCGGCGGCCTCGCTCGCCGCCTGGGCGGTGCTGTCGAAGCGCTGGTCGAAGCGGTAGCGCGGGTAGTCCATCAGACCGCCTCCTCGTAGAGCCAGGAGCGAAGGATGTCGATCGCTTCATCCGGGTATTGGTCGACGATGTCGCCCAGCCGGCGGATGGAGGAGGCGCGGACGCGGCCCTCCACCGTGCGCAGCTCGATCAGCTGGTCCATGGTCTCCTCGATGCCCGGCAGGGGCGCCATGGCGGGCTCAAGCGCCTCGCCGAGTTGGGGCGCCTGCGCCGCGCCGTCGGCACCCGTGGGCGGGGCGGCGAGCTGCGGCATCGCAGCGGGGCCGGCCAGCGCCGGGGCTGCGGTTTCCGCCGCGGCGGGCGGCGGGGCCGGGAAGACGCGGCGGATCAGCGGGCGCAGGCCCAGCACGATCAGCAGCCCGCACAGCACCAGCAGGATCACCCACTGGATCAGCGTCATCACGTTGCGGCTGAGCGTGTCGGCGATCTCGTCCATGGCGGCGCGCGGCGGGATGTCCGGCGCCAGCTCCACGAACTCCAGGTTGTCCACCGTCACCCGGTCGCCGCGCGCCTGGTCGTAGCCCATGGCGGAGCGGACCAGCTCGCCGATGCGCTGGATTTCCTCCTGGGAGCGCGGCTCGTAGCTGCGCACGCCGTCGGCGGCGGTTTTCCAGGTGCCGTTGACCAGCACGGCGACGCTGACGCGGCGGATGTCGCCGGGCTCGATCACCGTTTCGCGGGCGACGTTGGAGATCTCGTAGTTGACCGTCTCCTCCTGCCGCTTGGAGTCGGTGGAGGAGCGGTTGTTCTGCGCCTGGGCCTTCACCTCGCGCTGCGGCAGGTTCTGTTCCGCCGTGACCGGCGGCTCGCCCGACGTGTCGAGGCTGCGGTCCTGCTCCTGCACGGTCTGGGTGGAGCGGACGACCTGACTCGCGGGATCGAAGCTCTGGCTGCGCACGACCTCGCGCTTGGTTTCGACATCGACAGCAACTTGAACGCGAACATTGCCCTGGCCGAGGCGGGCGACGAGCATCTGTTCGATGGCGCGGGCGATGCGCGCCTCGTGCCCGACGCGCAGGCCGTCGGCCTTGGCGGCGGTGACGGTGTCGCCGTCGTCCTCGGTCAGCTGCACCTCGCCCGACGCGTCGAGCACGGTGACCGCGCTGGCCTTCAGGTTCGGCACGGCGGCGGAGACGAGGTGGCGGATGGCCAGTGCCTGCCGCCGCTCCATCGGGGCGCGGCCACGCATGCGCACCACGACGGAGGCGGTGGGCTTGGGGGCGGTGCGCGAGAACTCCTCCCGGTCGGGCAGGACGATGTGGACGCGCGCGGCCTCCACCCCCGACAGCGTCTCGATGGTGCGGGCGAGTTCGCCCTCCATGGCGCGCAGCCGGTTCATGCGCTGCATGAAGCTGGTGATGCCCAGCGGCTTGTCGCTGTCGAACAGCTCGTAGCCGATGCCGCCGCGGGACGGCAGGCCCTTTTCGGCGAGCAGCATGCGCAGGCGCGCCACGTCGGAGTCCGGCACCTCCACCGCCGTGCCGTCGAAGGCGGCGGCGACCGGCACGCCCATGGCCTCCACCGCCTTGACGATGCGGCCGGCGTCGGCCGGCTCCAGCCCGGTGTAGAGCGGTGTCATGTGCGGGCGGGACAGCAGCACCGCCATGGTGGCGACCGCCAGGACGATGCCGACGCCAGTGCCGCCCAGCACCAGCAGGCGCCCGCGGCCCAGCGTCCGCAGATTGTCGATCAGACCGGTCACGACATCCGCACCTTTAAAGTTTCCGAAAAGCGGCGCCCGTAATCTTCGCTCCAGGCACCGGTCCACGGTACCGGTTCCGCTTTTAAGCGGAGTAAAAGCTGGAAACGTGGACCGCGAAAGAAGTCCGTAAAACTTGATCGTTTAAAATACTCGATCAAATTTTCGGGCAAATTTTCGGCAGTTTGGAGGCTCATGCCGCGATGAATACAGACGCTGGAAAGGCGCAGACGGTGTTTTCCGGCCTGCCGGGCCGGCAGCGGATGTATGTCGTCGTGCTGCCGCTGGCCCGTCTGGCGTTGGGGGCGGCGGCGCTCGGCGGCGTCGCGGCGGCGGGCTTGGGTGGCTACTGGGCGGCGGTCGGCAGCGACGGCGTGGCCCGGCTGTTCGCCGGCACGCCGATCGTGGAGCGGTCGCAGATCACGCTCGACCTGCCGGAGCTGGTGGTGAACCTGCGGCCGGAGACGCCGTCGCGCTTCCTGAAGCTCGGCATCACGCTGGCCGTCGCCCCGAAAGACAGGGCCGCCGTGGAGCAGGCGATGCCGCAGTTCGTGAACGCCGAGCAGGAGTTCCTGCGCAACCTCGACCAGCACGACCTGCAGGGCTCCGCCGGGCTGCTGCGCCTGCGCGGCGAGCTGCGCCGCCGCTTCAACCTGATCCTGGGCCGGGACGCCGTCGCCGACGTCCTGCTGCGCAGCCTTCTCACGCAATAGCGGTTCCGGGAATTCCCAGAGGACGTCGATGAGCAACCCAACCGACCATGATACGGACATCTCCGGCTTCGACAGCGTCCTGGACGGCGGGGCGGGCGAGGCGAAGGCGCTGAGCCAGGAGGAGATCGACCGGCTGCTGGATTTCGCCGCCGCCCCGGCGGAGACGCCGGGCCAGCCCGGCGCCATCGAGCGGCTGGTCAGCTCGACCACGGTCAACAAGGACCGGCTGCCGATGCTGGACGTGGTCTTCGACCGCATGGTCCGGCTGCTGAACACCTCGCTGCGCCAGTTCTCCTCCACCAGCGTGGAGGCCAGCCTGCTGCGCATCGACTGGCTGCGCTACAACGAGTTCCTGGACACCATCGAGCTGCCGGCCCTGGTCGGCGTGGCGCGCGCGGAGCAGTGGGACAACCAGCTCGTCGTGTCGGTCGACAGCGCGCTGATCTACTGCATGATGGACGTGCTGCTGGGCGGCCGGCGCAGCCGCGCCCGGCGCATCGACGGCCGCAGCTACACCTCCATCGAGCGCAAGATCACGGAACGGCTGGTCAAGGTCATCCTTCAGGACCTCAGCCAGTCCTTCGACCCGATCGCGCAGGTGGACTTCACCTTCGACCGGCTGGAGACCAACCCGCAGTTCGCGACCATCACCCGCGCCACCAACGCGGTCATCCGCGTGCGCATCGCGGTGGAGGTGGAACGCCGCGTCGGCCACGCCGAGGTGGTCATCCCCTACGCCACGCTGGAGCCGGTGCGCGGCAAGCTGGTGCAGACCTTCATGGGCGAGAAGTTCGGCCACGACACGGTCTGGGAAAGCCATCTGAAGGCGGAGCTGATGCGCGCCAAGCTGGACCTCGTCGCGGTGCTGCAGCAGACGCAGGTGCCGCTGGGCGAGGTGCTGAATTGGGAGAAAGGCACGTCGCTGAAGCTGCGCATCGACCCCGACGCGCCGGTGATGCTGCAAAGCAAGACCACCCCCCTCTTCGCCGGCCACATGGGCCAGCGCAACGGCAACATCTCCGTCAAGATCGACACCGACCTGGAGACCAAGCAGGAGCTGATCGATGGTCTCTTTTCTCATTGACGCCGTGCTGGCGGTGATGCTGGTCACCGCCACGGTCTTCCTGGTGATCGTCAACAAGCGCCTGAAGGTGATGCGGGCGAGCCAGGGCGAGATCGGCGCGCTGATCACCACCTTTTCCAAGACCATCGACGAGACGGAGGCCTCCGTGCAGCGCCTCGTCGCCGCGGCGACCGAGGCGTCGGCCAAGCTGTCCGACGGGCTGGAGCGCGCTAGGGGGGTGACCGAGGAGGTCGGGCTGATCCTCGGCTCCTGCGAGCGCGCGTCCAAGCGCATCGAGGAGTCGGTGCAGGAGGCCCGCGCGCTGGTCCGCCGGCTGGAGGACGGCCCGGTGGTCCGCCCGCGGCCCCGGCCGGCGCCTGTGGTGCCTGTGGTGGAGAAGGAGGAGGAAGAACCAGCCGCCGTTGCCGAGGAGCGCGACGACTTCCGGCCGATGCTGGCTTCCGCGCTGGCGCGGACGCAGGCGGAACTGGCGGAGTTGCGGGCGGAGCCCCGGTTGGAGGCTCCTGCGGACGGTGACGGCGCGCGGCAGGCCGCGGCCAGCGCCTTCTACGCGCGCCTGCGCACCGTCGGGACGGAGCGCTGAGCCATGCTGCGCGTCCTTCCCATCACTCTGGTCGCGATCCTGATGGTGCTGCCGCTGAAGCTCGGCGCCCTGATGGACGGCTTCCCGGTCATCGCCCAGCAGTTCGACCGTGAGTTCGGCAAGCACGAGCGCCCCTGGGCGACCGACCTGAAGGGCGACGGCACGGCCGAGCCCGCGAAGGATCCCGCCTTGGCGATGCCGCCGGTGTCCATCGCCCCGCCGCCGCCCGTGCCCGCCGAAGTCGCGCTGGCGACGCCCAGCTGCACCGACCCGGCGCTGCGCGCCGCCATCACGGAGCAGAAGGCCGACGTGGCCGCCCGCACCCGCCACCTGACGGAGGCCGAAGCCGTGCTGGCCGCCGCGGAGACGCGCGCCACCGCGCAAATCCAGCGGCTGGGCGAGATCAAGCGCGATGTGGAGGCGCTGATGCAGCAGCGCTCCAGCCTCCAGCAGGAGGACCTGAAGCGGATGGTGTCGATCTACGAAACCATGAAGCCGCGCGACGCCGCGCGCATCTTCAACGACCTGGAGACGGACATCATCATCGACGTGCTGGACCGCATGCCGGAGCGCCGCTCCGCCCCCATCATCGCGGAGCTGGAGGACACCAAGGCACGCGAGGTCACGCGGCTGGTCCTGCAACGGCGCGCCCTACCCGGCGACCGCCCGGCGCCCCAGGCGGCAGCGCGCGTGCAGCCGGCGGCAGCAGGCTTCCCCGCAGCCTCCCGGTCGGTGAACTGACGCCATGCCCGCCCTTCCCGACGCCATCGCCGCCCCGCCGCCCCGGCCGGTTCGCCCGGCGGAAGCCCCCCGGGGGGAGGAAGACACCGCGCCCGGCACGCCCTTCGCGGACCTGCTCGACGAGGCGGACCCGGTGGACGACGCGGCTGCCGATGACGAGACGAAGCCGCCCAAGGGCGGCGCGCCGGCCAACGCGGACGCGGCGCTCGCCGCGCTGCTGCCCTTCCTGGCACCTCCGCCGCCTCAGGCACCAGCCGCGGCGATCACGGGGCCGGGCTTGACGGCACCACCGCAGGGTGACGGCGCCGCGATTCCCGTCGATGAGGCCGTGGCGTTGGCGACGCTGGCGTCCGCCGCCAAGGCGGAGGCAACCACCGGCGCCGCCCTGCCGAAGGGAAGCGACGCCGTCCTGGCGGCAGCGGTGACACCGCCTACGGGGTCTGAACCGCAGGGTGATGCCGTGCCGCTGCCCGCTGTGACACTCGCCGAGGCCATTCCGATGGATGCGGCGCCGGTGCCGGTGGTGTCGGGCACGCCGGCCAAGCCGACCGACAAGCCGTTGCCGAAACCCGCGGACGCGACGCCGACCGCCGCTGCACCCGATGCTGGAGCGCCCGACACGTCGGCGCCGGTGACAGCCTCCGCGGCACCGAGCGCGGGCAATTCCGGAAACAATGGCCCTGGAAATAATGGCGCAGGGGCGAACGGAAGCGGCCAGCGCCCCTCCCCCGCTCCGGAGGTGGTGTCGGCTGCGCAGGCCCATGCCGACGCCGTGCCGCCGCCGACCGTCGCCACGGTGCCGGCGCACGCCGCGGCGCACTACGCGGCCAGCCCGGCCGACGGTGCCCAGGCCCCGCGCTTGCCGGCGGCGCAGCTGGCCCAGCCGCTCGTCCGGGTGGTCGAGGCCGGGGGCGGGGAGTTCCGCATCGACCTCGCCCCGGACGACCTCGGCCCGGTGCGCGTGGTGGCGGAGCTGCACGCCGGCCGCGTGGCGCTGACGATCCAGGCGGAGCAGGCCGACACGCTGTCCATGCTCCGCCGCGACATCCACCATCTGGAGCGCGCGCTGAACGACGCCGGCTTCGAGCTGGACGGCGGCACCCTGCAATTCTCCCTGCGCGGCGACAACCAGCCGCGGGGCTTCGCCTCCCCCCGGCAGGAGTTCGAGGGCCAGGGCGGCGCGCGCCCGGCGTGGCGGGAGGATGCCGCGCCGGCAGTCCCGGCCGAACGGCGCGCCGTCCTGCTCGACGGTCTTGTCGACATCAGCGTCTAGGGGATTTCCAAGGAACAGCCATGACGACCACTCCGACCACGACCGGCTCTCCGACCGCCAAGGCGGCGAAGGACGCCATCAATCAGGCGACCACCCAGAAGCTGGGCACCGCCGGGGCAACCGGGGCCGATGCTGGTGCGAACAAGCCGACGGTCGATTACGAAGCCTTCCTGAAGCTGCTGACCGCGCAGCTGCGCAACCAGGACCCGCTGGCCCCGATGGACGCGTCCCAGTTCATGACGCAGCTCGCCCAGCTCTCCACCGTCGAGCAGGGGGTGCGGACCAACGACACCCTGGCCCAGGTGCTCGACACGCTGAAGAACAGCGGCATGCGGATGGACATGGCCTATCTGGGCCGCAGCGTGGAGGTTTCCACCGACCAGCTGAGCCTGTCCGGCGGCAAGGCCCAGATGGCCTACGCGGTGGAGGGGGCCGCCGCCTCGGTGAAGATCGAGGTGCTGAACGACGCCGGCCAACCGATCTACAGCGCCGCGGGCTCGCCCCAGACCGGCCGGCAGACCTTCGCGTGGGACGGCAAGCGCGCGGACGGCAGCGCGGCGCCGGACGGCGTCTACCGCGTGCGCGTCACGGCCAAGGACAAGACCGGCGCCGCGCTGAAGGCCGCGACCGTCGTGACCGACACGGTGAAGGAGGTCCGCACCGCCGACGGCGCCACCAAGTTCGTGCTGAAGGGCGGCGCCACCGTCAGCGGCACGGACATCCTGTCGGCGTCGTAGGCGGTGGGGAATTTTTTACCCTCTCCCCTCCGGGGAGAGGGAGGGGACCCGCGCCGCAGGTGCGGGGAGGGTGAGGGGGACGGCGCGCTTCGCGCGCCGCCAAGGGGCATTCTGCCCCTTGGCAATCCCCTGGCACAGGCGCTGCCTGTGCTGCCCCCTCACCCTCCCCTCTCCCCGGAGGGGAGAGGGTTGCTTGCGCGGCCTACCAGGTCCAATTGTTGGGCGGCGGGTTGGACAGGCCGTAGGTGGTCAGGTTCACGTCGAGGTTGTTGACCGTCAACGAGCTGGAGCCGTTGGTGATCTCCGCCCCGAGCTGGACGCCCGAGATCCAGTCGTCGCCCTTCAGCACGCCGGTTTTTTCGAGATTATCGATGATACCGCCGAGGTCCAGCTTGCCCGACTGGATGTCCTTGTCGTACTGGACGGCGGTGTAGTCCCAGGTTCGGCCGACGGAGTTGTTCGCTTCCGGCTCGTGGAAGATGTGGGCGGACCCCATGCCGTCGCTGAAGACGCCGGTTTCCTCGCCGTCCGGGCCGAACCAGCCCGTGTGGACCCAGACCATCACCTCGTCCTGGATGTTCTGGCCGACCGCGTTGGGGTCGGGCTTGGTCCAGAGAGAGAAGGCGACGTTGTGCCCCTCCGGGTTCTTGCCCAGGTCGTAGTCGAAGTCGACCTTCAGGTCCTTCACGTCCTTGACCTGGACCGGAAATTCCTTGCTCGTGGTGTCGTAGTCCTCCCAGGTGTCGCGCCCGGCGGTGAGCGTCGGGTAGGACAGAACCGGATATTGGTCCCACGGGGCTTCCCACCAGCGGTCCTCGGACGGGTTGCCGTCGGGAAAGCTCCACTTGATCGAGGTGCCGGCGGGGTCCTGCGTGTTCGGCACGGTGATGGACTGGCTGTACCCCTTGCCGTCCGGGACGGCCCAGGCGTTCCACACATTGTTGTGCGCAACGAAGCCGTTCATGCGGATCTCGTCGTCGTTTCCCGTAATGGTCTTGGCCATTCTTCTTCCTTCTGCAACGGAACTGGGCAAGGGGCGCAGTGATACAGCAGGAAGGACGAGCGATCCCGGTCGCACCGGTGGTGGTCTAACCTCAAGGATGAGGGTTCATCGGGGCGGTTTATGGGGCATGGGGTACTCCCCCGGTTCGTTCCACCCCGCCGCCGAACGCACCCGCGGATCGGCGTGAAAGCCTTGGCACGCCTGAGCTGGAGGTGCGCTGCGGGTGCGAAGGCGGGGGGATGGAGGAGGCGTGTCCGTCCGTACGGGCCTTTCGACGCGACCAGGCCGAAGGCCATAGAAGGCACCCATGGGGCAGAAACGCCCCGCGACCGTAGGTTGGGTGGAGGCGCAGCCGCAACCCAACAGGCGTGGCATTGGCATGGATGTTGGGTTGCGCTGCGCTCCACCCAACCTACAAACAAAAACGCCTTCCCTGGCTGGCCGGGAAGGCGTTCTTTATTTTGTTTTTTACTTGGCGGAGACGGTGCCGGTCCAGCCGGGTTGGACGCCGTTCATGTCGGGCAGGCGGTGGGCGATGCCCTTGTGGCAGTCGATGCAGGTCCGCTCGCCGGTGAACAGGTAGGTTTCGTGCATCTTGGCCGCCCGCGGGTTCTGGCGGGTGATGTCCATGGACTCCGCGCTGTGGCAGTTGCGGCATTCCAGGGAGTTGTTGGCCTTCAGGCGGCTCCACTCGTGGTTCGCCAGCTCCAGCCGCTTGTCCAGGAATTTCTCGCGCGTGTCGATGGTGCCGAAGATCTTGCCCCAGACCTCCTTGGAGGCCTGCATCTTGCGGGCGATCTTGTCCGTCCATTCGTGCGGCACGTGGCAGTCCGGGCAGGTGGCCCGCACGCCGGAGCGGTTGGTGAAGTGGATGGTCTGCTTCAGCTCTTCATACGGGTTGTTCTTCATCTCGTGGCAGGAGATGCAGAAGGCCTCCTTGTTGGTGGCCTCCAGCGCGGTGTTGAAGCCGCCCCAGAACAGCACGCCCGCCAGGAAGCCGCCCAGCGTCAGGAAGCCCAGGCTGAAATGCACGGAGGGGCGCGCGAAGACGCGCCAGACGCGCGCCGCCAGATTGAGAGCGCAGGAGATCATTTGGCGCCTTCCTTCCCGCCGCCCAGCGCTCCATTGCCAAGGACCTTGTCAATATCGACGAAGCTGTTGCCGACGATCGGCTTGGCGTCGGTCTGCGGGACGTGGCACTGGATGCAGAAGTAGCGGCGCGGGGATACGGTGCCCAGGGTCTGGCCGTCGCGGTCCTGGAAGTGCGTGACCGAGATCATCGGGGCCTGCGAGCCCTCGGTGTTCTTGCGGTCGTGGCAGGTCAGGCACTTGTTGATGTTCAGGTCGATCTGGTAGTCGCGGATGGCGTGCGGGATCAGCGGCGGCTGGTCGGCGTAGTTCCGCACCTTCTTGATGTCGTCGGTGACCTCGCGGCCCATCGGCTCGGCCGGGATGTCCTGGGTGATCGGGTGCGGGCCGGAGGGGACCTTCGGCGCGTCGGCGGCGAACACGCCCGACGCGAGCACGGGAATGGCGGCGGCGAGCGCGAGGGCGCCAAACGTAAGACGGATCTTCATGGTCGGGCTCCTCACGCGACGGGGACGATCTTGACCGCGCACTTCTTGAAGTCGGTCTGCTTGCTGATCGGGTCGGTGGCGTCCAGCGTCACCTTGTTGATGAGCACGGTGTGGTCGAAGAACGGCACGAAGACGAGGCCCTGCGGCGGCTTGTTGCGGCCCCGCGTCTCCACACGGACGCGCACCTCGCCGCGGCGGGAGACCACGCGCACCTCCTGCCCGCGCCGGACGTTCAGCGTCTTGGCGTCGTCGGGGTGCATGAAGACCACCGCGCTCGGGAAGGCCTTGCGCAGTTCCGGCACGCGCAGCGTCATGGAGCCGCTGTGCCAGTGCTCGATCACGCGGCCGGTGGACAGCCAGAAGGGGAATTCCGCGTCCGGCGCCTCGGCCGGCGGCTCGTAGGGCAGCGCGAAGACGTTCGCCCGGCCGTCCTTGTTGCCGTAGAACTTCACGCCCTCGCCGGCCTTGACGTAGGGGTCGAAGCCTTCGCGGTAGCGCCACTTCGTCTCCTTGCCGTCCACCACCGGCCAGCGCAGGCCGCGCTCCTGGTGGTAGAGGTCGAACGGGCCCAGGTCATGGCCGTGGCCGCGGCCGAAGGCGGCGTATTCCTCGAACAGGCCCTTCTGCACGTAGAAGCCGAAGTGGGCCGATTCGCGGTTCTCGTAGGCCGGGTCGCAGTCCGACAGGGGGAAGGCGTTGACCTGCCCGTTGCAGTAGAGGATGTCGAACAGCGTCTTGCCGCGCACCTCCGGCTTCTTGGCGATCAGCTCTTCCGGCCACACTTCCTCCACCGCGAAGCGCTTGGAGAATTCCATGATCTGCCACAGGTCGGAGCGCGCCTCGCCCGGCGCGTTCACCAGCTGGCGCCACAGCTGCGTGCGGCGCTCCGCGTTGCCGTAGCCGCCTTCCTTCTCCACCCACATGGCGGTCGGCAGGATCAGGTCGGCGGCCAGCGCCGTCACCGTCGGGTAGGCGTCGGACACGACGATGAAGTTGTCCGGGTTGCGGTAGCCCTGGTAGGTCTCGTTCGCCGTGTTCGGCGCCGTCTGCATGTTGTTGTTGCACTGGACCCAGTAGACGTTGATCTTCCCGTCCTTCAGCATCCGGTCCTGCTGGACCGCGTGGTAGCCGACCTTGTCGGGGATCGTGCCTTCCGGCAGCTTCCAGATCTCCTCGGTGTGCTTGCGGTGGGCGGGGTTGGTCACCACCATGTCGGCGGGCAGCCGGTGGGAGAAGGTGCCGACCTCGCGCGCCGTGCCGCAGGCGGACGGCTGGCCGGTCAGCGAGAAGGGGCCGCAGCCCGGCTGGCTGATCTTCCCGGTCAGCAGGTGGATGTTGTAGACGAGGTTGTTCGCCCAGACGCCGCGGACATGCTGGTTGAAGCCCATGGTCCAGAAGGACACCAGCTTCACCTTCGGGTCGGCGTACAGCTCGGCCAGCGCCTCCAGCCGGTTCTTCGGCACGCCCGACAGCTCGTGCGCCTTGTCCAGCGTGTAGGGCTCCACGAACTTCGCGAACTCCTCGAAGGAGATCGGGTCGCTGTCGTTTGCGTTGCCGGCGTTCTTGGCCTTCTTCTCCAGCGGATGCTCCGGCCGCAGGCCGTAGCCGATGTCGTCGCGGCCGCGCTTGAAGTTGCAGTGCTTCTCGATGAACTCCTTGTTCACCCGGCCGGTCTTGATGATGTGGTTGGCGATGTAGTTCAGGATCGCGAGATCCGAGCCCGGCGTGAACACCATGCCGATGTCGGCGAGGTCGAAGCTGCGGTGCTCGTAGGTCGACAGAACGGCGACCTTGGCGCTCTGGTGGCTGAGGCGGCGGTCGGTGATGCGCGTCCACAGGATGGGGTGCATCTCCGCCATGTTGGAGCCCCAGAGGACGAAGGCGTCCGCCTGCTCCATGTCGTCGTAGCAGCCCATCGGCTCGTCCATGCCGAAGGTGCGCATGAAGCCGGCGACGGCCGAGGCCATGCAGTGGCGGGCGTTCGGGTCCAGGTTGTTGGAGCGCAGGCCGGCCTTCATGAACTTGGAGGCGGCGTAGCCCTCCATGATCGTCCACTGGCCGGAACCGAACATGCCCACGGCGGTCGGGCCCTTCTTCTTCAGGGTCTCCTTCCACTTCGCGGCCATGATGTCGAAGGCCTGGTCCCAGGTGATGGGCGTGAATTCGCCCTCCTTGTGGAACTTGCCGTCCTTCATGCGCAGCAGCGGCTGGGTCAGCCGGTCGTCGCCGTACATGATCTTGGACAGGAAGTAGCCCTTCACGCAGTTCAGGCCGCGGTTCACCTCCGCCTTCACGTCGCCGTGGGTGGCGACGATGCGACCGTCCTTCACGCCCACCATGACGCCGCAGCCGGTGCCGCAGAAGCGGCACGGCGCCTTGGACCATTTCAGCTTGGCGTCGTCGCCGGTCGGCAGGATGCCGGCGTGTGCCGGCAGGCTCACACCGGCCGCCGCTGCCGCGGTCACCGCGGCTTGGACCTTCAGATAATCACGGCGGGTCAGGGACATGGGGAGGTGCCTCCTAAAGGCGGGAATTCTTGGGCGGGTTGTTGTCGGGTGGGTTTATCGGGCGGGCGGGACGAGTTCGGCGTCGGCGGGCATCGGCTCGTCGCAGGAGGCCTCGTCCTCGTAATGGTGGTAGACCAGCGTGGTGGCGTGGACGCCGGGCATGACGTTGATCGCGTCGATGCGGTCCAGGACCTGGCCCTCCGTCGCGGTCACGACGGTGACGACGGCCTTGCCCTTGTCCGCCACGTGCCATTCGATCCCGGCGAGCGCGGTCACCGCCTCCTTCAGGGCGGCGGTGCGGTCCGGCGCGTGCTGGATGACCAGGCTGGAGATGTGGACCTCGGCCATCACAGGCCCCCGCCGTGGGACAGGAGCTGGTACATCCAGACGGAGAAGCCGTAGGCCCCGACCACGCCGATGGCCAGCACCGGCCAGATGAGGACGGACAGGGCGAGGAAGACCAGCCCTTCGAAGCGTCGGGTCGGGGTGTCGGCGGTGCGGAAATGGGGCGCGGTCATGGCATACCCGTGGAATGATCGGAACAGCGAGCCTGCTTTGGTCGCGTCCGAGCTTCGTCCGTCCGGGGCCGGAATGGCTTGACCAAGGTCAAGAGTCGGACCGGTTGCGGTCCTTAGGTGCCGGTACTTATGGGTGTGCGGTCGTTTTGTCGCAGGGCGGGGCGCCTTGTCCCCTCGCCCGCCTCCGGCGGGAGAGGGAGGGGCCCGCCGCGCAAGCGGTGGGAGGGTGAGGGCTTGGTTTCTCGGAACGACCAAGCCCTCACCCTCCCGCTTCGCGGGTCCCTCCCTCTCCCTGCGGAGCAGGGAGAGGGGTGTTTCAAAGCCGTGTGTTTTCCTGGCGCATCAGGCGGTCGATCAGGACCGCGCGGACGAGGCCGGGGCCGAGCTGCTCCCCGGCGGCCTGCTTCAGGGAGCGGGCGACCGCGGCGGGGTCGACCGAGGGGCCGTCGAAGGCGCCGGAGCCGGCGAGGCCGAACAGGGCCTGCAACAGCGCGTTGCGGGCGTGCGGCAGGCGGCGGCGGATCAGGTTCGCCTGGTCGGCGCTGCCGGTCTGGAGCGTGACTTGGGTCAGGATGAAGGCGTTGGTCCGGCCGTCCGCCAGCACCGGCACCATCAGCTGCCCGACGTCGACGTAGAAGGGGCCGCCTGCATCCTCGGGCTTCTCGGTGGCTTTGTCGGCCGTGGCGCCCGGGGCGGCGGCGGTCGCGGCCTCCGCGCGTTGCAGGCGGCCGAGGCCGTAGCCGCCGGCCGCCGCCAGGGCCGCGCAGAGCACGAAGACGGCGAGGCCCGTCGGCCTGCGGCGTTCCTTCCGGCGTTCCATCGGCGTCGCCCCGTCAGAAGGGCATGATGATGTCGAACAGCTGCTGGCCGTAGCGCGGCTGCTGGACGTCGGTCATCTGGCCGCGGCCGCCGTAGGTGACGCGCGCCTCCGCGACCTTGTCGTAGTCGATGGTGTTCACGTTGGTGATGTCCTCCGGCCGGATGACGCCGGCGATGCGCATCTCGCGCAGCTCGTAGTTCACCCGCACCTCCTGCCGGCCGGCGATGACGAAGTTGCCGTTGGGCAGCACCTCCGTCACCACGGCGGCGACGCGCATGGCGATGCGCTCGTTGCGCTGGATGGTCCCCGTGCCGGAGGAGTTGCTGGAACTGTCCATGGTCACGAGGTTGGACGGGTCGACGGAGCTGGGCACCTTGTTCTCCAGCCCGAAGAAGTTGGGGATCCCGGCCGCTTCGGCGTTGGAGCGCTGGCGCTGGGTCTGGTTCTGCATCTGCGCCTGGTCGGCGATGTTGATGATGACGGTCAGCAGGTCGCCGGTCTGCTTGGCCCGCGGGTCGCGGAAGAAATCGCGCGAGCCGGCGCGCCAGAGCGAACTCGGCACCTGCTCGTTCGGCAGCGCGCGGGGCATGGGCATGGAGACGACGCGCGCCTCCGGCGCCATGGCGGGGTTGGAGATCTCCGACAGGCGCGGCGCCTGCCCGATGTCGGCCAGCCGGGCGCAGCCGCCGAGCGCGCACAGGACGACGATGAGCGGGATGGATGCGCGGCGCATGGGGATGTCCTCTCTCAAGGGCGGGCGGCCATCGCGGGCGAACCGGCGACGGAGACCGTCTGCGGGCCGGTGATGGTGCCGGTGACGACGATGTTGCTGGCGATGTTCATGACCCGCACGGCGTCCCCCACCCCGCCGTCCTGGAGCGCGCGGCCGCGCGCCATCAGCTGGAGCGGGCCGTCCTCGTACAGCAGGCTGACCGGTTTGTTGCGCTGGACAACCACGGGCGTGCCAACCGCGCTGGCCTGGATCAGGCGCCCGGCGGAGAGCTGCCGGCGGCTGGCCATGCCGACGAGCGCGTCGCGGGAGGTGACCACCGTGTCGTTCAGCCGGTCCATCGGCATTTGGATGAAGGTCAGGTCACCGTCGGTGATGATGTCCCCCGGCAGGATGCGGCGGGTCGGCACCGGCACCTCCACCAGGATGTCGGCCTTGGCGCGGACCTCCACGATGCGCCCATCGCTGCTGACCAGCGCGCGGACGTTGCCGCTGCGCGGGTCGTAGGACAGGTCGCGCACCGCCTCCACCGGGCCGGCAAAGGGGGCGGTCAGCACCAGCGAGACGCGCGCGTCGGCCGGGACCGCGCTGCCCAGCGACGCCGCCAGTTCGTGCGCCAGCAGCGACTCCACGGGTCCTTCGGCGGTGGAGAGGAAGGCGGCGTTCGCCGCCCCGCCGTACAGCAGGTGCAGCGCCAGGGCGAAGGCCAGCTTGCGGGTGCCGCGCGCCATGATGGTCACCGCATGTTGGAGAGGGTGGAGGCCATCTGGTCGCCGGCCTCGACCACCTTCGCGTTCATCTCGTAGGCGCGCTGGGCGGAGATCAGCTCGGTGATTTCCTGGACGACGTTGACGTTGGAGGATTCCAGGTACTTCTGCCGGATCGTGCCGAAGCCGGCCTGCCCGCCGGTGCCGTCCTGCGGCTCGCCCGAGGCCGGGGTGGAGCGGAACAGGTTGTTGCCCATCGCCTCCAGCCCCGATTCGTTGACGAACACCGTCATGACGAGCTGGCCCAGCGTGCGCGGCTTGGTCTGGCCGTCCACATAGGCCTGCACCTCGCCGGAGCTGTTCACCGCGATCTCCCGCGTGCCCTGGGGGACGGTGATGTCCGGCATCACCGGGTGGCCGTCGCCGGTGACGACGGTGCCTTCCGGCGACAGCTTGAAATTGCCGGAACGGGTGTAGGCCGTCTCCCCGCCCGGCATGCGGACGTTGAAGTAGCCGCGCCCCTCGATGGCCAGATCCAGCTCATTCCCGGTGGAGGTCAGGTTGCCCGTCGTGTTGATGCGGTTGACCGAGGCCGGGCGGACGCCGAGCCCCACCTCGATGCCCGTGGGGATCAGCGTGCCGGCGTCGGTGGACTGGCTGCCCTGGCGCCGTTCGGACTGGTACATCAGGTCCTGGAACTCGGCCCGGCCGCGCTTGTAGGCGGTGGTGTTGATGTTGGCGATGTTGTTGGAGATGACCTCGACGTTCAGCTGCTGGGCCATCATGCCGGTCGAGGCGATGCTGAGCACGCGCATGGACAATTGCTCCTGTTAGGATGCCTTACCAAGGCGGTTGATGGCGGAGCGGAGGAGATCCTGCCCCTCGTCCATCATGCGGGTGACCGCCTGGTAGTCGCGGGACAGCTCCATCATGCGGGTCACCTCGCCGATGCCCTGGACGTTGGACTGCTCCACCTTGCCCTGGATCAGGCGGGTGTCGGGGGCGGGCTGCGGGTCGGTGCCCGGCTCCACGTCGAACAGCACGTCGCCGGTCTGGCGCAGCGCCTGCGGCCGGTCGAAGCGGACGACGCGCAGGCGGGCCAGCATGTCGTTGTCGGCGGAGACGAGGCCGTCCGTGCCGACCGACAGGCGGCTGCGGTCGGATGGGATGACGATCGGCTGCTGGTTGTCGTCCAGGTACGGGAAGCCGCTGGCGTTCACCAGCTGCCCGTCCACGTCGCGGCGCATGCGGCCGTCGCGGGTGTAGCGGACGCCGTCCGGCGTGCGGACCTGGAGCCAGCCGTCGCCGTCCAGCGCCACGTCGTAGGGGTTGTCGGTCGGCGACAGGCTGCCGGCGCGGTGGTCGGTGTAGGTGGCGCGGTCGATGGTGAAGGCGATGCGGTCGTTGGGCTTCGTGCCGCCGGGCTCCATGGCCGCTTCGAACAGCATCCGCTCCGCCCGGAAACCGGCAGTGTTCATGTTGGCGACGTTGTTGGCGACCACCTCCAGCTGCCGGCGCAGCGCCACTTGCCGCGACAATCCGATGTAAAGGGGATTCTCCATCGCCGACCACCCGCAGTTTGAACGCGGGTTTAACCTAGGTGATGCAGTTTAAAGCCGGGTTTCAACCTGGGACGCCGCGACGGAGACTGATCGGTGTCTTGCAAGGTTTGAATCCGATTTAGATAAAATTTGCGACGGCTGCGATGCATCCCTGGACGACTCCCACCGGCGTGATCCGATTGAGCGTGGCCCTGCTGCTGGCGAGCACCGCCTTCACGGCGCTTCCTGCGCTGGCGGCGACGCGGGTGAAGGTGCAGGCCGGCGACCACGCCGACTTCTCGCGCCTCGCCCTGGTCAGCCCGCAGGGCGCGCCGGAGGTGGATGTGGAGAGCTGCGGCGGGCGCATCACCTTGCCGAACCGTGCGGCTTGGCCGCTGGAGACGCTGGGCGCCGCCTATTCCCGGCGCCTGACCGATTTCCGGGTGGCCGACGGCGGGCGCAGCCTGACCCTGCAATGGCCCTGCGGCGCGCGCGTCGCCGTCCGGCAGGAAAAGAAGGTGACCTTCCTGGATGTGGCCGAGCCGCCGGTTCCCGCCCGCAAGCCGGGCGCCCCGGCGGTGGAGCCGGAGGTGGTGGACGTTCCGGTGGCGGAGGCGCCGCCGTCGTCCCCTCCCCTGCCCTCTCCTCCTCTGCCGGCAACGCCCGTCGCGGCCCCTCCCCCCTCCCCCGCCGACCCGGCGATCCGGGCCTTCGACCTGGACGCCTGGGCGGGCGACGACTTCCCGGAGCGCAAGCGGGCGCTGGAGCAGGCCATCGCGGAGACGCAGGGGCGCGCGCGGGTGGACGCGCTGATCGCCATGGCGCGCTTCACCCTGGCCCGCGCCATGCCGGAGGAAGGGCGTGCGGCGCTCGACGCGGCGGACAGCCAGCGCCCGGCGACCGACCAGCGGTACGAGCTGCGCCTGCTGCGCGACGCCTTCCGCGCGTTGGACGGCACGGCCGATCCGGACGACAGCGTCTTCGTGCGCACGCCGCCGGGGCCGGCGGCCGACCACCATGTCTGGCGCGCCGCCACCCTGGCGCCGACGCGCTGGGCCGAGGCGAAGCCGGGTCTGCCCATCGTGCTGAAGCGGCTGCTGTCCTACCCGGCCGACCTGCGCGGCCGTCTGCTAACCCTGCTGGCCGACGCCGCCGGGGAGAGCGACCCGGCGTCGCTGAACCTGATCGTGATGGCGATGATCACGCTGGACGGCGTCGGGGCCGGCGACGGGCGGCTCGACTATTTCCGCGGGCGGCTGGCGGAGTTGCAGGACAGTGCCGCCGACGCGCTGCGCCATTACGGGAACGCCGCGTCGGCGCCGGGCCTGTATGGCCACCGGGCGCAGGTGCGCGCCATCGAGCTGCGGCTGGCCGGCGGCGCGCTGGCTGGTGGCGTTATGGACGACGCCCGCGCCATCGCGGAGCTGGAGACTCTGCGCTACGCCTGGCGCGGCGACGATGTGGAGACGGACGCGCTCGCCGTGCTGGGCGCCGCCTACGCACGGGTCGGGCGGACCGACGCGGCGCTGGACATCTTCGGCCTGCTGGGGCGGCGCTTCGGGGCGACGGCGCGCGGGCGTGCGGCGCTGACCACCGGGCGGACGCTGCTGACCGCGGTCGTGGACCGGCTGGAGGAGTCCTCGGGCGGCGCGCTCGACGCGCTGGCCTTGCAGGTGCGGCACGGGCGGGTCGTGGCGCTGATGGACGACGAGGCCGGGACGCAGCGGCGCCGGCTGGCGCGGCGTCTGGCGCGCGACGGTTTCACGCTGGAGGCGGCGAAGCTGCTGCACGGGCTGGCCGAGGACGCGCGCGGCCCGCGCCGGGTCGAAATCGGGCTGGAACTGGCGCGCGTGCTGCTGGACTCCGGGCGCGGTGGGGAGGCGCTGGCCGTGCTGGACCACACCGGAGGCGGCAGTGCCGACCCCGCCCTGGCGGAGCGCCGCGCCCTGCTGCGCGCGGAATCTTTCGCGGTGGAGGGCGAGGCCATGCGCGCCTTCGACGCCCTGCGCGGCCTGTCCGGTCCTGCCGCGGTGCGCATCCGGGCGCGGAGCCTGTTCCAGGCCGGGGAATGGGCGGCCTCGCGCGCCGCCTACGCCGAGATGCTCGACAAGGTGGACGCGCCCGATCCGGACGACGTCGCGCAGTACGCGCTGGCCGCCTTCCGCGCCGGCGACGCCGAGGCGGTGGGGGCTGCGGCGGCCAAGCATGGCAAGCGGCTGGCCGGCACACGCTGGGCCGGTCTGCTCGACGCGCTTGCCGCCCCGGTCGAGCCGCGCGGCAAGCCGCTGTCCACCGCCGCCGTCAGCGGGCAACTGGCCTCCGCCGGCGCCCTCGCCGACGTGGTGCGCCGCTGGCGGGCTGCGCCGTGATGCCGACGATGTCGGAAGCAAAGCCCTTCTCCCCTCGTGGGCTCGGAGCCGGCCGCGTAGCGGCTGGGCGCCGAAGGCGACCAGAGGCGAAGAGTGGTTGGGATGAGGGGGCGGCCGAAGGCCGGAAAAACGCAATCGTTGTCGACGTTTACCCCTCACCCCAACCCCTCTCCCACAAGGGGAGAGGGGCTTTAAAGAGCCTGACAACCGCTCTCAAGCCCGCCCCTTAGTTCGGCCGAGCCGAAGGAGTCCATCATGCGTTTGCTGTTCGGTATCGTCGCGGTCTTCCTCAGCGTGCTCGGCGGCTTCGTCGCCATGGGCGGGCGGCTGGGGGTGCTGTGGCAGCCCGTGGAGATCGTCATCATCATCGGCGCCGGCATCGGCGGCTACGTCATCGCCAACGCGCCGCCGGTGCTGCGCGGGACGCTGCGCACCATCGGCGCCGTGGCCCGCGGCCGGCGCACCAGCAAGGACGAGTATCTGGAGCTGATCGCCCTGCTCTACGCCCTGCTGCGCCAGGCCAAGTCGAAGGGCATGTCGCACATCGAGGGCGACATCGACAAGCCCGAGGACAGCCCGATCTTCGCCCAGCACCCGTCGGTGTTCCGCCAGCCGCGCTGCGTCGCCTTTCTGTGCGACTATCTGCGCCTGATCGCGCTGGGCCAGGACAACCCGCACGACCTGGAGGCGCTGATGAGCGAGGAGATCGAGACCATCGCGCGGGAGCTGAACCAGGTGCCGAAGGCGCTGCAGAACCTCGCCGACGCGCTGCCGGCGCTGGGCATCGTCGCCGCCGTGCTGGGCGTCATCAACGCCATGAGCGCGATCAGCGAGCCACCGGAGGTGCTGGGCCACATGATCGGCGGGGCGCTGACCGGCACCTTCCTGGGCGTGCTGCTGTCCTATGGCCTCGTCGGGCCGATCGCGGCGGCGGCGCGGCACCGGCGCGAGGCGGAGCTGACCCTGTTCATCTGCGTCAAGGCCGGCATCGGCGCTTACTTGCGCGGCAGCCCCCCGCAGGTCTGCGCGGAGTTCGCCCGCAAGGTGCTGTTCGCCGACACGCAGCCGAGCCTGGCCGAGGTCGAGGTCGCCACCACCCTGTCCTCGCAGGCGAAGGCCCGCGAGGCGAACCAGCCCGCCTGAGGCCGCGCCATGCCCCGCAGCAAGCGCATCCAGCCGACCGTCATCGTCAAGCGCCGCTACGAGGACGAGGGGGAGGAGCACAACAGCGCCTGGAAGCTGGCCTACGCCGACTTCGTGACGGCGATGATGACCTTCTTCCTGATCATGTGGCTGATGAACGTCACCACGGTGGAGCAGCGCAAGGGCATCGCCGACTATTTCAACCCCGTCGCCCTGTCGCAGGCCAATTCCGGCGCCGACGGCATGCTGGCCGGGCGGTCGGTGGACAAGACCGGCGCGCTGAGCACCCCCAACGCGCCCGGCGAGCACAGCGTGCCGGTGGCCGCCCCGCCGGTCGTCGCCTCGCTGGGCGACAGCGACCGCCAGCCCGCCGGCCGCAAGGATCCGATGCCGAACCCGCCCGGTGGGAAGGCGGCGCCGGACCGGAATGCGCGGGCGGAGTTGGAAGCGATGCTCGACCGGCAGGCCGCCGCCCTGACCGAGCAGCAGGCGCTGGACGAGGCGGAGCGCGACCTGCGCCGGCGGATCGCGACAACACCGGACCTCGGCGCGCTGGCCGACGGCGTGCTGATCCAGCAGACGCCGCAGGGGCTGCGCGTGCAGCTGACCGACCAAGTGAAGGCGTCGATGTTCAACGTCGGCTCCGCCCAGATGAACGACCAGGGCCGCCGCCTGATGCGGCTGGTCGCCACGGCGGTGGCGGCAGCACCCAACCGGCTGAGCATCAGCGGCCACACCGACGCGCTGGGCTACGCCGACGGCGCGAAGTACGGGAACTGGGAGCTGTCGAGCGACCGCGCCAACGCCGCCCGGCGCGAGCTGATCGCCGCCGGCATCCCGGCCGCCCGCATCGTCCGCGTGGAAGGCCGCGCCGACCTCGACCACCTCGACGCCGCCAACCCGCTGGCCCCGCGCAACCGCCGCATCAGCATCACCCTGCTGAGGGGCGGGGAGTGACGGCCAAATCCTTGAGAAGGCACAAGCCCGCCACCTAAGACCAAGCGGTGGCTTGCCAACAGCCATGCGCCCCATGTACCACGGCGGACCACCCCTCCGCCGGACGACCCGCCCGCATGTTCGAAAGCTTCCTGCTCGCCTTTCCCGCCCTGTTCTCGATCGTCAACCCGATCGCCATGGCGCTGATCTTCAGCCAGGTCACGGCGGGGCGGAGCCCGCGGGAGCACATGCAGCTGGCGACGCTGGTCAGCGTCTATTCGGCCATCGTCATGCTGGTGGCGCTGTGGGCGGGGTCGTACCTGCTGAACTTCTTCGGCATCTCGCTGGCGGCGCTGCGCATCGCCGGCGGCTTCGTGGTGGCGGAGCGCGCCTGGGCGCTGCTGTCCGCACCGGAGGAGCACGAGGCGCGCAAGCAGGAACAGGCGGCCCCGGCCGGTGCGGTGGAGGAGTCGGCCTTCTTCCCGCTGACCATCCCCTTCACCACGGGGCCGGGCACCATCTCCGTCTGCATCGCGCTGGGCGCCAACCGGCCGGCCGATCCGGCGGGGCTGCCCAGCTTCTTCTTCGGCGTGTCGGCGGCGGCGCTGGCGATCGCGCTGCTGATCTGGCTGTCCTACCGCTCCGCCGACCGGCTGGTGGCCCTGCTCGGGCCGACGCGCGCCCGCGTGCTGACGCGGCTGTTCGCCTTCCTGCTGTTCTGCGTCGGCGTGCAGATCCTGCTGAACGGAGTCAACGACGCGCTGGGCCCGCTGCTGGCGCAGCGCCCCCGCTGATCTTCCTTCAGCCCGCGCGCTCGCCGTAGCAGTAGGTCGACCAGTCCGCCTCGCGCTGGGCGAAGGGGACCGGGTCGATGCCGTCGTTCCCGGCCCCGGTCTCGTCCAGCCGGCCGTCGCGGTCGGCGTCGAAATAGTAGCGTTGCGTCCCGAAGTCGAAGATCAGGAAGGGCCGGCTCTCCAGCCGGTGGTCGCAGGCGTTGTAGAAGGCGACCAGCTCGTTCGGCCCCTCCGGTTCCGTGACGTAGTAGAGCCCCTTGATGATCCGCCCGTGGCCCTGCACCCGGGGATCGGTCCGCGCGGACAGGCCGCTCAGGTCCGGCATGCCGCGGGCCTTGTCGAGCGACGAGGAGCTGGCGTCGCCCGGACCCGGCCACAGGACGGGAAGCGCGGCCAGCGCGGACAGGCAGAACAGGATCGGGAGCGTCGGTGTCATGGCGGTCTCCACGGGAATGGGCCATCACGGCGCGGTCCCTCTTTCCAACACCGACCGTGGAAAGCCGGTTGCGCGGGCAAAAGGGCAGACGACGCAATTAAGCGGTGCCGGAACCCATTGGGGTCGACTCTTGCCGCCGTCCCCTGATCAACAGTGGTATTGAGTTGCTGCGACATCTTGCAGCATTATTCTTGAACTGGAAGAAATGACGCGCCAAGCGCCTCGCACCTTTAGCCTGTGTTTGTGAAGCTTTGCCACCCGGCCCCAGCGGCATCGGGGAAGGAGGCGCGTGCGCTCCGGTCCAAAAAGTCCGTTGGACCAACCAATCAACAAAGCGAGCCCAATCAACAAAGCGAGTGATGGGAGGAACATCCGAATGACGGTGAAGCATCGCATCCCGACTCTGCTCTGCGCGACCGCCATGACCGTGGCTTTGGCGACCGGCGCGTCCGCGCAATCCACCAACCAGCCCAACAACCTGAACAAGCTGCAGGACTTCAAGACCACCGGCGCGCCGCTGCGCATCCAGACGGTGGAGCAAGGCGGTGCCCGCGCCGCGGCGATCCGCGAGAACCTGAAGCAGGTGAAGCTGCCGCCGGGCTTCAAGATCGACCTCTACGCCATCGTGCCCGACGCCCGCCACATGGCGGTCGGCACCAACGTCGGCGTGGTTTTCGTCGGCACGCGCAAGGCCGACGTCTGGGCGGTGACCGACCGCGCCAAGGCGCGCGTGGCCGACGAGGTGAAGCGCTTCGCGCCGTCCATCGACTTCAAGGTGCCGAACGGCGTCTGCTTCAGCAAGGACGGCTTCCTGTTCATTGCGGAGCACAACCGCGTCCTGGTCTTCCCCGCCGCCGAGTTCTTCTATGAAAGCCCGGACGTCGCGGTCGGCGTGGTCGCCGAGACGCTGATCCCGAGGGAGGAGGAGTCCTTCAACCACGGGGCGCGGGTCTGCCGCATCGGCCCCGACGACAAGCTCTACGTCGCGCTCGGCCAGCCCTACAACGTGCCGCCGCCGGAGAAGGCGAAGCTCTACAACGAGCAGGGCATCGGCGGCATCGTCCGCATGGACCGCGACGGCAAGAACCGCGAGGTCTACGCCCGCGGCGTCCGCAACTCCGTCGGCATGGACTTCAACCCGGCCAACGGCGAGCTGTGGTTCACCGACAACCAGGTGGACGGCATGGGCGACGACCAGCCGCCGGGCGAGCTGAACCGCGCCACCAAGATGGGCCAGAACTTCGGCTTCCCCTGGTACGGCGGCGGCATGGTCCGCACGGTGGAGTACAAGGCCAGCGAGCCGCCCAAGGACGCCGTCCCGCCGATGGTGGAGATGGCGCCGCACGCCGCCGACCTGGGCATGACCTTCTACAGCGGAGCCATGTTCCCGGCGAAGTACAAGGGCGGCATCTTCAACGCCGAGCACGGATCCTGGAACCGCACCAAGCCGGTCGGCGCGCGCATCATGTTCACCGAGGTGAAGCCCGACGGCAGCAACGGCAAGACGGAGGTCTTCGCCGAAGGCTGGCTGAACGACAAGACCGGCGAGTATCTGGGGCGGCCGGTGGACGTCGTGCAGTATCTCGACGGCTCGATGCTGGTGTCCGACGACCTGGCCGGCGCGGTCTATCGCATCTCCTACACCGGCCAATAATGTGGAGACGGTTAAGGTGGGGATGGTGCGGATGCGCAGTGCTTCAGCCCTTCGGGGCGCCTTCTGCCTTGCGCTCGCCCTTCTCGGCACGGCGCCGGCCAATGCTGCCGGCGACCGTGCGGCGGGGTCGGCCAAGGCGACGCAGTGCCAGACCTGCCACGGCCGCCAGGGCATGGCGACGATGCCCGGCGTGCCCAACCTCGCGGGGCAGAGCGACGTCTATCTGGCGGCCCAGCTCCGGGCCTTCCGCGAAGGCGTTCGCAACAACGAGCAGATGTCCATCGTCGCGAAAAGCCTGTCGGACGCCGACATCGAGAACCTCGCGGCCTATTTCTCGCAGATCAAGGTGACCGTCGGTGCCGATTGAGCGTTGATTACGGGTTGGATCCCCTCGCCCCCTGGGGCTACGGCATTCACACCTGTTGCTGTGTGGTAAGTTGTTGAAAACGCTGGAAAAGCCCCTCTCCCCTTGGGGGAGAGGGGTTGGGGTGAGGGGTCGTTACGGGCGGTAGCCCGGAGACGATCTCAATCCGGCCGCATTGGTCGGTTCCGGCCGGCCAGAGGCCGGCGCCACCCTCACCCCAAACCCCTCTCCCCTCAAGGGAGAGGGGCTTTTTCCGAACTGCCTCAGCGACTTAACGCATAAGCGAAATGTGTGAATGCCGTAGCCCCTCTGGGGAGAGGGTTCAAGCGACAACCCTGAACGTTGACCATTCCGTTCATGACCCAGAGGAGGATGACCATGAAAACCTGGACCAAGCCGAAGATCGTCGAAATCGCCGTGGGTACGGAGATCAACGCCTACGCCTGCGCGCGCCTGTAAAAACGGCGCTTTCCGGCCCCCTTGCGGGCGGTCGGCGCGGCGCCCTGCCGGCCGACTGCCCGCAAGGTCTTCCCATTCTGGTGCAACGAGTTTCACTTCCGGCTGTTGCCGAACGGAATACGTTCCGGAGGGTAGCAATGCCGGCCCATACCCCTTGCGCGCCAGCGCCCGTCGTGACTCACCGCACCTGGTCGGGCCCATCCGGTTCGGGCGGGGGGGCGGGCCGGGGCGCCGCCGAGTCCTGGACCTACACCATCGGCTTCGACCTGGGCGGAAACCCGGTGCGCTTCGACATCGCGCGCCCGGAGGAGAGCGCCGCCCCCGGGGAGGGGCCGGAGGAAGGGCTCCGGCCCCTGGTCCAGGGCTGGCGGACGGCGGGCGGGGAGTGGTATGGGCTCTACCGCTGCGCCACCGGCTGTGCCACGGCCCGCCTCTCGCCGCTGGAGGTGGAGTCGATCGAGACCGCCGCCAAGATGGCCCTGGTGGCCGGCAGCCCCGAACAACATCCTGCGGAGGTCACCCCACCCGAACCTGGGCGATGAAGCGGTCGACCTCGTCCGACAGGACGGTCGCCTGCTCCGCCAGCCCGTCGGCCGCGTCGGACAGTTCGGACGCGGCCCGGCCGGTGCCCTGCGCTGCGTGCTCCACGCCGGCGATGTTGGACGACACCTCCTCCGTGCCGTGCGCCGCCTGCTGAACGTTGCGGGCGATCTCCTTGGTGGCGGCGTCCTGCTCCTCCATCGCCGCGGCGATCGTCGTGGCGATCTCGTTGATCTGGGTGATCGTGTCGGAGATCTCGGCGATCGCCTGCACCGCCTCCCCGGTGGCCTGCTGCATGCCGCCGATCTGGGTGGCGATCTCGTCGGTGGCCTTGGCGGTCTGGTTGGCGAGGTTCTTCACCTCCGACGCCACCACCGCGAAGCCCTTGCCGGCCTCGCCCGCCCGCGCCGCCTCGATGGTCGCGTTCAGCGCCAGCAAATTGGTCTGGCTGGCGATGTCGGTGATCAGCTTCACCACGTCGCCGATGGCACCGGCCTGGGCGGCCAGATCCTGGATGCTCTGGTTGGTGCCCTGCGCCCGGCTCACCGCCTGCCCCGCGACCTCGGCCGAGCGGTTCACCTGGCGGCTGATCTCCGCGATGGTGCTGGACATCTCCTCCGCCGCGGTGGCGACGGTCTGCACGTTGGCCGACGCCTGCTGGGTCGCCGCGGCCACCGCGACGGCCTGCGCCTTGCTCTGGTCGGCCATGGCGGACAGTTCCCGCGCGTTGCCCTGCACCTGAGTCACCGCGCTGGACACCTGGGCGACGACGGTCTTGACCGACGCTTCGAACCGTTCGGCCATGCCGTTCATCAGCGCGTGGCGCTCCTCCTCCGCGCGGGCCGTCTGCTCGGCCTGTTCGGCCTCCATGCGGCGCTTGGCGGCGGCGTTCTCCTTGAACACCAGCACCGTCCGCGCCATCGGCCCGATCTCGTCCTTGCGGTCGTGGCCCCGGACATCGACCGCATCGTCGCCGGCGGCCAGCCGTTCCATCGCCGCGGCCAGGGTGCGGATCGGCAAGGCGATGCCGTAGCGCGCGATGGCCAGCGCCAGCCCGAGGCACAGCGCGATGCCGACCAGCGCGATGGTCAGCGTCAGGGTGTGGATGTGGTTGGCGGTGGCGGTCGCCTCGTCCGACGCGTCGTCCAGCCGCTTGATCAGCTGGTTGGTCAGGGAGACGAGGTCGGCGCTCAGCTTCAGCGACGCCGGGCCGAAGGACTCGCCCATCAGCCTGTCGGCCTGCGTGTCGTCCTGGGCGACGGCCGCTTTCTGCACCTCGGCCACGATGGCCGTCAGGCGGCGGAACTCGGCCTGGACGCGCTCGACCTCGTCGCGGACGCCCGGCAGTGCCTGGGCCTCGTTCGTCCGCTTCAGGAACATCGTCGCTTCCTCGTCGACGCGCCCCGACAGGCGGCGGGTTTCCCCGTCCTGGTTCTCCGCGATCATCTTGTAGAGCAGGCGCCCGATTTCCGACAGGGACCGGTTGGCACGGGGCAGAGCGACGGCCGCCTTGGCTTCCTGGTCGATCAGTTCGGAATATTCGGTGCTGATCTTCGACATGGACGACAGCGCGTTGAGGCTGGTGCCCAGCGTCAGTGCAGCCATGAGGAGAAGTGCTGCAACAATCTTCGTGGTTATGCTCAGGTTTCTTAGTTTCACGATCGGCCTGCAGCGTGTTGGGGGTTGAGTGTCAAAGATGGCAGGACACACAACCGCTAAAGAGATAATCATAAAAATGCGTAAATGCGCCGCCAGACTTTCGGTTCTTTTCCAATCACCGAAATTCGATGTATTTTCCCTATCAACAGCGGATCAAACCCAGCGATCCTGAACGCTTCGGCAATGCCGCGCCTGATGCAAGGCGTTCCCGCAGCTGCTATTTTTGATACGCACCGCACGCCTCAGGAGCCGCCGCCCCATGCCCGTCCAGATCGCCGAACGCTGGTTCGAGACGCGCCGCATCGACGACGACATCACCCTGCTGTGGGAACCGCACGTGGTCCCGCTGCTCCGCTGCAACATCTGGCACATCCGCGGGCGCGACCGGGACCTGCTGGTCGACACCGGCATGGGCATCTGCAGCCTGCGCGAGGCCGCCCGCCACCTGATCGACAAGCCGGTGATCGCCGCCGCGACCCACACCCACACCGACCATGTCGGTGGCCACCACGAGTTCGATACCTGCCTCGTCCACCGGCTGGAGGCCGACCGCCTGCGCCAGCCGCGCGGCCGGTCGGCCCTGCACACGCGTGATTCCGGCGCGGAGGAACTGCAGAAGCTCCGCGACGCCGGCTATGAGGTGGGGGAGGAGCTGATCACGGCGCTGCCGCACGCCGGCTACGACCTGGACGACTACCGGGTGCGGCCGGCCAACGCGGCCATCGTGGTGGAGGAAGGGGACGTGGTGGATCTCGGCGACCGCCGCTTCGAGATCCTGCACCTGCCCGGCCACTCGCCGGGCGGCATCGGCCTGTGGGAGGCGTCGACGGGGACGCTCTTCTCCGGCGATTCCATCTACGACGGCCCGCTGCTGGACGACATCCCCGGCGCCAACGTGGAGGACTACGTCCGCACCATGGAGCGGCTGCGTGACCTTCCCGTCACGGTGGTCCACGCCGGCCACGACCCCAGCTTCGGCCGCGACCGGCTGGTGGAACTGACGACGGCGTATTTGAAGCGGCGGGGGTGACTGTCCCTCTCCCGCCCCGGGAGAGGGAGGGGCCCGCCGCCCTGCGGCGGGAGGGTGAGGGTGCCGCCAAGAATCAGCGCCCTGATCCTCGCCCGACCCTCACCCGGCGCCTACGGCGCCACCCTCTCCCGGGGCGGGAGAGGGAGTTCTAACGCGCCCGCCCGACCTTCTGCCGCGCCATGCGGTCCGCGACAGCCGCGGTCGGCCGGTGCTCCGCATCCGCGCGGGCGAAGATTTCCGTCAGCGTGTCGGCGATGCTCTCGACGTGGCGCATGACGCGTTCGTGGTCGTGGCCGGCGCGCTCGTAATAGACGTCGATCACGCCGCCGGCGTTGATGACGTAGTCGGGCGCGTAGAGGATGCCCCGGTCGGACAGCGCTTGGCCGTGGCGCTCCTCGGCCAGCTGGTTGTTGGCGGCCCCGGCGACGACCGGGCTGGTCAGCCGCGCGATGGTGTCGTCGTTGAGCACGGCGCCCAGCGCGCAGGGGGCGAAGACGTCCACGTCCAGGTCGAAGATCGCGTCGGGGGCGACCGCCGTCGCGCCGACGGCATCCGCCACCCGGCGCGCCTGCTCCGCGTTGATGTCGGTGATCCACAGCCTCGCCCCGGCGTCGCGCAGGAAGTGGGCGAGATGCCCGCCGACGCTGCCCACGCCCTGGATCGCCACGGTCAGCCCCTCCAGGTCCGTCCGGTTCAGCCGGTGCCGCACGGCGGCCTTCAGCCCGACGAACACGCCGTAGGCGGTGGAGGGCGACGGGTCGCCGCTGCGCGTGCCGCCGTTCCCCGTGGTTTTTTCGACGACGCCGGAGACATGCGCGGTCTCCTGCGCCATGGTCTTGATGTCCGGCACGCCGGTGCCCGAATCCTCGGCGACGATGTAGCGTCCGCCCAGCCGTTCGACGTTCCGCCCCATGGCCCGCAGCAACGCCCCGGTCTTGTCGGTGCGCGGGTTGCCGATGATCACCGACTTGCCGCCGCCCAGCGGCAGCCCGGCCAGCGCCGACTTGTAGGTCATGCCGCGCGACAGGCGCAGCACGTCGCGCAACGCCTCCGCCTCGCTGGCATAGGGCCACATGCGGCAGCCGCCCAGCGACGGGCCGAGCGTCGTGTCGTGCACGGCGATGATGGCGCGCAGGCCGGACTCTGGGTCGGCGCAGAACACGACCTGCTCGTGGCCGTCGAAGTCGGGGTGGTCGAACAGATGCACGGTTTCCTCCTTATCGTTCTTCTAGGTGGAAAATCCGGCCTTGCCGAAGCGTAAGCGCCAGCGTCGCGCACAGGACAGTCCCATGCGCCGGCATCACGGCCCGCGGTTCCGGTTTTCCTTGTCCTGTGCTTCCCGTCGTCTTGTGCAGTGCGGGATTACACGGATGCTTCTCTTACAGAGAACCTAGATACGATTGTAAATGCTGGCAAGACTGACCATCCGTGCCTTTGAAAAAAGCAAGGACGTGAGCGGCGCACGGGGTCCGGCATGGGGAAAGTGTCCCGGGAACAAGCACGCAAGATAATTTCCGTTCCAGCCGCATCCTGCCGGGGGCAGAGCCCCCCTCACCCTCCCCTCTCCCCATGGGGAAACAGGGAGACTCTCCTGGAAAGGAAGAAGAGCGGCAAATTTTAAGTAAATACCCTGTCCACTTCCTTTAAAGCGCCTTTAAAACCGCATCCGTACTCTGCGCTGGAAAGTCCATCGTGGAGAATCCCGGGACTTCCCCTTGCTTCGGCAGTCTTGACAAGAGGATCCCTCGATGAGCCTGTTCAGCGCCATGCGGTCCGGCGTCAGCGGCATGTCCGCGCAAAGCTCGCGGATGGCCGCCATTTCGGACAACATCAGCAATTCGGCGACCATCGGCTACAAGCGGGCGGCGGTCGATTTCTCGACGCTGGTGACCTCGTCGGGGTCGGACACGAGCTATTCGGCCGGCGGCGTGCGCTCGAACATCCATTACCAGGTGACCAAGGACGGGACGCTCCAGGGCACCCAGTCGGCCACCGACATGGCCATCGACGGCGGCGGATTCTTCGTCATCGCCAACCACGCCACGGCTGCCGAGGGCGCGCCGAGCTACGCGCTGACCCGCGCCGGCAGCTTCCAGCCGGACGACCAGGGATACCTGCGCAACAGCGCCGGCCAGTATCTCCAGGCCTGGAAGCTGAACCCCGACGGCTCTCTGCCGTCCGTCAGCAAGACCAGCTTCGACGGCTTGCAGGCCGTCTCCGTCGCCGGGCTCGCCTACGGCGGCGCCAAGACGACGGCGATGACCTTCTCCGGCAACCTGCCGGCGCAGGCCGCGACGGGCACCAGCTTCGACACCACGACCAGCCTGTACGACGGCATCGGCAACCCGCGCGACGTCACGCTGACCTGGACGAAGACCGCCAACCCCAACGAGTGGACGGTCAGCGCCGCCGGGCCGGCTGGCTACACGGTGTCCCCGGCGAGCAGCACGGTGACCTTCGACGCCACCGGGGCGAACGCCGGCCTGCCGTCCGCGGCGATCCCGCCCTTCACGCTGACCTCCCCGGCCGCGCCCAGCGCCGACACGGTGACGCTCAACCTCGGCAACGTCACGCAGCTGAATGGCGACTATGTCCCGCAGCTGGTCGGGGATGGCGCCAAGGCCGGCCAGGTCAGCTCGGTCGAGGTCGACAAGGGCGGCAAGCTGTGGGCCATCTACGACAACGGCGCGCGGCAGGCGCTCTACCAGGTGCCCATCGCCAACGTGGTGAACCCGGACGGGCTGACCGTCCAGGACGGCAACAGCTTCACGCTGGGCACCGACAGCGGCGCGCTGACGCTCGGCACCGGCAACAGCGGCAAGACCGGGGCGGTGGCCGGCTACGCGCTGGAGCAGTCGAACGTCGACATCGCGGACGAGCTGGTCTCGCTGATCGAGACGCAGCGCGCCTACTCCTCCAACGCCACCATCGTCCGCACCGCCGACGAGATGGTCGATGAGACCAACCGCCTGAAGCGCTGATGCCACCGGACCCGGAGACCCTGCCATGAGCCTTCAGACGGCCCTGACCGCCGCCCTGTCCGGCCTGCGCGCGACCCAGCAGCAGGCGGCGCTGGTGTCGCACAACATCAGCAATGCCACCACCCCCGGCTTCGTCCGCAAGGAGCTGGACCTGTCCACCGCCGTCACCGGCGGCCTTGGGCAAGGCGTCCGCGTGGACGGCGTCGCCCGCCGGGTGGACGAGCTGCTGATCCGCGACGCGCGGTTCGAGCGGAGCCGCTACACCGCGCAGGAGGCGCGGGCGTCGGCGCTGGCCGACTACGCCAACGTGCTGGGCCAGCCGCAGGACGAGCGGTCGGTCTCCACGGCTGTGGCGAAGCTCCAGCAGGCCTTCTCCACGCTGCGCGACCAGTCCGACAACGAGGCGGCGCAGGCCGCCGTGGTGGACAAGGCCGACGCGCTGGTCCGCCGCCTGCACGACACCGCCGCCGCGGCGACCGCGACGCAGACCGATGCGAAGACCCGTCTGCAAGCCTCCGTCGATCAGGTCAACAGCGCGCTGGTCCGCGTCGGGGAGCTGAACGGCACCATCGCCCGCCAGACCGCGCAGGGCGCCGACACCAGCGACCTGCGCGACCAGCGCGACCGCCTGCTCGACCAAGTGTCGGAGGAAATCGGCATCCGCACCTACACCCGCGACACCGGCGAGGTTGTGGTGATGACCCGCAACGGCCAGACGCTGCTGGACCGGGAGCTTCCGGCCGGCGCGCAGCCGTTGCAACTGGTCGGGACCGACCTGATGGCCGGCGGCAAGGTGATCTCCATCAACCCCGAGCAGGACATCCAGAGCGGCCGCATCATGGGCTACGCCCAGGCCGCCTTCCAGGACATGCCCCGCGCGCTGGCGCAGCTCGACCAGCTGGCCGCCGGCCTCGTCCAGCAGTTCCAGGGGGCGGAGGCCGACCCGACGCAGCCCGGCCTGTTCACCGATGCCGGCGCGGCCTTCGGGTCCACCGCCGGTCTGGCCGGGCACATCGCCGTGAACGACGCCGTCCGCACCGCCACCTGGAAGGTGCAAAGCGGCGTGCAGGCCACCGCCCCGCGCGCCCCCGGCGACCAGACGCAGATCGACCGGTACCTGGGCGCCTTCACCGCCACGCGCGCCTTCGCCGCGCCGGACCTGCCGGCCAATGCGACGCTGGGCGACTTCGCCACCAGCCTGGTGTCCACCCAGCAGGGCTACCGCACCACCGCGGAAGCCGACCTGACGACGCGCAAGATCAGCGCCGACGCGCTGAACAACGCCCGCATCAACCGCGACGGCGTCAACGTCGACGACGAGATGCAGAAGCTGCTGCTGATCGAGCAGAGCTATGGCGCCAGCGCCCAGGTGATCCAGGTCGCCGGGCGGATGCTCGACACGCTGCTCCAGCTGCGGAACTGATCCCATGATCTACAACAGCGTTTCCACCGTCGGCCTCAGCCTCCGCCTCCAGACCGCGGCGACCGCGCTGCAATTGGAGCAGCTGCGCAACAACGACGAGATCGCCAGCGGCAAGCATTTCGACGTGGCCCAGGCGCTGGGCGCCCGGACCGGCCACGACATCGCGCTGCGCAACCTGTACGACGAGACCGAGCAGTTCCAGAAGTCCGCCGCCCTGCTGCAAGCGCGCATGACGACCATGGACAGCGCCCTGACCAACATCCTGGCCGCCGGGCAGGACGTGCTGGCCGCGGCCTCCACCGGGCTGGGGCAGCCGTCGCCGACCGGCACCTCGTTGCAGGTGCGGGCGCGCGGGGTGCTGGACCAGGTGGTCGGCATGCTGAACGCCTCCTCGGGCAACGGCTACCTGTTCGGCGGGGTGGAGGTGAAGACGCCGCCAATGCGCGCCGTGCAGGGCGACGCCTCCGGCCTGCCGGCGCCGATGACCATCGTGCAGGACGCCATCACGGCGGCGAGCGGCGGCTCTCCGGCGCCGCAGACGGCGACCGACACGGCCACTGTCGTGGCGACGCTGGGCGACCTGTTCGCGGTGCGCGACCCCGCCCTGCCCCCTCCCCCACCGCTGGCGCAAGGCTTCGAGGGTGGTTTCTACGTGGGGGCGACGGCGATGCAGCCGGGGGGAGCGGCGACGCCGCGCCTGTCGGGCCGGCCGGACCGCACGACCGACATCCCCTACGGCGTCCAGGCCAACGACCCGGCCATGCGCGACCTGCTGCAAGGGCTGTACATGCTGGCCAGCATCGACACCAGCAAGCTGCCGCAGGACGCCTACCAGCCCTACATGCAGGCGGCGGTCGGCAAGGTCTCCGCCGGGCTGGACGGGGTGCGCAACGCCACCGCGCAGCTGGGCAGCCAGCACAAGCAGCTGGACGAGATCGCCGAGCGTCACGCCGCACAGCTGAAAATCCTGAACGACCAGATCGATGCGCTGGAAGGCGTGGACCCGGCCGAGAGCAGCGTCCGGCTGAACCAGCTGGAGGCGCAGATCGAGGCGACCTCCGCCGCGACCGCCCGCATTTCCCGGATGCACCTGTCCAATTACCTCTAGGCCAAGGCAGAACGCCCGTGCCAACTCGTTGTTCGACCCGCAATGCTCTGATGGCCGTCGGCCTTGCGCTCGCCGTTTTGGGGCCTGCCCTGCCCGCGATGGCGCAGACGCGGGTGAAGGACCTCGTGACCTTCGACGGCGTGCGCCGCAACCAGCTGATCGGCTATGGCCTCGTGGTCGGGCTGAACGGCACGGGCGACCGGCTGATCAACACGCCCTTCACGGAGCAGAGCCTGAAGGGCATGCTGGAGCGGCTGGGCATCAACACCCGCGACGAGGTGCTGCGCACCCGCAACGCCGCGGCGGTGATGGTCACCGCCTCCCTGCCGCCCTTCGCGCGGCAGGGCACGACCATCGACATCACCGTGGCGGCTCTGGGCGACGCCACCAGCCTGCTGGGCGGCACGCTTCTGGTCACGCCGTTGCTGGGCGCCGACGGGCAGGCCTACGCGGTGGCGCAAGGGGCGCTGTCGGTCAGCGGATTCTCGGTCGGCGGGAGTGCCGCCAACGTGACCAAGGGCGTGCCGACCAGCGCCCGCGTCGCCAACGGCGCGATCGTGGAGCGGGAGCTGAAGTTCGCGCTGGACGAGGTGGCCGGCGTGCGCATGGCGCTGCGCAACCCGGACTTCACCACGGCCAACCGCATCGCCGACGCGGTGAATGTGCGGCTGGGCACCGGCAACGCCCGCGTGCTGGACGCCACCACCGTGGACGTGCGCATCCCGCCGCGCTACAGCGGCGCGGTCGCCCGGCTGATCGGCGACATCGAGCTGCTGACCGTGCGCCCGGACGGCGTCGCCCGCGTGGTGGTGGACGAGCGCAGCGGCACGGTCGTCATCGGCGACGACGTGCGCATCAGCAAGGTCGCCATCACCCAGGGCAACCTGACCGTCCGCGTGGTGGAGACGCCGCAAGTTTCGCAGCCGCAGCCCTTCTCCGACGGGCAGACCGTCGTCGTGCCGCGCACCGACGTGCAGGTGCAGGAGGGCAACGGCCGCCAGTTCGTCACCATCGGCGGCAACGTCAGCCTGCAACAGCTCGTCAACGGGCTGAACGCGCTGGGCGTGGGGCCGCGCGACATGGTCGCCATCCTCCAGGCGATCAAGGCGGCGGGCGCCCTGCACGCCGACCTGGAAATCATCTAGGGACAGGACAAAAGCGCCATGGACGTGACCGCCCTCCCCTCCCCTGCTCCCGCCCCGGTGCGGGCCGCGACCGCAGCCAAGGCGCCCGATCCGGCGCAGCACGCCGCCAAGGATTTCGAGGCGATGATGGTCGGCCAGATGCTGGAGTCCATGTTCGCGGGCGTCGACGCCGGCAACGCCTTCGGCGGCGGCCAGGGCGAGCGGACGTGGCGCAGCTTCATGCTCCAGGAATACGGCAAGGCGATTGCCGAGGCCGGCACGCTGGGCATCGGCCGCATGGTGCAGGCTGACGTGGCGCGGCTCTACGCGCAACAAAACGAGGATGCCGGGGCATGAGCCGCCGTTTCAAGGACCTGATCCGCGAGTTCGCCCCGGACGCCAAGCCGGCCGCACCATTGCCGGAGGCTCTGGCGGAACCGGACGCGCCCGTGCTCGCCGACGGCCCGACCGCCGTGGTCATGACCGCCTTCCTGGACGCGGTGGCCGAGCTGACCGCGCTGTTGGAGGAAGAGACGGCGGCCATCGCCGCCGGAACGCTGGACGGGCTGGAGGGTTTCGCCCGGCGCAAGCAGGCCATGGCCGACCGGCTGGACGGCATCATGGCCGAGGCGAACGCGGCCCCCCTGCGCCTGACCGACGACCTGCGCGCGATGATCCTGGACCGGGTGGAGCGGCTGGACCGCGCCATCAACGCCAACGCCGCCGGGCTGGTGGCGATGCGCCGGGCGGTGCTGGCGATCAACCGCAGCCTGCTGTCGGCGCTGGAGAAGGCGGCCAGCGACGGGCTCTACGCCCCGACAGGGCAGGCCGTGCGACCGGTCGAACTGTCGGCCGCGGGGCTGAACGCGGAGCTGTGACGGGACGGCGAACCTTCAGCGCGCCAGGACGAGCGCCAAAGCGGCGGCGATCGGCGCCAGCGTGAGGATGCCCACGGCGGCCACGCGTTCGGCTGGGCTCCACGAAGCCCAGTCGCGCTGAAGCGAGGAAAAGAGCGACTTCATATCCCCTCCAAGCCCGAACAGTCCGAACGCCTTTGCTGCCCGCACACACTTGCTGCGGTGCATATAAGATACGGTCTGAGTGGTTGTTTGGCTTGTGAGAGTGACAGCGCCGACGCGAAATATCAGACAGTGATGCACGGCCGCAACAGATCCCGTTGCGCCCTCGGCTTTCGCGCATCGAGGTACGGCTTTCCCCCGTTGGAAGAGCATTCGGGAAGCTCATCCGAACGCGAGATCTCCAGATTTACTTGGAGTGTTCAAAGAGTATGGTCTGCGAACGGGGATATCTGGATTTCCGCTTTCACGGGAATGACGTATGCGCAAGACCGGTTGGAAACGGGTGTCTCCAAGAGGGCAAAAAAGGCTGCGACGGAGGCTGAGGTAAGCGGAGGCTTCAACGTCCAGACCCGCGGGGTGGCAGAGATTTCGACTTCGAAAGCGCGTTTTGGTTGCTTGGAGTGGCGACTCCTGAAACCTAAGCGCGCTTTCGAGATCGAAAGCCCAAATCAGTCGACCAGAGTCACTCGCCCAGAAGGGCGTCGATGCGGCTTCGCAGGTCGCGGAGCAGGTCGCGGTGTTCCTTCTGCAACGCGCTGCTGACCGAGCTTATGGCGGTCAGGTCCTTGTCGATGCGGTTGATCGCCTTGCCGAGCACGCGCAGCGGTTCGGGCGAGGCCGGGTCCTTGCTCGCCCGCGCGGCGCGGACGGACTGCACGGTCAGCCCGCCGGTGCGCGCCGACTTCCACAGGCGCCGCACCTCCGCCTCGTCGCCGACGAAGGCCAGCTCCACCAGGGCGGAGCGGGACACGGCGTCGGGGTTCTCCCGGTATTCGGTCAGGATGTCGCCCGGCAGGTCCAGAACCTTCAGCCGCTTCGACACCTCCGCCTCCGACACGCCGATGGCGGCGGCGACCTCGGCCTGGGCGTAGCCGTGGGCGTCGATCAGCTGGGACAGCCCGCGGGCGAGGTCGATGGCGTCCAGGTCCACGCGCTGGACGTTCTCGATCAGCGCGATCTCCTCCGCCTTTCCCTTGGTGATGATCGCCGCGATGGTGGGGCGGCCGAGCATCTGGTGGGCGCGCAGGCGGCGTTCGCCGGCGACCAGCCGGTAGACGCCCTTCTCTGCCGTCTCCTGCACCAGCACCGGTTGCTGGAGGCCGTGGCGCTCGATGGACTCCGCCAGCGAGGCCAGCGCGGCCTCGTCGAAGACGGTGCGCGGCTGGTCCGGGTTGGTGCGGATGTTGGCGACGTCGACCTCGATCAGGCGGGGCAGGGTGCCCGTCAGGCCGAACATGCGGTCGGTTTCCAGCGCCGGGGCGGCGTTCTTCACCTGCAACACGGCCGCGGCGGTCTGGCGCGTCAGCTTCTTAGGCGGCATCGGCGGCCTCCCGGATGCGGCCGGCCGCCTTCAGCAGCGCACCGGCGATGGCGGCGTAGCTCTCCACGCCCGGCGCGCCGATGTCGGCGTCCAGCGTGATGACGTTGGCCCCGGCGGCCTGCGCGTAGATGGTCGCGCGCGGCACCGGCGGGAACACCCGGTAGTCGGTGCCCCACAGCCGCCCGATGTCCTCCAGCGAGGAGCGGTCCTGCGTCTGGCGCGGGTTCAGCATGGTGGGCAGCACGCCCAGCACCTGGAGCCCCGGGTTCAGCCGGCGCTGGATGCGGGCGACCGTGTCCAGGAAGGCGTTCACGCCCAGGATGGCGTGCGGCTCCGCCTGGCAGGGGATCAGGACGTAGTCGGCGGCGGTCAGGGCGTTGATGGTGACCGCGCCCAGGTTCGGCGCGCAGTCGATCAGGATGAAGTCGTAGTCGCCGCGCACCGTGTCCAGCATCTCCGCCATGGCGGTCTGCGCGTTGGTCAGGTTGCCCGGCAGCTCCGTGTCGGCGCTGGCCAGCGCGATGCTGGAGGGCACGACGTCCAGCCCCTCCACGCCCGTGGGCCAGATGACGTCGGCCAGCTTCGCCTTGCCCATCAGCGCGTGGTAGAGCACGCGGCCGGCCTCGGTCAGGGTCACCACGTCGGCCTGCGGTACACCCACATGCACCGTGGCGTTGCCCTGCGGGTCGGCGTCCACCAGCAGCACGCGGTTGCCTGCGCGGGCCAGCATGAAGGCGACGTTGATGGAGGTGGCGGTCTTCGCCGTGCCGCCCTTCTGCAGGCCGACGGCGATCACCGTGCCCCGCCGCGGCGGCTCCGTCGGGGGCTGTTCCAGCGACAGCAGAAGCAGCCGGCCCAGCACGTCACGGGGCAGGGCCTCCTTGCCCGTTTCCCACTTGCTCAGCCGCTGCTTGTCGTATTTGCGCCCGGTCAGTTCGTTGACGAACGCGGCCATCTGCGTCTGCGTGAGTCCGCGCTTCTCACGCAACGCCTTCAAATCGTCGCCGTTCATTGCCCCCTCGTCGACTTCGTGAGTCGTCGCGGAAGCTATCAAGTCGTCCCAACCGCCGCAACGGGTGACTACCGCGCGCCTTGGTGAAAAATGCTTCGTTCTTTATCGGAGACTGGCGGGGCAGGGCCGGTCGGGTGCATAACAGGGGGGCGGGGCAGGCGAGGGATGCGACGATGGCGGCGAACTGGTCGGTGCGGCAGCTGGTGTGCCAGGCCCATGGTTGTGAGCTGGTCGTGACGTGGCGCGCCGACGCCCGCTGGACCTGGGCCGTCTCGGTGGCCGGCGAGCGCATCGCGGTCGGCGTGGCGAACTCGCAGGAGGGCGCGCAGGACGCGGCCCTGCACGCCGCCGACCGGCACGCCCGCGCCGACGGCACCGTGCAACTCACCATGTTCTGATTCAGGGTTTTTGGGGGCAGGGCGACCGCAGCTGTTCGCAGAAAGCGTGGGCCGCGTGGCTCATGTGCCTCTGCCGGTGGTGGATGAGGTGGAAGGGGCGGTCGGGCAGCGGGAAGGCGATCCGGTGCAGGCGCCCGGATGCCAGTGCGCCGGCCGCGACCAGTTCGGAGATCACCGTCGCCCCCGCCCCCGCCGTCACCGCGGACAGCACCGCCTCGTTGGACGGCAGCTCCAGCACGACGGGAAGCCGTTCCGGGGCGACGCCCTGCCGGCGCAACGCCTCCTCGAAGGCGGAGCGCGTGCCGGACCCGACCTCACGCAAGACCCAGGGAGAGGCCGGCAACTCGTCGGCCTCCAGCCGCGCGCGGCCGTGCCAGGGGTGGCCGCCCGCCACCACCAGGGCCATGCGGTCGCCGGGCAGGGTGGCCTGCGCCAGCAGCGGGTCGTCCACCTCCCCCTCCACGAGGCCAAGGTCGGCGGCGCCGTCCAGCACGGCCTGGGCGACCTGCGCCGTGTTGCCGGCCGCCACGCCGACGTCCACGTCCGGGTAGCGGTCGCGGAAGGCGACCAGCCGTTCCGGCAGCCAGTAGCCGATGATCGTCTGGCTGGCGTGCACCGTGACCCGGCCGCGGCGCAGCGCCGACAGGTCGGCCAGCAGGCGCTCCGCCGCCTCCGCGCGGGCCAGGACCGCCCTCGCCTCGTCCAGGAACAGGGTTCCGGCCTCGGTCAGCTCGATCCGGCGCCCCACCCGGTTGAACAGCTGGACAGCGTGCCGGGCCTCCAGGTTGGCGATGGCGGCGCTGACCGCGGACTGCGTCAGGTGCAGCGCGCCGGCGGCGCGCGTCACGTGCTGCTGCTCCGCCACCGCCACGAAGATGCGCAACTGCTCCAGCGTCATGGATCGCGTCCCGCTTTTGCCGACCGTTCGATTTTAGCGAACGATTCGAGCAACACAATGCGTTGGATCGATTGGTCGGCGGAGAACAGATTCGTGGACATCCGAACCGGAGGTCCACCATGCGCCACGTCCTTGCACGATTTCCCGACCTGCTCCGCCCGCTGCTGCCCGGCGTGGCGCTGTGCGGGGCCGTTTCCTTGCTGGCGACGATGGCGGCCGGCGTGGAGGTGCGGCTGTTCGGGCAGGCGTGGCTGGAGCCGCTGGTGCTCGCCATCCTGATCGGCACGGCGTTGCGCACCGCCTGGACGCCCGGCCCGCGCTGGGTTCCCGGCATCCACGCCAGCGCCAAGACGCTGCTGGAGGTGGCGGTGATGCTGCTGGGCGCCTCCATCGACCCGAAGACGATCCTGGCGGCCGGGCCGGGGCTGCTCGCCGGGATCGCCGGCGTGGTGGCCGCGGCGTTGACGGCCAGCTATGGGATCGGGCGGCTGCTCGGCCTGCCGAAGCGCATGGCGGTGCTGGTCGCCTGCGGGAATTCGATCTGCGGCAATTCGGCCATCGCGGCCACCGCCCCGGTGATCGGCGCCCACAGCGACGACGTCGCCGCGTCCATCGCCTTCACGGCGGTGCTGGGCGTGCTGGTCGTACTGGGGCTGCCGCTGCTGGTCCCGCTGCTCGGGCTCAACCCGATGGAATATGGCGTGCTCGCCGGGCTGACGGTCTACGCGGTGCCGCAGGTGCTGGCGGCCACGGCGCCGGTCGCCGCGGTCAGCGTGCAGGTGGGGACGCTGGTCAAGCTGGTGCGCGTGCTGATGCTGGGGCCGGTCGTCTTCACGCTGGCGCTGCTCGCCGCGCGCCAGCCGCAGGAGGAAGGGCAGGCGGGCGAGGGAACTGGCCGCCGCCTGCGGGCCCATCACCTCGTCCCCTGGTTCATCCTGGGCTTCCTGGGGCTGGCCGGTTTGCGGGCGGCGGGGCTGGTGCCGCAGGCGCTGCTGGCCCCCATGGCGGCGGCGTCGGGCGTGCTGACCGTGCTGTCGATGGCCGCGCTGGGGCTGGGGGTGGACGTCCGCATGGTGGCGCGGGCGGGGGTGCGGGTCACGGCGGCGGTCGTCCTGTCGCTGCTCGCCCTGGGCGCGATCGGCGTCGGCCTGATCGACCTGCTGAATCTGTGATGAAGGGGGCAGGAAGGGGGCAGGGAAGGGCGTGAATTTTGCCCATAAAATGTGTGAATTGGGCAAAAAATGTGCATAGAATACATTTTATGCCTTGACCTCAACTTAGGTTGAGGTTTTAGGTTCGCGCCCGTTGGTCGTCATGTCCTGGGAGAGCGAGACGAATGCCCAAAGAAAAACGGTCGATCCTGCGCAGCCTGGTGGTCGTCCTTTCAAAAAAGCACCGCAATCGCCGTCGCATCGCCCTGTTCAACCCGATCCTTCCCGGCGCCAACCTGCGGGACCGGATCATCGCCTGCTGCGGCGCCCTGCTGGGCATCGCGGCGACCGGCCTCCTGTGCCACTTCGCCCTCAGCAGCATGGTCAGCGTGCCGGTGCTGATCGCGCCGATGGGGGCGTCGGCGGTCCTGCTGTTCGCGGTGCCGACCAGCCCGCTGGCGCAGCCCTGGCCGATCATCGGCGGGAACACGCTGTCGGCCGTCGTCGGCATCCTGGTGTCGGCGCTGGTCCCCGACCCGATGCTGGCCGGCGCGCTCGCCGTCGCGCTGGCGATCGCGACCATGTCCATGACGCGCTGCCTGCACCCGCCGGGCGGGGCGGCCGCCCTGACCGCGGTGCTGGGCGGGCCGGCGGTGGCGTCGGCCGGGCTGGGCTTCGCCCTGTTCCCGGTGGCAGTGAACTCCATCCTGCTGGTCACGGCCGGCTGGCTGTTCCACCGCTTCTCCGGCCATTCCTACCCGCACCGCCCGGCCGCCAAGCCCGCCAACCCGCACCGGACGAACGACGTGTCGGCGCCGGCGCGCGGCGGGGTGACGCCCGACGACGTGGAGGAGGCGATCCAGGGCTTCGGCGAGGCGTTCGACGTCAACCCGGACGACCTGAAGGACCTGCTGCTGAAGGCCGAGCGCGTCGCCCTGGAGCGGCTGAACGCCCACATCGCCTGCTCGGAGGTGATGTCGCGCGACGTGGTCACCGTGTCCGCCGACGCCCATCCGGACGTGGCGCGGACCAAGCTGGTCCAGCATTCCTTCCGCACCCTGCCGGTGGTGGACGCGCGCGGCACGGTGGTCGGCGCGGTCGGGCACGAGCAGCTCGCCAAGGCGGGCGCGCGCGTCGCCGACGTGATGGAACCGGCGGTCTTCGAACGGCCGGAAACGCCGGCCTTCCGCCTGCTAGGGCCCCTGTCGGACGGGCGCACCCACGAGGTGATGATCGTCGACAGCAAGGGCACGCTGCTGGGCGTCGTCACGCAGACCGACCTGCTGATGGTCCTGGCGCGCGCCGCCCTGGCCCGGTCGGAAGAGGCGCAGAAGGGCGCCGGGCTCTCGATGATACCGAACCGGTGATACGCTTCCGGGAGGGGTGGCGCCGTCGGTGATGGGGCCGCCCGTTCCGCGGGCGAACCGGGCGCATCCGCATGATGTGCCTGATTTCGCGGGGCTTCAAGCCCGCAACGGGCCGCTGCAAAAATCGCGCGTGCAACACGGCCGCCAGACCTGTTGGACGTCGCATGACGACGGAATCGCCCGAGGATCTGGTGAAGAAGTTGTCGGCGTGGCGTCTCTATCTGGAAGCGATCAGCCGGCAACGGAAGGACCGAATGGCTGCCCTGCTCGACGCCGCGGACGCCGCAAGCGCCCGCGCGCGGCGGATCCGTGACGAGGCGGAACAGGCGCGGCGCCGGCTGGACGCGCTGTCGCAGGGGCGAAAACCGCAGACGCCGCCGCCAGGGCACGCCGTCACGAACCGGGGCAAGCCGGACCCGGACGGCGCGCCGTGACCACCCACGGTCAATGCGCCGCGGCCAGCGGATAGGCGCGCTTCACGGTGGCGGCGGCGAAGGCGGCGACGCCCGCCTTGATCAGGTCGCCGGGGATGAAGGTGAGCGATCCCAGCGCCGCCTTCTCCAGCGGCAGGCCGCTGACCATGGACAGCCAGGGGATGCCCAGCGCGTAGTCGGCGCCGATCCCGCCCAGCGCGCAGGCGACGAACAGCGACGGAAGGCTGCCCCGGCGCGGCAGCCGCTCCGCCAGCCAGCCGACGGTGAAGGCCGCCAGCGCGAAGCCGATGGCGAAGCCGCCGGTCGGCCCCAGGAAGACGCCGAAGCCGCCGCGCCCGCCGGACAGCAGCGGCAGGCCGGCCGCGACCAGCAGCAGGAACAGCAGGAGCGACAGCCCGCCAAGCCGGGCGCCCAGGACGGCGCCGGCCAGCATGACGCCCATCAGCTGCGCCGTGATCGGCACGGGCAGGAAGCCCAGCGGGATCGGCGGCACAAGGCCCAGCACCGCGACGATGGCGGCGAACAGGGCGCAGTGGACGAGGTCGCGCGTGGTCAAAGGTTTCATCGTTCCGGTCTCGGATGCTCTCAGTTTCCAGGTGGTGTGGTCGTACCGTCACCGCGGATCATAGCCGCGGGCTTCCAGCGCGTCGCTCAAATGATCGGCCATGCGCATGGTCTTCACCAGCAGGGGAACCAGCAGCGCCAGGGCGGAGCGCTCCACCCCGCGCGCCCGCTGCGCCATGCGGATCTCCTGCACGAGGTCGAGCAGGACGGGGATCAGCCGGATCGTCAGGGCCAGCATCAGGCTGACCTTGCCGGCGTTCACCCCCAGCGGCCTCAGCCAGCCCAGCCCCCGCTCCAGCGCGTCGATGGTGTCGGAGGCGCGGGTCGTCAGCGTCACCAGCGACGCCAGAAGGACCAGCAGGGCCAGCCGGCCGGCCGTCGCCGCCCCGGTCTCCCACCCGGCGAAGGCCGCCTGGACGGCGAACAGCAGGACCAGCACCGGCAGCAGCGGGCGGATCTGGCCGAGGACGGCGCCCAGGGGAAGGCGCGCCAGCGCGAACAGCCCCAGCGCGCCAACCAGCGCGGCGCCGATGGCGACCGGGTTGGAGACGAAGAACAGGCCCGTCGCCGCGACCGCCAGCGCCGCCAGCTTCCAGCCCACGGGGAAGGCGTGGACCGGCGAGTCCCGGTGGAGGTAGAGGCCAAGCATCAGCCCATCCGCGCGACATAGGCGGCGATCGCCGCAGCGGGCGCATCGTCGGCCACCACGCGCCCCTCGTCCAGCACGATCACCCGCTCCGCCTCGGCGACGAGGTCCAGGTCGTGGGAGATCAGCAGGGCGGTCTGCGGCAGGTCGCGGATCACGCCGGCGATGCGGCGGCGGTTGCGCAGGTCGAGCAGGGTGGTCGGCTCGTCGAAGACCACGTAGGCCGGGTCCAGCACCAGCACCGACGCGATGGCGAGCAGCTGCTTCTGCCCGCCGCTCAGCCGGTGGGCGGGCCAGTCGCGGTGCTCCGTCAGGCCGAAGCGCGCCATCACCGCGTCCACGCGCCGGGCGATCTCGTCGCGCGGCAGCCGCAGGTTCTTCAGGCCGAAGGCGATGTCCTCCGCCACTGTGGGGTAGACGATCTGCACGTCGGGGTCCTGGAAGACGAAGCCGACCTTGCGGCGCACCGCCCGCGCGTCGCTGCGGGTGTCCAGCCCGTCCACCAGCACCCGCCCCTCGTCCGGCAGCAGCAGCCCGTTGAGCAGGCGCGCCAGCGTGCTCTTGCCCGATCCGTTGCTGCCGACGATCGCCACGCGGCGTTCCGCCAGCGTCAGGTCGATCCCGCGCAGCACCTCCCGCTCGCCATAGCGATGCCGGACGTTCCGGAGTTCAATCACCGCAGCAATCCCACCAGCCCTTCAACGTGCCCCTTTCATAGACCGGGAGGCGGGCAAGAAAAAGGCTGAGCGCTCCGTCGGAGCAAGGCCGTTGCATTTGAAATCCCCTCTCCCCTCTGGGGAGAGGGTTAGGGTGAGGGGGATGCGCGTGTGCCGAACGTACGAAGGTGGCGGGACCCCCTTACCCTGCCCTCTCCCCAGAGGGGAGAGGGTTCAATGGCCAATAAGCAATGGCCGAGCGCTCGATGGAGCGCTCGGCCGTTCTGGGACCCTGATATCAGACCTGCGCCTGCCCGCCGTCGGCGAAGAGTTCGGCGCCGTTCACGAAGCTGGAATCGTCGGACGCGAGGAACAGCGCGGCCTTGGCGATCTCCTCCGCCTCGCCGACCCGGCCGAGCGGAATGCGGGAGGCGAGATAGTCCAGCAGACCCTGGCGCTGCGCCGCATCGTCGCCGGCCAGCTCGACCAAGCCCGGCGTGCGGGTGGCGCCGGGGCTCAGCACGTTGACGCGGATGCCCGTGTCCTTGAGGTCGAGCGCCCAGCTGCGCGCCAAGTTGCGCACCGCCGCCTTGGAGGCGGAATAGACGCTGAAGGCGGCCGTGCCCTCCGTGCCGGCGGTCGAGCCGGTGAGGATCACGGAGGAGCCGCGGCCCAGCAGCGGCAGCGCCTTCTGCACGGTGAAGATCACCGCCTTCACGTTGCGGCCGAAGGTGTCGTCGACCTGCTCCTCGGTGATCTGGCCGAGCGGCAGCATGGACCCGCCGCCGGCGTTGGCGAACAGCACGTCGAGGCGCCCGTGCTCCGCCTTCACCCGCTCGAACAGGCGGTCGAGGTCGGCGCTGCGGCTGGAGTCCGCCTGGACGCCCGTGGCACGGCCGCCGATCTCCGCGACGGCGCGGTCGAGCGCGTCCTGGCGGCGGCCGGTGATGTACACGTGCGCGCCTTCGGCGGCGAACAGCTTGGCGGTGGCGAGGCCGATGCCGCTGGTGGCGCCGGTGATGACGGCGACCTTGCCATCGAGACGGTTGGACATGATCGATTTCCTTTCAGAACGGGCGACCGTCGGCGGTGTGGCGCGTCTCGGCGCGCGGCCGGCCGGCGGTCGGTTGTGTTTCGGGTGAAGGGAAGGACGTCAGCGTCTTTTCGGCGGCGTCCGTTTGCCCTTGCTGAGGACAAACCTAGGCCCCGGCCGTCGTCCGGAGAAGACAGCCCGTGTGGAATGATTATCCATGCGTATGGATAATCGGGCCCCTTGGATAATCGGAATGGATCAGCCCGCCCGGTGGTCGATCCGGCCGAACAGCTCCGCGACCCACTCGGAAAAGACGCGGAGCTTGGCGCTGGGGTGGCGGTTCGCCGGGTAGACGAGTTGGAGAGGGTGCGGGCTCTGCGTCCAGTCCGGAAGGATCCGGACGAGCCGCCCGTCCTCCAGGAAGGGGCGGGCGACGAAGCCGAAGGTCTGGCCGATGCCCAGCCCCGCCAGCAGGGCGGTCACGTGCGCCGTGCTCTCGTTCACGCCGACGACGGACGGGCCGGCGATCTCGTGCCGCTCCTCCCCGCGCTGGAAATGCAGGGGAAAGACCTTGCCGGTGAGGGCGGAGCAGTAGCTGCACACCGCGTGTCCGGCCTCGATCTCCGCCGGGTGCGCCGGGATGCCGTGGGCCTCGATGTAGGACGGGGCGGCGCAGGTGACATAGTCCAGTTCGCACAGGCGCCGCGCGACCAGCGAACTGTCGGCCAGGGCGCCGCCGCGGATGACGCAGTCCACGCCCTCCCCGATCAGATCGACCGGCCGGTCGTTGACGCCCAGGAACAGCTGCACGTCGGGATAGCGCCCCCGGAAGTCGGGCAGGGCGGGGATCAGGACGAGGTTGGCCAGCGAGGACCCGATGTCGACGCGCAACCGCCCCCGCGGCAGGGCGCGCGCGTGCGCCGCCGTCGCGTCCATGTCCTCAAGCTCACCCAGGAGGCGCACCGCCCGCTCGTGGTAGGCGGCGCCCTCCGGCGTCACCGTGACGGCGCGGGTGGTCCGCTGGACCAGCCGCGTGCCCAGGTGATGCTCCAGGTCCTGCACCAGCTTGCTGACCGTCGAGCGCGGCAGGTTGAGGCTGTCGGCCGCCTTGGCGAAGGATCCCGCCTCGGCGATGCGGACGAAGGCCCTGATGGCGAGAAGCTGGTCCAAGCTGCGGCTCCCGTGGTGCGGCCCCGATCCTACCGCCGCACCGGACAGGATCAAGCCGGACCAGCCTGCGCTCAGCCGCCGGCCAGCTTGGCGAGCTTGATGGAGGTGTCGACGATGGTCTTCAGGGTGGAGCCGATGAAGATCAGCGTGTCGGCCGTTTCCTTCGTGATGCCGATCTTCTGGAGCGGCGCCCCGCGCATCGCCTTGTAGACCTCGTGGTGCTGGCTCATCTGCTCGTAGAAGGCGTCCTTGGTCTTCACGTTGGCTTGCAGCTCGTGGATCTTGTCGAGCGTGATGGTGACCTTCTCGCCCAGGATCTTCGCCATCGCCTTGGCTTCCTTGGGCAGCTTTTCCTTTTCCAGCTTTTCGATCTGCTTCATGAGCTTGTTGGCATACTCATAGAGCTTGTCGGACTTCTCTTCGATCTTGGCGGTCTTGGCGTGGAACTCGACCAGCAGCTTCTCCATGCCGCCGACCGACTTGATGAAGGGCACGCCGAGGATCGACGCCAGCTCGCGCGCGGTCGTCTTGGCGGTCAGCGTGCCGCTGCTGTAGGCGTCGGCCAGCGTATCGTCGGTGGCGCGCAGGTCCTTTTCCGCTTTCTCGATGTCGCGGGCGTAGGTGTAGATCTCCGCCGCCATGGACACGGCGGTCTTGGCCATGCTGCCGACCGTGGCGCAGATGCCGAGGATGGCGACGGGCGTCGCCCCGCCGGCGCTGGCCGCCGCACCGGCGATGTTCACCGCGACAGAGACGGTGCCGGCCAGGATGCTGATGGAGCCCTGCACCATCTTCCAGCCGAACTGGAGCTTGAACTTGGCCAGGTCCTTCTTCTTGCTGACGTAGCTGGCCCAGGCCTTCTCCACCGCCTTGACGGCGAGGCCGCCCTGGGCGTCGGCGATCTGCTTGCACAGGACGTTGATGGTCTTTTCGCGGTCGGCCAGTTCCTTCTCGCTCGCCGGCGGCTTCTTGTCCAGGTTGGCGTCGAAGTCCTTCAGGGCGCCGTGGATGTCCTTCCGGGACGAGTTCAGCTGCTCGTAGGCCACCGCGACCAGGTTCTGGACGATCAGCTTGTCCTTGTCGATGGCCTTCTGGAGGTCCTTCGGGATGTCCTTCAGCTCGACGGTGGCCTTCATGGCCGGCACCTTCAGGTGCTTCGTCTTCAGGCCATCGGAAAAGTCCATTTCGGCAAGCTTCACGGCCGGCATGCGCAACCCCCCGTCGTCGTAAGGCCACGGGCGGAACAGGCCGCGCATGGCGCCGCGCGGCGCACGCCATGACTTGGCGCCGCCGCGGCATTGATTGGAAACGTGCCCACAATCACTGACACAGGCGGGGGAGACGGGCGACGAGGACTTGCTCCGGAATGGACGGACCGCGCCTCCTCAACAGAGAGTCCCCCCGCGTTCCGGAATGGCGCTACCATGGGCGCCGACGGGGCGCCGGGAGCGCCCATGGGAAAGGCCGGTGCATGGGTGTGAGCGTGGAGCGTCCGGGGATGGTCGGTCCCGGTGACGACGTTCTGGGGAACGATGGCGAAACCTGGCTGGTGCGGGTGGCGCGGCCGGGGCAGCCCTTTCCCTTCCTGGTCAGGATGGCGGATCCGGACGGCCTGATGGCAGGTGGCCGGATCGCGGACACGCTGTCCCGGCTGCGCCGGGAGCACGACCTCGCCGACCGGCTCGACCCCGCCTGGGCGGTGAAGCCGCTCGACTTGGGCCGTCCCGGCGACGCGCCGGCCGGGATGGCGGAGGCGCTCACCCTCGCGGATCCCGGCGGGCAGCCGCTGTCGGAACTCGCGACGGCGCCGATGCCGCTGGGCCAGAGGCTGACCATCGCGCTGCGGGCCGCCGAGGCGGTCGGGCAGCTGCACCGGCGCGGGCTGCTGCACCGGGACCTGCGGCCGTTCAACCTGATGGTCGGGGACGACCGGACCGTGCGGCTGACCGGCTTCGGCCGGGCCTGCGCGCTCTCCGCCGCGCTGCCGAATGGGCCGTCGGGCGGTTCTGGAGTGGCGGAATTCCCCGGCCAGATCGCCTACATGGCGCCGGAACAGACCGGGCGGATGAACCGGCCGGTCGACCGGCGCAGCGACCTCTACGCGCTCGGCGTCACGCTGTACGAGCTGTTCACCGGGGCGCTGCCCTTCAACGCGCATGAGCCGATGGAGTGGATCCACGCGCATCTGGCGCGTCCCCCCATTCCGCCGGAGGTGCAGCGTCCCGACCTGCCGCCGCTCCTGTCCGACATCCTGCTGCGGCTGCTCGCCAAGACGGCGGAGGACCGCTACCAGACCGCCGACGGCCTGGCGCGTGACCTCGCCGACGCGTTGCGGTCGTGGGAGACGCGCGGATCCGTCCCCCGCTTTTCCGTCGGCCGGCGCGACCTGCCGGAAGGCCTCCGCCCCCCCTCCACCCTGTACGGGCGGGAGCAGCCGGTCGCCACGCTCCGCGCGGCCTTCGACCGCGTCGCCGAGCGGGGGCGGATGGGCGTCGTCCTGATCGCCGGCCGGTCGGGCATCGGGAAGTCCTCCGTCGTCCATGCCCTGCGCGGGCAGGTGGTGCCGCCGCGCGGGCTGTTCGTCGCCGGCAAGTTCGACCAGAGCCGGCGCGACCTTCCCTACGCCAGCCTGTCGGAGGCCTTCCGGGCGCTGGTCGACCGCATCCTGGAACAGCCGGCCCCGCAGCGCGACCACTGGCGGCGCGCGCTGCGCGAGGCGGTGGGCGGCAACGGCGCCCTGATGACGGTGCTGGCCCCGAACCTCGCGCTGCTGATCGGGGACCAGCCGGCGGTCGCCGACCTGCCGCCGCAGGAGGCGCAGCACCGCTTCGACCGGCTGTTCCGGCGGGTCCTGCAGGTCTTCGCCCGGCCCGAACACCCGCTCGTGCTGTTCCTGGACGACCTGCAATGGCTGGACCGCGCCACGCTCGACCTGCTGGACCGGCTGCTGGCCGACGGCGGCCCCGGCCATCTGCTGCTGGTCGGCGCCTACCGCAGCGACGAGGTCGGCCCCGGCCACCCGCTGGAAACGCTGATCGAGCGGGTGCGGGCGGCCGGGCCGGACCCAGACCGGGAGGAGATTGACCCCCAGGAGATTGATCGGGAGGAGATCACGCTGGCGCCGCTCTCCCCCGCCGACCTGCGGCGGATGATCGCCGACAGCCTGGACCGCCGGCCGGAGGAGGTGGCGGATCTCGCCGGCCTGCTGCACGGCCGGACGGGCGGCAACGCCTTCTTCGCCGTGCAGCTGCTGATCGCGCTGGAGCGCTCCGGCCGCCTGCGCTTCGACCGCGCCGACCGGCGCTGGCGCTGGGACATGGCGACGATCGAGGCGGCGCGGTCGGGCGACAGCATCGCCACGCTGATGACCGAACGGCTCGGCCGCTTTCCGCCGCTGGCGCGGACCCTGCTGGCCCGTTTCGCCGGCCTGGGCGCCGCGGTGCGGCTGTCGACGCTGGCCACCGCCGCCGGCGTGCCGGCCGCCGAGGTCGAGCGGTCCCTGGACGCGGTCGTGGCCGAAGGGCTGCTGCTGCGGACGGAGGATGGCTACCGCTTCCTCCACGACCGGGTGCAGGAGGGCGCCTACGCCCTGGTCCCGGAGGAGGAGCGGGGCGCCCTCCATTGCCACATCGCGCGCGCGCTCAGCCGCGGCTTCGGCGACGACCTCGCGGGGGAGCGGCTGTTCGAGCTGGTCGGCCAGTACGACCGCTGCCTGCCCCTGGTGGTGGACGACGGGGAGCGGGCGGAGGTCGCAGCACTCTACCTCGCCGCCGGCCGGCGGGCGAAGGCGACCAGCGCCCACGGGTCGGCCCTCACCTACGTGCTGGGCGGCCTGTCCCTGCTCGACGACCAGCGCTGGGAGCGGCAGCACCGCCTGAGCTTCGCGCTGGAGCTGCTGCGCGCGGAGTGCGAGTTCCTGGGCGGCGACCTTCAGGCGGCCGAACAGCGCCTGCTCGACCTCGTCGGGCGGGCGGAGGGACCGCCGGACCGCGCCGCCATCGCCGCACTCCTGGTGACCCTCTACACCGCCATCGACCGCAGCGACCGGGCGATCGACAGCTGCCTCGCCTACCTGCGCGACGTCGGAATCGATTGGCCGGCGCATCCGCCCGCGGACCTCGCCCACCGGGAATACGCGCGGCTGCGGGAGGCCATCGGCGACCGGACCATCGCGTCGCTGGCCGGGCTTCCCGGGATCGACGACCCGGACCGCCGGGCGACGCTGGACGTGCTGGCCGCCGCCCTTCCGCCGGCCTTCTTCAGCGACCGCAACCTGGTCTGCCTGATCCTGTGCCGCATGGCGAACCTGTCCTTGCAGCACGGCGCCGGCGACGCCTCGGCCCTCGGCTTCGCCTATCTCGGCATGGTCGCCGGGCCCTATTTCGGCGACTACGCCGCCGGCTACGACTTCGGGCGGCTCGGCTACGACCTGGCGGAGCGCCACGGCCGGACCCGCTACCGCGCGCGGGTGCTGATGACCTTCGCCTACCATGTGGTGCCCTGGACGCGCGACGTGCGCAGCGAGCGTCCGCTCCTGCTGCGCGCCTTCGAGGAGGCGCGGGAGGCCGGCGACGTCACCTACGGCGGCTTCACCAGCGTCACGCTGGTCACCAGCATGATCGCGGCCGGCGACCCGCTGGCGACCGTCCAGCGCACGGCGGAGGCGCGGATGGCCTATGTCCGGCAGGTCAAGTTCGGGCTGTGCGCCGACATCCTGACCACCCAGCTCCAGATGGTGCGGGCGCTGCGCGGGCTGACCCACGGGCTGGGGACCTTCGACGGGCCGGGCTTCGACAACGCGGCGTTCGAGGCGCGGCTGCTCGCCAACCCCAGCCTGGATATCGCCACCTGCTGGCACTGGATCCGCACGCTCCAGCTCCGCTGCGTCGCCGGCGACATGGCCGGCGCGGTGGAGGCCGCGGAACGGGCGGAGGGGCTGCTGTGGACCACCTCCGGCCATCTGGAGATGGCCTCCTACCAGTTCCACGCGGCGCTGGCGCGGGCGGGCGCGATGGATGGTGCTTCAGACGAGGAGCGAGACCGTCACGCCGCGGCGCTGGCGCGGCACCGGGACCAGCTGCGCGCCTGGGCGGGCCACAGCCCCGACAGCTTCGAGGCCCGCTTCCAGCTGGTGGAGGCGGAGGCGGCGCGGATCGATGGCCGGACGGAGGACGCGATGCGCGGCTACGACCGGGCGGTGCAGGCCGCCCAGCGCACCGCCCTGCCGCATGTGGAGGCGCTGGCCCAGGAACGCGCCGCCGCCTTCTACCGCCGGCTGGGCGTGCCGACCCTGGAACTCGCCAGCATCCGGGAGGCGCGGGGCTGCTACGCCCGCTGGGGGGCGACGGCCAAGGTCCGGCAGCTCGACCAGCGCTACCCGGCCCTTCTGGGGGAGCGGGGCGACCCGGCCGCGGCAGGACCCCCCGGCGGCTTCGACGGCGTGGACCTGGCGACTCTGCTCGACACCCTGCGGGCCGTGTCCGACCAGGCGAGCGTCGAGCAGCTGACCGCCACGCTGCTGACCCTGGTGCTGGAGCATGCCGGGGCCAGCCGCGGGCTGCTGATCCTGGCGCGCGGCGAGCGGCTGCGGGTGGAGGCGGAGGCGGCGACCGGCCCCGACGGCGTCTCCGTCCGCCTCGTCCAGGAGGATGTGGAGCGGGTCCCGCTGCCGCACGCGATGATCCACGGCGCCATCCGCGACCAGGAGACGGTGATCGTCGACGACACCCGGGCGACGGGCCCCTTCTCCGCCGATCCCTATGTCCTTGACACCGCGGCGCGCTCCATCCTGTGCATGCCGCTGGTCCGCCAGGGGCGGGTCGTCGGGCTGCTGCACCTGGAGAACACGCTGGCGACCCACGCCTTCACGCCCAAGCGGGTCAACGTGCTGACGCTGCTGGGCGCGCAGGCCGCGACATCCCTGGAGAACGCGACGCTGGAGGAGAAGGAGGCGCTGCTGAAGGAGGTCCACCACCGGGTCAAGAACAACCTCCAGCTGGTGACCAGCCTGCTCAACCTCCAGGCCAACCGGATCGAGGACAAGGCGGTGGCCGCCCTGTTCGCCGACAGCCGCGACCGGGTGCGCTCCATGGCGCTGGTGCACGAGAACCTGTACCGCATCGGCAACTTCGCGCGGGTGCCGATGCGGGCCCATCTGGAATCGGTGTGCGCCCATCTGCTGCGCGCCTACGCCTCCCACGGCGGGGCGGTGCGGCTGGAGACCGAGCTGGACGACCTGAAGCTCGACCTCGACCGGGCGGTGCCCTGCGGCCTGATCGTGAACGAGTTGGTCTCCAACGCGCTGAAGCACGCCTTCCCGGCCGGCCGACGCGGGGTCTTGCGCGTTTCCCTTACCGCGGCCCTGACCGCAGAAGGGGAGCAGGGGCGCCTCTCCGTCCGCGACGACGGCGTGGGCTTGCCGGACGATCATGATCCCGATAGTCTGGACACCATCGGACTGCAACTTGTTGATGATTTGACCAGCCAATTGCACGGAACTCTACAATACAGCTCCAGCACAGGCACCGAATTCGTGGTCACCTTTCCTTTGAAGGGTCGCAACCGGGGACATGAATGATCGCGGCCCGCATCCTGATCGTTGAAGATGACCGCGTCGTCGCACGCGATATTCGGGAGCAGCTCGCCCGCATGGGCCATGTGGTGGTCGGCACATCCGCCAGCGGCGAGGACGCGATCCAGCTCGCCAACCGCCACCAGCCCGACCTCGTGCTGATGGACATCCGGCTGGAGGGGGAGATGGACGGGATCGAGGCCGCGCGGCGCATCCGCGACGCCCACCAGATCCCGGTCGTCTTCCTGACCGCCTACGCCAACGACGAGACCGTGCAGCGCGCCAGCATGACGGAGCCCTTCGGCTATCTGCTGAAGCCGTTCGAAGAGCCGCAGATGCGCACCGTCATCCAGATGGCGCTGTACAAGCACGCCAGCGACGCCAAGCTGCGCCTGGGCGAGCGGCGCTACGCCGCCACGCTGGCCAGCATCCGCGACGGCGTCATCCTGTGCGACGGGCGGGGCCGGGTCGACTTCATGAACCGGGTGGCCGAGACGATGACGGGCTGGACCGCGGCGGAGGCGGTGGGGCAGCCCCTGTCGGCCGTCTTCGCCGTGATCGACGAGGAAACGCAGGAGCCGCTGGAGGATTTCGCAGCCCTCGTCCTGCGCAGCCGCGACCTGGCGCCGCCGGAACGGCTGTCCAGGCTGCTGCCCCGCTGCGCGGCGGGCGGGGCGGCCAACGTCTCCACGCCCGGCATTGTTGTTGAGGAGCGCTGCTCCGCCATCATCGACGACCGGGGCGACGTGGCCGGGGCCATCCTGGTGTTCAGCGACCTGACGCTGCGCCGGCAGATCGCCGAGGCGCTGCGCAAGGCGCAGGCCGACCTCGCCCAGATCGGCCGGCTGACCATGATGGGGGAACTGGCCGCGGCGATCGCGCACGAGGTCAACCAGCCGCTGATGGCCATCGTCACCAACGCCGGCACCTGCCTCCAGCACCTGTCGAAGGCGAAGCCGGACCTGTCCAAGGCCCGCGCCGTGGTCGAGCGCATCGTGCGCGACGCCCAGCGGGCGGGCGACGTGGTGCGCAGCATCCGCGCGCTGGCCCGCCGGACCCCGGCCGACCCCGGCTGGGTGGACATCAGCGCGCTGATCGCCGACACGCTGGCGCTGGTGCGGGCGGAGCTGCGGCGGGCGCGGATCGCGGTGGAGACCGACCTGCTCCGCGGGCCGCCCTGGGTGCACGGCGACCGGGTGCAGCTCCAGCAGCTGATGCTGAACCTGGTGACCAACGCCATCGAGGCGATGGACGCGCCGACGGTGGCCGACCGCCGGCTGCGCATCACCACCAGCGCCGAGGACGGCTGCATCCGCGTGCGCGTCGAGGACAGCGGCGTCGGCTTCGCGGAAACGGACGTCGACGTCCTGTTCAAGGCGTTGTACACCACGAAGGCCGACGGCCTGGGCATGGGCCTGTCGATCAGCCGGTCGATCGTCGAACTCCACGGCGGGCAGCTGACCGCGGCGCGCGGCACCCCCAGCGGCAGCGTGTTCGAGGTCGTGCTGCCGGTGTCGTCCGGTGGAGCGGGAGAGAGCTGATGGGGACGAAAGCCGAGGGCAATGCCACCGCCACCGCCGCCGCCACGGCCACCGTCGTGATCATCGACGACGACGAGGCGGTCCGGGAAGCGCTGGAAGGGCTGCTCGATTCCGTGGGGCTCCGCGTGGAAAGCTTCGCGTCGGTGCAGCAGTATGTGGATGGTCGGCCGTCCATCGACGTCGGCTGCATGGTGCTGGACGTCCGCCTGCCCGGGCGCAGCGGCATGGATTTCCAGGCCGAGCTTGCCAAGTCCGGGAACAGCCTGCCGGTGATCTTCATCAGCGGCCACGCCGACGTGCCGATGTCGGTCCGCGCCATGAAGCTGGGCGCCTTCGAGTTCCTGACCAAGCCGGTCCATCACCAGGAGCTGCTGGACTCCATCCAGGCGGCCATCGCCCGCCACCGCGCGCGGCGCGACCAGGAACGCGCGCTGGTCCTGCACCGCGCCCGCTTCGACACGCTGACGGCGCGCGAGCGCGAGATCACGCTGATGGTGGTGTCCGGCCTGCGCAACAAGCAGATCGCCGGCGACCTCGGCCTCAGCGAGGCGACGGTGAAGCTGCACCGCGGCCAAGCCATGCGCAAGATGGAGGCGCGGTCGGTCGTGGACCTGGTCCGCATCGTCGACACGCTGGTCCCGCAGGCCGAGGGGGCGTAGGCCGTCGGCAGGGCTGTCGCATTTGGCCGTTCAACCCTCTCCCCTCTGGGGAGAGGGGAGGGTGAGGGGGCCCCGCCATCTGGTACGTCCGGCAAAAGCGCAACCCCCTCACCCTAACCCTCTCCCCAGAGGGGAGAGGGGATTAGCGCCCCTCAGCCACCGTCCTCGGTTTCTGACAGGACGCGTTCGGCGGTCAGGTCTTCCAGGTCAAGCTCCGCCTCCAGGCGGTGGAGGACGGAATCGTGGATGCGGCCGGAGCGGTGCAGCGCCAGGATCTCCGCCCGGGCGGCGCGGTTGGCGGTCAGCACGGCCGCGAAATGCTCCCGCCGGTCGTCCGCGAGGCTGCCGTTGCTGTCCCTGAAGCGCACCGCCATCTCGGCCCGGTGGCTGTACTGCTCGACGAGGCGGGGGTGACGCTCCCCGCCGTCCAGCGTGCGGGAGCGCTTGCGCATTGCCTCCAGCGCGGCCTGGGCCATGCGGACGCGGGCCTCCGGCTCCGACAGGGTGGGCCGCCGCTCCAACGCGAAGCCGCCGAGCCGCATCGCGCGGACCAGCGGGGCGAGCGTCGTCCCCTGCACGAGGATGGAGACGAGGATCACCGCCCAGGTGGTCACCAGGATAACGTCGCGCCCCGGGAACGCCTCCGGGATCGACAGGGCGACGGCCAGGCTGACCACGCCGCGCATCCCGGCCCAGCTCATGATCACCGGCACGGCGACGGACGGGTAGGGATCGCGGCGGCGCAGGCCGGGCAGCAAGAAGCGGGGGATGTAGGTCGACGGGAAGATCCAGGCGAAGCGCGCCAGGATCATCGTCGCGGCGATCGCGGCGATCGCCGGCAGGAGGCTGGTCAGGGCCGTCCCCCCTTCCGCCATCCGCCCGAGCACGCCGCGCAGCGACAGCCCGATGATGATGAAGACCAGCGATTCCAGGAGGAACACCACCAGGGTCCACACCGCGTGCGCGTGGGTCCGCACCAGGGCGGAGAACAGCGCGTGCTGGCGCCAGCCCATCACGAGCCCGGCGCCGACGGTGGCGAGCACCCCGGACACGCCCAGCGCCTCCCCGGCCAAATAGGAGCCCCAGGCGGCCAGGAAGGTCCCGACGATGCTGAGCGACACGTCGCGCAGGCGGCCCAGCAGCAGCGCGGCCCCCTGGCCGAACAGGACCCCGGCCGCCACGCCGCCGACCGCCAGCCACAGGAACTCCGCGACCGCCGGCCCGGCCTCGAAGCTCCCCGTCAGCCCGGCGGTGACGGCGAGGCGGAACAGCACGATCCCCGTCGCGTCGTTCACCAGGCTCTCGCCTTCCAGCAGGGTGACCAGCCGGGGCGGCAGAGGCAGGCCCTTCAGCACCGCGTTGGCCGCCACCGCGTCGGGCGGCGACAGGATGGCGCCCAGCGCGAAGCAGGCCGCCCAGGGCAGCGACGGCATCACCAGATGGGCCACCAGCCCGACGGCCAGGGTGGTGAAGGCGACCGCCCCCACGGCCAGCTGCAGGATGATGCGCAGGTTGGCGCGGAAGTCGCTCCACACCGTGAAGTAGGCGCTGGCGAACAGCAGCGGCGGCAGGAAGAGCAGCAGCGTCAGGTCGGGATCGGGCGTGATGTCCGGCAGGCCCGGCACCAGCGCCAGCGCGATGCCGCCGACCACCAGCACCGCCGACGGCGGCAGGCGCAGCCGGTGCGCCGCCAGCTCCAGCACCACCACCGCCGCCATCAACCCAAGCACGAGTTCGAACTGACCGGAAGGCGACATGCGGGACGACCGTTTCCAGGATGAGGCTGTGGGCGGGAACGGGCAGTCTGGCGGGGGCGGTCCCGGTGGTCTTGTCCAATGTGGGCCCGGCTTGTCCGATCGGATCCGGAACCGGGCGCCCGTTCGTGCCAGGATTCCCGATTATACCAAGGTCTAGGTCCGCTCTACCTTGTCACGGTGAAAAGCGATCTGCGCTCAATGGCGCAACGCCCCGCCCCCCGATTACCCTTTGGCAAAAGGAAGCAGACCGCCGCCGTTCCGCAAGGCGGCCCCCGTAAAGCGGGGATCTGTGGGGAGTTCGGACAGCCTACCCAAGGCGACGCAACGGGGGACAACCATGGCCACGGCCGCGCGCAGCAATCTCGACCTTCGCTTCATCCCGGTCGCCAACCAGCCGAAGGTCCTGGTCCGCCGGATCGGACGGGGCATGGTGGGGATCGCCCGGGTCCGCTGCGACACCGACGGCCTCGGACCCTACGACCGTCCGGAGATCGAGGACGCCTTTCTGGTCAGCCATCACCTGACGCATTTCCGCTCCGACATCCGGGTGGACGGAAAGCTGGTGAACAAGCCGCGGAACATCGCCGGGCTGACGAGCATCCACGACTACCGCCGCTGCATCGACTGCGAGATGCACACCGCCTTCGACACCATGACCTTCCACCTGCCGCGTGTCGTGCTGGAGACGATCTTCCCGGACAGCCGGCGGGACCAGCTGGAGGATCTGGACATCGAGCCGAGCGGCAGCGTCGACGACGGCACCATCGCCGCCATGGCGGCGGCCATGCTGCCGGCGCTCGCCACGCCGGAGCGCATCAGCCTGCTGTTCCTCGACCATGTCAGCTGCGCGCTGGCGACGCACATCGTCGCCGCCTATGGCCGGCTGGCCTCGTCCAGGACCGCGGGGACCCTGGCCTCCTGGCAGGAACGCCGGGTCAAGGAGATGATCGCGGCCCGGCTGGACGGGGAGATCCGGCTGGCCGACCTGGCGGCCGAATGCCGGCTGTCCATCGGCCATTTCGTCCGCGCCTTCCGGCGGACCACCAACACCACCCCGCACCAGTGGCTGCTGCAACGCCGCGTCGATCACGCCAAGACCCTGATGCAGGACCGGGCGCGCACGCTGGCCGAGATCGCGCTGGCCTGCGGCTTCGCCGACCAGAGCCACTTCACGCGCACCTTCACCCGCCTGGCCGGCGTCCCGCCCGGCGTCTGGCGGCAGCGCAACGTGACCGCCGTGATCGGCCCGCGCCCCGGCGCGGCGGAGGAACGGGCGGTCGCGTGAGCACCTTTGGATTTATGAACGCAGAAATTCCATCGTCATCCCCGCGAAGGCGCTACGGTATGCACACATTTCGCCATTGCGGTAAGTGGCTGATACAGTGGAGAAAAAGCCCCTCTCCCTTGAGGGGAGAGGGGTTTGGGGTGAGGGTGG
>NZ_JAGINP010000027.1 GCF_017876155.1 Azospirillum rugosum
GGGGGCCCGGGTGGCCCCCCGGCCGGGGGGGGGCCCCCCCCCCCCCCCGGGGCGCGCCCCCCCAAATACGCCCCCCCCCCCCGGGGGGGGGGGGGGGGGGGGGGGCCCATGCCCGTGGGCCGGACGTCCGGCAAATGCGGGACCCCCTCACCCCAACCCTCTCCCCAGGGGGGAGAGGGGGATCGATCCGTACAGGAGATTCCCATGCCTCTCAGCGCCTTGAAGGCCGTCGCGGACGACCTCGACATCCCCTACTATCAGGCGGTCGGCGACGAGTGCGAGCTGTTCGAGCACGCCTTCCGCCACCGCCTGCCGCTTTTGCTGAAGGGCCCGACGGGTTGCGGCAAGACCCGTTTCGTGTCGCACATGGCGGCCCGGCTGGGGCGGCCGCTCTACACCGTGTCGTGCCACGACGACCTGACCGCCGCCGACCTGACCGGCCGCTACCTGCTGAAGGGCGGCGACACGGTGTGGGTGGACGGCCCGCTGACCCGCGCGGTGCGCGAGGGCGCCATCTGCTACCTGGACGAGGTGGTGGAGGCGCGCAAGGACGTGACCGTCGTGCTGCACCCGCTGACCGACGACCGCCGCCTGCTGCCGCTGGACCGCACGGGCGAGCTGCTGGAGGCGCCGGAGGGCTTCATGCTGGTGGTGTCCTACAACCCCGGCTACCAGAATGTCCTGAAGGCGCTGAAGCCCAGCACCCGCCAGCGCTTCCTGGCGGTCGAGTTCGATTTCCCGGCACCGGAGGCCGAGATCGCCATCGTCGCCCGCGAGAGCGGCCTGCCGGAAGGCCGCATCGCCCCGCTGGTCCGTCTGGCCGGCGCGCTGCGCGACCTGAAGGGCCAGGACCTGGAGGAGGGCGTCTCGACCCGCCTGCTCGTCTACTGCGCCACGCTGATCCGCTCCGGCATTCGGCCGGAACGCGCCATCCGCACCGCGCTGATCGAGCCGCTGACCGACGATGCCGACGTGCGCCAGGCGCTGCTGCGCGTCGCCGACATCGCGTTGGGCTGAGAAGCCGAAAGGATCCGCCATGCTGCTGTCGCTGTTCGAACCCGAGGAGACCATCGGCCGCCACTGGCACCGCCTGATGGGCGGCCGGGCGAGCTACCCGCGCCATCCCGACGCCGCCGTGGCGCTGGAGACGATCCGGCCCCGGCTGGGCGTGTTCTTCCGCGGGCTGGGCGGCGACCGCGGCGTGCGGCTGGCCGCCGCGGCGCGGACCAGCTCCGGCCACCGGCTGGCCCTGCTGGAGCGCATCGGGCTCGGCGCCGAGGCGATGGAACGGCCGACGCTGGACGGCGACGTCCTGGCGCTGCCCGCGGTGTTGGACGTCTTTCCCGACGCCGCGCTGAACGAACGGCTCTACGAGTGGCTGGCTGCCTACTTCGCCCACGCGGAGTCCGCGGGCGAGCCGCCGCCCGATCCCTTGCAGGCCGATGTCCGGGCGCTGCGGCAGGCGCAGGCAACGACGGCGCGCGTGCTGGCGCGCTGGCCGGGGCTGGCGCGCCTCCATGATGAGCTGTGCGCGGCGCTGCTGATCGTGCGGCCGAAGCGCGCCCTGCCGAAGGACGAGGCCGCCGTGGAAGCCGCCGTTCTGGCGCTGCTGGGCGCCGGGGAGGGCGGAGCCATCCTGGACCCGACGGTGCCGCTGGAGCGCTTCACGGCGCCGGTCGGCTACAAGCCGTTCCTGCCCGTGCCGCTGTGGGGCGAGGTCGCCGGACCCGCGCCGGCCGGCTCCGCCGCCGCAGCGGGGGACGGCCCCGAGGGGGACGCCGCTGAAGCGGCCGAAGGGGACGGCCAGCGCCGCAAGGCCAAGCGGCGCGACAGCGACCAGACGCAGCGGGAGGATCCGCTGATCCTGAACCGGTTCGAGAAGCTGCTTGGCCTTGCGGAGATGATGAACATCCCACGCTCGGTCGAGGACGACGACGAGGGCGGCGCCAAGCAGGCCGCCGACGACATGGAGGAGATCGCGCTGGCCGAGCACCAGCGCAAACCCTCCACCCGCCTGAAGATGGACCTGGACCTCGCCCCCGCGGCGGTGGACGCGACGCCGCTGGTGGCCGAGCACAGCTACCCGGAATGGGACCACCGCCGCCGCGCCTATCATCAGGCCCACTGCCGCGTGATCGCGGAGCCGGCGCCCGATGACGGCGAGGACTGGGTGCCCGACGAGGCGGCGCTGCGCCGCATCCGCCAAGTGCGCCGCCAGTTCGAGGCGTTGCGGCCGAAGCGCACGCTGTTCACCGCCCAGCCCGACGGCGACGAGCTGGACCTGTCCGCCCTGGTGCGCAGCCGCGCCGACCACAGCGCGGGTGGGGCCGGCAGCGACCGCGTCTACCAAGCGGTGCGCACGGCGGCCCGCGACCTCGCCGTCGCGGTGCTGGTCGATGCCTCGCTGTCCACGGACGGCTGGGTTGACGGCCGCCGCGTGCTGGACGTGGAGAAGGAAGCGCTGCTCGCCCTGTCCAACGGGCTGAACGCCTGCGGCGACGACCACGCGATCTTCGCCTTCACCTCCAACAAGCGCAGCTGGGTCCGGGTGCAGACCGTGAAGGACTTCGACGAGCCGCTGTCGTCCAAGGTGCAGCGCCGCGTTCAGGCGCTGAAGCCCGGCCACTACACCCGCATGGGCGCGGCGATCCGCCACGCGACCGCGCGGCTGGCCGAGCGGCCGAACCGCCACCGGCTGCTGATCCTGCTGTCCGACGGGAAGCCCAACGACGTCGACCATTACGAAGGGCGCTACGGCATCGAGGACACCCGCGTCGCCATCCAGGAGGCCCGCCGGCAGGGGCTGGCGCTGTTCGGCATCACCGTGGACGCCGAGGCGCGCGACTATTTCCCCTACCTGTTCGGCCGCGGCGGCTACGCCATCTTCCCGCATGTCGCGCACCTGACCAAGGCGCTGCCCGCGCTGTACCGGCAGGTGGTGGGGTAAGCCGAAACACGAAAACCCAAACACGAAAAGGGGGACCGGCGCCGGCCGGTCCCCGTGCTTTTTGCGCGTCTGCCTTGCGGCTCAGCCGCCGCACATGCCGCCGCAGCAGGAGCCGCTGCGGTCCTCCACGGGTGCCGCCTGCGCCGACTTTACGATCCGGACGCGCCACGTTTCCGGCCCTTGCTCCAGATACTCCCAGGTGAAGGCGTTCCCGAAGAGCGTGCGCAGTTGCAGGTGCAGGGGGCGCGGGTCGTGGTCGTTGACCAGCGTGAAGGAATCCCCCGGAGGGAGGCCGTGCACCGCCTCGATGATGATCTGGTGGCGCTGGTAGGGCGCGATGGCCTGGATGTCGATGACGGGCTCGGTCCGCTCGGCGGAAGTGGTCGGCATGGCTTCGGGATCCTCTGTCAGGGATGGAAGGATTGAGGGAAGTGCGAAGGGAGCGGTGGCTCAGCGGAGGAGGCCGGCGGCGTAGGCACCCAGCACCGCCCAGGTCCAGGTGCAGGCGCTGTCTGCCGCTGACATGGTCTTGGTCCCGATGGTCCGTTCGCTGTCCTTGCCCGTCAAAAGTTGACTGATTTGGTCTGGCTATCCTTGACGGCGGTCAAGCCGGTGCGTCCGGCCGGCCTGAAGGACAGGCGATGTCCTATTGGGTGAAGAACATCCAGGCGGCGGCACCCAGCGACGCCAGCGAGGCGAGCACCACGCCGCCACGCGACATCACGCCCTGGCGGTGCAGCAGAAACGCCACCCCGACCAGCATCGGGGTGACGATCAGCAATCCGACTTGAGCCTGGTTCATGGCGCCCGCCTCCCGTGTGGCCTGTGCCGGGAAAGTCGGCGCAGGCCGGCCGGGCGTCCTTGACCGTGGTCAAAAGGTTCCGGCGTCACGCCACAGCCGCGCGCGCCATCCGGTGCACCGACACCGCCATTCCCAGCCCGAGGGTCGCGGCGAGGCCGCCGATCAGGAACACCGCCGCGTAGCCCGAAGAGTCGGCCAGCAGGCCGACCAGGGGGCCCGTCGCTCCGTAGGCGAGGTCCTGGAAGGCGGCGAACCCGCCGACCGCCGTGCCGCGCAGATGCGGCGGCACCCGCTTGACGATGTCGGAACCCATGGCCGGAAACACCATCGAGCAGCCGAGCCCCGTCAGCAAGGCGCCGGCCAGCGCCCACCCGGGACCGGGCGCCAGCCACAGCAGGTACTGCCCGCAGGCCTCCACGGCGAGCGAGACGATGGCCACGGGCGTCCCGCCGATCCGGTCGGGCAGGTGGCCGCAGAGCAGCCGGACCAGGACGAACCCGACGCCGAAGAAGGTCAGGCCCAACCCCGCATAGGGCCAGCCGCGGCTGAGGAAGTAGAGGGAAAAGAAGGCGCCGAGGGCGGCGAAGCCGACCCCCTGGAGCCCGACGGCGGCCCCGGCCCGCCAAATTCGGCCGATGATCCGCCAGAAGGACTCGCGCTGGCCGGCGTGGGGCGTCACGGCCGGGATCGGGTGGATGGCGGCCAGTCCCAGCAACGGCAACAGCGTGCACACACCCATGAGACCGGCGAAGCCCACCCAATCCAGCAGCGCGAGGCCGAGCGGGCCGCCGGCCGCGAAGGCCCCGTACATCCCCGCACCGACCAGCGACATCACCTTGCCGGACCGCGCGTGGCCCATCAGCCCGATGGCCCAACTGATCATCCCCACCATGGCGAGGCTTTCGCCCAGGCCGAGGAGCAGCCGCCCGACGATCAGCACGGCGTAGGCACCCGCCACGGGCAGCTGCGGCCAGCTCGCCAGAAGGCAGATCAGCCCGGCCGCCGCGTAGACGACCAAGCCCTGCCGCATGCAGACCTTGCCGCCGATCCGGTCGGCGCGCGCGCCGGCGAGGTTGCGCGTCAGGATCGTCGACAGGAAGGCGATGCCGACCGTCAGCCCGCCGAAGGCGTTGCTGAGACCCAGCCCCTGCACGACATGCACCGGCACAGCCGGCAACGCCATCGCGACCGCGAGATAGGAGAGGAACAGCGTCCCCGTCAGGGCGACCACGCGACGGTAGGCCGGATCGGGCCGGTCCGTGACAGGGATATTGGGGGCAGGCACGTTCACGCACTCCGCATGAGGACCGTCGCTCGATCGGATGCGGGATGTGCGGACAAACGCACCCGCTCCGCCCGGACGGCGGTCGATGGGTGCGTTGGTTGACGTGAACGCTTACGGCCGGAACGCTTCGGAGAGCGTCATCCGGCGATGAAGAACCTTAGCCGAAGCGTCGCGGCAGCGTCAACATGGGCGACCGTTCGACCCTCTCCCCTCTGGGGAGAGGGCAGGGTGAGGGGGGCCCGCCACCTTGGTACGTCCGGCAAACGCGCAACCCCCTCACCCTAACCCTCTCCCCAGAGGGGAGAGGGGATTTTGGCCGCCGGTCAGAACGCGATGCGCGTGTCGAGCATCAGGATGTGGGCGCGGTCCGTCAGGTCGCCGCCGCCCACCGCTCCGCCGGACAGGGTGGAGCGGACATAGTCGTACTCCAGGCCGGTCGTCAGGCCGGGGGCGACGGTCCAGGTGATGCCGCCCTGCCAGATGTCGGCCTTGGCCGGGGTTGTCATGGTCGCGCTGTCGTTGCCGAGCGCCCGCAGATAGTTCGCGGCGAACAGCAGCGGTCCATAGGAATACTGCGCGCCGACAATCAGGTTCTGCTGCGCGCGGGACTGGGCGAGGCCTTTGGCGTAGCCGCTGTCGCCGCTGTAGGCGTAGCTGGCGCCCACCTTCACGGGGCCGTAGCCGACGTTGGCCCCGACGTGTACGGACCGCAGATCCTCGAATTCCTGGCTGAGGACGCCGTCGGTCTGCCCGTTGGCCTGGCCGGTCTGGTAGAAGGCGCTGGCCTCGATGGTCAGGTCGTCGACGTTGCGCAGGTAGGCGGCGCCGAACTCCACGATGTCGTGGAAGGACGGGGCGTTGCCCAGCGGATCCCGCTTCAGGCGGTTGACGGTGTTGTTGGCGTCGCCGAGGCGCGGCGTGTAGGACACCGCCGCCGACAGGCCGGCGAAGGACGGGGTGATGTAGATGAACTTGGTGCCGGTGTCGTAGGCCACGAGCGTGCGCAGGCTGGTCGCCGGAAGCGGCAGGGCGCCCAGCGTGGAGGAGCCGTTGAGGAACAGGATCCCGTTGCTGTCGGGGCTGCCCGCCACGCCTTCGACGTTGGGGCCGATCATGCCGTATTCGTCAGACAGGCCGTTGATCATGCCCGCCTGCACCGTGCCGAACCCGCCGTTGACGAAGAGGAAGGCACGGTCGTTCTCCAGACTTGTGCTCGACACCGCCGGGTTGCCGTTGCCGGCCACGATGCGCACGCGCGCGCCGTAGGTCAGCCCGTTGTCGGCGGTGGCCGACGGCGTGACGACCAGCCGGAAGCGGTTGGCGAACTCGGTCGACCGCAGGCCGCTGTCCTGCTTCTGGTTGACGTAGGCGCCCTGGACATAGGCGTCGCCGCCGATGGTGACGTCGAAGGCGGACTGCGCGGCGGATTGCGCGGCGGCCGGGGCGGACAGCGCGAGACAGGCGAGGGCGGCGGTGGCGGGAGCGGTCGGGCGCATGGGGGTGGTCATTCCAGACTGTGTGAGTGTGGGTGTCAGGCGGCTTGGCGCGCGGGGAACCAGCGGCGGGCGAAGGGGGTCAGGTTGTCGTCGTGCAGTTGGGCCTGGCAGAGGATCTCCACGCTGTCGGCCCAGCGCGGGTTGAGGCGGCGGAACAGGGCGAGCGCCGGGCTGTCCAGCTTGGCCTCGCTGATCGCGCGGGCTTCCTCGGTCAGGCCGTAGCCCTGCCAGTTCCAGTCCACGGTCCCGGTCTCGTCGTCGTAATACTGGGCGAAGCATTCCCGCCCGACCCAGTCGCGCACCGATCGGTCGAAGTCGCCCAGCGGCGCCTCGGCGTGCGGCGTGTGGCGGAGGAACAGCATCGGCATGTAGCGGTAGGAGCGGTAGCCGACCGCGCTGTAGCTCCAATACCAGACGCGCCCCGACCGGTCGGCGCGCGCGCGGTCCAGAAGCTCGGCGACCATCGACCGCACCAGCCCGTTCGATCCCCAGTAGCGGCGCTGGAGGATGCAGTGGGCGGTGTGGTAGACGCCGACCGTCCGGCGGTCGATCTCCGACTCCTGCCGGTAGACGGTGGCGAAGCCGACCAGCTCCCCGGTCTCCGCGTCCCGTTGCAGGACGCAGTGGTCGAGGTCGGCCAGCTCCTCGTTGAAGTAATCCTCGCCGTAGCCCTCGAACCAGACGCTGAGCAGGACGAACATCGCCGCGCGCAGTTCAGGCGTCAGGGCGGTGGGGCCGACGACGCTGGTCAGCAGGGGGCGCGGGTTCATCCAGCGTTCCCCGACAAGTAAGCGGCCGCCCCGGCGTCGCGGACGTCGGCGCAGATGTCCTCGTAGTTGCAGGTGATCTCCTCGCCCGCGGCGATGGCGCGGCGGGTGACGAACAGCCGCCAGTCGGCCGGGTCGGCCCGGCCGACCGAGGCGTCGTCGGCATGGTTGAGGAAGCGGGCGTCGTCGCCGGGCAGCAGGACGCCGACCCCCTCGATTACGCAGCCGTGGAAGTCGATCAGCCGGGCGACCTGCGGATAGTCGGCCAGCACGGAGTCGTCCGGCGCCAGCAGCCGGTCGATGCGGGCGTCGAACGCCCACATCGGCGTGCCGGCCGGCACCGCCTTCTCGGCGAACAGCCCCAGCCCGTGGATCGGGCTGGAGCCGACGCGAGTCGCGATCAGCAGGGGCATCAGGCGGCCACGGGCGAGGTCACCGGTGCGGCCGTCAGCGCCTCGTCGAACTCGAAGCTGGCGGCGTCGTCGACGAACTGCTCGGCGATGGTCGTGTTCGGCTTCGTCAGGCAGACGCCGATGTAGTCGGCGAAGCGCGGCGGCGGGGCGAAGCCTTCGGCCAGCAGGCGGCTGTTGTCGAAGGCGATGTCCTGCGCGGTGAAGCGGTGGTACTTGCGCCCGCCGGCCGCCATCGTCCGGTGCAGGATGTCGCGCTGCGGGAAGGCCGCGCGGAAGGCGCGGTCGAAGGGACGCCAGCCCTCCGGCCCCTTCGGGTCGAAGAAGCTGTAGGGGCGCTTACCCTCGTGCCCGTGCGCGGCGAAGGCCTCCTCGAAGTCGGCCCAGGTCGTGCGGCTGCCGATGCCGGCGGAGATGTGATAGAGGTTGTGCTTCAGGTCGGGCTTGCGCAGCAGGTCGTGCAGGCGGGCGGACGCCCAGTCCACCGGCACGATGTCGATGAAGCCGTCGGGCGAGCAGGGCAGCACGCCGGTGCGGTCGACCAGCCGGAAGAACCAGAAGATGCTGGCGCTCGGCCGCACGCCGAGCGTGGTGTGGCCGACCACGATGGACGGGCGGCAGACGACGATCGGCAGGTCCGGGAATCCGGCGGCCAGCGCCCGCTCCGCCGCGGCCTTGCTGCGGGTGTATTCGACGATGTGCGGCGTGTCGTGGCCGGGGGCCGGCGCCTCCTCCACCATCTCCAGCCACGGCGTCTCGCCGCAGCAGAAGGCGGTGCCGATGTGCAGGAAGCGCTGGAGGTGCTTCATCCGTCGGGCGCGGCCGGCCAGCGCCAGCGTGCCGTCGACGTTGATCTGCCACACCGAATGGCGGCTGTCGAAGGAGGTGTCGGCGGCGACGTGCACGATGTGGGTCACCGCGTCCAGCCGCGGGTCGGTGCTGGTCGCCAGCGATTGCAGGTCGCCCGGCAGGATCTGGCACAGGCCGGCGTAGGCCTCCGCCGTCGCGCGGTCGACGCAGCGGGCGAGGTTGGAAGCCAGGCGGGCGCGGCAGGCCGCCTCGTCCGCGCCGCGGATCAGCAGCAGGCAGTCGGCCGCGGTCCCGTTCTTGACGGCGTCGAGATAGAAGGAACCGCCGAGGAAGCCGGTGCCGCCGGTGAGAAGGATCATGGTGAGCCTCTGTCTCGCGTCTGGGAGAAATGGATGGAGTGGGGGGTGCCGCCTTACGGGGCGGGGATGAGGTCTGGGGCCGGGACGCCGGGCGCGTCGGCCCGGCGCAGGCCGCCGCGCTCCACCTGGAGCTGGACGTCGGCGGCGTCGAAATAGGCGTCGTCGTGGGTCACCGCGATCACGGTAATGCCGCGCGCCTTCAGCCAGGGAAGGATTTCCCGGTAGAACTTGCGCCGGAAATAGGGGGACTGGTCGGCCGCCCACTCGTCCAGCACCAGCACCGGCTTGCGCTCCAGCAGGGCCGCCACCAGGGCGAGGCGCTTGCGCTGGCCCTGCGACAGCTCGACCGTGGTGAAGGCGCGGCCGTCGATGGCGACCTTGTCGGACATCTCCAGCCGGTCCAGCAGCTCCTCCGCGAAGCCGTCGTCCAGCGACACCGCGCCGTAGAGTTGGCGGGTGATGTCGCTGTCGGAGAAGACGACGGCGAACAGGTCGCGGTATGACGCCAGCGCGTCGGCCGGCACGGGTGCGCCGTCCACCAGCAGGGACCCGCGCTGGGCCGGGTAGAGGCCGAGCAGCATGTGCACCAGCGTGCTCTTGCCCGCCCCGTTGTGGCCGGTGATGAAGACGGTGCTGCCGCGCTCCACCGTCAGGTCGACCGGGCCGACCGTGAAGGAGCCGGAGCCGTCGCGCCCGGCGTGCCGGAAGGTGGCGCCGTCCATCCCGAGGGTGGCGAAGCCGGTGTAATCCACCGTCGGCGCGCCCTTGCGCCGGGGAAGCTGCGGCGTCGCCCCAAGGTCGGCCTCAACCGCCAGAAAGGAACGGGCCGCCGTCTCGGCGGCGATGTAGGAAGGGTAGGAGGCGACGATGGTGATGACCGGGTAGGCGATGAAGGCCGCCGCGTGGCCGGCCAGCACGACGGTCGCGACGTCGGTGGTCGTGATCGCCGGCAGCAGGAAGATGATTCCGGCGAGCGCCATGTAGTAGGTCAGCTCGCTGACGGTGAAATAGTGGCTGTACTCCGCGCCGAACTTGTGGCGCTCGCGGCGCAGGGCCTCCGCGCAAGCGGTGGCGTCGGCGAGCGCGTTGGCGCTGCGCCGGCGGTTCAGCTTGCACTCGCGCAGGGTGCGCAGGATGTGGTCCGACCGTTCCGACAGGGCGCCCTCGGCCTCGTGGATCGTCTCCGACAGCGTCTCCAGCCGGATCACCGAGCGGCCGATCAGGATGCCGCCGACCGCCAGGAAGCCCAGCACGATCAGCACCGCGGCCTGCGACAGGGTGGCGAGGTAGAGCAGGCACAGCAGGATCGCCGCGACCGACTGGAAGCTGATGACCAGCGTCGGCACCGCCTGGGCCAGCAGTTGCAGCTCCGGCCCCGCGACCTGGGAGAGGCGGCTGGTGCCCACCGCCATGGAGTCCGGCAGGTCGGCCGCCAGCGCGCGGCGCAGCAGGTCCACGCGCAGCACGGCCAGCGCCGCCTGAAGGCGCTTGGACGCCGCGTTCATCATCCAGCCCTGGGCCAGCCGCCACAGGAAGGACGACAGCAGGAAGATGATCAGCAGCCGTTGCAGCCCGTTCGGGTCGTCCAGCAGCAGAAGCGCGTCGTTCAGCGAGGTCAGCAGGGCGAGGTTGAGCGCGGCGGCCAGCACGGCCAGCAGCATCAGCGGCTGGAGGTTGCGCAGCGCGTCGCGTCTCAGAAGGCGCCAGAGGTCCATCGCCGGCTCACTTCGGCTGGATGAGGTCGAGCAGGCGGGACGGCGACATCTTCGACAGGATCGGCGCCGACGCCGCTGCCTTGCCATCCCTGGGCGGTTCCGGCTTGGCGGCCGGGGTCGGCGGGGTGGCGGCCGGATGGCTGCCGGCCGGGGCCGCGGCGCCGGTGTTCAGGCTGGGCATCTGGCTGGGCGGAGTCTGGTTGGGGTTGCCGTCCCCGCTCAGCGACGGAAGCTGGGCGGCCGGCGGCACCGGGACGCTGGTCGGCACGGCGGCGAGCGCGGTGCCGGGGATCGCCGGGGGCGCGCCGGGATGAGCGCCGGGATGGACACCGGGAGGCAGCGCGGACAGCTCCGCCGGACCCGTGCCCGGGGCCACCGCCGTGGCGGCGTTCTGGCCTGAAGCGGCGTCGAGGATCAGCGGCAGGCCGCCGCTGGCGGCGTTGCCGATCACGACGATCTTGGCGTTGGGCGAATGGGCCAGCTCCAGCGTCGCCTCGATGCCGCGCCAGCGCAGGTAGTTCTCCGTCAAGTTGGCCTGCACCGTCTCCTGGAAGGCGCGGATGCCCTGGCCTTCCAGCTGCTTGCGCTGGCTCTCGAACAGCTCGCGCTGCAGGCGGAACTGGTATTCCTGCGCGGCCTGGTCCTGCTGAATCTTGCGTTCGATCGACGCCATGATCGCGTCGGGCAGCGAGACGTTGCGGATCAGGATGTCCTGGATCAGCAGATAGCCGGTCTTGGTCCGCCCGTCGGGCTTCGGCGCGTCCTCGGCGCCGACGATCTGGGCGTACATCACGCGGTCGGCGACCTGCTCGAAGGCCTCCGTCTGCACGCGCAGGCGGCGGTGGGCGTACAGCTCGTCCGCCTTGAAGCGCGACACGATCTCGCGCGAGACCGAGCCGACCTCCGGCACCAGCAGCACCTCCAGGTAGTTCGGCCCGACGTTCTTGTGCAGGGCGGCCAGCATCTCCGCGTAGGGGCGGTAGCGCACCGTGATCTCGATGCTGACGTTCAGGCCGTCGTTGGCGATGGCCGAGTAGGAGCGGGTGTCCTCCTGGAGGCGCAGGTCGTACACCTCGATCTTGTCCCAGGGGAAGATGACGTGCACGCCTTCCGCCAGGGCCGGCGCCATCTGGGTGCCCTGGTGGAAGCGCTTCCACAGCACGCCGCCATGGCCGGCCGGAATGAAGACCACGATCGACGGGGCGAAGTAGAGGAAGATCAGGATACCGACCAGCAGCGTGCAGAGCAGGGACCGGCGGTGCTCGTCGTACCAGAGCGCCATCAGCGACCGCAGGCGCGATTTCGGCTTCGGCAGGTCATCAGTGTCGTCGGTGGCGAAGGCCTGGGCAGCCATGTCAGGCGGTCTCCTGCGGGCATTCCATCTCCAGGACCGCGGGGCGGGCCGTGGAAGGGGTCGTGTCGGGGCGGGGCGCGGCGGTTTCGGCCGGCAGGCTCATCCGCCCGTTGATCATGCGGATGGTGACGTCGCAGACGGACGAGACGTCGCCGTCGTGCGACACGAAGATCACGGTGCGGCCCAGCGACTGGAGCTTGCCGATGATCTCGTTGGTGAAGCGGGTGCGGAACTCGGCGTCCTGGTCGGACGTCCATTCGTCCAGGATGATGACCGGCCGCCCCTCCGCCACCGCGATGGCGAGCGCCAGGCGCCGGCGCTGCCCCTTGGACAGGTCGCGGTTCAGCAGCCCGTCGCCGGTCTCCGGCACCAGCCGGTCGATCTTCAGGTAGGCCAGCATCTCGCGGAACAGCTCCTCGTCGAAGCTGGTGCCCTGCGGCAGCCGGGTGAAGATGTGGTGGTCCTGGAACACGGCGCAGAACAGGTCGCGGTAGGACTCAAGCCGGTCGGTCTCCACCGCCTGCCCGTCGAGCAGCACGTGGCCCTCCTCCGGGCGGAACAGCAGCGGGATGACCCGCAGCAGGGTGGACTTGCCCGACCCGTTCGACCCCATGATGCCGACGACGCTGCCGGCCGGGATGGTCAGGTCGACCGGGCCGATGGTGAAGGGCTCCGGCCGCAGGCCGGCGGGGTAGGTGAAGCGGACGCCGCGCAGTTCGATGCTGCTGAAGCGGCGCGGCGCGCGGGCGTGGCGCGACGGCGCGTACTCCGCCGCCGGCATGGTGGCGAGGAGCGTCGCCAGCTGGCCGGCCGCGTCCTCCGCCGCCACATAATCGGGCACGGCGTTCAGGAACTTCGACAGCGGGCGCGCCAGGAACAGGATGACGGAGGTCACCAGCGGCAGCTCCGCCACCGACATCGCGCCCATGCGCGGGAAGATGAAGACGAAGACGGCGGAGAAGCCGATGATGATCGTCGCGATCCAGGAGAACAGCTCCCCCAGGTTGCGGCCGTGGCGGCGCTTCAGCTCCTCCCATCCCGCGATGTCGGCCTCCACCGCCTGGGTCAGCTCGTCGCGCCGCGCCTTGCCCAGCTTGATCTCGGCGTTGCCGCCGACCAGCTCCGAAAAGCCCTGGAGCATGCGCAGCTCGCGGTCCTTGGCGTCGCCGAGCAGCGCGCGGGTCCGCTGCGCCTCCCGCACGTACCAGCTGCCGACGAAGACGGCGGCGACCAGCAGCAGCGTGGCGCCGACGGTCGACAGCGTCCACAGGTAGAGGTAGGCGACGCCGGCCACCAGCATCATGTTGGCGGCGATGGACAGGTTCGGCAGCAGCGCCGCGATCCGCTCCAGATGGTAGTTGCCGAGGTCGAAGGAGCGCTTGGCCTGGAGGTCCAGGATCTCGGCGTGGCTGCCCAGCGTGACGTGGCGCAGGAAGCGCCGCCGCACCTCGGCCAGCGCGCTGAAGGCGGTGGTCAGCAGCAGCCCGACGAAGCGCTTGCTGAAGGCGTAGCCGACCAGCAGCGACAGGCAGAAGATCAGGAAGGGGGTGTCCAGCACCTCGCCCCGCATCCAGCCGCTCAGCTCCGCGCTGAGGCTCATCAGGCTGATCAGGTTGGCGGCGGCGGCGGTGCAGCCGGTCACGAACAGCCGGGTCAGGATGGGCCGGTCGGCCAGCCCGATCAGCGGCAGCAGCGCCGACGCGGGTTTGCTGACGGGAGGTTTACGCTTGCTCATTGCGCCAGCCAGCTGTCGACGATGCGCGTGATCGTGCCGTTGTCGCGCAGCTTGACGAAGGCGGCCTGCAACCGCTCGGCCTTCTCCTTGCGCGCCTTCGGCAGGGCGATGTAGCGGGGGATCAGGCCCACCGGCTTGGGCAGGACGCGCACGGTCTTCAGCCGCCCATCCTGCTTGGCCATGTGGTTCAGCACGTGCAGGTCGCCGACGATGACGTCCACGAGGCCGAGCGTCAGGCGGCGGAAATTGACCACGTTGCTGCTCGCCGGGACTTTTTCCAGGTAGGTGGCGGCGTCGAAGTCCGGCGCGTAGGAGAAGCCGTCGACCACGCCGATCCGGTAGGGCGCCAGATCCTCCAGCCGGTCGAAGGTGATGGCGGAATCCTTGCGCACCATGAAGACGGTCGTGCCGGTGCGGAACGGGCCGATCATGTTGTACTGCGCGAAACGGGCGGGCGACGCGATGAACTGGAAGCCGATGTCGGCGGTGTTCTCGTCCATCGCCTGCACGACCTCGGTCCAGGCCAGCGGGCGGTGGACCGGGGTCACCCCCAGCTCCTTCAGCAGGGCGTTGACGATCTCGGTGTCGATGCCCGTGCGTTTGCCGTTGGTGGTGTAGTTGTAGGGCGGGAAATGGTCCTCGGACGCGATGGTCCAGTATTCGGCGTGCGCCTGGGAGGCTGTGCCGAGAAGGACCAGCAGCAGCGCCGGAAGCAACCGCCGGATCGCCCTAAAAACTTTGGATGCCTTGGCCATGCCCGCCGTCACGCCTTCGCCGGCTTGGGCATTTTCGCCGGCTTCTTGCGGCGGTAGGTTAGGATCATGACAAGGAGGGCGCCGGGCGGCGTCAGCACCACCGCCAGGAAGGCGTAGAGCAGGAACCCGCCCCAACGGCCGATTCCCAGAAACCCGACCAGCAGGCAGAGTCCGATGTAGATCAGCTCGAACACGGTGATGGTTCCTTATTCGCCCGGCGTCCTGCTTTGGAAAGATCAGCCGGCCTTCTGGGCGGGCTGCCCATCCATCTGCGGAGCATCGACGGCGGCGTCGACGTTCTCCGCCTTGGCGGCCTCGTATTCCTTGCGGAAATGCTCGCGCATCGTCTCGACGTCGAAGTCCAGCAGCGTGCCGCCGGTCTCGAAATGCTGGGCGAACACGCGGCCGAGCGCCTGGGTCGCCGCCAGCGACAGGGCCGGCATCACCGCCATGCCGAGGACGGAGCCGACGAACGGCACGGCCTTCACGGCGGAGCCGAGCACGCTGGAGCTGAGCGCGCCGGGCATCACGCCGCCCAGCAGGGCGCTGACGATGGCGCGGGTGCGCTCCTGGGCGAACTCGACCTCGTACAGCTTGGCCAGCTTGTGGATCATGTTGAGCTGCGCCGCGCTGACCGCGGCGACGTCGGCGCCGGGCACGGGGATGAGGCCGAACGCGCCGGAGGCGTAGCTGTGGTACTTGATCAGGTCCTGGGCGCGTTTCTTGCGATCTACCATGATCCGAAGCCTTTCAGGGAACGGTTGGTGGTTGCGATATGAGACAAAAGCGAGACAAATTACACGTATTGCGTCATGCCGGTCGGGAGCGCAGCGCCCCCGCGGGAAACGCTTTGCCAATCATCAATTAAACATCGACCGATTGGCAAAAGAGTTGCCTTTTCCCGAACACAGGTCAGGGCGAAGAACATCGTCCTCATTGTGCTTCAAATCGGATTGAATGACTCCGCCCGACCCAGTTCGGAAATTTAACTCATTGATATAGGTCAAGTGTTTAACAACGAATTAAACGATTCTTCAAAAGCGCGGCGCCATGTGCAACGAAACAGTATTTTGCAACGGTTTGTAACATTCCTTTTCAGTAGTTTTTCTTTATGAAAAGAGATTTGCTACCATGACGGGAAGCGCGCCGGCAGGTCGGGCAGCGCCAGGGGGGCGGAGGGGCGTCCGCCGACGCGGACGGAGGCCGCCATGAACAGCACCGTGTCGCGGGCGGGTGCCCCGCCGATGGTCTGCGTGGGCAGCGCGATGCGCAGGACCGACCCGTCCCGGCCTGCACCCGATCCTGCGGTCCGGCCCTTCAGCAGGCGCAAGAGGGCCCACGGGCCGCGCTCCACCAGCGTCAGCGTGTCGCCGGCGGCGGCCTCGGCCGCGTTGGCGGCGGCGCTCTTCGGGCGGTAGGGCGAACCGGCGGCCCAGCGGAAGCTGAGCAGGACCGGCTGCCCGGCCTTCCAGACCAGCGGCTCGGCATCGGCCGCAGCCCCCACCGCGCTGGCGCCGGTGCGGACGGACCAGTCGATGATGTGCTCCGCCCCGATCTCCTGGCCGCGGTTGACGCCGTAGGCGAGGGAGACGCTGACCGGCGCCGCCTTGGCGACCGCCTCCAGCAGCGGCCGCGCCGCCTCCATCTTCTCCAGAAAGCCGGTCAGTTCGGCGCTGGCGTGCCGGGCGAGGGCCGAACGGTTTTCGTCGAGCGACTGGTAGAAGCGGCGCACGTCCTGCGGGTCGGCGTCGGGCGCGCCCCGCGCGAGGTCCGCGCGCACGAAGGGGAAGCGCCCGGCCAGCGTCTGCGAAAAGCCCGCCGCGAGCTTCGCCACGGCCGCCTCGCCGTCCGGGACGGCCGGAACGGTCGGGGCCGGAAGCATCGCCACCGCGGGCGCGGTTACGGCCCGAACGGGCGGCGGGGGAGGGACGATGGGTGCTGGCGCCGGGACTTCCGCCACGGGTTTGGGGGGAGCGGGCGCCGGCTTGGCCGGTTCCGGCGCGGGGGCTTCGGCCTTGACCGGCTCCGCCTTGGCGGGCGGCTCGGCGACCGGAGCGGCGACCGGTTCCGGCAGGACCAGGGCAGCCAGGACGGTGGGCAGCTCGGCGAGCGCCGGGACCGGCACCGGGTTTCCGCCGTCGTCCGGCAGGGTGAACAGGCGGCCGACCGGCGGCGCCTCCAACGCGGCCAGTGCGGCGCGGGAGTCGGTCGCGGCTGTCGCCAGCGCCTCGGTAATCCGGTCGACGGGGTCGCGGCCGGGCAGCTCGGCGATGGCGGCCTTCTGCAAGGCGACCTTGACGGCGTCGGGCAACCCGTGGGAGGGCGCACGAAGCGCTGCGGCGATGGGCCAGCCGGCGGCGTCGGTCACCGCCTCCACCAGCCGGCGGATCTCGGCGACGTCGTCGGCGGAGGGGGGCTGCGGCAGGTCGCGCAGGCGGTCGGCCAGGGCCTGGGCGCGGACGCGCAGCGGGTTGCGGGCGTAGAGATCCTCGGCCAGCGGGGTGGCGAGCCGCACGGATTCCGCGCGCACCGCCGCCGCGATGGTCCGGGCGTCCAGGTTCGGCAGATCGGCGCCCGCCGCGATGCGGGTGATGAAGCCGTCGGTGGCGACCGTCGCCGGCTTGGGCACGGCGCCGAACACGCTTTCCGACACGGCCAGCAGTTCGTCGAAGCCGCTCGACCGGCGGAAGCGGTCGTAGCGTTCCAGCGCGTCGCGCCGGCCGCCGATGCGGTCGAACTGGGCGGCCAGCCGGCGGAAGCTCGGCAGGTCCTCCACTTGACGCGCATCGGCCGCCGGTGGCAGGTCGGCCAGCACGGGGCTGGGCAGCAGGGCGTCGCGGATCGGTCGCAGCACCGCCCGGCGCACGGTCACCGAGGCGAGCCGCCGCTTGTCCTCGTCGAAGCCGCTGAGCAGCGAGGTCGGCAGCAGCGGCGTGGCGAGGCGGTCCCGTTCCATGCGCACCGTGGCGGCGATCACCCGGCCGACCGTTTCCGCGTCCGGGGCGGCGTCGCGCGACAGCAGCGCCCGGCGCAGGTCGTCGGTCGCCCCGGCGACGGCGGGCACCCCGGCCGACACGCCGGACACGCCCTGCCACGCCGCGAGCGACAGCCCGACGACGGAGGCGGCCAGCGCGCCCTGGGCCTGCCGGCGTCGGGTGCGCGCGCGCAGGAAAGCGGCCTCCGACGGGCGGCCGTAGCCGGATTCCGCGAAGGCGCGGCCGGGGAGCAGATCCCGCGCGAAGGCGGGGCGGCGCCCGCCGGTGATCGTCGTGTGGGTGCCGGTCAGGGCGATGCCGCGCAGCGGGAAGGGCTCCGCCCCCTCCTCGCCGCCCAGCGCCCCGTCGAGGAAGAGCGCCAGCGGGTGCCGCAGCGTCTCCAGACTGGCCGGCAGCAGAGGCAGCCGGATCCCGGCGGTGCCGGCGGCGAGCGCGTCGGCCTCCAGCAGCGCCAGATCGGCGCGCAGGGAGTCGAAGGCCTCGTCCACCCGGCGCGGGTCGAAGGGCAGAGTCCAGTCCTGCCGGTTGGTCCAGCCGAGCACGCTGTCCAGCATGGCCGAGGGCACCGTTGCGCACAGCTCCGCGAAGCCGTCCAGCGCCTCGGCCCGCACGACCACCACATGCACCGGGCAGACGACGCCCAGGTCGTCGCGCAAGGACCGCAGCCGCTCGCGCAGGGCCGCCGCCCGCTTGGCGAGCGCGCTGCGCGGCGCCTCCCGCTCCGCGGCGGCGCGCAGCTCGTCGGCGCCGACCATCATGAGGATGCCGTCCAGCGGCCGGCGCATCGGCCGGGCGCGCATGGCCGACGCCAGCGACGGCCAGGATTCCGACAGCTTCGCCCCGTCGGAAGAATCGGTGCCGGCGTGCAGGATCGCCGCCCCTTCGCAGAACCACCAGGCGCCGAACTCGCCGTTGCCGTCCTCCGGCCATCGGACGTGGGTGGGATCGGTGGCGAGCAGCGCCGGCCCGCCGACGCCGAAGGCCAGGAACCACGGGATCTCGCCGCGCAGCAGCGGGCCGCGCATCTGCCGCTTCAGGATGTCCAGCCCCTCGCCGTAGACGCGGGCGAGCGGCAGCGTGTCGTTCGCCGCGCGCGCCGATGGCGGGGCCTCCGCCCGCACCTGCAACGTGGTTGCTGGCCGGGGGCGGTGCGTCGCGGCCGCCTGACGGATGGACGGCTTGGCCTTGGGCGCGCGCCGGAACCGCCGGGTCAGCTTGGGCCAGCGCGCGCGGACGACACGGTAGAGGATGTAGAGCGGTAGCGCCGCCAGAGCGTAGGGCAGGATGAAAACGGCGAAGGAGGCGATCGCGGCGATCGCCGCCCCGATGGAGGAGAACAGCAGCTCCACCGCCAGCATCAGTAGGACCATGACAGCCCCATATCCTCGACCGCGGCGCGGGCGCCGCGCAGGTCACGCTGGATGCCGTCGACGGCACCGGTCCACAGCAGGTGCGAGGCCACCAGGAAAACCGCCACCGTCCCGCCCAGCGCCCACCACCAGCGCCGCGCCGTCGGCCAGGACAGGCCGGGCACCGCGCCGGCCGGCGGGTCGTAGGCGCCCGGGCTGGCATGGGGGCTGGCTTGCTGCGTTTCACCGCGTTCACCGACAACGATGCGGTGGAGCGCCGGGCGCCGCGCCGCGGCCTCCGCGTCCTCGGGGAAGCCCAGCGACAGGGTGGCGAGGTAGACGGTGACCAGCTCGCGGTCAGCCTTGCTGCCCAGCCGGATCAGGTCATCGGTCTGCACGAACAGGGTCTGCATGGTCGCGTTGGCGCCGAACAGCCGGGACGCGACCACCGCCTCGGCCGGCCTGACCGGGGCCAGCGCGCGGTCGGCCAGCATCGCCATGGCGAAGGCGGCCTTCACCACCGCGCCGTGGGCGGCGGGTCCGTGGGAGGTCGCCGCGTTGGTCATGCCGTGCAGCGCCGCGACCAGACGGTCGGCCGCCGGTCCCGCCGCCGGATTCTGGGACGGCGCGCAGCAGGCGTTCAGGTCGGCGAGGAAGGCGCGGAACTGCGCCAGGATTCCCGGCTGCGCCGCGTTCATGGACACAGTGGGTCGGGAGGTGAGCATGGCGGTCACGGCGTCTCCCCCATGGCGTTTGGTTGTGCCGTGAAGCCGTCCCGCTCCAGCCGGATCTCCAGCGCCGGGGCGCCGGGGATGGTCCGCCGGTGCGGCCCCGGGGTGGCGTAGCGCGCGTAGATGACTGTGACGGCTGGCTTGGCGGCGAAAGGCGGCAGGCTGTGCAGTTGGACGGTCTGGCCCGGCACCATCTCCCAGGAGGTGACGGCGAGGCGGCCCGCGCCCTCCTTCACCAGCGCCGTCCGGGTGCGGAACCAGGCCGCCGCGTCCAAGGCGTCGAGACGCCCGGCCATGTCCGCGTCGGCGACCCGCACCACGTCCAGCGCCACCGGCCGGCGCCCGTTGGCGTCGGCGTCGGCCAAGATGCGCAGCGCCGGCTTGTCCGTCGCTGCGGTGGGCGTACGATCCGGAGCGTTTAAGGCGCACCCGCCGAGCAACAGGGCCATGACCATCGCGGCACTCTTCACCGTCAGCCCCCCGCGCCGGGTGCGGCGGCGCAGACGTAGCCGGCCGGCGTGTGGCGGTACCAGTTGCCAGTCCCCTCGCCGCAGGGCGCCAGGACGCGGTCGTTCCGCTGCGGGGCCGCCGGCTGTGCCGGTTCGGGAGAAGCGTCCTCCTGGCCGCGTCCGGCCGGGCGGTTGGTCAGGGCCAGCGTCTCGTCGTCGCTGTCCACGATCATCACGTAACGGGTGCGCTTGGACGGGTAGCGGATGCCCACGTCGTAGTCGCCGTCGGCGACGCGCTCCAGCACCCCCGACGGGTCGGTGGAGCCCAGCGGCGCGCAGGCGCTTGCAGCCAGCAGGACCAGGGCGAAGGACACACGGATGGGGCGGTTCATCGGACGGGTCTCGCTTATGCCGGGATCGGAGTGGGCTGGCCGCTGGCCGCAATCATGGCGCCGCCGGCTTCCATCAGGTCGGGCGGGGTCGGGTCGATGCCGGCATCGGCCAGCGTGCGGTAGACGGACCGCCAGACCAGTTCCGGCACGACAAAGCTGGCGTCGTGGTCCTGGACCCAGAAGAACAGGTTGTACTTGCACAGCCACTGGCCGTTGACGCCGCGGAACCCGTCGTAGCGGACGAAGGGCAGGCCGCCGGTGGCGCTGGGCATCACCTTGTCGGTGGCGCGCAGGGCGCTGGTCAGCAGGCCGCCCAAGCGGCCGGGGTCGTGGCGTGCGTCGGCGAAATACTCCAGCCGCATCGACACGCGCTCGACCGCGCTGAAGTTGACGACCGTCGCCTCCGACACCTTGGCGTTGGGCATGGCGACGATGAAGCCGGCGACGTTGCGCACCCGCACCGTGCGCCAGGTCATGTCCACCACCACGCCGCGGACGACGTCGGTGATCTGGATGCTGTCGCCGATCTTGAAGGGCCGCTCGATGTTCAGGATGATGCCGGAGAAGACGTTGGCGATGTTGGCCTGGATGGCGAGGCCGACGACCATGCCGACGAGGCCGGAGGCGGCCAGCAGGCTGGTGATCGGCTGCTTCAGCACGAAGGCCATGATGCCGCAGCCGGCGAAGCCGAAGACAATCAGGCTGGAGAAGCGGCGGACGATGCCGGGGATCTTGCGCTGGGTGCGGATCTCCAGCGGCGTCCAGACGAAGCGTTCCATGGTGCGGTCGACCAGGATGGCCGGCACGATCCACCACAGCACCTCGAACCCGTTCACCACCATGGCGATGCCGCTGGCCGGCAGCGTCGCCACCGCCTGGTCCAGCGCGATGTTGCCGACCGACATCAGCAGCAGCGGCCAGGACAGGATGCGCATGAACAGCGTCTGGATCTTCCAGAACTGGCCGCGGTCGCGCCGGTCCATGAACGCTGCGAAGACCGCCAGCACGACGCTGAAGATGGCGATGTAGACGAAGAAGTCGCGGTGGATGAAGTCGCGCGCCGCCGGGGCGTCGGGGGTCGCCACCACGCCGAAGTCGACGCGGGAGAAGTCCGGCTGCGGCCGGCCGAAGCCGACGTAGTTGGGGTCGCCCTCGCTGCTGACCGTGGCGACGTCCTGGGAGATCCAGGCGCGCGACAGCCGCCAGCCGGGCGACGGCGCCAGCACCCGCCGCGCCCGCAGCTGGTCGAGCAGGGTGGAGCTTTCGCTTTCCCCCTCCAGCGCGCGGCCCAGCCGGTCCATCAGCCCGGGCTCCGCGATGGAGGCGGCCTCGGCGGCGGCCATCGCCTTCAGCTTCTCCGCGAAATCGTTGGTGTCCACCAGCGACATGCCCAGCACGTCGGTGACGAACATCACGTTGTTCCGGTTCTGCGTCCGGTGGCGGAAGCTGACGCCGACCGCGTGGCTGCCGTAGGGCGGCCGCTGGTCGGAGAAGTTCAGCGCGAAGCGCCCCTCGACCTTGTAGGCGACGTAGGTCGTGACCTCGCCCCGCTCCTCGCGGTAGGGCTTGCCGAGGTCGATCGGCTTGACCGCGTTGGTGAAGACGACGTCGGCCGGGTTGAAGGCGCCGCGGTAGCGGAACCAGACCGTGAAATTCAGCGTCGCCTCGTTCTTGTCCGGGCTGAGGTCGCGGATCTCGTGCAGCTGGACGCCGGTGTAGATGACGTCCGTCTTGTACATGAAGCGGTCGTTGACGTAGAGCGCCCGGCCGCGCGTAACCTCCTCCAGGAAGTTCGACACGCCGGCCTCGCGGATCGGCTGCAGTTGGGTCAGCGCCGCCACCGGGTTCAGGCCGTTGTAGGTCGCCATCATCACCGGCAGGGTCGCCTGCCCGCGCGCGTCGAAGGTCCAGGTGCCGACGGTGCCCTGGAAGGCGGTCTCCGCCCGGCCATGGTCGCCCATGGCGCGGCGGAGATCCTCGCCGTCCGGCTTTCCGCTGGCGGGAAGCGTCTTGCCGATGGCCCCGGCGATCAGGTCCACGCCATCGGCGCCCAGCGCCGCCGCCCAGTCCGGCACGGCGTTGAAGCGCTTGACGTATTGGCCGTAGAAGCGCTGCGCCCGCTCGTTCGCCGTGTCGAACAGCACGGGCGAGGACACCAGCAGTCCGTGCCCGTAGGCCTCTGGGGTCAAGGCTTTGGGATTCGCTTGCGCCTGCGCGACGATCTCCGCGCGGAAGGCGGCCGTGGCCATCTCCGACGTGCCGGCGATCAGGTTGCGCAGGCCGGCGTCGCGCAGCGCCACCACCACGCGCGCGCTGTCCACCGCCGATCCGATGACGACCACCGCGCCGGTCGGCATCTTCTCCTTCACCGTCTGGGCGAGCGCCGGCAGGGCCCCGGCCCCGCCGCGGCCCGGCGCGAAGGTCCATTGGCCGACCAGCTTCGTGCCGAAGCGCTGGAGGATGGTGTCGAACTGGCCGGCCAGCGCCGCCGCCTGCTCGCTGTCCTCCCGCACGACGGCGACGGTCGGCTCCCCCACCACGTTGCGGACGTAGTTGGCGAGGAAGCGCGTCTCGTTGGCGCGGTTGAGGTTGATGCTGAACAGCCAGGGGCTGGCTGCGGCGTCGGCCGGGCGGACCAGCGGGCGCGGGGCGACCAGCGGAATGCGCTTCTGGGCGTAGATCGCCGTCGCGCTGTCGGTCGCGTCCGGGGAATGGCCGATCACCGCGATGACGGCGGGATCGTTGGCGATGCGCTGGGCGATCTCCAGCGACTTGCCCTTGTCGCCCTCGTCGTCGAACGGCTTCAGCACCACCGGCCGGCCGCCGATGCCGCCCGCCGTGTTGATCGCGTCGGCGCGCAACGCCGCCCCCTTGCGCAGGGCCAGCCCCAGCGACGCGTCCGGCCCGCTGAGCGGCCCGACGACGGCGAGCGTCAGCGGCTCCCGGTTGCGGTCGCCCAGGAAGCCGGCGCGCACCACCAGCGACACCAGCACCGCGACGAGCACCGCTGAGGCCAGGATCAGCGCAAAGCGCGCCTTCTTGGTCAGGTGCGACCAGCGCAGCGGCGGCCGGGAGCGGGGCTGGAGCGAACTCAGCATGGGATGGGCCTCGGGCGGTCCGTGTCGGGAAGGTGGGTGGGCGTGCCATCATCCCCTCTCCCCTCTGGGGAGAGGGTTAGGGTGAGGGGGTTGCGCTTCTGCCGGACGTACCAGCGAAGCCGGGACCCCCTCACCCCGACCCTCTCCCCAGAGGGGAGAGGGAGAAACAGGCAAGTCGTCGTTGCCGCGGCCATCCTCAGCGCTCCTGCATGGCGTGCTGGAGGCCGTTCAGGACCGGCGAGAAGACGTAGTCGAGGATCGTGCGCCGCCCGGTCAGGATGCTGCAGGTCACGCGCACGCCGGGGAACAGCTCGTAGGTCTTGCCGCCGTAGTCGAAGCGGGTCACCGGCAGTTCGACGCGGACCTTGTAGTAGGACTGCTTGTTGGCATCGAGCAGCGTGTCGGGGCTGATCGTCCGCACCCGGCCCTCGATGTGGCCGAAGCGGGAGGCGTCGCTGCCGGCCAGCGTGACGACCACCGGCTGGTCGGCGCGGACATAGCCGATGTCCTGCACCGGCAGCCGGGCGTCGATGACCAGCTTGCCGTCGCGCGGCACCAGCTCCACCACCGTCTCGCCGGCCTTGACGACGGCCCCCTTGGTGGAGACGGCCAGCGTCTTGACGATGCCGTCCATGGGCGCGCGCAGGCTGCTGCGGTCCAGGCTGTCCTGGTAGCGGGTCAGGCGTTGCGACAGTTCGCTGTGGTTGCGCCGCGCCTCGTCCAGCGCGTTGCGGCTCTCTTCCTCGTACTTGCGGCCGATCCACACCAGCTTGCTGCGCGCCTCGCCCAACGCCGCCTCGGCCTGGGCGAGCGTCGCGCGGTCCTCGGCGATGGCGCCGGTGACGCGGGCGTCGTCGCGCAGCAGCTCCAGGTGCTTCATGCGGTTGGTGATCTCGCGCTTCAGCAGGGTCTCGCTGATGGACAGCTGCTCGCGGATCAGCCCCTGCGCCACCTGCGAACCGGCGATGCGCGCCCGCACGGCGGCCACCTGCTGCTCGCGCTGGAGGATGTCCTGGCGCTGGATGTCGAGGTCGGAGGCGAGACGGTCGCGCCGCGCGCGGAACAGGTCGCGGGTCTGGGCGATCAGGTCCGGCCGGTCGCGCAGCAGCGCGTCGGGGAAGGCGCCGGGGAAATCAATGGTGTCGCGGCGCGCCACCTCGGCCTCCAGCCGGGCGATGTCGGCGGCGAGCGAGCCCAGCCGCAGCTTCAGCTCCTCCAGGTCGGCGCGGGTCTTGGTCTGGTCCAATTCGACCAGCACCTGCCCGGCCTTCACGGAATCGCCTTCCTGCACCAGGATGTCGCGGACGATGCCGCCCTCGAAATGCTGGACGCTCTGGTTGTAGGCGAGCGGCACCACGTCGCCGGGGGCGCTGCTGGTGACGTTCAGTTCGGCAAAGGCGCTCCAGCCGACCGCCGCGGCCATGGCCGCGAGGCCGACCGCGAACAGCCCGTCGCCGAAACGGCCTTCCGGTTCGTCCAAGAGCGGTCCGGGGACCGGCAGCGCAGGGGCGGCGGCCGGGGATTTGGCGGCGATGCGCGGAAACGGCTTCATGACATCACCAGCCCTGGTTCGGCCCTTACCGTGTCCTGGGGATGGTCGAGGTCGAGCACCAGCGAGGCGCCCTGGAGGATGCGCGGGTCGTGCGACGCGATGACCACCGTGTGGCCGGTGCGCGCCAGCTCGATCAGCGTGCGGTAGACGACGGCGGTGCCTTCCGAGTCCAGCCCGTCGGTCGGCTCGTCCAGCAGGATCAGCCGGCCGCCCACCGCCAGCGCGCGGGCCAGCGCCAGCCGGCGGCGGTGCCCGACCGGCAGCTCGTGCCCGAAGTTGCGCAGCGGCGTGTCGAGCCCCTGGGCGCAGTCGGCCACCGCGCGGTCGGCACCGGCGCGGTGCAGCAGGGCGTGCAGCTCCGTGTCCGACAGGCGCGGGTTGGCGAGCAGCAGGTTGTCGCGGATGGTCCGATTGAGGAAGGTTGGCTCCTGCGGCAGCAGGCCGATCTGCTGGCGCCACCAGCTTGGCGCGAACTTGCGGATCTCCACGCCGTCGGCCAGGACGGCGCCCTCCTGCGGGTCGGCGAGGCCGGCGATCAGGCGGATCAGCGTCGTCTTGCCGGATCCGTTGCGCCCCTTCAGCGCCAGGATGTTGCCGGCGGGGACCGTCAGGTTCAGGCGCCGCAGCAGAGGCGTGACGCTGCCCGGCGGGGTGTAGGTCAGGTCGCGCAGCTCCAGCGTGCCGGTGTAGCGCGGCAGCGTGGTGCCGGTCGGCGCCTCCACGGCGGTGCGGGCGAACTGCTCCAGCCGGGCCTGGGCCTGCCGGGCCATCGCCCAGGACTCGCCGACCTGCGCCAGCCGCGTGAAGGGGGCCAGCGCGCGGCCGACCAGCAGGTTGACGCCGATCAGGGAGCCGACGTCCAGTTCCCCGCGCACGACCAGCACCGCGCCGGTGGCGATGACCGCCACGCCTTGCAGGGCTTGCAGGCTCTGCGCCGCCGACTGGGCGCGGCCCTGGCGCATGGACATGCGTTCGCGCAACGTCCGCAACGCCTTCGCCGCCGCCTGCCAGTCGCCGAGCAGCGGCTTGGCGCCGCCGAACAGCGCCACCGCGTCGCGCCCGACGATGGCCGAGGTGACGAGGCTCTGGGCGTTGGCCCCGGCCTGGGCGAGGTCGCGCCCGACCGCGCGCATGTCCGTCTGGGCCAGCAGCCCGGCGCCGATCGAAAGAATCGTAAAGAGGACGCAGATCGCCGCCAGCGGCCAGGAGATCAGCGCCACCACCAGGATGAATCCCAGCGCGAAGGGCAGGTCGAACAGGGTTGCGAGGTTGGCGGAGCCGAAGGCGGCGTCGATCTGCTCCGCCGCGCGGACCGCCTCGCGCCGCGCCGCGTCGCTCTCGGCGGACTCGGCGCCGGACCGTGCCGTCAGCAGGATGCCGAAGGCGCCGGTGGACAGCCGTTCATGCTCGGCGCGGCCGATGCGCCCGGCGATGCGCAGCCGGACGTGGCGGAACAGATGCTCGAAGGCGATGGACAGCACCACGCCGACGGTCAGCGCCGCCAGCGTGGAATCCACACCGTGCGTCACGTACCGGTTCAGCACCAGCATCGTGTAGAAGGACGACGCCAGCCCCAGCAGGTTCGCCGCCAGCGACGCCGCGAAGACGCGCCCGGTCAGCCGCAGGTTGGACCGCAGCCGCAGGGCCAGCAGCCCGATGGCGCCGCCGCTCATGGCTGCCTCCGCGAACCGGAACCGCGCCGTGCGGGCGGCGCCGGGTCCGGCTTGCCCAACGCGTCGAAGGACCCACGGCCCATGCTGGTCAGCTTCGGCGCCGGCCGTGTCTGGATGTCCGCGCTGCTCAGCCGGCCCATAGCGGCCAGCAGGCGGTAGCCGGCCAGCACCAGCTCCGTCTCCGCCGCGGCGGCGTCGCTGCGCGCGTTGATCAGCGTGGTCTCGCCGGTCAGGATGTCGATCAGGGAGCGGGTGCCAAGCTCGCGCTCTGACCGCGCCACGTCGAGGAAGCCGGCGGCGAGGCTGGCCTGGTCGTTCAGCAGCGCCACCTGGGCGCGGGCGCTTTCCAGCCGGCTCCAGCTGTTGCGGACCGTCTCCAGCACCGTGCGCTCCTGGTCGGCCCAGGTGGCGTCGGCGGCGCGCAGGTCGGCCTCGGCCAGCCGGATGCTGTTGATCGCGGTCAGGCCGGTGTTCAGCGAGAAGGTGACCTGGAGCTTGAACAGCAGCTCGTTCTGGACGCCGGGCTGGCCGGCGACGTCGCGCTTGTGGTTGCGCTCCACATAGCCCTCGATGCGCGGGTACAGCGTGCGGCCGCGCACCGCGGTGATGGATTCCTGGGCGGCGGCGGTGTTCAGCGCCAGTTCCTGAAGGCGCGGGTTGTGGCGGCGCGCCTCGTCCACCGCGGCCTCCAGCGTCGGCGGCAGCGTGGCGCGCGCCGTCGCCAGCATCTGCGACCCGTCGAGCTGGAAGGGGACGTGGCCGAAATAGGCCTGGAAGCGGTTCAGCGCGTTCTGCATCGCCTCTTCCGCCGCGACCCGGCGGGCCTGCGCGCCGGCCAGCTGGCTCTTGGCCTGCAAGACGTCGGTGGTGAAGCCGAAGCCTTCCTGGAGCCGGACCTCCTCCAGCCCGGTCTGGCGGCGGATGTTGTCCTCGGACTGGCGGGCGAAGGCGAGCAGCCGGTGGGCGCGGACGAGGTTGGCGTAGGCGGTCAGCCCTTCGACCAGCAGTTCCTGCCGGGTGCGCTCGACCGCGATGTCGGAGCGGACCACCGTGATCTGGGAGCGACGGATGTCGGCGTTGGTGGCGTCGAAGTCCCAGATCAGCTGGGTCGCCCGCACCGAGACCTGGGCGGCGTTCATGTCGGTGTTGGGCAGGCCGGCGGGCTTCGTCGTGTTTTCCCGTCCGCCGTTGGTCGACAGGCTGACGGTCGGGTACCAGCCGCCGTAGCTGACGCGCAGCGCGTTGCGGGCCGCGTCGGCGGCGGCCTCCGCCCCCTTCAGCCGGTCATGGGATTCCGTCGCCTTGGTGATCAGCGACACCACGTCGTCGCGCGGAGACGCCATTACGGGTTGTGTCGCGCCGACCAGGAACGGAAGCGTGATCGCAGCGATAAGGGAAAACTTATACATGAAGACCCTGATTTGGCCATCAGCTCAAGCGCTGCTCTCACCATTTCGGCGACTATAGCTGACAGCTTGGATCTGCATTTAAGACAAATCAGCGCCTTGATTTCCAGGGGAAAGTTCTAAGCAAATAAAGACCTTAAGAATGTATTGATGGGTGTGTCCCATTCGGCTCGGCCGATTGTGTGTGATGCAGATTGGGGTCGTGAGCAGTCGAATCCCAGGCCGTTCCGTGGAATTCCACCCCGGATTGCGCAACCGAAGCGTGCCCAGAGGCCGGCAGGCCGAGGCCGGAGGCCAGCATGGCGGCGAAATCGGTGCCTCCGGCGGCCGGCTGGCTCTGCACCTGTGCCGAAATCGTGGGCACCGACACCGCGGCCTTGACGTCGAAGGCGACGCCCGCCGCCATGTGGGCGCTGCCGTCCGCCATTGTGACGCTGGTGGTGCCGAGGATGCGGTTGCCGGCAACCGTCGCGTCGCTCGGCGTCCCGGTGGCGGCGATCGAGCGGACGCCGGCCTCCGTCAGCGTCCGCAGCTCGCCAGCCTGGCTCACCCCGTCGGTGTTGGCGTCCTGCCAGACCTTCAGCGTCGCGAAGGACAGGTCGGCCGCGTCGATCCGGCCGTCGTGGTTGTCGTCGAGCGAGGCCAACGCCTCCAGGCTGCTGCCGAAGCCTTTGCCGAACTGCTCCGACACCAGCTCCCGCGCGTCGTCGATCCGGCCGTTCCGGTTCTCGTCGCGCACCAGCAGGGCGTTGCCCGTGCCGATCCAGCCGGTCTGGTCGGCCACCCCGTCGCCGGTCACGTCGAAATGGACGCCGTCGGACAGCGGGCGCAGCGACAGCCCTCCGCCGGCCAAGTCCAGCACGATGGGATCGCTCGCGACGGTGGTCAGCTTGATGTTGTCGACGCGGAGGATCGGGTTCACGGAGTTGTCGCTGGTGTCCGACGTGCCAAACCCAAGCGACAGGGTGGTGTTGGCCGGGATCACCATGGTGAAGGTGCCGCTGGCGCTCGCCTCCTTCGCCAGCAGCTTCACGACGCCGTTCACGCTGACGAAGGAGAAGTCGTGGTAGCCGGGGTCGCTGAAGGTGAAGGACCAGCTGAAGGTCAGCACCGTGTCCTGCGTCACGGTGACGGTGCTTGCCAGCTTCATGGCGTGCCCATAGGACGGCACCGTCCCGGTCGCCGCGGCGATGGAGCCGTGCGCGAGGCCGAGGAAATCCTCCAGCTGCGTCGGCGTCTGGCCGCCGGCCGAGGTGATCGTCCCCTCGTGCCCGTCGCCGGTCGCCCCGACGGAGGCGCCGCCGGTCGCGGTCCAGCCGGTCAGCCCAGAAGCGAAGGACCCGTTCGGCAGCAGCACGCCGGGGTGCAGCGTCAGGCTGTCGGTGGCGGCGGAAAAGGCGCTGCCGTCGCTGTGGTCGACCGCCACCTTGGTGCCGTAGGTCCCGCTCGTCTGGTCCCAGGCCCGGATGGTCAGCGCGCCGCTGACGGTGCCGGGGACCGCGGCGTTGGGCTGGAAGTAGAGCCGGTCCGTCGAGCGCAGCAGCAGGGCGGAATCGCTGTCGTTCACCGTGCCGACCAGCTTCCAAGTGGCGCCGTTGTCGGTCGAATACCACCAGCGGCCGTAGCTCTCGTTGGCACCGATCAGCGCGATGCCGGTCACGGCCTCCTTGTCGTCGTCGGTGACGTTCGCCACCCCGGCGCCGTTCAGCCCGACCAGCTTCGACACCGTGAAGCCGGCCGTGCCGGCGGCGGGCTGGGCCAGGGCTTCCGCCGCGACGGTCAGTTGCAGGTCGGTGTCCTTCAGCACCGGCGAGGCGTTGGGCGGAACCACGGTGACGCCGATGGTGCCGCTGGCCGTCAGCGCCCCCCCGGCCCCGCCGCCGTCCTGGTCGTTCACCAGGATCGAGATCGTGTCGGGGCCCGCGTAGGGGCCGGAGAAGTAGAGCAGGCCGTTGGCCGCGGCCAACAGGCTGTTGAGGGTAGCCAGCGTCGCCAGGATCGTCACGCTGCCGGTGCCGTTGCCGGTGATGACCGCGTCGGACGCTGTGTTGGTCAAAGTCAGCGTGCCGTGCCCGGCCGTCAGCGTGACCAGCAACGGCGTGGACCCGGCGTCGATGTCCGACACCGACAGCCCGGTCACCGCCACCGCGTTCCCCTTCAGCGTCGTCAGCGAGGCCGTGGCGACGGTCAGCTGGGGCGCGTCGTTGACGGCGGTGACGGATCCGGCCAGGGCGATGGTCCCGGCGCTGTAGGGCGTGGCGCCGCCGACACCGCTGGTCAGGTCCAGGTGGGCGCCGGAAACGACCGGTGCCGCGGACTGCTCGACCAGCCGCACGGTGAGCGCCGGGGTGGTGCCGTTCCAGTTGGCCGCCGGGACGAAGCGCAGCTTGTCCGCCGCCGCGACGACCAGCGCGAAGCCCTCCGACACCGTACCGACGGCCGCCCAATTGGTGCCGGTCCAGTATTGCCACACACCCTGCGCCGCGCTCGCCGCGTTGCCGACGATGGCGATGCCAGCGAAGCCGTTGGCGGACGAGCCGCCGCTCACGGCGTCCGCGGCATCGGAAAAGACGGATCCGAACAGCGAGGTGACCGTCGCCCCGGCGGGGTTCGCCGTGTCCTCGGCGATGGCCGCCATCGTGGCGGTCGTGCCGGTCGCTACGGGAGCGTCGTTCACGGCCGTGACGGCCCCGGTCAGGGCGACGGTTCCCGCGCTGTAGGCGGTCGTCCCGCCGACGCCGGCGCTGAGGTCCACGCGGTCCCCGCTGGACAGCGTTCCCTGGGAGTCGTCCACCAGCCGCACGGTGAGCGCCGGGGTGGTGCCGTTCCAATCGGCGGCTGGGACAAAGCGCAGCTTGGCGTCGGCGGCCAACAGCAGGGCGGAGCCATTCGACACCGTTTCCACCGCGGTCCACGCCGATCCGTTCCAGTACTGCCACGTGCCTTGCACCGCGCTTGCCGGATTGGCGACGACGGCGACCCCGGCGAAGCCATTGGCAGCGGAACCGCCGGTCACCGTGTCCGCGGTGTCGGAGAAGAGGGATCCGAACAGGGCAGAGACGGTTGCCCCCGCCGGGTTGGCCGTGTCTTCCGCAATGGCCGCCATCGTGGCAGAGGTGCCCACGGCGACCGGGGCGTCGTTGACGGCGGTGACGGCTCCGGTCAGCGCGATCGTCCCCGCGCTGTAGGCGCTCGTCCCGCCGACACCCAGGCTCGTCAGGTTCACCCGGCCACCGTTGACGACGTTGCCGGCCGAATCGTCGACCAGGCGCACGGTCAGCGCCGGGGTGGTGCCGTTCCAATTCGCGGCCGGCACGAACCGCAACTTGGCGTCTGCGGCGAGCAGCAGGGCGGAGCCATCGGACACCGCACCCACCGCGGTCCAGGCGGTTCCGGTCCAGTATTGCCACGTTCCCTGTGCCGCGCTCGCCCCGTTGCCGATGATCGCGATGCCGGCGAATCCATTGGCGGACGAGCCGCCGCTCACCGCATCTGTGGCGTCGGAGAACAAGGCACTAAACAGGGAGGTGACGGTCGCGCCGGCTGGATTGATCGTGTCCTCGGCGATGGCTGCCATCGTGGCGGTCGTGCCCATCGCCACGGGAGCGTCATTGACGGCGATGACAGATCCCGTCAGGGCAATCGTACCGGCGCTGTAGGCGGTCGTTCCACCGACACCGGTACCGAGGTCGACCCGTCCGCTGGACAGCGTTCCCTGGGAGTCATCGACCAGCCGCACGGTGAGCGCCGGGGTGGTGCCGTTCCAGTTCGCCGCGGGCACGAAGCGCAGCTTCGCGTCGGCGGACAACAACAGGGCGGAGCCTTCCGACACGGTCCCGACGTCCACCCACACCGATCCGGTCCAGTATTGCCAGACGCCTTGCGTCGCGGTTGCGGCGTTGCCGACGATGACGATGCCGGCGAAGCCGTTGGCAGCGGAGCCGCCACTCACCGCGTCGGCCGCGTCCGAGAAGAGGGCTCCGAACACGGCGGAAACCGTGGCGCCCGCCGGGCTGGCCGTGTCTTCCGCAATGGCCGCCATGGTCGCGGCGGTGCCGAGCGCCACCGGGGCGTCGTTCACGGCGGTGATGGTTCCGGTCAGGGCGATCGTGCCGACGCTGTAGGGGGTCGTCCCGCCGACGCCGGTGCCGAGATCCGTCCGGTCACCGCTTGACAGCGCGCCCTGAGAGGCGTCGACCAGCCGCGCGGTGAGCGCGGGGGTCGTGCCATCCCAATTCGCCGCGGGCACGAAGCGCAGTTTGGTGTCGGCGGCGAGCAGCAGGGCGGAGCCGTCCGACACCGCTTCCACCGCGATCCAGTTCGTTCCGGTCCAGTACTGCCACACACCTTGCGCCGCGGTCGCCGCGTTCCCGACGATCGCGACACCGGCAAAGCCGTCGGCAGCGGAACCGCCGGTGACCGCATCCGCGGCGTCGGAGAACAGGGTGGCGAACAGCGCGCTGATGGTTGCCCCGGCCGGGTTCGCCGCGTCCTCGGCGATGGCTGCCATGGTGGCGGAGATGCCCACGGCGACCGGGGCGTCGTTGACGGCGGTGATGGATCCGGTCAGCGCGATCGTTCCGGCGCTGTAGGCGGTCGTGCCGCCGACACCCAGGCTCGCCAGATCGACCCGGCCGCCGCTGGTGACGTTCCCAGCGGAATCGTCCACCAGCCGCACGGTGAGTGCCGGGGTCGTGCCGTTCCAGTTGGCGGACGGGACGAAGCGCAGCTTGGCATCGGCGCTCAGCAGCAGGGCGGAGTTGTCCGACACCGCCCCGATGGTGCTCCAAGCCGACCCGGTCCAATACTGCCAGACCCCTTGCGCCGTGCTCGCCGCATTTCCGACGATGGCGATGCCGGCGAAGCCGTTGGCGGACGAACCGCCGGCCACCGCGTCGGCGGAGTCGGAGAACAGGGCGCCGAACAGGGCCGTGACCGTTGCTCCGGCGGGGTTCGTCGTGTCCTCGGCGATGGGCGGCAAAGTGGCGGTCGTGCCAATCGCCACCGGGGCGTCGTTCACCGCGGTGACGGCTCCGGCGAGGGCGATGGTCCCGGCGCTGTACGCGGTCGTTCCGCCGACACCGGTGCCGAGGTCCACCCGTTCGCCGCTGGACGGCGTTCCCTGGGAGTCATCCACCATCCGCACGGTGAGGGCCGGGGTGGTGCCGTTCCAGCTCGCCGCCGGCACGAAGCGCAGCTTGTCCGCCGCCGCGACGACCAGGGCGGAGTCCTCCGACACGTTTCCGACGGCCGCCCACGCCGACCCGGTCCAGTATTGCCAGACGCCTTGCGCCGCGCTGGCGTCGTTGCCGACAATGGCGATGCCGGCGAAGCCGTTGGCGGACGAGCCGCCGATGACCGCGTCGGCCGCATCGGAAAAGAGGGAGCCGAACAGGCTGGAAACCGTCGCTCCCGTCGGATCGGCCGTGTCTTCCGCAATGGCCGCCATCAGGACCGCGGTGCCGGTCGCCACCGGAGCGTCATTGACGGCGGCGACGGTTCCGGTCAGGGCGATGGTCCCGGCGCTGTAGGCGGTCGTGCCGCCTGCGCCCGTGCTGAGGTCCACACGATTCCCGCTCGCCGGCGCCCCCCGGGAGTCGTCCACCAGCCGCACCGTGAGGGCGGGCGTTGTGCCGTTCCAGTCGACGGCCGGGACGAAACGCAGCTTGGTGTCGGCGGCGAGCAGCAGGGCGGAGCCCTCCGACACGGTCCCGACCGTGGCCCATTCCGCACCGGTCCAATATTGCCAGTCGCCCTGCGCCGCGGTGGCAGCGTTGCCGACGACGGCAACCCCGGCGAGGTTGTTGGCAGCGGAACCACCGGTCACCGAGTCCGCGGCGTCGGAGAACAGGGCGCCGAACAGAGCGCTGACGGTCGCGCCGCTCGGGTTTGCCGCGTCCTCGGCGATGGTCGGCATCACAGCCGTGGCACCGATCGCCACCGGGGCGTCGTTCACGGCGGTGACCGTTCCGGTGAGGGTGATGGTGCCGGCGCTGTAGGCGCTCGTGCCGCCGACACCCAGGCTCGCCACATTCACCCGATCGCCACCGGCAAACACACCGGCCGAATCGTCGGCCAGCCGAACGGTGAGTGCCGGGGTCGTGCCGTTCCAGTTGGCGGACGGGACGAAGCGCAGCTTGGCATCGGCGCTCAGCAGCAAGGCGGAGTTGTCCGACACCGCCCCGATCGCGGTCCAAGCCGACCCGGTCCAGTACTGCCAGACACCCTGCGCCGCGGTCGCCGCGTTGCTGACGATGGCGATCCCCGCGAAGGCGTTGGCGGACGATCCGGCGTTCGCCGCGTCGGCCGTGTCGGAGAACAGCGCACCAAACAGCGCGGTGACCGTCGATCCGGCCAGATCGGTCGTGTCCTCGGCAATGGTCGCCATCGTGGCAGCCGTGCCGGTCGCCACCGGGGCGTCGTTGACCGGCGTCACCTCCAGCGACACCTGCGCGATCTCCTCCGACAGGGAAGAGGTTCCTCCGGTCCCGCCCAGGGCGAACAACCGGTGCGCGGAGTCGCTGAACCCCCCGACCCAGCCCTCGTTCACGGCGCGCAGGCCGAGCGCCGGGGCGCTGCCGAAGGCGTCGGCGGCCGGAAGGAAACGGAGCAGGGCGGTGCCCGGCAACAGCAGCGCCGCCGCGTCGCTGACCGTTCCGACCTCCGTCCACGTGGCGCCGTCAACGCTGTATTGCCAGACGCCGAGGGCCGAACCCGCGTTCGCCACCACCGCGACGCCGACCACGCTGCTGCCGGCCTCGCCCGGCCGGAACATCGCCTCGATCAGGTGGAACACCGTAAAGCCGGCGGGCGCCGCCGTGTCCTCCGCCACCGCCAATGCCTTGGCAAGGGCCGCCGCATCGAAACCCGGCGCCATGGTCGGGGCCTGCACCTGGTGCTCGGCAACGGGAGGCGTCGTGGTCTCGGCCAGCCGGGCGAGGGCTTGCGCGACCCGTTGCTGGGTCTGCGCGGTCGTGGCGAAGGGGTCCGTCGTTCCAACCTTGCTGATCGGGCTGGTGCTTGCCGGCTGGGTGGCGGATGCGGCCGTGCTCCGACCGCCGCCGTCGGCGGGAGAACCGCTTTTGCCGCCGGTGTCGGGCGGGGAAATCGTGACGGGCGTCAGCGAGCTGTTGGCCATGCCGGCGGATTTGCTTCCCGATTCCGAGCTCGGGGACGGGGCGTCCGGCGCCGAAGAATCGGACACTGCGGAGCCTTCGGCCGCCTTGTCGCCCGCGGCGTCCTTCCCATCCTCGGCGCCGTCCTTGGCGCCATCCTTGTCCGCGCCTTTATCGGTGGCCTTTTCCCCGTTGTCGGCCACCTGTTCGGCGCCCTTTCCTTCGGCCTCGGCTTCCTTCGCGTCCTTGCCGTCACCCGCGTCCTTTGGGCTTTCCTTCGACCCGGAGTCGGCGGACCCGGCGTCGGCGTCCGTGGTCTTGTCCGCCTTGCCGCCGTCGGCCGCCGCGGACTTTTCGGCGGCGCCGCCGGGTGTGGCGAGGTCGGCGAGGGCCTTGTTCTCGGGCGAGATGGGGACTTCGCTGCTCTGGCTGTTTCGCTGCACGGTGTCGGTCGACTGCCGCGCGGCGGCGAGCGCCTGCCCCGGCGAGCGACCCTCGGCGAGCGCCTGGCCCAGGGCGGCGCTGAACGCGCCACCGGCGCCGCCGACGGCCTGCACCGCCTGCTGCACGTTCTGCCCGCTGGCGAGCGCGGCCACGAGGCTGTTGCCCTTGACGCCCTGTGCCGCCGCCGACGCCATGGCGGTCGCCGCGAAGACATCCTGGCGCGCCGCGCCGAGCGCGCCGGCCGCCTCCTGGCCGGACGACAGGGCGTTGCCCAGGGCCTGGCTGAAGCCGCCGGCCGCCTTCGGGTCGATGCCCGTGGCCGCGGCGAAGGACTTGACCGTCTCGGCGACGTTGTGACCGGAAGCGAGCGACGCCAGCAGCGTATCGGCAGGCTTCGGCGGCACGCCGGCCGCGCTTACCCGCGCGGTCATGTCGGCCTGCGCCCTGGCGGAGGCGCCGAGCGCCGCGTCCGGGGCGCTTCCGTGCGCCAGCGCGTCGCTCAGCACCGTGGTGAAGGCGGCGCCGTCGCCGACCCCGCGCACGGCGGCCGATCCGCCGACGGCCAGCGCCGACACCAGGCGGTCGCCGTCCGACTGCTCGACCGCGGCGGCCTGGGCCTGCGCGCCGCCTTGGGCCGTCCGCTCGGTCGCGGCGGCGACGGCGCTGGCGGCATCCTCGCCGCTGGACAGCGCCCGCTCCAGGGTGGCGGCGAACAGCCCGGTACCGTCCGGAGCAACGGCTTTGACGGCGTCCGGCAACGCCACGCCGGAGGCCAGGGCCGCCGTCAATTTCTCGATGGGCGACGGATCGGCCGCCGGCGGGAGGGGAGCGTGGCCGACGGGCTGCGTCAGCGCGCGCGACAGCGCTTCCATCGGGTGAGCCGATCCGGCGGGAGGGGCCATCACCCCGTCGAACAGCGCCCTGTTCAGGTCGGCGTTCAGATCGGCCGATCCGCGCCCGTTGGCTGCTGCGGCCTGTTCGATTCCCTGCCCTTGCGCCAGGGCGGCGGCCAAGCGCTGTTCCCCGGTCATGGCGCCGGAGTCCTGCAGCGCCTGCGCCATCCGCGCCGCCGTCCCGGCGGTGATCCGGTTCGCTTCCGCGATGGCCGCGTCCGGCGAGGCGGCGTTTTCCATACCCGCGGCGAAGCTGCGCACCCAGCCCTCGGCCGCCCGGCCGGCGTCGCTGCCCGGCAACCCCTGGTCGGCGAGCGCCGCCGCGAGCTTTGCCTGGACGGCCTTCAGCCCGCCGACGTTGCCCCCCAGCAGCATGGCCGCCGCCTCGGATGTCAATGCATCGGGAATGGTCAGAAGCGGAGTCGGGGAGGCAGTGTCGTGAAGGTCAGGCACGTCGTCCCTTTCGCCAGTGCGGCGGCCGTAAGCGGAGTTGATTTATTTAGACTCTGAGTTGTTGAAGAAATTCTGAACTTTTCGGCAAATTTTGCTGCCGAATTTGAAAGTTAGTTGACGAAGAAAGATGTTCTTCTCTGAATGAGGGTGGCGGCGCGAGGACTCTGGACGAAGCGGCTTCCCCTTCCTTTTTTGGTGTATCGACCCTGGGTTGTGTATGGATTTGATCAGCGGGAACGGGGTGCGCAGCGGGCGGCGATCAGGCGGTCGAGCGACAGCGGGCCCGGGCCATGCACAATGATCGCCAGCAGCAGGACCATCCAATAGACATGCTCCACGGAGTCGTAGGCGGGGTTGGCGGCTCCCAGGACGAACTGGATCACCAGCGACATGCCGAGCAGCGGCAGTGCCGCGAGACGGCTCGCCAAGCCCAGGACCAGCAGCGCCGGCATGCCGAGTTCGAAGGCCGTGCCCATCAGGGCGGCGATGTCGGGCGGCAGCAAGGGAACCCGGTACTCCTCCTGGAACAGCAGGACGGTGGTGTCCCAATCCTGGATCTTCGTCAGGCCGGACAGGAAGAACACCCGTGCGATCCACAGCCGGATCGCCAGTTGCAGCAGGGGTGCGCCCCAGCGGTTCAGCCCGTTGATGGCGGTTGCGGCAGCGGTGGACAGGTCGTGCAGCGCGCGGTGTTCGCGCAGGCGGCGCCCGATGGCGACGTGCGACATGGCTCACTCCTCGGTCGGGGGATGGTGAAGGCGGTGAAGCTGCCCAGCTGCAGGTGGGCCAGCAGCGTGGCCTGAAGGTCGAACCCGGGCTCCGTCGAGACCGCCGCCGCCGCGGCGCGCGACAAGGCGGAACCGGCCGACAGGGCCATCAGAAAGGTCATCTCGCCCGGTCCCAGCGTGACCGCCTGCACCTCCAGCAGCGGACGGACGATCAGAAGGTGCTGCGTGCCGGCCGTTGCGGTGGGTGCCTCTCCGCCGCGACGCAGGGCGTTCCACAGCTCCAGCACCGGATGCGCGCAGGTCAGCAGGTGGGCGGACGGATGCAGCGCCAGCCGCAGCGCCGGATAGCGCTCGGCCGGCAGGGCGCGCAGCGCGGCGATGTCCAGGACCGGCGCGTCCGCGGCGAAATAGGCGGCGTTCCACGCCCATTCCAGCCGGGCGAGGTCGGCGGCGGCCGGACGCTCCGGCACGCGGCGGGCGAGGTGGTCGGGAAACCCGTCGCCGTAGGCCAGGAGCTGCGGCGCGCCGGGCGGGTGGCGCCGCACGAAGGCCAGGGCCCGGGTCCGGAACACAGCACCGCCGAGCAGCCGCAGCGTCGCCGGGAACGCGGCCTCCAGCGCTTCGACAAGAGAACCGGCGACGTTGTTTGCGTAGATGGCGAAGCGGAAGGACGCGGGGATCGCGTCGCTTTCGATGCCCGGCGGCAGGCCGGTTCCGGCGCGGAGCAATTCGCAGCGCATGGCGGCCTGGAGGTCATGCAGCATGGCGGTCCTCGTCCCTGGCGGCCTGGATTCGCCGGTCGGCGCGTTCGGCCTCGGCGAGAAGGACCGGCAGCTCCGGCACGCGGGTGTCCCATTCGACCAGAACCGGGCGCGGGCCGACGCGGCGGAGCGCCTCGTCCAGCAGGGTCCAGACCGGATCGGCCACGGCGCTGCCGTGATCGTCGATCAGCAGCGTGCCGCATCCGGTGTCGTGCACCGCGTGGCCGGCGACGTGGATTTCGCCCACGGCCTGCGCTGGAAGAGCATCCAGCCAGGCGCGCGGATCAATTCCCACATTGTGGGCGCTGACGTGGAGGTTGTTGACGTCCAGCAGCAGGCCGCAGCCGGTCCGGTGCGACAGCTCCGCCAGGAACTCCGCCTCGGGGATCGTGGATTCGGCGAAGTTCAGGTAGCGGGACGGGTTTTCCACCAGGATCGGGCGTTTCAGCGCCTCCTGCACCCGCTCGATGTTGCGCCGGACGGTGTCCAGGGCCTCCTCGGTGTAGGGCAGGGGCAGCAGGTCGTTGAGGTAAGCGCCGCCGATGCTGCTCCAGGCCAGGTGGTCCGACACCAGCTCCGGCTGGAGGCGGGCGTAGAGGGCGGCAAGGCGGGTCAGGTGAAGGGGATCGACCCCGTCGGCGGAGCCGAGCGACAGGCCGACCCCATGGCAGCTGAGCGGATAGTCCCGGCGGATCGCCTCCAGCGCCCGCAGGCGGGGGCCGCCGGCCGCCAGATAGGTCTCGCTGTGCACTTCGATCCACGCAATGGACGGATGCGTGGTCAGGAACTCCGCGACGTGGCGGTGCCGCAACCCGACACCGGCCCGTGCCGGGAGGGGAGAGACGGTGCGGGGGGTGTCGGGCGCGGGGTGCATGGCGGGAACCTCCGGCAATAGGCGGTGGTCCGGATCAGCTCTTCTTCTGAGAAGGCGTGTCGGCCTTGGTCATGTCCTTGGGCATGCCGACGCCCTGGAAGGCCGTCAGCTTGCCGCCCATTTCGGCGCAGACGCCGGCCCGGACCGCCCGCCACTCGCCGCCGTCATAGTCCTTGGTGGACTGCCCGGCGCAGGAATGGGTGCCGGCCTCGTTGGCGCAGCTGTTCTGCCCCGCCTTGGAAATGCCGTAGCACTTCTCCAGGCCGCCGGCCTCCGCCGCGGCCGCGCTGGTGGCCGGCAGGAGCGCCGCCAGCGACAGGGCACCGGCCAGAGCGGCGGCAATCGTCAGGCCATTGGTCGTTTCGGTCATCGGTCATCTCCTTTGGTTGTCTCTCCCGCCAAGGGGAGTGGTTGACAAACCCAAAGTATTCGTTGATCGCACTGCTCTGAAATGCTTTGGTCCTATTGTCTGCATAGCCGCCGGCTATGGCCGACCCAAGGCGTCCGGAGGTTGCGATGGAGATGCACCAGATCCGCTACTTCCTGGCTGTTGCGGACACGCTGAACTTCACGCGCGCGGCGGAACAGTGCAACGTCACCCAGCCGTCGCTGACCCGCGCCATCCAGAAGCTGGAGGAGGAGATGGGCGGCCTTCTCTTCAGCCGGGAGCACCACAACACCCACCTGACCGAACTGGGTCGCCTGGTTCAGCCGCATCTGGAGGCGATCTACAGCACCAACGCCGCCGTGCTGGCGGAGGCGAAGCAGTACCGCTGCATGGACCGCGCGCCCCTGAAGCTCGGCGTCATGTGCACCATCAGCCCGGCGCGGCTGGTCGGCTTCTTCGAACAGCTGAAGACCCGCGTTCCCATGCTGGACCTGATGATCCGGGACCTGCCGGCCAGGCCGCTGGTCGAGGCGCTTCTGGCCGGGGAGTTGGACGTGGCGCTGGTCGCGCTGCCCTCCTTCCCGGAGCGCTGCACGGTCAAGCCGCTGTTCCGGGAACGTTACCTGATCGCCTTCCCCCAGGGGCACCGCTTCGAGGCGATGAACGCCATTCCCCTGGGCGAGCTGGACGGCGAGGATTACCTGCAGCGCGTCCATTGCGAGTTCCGCTACCATTTCGAGGCGCTGGGCCTGCCGAAACGGCACAACGTGAACGTCCGCTATCACAGCGAGCGCGAGGACTGGGTGCAGGCCATGATCGCCGCCGGCATGGGCTGCGCGGTGATGCCGGAGCATCTGGCGCTCCTGCCCGGCATCACCACGCGCGTGATCATCGAACCGGAGGTGACCCGGACGGTGGCGCTCGTGACCGTCGCGGGCCGCCGCTTCACCCCGGTCGAGCAGGTCGCCATCCGCATGGCCCAAACCTACCGCTGGGACGCCACCGAGCCGCGGGGCGGGGTGGGGTGGTGCGATGTGGAGGTGGGTGGGTGAGCGATGCCCCCTCCCTGACCCTCCCCCGCTGACGCAGGGGAGGGGACATCTCCCTCCCTTGCGAAGCGGGGGAGGGAAGGGGCCCACGCGTAGCGTGGGAAGGGTGGGGGCAACGGGCTCGGCTACGCGTCCACAACCTCACCCCCGCTCCGCTCCTTCCAGTAATCCGGAATGTCGGTCCGGTAGCGCCGCATCACCAGGTTGGCGAGCAGCCCCGTCCAGCCGGTCTGGTGCGCAGCACCCAGGCCCTGGCCCGTGTCGGCGTGGAAATACTCGTAGAACAGCAGCAGGTCGCGCCAGTGCGGGTCCTCATGGAAGCGCGGCTGGGTGCAATAGACCGGGCGTTGGCCGGTGTCGTCGGTGCGGTAGAGCGATACCAGACGGTCGGCGATCAGCGTCGCGATCTCCTTCAAGGTCAGTTCCCGGCCGCCGAGGCAGGGCACCGGCACGCGGTAGGCGTCGCCCAGGAAGCGGTGGAACTTCTCGATGGACTGGACCAGCGTGTAGTTCACGGGCATCCACACGGGCCCGCGCCAGTTGGAATTGCCGCCGAACAGGCCGGAGTTGGACTCGCCCGGCACATACTCGATCAGCGCCTGCCCGACGCCGGGCAGGTCGCCCAGGTGCCGGTGCTCCGCGTGGATGCGGCTGACGCTGCGGATGCCGTAGTCGGACAGGAACTGGTCCCGGTCCAGCAGCCGTTGCAGGATGCGCGGCAGCATCGTGTGGTCGACCAGCGCCAGCAGATGCTCGCCCCGCTCGTTCTCCCAGTCCGGGCAGGCGCAGACGTAGCTGCCCTGAAACTTGCCGCCCTTGTGTGCGGTCAGCATGCGGCGGAAGCGGGGCACCCGCTCCAGCAGGCGGCGGTCCACCACTTCCGTCGCGAAGAGCGGGATCAGCCCGACCATGGAATAGACGTCCACGCGCGAGACCTTGCCGTCCGGACAGACGATCAGGTCCTTGAAGAAGCCGTCCGCGTCGTCCCACAGCGACACCGCGCCCGGCGCATGGCCGCCGATGGCGTTCGCGATGCTGAGGAACTGCTGGTAAATCTGGATGGCGATGTCCTCATAGTCCGGGTCCTCCGCCGCCAGCTCCAGCGCCATCACGACCATGTTCAGGGCGAACATGGCCATCCATCCGGTGGCGTCGGCCTGCTTCAGGCTGTAGCCGGCGGGCAGCGGCTGCGAGCGGTCGAAGACGGAGATGTTGTCGAGCCCGAGGAAGCCGCCCTCGAACACGTTGTGCCCGTCCGCGTCCTTGCGGTTCACCCACCAGGCGTAGTTCAGCAGCAGCTTGTGGAAGACGCGGTGCAGGAAATGCGTGTCGCCCTCGCCGCGCTGCACCCGCTCCGCCCGGAAGACCTTCAGCGCGGCCATGGCGTGCACCGGCGGGTTGACGTCGCCAAAGGCCCATTCATAGGCCGGAATCTGGCCGTTGGGGTGCAGGAAGCGCTCTGACAGCAGCACCTCGATCTGGTCCTTGGCGAAGTCCACGTCCACCAGCGCCAGTGCCCCGCAATGGTAGGCGAGGTCCCAGGCGGCGAACCACGGATACTCCCAGCTGTCGGGCATGGAGATGACGTCGGACGACTTCAGGTGCTTCCAGGACCGGCTGCGGCCCCCCTTGCGGCTGTCCGGCGGGGGCAGCCGGTCGCCGGCCAGCCAGCGCTCCACGTCGTAGTGGAAGAATTGCTTGCACCAGATCATGCCGGCCAGCGCCTGCCGCAGGATCGGCTTGTCCTCCGCGTCCGCGTCGGGCAGCAGCGCGTTGTAGAAGGCGTCGGCCTCCCGGCTGCGAGCAGCCAGGACGGCGGCGGTGCGGGCGAAGGGCTCGGCCAGGGGCGCGGCGGAGAGCACGAGGTCGATGAAGCGCGCCTCCCCCGCCGGCACGTCGAGGACATACCAGGGCGCGGCCTTGGTGCCCTCCAGCGCCGGGTTGACCGCCCCGGCCTCCCCCTGGATCACGCGGCGATGGACGCTGTCCTTCACATGGGGCGTGGCGTTGGGAATGCCCCACAGCCGCTCCGCGTTGCTCTCGTTCTCGGTGAACAGCAGTTCGACCGGGGACGCGCCGTAGAGGTGATAGGCGCCAAGCTCCGGATGCTCCGCCCGGATCGCCCAGGCGGCGCCGGTCGGCGGGGCGATGGCGCGGAGCTTGGGCCGTTCGCCGTCGTCGGACCAACTCCACGTGTTGCGGAACCACAGGGTGGGCAGCAGGTGCAGGGTGGCCGGGTCGGGACCGCGGTTCGCGGCCTCGATGCGGATGTGGATTTCGTTCGGGCCGGCCTTGGCGTAGGTGACCTCCACGTCCCAGCTGCGCCCCCCGTCGAACACGCCACTGTCGAGCAGCCCGAAGGGCGGGTCGGTGCGCCCGCGCATGCGGTTCTCGAAAACCAGCCGGCCGTAGGGGAACTCGGCCTGCGGGTATTTGTAGAGATAGCGCAGCCAGGAATGGCTCGGCGTGGCGTCGCGGTGGAAGTAGAACTCCTTCACGTCCTCCCCGCGGTTGCCCTCGTTGCCGGTCAGGCCGAAGGCGCGCTCCTTCAGGATCGGGTCGCGGCCGTTCCACAGGGCGAGCGCGAAGCACAGCCGCTGCTGGTCGTCGCTGATGCCGCCCAGCCCGTCCTCGCTCCAGCGGTAGGCGCGGGACCGCGCCTGGTCGTGGCTGAAATCCTCCCAGGCGGTGCCGTGGGGGCTGTAGTCCTCGCGCACCGTGCCCCAGGCCCGTTCCGACAGGTAGGGTCCCCACAAGCGCCAGTTCTCGGTGCCGGAGCGCTGGGATTCGAGCCGTTGCCGTTCTGCGTTTCGCATGGTTCAGATCCTCCCGTTCGATGGTTTCTCTGGCTTGGGCGAGCGCTGCGTCGGTCAGGTGGCCTTCCACTCTATGAGGCGCGTTCGAGCGCGGGGGCGGTCGGGGCGGCGGCACGAGTGGGCACCCGATCGATCGGGCCGGTGATCAGGCGGGTCCCCTGGCGCAAGGTCAGGTAGGCCCAGAACCACTCCACGGCCACACCCAGCCGGTTGCGCATGCCTGACAGGAACAGCACGTGCACCACGCCCCACAGCCACCAGGCGGCGGCCCCGGTCAGGCGGACCCGGCCGAAGTCGGCGACCGCCGCCTTGCGCCCGATGGTGGCGAGGCTGCCCGCGTGGCGGTAGCGGAAGGGCGCCGGGGCGGGCCGGCCCTCCAGCCGGGCGCGGATGACGGCGGCGACATGGGCGCCGCCCTGCTTGGCCGCCGGGGCGAGGCCGGGCACCGGCTGGCCGTCCCAGCCGTGGCTGAGCGCCGTGTCGCCGATGGCGAAGACCTCCGGCAATCCGGGCACCGACAGGTCGGGGGCGACCGGCACCCGGCCGGCGCGGTCGGCCGCCACACCCAGCCAGCGCGCGGCGGGCGACGCGACGACCCCGGCCGCCCAGAAGACGGTGCGCGCCGCGATGCGCGTGCCGGAGACGGTCACGCCGCCTTCGTCCACCGCCTCCACAGCACGTCCGGTCAGCAGGGTGACGCCCAGCGATTCCAGGGACGCGGCGGCCTCGGCGGACAGCGGTTCCGGGAAGGTGGGCAGGATGCGCGGGGCGGACTGCACCAGCAGGACGCGCGCCTCGGCCGGGTCGATGGCGCGGAATTCACCCGCCAGCCCGTGGCGGGCCAGTTCGGCGATGGCGCCGGCCAACTCCACGCCCGTGGGCCCGCCGCCGACCACCACGAAAGTCAGGAAGGCGCGGCGCAGGTCCGGGTCGTCGCTGTTCTCCGCCTCCTCGAAGGCCAGCAGCAGACGGCGGCGAATCTCCGTGGCGTCCTCGACCTTCTTCAGGCCGGGGGCGAAGGGCTCCCACTCCTCGCGGCCGAAATAACCGTGCCGGGCACCGGTGGCGAGCACGAGATGGTCGTAGGGGACCGCGCGCCCGTCCTCCAGCCGCACCGCGCGGGCGTCGGTGTCCACCCCGACCACGCGGCCGAGCAGGACCCGGGCGTTCGCCTGGTCGCGCAGCAGGCTGCGGATCGGCGTGGCGATGTCGGCGGGCGACAGGCTGGCGGTCGCCACCTGGTAGAGCAGTGGCTGGAACAGGTGGTGGTTGCGCCGGTCGATCAGCGTCACCCGGCAGGAGGCTTGCGCCAGCCCCCGCACCGCCGCCAGCCCGCCGAACCCGCCGCCGACCACGACCACGCGCGGCGCGTCCTCCGGCAGCGGCGGCGTGATTCCGGCCAGCCGTGGCCAGCGGCGGGCGATGGCGTGGGACATGAGACGGTCAAGCGACAGAGGCCCCGGCCCGAACACGGCGATCACACTCAGCATCAGGGGCCAGGAGAGGGTCGCGACGACCGGCATCAGCCCGATCAGCGACAGCGCCACCAGCCGCGTGCCCAAGCCGACGGACAGAAGAAGCGCTCCCACGATTCCGGCCGGGTGGCCGGAGCGCAGGACGATGCCCGCGACCAGCAACCTCAGCGCCCATTGGACCAGCGGCCCGCCAAGGCGGGTGATGGACCCCAGAAGGCGCGCCGCCGGCTTGGCGAAGGGCAGGGCGCTGCCGGGCAAGCCGCGCGCCAGACTCTGGTCCAGCGACAGCGGCCCGGCGCCCATGACCACCAGCCACGCCAGCAGCGCCGCCTGCACGAGGTGCGCGTCCAGCGGCCGGTAGGCGAATTGCGCGACCAGCACGAGCGCCAGCATCGGCAAGGCCGCAAAGCGCGTGGCGAGGCCGAGCACCAGCAGCGGCGGGCACAGCAACTCGACCCCCGCGCCGACCCAGGCAGCGGTCACTGGGCTGAGCCACGACACCGGGTATTCGTATTGGGCGAGGTAGAGCGCCTGGTCCCAGTCGTGCAGCTTGACGATGCCCGACACCCAGAAGGCCTGCGCCAGCCACAGCCGGACGGCGAAGTCCAGCGCCGGCCCGGCGGCCCGTTGCGCGACGTGCAGCGCGTCGCGCGCTGCGATGGAAGCGCGGAGAAGGCGGTCGGTCATGCCACACCCCCCGCAGCATGGAGCCGTTCGATCAGGTGGTCGCCGACGCGCAGCGCGTTGGCGATGATGGTCAGGGTCGGGTTCACCGCGGCGCTGCTCGGGAAGAAGCTCGCGTCCACGACGTAGAGGTTGTCGAGGTCGTGGGCCTTGCAGGTCACGTCCAGCGCCGACGTCTCCGGGTCGTGGCCGAAGCGGATGGTGCCGTTCTGGTGGCCGGTGCCGGCGATGGGGATGCGCTTGCCGAAATAGGCTTCGCGCGGGATCAGCGTGCGCTCGCAGCCGATGTGGCGCAGCAGCTGCTTCAGCTTGGCGGTCAGCCGGTCGTGCGCCTCGACGTTGTTGGGCGTGTAGCGCAGGGTGATGCGCCCGTCGCGGCCGACCTCCACGCGGTTGTCGGGATCGGGCAGGTCCTCCGACGTCAGCCAGAAGTCCAGCGCGTGGGAAGCGAAGCGTTCCGCCGCACCGGCGGGCAGAAGGCCGTGGCTTTCCGCGGAGACCATCGCCGCGTCGGTCTTGCCCAGCATCTGGATGTGGCCGAGCGGGAAGTCCCAGTCGTCGGCGCCGAAATAGAAATCGTTGAGCCCCAGCGTCTTCTGGAAGTGCGTCGGGTTCGGCCGCCGCGACACGGCGATCAGGGCGGAGTTCAGGTGGCACATGTAATGCCGCCCGACCACCCCCGACCGGTTGGCGAGCCCGCCCGGATGCCGGTCGCTGGCGGAGCGCAGCAGGAGTGCGGCGGAGTTGATGGCCCCACAGGACACCACGACGATGTCAGCCCGGTGCGTTTCCTCAACGCCGTCGCGGCGGACCACCACGCCGGTGACCTCCCGCCCCGATGGGCTGGTTTCCAGCCGGTCCACATAGGCACCGGTCAGCAGCGTGACGTTCGGGTGCTCCAGCGCCGGGGCGACGCAGGTGACGTGTGCGTCGGCCTTGGCCTGGACGAGGCATGGGAAGCCGTCGCAGGTGGAACAGCGCACGCAGGCGCTGCGGTGGGGGGCGGATTCGTCCAGGCGGATGCCGACCGGCAGGGGGAAGGGGCGCTGGCCGGCGCGTTTCAGGTCGTCGAACAGCGCCTGGATGCGCGGCTCGTGGCTGACCGGCGGGTGCGGGTAGGGATCGTCGCAGGGTGGCTCGGTCGGGTCGGTGCCGCGCTCCCCATGCACGGAATAGAGCCGTTCCGCCCGCGTGTAGTAGGGGGCGAGGTCAGCGTAGGAGATCGGCCAGGGCGGGGAGATGCCGGCTTTGTGGTGCAGCGGGCCGAAGTCCTGCTCCCGCAGGCGGAACAGCACGGCGCCGTAGAACTTCGTGTTGCCGCCCACGCAATAGTGGATGCCGGGGTGGAAGGGGCGGCCGTCCTTGTCGTACCAGGTTTCCGGCGCCTTGTACTTGCCCTCCACCACCACGGCGCGGGAGTCCCAGTTGTCGCGCTCGCGGGGCAGATGCTCGCCGCGCTCCAGCAGCAGGATCCGCTTGCCGGTCGGGGCGAGGTGATGGGCCAGCGTTCCCCCGCCGGCGCCCGAGCCGATGATGATCACGTCATACCGGTTCGTGGGCATGGGGTCTCTGGACATGTGGTCTGTGGACATGCACTCCTCCCTGTTCGCTCAGCCTCCGGCTTCGAAGCCGGGGTAGAGGGTCATGCCGCCGTCCACGAACAGCGTCGTGCCGGTGATGTAGTCGGCGGCGTCGCTGGCCAGCCAGACCACGGCGTGGGCGATGTCCTCCGGCTCCCCGATGCGCTTGGCCGGGATCAGCTTCAGAAGCTTCGCGTGGGCCTCCGGCGTTTCCCACGCCGCGCGGTTGATGGGGGTGCGGATGGCGCCCGGCGCCACGCCGACGACCCTGATACGGTCCGCCGCCAATTCCTGCGCCAGCGTCTTCATCATCAGCATCACGCCGCCCTTGCTGGCCGCGTAGTTGACGTGCCCGGCCCAGGGGATCACCTCGTGGACGGAGCTGACGCAGACGATCTTGCCCAGCGCCCGCGACACCTCCGGCCGGAAGCCCTGCCGCTTGAAGGCGCGGACGGCGGCGCGGGCGCACAGGAACTGGCCGGTCAGGTTGACGTCGACCACCGTGCTCCACTGCTCCAGCGTCATCGCCTCCAAGGGCGCGTCCCGCTGCAGGCCGGCGTTGTTGACGAGGATGTCCAGCCCGCCGAAGGCGTCCACGGCGCGGGCGAACATCGCCTCCACCTGCTCCTCCCGCGACACGTCCGCCTTGACCGCCAGGGCGCGGGCGCCGAAGCCGCGGATGCTCTCCGCCACGCTGTCGGCCGCCTCGCCGCCGGAGACGTAGTTGACGACGACGTCCGCCCCGGCCTCGCCCAGGGCCAGCGCGATCGCGCGCCCGATGCCGGAGTTGCCGCCGGTCACCAGCGCCCGCTGCCCGGCGAGCGGACGCAGTTTCCCTGTCGCCGGCCCGCGCAGGGCCAGCCCGAAATCGTCTTCCATGTCTCTCTTCCTTTGGGGTTAAGCGGCTGTCACAGCAGCCACGTGGCCGGCGAGACCACCGCCAGAAGCACGAAGACCACGGCGGCCTCGCGCTCGGCCTTCGACCAGCGGGCCCAATCGCGGGCGAAACTGCGCAGGATGCTCATGACGCCCTCCTGTGGCGGCCATTCGTCATGCCTGCAGGGTAGGACGGGGAGGGCGCCGTTGTGAAATCGCCTTGGTCAATGGGTTCGATGCAGGGCGGCTATGCCCATGCCCGGCCTCTATCGCGACCATACCGCCGATCGATGCGACGTCGCATCGAAAGGGATGACCGATGGGGCTGATCGGTTATCATGCCGGCACACGGAATCGACGCGTTAGGGCTCCATCATGTTGAATACGCCGCGTAGCCGCCGGGGCATGGTCACCTCCCCGCACCACCTCGCCAGCCAGGCGGGCCTGCACGTCCTGCGGGACGGCGGCACCGCGATCGAGGCGGCCGTCGCCACGGCGGCGGCCCTGGCGGTGGTCTACCCGCACATGACCGGCATCGGCGGCGACGGATTCTGGCTGATCGCCGAGCCGGGGCGGGAACCGGTCGCCATCGACGCCTGCGGCGGCGCCGGCCATGCGGTGTCGCTGGACCTCTACCGCCGCCATGGGCACGCGACGGTGCCCTGGCGCGGGCCGCTGGCCGCCAACACCGTGGCCGGCACCATCGACGGCTGGCGCGAGGCGCTGGCCATCAGCGCGCGCTGGGCGAATCCGCTGCCGCTCGCCCGCATCCTGGAGGAGGCCGTCGCCCACGCCGAGGGCGGCATCCCGGTGACTGCGAGCCAGGAGGCGCTGACCCGCGAGAAGCTGCCGGAGCTGAAGGACGTGCCGGGCTACGCCGACACCTTCCTGACGGGCGGGGAGCCGCCGCGCGAGGGCAGCCTCCTGAAGCAGGCGGCGCTCGGCCGGACGCTGCGGCGGCTGGCCGCGGAGGGGCTGGACAGCTTCTACCAGGGGCCGCTCGCCGCCAGCATCGCCGCCGACCTGGAACGCGCCGGCAGCCCGATCACGGTGGCCGACCTTGCCAAGCACGCGGCGCGTCCGCGCACGCCGCTGTCGGTCGGCATCCGCGGCGCCCGGCTGTTCAACCACCCGCCGCCCTCGCAGGGGCTGGCCTCCTTGATGATCCTCGCCCTGTTCGACCGGCTGGGCGTGACGGAGGCGGAGGGCTTCGCCCACATCCACGGGCTGGTCGAGGCGACCAAGCAGGCCTTCCTGGTGCGCGACCGCGACGTCGGCGATCCCGCCTTCATGGCCGCCGAGGCGCAAAGCTACCTGGACGCCGGGCTGCTTGACGATCTCGCGGCGCGCATCGACCCGGCCCGCGCCCTGCCCTGGCCCTATGTGGCGCAGCCCGGGGACACGGTGTGGCTCGGCGTCGTGGACGGGCAGGGCCGCGCCGTCAGCATGATCCAGAGCGTCTATTTCGAGTTCGGGTCCGGCGTCGTGCTGCCGGACACGGGGATCACCTGGCAGAACCGCGGCGCCTCCTTCCGGCTGGAGGAGGACGGCTGGAACGCGCTGTCGCCCGGCCGCAAGCCCTTCCACACGCTGAACCCGGCCTTCGCCCGCTTCGACGACGGCCGCAGCATGGTCTACGGCACCATGGGCGGGGAGGGGCAGCCGCAGACGCAGGCCGCCGTCTTCTCCCGCTACGCCATGTTCGGCCAGGGACTCCAGGCCGCGGTGACGGCGCCGCGCTGGCTGCTCGGCAAGACCTGGGGCGACGCCAGCGTCTCGCTGAAGCTGGAAAGCCGCTTCGACCCCGCCCTGGTCGCCGCGCTGCGCGACGCCGGGCACGAGGTCGAGATCCTGGAGCCCTTCACCAGCACCATGGGCCACGCGGGCGCCATCGTCCGCCACCCCGACGGGACACTGGAAGGGGCGACCGACCCCCGGAGCGACGGCGCGGTTGCCGCCTGGTGACACGCGGCGGCGGACGCGGTCAGGCCGGCGCGTCCGCCGCCATCTCCTCTTCTCCGCTCAGGATTTCCATGAAGCGTTCCAGGACGAGGTTGGGCTGGGCGCCCTTCTTCGTCACGGCGTGGAATTCCAGGGAGTGGCGGTAGTCGTCCGGCCGCAGCGCGCGCATCATGCCGCGCTCGACCCACTGCCGGGCGTAATGGGTGGGCAGGAACCCGACGTAGCAGCCGGTGAGGATCAGGAAGGCCACGCCCTCCCGGTCGGTCGCGGTCGCGGTGTTGTTCAGCTCGTGCCGCAGCTGCGCCTGGGTCGGCGCCACGGCGTCCGCCGACTCCACCTCCGCGCGGGTCACCGCCTCGGGCGGCCGTTCGAACAGCGGGTGCCCCCGGCCGCAGTAGAGCAGCGACTCCTCCTCGTAGAGCGGAAAGCCGCCGAGGCCGGGCAGGGCGCGCCGCGCCGGCACCACGCCGATGTGCAGGCGCCCGTCCAGGACGCCGCGCTCGATCTCGTTGGGCGGGATCATGCGGATGTTCACGCGCACCTCCGGCGCCATCCGCTTCAGGCCGCGGAGCGCGTGGGTCACGCGCATGCGCGGCATGGTGACGAGGTTGTCGGTGATGCCGATGTTCAGCTCGCCGCGCAGGCGGCCGTGCACCGTGGCGATCTCCCCGCGGAAGCTCTCCAGCCCGGCCAGCAGGCGCATTGCCGCCTCGTAGGCCAGCCGCCCCTCGTCGGTCAGCCGGAACCCCGCGCGGCCCCGCCGGCACAGGGTCAGGCCGAGCCGCCGCTCCAGGTCCGCCATGTGCAGGCTGATGGCGGCCCGGCTGATGTTCAGCTCCACCTCCGCCGCCGAAAAGCCGCCGCATTCCACCACGGTCCGGAACACCCGCAGCAGCCGGATGTCGACGTCGGTGATGGGGGACAGGAGGCGCGCCGGCTTGGTCGTCATGGGTCCGGGATAGGTAAGCAAAGGCTTGCGTGAAGTTTGGATGGTTTGGATTTAACCATGGCCGGCGGCCCGGCACACTCGCTTTCTCACGGTCCCTTCACCACGCGCGGAGAGCAGCGGATGGCCCCCCTCGACAATGACCAAGCCCAGTCCCGCGACAAGGCCGCCGGCCTGACGCGCGCGGAACTCGACGCGCACTGGATGCCCTTCACCGGCAACCGCCAGTTCAAGAACAACCCGCGCATGATGGTGAAGGCGGAAGGCTGCTGGTACTGGGACGCCGAGGGGCGCAAGATCTACGACAGCTTGTCCGGTCTGTGGTGCTGCGGCGCCGGCCATGGCCGGCGCGAAATCTCCGAGGCGGTCGCCCGCCAGATCGCCGAACTGGATTACAGCCCGGCCTTCCAGCACGGCCATCCAGCGGCCTTCAAGCTGGCGCACAAGCTGGCCTCCCTGACGCCGGCCGGGCTCGACCACGTCTTCTTCGTCGGCTCGGGGTCGGAGGCCGCGGACACCGCGCTGAAGATGGCGCGCGCCTACTGGCGGATGAAGGGGCAGCCGGCCAAGACCAAGCTGATCGGCCGGTCGAAGGGCTATCACGGAGTCAATTTCGGCGGCACCAGCCTGGGCGGCATCGGCGGCAACCGCAAGCTGTTCGGGGCCGGCGTCGACGCCGACCACCTGCCGCACACGCTGCTGCCGCAGAACCTGTTCGTGAAGGGCATGCCGGAGGAGGGCGCCTTCCTCGCCGACGCGCTGGAGGAGCTGGTGGCGCTGCACGACGCCTCCAACATCGCCGCGGTGATCGTGGAGCCGCTGGCCGGCTCGGCCGGCGTGCTGCCGCCGCCCAAGGGCTATCTCCAGCGGCTGCGGGACATCTGCACCAAACACGACATCCTGCTGATCTTCGACGAGGTCATCACCGGCTTCGGCCGCATGGGTGCGCCCTTCGGCGCCGACGCCTTCGGCGTGGTGCCGGACATCATGAACGTCGCCAAGGGCCTGACCAACGGTGCCGTGCCGATGGGCGCGGTGGTCGCCAAGCACGACATCTACCAGGCCTTCATGGACAACGGCGGGCCCGAGTACATGGTGGAGTTCCCGCACGGCTACACCTACTCCGCCCACCCCGTCGCCTGCGCGGCCGGGCTTGCGGCGCTGGACATCTTCGAGCGGGAGGACCTGCCCGGAAAGGCCGCCGCCCTGGCCCCGCATTTCGAGAACCTGATCCATGGCCTGAAGGGGCTGAAGAACGTCGCCGACATCCGCAACTACGGGCTGACCGGCGCGGTGACCATCGCGCCGCTGCCCGGCGAGCCGGCCCGCCGCCCGTACGAGATCGGGGCGAAGTGCTGGGAGGCCGGCTACTACGTGCGCTTCGGCGGCGACACCCTCCAGTTCGGGCCGCATTTCCACAGCGATCCCGCCGACCTCGACCGCCTGTTCAACGTGGTCGCCGACGCCATCCAGGCCACGGCCTGACCGAAGGACAACGGGAACTCCCTGACATGACCCTCATTCCCCACCTGATCGGCGGCAAGACCGACGCCCCCGCCGGCAGCCGCACCGCCGACATCGTCAACCCTGCGACCGGGGAGGTCGCCGGCCAGGTGGCGCTCGCCGGCCGCGCCACGGTCGAGGAGGCGATCGCCGCCGCCGAGGCCGCCTTCCCCGCCTGGCGCGCCACCCCGCCGGCCAAGCGGGCGCGCGTCATGTTCCGCTTCAAGCAGCTGCTGGAGGAGAATGCCGAGCGCGTCTGCGCCCTGATCACGCGGGAGCACGGCAAGGTCCTGGACGACGCGCTGGGCGAGCTTGGGCGCGGCATCGAGAATGTCGAGTACGCCTGCGGCGTGCCGGAGCTGCTGAAGGGTGAATTCTCCAAGAACGTAGGGCCGGGCATCGACAGCTGGTCGGAGTTCCAGCCGGTGGGCGTCGTCGCCGGTATCACGCCCTTCAACTTCCCGGCGATGGTCCCCTTGTGGATGTACCCCATCGCCATCGCCTGCGGGAACACCTTCGTCCTGAAGCCGTCGGAGCGTGACCCCAGCGCCGCCCTGCTGATCGCGCAGCTGGCCGAGGAGGCCGGCCTGCCGACGGGCGTGCTGAACGTCGTGAACGGCGACAAGGAGGCGGTGGACACGCTGCTGACCGACCCGCGCGTGCAGGCCGTCAGCTTCGTCGGCTCCACCCCGATCGCCGAATACGTCTACGCGACCGCCACCGCCCATGGGAAGCGGGTGCAGGCGCTGGGCGGGGCCAAGAACCACGCCATCGTCATGCCCGACGCCGACCTGGACAACGCGGTCGGCGCGCTGATGGGTGCCGCCTACGGCTCCTGCGGGGAGCGCTGCATGGCGATCTCCGTGGTGGTCGCGGTGGGCGACGAGGTGGCGGACCGGCTGGCGGAGCGGCTGTCCACGGCGCTGCGCGACCTGAAGGTCGGCGCCGGCACGTCGGCGGGCTGCGAGATGGGGCCGCTGGTCACCCGCGCCCATTACGAGAAGGTGAAGGCCTACGTCGATCAGGGCGTCGCCGAGGGGGCGGAGCTGGTGGTGGACGGCCGCGCCCTGGTGGTGCCGGGGCATGAGAACGGCAACTTCCTGGGCGGCTGCCTGTTCGACCGCGTCACGCCGGACATGACCATCTACCGGGAAGAGATCTTCGGCCCGGTCCTCTGCCTCGTCCGCGTCAAGACGATGCAGGAGGGCATGGACCTGATCGACGCGCACGAGTACGGCAACGGCACCTGCCTGTTCACCCGCGACGGCGAGGCCGCCCGCTATTTCAGCGACATGATCAAGGTCGGCATGGTCGGCATCAACGTGCCGCTGCCGGTCCCGGTCGCCTACCACAGCTTCGGCGGCTGGAAGCGGTCGCTGTTCGGCGACCTTGCGGCCTATGGGCCGGACGGCGTGCGCTTCTACACCCGGCGCAAGACCGTTACCCAGCGCTGGCCGGCCGGCGGGGTGCGCGAGGGCGCGCAGTTCGCCTTTCCGTCCATGAAGTGACCGCAGCGAGCGGGGTCACGGTGCACGGTCGATGACCCCGCTGAGGTGCACGGCGAGTTCGACGGAGAAGCGCCGCTCCGGGTTCTCCACGTCGATGCCGAACAGCTCGGCGATGCGGGCCAGCCGGTAGCGCAGCGTCGTCACGTGCAGGCCGAGCTGGTCGGAGCAGGCCTTGGTCCGGCAGCCGGTCTTCAGGTAGGCGGCCAGCGTCTCCATGTAGGGCGTGCCGTGCCGGCGGTCGTACTCGATCAGCGCGCCGATGCTGTCGGCGACGTAGCCGCGCACCTCGTCGGTGCTGGCGGCGGCGAGCAGCATCGGCAACGGGCCGAACTGCCGGGCGTCGAGGATGCCGGACCGCCCGAACTCCTGCGCGATGCGGATCATCCGCCAGGAGCGGTCCCACGCGTCGGCATAGTCCGGGGGCGCGTCGCATCGGTTGGTGAGCACGACGAAGGGCTCCGCGTGCAGGATGTCGGCGACCGCCCGCGCGATCTGCGCCATCAGCCGCTTCACCGGCCCCTGGCCGCGCTCGCCGGGGGATGAGTCCACATAGGGAATGATGCAGACCAGCCCGGTCGGGACGGTGACGAGGGTGCCGGCGACGCCGTGCAGCGGCAGCAGGCGCTGCACCGGAAGGTGAAGGTCGGCCGCGGCGCTGACCGCCTTCGGCCCGCGGTCGGGCAGGCCGACGACGATCATCTGGGTCGGCCGGTCGAGGTTGAGCCCGAGGCGCAACGCGCGCTGCCCGATGTCGCGGTGGTCGCGCCAGCGCCGCTCCACCAATTCCAGGAACAGGTCGGTCAGCGTCCGGTTCTCGTAGCGGAAGCGGATGACGTTGCGCAGCATCTGGATGCTGAGCGCGTGCTTGATGCCGTCGAGCAGCAGCAGGTCGGCCTGCCCATAGGGCTGCGGGCCCGGAAAGATCATCAGCGCCCCGACCGCCTCGCCGTCGGCGGTCAGCGGGTCGATGCGCGGTGCGGTGCGGATGCGCGTGCCGCCGACCTCCCAGAACAGGGTGGGCGCGGTGGCGGTGGGGTGGTCGCCGATCGGATGGTCGATGGCGTCGCGCGCCGCTTTCATGATGGTGGGGCCCAGGCCGGCCGACACCGCCGCCTGCCACGCGGCGTCGGTGATGCCGCTGCCGCAGGGGGCGCGGTCGGCGGTGACGAGGTTGGCGGTGAAATCCACGATGACGAGGGAGTAGGGCAGCAGGTCGCGGATCCGCGGCAGGAGCGTGTCCATCGCCCCGTCCTCCAACGCCTGGCGCAGCAGCGAGGTGTTGACCTCCAGCGCCCGTTGCAGGCGCTCCGCGGACAGGGTCTCGGCGCGCAGCCGGTGCTGGCGCTCCACGGCGATCTCGCCCAGCTGGACGATCATGCCGATGAAGGTCAGGTCCTCCTCGGTCACGTCCACGATGCTGCGGGACACGACGCTGAGCACCAGGGGCCGGCCCTCGTCGTCGGTGCAATTCATCGGCACGACCAGCACGCTGTGGTAGTCGCGCTCGAACGCCTCGCGGCGGTAGCCAGGGAACTCCTCCGACACGCGGGCGTCGCGGATGAAGACCGGCTCGTTCCGCCGCAAGGCCACCAGCGACGGGCTGGTCGCCAGCTCCCACCGGTCGGACAGCGGGCGCTGGATCAGCGTCGGGTCGTGGCGGACGACCACGAGGCCGTAGCCATGCTCGACGTCCACCGCCATGATCGACCCCATCGACCAGTTGGCGTGCCGACAGGCGGCCAGGACGAGCCGCTGGAGCACCGTCGCCAGATCCCCGCCTGAATTGATCAGGCTTGCCACCACCCGCAGAGACTGGATTCGCGACGTCTCGACCACGTTTCCTCCGCCAGCGGCCCCAATGGCCCCAATGGCCCAAGCCCCGCCCGCATCCCGTGTCCCGCCCCACGCGTTGCCCAATGAAACATCGTGCAACGTTTTTTTCGCGGATGTCGCACGGGCGGACAGCGCCGCTTCTTATGACTGCAATCCTATCATGCCCGGTGGTGGGGGCGTCAACGCCTAATCCCCTCTCCCCTCTGGGGAGAGGGTTAGGGTGAGGGGGTTGCGCTTTTGCCGGACGCACCGAGAAGGCGGGGCCCCCTCACCCTCCCCTCTCCCCAGAGGGGAGAGGGTTAAACGGCCAGAGGCGATGGCGCCCTCAGCGCCCCTCCTCCGGTGCGGGTGCCGTGCGCGGGTCGGGGATGGCCGCACCCGTCAGGCCGTCGGGGCGCAGCGGGCGGAAGGGCAGGCGCAGGGGATCGGGGGTTCGTGTCCGGACCGCGCGGCGGATCAGGACGAAGCCGGTCAGCGCGGCGCAGCCGGCGGCGGCGAAGGTGAACAGGCCCGGCGGGCCGAAGCGGTCGAGCAGCAGGGCGCCCGGGACGGGGCCGGCCATCGCTCCGGCGGCCCAGACGATCAGCAGGCCGCTGACGGTGGGCACGATCCGGCCCGGCGGGACGACGTCGCAGGCGTGGGCGACGCACAGGGCGTAGAGGCACAGGATCTGGCTGCCCCACAGCGCGAAGCCGACCCACACCGCCCAGGCCGGGCTGCCAGCCGGCAACAGCGCCAGCCCGACGGACAGGACGGCCCCGTTCCCGGCCACCGCGGCGATCACGACGCGCCGGTCCCGCCGGTCCGACAGCCAGCCGAGCGGCCATTGCGCGAGCAGGCTGCCGCCCTGGAGCGCGATGAGCAAGGCCGCCGCCGCGGTGTCGGACAAGCCCACGCGCAGCCCGTACAGCGGGGCGAGCGCCAGCACCGTGCCGGACACGACGCCAACCACGAAGCAGCCGACCAGGGCGGACGGCGCCAGCCGGAACAGCCCGCGCAGGTCCAACGTGACGGCGGTCGGGAGCGCCGGGGTGACCGGCCGCGCGACGGCAACGGGAAGGATGGACAGCAGGACCAGCAGGATCAGGGCGCGGAACGGCTGGTCGCCGCCGGGCTCGACCAGGAGGGGGCCGGCCATCAGCGCCAGCTTGGTGGTGACCATGTAGGCCGCCAGGACTCGTCCGCGGTTGCCATCCTGCGAGCCGGAGCCAACCCAGCCCTCCACCACCGTGAACAGGCCGGCGAAGCCGGCGCCGGTCAGCGCGCGCAGCAGCATCCAGCCAACAGCGCCGCCGGCCAGCGGCAAGGCCAGCGCCAGGATCGCCATGAACGCGGCCAGCCCGGCGTAGGCCCGGACGAAGCCGAGCCGGCGCACGACCCTGGGCGCCGCCAAACAGCCGGCGGCGAAGCCGACGCCGTAAGCCGACGCGACCATGCCGATGTCGGCCCCCGACAGCCCCTGCGCCTGCATCCGCAGCGGCAGCAGGGCCTGGAGCAACCCGTTGCCCGCCTGAAGCAGGACCGCGGCCGACATGACCGGCAGCAGCGGAGGCATCAATAGCCGCGCCCCCGGTCGATCACATTCGCCAGGGGCCGTCCCTCCCGGAAGGCGGTCACGGTCGCCACCACCTGCTCCACGGCCTGGGACGGGTGGGTGGCCGCCGCGCTGTGCGGGGAGACGCGGACGCGCGGGTGGCCCCAGAAGGGATGACCGGCCGGCAGGGGCTCCTCGCTGAACACGTCCAGGCTGGCCCCGGCCAGATGGCCGCGGTCGAGCGCGTCCAGCAGGTCGGCCTCATTCAGATGCGCGCCACGTCCGGCGTTGATCAGGACGGCACCGGCCGGCAGGCGGTCGAACAGGCGCCGGTCCAGGATGCCCTGGGTGTCGGCGGTCAGCGGCAGCAGGCAGACCAGCTGGTCGCACTGTGGCAGCATCGCCGCCAACCCGTCGGGTCCGGCGAGGCTCTCCACGCCGGCCAAGTGCTTCGGCGACCGGCTCCAGCCCAGCACGCGGTAGCCCAGCGTGGTGAGGACGCGGGCGGCGGCGCTTCCCAGCTCCCCCAGGCCGAGGAGGCCGATGGTGACCTCGCGGGCCGGCCGGTAGGGCAGCCATTGCCAGACGCCGGCCTTCTGCGCGGCGTCGAACGCGTCGGAATGGCGGTGCCAGCGCAGCACCTGGAGCGCCACGAAGCCGGCCATGTCGTCGCTCAGGCTGTCCGACACCATGCGGACGAGCGGCACGTCGGGCAGGGTCGGGTCCCGCAACAGGGTCTCGACCCCGGCGCCGAGCGACATCACCAGCCGCAGGTTCGACAGGCCGGCGAAGACGCCCTGCGGCGGCTGCCAGACCAGCGCCATGTCGATGTCGGCCGGGTCGCCGACATCGGGCCAGACGCGCATTGGCAAGCCGGGCAGGCGGCGGCCCAGCGCGTCGCGCCACAGGCCGGCGTTGTCGATGTTCGAACAGAAGAGCAGCGTCATGGAGGGCTCACGCCTGGGCGGGGGCCTTTTCGGCCTCCATTTCCGCCATGTCGAGGAAGCGGTCGCCGATGCGCGGGTGGGCGCGGCTGCCGTCCGACGCGCCGATGGCGACCAGCAGCTCGTCCGGGCCGGGGGCGTCGGGAACCTGGAAGTTGGCGGTCAGGAAATGCGCGCGCTTGCCGGTCTCCGTCTTGTGGATCATCGGCAGGGCGAGCAGCGCGCCCGCGGCGTTGCGCGTGTTGGTGAAGCTGAGGAAGGTGGTCCCGCCCGCCGCCTCGCGGAACATGTTGCCGAAGCGCAGCGTGTGGATCAGGGCCGAGGCGTGCTCGATCTCCCCGTTCACGCCGACGGAGGCCGCCTTGCCGTAGGCCTCGATGCGCTCGGCCGGCATCAGGGCGGTGAGGCGCCGGGTCATCTCCGCGCCCAGCACCGGCGCGATGCGCAGGATCTCCGGCCGCAGGTTCTCCACGAAGCCCTGGCCGGCCCAGGGGTTGCGCAGCACCGCGGCGACCACGACCGACGTGATCGGCCGCTCCGCGGCCTTGCCGCCCTCGACGATGGTTTCCTCGATGAAGGTGGAGATCTTGCGCAGTCCGATGTCCATAATGTCCCGTCCGGTTGTGTTCATTGCGATTGCGGCGCATGGCAATGTCTTTCCCTCTCCCCTCCGGGGAGAGGGTTAGGGTGAGGGGGCAGCACAGGCATCGCCTGTGCCAGGGGATGGCGAAGGGGCAGTATGCCCCTTCGCGGCGCGCGAAGCGCGCCGGCCCCCTCACCCTTCCCACGCTTCGCGTGGGCCCCTTCCCTCTCCCCGGAGGGGAGAGGGAAGTCACTGTGCGCCTGCCTCAGCTCGCGGCCTTGGCGCTGGCGACCCACTGGTCGAAGGTGGGCTTGTTGGCGGAGAGCCATTCCTGGGCAAGGGCGCGGATGTGGCTGTCGCTGGCGCCCTTCTCGCTGATGGCGCGCTCCCAGCCGGCCCAGGTCTGCAGCGGGAAGCCGATGTTTTCGACCAGGGCCTTCACCGCGGGGTTGGCGGCGATGAAGTCGCGGTTGGCGACGGTGTTCCAGTTCCAGGAGGCCATCGCCATGCGGCACGGGTCGGCGCCGCCGGCGCAGCCCGTCACGCCGTTGACCAGCGCGGTGCCCTTGTTGGGGACCGACGGGGGCAGGGCGTCGAAGGGAGTGGGCAGCCAGACCACGTCCTTGCCGGGGATCAGCGTGTTGGTGACCCAGGACGGGCTCCAGGCATAGAAGAAGGCGGGCTCGCCGCGGCGGACGCGGGCGACGGCCTCCACCATCAGAGGCTCGTACTTGCCGCGGACGGAGTTCACCGTGTCCTTCAGGCCGAACTTGTCGAGCTGGAAGTCCACCACGTCGCCGCAGCTCCAGCCCGGATCGCAGTTGACGAGATCCGCCTTGCCGCCCTTGCCGAACAGCGCGGCGATCTTCGGATCCTTCATCTGCTCCAGCGAGGTGATCTTGTGGGCGTCGGCCGTCTTCTTGTCGATCAGGTAGCCGTTGACGCCGCCCTCCTTGATCAGGCCGCCGCCGACGATCGTCGCCTGCTGTTCCACCTTGCGGAAGGCGGGCTCGCGCTGCGGGAAGTTGATGTCGGTGGCGATGTCCAGGTCGCCCTGCGCCGCCGCCTGGAAGAACAGCGTGGTGCTGAGGGTGCTGAGCTTGACCGAGTAGCCAAGCTCCTTGAAGGCGGCGGAGACGATCTGGGCGGTGACGTAGTTGGCGCCCAGGCTGTCGGATTGGGCGTAGCGGATGGTCTTGCCCTTGCCGGGCTGGTCGGCGGCCAGCGCCGGCTGCACGCAGGCCGCGGCGAGGATGGCGGCGGCGGTCAGCGTCTTCGCAATGGATTTGGGCATCAGGAAGGACATGGCGGACTCCTGGAACGGGGTCGGGACGGAAGCGGGGAGGGGGAGTTACTGGTCCGGGTTGGCGACGGCCGGGCCGCCGACCGCATTGGCGCCAACCGTCTTGCCTTCTATCGCGCGGTCGGGGCGAAAGAGGCCGCGCAGGCTGCGGAGCAGCGGGCGCCCGCCGGGGCCGCCGGGCTGGGCGAGCTTCTGCGTGATGCGGTCGAGCACCATGGCGAGCAGCACGATGGCGATGCCGCCGACCGCGGCGCGGCCGACGTCGAGCCGGCCGAGGCCCTGGAGGACCACGAGGCCGAGACCCTCCGCGCCGATCATGGCGACGACGACGGACATGACCATGGCGGTCAGCACGGTCTGGTTCAGGCCGCCGAGGATGGTGGGCACGGCCAGCGGAAGCTGGACCTCCCACAGAAGCTGCCGCTTGGTGGCGCCGAAGGCGAGACCGGCCTCCACCATCTCGGTCTCGACCATGCGGATGCCGAGGTTGGTGAAGCGGATCAGCGGCGGGGCCGCCGCGGTCACCACGGCCACCTCGCCCGGCACCGTGCCGACGCCGAACAGCATGACCACCGGCACCAGATACACGAAGGTCGGGGTGGTCTGCATGATGTCGAGCACCGGGCGGACGACGCTCCACATCCGGTCGCTGCGGGCGCAGCCGATGCCGATCGGGATGCCGACGGCCGCGCAGATGACGATGGCGGTGGTGATCAGCGACAGGGTCGTCATCGCCTCCGACCAGACGCCCAGCGCGGCGATGGCGACCAGCGCGATGGCGGTGAAGGCCGCGACCCCCAGGCTGGCGAGGCGCCAGGCCAGCAGCACGGCCACCGCCACGAAGGCGAGGAAGGGGATCTCGTGCAGCAGGTAGATGTTCAGGTTCAGGACATACTCGACCGGCCATTTGATGGCGAGGAAGAGCGGGCGCAGGTTCAGCGCGAGCCACGCCACGCCGTCCTGGATCCAGCTGTCGACCGGGAAGACGGCCAAGTCGTCGGCGTCAAGCATGCGGGCCTCCCGCGGGTTGGGGGGGAGGGGCGGAGGCGATGCCCGCCAGGATGCGGTCGGCGGCGAGCGTGCCGGTCAGCCGGCCCTCGGTGTCGACGACCGCCATGGGCCGGCCGGCCCGGTGGGCGCGGGCGGCGTCGAGCAGGCTGTCGCACTCGCGCACCGTGACGACGTCCTTGCGCAGAAGGTTGCCGAGGCTGGTGCCACCGTTGCGCAGGGTGCGCAGCGTGTCGGCGTCCAGCGCCCCGACGACGCGGCCGGCGTCGTCCAGCACCAGCCCGCCGCCGTCGCCGGTCTCCGCCAGGGACAGGCCGGCGGCCAGTGGAACAGGGGCGACCGGGTTCATCGCCGAGCGGGCGTCGAACAGGCGGGAGCGGTCGACCTCGCGGGTGAAGGCGGCGACATAGTCGCTGCCGGGGTCGAGCACGATGGACTGCGGCGTGCCTTCGCGGACCAGTTCCCCGTCGGCCATGATGGCGATGCGGGTGCCGAGCTTCAGCGCCTCCTGGAAGTCGTGGGTGATGAACAGGATCGTCTTCTTCAGGCTGCGCTGAAGGCGCAGAAGCTCGTCCTGCATCTCCGTGCGGATCAGCGGGTCGAGCGCGCTGAAGGCCTCGTCCATGATCAGCACGTCGGCGTCGGTGGCGAGCGCGCGGGCCAGCCCGACGCGCTGGCGCATGCCGCCGCTCAACTCGTGCGGGTAGTGGTTGCCCCAGCGGGCGAGTCCGACGATGGACAGCACCTCCTCCGCCCGCTGCCGCCGGACGCGCGGCGCGACGCCCTGGAGCTTCAGGCCGAACTCCGTATTCTCGGCGACGGTGCGGTTGGGCAGCAGGGCGAAATGCTGGAACACCATGGAGATGCGCGTGCGGCGGATGTCGCGCAATTCCGCCTCGCCGGCGGTGACGATGTCCTGGCCGTCCAGCAGGATGCGGCCGGCGCTGGGTTCGTTCAGGCGGTTGATGCAGCGCGCCAGGGTCGACTTGCCCGACCCCGACAGGCCCATCACCATGTAGATGGCGCCGGTCGGCACCGACAGTGAAACGTCGTTCAACCCTACTACGATTCCGGTTTTTGCCAGCACTTCGGCCTTTTTGGCGCCCTGGGCCAGCATCCGAAGGGCCGGTTCGGGAGATTTGGAGAAGACTTTATAGAGATTCTCTACCCTCAGTCGTTCGGTCACAACCGTCTCCCATCGTTGTGGTCGGTGGGCTTTCCCTGTCTCTTGAGTTTTTTACTTCTTGCCATTAGGACGCCCTGGGCGTCTTCCTGTCTTCCGTCGAATCGGCGGAATTGACGGATTATCGTTCCTGCGAAACGCAGCAAGGTGCGGTCACTTCAGCGGCGAAAAGGATGTGGGCAGCAGGATGCGGTTTTCCGCCGTCTCGATCAGCGCCGTCAGCTTCGGGATGAATTCCTGCCAGCGCGGATCCTCGGAAAGCCGCTGGCGGCGGGTCGTCCGGTCCTCGAAATCGGCGTAGCCCCACATGTGGACGACGTGGTTGAGCGGGCCGATCTCGCTGACGAAATAGCCGATCAGGTTGCCGAGGATCGGTTGCTGGATCGCCAGCCCTTCGTTCTGCACCAGCGCCAGATACTCGCGCAGCTTGCCGGAACGGATGCGGTAGTTGCGTTCCTCGACGATCATGATCCGGCTCCCTCCCCTTCGGCGATTTCCTGGCGGACCTTGCGGGCGATGCGGAAGCACTCCACGCCGGCGGGGATGCCGCAATAGACGGCGATCTGGATCAGCGCCGCCTGAAGCTCGGCGTCGGTCAGGCCGTTGCGGATGGCGCCGCGCAGGTGCAGCTCGAACTCGTGCATGCGGCCGAGTGCGGCAATCATGCCGAGGTTGAGCAGGCTGCGCTGGCGGCGGTCGAGCGCGTCGTCGGCCCAGCACTGCCCCCAGCAATACTCGTTGACCATCTGCTGGAAGGGGCGGGAGAAGTCGTCCGCCGCGGCCATCGCGCGGTCGACGTAGGCGTCGCCGAGCACGTCGCGCCGCACGCGCTCCCCGGCCTGTTGCAGGTCTTCATCCATGGCGTGCGATCTCCGTCGGCTGGGAGGATTCAGTCAGGAAGCGTCCCATCAGGCCGGCGACGGCGTCCGGCGCCTCGTTCAGGATCGAATGGCGCAGGCCGGGCAGGATGTGCAGCTCCGAACCGGGGATGCTGTCGTGCATGGCGCGCGCCATGCGCGGGTTGGAGCCGATGTCCTCCTCCCCCGTGGCGATCAGGGTCGGGCAGCGGATCTGGTCGAGGAAGCCGCCGAAATCCGTTTCCGCCAGCACGCGGTAGGCGGCGGCGTAGCAGTCCGGATCGTTCTCCGCGTTGCGCCGGCGCAGGGTCTGGATCAGGTCGGGGTTGCGTTCCTGAAATCCTTCCGTCAGCCAGCGCGACAGGGAGGCGTCGTAGTGCGAGCCCGGCTGCCCGGCCTGGAGCGCGGCCAGACGGTCGAGCACCCGCCGCCGCTCCTCCGGGTTGCGGTTGGCGACGGTGGACAGCAGGACGAGACGCTTCACCCGCTCCGGATGGGTCAGCGCCAGGCGCTGGGCGATCAGGCCGCCGAGCGAGAATCCCGCGAGGTTGAAGCGGTCGAAGCCGACATGGCCGGCGAGCGCCAGAGTCTCGCGCACGAAATCGTCGATCTCGTAGCGGCCCTTGATGCGGCTGGACCGGCCGTGGCCGCGCAGGTCGAAGGTCAGGATGGTGAAGCGGTCGGCGAGCCGTTCCACCACGCCGCTCCACGCCTCCAGGTAGGAGCCGACGCCGTGGACGCAGACCAGCGGCTCCGGCCCCCGGCCGTCGAGCCGGTAGTTCAGCGTCACCGCGCCGACGGTGAATGTCTGGGAGTCCGCCATGGTCAGCGCCCCGTCGCGGCCATGCGCAGCGGCATTGCGGCGAGGCGGCGTTCCTCCTCCCGCTCGCGGTCGCGTTCGCGGGCGGCGAAGACGGGCAGCACTTCGCGGGTGAAGAGGTCGAGCGTCTTGCGCTGAAGCGCGACCGGCAGGTTGAAGGACAGGCCGAGCGAGAACTGGTCGACGCCGGCGGCCTCATAGTCCAGAAGCTTTTCGATGATCTCGTCGGGCGTGCCGAACATCAGGTTCTTGCGGATGTTCTCCGGCTTGTAGTTGTCGCGGCCGGCGACGCTTTCGTAGGAGACGGCGGTCGGGAAGCCGTTGGTCACCGTGCCGATGTTCTGGAACAGGTTCTCGAAGCTGCGGCCGTAGTCGATGCTGTGCTGCACGGCCAGATCGGCCTCTTCCGGCCGGTCGTAGCAGCAGGTGCGGCGCTGCATCATGAAGCGCGGGCGCGGCACCTCCGGATGGTCGGCCACCGCCTTGCGGAACTTCTCGCCCAGCACGGCGATCTCGGAGGCCGGGGCGGCCAGCGGCGTGGACAGGATGCTGGCGCCCATGCCGACCGCCCAGTCGAAGGTGCCGGGGTCGCGCGCCGCCACCCAGACGCGCGGGTGCGGTTGCTGAAGCGGCTTCGGCACGGAGGTGGCCAGCGGGAACTTCCAGTAATGGCCGTCGTGGGCGTAGTCGCCGGCCCACAGCTTCTGCACCGCGGGCAGCAGCTCCTTCATGTAGGCGACACCCTCCTGCTGGGGCATGCCGCCGGCCATGCGGTCGAACTCGTACTGGTAGGCGCCGCGGGCGATGCCGAACTCCAGCCGGCCGCCGGTCAGGTGGTCGCACAGCGCCGCCTCCCCGGCCAGCCGGATCGGGCTCCAGTAGGGGGCGACCACCGTGGCGGTGCCCAGGCGGATGCGCTCCGTGTGCTGGGCCAGCCAGGTCAGGATGGTGAAGGGGTTGGGGGAGATGGTGCACTCGATCGTGTGGTGCTCGGCGGTCCACAGGGTTTCGAAACCGCCCTGGTCGGCCATCTTCACCAGTTCCAGCATGGTGCTGGTCACGTCGCTCATCGGCGTGTCCGGCGAGAAGCGCTCCATGGAAAGCGCGACGGCGAACTTCATGTCCTGGTCCTTTCTAAGGGAGGATCAGCGCAAGCGGATGACGAAGGGGTCCTGCATGGCGCCGGAGTAGTCGATGACCACGTTCTTCGACCGCGAGAACTCGCGCATCACGTCGAAACCGCCGCGCCGGCCGTAGCCGCTCTGCTTGAAGCCGCCGTTCGACGACATGTAGGCGGCGGCGCGGTAGGTGTTGATCCAGACGGTGCCGGCGTCGATCCTTGTGGCGAAGCGCATGGCGCGGTCGATGTCGCTGGTCCAGACGCCGGACGCGAGGCCGTAGCGGGTGTCGTTCGCCATGGCGATCATCTCGTCTTCCGACGCGAAGGGCACGACGCCGACCACGGGCCCGAAGATCTCCTCGCGCATGAAGCCCATGTCGTTGCGGGCGTCGGCCAGCACGGTGGGCTCGAAGTACCAGCCCTTGTCCAGCCCGGCCGCCTGGGGCCGCTTGCCGCCGGCCGCCAGTCTTGCGCCGTCGCGCAGGCCCGAGGCGACGTAGCCCTCCACCTTCGCCAGCTGCGCCGACAGGGCGAGCGGGCCGATGTCCGTCGCCTCCTCCATCGGGTGTCCCACGGCGATGCGCCCGGTGCGGGCGACCAGCGCTTCCACGAAGCGGTCGTAGATGCTGGCCTCGACGAAGCAGCGCGAGCCGGCGACGCAGGTCTGGCCGGCGGCGGCGAAGACACCGGCGACCACGCCGTTCACCGTCCGCTCGATGTCCACGTCGCCGAACACGACGTGGGGCGACTTGCCGCCCAGCTCCATCTGGCAGGGCACGAGGTTCTTCGCGGCGTTGGCGGCGATGCGGCTGCCGGTTTCGGTGCTGCCGGTGAAGACGAACTTGGCGATGCCCGGATGGCGGGTCAGCGCCTCCCCGGCGGTGGCGCCATTGCCGGTCACCACATTGACCACGCCGGCCGGGAATCCGGCCTCCGCGACCAGTTCGGCGAGCGCCAGGGTGGAGGCGGTGGCGTGCTCCGACGGCTTGATCACCACCGTGTTGCCGATGGCGAGGCAGGGCGCCAGCGTGCCGGTCAGCAGCATCAGGGGCGAGTTCCAGGGAGTGATCATACCGACGACGCCCAGCGGTTCCCGCAGGTTGAAGTTCAGCATATCCAGCTTGTTCACCGGGATGGTATCGCCCTGGAGCTTGTCCGCCATGCCCGCGAAGTAGGTGTAGCTGTCGGGCATGGCGCGCATCTGGGCGCGCATCTCCTTGATCAGCTTGCCGTTGTCGCGGGTCTCCATCAGCGCCAGTTCCTCGGCGTTGGCGAGGATCAGCTCGGCCAGCCGGCGCACCAGCTTGCCCCGGTCGCTCTGGGTCATCCGCCGCCAAGCCGGGTCGGTGAAGGCGGCGCGCGCCGCGGCGACGGCGTCGTCGACGTCCTCAGGCCCGGCGTCGGCCAGCTCGTACCAGGGCTCGGCGGTGGTTGGGTCGAAGCTCGGGATGTAGCGGCCGCTCTTCGGTTCGACGAACCGTCCCCCGATGTAGAGGGCGCGGCGGGTGCCTTCGAGCGACCTGCAGGTGGTGTGCATCGCGGTTCTCGTGTCCTGTGAGGGGGCGGGCGGCCTGGGGCCGGTCAAGCGTTTTCGGCGGCGCGGAACAGGGGCGGCGTGTAGCGGCCGCGGCAAAAGCCGAGCGGGGCCGACGGGCTGGTGCCGAACGCCTGCACGCGGCCGATCAGGACCAGATGGTCGCCGGCCATGACCCGGTCGTGGACCGTGCAGTCGAACCAGGTCAGGCAGTCGTCCAGGATCGGCGCGCCGGTGCGGCCCTGCCCATAGGCGACGGACTGGAACTTGTCCGGCGTCTTCGACGCGAAGAGGGTGGAGACGTCGGCCTGCCCTTCGTGCAGCAGGTTGACCGCGAAGGAGTCCGTCTCGCAAAAGGCCGAGAAGCTGAAGGACCGGTTCCCGACGCACACCAGAAGCAACGGCGGGTCGAGGGAAACGGAGGTGAAGGAATTCGCGGTGATCCCGCGAGGATTGCCGTCGCCGTCGATCATGGTGACGACCGTCACGCCGGTCAGGAACGTGCCGAAGGCGTTGCGAAGCTCTCGTTCATTGATGAGCGGTGGTTCATTCACGGAGAATGTCACGTCGAATGTCACGTGTGCCTCCCTTCCGTAACGAGGGAAAGGCTACGCGGGACCGGCCCGGCCATCTTCCTCCGGGAGGACGGAGGGTGCGACAAATTGTCTCCGCCGGAACGGAGGAAGGGGCGCGACTGGCGTTCCCTCTCCCCTCCGGGGCTCGAAGCCGACGGCCGCAGGCCGGTTGAGCGCCGAAGGCGATCAAAGGCGGAGAGGGGGAGCGAGACTTGCGAGCGACCCGGTTAGGGTGAGGGGGTTGCGCTTTTGCCGGACGTATCAAGGTGGCGGGACCCCCTCACCCTCCCCTCTCCCCAGAGGGGAGAGGGTTACATTCCCTGTTGCTTTTCCGCAGGGTAAGAACATATAGAGAACATTTCCGCAATCAGGGGCACATCCTGTGGACGACGCTCTGCTCGACAAGCTGGGCATTCTGGCCGATGCGGCGAAGTACGACGCGTCCTGCGCGTCGTCTGGCGCCAAGGGACGCAAGGGTGGGGCGGCGGGGCTGGGCTCCACGACCGGGGCCGGGATCTGCCACGCCTACACGCCGGACGGGCGTTGCGTCTCGCTGCTCAAGATCCTGCTGACCAACTATTGCCTGTTCGACTGCGCCTACTGCATCAACCGCCGTTCCTCCAACGTGCGGCGGGCGCGGTTCAGCGTGGCGGAGGTGGTGGCGCTGACCATCGGCTTCTACAAGCGCAACTGCATCGAGGGGCTGTTCCTGTCCTCGGGCATCATCCGCTCGCCCGACCACACGATGGAGCAGATGATGCTGGTGGCGAAGACCCTGCGGCAGGAGCACGGGTTCGCCGGCTACATCCACCTGAAGACCATCCCGGAGGCCAGCCCCTGGCTGATCGAGCAGGCGGGGCTGTGGGCCGACCGCCTGTCGATCAACCTGGAACTGCCGTCCGACCGCAGCCTGGAGCAGCTGGCGCCTGAAAAGGACGGCGCCAACATCAAGGCGGTGATGGGGCAGGTGAACGAGCGCATCACCGAGGCCAAGGAGGAGCGCCGCCGATTCTCCCCCGCCGGGCAGAGCACGCAGATGATCGTCGGGGCGGACGCGGCGACCGACCAGTCGGTGCTCCAGACCAGCAGCACGCTGTATGGGCGCTATGGGCTGCGGCGCGTCTACTACTCCGCCTTCAGCCCGATCCCGGAGGCAAGCGCCGTCCTGCCGGTGAAGCCGCCGCCGCTCCAGCGCGAGAACCGGCTGTACCAGGCCGACTGGCTGCTGCGCTATTACGGCTTCACGGTGGAGGAGATCGCCGAGGGCGGGGAGGGCGGGATGCTCGACCTCGGCATCGACCCGAAGCTGGCCTGGGCGCTGAAGAACCGCCACCGCTTCCCGGTGGACGTCAACCGCGCCGACCGGGAATTGCTGTTGCGCGTGCCCGGCCTGGGCGCCCGCGCCGTGGACAAGATCCTGGAGGCGCGGCGGCACACCCGGCTGCGCATGGAGGATTTGGGGCGGCTGTCCGCCGGGCTGAAGCGGGCGCGGCCCTTCCTGATCACCGCCGACCACCATCCGGGCGGCCTGACCGACCGGCCGGATCTTCGGCAGCGCTTGGTTGTGCCGGCGCAGCAGCTGAGCCTGTTCTGATGGCGTTCCACCGCGTCGCGCTGGGGGAGGGGGCGGACATCAAAGGGTTCCGCCGGGCGGTGCGCGGGCTCGCCGCCGCCGGGGCCGCGCCGGAGGAGGTGCTGTGGACGGCGGGCGACGCGCCGTCGCTGTTCGGCGGGTCCACGCTGCCTGACGGCGACACCGCTCCGCCGCTGTCGCTGCCGCGCGCGGTGGGGGAACTGGTGGAGGCGGTGGTCTGCCATCGGGAGCCGGAACGCTACGCGCTGCTCCACCGGCTGATCTGGCGGGTGCTGCATGGGGAGCGGGAGCTGCTGAGCCACCACAGCGACCCGCTGGTGCACCGGCTGGCCCTGCTGCACAAGGCGGTGCGCCGTGACCTGCACAAGATGCACGCCTTCCTGCGGTTTCGGGACGTGCCCGACCCGGACGGCGGCGAGCGCTTCGTCGCCTTCTTCGAGCCCGACCACTTCATCGTCGAGGCTGCGGCTCCCTTCTTCGTCGAGCGGTTCCAGAGCATGGTCTGGTCGATCCTGACGCCGGTCGGATCCCTGCACTGGGACCGCCATGCGCTGACGGTCGGGCCGCCCGCCGCGATGCCGGAAGGGTTGGGAGACGACGCCGTGCTGGCCGGCTGGCGGCGCTATTACGAGAGCACCTTCAACCCGGCGCGCGTCAACCCGACAGCGATGCGGGCCGAAATGCCGAAGAAATACTGGGCCAACATGCCGGAAACGGCCTCCATCCCGCGGATGATCCAGGAGGCGCCGGCGCGCGTCCGCGCGATGATCGAGCGGGAGGCCGCCGCACCCATCCGCCGCAGCCCGGACAAGGCGGTCGCCGCCATGGCGACGAGCCGCCCGGCGACCCTGGCCGACCTCAACGCGCTGATCCGGCGGTCGCCGCCGCTGGTGCCGGGCGCGACGCAGGCGGTGTTGGGAGAGGGGCCGGAGGGGGCGGCCATCGCCTTCGTCGGGGAGCAACCGGGCGACCAGGAGGATATCCAGGGGCGCCCCTTCGTCGGACCGGCCGGGCAGCTGCTGACCCGCGCGATGGCGGAGGCGGGCATCGACCGCGACGCCGCCTACATGACCAACGCGGTCAAGCATTTCAAATTCACGCCGCAGGGCAAGCGCCGCATCCACCAGTCACCGACCGCGGGCGAGGTGAAGCATTACCGCTGGTGGCTGATGGAGGAACTGCGCTTCGTCCGCCCACGCCTCGTCGTCGCGCTGGGGGCGACGGCGGCGCTGACGCTGACCGGGCGCAGCGTGTCGGTGCTGCGCGAGCGCGGGCCGGCCGGCTTCGGCGACTGGAACGGCTTCGTGACCGTCCACCCCTCCTACCTGCTGCGCCTGCCCGACGGGGACGGCGCGCGCGACGCCTACGACGCCTTCCTCGCCGACCTGCGGCGCGTGCGGGACCTTGCGGAGGGTCTGACTTGACGAAGAAAAGCCCCTCTCCCCTTGGGGGAGAGGGGTTGGGGTGAGGGGTCGCTTACGGGCAACGGCCCGGAAAAGACTCTCTTAGGGTTGAATCATAACGAAGTTCCTGGCCGTCCGGGGCCGGCTGCCACCCTCACCCCAACCCCTCTCCCCTCAAGGGAGAGGGGCTACTCGCCTCCTGACACACATATCCTGTGCGAATACGAAACGCGCTTGCGAAATGTGTGAATCCCGTAGTCCTCATCGTGAGGGGCTATGTCATAGCGTCATAGTGGGTGTTTTTCGCGCCACTTGACGGTGGTCAAGAACTGGGCAGGTCGCCTGCGCTTTCATCACCCGGCCGACGATTGTCGGCCGCCCTTCGGGCGATGGACACGAGCGCAGGGCGATGGTGATGATCGCACACATCAGGCGAGGAGCGCGCGCGGCGGTTGCCGGGTTGCTGATGCTGCTGGCCGGCATGGGAATCGCGGACGCTGCCGCCGAGGCGAAGCTGGGCCAGTATCTCGGCACCGTGACGCCGGGCGCTCTCGTCGCCGGGGCCGACCGATTCGGCGCCGTCCAGGCGAACGCGCCGCTGGTGCCCGTCTACAAGGGCGACGCGCTGGTCGGCCACGCCTACCTCACCTCTGACTTCGTCAACACGACGGGCTATTCGGGCCGGCCGATCCATGTGCTGGTCGGGCTGGCGCCGGACGGCACGGTGGTGGGCGCCAAGCTGGTGGACCACCACGAGCCGATCGTCCTGATCGGTATCCCGCCGGCCAAGATCAACGCCTTCATCAACGGCTACGTCGGCAAGAACGTGCTGGCGCTGGCCTCGCAGAGCGCCGCCACCCCGCCGGTGGACATCGTGTCGGGCGCCACGGTGACCGTGATGGTCATCGGGGATTCCATCATCCGCTCCGGCAAGAAGGTCATGCAGGCGCTGGGCGCTGGTGGAGCCGCCGCCGCGGCCGTGCCCGCGGTGACCAAGAGCATCGACATGTCCAAGACGGCCGTGGAGGACTGGGCGACGCTGGTCGGCGACGGCTCCGTCCGCCGCCTGACGCTGACGGTGGGCGAGGTGAACGCCGCCTTCGAGCATACGGGCAAGGCCGAGGCCATCGCCCGCGCGGAGCCCGGCGAGCCGAACGACACCTTCATCGACCTGTACGCCGCACTCGCCACCATCCCCGCGGTCGGCCGCTCCCTGCTGGGCGACGCGGAGTACGAGGCGATGGTGCAGCGGCTGAAGCCCGGCCAGCACGCCATCGTCGTGGCGGGGCAGGGGCGCTATTCCTTCAAGGGCTCGGGCTATGTGCGCGGCGGCATCTTCGACCGCATCGAGCTGGTGCAGCACGAGGGCTCTGTCCGCTTTCGCGACAAGACGCACAAGCGGCTGGGCTCGCTCGCCGCCGCGGGCGCCCCGGACTTCCCGGAGATCGGGCTGTTCGTCATCCCCGAAGGAACGGAGTTCGATCCGGCCGAGCCCTGGCGCCTGCAACTTTTGGTGCAGCGGGCGACGGCCGCGCTGGACAAAGCCTTCGTCACCTTCGACCTCGGCTACCAGCCGCCGGAGAAGTTCCTGAAGGTCGAGCGCGCCCCCGTCGCCGCCCCCGTCGTCCAGCCGAAGGCCGATCCGGTGGAGCCGGAGGCGACCGGCGAGACGCCGCTGTGGCAGCGCATCTGGCAGAACCGGCTGGTCGACATCGCCGTGCTGACGGCGGCCATCACGCTGCTGACCGGCATCTTCTTCTTCCAGGACCAGCTGACCAAGCGCCCCGCGCTGTACGAGCGGGTGCGGACCGGCTTCCTCGTCTTCACGCTGGTCTGGCTGGGCTGGTACGCGTCGGCCCAGCTGTCGGTGGTCAACGTGCTGACCTTCGCCAACTCGCTGCGCACCGGCTTCCGCTGGGACTATTTCCTGATGGACCCGCTGGTGTTCATCCTGTGGTTCTCGGTCGCGGCGTCGCTGCTGTTCTGGGGCCGGGGCGCCTTCTGCGGCTGGCTGTGCCCGTTCGGCGCCTTGCAGGAGCTGGCGTCCAAGGCGGCGAAGCGGCTGGGCGTCCGGCAGATCGACGTGCCCTTCGGGCTGCACCAGCGGCTGTGGCCAATCAAGTACATGATCTTCCTGGTCCTGTTCGGACTGTCCTTCTATTCGCTGTCCTTCGCGGAGAAGACGGCGGAGGTGGAGCCCTTCAAGACTGCGATCATCCTGCACTTCGTCCGCGACTGGTGGTTCGTCCTGTTCGCGGTCGCGCTGCTCGCCGCCGGGCTGTTCATCGAGCGCTTCTTCTGCCGCTACCTGTGCCCGCTGGGTGCTGCGCTGGCCATTCCGGGCAAGCTGCGGATGTTCGACTGGCTGCGCCGCTACCGCGACTGCGGCAACCCCTGCCGGCGCTGCGCCAACGAATGCCCGGTGCAGGCGATCCACCCCGACGGGTCGATCAACGTCAACGAATGCATCCAGTGCTTGCACTGCCAGATGCTCTACCACCACGACCACAAGTGCCCCGTGCTGATCAGGAAGCGCGAGAAGCGCGAGCGCCGCGGCGGCACCACCCCATTCGCCGATGCGGCGGCCGAGGCCAAGGGCCGCGCCGCCGTGCTGACCACCGATCCTGCGACCGGACACCTGTCCATCCGGCCGGAAGGAACCTGACCCCAACCGGGTCACAGAAGAGCCCCAAAAGGGACAAAGGAGCAGAGCATGTCGAACGAGAAGGCTGAGCGGGCGGGCGTGAACCGTCGCGACCTCCTGGGCGGTACGGCCAAGGCCGCGGCGCTGGCGGGCATCGCCGGCGCGGTCGGTGGTGGTGCGGCGAGCAACGCGCTGTTCAGCGCGTCGCCGGCCCAGGCCGCGGGGGCGGGCAACCAGAAGTACGAGGTGAAGCCGGGCGATCTCGATGAATATTACGTCTTCCACTCCGGCGGCCATTCGGGCGAGCTGCGCATCCTCGGCCTGCCCAGCATGCGCGAGCTGCACCGCATCCCGGTGTTCAACCGCTGCTCCGCCTCCGGCTGGGGCCTGACCAACGAGAGCCGCAAGATCCTGACCGAGGGGCTGTCGGCCGAGACGAAGGCGTTCCTGGAAAGCCGCGGCGGCACCTGGCTGAACGGCGACCTGCACCACCCGCACATGTCGTTCTCCGACGGCACCTACGACGGGCGCTACATCTTCGTCAACGACAAGGCGAACACCCGCGTCGCGCGCATCCGCTGCGACATCATGAAGGTGGACAAGGTCATCGAGATCCCGAACGTCTCGGCGATCCACGGCCTGCGCCTCCAGAAGTACCCGCGCACCGGCTATGTCTTCGCCAACGCCGAGCAGCTGATCCCCGGGCCGAACGACGGCAAGAACATCGACCCGAAGAAGTACCGCACGCACTTCTCCGCCATCGACGGCGACAGCATGAAGGTCGCCTGGCAGGTGCGGGTGGACGGCAACCTCGACAACACCGAGGCCGACTACCAGGGCAAGTACGCCTACTCGACCTGCTACAACTCCGAGGGCGGCGTCACCACCGCGGAGATGACGGCGAACGAGCAGGACTGGATCGTCATCTTCAACCTGAAGCGCATCGAGGAGGCCGTGAAGGCCGGCAAGGCGCAGATGGTCAACGGCGTGCCGGTCGTCGACGGCGGCCACGGCTCGCCCTTCACCCGCTACGTGCCGATCCCCAACAGCCCGCACGGCATCAACGCCGCCCCGGACGGCATCCACGTCACCGTCAACGGCAAGCTGTCGCCCACCGTGTCGGTCATGGACGTGCGCAAGCTGGACGCCCTGTTCGACGACAAAATCAAGCCGCGGGACGTCATCGTCGCCGAGCCGCAGCTGGGCCTCGGCCCATTGCACACCGCCTATGACGGGCGCGGCAACGCCTACACCACCCTGTTCCTGGACAGCCAGGTGGTGAAGTGGAACATCGACAAGGCCAAGCGCGCCTACGCCGGCGAGAAGGTCGACCCGATCGTCCAGAAGCTGGACGTGCACTACCAGCCGGGCCACCTGCACTCCTCCATGGGCCAGACCAAGGAGGCCGACGGCAAGTGGCTGGTCGTGCTGAACAAGTTCTCCAAGGACCGCTTCCTGAACGTCGGCCCGAGCAAGCCGGAGAACGACCAGCTGATCGACATCTCTGGCGACGAGATGAAGCTGGTGCACGACGGCCCGACCTACGCCGAGCCGCACGACACGCTGATCGTCCACCGCTCCAAGGTGAACCCGAAGAGCGTCTTCACCCGCGACGACCCGATGTGGGAAGAGGCGCGCCAGCAGGCCAAGAAGGACGGCGTGAACCTGGAGGAGGACGCCAAGGTCATCCGCGACGGCAACAAGGTCCGCGTCTACATGTGGCAGCGCGCCCCGGCCTTCGGGCTGGAGGAGTTCACGGTCAAGCAGGGTGACGAGGTCACCGTCTACCTCACCAACATGGACGATGTGGACGACCTGACCCACGGCTTCACCCTGACCAACCACGGCATCGCCGTGGAGATCGGGCCGCAGCAGACGACCTCGGTCACCTTCACGGCCGACCGTCCGGGCGTGCACTGGTACTACTGCCAGTGGTTCTGCCACGCGCTGCACATGGAAATGGGCGGCCGCATGATCGTCGAGCCGCGCGCGGCGTAAAGGGCGCTGACGTTGGGTTGCGCTGCGCTCCACCCAACCTACGGGCGACCTCGTAGGTTGGGTGGAGCGGAAGCGCAACCCAACAAGGCCTCTCCTGATCAGGACCTGTCGAATGCCCCACCGCCTTCCGCTTCTCCTCACCGCCGCGGCCATCGCCTTCGCCGCCGCCCCGGCCTGCGCCGCCACGGTGACGGTGGCGCCGGGCGAACTGGCGGGCGCGCTGGCCGCCGCGACGGCGGGCGACACGCTGGTGCTGGCCCCCGGCACGCATCCGGGGGGGCTGGCGGTCAAGACGCCGGTCACGCTGGTCGGCCAGCCGGGCGCCGTCGTCGAAGGGCGCGGCGAAGGCAACGCGCTGACCATCTTCGCCCCCGACGTGACGGTCCGGAACGTGGAGATCCGCAGCTCCGGCCTGTCGCTGTTCGACCAGAACGCCGGCATCTTCATCGGCAAGGAAGCGCACCGGGCGGTGATCGAGGACAACCGGCTGCGCGACAACCTGATCGGCATCTATGTCTGGGGCGCCAACGACGTGATGGTGCGGCGCAACGACGTGGCGGGGCGCACGGACCTGCGCGTGTCGGAACGCGGCAACGGCATCCAGCTGTGGAACGCGCCGGGCACGCAGGTGGTGGACAACAGCGTCCGCGACGGGCGCGACGGCATCTTCACCACGACGTCGAAGAAGAACCTGTTCGCCCGCAACCGGTTCGAGCGGGTGCGCTTCGCCGTCCACTACATGTACACGAACGACTCCGAGGTCTCGGACAACGTGTCGGTCGGCAACGGCGTCGGCTACGCGATCATGTATTCGAACAACCTCGTGATCCGGAACAACCGCTCCCAGGGCGACCGGGAACACGGGCTGCTGCTGAACTACGCCAACAGCGCGACCATCGACGGCAACGTGATCGACGGCCGCCTGTCGGACGAGCAGGCCGCCCCGGTGGAGATGGCCGCCGACAAGGATATGCCGGTGGCGAGCGACGGCCCGGTGGAGGGCAAGCGGACCGGCACCTGGAAGTGCGTCTTCATCTACAACGCCAACAAGAACCGCTTCACCAACAACCGGTTCGAGGGCTGCGAGATCGGCGTGCACTTCACCGCCGGGTCGGAGCGCAACACGCTGACCGGCAACGCCTTCATCGGCAACCGCACGCAGGTGAAGTATGTGGGCACCCGCTTCCTCGACTGGTCGGAGAAGGGGCGCGGCAACTACTGGTCCGACAACGCCGCCTTCGACCTGAACGGCGACGGCGTCGCCGATGAGGCCTACCGCCCCAACGACGTCATCGACCGCGTGATGTGGGCCTACCCGTCCGCGAAGCTGCTGATGAACAGCCCCGGCGTGCAGGTGATCCGCTGGGCGCAGAAGCAGTTCCCGGCGCTGCACCCCGGCGGGGTGATCGACAGCGCCCCCCTGATGAACCCGCCGCCACGGCCGGCGACCGCGCAAACGGCGCAGAGGAACACGCCATGACCGATACAGTCACCAGCCATGGGGCCACCATCGTCGTGGAGGGAGTCTCCAAGCAATACGGCGACGCCTTCGCCGTGCGCGCGGTGGATCTGACCATGGCCCCCGGCGAATGCGTGGCGATGGTCGGCCACAACGGCGCCGGCAAAAGCTCGCTGATCAAGCTGATGCTGGGGCTGACCACGCCGACCGAGGGGCGCATCCGCGTTCTGGGCGGCGACCCGGCCAGCGCCGCCGCCTCGCACATCCGCCGGCAAGTCGGATTCCTGCCGGAGAGCGTGGCCTTCCACCCCAGCATGACCGGGCGGGAGACGCTGGACTTCTACGCCAAGCTGAAGGGCGTTCCGCGCACCGGCAACGACGCGCTGTTCGAGCGGGTGGGGCTGGAGCCCGCCGCCGTGAAGCGCCGCGTCGGCACCTATTCCAAGGGCATGCGGCAGCGGCTCGCCTTGGCCCAGGCGCTGCTCGGTGGGCCGAAGGTGCTGTTCCTGGACGAGCCGACCACCGGCCTCGACCCCGCGCTGCGCCAGAGCTTCTACGAGATCGTGCGGGACCTGCGCGACGCCGGCACCACCGTCCTGCTGTGCAGCCACGCCCTGACGGAGCTGGAGGGGCAGGCCGACCGCGTGGTGGTGATGAGCCGCGGGCGCAAGGTCGCCGACGGATCGCTCGCCACGCTGCGCAGCCTCGCCCAGCTGCCGATCCGCATCCGCCTGACCATGCCGGACGGCAGCGTCATCGAGACGACCTGCGCCAACGACGACAAGGTGGCGGCGGTTCGCCGCGCGACCTGCGCCATGGATTGCAAAGGCGGCGTTGACGTCACCGACATCGAGATCGTCCAGCCGAGCCTGGACGACATGTACGCCCACTTCCTGCGCCGGGAGGCTGCGGAATGAACACGCTTCTGATCATCGCGGGCAAGGAGGTCCGGGACGGCCTGCGCAACCGCTGGGTCGTCGCCACCACGCTGCTGATGGCCGCACTCGCCCTGACCATGAGCTTCCTGGGCGCCGCCCCGACCGGCACGGTCGGCGTCGGGCCGGTGGAGGTGACCATCGTCAGCCTGTCCAGCCTGACCATCTTCCTGCTGCCGCTGATCGCGCTGCTGCTGTCCTTCGACGCGGTGGTGGGGGAGATCGACCGGGGCACCATGACGCTGCTGCTGTCCTACCCCGTGGCGCGCTGGCAGGTGCTGCTGGGCAAGTTCCTGGGCCACGCGGCGATCATCGCCTTCGCCACCGTGCTGGGCTACGGCGCCGCCGGCGTGGCGCTGGCGATGGGCGGGACGGAGATCGGGGCGGAGAGCTGGCGCGCGTTTGCCGCCATGATCGGGTCGAGCGTGCTGCTGGGTGCGGCCTTCACCGCCATGGGTTACCTGGCGTCGTCGCTGGTGCGCGACCGCGGCACGGCGGCGGGCATCGCGGTGGCGGTGTGGCTGGCCTTCGTCCTGCTGTACGACATGGGCCTGCTGGGCCTGCTGGTCGCCGACGGCGGCAAGACACTGAACGCCGAGGTGCTGAACTGGGCGCTGCTCGCCAACCCGGCGGACGCCTACCGGCTGTTCAACCTGACCGGCTTCAAGAACGTCAGCCTGTTCGCCGGCACCGCCGGGCTCGCCGCCCACGCGCAGGTGTCCGCCCCGGTGCTGCTGGGCGTGCTGGCTGGCTGGGTCGTGGCGCCGCTGGCGCTGGCCGCCACCCTCTTTTCAAGGAAGCAGATCTGATGCGCACCTCCCTGAAGGCCGCCCTGCTGGCGGCGACCCTGCTCCTGCCGCTTTCCGCCTGCAAGGAGGAACGCGCGGAGACCGCCCCGCCGGCGCCCGTCGCCATCACCGCCGACGCCATCGGCCACTACTGCGGCATGAACCTCGCCGACCATCCCGGCCCCAAGGGGCAGGTGCTGGTGAAGGGGCGGGAGCGGCCGATCTGGCTGTCCTCCGTCCGCGACACCTTCGCCTTCACCATGCTGCCGGAAGAGACGAAGGACGTCCGCGTCATCTACGTTACGGATGTCGGCAAGGCCGCCGACCCGCAAAAGCCGGACCTGTCGGCCTGGGTCGAGGCGCGCAAGGCCTGGTACGTGCTGGGCAGCCGCCAGCGCGGCGGCATGGGCGAGGCGGAGCCCTTCCCCTTCGCCGACGAGGGGACCGCCCGGACGTTTGCTGCCGCCAACGGCGGCACGGTCAAGCGCTTTGCCGAGGTGAAGGAGGACGAGATCCTCACCCCGCCGGCCCCGCTGGCCCCATCGGAGGACCACATCGCCCACACCGCGGCGGCGGGTCATGGGGGGCATCGTCAATGATTGCGCTCAAAAGCCCTTCTCCCCTCCGGGGGAGAAGGGTTGGGATGAGGGGGAGCCCCGCCAGGGGCTGAAAACGCTGATGCCAAAGAATTTTTCCGGTCTGCCGACCGTAACGACCCCTCACCCCAACCACGCTTGCCGACGAACGCCTTCGGCGTCCGTCAGCGGCGCGCCCCCAAGGGGAGAGGGGCTACAGGGGGTGAACCGCCGGCGTTTCCTGGGCATCGCCGCGGCGGCGACCGGGCTGTCGCTGCTGCCGGCGCGGCTGCGGGCCGAGGGCGTGCCGATCCGCACATGGCGGGGGGTTGCGCTGGGCGCCGACGCCTGCCTGCAATTCGCCCATCCGGACCCCGCGGAGGCCGACCGGCTGATCGGGATTTGCCTGGAGGAGGTCGCGCGCCTGGAGCGGGTGTTCAGCCTCTACCGGCCGGACTCCGCCCTGTCGCGGCTGAACCGGGAGAGCGCGTTGGACGCGCCGCCGGCCGACCTCGTCCGGCTGCTGGCGGAGGCGGTGGGCATCGGCCGTCGCACGGACGGCGCCTTTGACCCGACGGTGCAGCCGCTCTGGCAGCTCTACGCCGGCCATTTCGGACGGTCGGGTGCCGATCCGGACGGACCGCCGGCGGTGGCCGTGCGCGGGGCGCTGGGGCTGGTGGATTACCGGAGCCTGCGGGTCGAGCCCGGCCGCGTGGCCTTCGCCCGCCGGGGCATGGCGGCGACGCTGAACGGCATCGCCCAGGGCTACGTCACCGACCGCGTGGCGGAGCGGCTGAAGGCCGAGGGGATGGGCGACGTGCTGGTGGACATGGGCGAAATCCGCGCGCTCGGCCACCATCCCGCGGGGCGGCCCTGGACCGTGGGGTTGAAGGACCACACCGACGAGGGGCGCACCGTGGAGACGCTGGAGGTCGCCGACCGGGCGGTCGCCACGTCCGGCGGCTACGGCACGTTGTTCGACCCGGCCGGGCGCTTCACCCACCTGTTCGATCCCGCCAGCGGCGGCTGCGCGTGGGAGTGGCTGGCCGTCACCGTGACGGCGCCGGACGCCACCACGGCGGACGCCCTGTCCACCGCGCTGTCCGTCGTGCCGGAAGACCGGGCGCGCACCATCCTGAACCGCTTTCCGGGCGTCGCCGCCCGCTTCACCCGCCGCGACGGCAGCGTCATCGCGCTGCGGGCCTGACCCTTTTTCCCTCTGGAGGACATCATGGGTAGTTTCAGCGTCATGCATTGGGCGATCGTTCTGCTGCTCGTCCTGCTCCTGTTCGGGGCGGGCAAGCTGCCGAAGGTCATGGGCGACCTTGCGAAGGGCGTGAAGTCCTTCAAGGCCGGCCTGAAGGACGAGGACGCGCCGCTGCTGAACGAGGAACGGTCGGGCGGCACCCGGTAAGGCGCCCGGCGTTTTCCTTGCGATTTGTGGATTATTTGTACGACATTGGAGGGGCATTCGAAATAACCATGCGGCGGCCGTGGCATGATGACCCGGGTGATGTCCTTGATCGTCGCCTCCCTGCTGTTGCTGCTGCCGGCGATTCAAGCCCGCGCCGAGACGGTCGCGGATCAGGTCCTTCAGGGGATTTTGCAGCGGTATAGCGCGCCCGGCGGCGTTCTGCTGGTCTCCGGTCCCGATCGCCGGGAACTGGCGGTGGCCGGTGTCGCGGACCGCCGCAGCGGCCGGCCCGTCACGCCGGACACCCGGTTCCACATCGCCTCGACGGGCAAGATGCTGACCGCGGTCGCCACGCTCAGTTTGGTGCAGGAGGGGCGGATCGCGCTCTCCGACCCGGCCCTGCCGCTGGTCGGCCACCCCGGCGCGGGGCGCTTGGCCAACCTGGGCCGGGCCACGGTCGCCGACCTGCTGGACCACCGGTCCGGCGTGCCGGACTGCCTGCGCAACAGCGCGACGGTCACGCAACGGCACCCCGGCCCGCGCTGGACCAGCGACGAGGTGATCCGCCTCGCCCCGTGCCGGGGGCCGACGCCGCCGGGGCGCTACGCCTATTCCAACACCAACTACATCCTGCTGGGTCACATCCTGGAACGGGTGGACGGCCGTGCTTTCGCCGACGCGCTCGCCCAGCGCGTGCTGATCCCGGCGGGCATGGACAGCACCAGCGTCGGGGCCGACCCGAACGATCCGGGGGTGGCGCGCGGCTATCGGTCGCCGAATGCCGCCGGCAACCGGGCCGACGCCAGCCTGTACGCCTATTCCAGCCCGCTCGGCGACGCGCCGGTGACCACCACGGCCGCCGACCTGGAACGCTTCGTCTTCGCCCTGTTCCGCCAGCCCGGCCGCCTGCTCGCCCCGGAGATGGTGGGCGCCATGGTCGAGGACCGCTCCGTCGAGGACGAGGAGGGCTACGGCTACGGCGTGGTGGTCGAGCACTCCGACTGGGGGCCGCGCTGGGGGCATTCCGGCCGCTACGCCGGCTTCCGATCCGAGCTTTGGTACTATCCGCAGCGCGACACGCTGACGGTGCTGATGATGAACGGCGACGAGAACACCGACGATGACGTCGGCGACCTCATCGCCCGGCCCGTTTTCGCGCCATAGCGGATCAGGCGTCGCGCGCCAGACGCAAGCCTGAAAACTGCCACCGCGCGGAGGGCGGGAAGAAGTTGCGGTAGCTGGCTCGCGAATGGCCGTCCGGCGTGGCGCAGGAGCCGCCGCGCAGCACGAATTGCCCGCACATGAACTTGCCGTTGTATTCGCCGACGGCGCCGGGGCTGGGCGCGAAGCGCGGGTAGGGGGCGAAGGCGCTGCGCGTCCATTGCCAGGCGTCGCCGGACAACTGGCGCAGTCCCCGGCCGGCGGGGGAGGTGGCGGCGTGCTCCCACTCCGCCTCGCCGGGCAGGCGGGCGCCGGCCCAGTGGGCGAAGGCGTCGGCCTCGAAATAGCTGACATGGACCACCGGTGCCTTGCGGTCGACCGGCTGCATGCCGCGCAGGGTCATCGTCCAGTACTCGCCGTCGCGCTCCTCCCAATAGAGCGGGGCCCGCCAGCCGTCCGCCTGGACCTTCGCCCAGCCTTCGGACAGCCAGAGCAGGGGATCGCGGTAGCCGCCGTCCTGCAGGAAGGCGATCCACTCCCCGTTGGTGACCAGCCGGTCGGCCAGGGCGTAGGGCTCGATCAGGGTGCGGTGGCGCGGGCCCTCGCAATCGAAGGCGAAGCCGTCCCCGCCATGCCCGATCTCGACGATTCCGCCGCCGAAGGTGTGGAAGCGCGCCGGTTCCGCAGCGGCTTCTTGGGTGGCGTCCGCCGGTTCCGCAGGACGGTAGGCCGGCCGAAGGGGGTTCTGCGCGAAGAGGTGGAGGATGTCGGTCAGCAGCAGTTCCTGGTGCTGCTGCTCGTGGTGGCAGCCCAGTTCGACCAGATCGAGGACCTCGGCGGACGGTCCGGATTCCAGCAAGGTTTCGACCGCGGAATCGACGTGGCTCCGGTAGGCCGCCACCTCCTCCAGCGTCGGCCGGGTGAGCATCCCGCGCAGCGGCCGGGGCTGGCGCGCCCCGACCGTCTCGTAATAGGAGTTGAACAGGAAGCCGTAGCGGTCGTCGAACAGGCGGTAGCGGGGGCTGTTGGGGACCGCCACCATCGTTTCGAAGAACCAGGTCGTGTGCGCCAGATGCCATTTCGCCGGGCTGGCGTCGGGCATGGACTGGACGGTGGCGTCCGCGTCGCTGAGCGGGGCCGCCAGGCGCGCCGTGTCCGCGCGGACGCGCCGGTACAGTTGAAGCAGGTCCAGGGGATCCGCAGGCCGGCGGGCGGATGGTGCGGTGGGCATGCGGTGGCTTTCGCTCTCGTTGTGGATCCGGCGCGGCGGCCGCGGGTCACGCATCGGGGGCGGCGAGGAGGAAGACGCCGAAGGGGAAGTCGGCGTCGGTCCAGGACGCCTGGACGCGCCACCCCGCCTGTTCGGCCAGCGCCGTGAAGCCGGCAACGGTGAACTTGTAGGAATTTTCGGTGTGGATCGACTCGCCCGCGGCGAACGTGATCGTGCGCCCGGCGATCTCCACGGTCTGGTCCTGCAGGCTGACCAGATGCATCTCGATCCGGCTGTCGGTGGCGTTCCACACCGCCCGGTGCCGGAAGCGGTCCGGGTCGATGGCGGCGCCGAGTTCCCTATTGATGCGGGCCAGCAGGTTCTTGTTGAAGGCGGCGGTGACGCCCTGCGCGTCGTCGTAGGCCGGGACCAGGACGGACGGGGATTTCACCAGATCGGCGCCGACCAGGAACTGCGCCCCTTGTCCTAACAGGGTCCCTGCGCTGCGCAGCAGATCGACCGCCGCCGCCGGGGCGAAATTGCCGATGGTCGAGCCCGGGAAGAAGCCGACCACCGGGCGCTGCCGCACCGGCTTCGGCAGCGCGATCGGGGCGGTGAAGTCGCCGAGGAGCGGCAGCACCGTCAGCGTGGGGTAGGCGGCGTTGAGTGTGCGCGCCGCGTCGCCGAGCGCCGCCTCGCTGATGTCGATGGGCACGTAAAAATCCAGCTGCGGTGCGGCGTCGAGCAGGAGACGCGTCTTGACGCTGGCGCCGCTGCCGAACTCGACCAGCGCCGCCCCTTGCGGGATGAGCGCCGCGACCTCCGGGACGATGCGCGTCAGCAGCGCCGTCTCCACCCGGGTGAGGTAATATTCGGGAAGCTCGCAGATCGCCTCGAACAGGCGGGAGCCGGCGGCGTCGTAGAAATACTTGGCGGGCAGCGACTTCCGCCGGGCCGTCAGGCCGCGAAGGACGTCAGTGCGGAAGCTGGAACTTTCCAGCTCCTGTTCGCTGCGCGTGAGACGCTGTGCGTTGGACAAGCGATCCTCCGTCGGGTGTCCCACCATGGGCTTCACAATGTCGTTCGCCATCGCCGCCCGGCAAGTCGCCGGCCGGATTACGTCCCGGCCGCGCCTGCGTGGCGGCCCGGACGAGATGGACGACCGCCGCGCACAGGGCGATGACGCCGACCGCCACCGACGCGCGCAGGAAGCGCGAGGCGTCGCCGTGCAGGGCGAAGTGCCACCACAGCTCGTCGTTGAAGGCGACGTGCTTGTAGGAGAAGAGGCCGAGCCAGAAGGCGCTTCCCAGCGCCACGCCGATGGCGACGAACCAGCTCGACGGCAGGGGGTTGCCCAGGAGGTTGCCCCGCCGGTGGAACTCGCCGCGGGCGGGAAGCAGGGCGAGGAAGATCAGCCCCGGCACGATCGCCTCCTGCCAGTCGCCCCCCTTCAACAGGGACGACACGGAGCCGACCGCCAGCAGCACCAGCGACAGGACCCAGGCGGCGTGCAGCCGGCGCTGGATCGCGTGCGCCAGCAGGATCAGCAGGATGCCGACCACGCTGCCCGTGAAGTGCGACATCTCCACCAGCGGCAGGGCCGCCACGTCGAAGGGGGCGGGCAGGCTCTCCTCCGGCGTGGCGCGCGAGAACAGCAGGAACGCCCCGGTGATGAAGGTGCAGGCGGCGAGCACCAGCGGCACGACGGGGCTGACGGGTGCGGACAGGCTGCGCGACACCCGCGAGATGCGGTGCCGCGCCTGGAACGCCTCCATCGCCCCGAACATCAGCCCGGCGAGGATCAGCGGCGCCAGATAGTAGATGAGGCGAAACACCAGCAGCCCCGCCATGACGTCGTTGCCCGGCATCTCCGGCGTCAGGCTGACCAGCACGATGGCGTCGAACACGCCGAGCCCGCCCGGCACGTGGCTGATGATGCCCGCGACCAGCGCCAGCCCGAAGGCGACGACCACGTCCATGTAGGTCACCGCATCCGACGCCGGCAGGCAGAAATAGAGGACCGAGGAGGCCAGGGCGAGGTCGCACAGCCCGAGAAGCAGCTGCCCAACCGCGATGGACGGGCGGGGAAAGGCGATGGCGTGGCCGAAGATCCGCAAGGGCCGCCGCAGCCAGAGGCCCGCGGCCGCGTAGGCGGCGAGCAGAGCCAGGGCGGAGAGGCCGAGCAGGACGCCGCCCCGCGGGGGGACGTGCAGCGCCTTCAGCGCGGTCGGGTCGACCAGCATCACCACCGGCATCACCGCCGCCAGCCCCAGCGTGAAGGTGGTGACCACGAACAGCGTGACCTGCGCGACCTCCACCGCGCCGAGGCCGCGCGGCGCGTAGAGCCGGTAGCGCACGGTGGCGCCGATGATGCTGGCGAAGCCCAGGCTGTGGCTGAAGGCGTAGCTGGTGAAGGCGGTGAAGGCGACCCAGCGGTAGGGCACGGCGCGCCGGAGATGGCGCAGGGCCAGCAGGTCGTAAAGCGTCAGCAGCCAGTAGCTGACCGCGGCGGCGGAGACGGCCATCAGCAGCTGGCGGGCGTCGATCCGCCGGATGGCTTGCCGGATGTCCTCCACGCTGGTGTGTTCGAGCCAGCGGTTGAGGATCAGCAGCGCGCCGGCGAGCAGCGCCAGGATCAGCAGCCCCGTCCCATAGCGCACGAGCACCGCGGTTCGGGAGGTGGTTCCCGCCTCCGGCACGGCCGGCTCGGCGCCGGGGTCGCGGTCGCGGTCGTGATCGTTCTGGACCATGTCGGGGGGCGTCTTCGGGGGCTGATGAAGGGACGGCCGGATGGAAGGGAAACAGCGGAAGGGCGGATTCGGCGTCACGCCCCCGTCGCCCTTATGGTCAACGAAAAGGCCGCCGGGCTGTTGGTTGGTGGGAAACCCACGCACCAATCCCAAGCACCGATCGAAAGGACAAGGCATGAAGGGCATCGCGCTGCGCGCGCCCGGTGGACTGGACCGGCTGGAGCTGATCGACATGCCGGAGCCCGGCGATCCGGGACCGGGGGAGATCCGGGTCCGGTTGCACGCCAGTTCGCTCAACTACCACGATTACGGCGTGGCGTCCGGACGGATGCCGACCGCGGACGGGCGCGTTCCCATGTCCGACGGCGCCGGCGTGGTGGAGGCCGTTGGTGAAGGTGTGGCCGAGTTCGCCGCGGGTGACCACGTCGTCTCCTGCTTCTTCCCGATGTGGCAGGACGGCCCGGCGGTGGTCGGCGACTTCTCCGGCGTGCCGGGCGACGGGATCGACGGCTACGCCCGCGAGCGGGTGGTCCGCCCCACCTCCTGGTTCACCCGCGCCCCCCAGGGCTATTCCCATGTGGAGGCGGCGACCCTGGCGACGGCCGGCCTCACCGCCTGGCGCGCCCTGGTGGAGGTGGGCGGGCTGAAGGCCGGCGACGTCGTGCTGGTGCTCGGCACCGGCGGAGTCTCGATCTTCGCCTTGCAGATCGCCAAGGCGATGGGGGCCACGGTCGTCGCCACCTCCTCCTCCGACGCCAAGCTGGAGCGGGTGCGCGCGCTGGGCGCCGACCACACGATCAACTACCGGCAGCACGAGGATTGGGGCGCCCGCGTGCGGGACTGGACCGGCGGGCGGGGCGTCGACCATGTGATCGAGGTCGGCGGGCCGGGCACCCTGGCGCAGTCGATCACGGCGGTGCGCGTCGGCGGCCACATCGCGCTGATCGGCGTGCTGACAGGGGGTGCTGGCGAGGTTCCGACCGCGGCGCTGATGGCGCGGCAGGCGCGGCTGCAGGGCATGATCGTCGGCAGCCGGCGCCAGCAGACGGATTTCGTGCGGGGAATCGAGGCGACCGGCCTGCGCCCCGTTATCGACCGCACCTTCCCGCTGTCCCAAATCGCCGACGCCTTCCGCCACGAGGAGTCGGGGTCCCACCTCGGCAAAATCGGCCTGGAATTCTGAGTTAACCGCGGGTCAGCCGCGCTCCAGCGCCCGACCCCGGCCGGAGGCCGACAGCCAGCGCGCCAGCGCCCACAGGGCGGCGACGAGATAGGCGAGGCCTCCGGGAACCCACATGATCAGGCCGCCGAGCTGCTGGTCCTCCAACGGGCTCAGCCCCCAGGGCTGGGTCGTCGTCAGGTGGTAGGGGAACAACGGTCCCTTGGCGAAGACGAGGAGGAAGGACAGCAGGACCAGGTGCATGGAGGTGCCGAAGGCGGCGAAGGCGGGGCGGCCCGCCGCCGCGCCCTCGCTGCGCAGCAGGGTGCGCCACGCCGCCACCGCGGTGACGAGCATGGACAGGTGCATCGCCCAAAGCACGGCGTCGTCGGCGAGTGCGGCCATGTAGGGGCCGGGGAGATGCCACGTCCAGATGGTCGCCCCATGGAGGATCCAGGCGATCTCCGGATGCTTCACCGCCCGCCGCGCGGTGCCCGGCCACGCCAGCACCAGGAGCGGGGCGGCCAGCTGGATCATCAGCAGGTGCTGGGCGACGCGCGCCGAGAACAGCGCGGAGGTCAGGTTGCAAAAGGGCGAGACGAGCGCCGCGAACAGCACCAGCCACGCGCCGGCGAAGCAGGACGCCCGCCTCCATCGCCGGTCGGGCTGCCCTCTTTTGGATTGCCTATGCCGGACTTCGAACCCGGCGTAGGCGACCGCGGCGAGGGCGAACCCGGCCAGAAGGACCGGGTCCCAGTTCCACGCCTGCCACAGCCCCTCGGGAAGCGGGGGCGCACCGCAATAGGGCACGAAGGGCAACCCGGCGGACAGCCCCGCAGCTTGAGCGCTCGACGTCATGGCACGCTCCGTTCCAGCCTTCGCCCTTACAATTGGTGAAGGCCGGTTCAGTTCCCTGGGACCCTGGGCTCGGGCGCGCCGACATGCGCGATTGGGTCAGGTGTCGACGCGTTGGAACCCACGATACACGTCTCTTAACCGTCATTCCCGCGAAGGCGGGAATCCAGCCGTATCAGGCGCTTAGCGTCAACGTTCTGGATCCCAGCCTTCGCTGGGATGACGAAGAAAGACCCTTTCCAAGCAATGGCTTGGGAAATGTGTGCATACCGTAGCGCCTTCGCGGGGATGACGGTGAAAAGTCCTCGCCTAAAAGCTTCGTCAACTCTCAGGGCTGGCCCTGGCCGCCGGCGGAGCCGTAGACGCTGCCGGTGGCGAAGCCGGCGTCGGCGGCGGCGAGCTGGACGTAGATGCCGGCGAGTTCGGCCGGCTGCCCGGGCCGTCCGAAGACGGTCGTGCTGCCGAACTGCTTGTACTTCTCCTCCGACGCGCCGCCGCTGATCTGCAGGGGGGTCCAGATCGGCCCTGGGGCCACGCCGTTGACGCGGATGCCCTTCGGCCCGAGCTGCTTGGCCAGCGACTTGACGTAGTTCATCGTCGCCGCCTTGGTCTGGGCGTAGTCGTAGAGGTCCGGCGAGGGATCGTAGGCCTGTTCCGACGTTGTGCCGATGATGCAGGCGCCCGGCTGGAGGTGGGGCAGGGCCGCCTTGATGATCCAGAAGGGCGCGTAGATGTTGGTCTTCATCGTCGCGTCGAACTCCTCGGACGTGATGTCGAGGATCGATTGCTTGGCCTGCTGACGGGCGGCGTTGCAGACGACGATGTCGAGCCCGCCCAGACCCTGCACCGCATCCGCCACCAGCTTCTGGCAGAAGGCCTCGTCGCGCAGGTCGCCGGGGATGGCGATGCCTTTCCGCCCGGCCTCCTTGATCAGCTGGATGACCTCCTGGGCGTCCGGCTCCTCCGTGGGGAAGTAGTTGATCGCCACGTCGGCGCCTTCGCGGGCGTAGGCGATCGCCGCGGCCCGGCCCATGCCGGAATCGCCGCCCGTGATCAGCGCCTTGCGGCCGGCGAGGCGGCCGGAGCCGCGGTAGCTGGTTTCGCCATGGTCCGGCTTCGGGTCCATGTCGCGCGCCAGGCCCGGCCAGGGCTGCGGCTGCGAGCGGAACGGGGGCTTCGGGTACTGGGTGCGCGGGTCCTGCATGGTCGGTTCGCTGCGTTGAGTGGTCATCTGCATTTGCTGTTGCTGCTGATTCTGCTGCGCGAAGGCCGGTCCGGCCGCCACCGCGGTCACGCCGATGCCGATCCCACCGACCACCTGCCGGCGGGACCACGCGCTGCGCTCGTCCTTGTCCATGAATGTCTCCAAGACGTCGTGCCCGGAGAACAGCAGCCGGTGCGTTTCGTTACCCCGACACGGGAACGTGAGGGCGGCGGCCAGCGCGTGATCCCAAGACGCCGATCCTGGCGTATCATGGTCGACGCACTGTGCAGCGAACCAAGAATTCCAAGGGAGGGGGCATGAGCGTCACCATCGACCTCAACGGGAAGACCGCGCTCGTCACCGGGGCGTCCAGCGGGCTGGGCCGGCATTTCGCGGGGGTGCTGGCGCGGGCCGGCGCGCGGGTGGCGCTGGCCGCCCGGCGGGCCGACGCGCTGGCCGACACGCGCGCGGCCATCGAATCCGCGGGTGGCAGCGCCGTCGCCGTCGCCATGGACGTCACCGACCCGGACTCGGTGCGCGCCGGTGTCGCCGAGGCGGCCACGGCGCTGGGGCGGATCGACATCCTGGTCAACAACGCCGGCGTCACCGTCACCCGCTCCTTCCTCGACATGGAGGAGGAGGAGTGGGACCGCGTGGTCGACACCAACCTGACCGGCTGCGCCCGCGTCGCCCGCGCCGTCGCCCGGCGCATGCGCGACGACGGGACGGGCGGGGCCATCGTCAACATCGCCTCCATCCTCGGGCTGCGGGTGGCGGGGCAGCTGTCGTCCTACATCGCGTCGAAGGGCGGGCTGGTCCAGCTGACCCAGGCGATGGCGCTGGAGCTGGCGCGCCACAACATCCGCGTCAACGCGCTGTGCCCCGGCTATCTGGAAACCGAGCTGAACGCCGACTTCTTCGCCACCGACGCCGGGCGGACGCTGGTCAAGCGCATCCCGCAGCGCCGCCTGGGCCGGCTGGACGAGCTGGACGTGCCGCTCCTGCTGCTGTGCTCCGACGCCGGGTCCTACATGACCGGGTCGATGCTGACCGTGGACGGCGGCCACATGGTGTCGTCGCTGTGAGCGCCTGATTGCGAGCGCGGATTCCCGCTGGCGGAGCGGGCCGGGGAGGCTCCCTCTCCCCAGCGGAGAGAGGGTTGGCGTCCACGGGGCGATTGGCCTGATCGCAACGCCCGCTTGCCTTGCAAGGCGGCAGCCGATATGAGGGGCCGGCTTGATAAGACAAGGACGGCCGGATGGCGACGGTTGAGGAAGCGCTGGCCCTTGCGCTCGACCACCATATGGCCGGGCGTTTCGCCGAAGCGGACATCCTCTATGGCCGCATCCTTGAGGTCGATGCCGACAACCCGCACGCGCTGCACCTCCACGGCGTCCTGTGCGCCCAGACCGGCCGGCTGAGCGAGGCCGTTCCGCTGCTGCGGCGCGCGGTCCGGCAGAGTCCTTTGATCGCCGATTTCCAGGTCAACCTTGCCAACGCCCACCGCGCCGCCGGCCAGGCCGGGGAGGCGGCGGAGGCTTATCGCCGGGCCATCGCGCTGGCGCCGGATCGTGCCGACGCCTGGAACGGCTTGGCGGCGGCGCGGCAAAGCGGCGGGGATCCGGCAGCGGCGCTGCGGCTCTACGACCGGCTGTTGCGGCTGTGCCCTGAGGATGCCGAAGCCTGGATCGAGCATGGCCTGCGCCTGCGGCGCGCGGCCCGGCACGCGGACAGCGCCGACGCGTTCCGCCGCGCGGCGGCGCTGCGGCCGGCGCAGGTCGAGGCGCATGGCAACTTGGCGCTCGCGTTGCGTGATCTCGGCCAACCGGAGGCGGCGCTGCGGCACGCCCGCATTGCCGTTGCGCTCGACCCCGCCCGGCCGGACGCGCTGTACAATCTGGCGGCGGCGCTGGAAACGCTCGACCGGCCGGGGGAGGCCGTGAGTGCGCTGCGCCGGGTGGTGCGCGCGGTTCCCGAGGATGCCGAGGCGTGGTCGTTCCTCGGCGGCATGCTGCGGCGGACGGGGCGCATCGCCGCCGGCCGGGACGCCTGCGACCGCGCGCTGGCGCTCGACCCCGCGCTGCTCAACGCGCTGGTCAACCGCGCCATCGTCCTCCAGGATTTCGGCGCGGTGGAGGACGGCGTCCGCTACAACCGGCGCGCCGCCGCCCTGGCCCCGGACCGCGCCGACCTGCATTCCAACCTGCTGCTGTCCCTGCACTACAGCGACCGCGTCGGGCCCGCCGCCCTGCTGGCGGAGCATCGGGCCTGGGACGCGCGGCACGGCCGTCCCTGGGCGCCGCGGCCGGGCTGGCGCCACCCCAACGCGCCCGATCCGGAGCGGCGCCTGAGGATCGGCTATGTGTCGGCCGACTTCGGCTACCACCCCGTCGGCTATTTCCTGGCGCCCGTGCTGCCGGCCCACGACCGCGCGGCGGTGGAGGTGTTCTGCTATTCCGCCAAGACGCGCGAGGACGGGATGACGCGGCGGCTGCGCGCCGCGGCGGACCAGTGGCGGTCCATCCTCGGCATGGACGACGCTGCGGCCGCGGCGCTGGTCGCCGCCGACGGCATCGACATCCTGGTCGATCTGGCCGGCCACACCAGCGGCAACCGGCTGCCGCTGTTCGCGCGCAAGCCGGCGCCGGTGCAAGTGACCTGGGCCGGCTATGTCGGCACGACCGGGCTGTCGGCCATGGACGCGCTGATCGCCTGCCCGCGCCACATGCCGCCCGGCAGCGACGAAACGGCGGTGGAGCGGGTGGTGCGCCTGCCCGACGACTATGTCTGCGTCCTGCCGCGCGAACAGGCGCCGGAGGTCGGGCCGCTGCCGGCGCTGGAGAACGGCTTCGTCACCTTCGGATGCTTCAACAACCGGATCAAGCTGTCCGGACCGGTGCTGGCCCTGTGGGCGCGGCTGCTCGACCGCGTACCAAAGGCGCGGCTGCTGCTGAAGACGCACCAGTTCGACGACGCGCGGGTGCGGGACGGCCTGCTGGCGGAGTTCGCGGCGCTGGGCGGGGACCCGGCGCGCGTCGATCTGTCGGGCAGCGCGCCGCATTTCGACTTTCCGGCCTGGTACAACCGCGTCGACGTCGCGCTCGACCCCTTCCCCTATTCCGGCGGGCTGACCACGCTGGAGGCCTTGTGGATGGGGGTGCCCGTGGTGACGCTCGGCGGCGGCGACCGGTTCTGCGCCCGGCACTCCGTCGGCCACCTGACCGCGGCGGGGCTGGCGGAGATGATCGCGCCGACCCCGGACGCCTACCTCGACATTGCGGCGGGGTTGGCTGGCGACCTGCCCGCCCTGGCGGCGCTGCGCGCGGGGCTGCGCGGCCGGATGGCCGCCTCGCCCCTGTGCGACGGGCCGCGCTTCGCCCGGACCCTGGAGGCGGCCTACCGCGACCTGTGGCGAGGATGGTGCGGTGCCGCACAGGCGTGAGGCGTCAGAAATTCACGTCGTGCCCGCCTTTCAGGCTGAGCATGGCGCGGGCCTCCTCCGGCGTCGCGACCTCCAGCGACAGGCCTTCGATGAGGGAGCGGACGATCCGCACCTGCTCCGCGTTGGAGGTGGCCAGCCGCCCTGGGCCGGCCCACAGGCTGTCCTCCAGCCCGACCCGCACGTTGCCGCCGAGCGCCAGGGACATGGACGCCACCGGCATCTGGTTGCGCCCGGCGCCGAGCACCGACCAGACATACTGGTCGCCGAACAGCCGGTCGGCGGTGCGCTTCATGTGCATCACGTCCTCCGGGTGCGGGCCGATGCCGCCCAGGATGCCGAAGACCGACTGCACGAACAGCGGCGGCGTCACCAGCTTGCGGTCCAGGAAGTGCGCGAGGTTGTAGAGGTGGGAGATGTCGTAGCACTCGAACTCGAATCGCGTTCCGTTGCCGGAGCAGGTCTTCAGGATGTGCTCGATGTCCTTGAAGGTGTTCTTGAAGACGAGGTCGCGGCTGTTCTCCAGGTGCTGGCGCTCCCACTCGTGCTGGAAGGTCTGGAAGCGGTCCAGCATCGGGAACAGGCCGAAGTTCATGGAGCCCATGTTGAGCGACGCCACCTCCGGCTTGAAGTGGGAGGCGGGGCGCAGGCGCTCCTCGATGGTCATGTGCGGGCTGCCGCCGGTGGTCAGGTTGATGACCGCCGCCGTGTTCTGCTTGATGCGCGGCAGGAATTGCTGAAAGGCCGCCGGGTCCTGCGTGGGTCGGCCGGTCTGCGGGTCGCGGGCGTGCAGGTGGATGACCGTGGCGCCGGCCTCCGCCGCGGCGATGGCGTTCTCCGCGATCTCGTCCGGGGTGACCGGCAGGTGCGGCGACATGGAGGGTGTGTGGATGGCGCCGGTCACCGCGCAGGTGACGATGACCTTGCGGCCGCTTTTCGAAGCCATGAGCGTGTCCTTCCCTGGAGCTAGTCTTTAAAGCAGTTCCGTTCAGCTTGAAGCCCCTCTCCCTTGATGGGAGAGGGGTTGGGGTGAGGGTGGCGCCGGCTTTGCCGGCCGGAAACTGTTTTCCCGCCTATCGGCGGTAACGACCCCTCATCCCAACCCTTCTCCCACAAGGGGAGAAGGGCTAAACGTGGATCCGAGTAGTGGCTTCAGAGCGCGACGACGTTGCCGTCGACGCTGATGGCCTGCCCGCTGATGTTCCGGCCGGCGCTGGAGCACAGGAACAGGATGGTGTTGGCGATGTCCTCGGCCGTCACCATGCGGTCGAGCGAGGCCTTGCCGCGGTATTCGGCCTCCATGGCATCAACCGTGACGCCCAGCGTGGCGGCGCGGGCGGCGATCACCGCCTGGATGCGCGGGCCCTGCACCACGCCCGGCAGCACCGCGTTCACGCGGATGCCGGCGGATCCCAGCTCGATGGCGAGGCTCTTGACCATGCCGACCACCGCCCATTTGGTCGCGGCGTAGGGCAGGCGGTAGGCATAGCCGAGCCGCCCGGCGATGGAGGACAGCGCGATGATGCAGCCGTCGCTCGTCGCCTTCAGCATCGGCACGGCGCGGGTCAGTCCGTAAAAGTGGCTGTCGAGGTTGACGGCGATGGTGCGGTGCCAGTCGGTGTCGGCGATCTCCTCCACCGGGGCGGTCGGGCCGGCGATGCCTGCGTTGTTGACCAGCACGTCAAGCCCGCCCCACAGGCCGTACACCTCGTCGAACAGCGCGTCGATCGAGGCGCGGTCGGCCACGTCGGTGCGGGTGGCGCTGTGGTCCGGGTGCGTGGCGCGGAAGTCGGCCAGCGCCTCCTCGGAGATGTCGCAGACATGGACGCGGGCGCCTGCGGCGATGAAGCCGTCGGCGATCGCGCGCCCGATGCCCGCCGCCCCGGCGGTGACCAGCACGCGCCGTCCGATTAGGCCGAAGTCCATTCCCTGTGTTCCCAGCATGCTTTGTGTTCCTGGCATGGATGGCGGTTTCGATGATGGCGGGCGTTTGCCCCCTCCCTAACCCTCCCCCGCTTCGCGGTGGAGGGAATGAAGCCCCCTCTCCCGCGCGAGCGGGGGAGGGTTAGGGAGGGGGCCACCGCATTCATTCCCCGCGCGCGGCGCGGTCCTTCTTGTGGGCGAGCAGGCCCATCAGGCGGCGGTCGCGCCAGAGCTGGCGGGCGGTCAGCGCGTCGGTGGGCAGGGCGGCGCGGCGGTCGGCGTCGATGCGCTCCACCACCGGGTGGCCCCAGCCGGCGTCCGGCAGCGGCTGCGCGGCCAAGCGGTCGTAGAAGCCGCCGTAGCGGGCGGCGTAGTCGGCCACGCCTTCCGGCGCGTTCAGGTCGATGGTCTCGAACGGCCCCATGAAGGACCAGCGCAAGCCCAAGCCGTCGCGCACCGTGCGGTCCAGATCCTCCGGTGAGACGTAGCCGTGCGCGACCAGCCGCAGCGCCTCGTTCAGCAGCGCGCCTTGCAGGCGGTTCAGAACGAAGCCTTCCACCTCGCGCTCCACCGTCACGGGGACCTGCCCGACCTGCTCCATCAGGGCGCGGGCGCGTTGCACCGCGTCGTCGGATGTCCAGGGCGTGCGGCAAAGCTCCACCAGCGGCACGAGGTGCGGCGGGTTGACCGGGTGGGCGACGAGGCAACGTCCGCGTCCGGCCAGTTCCTCCGTGAAGGCCGAACCGGGAATGGCGGAGGTGGAGCTGGCGAGGATCGCGCCGGCGGGGGCCAGCCGGTCCAGTTCCGCGAAGATGGCGCGCTTGAGGTCCAGCCGCTCCGGCAGATTCTCCTGCACGTAGTCCGCCGCGCCGACCGTCTCGGCGAGGTCTGCGCCCATGGCGATGCGGCCGAGGATGCGCTCCGGCGACTCAATCAGCAGGCCAGCGTCGGCGAGGTCGCGCAGGCCCGTGCGGATCAGGCCGAGCGCTGCCTGCGCGGTGTCGTAACTGGTGTCGACCAGCCGGACCTCGCAGCCGCCCCGCGCGAAGACGATGGCCCAGGCGCGGCCGATCAGGCCGGCGCCGACGATACCCACTCGTGTCATGAAGGCACTCCCTGCGTTTCGCGCGTCACAGCCACAGGACCTTCCGCCGCAGGTCGAAGTCCTCCAGCAGCGGCCGGCTCGGCCCGCTGTGGACGACGCGGCCCCGCTCCAGCGCGTAGGTGCGGTCGGACAGCGCCAGGACGAGGTCCAGGTTGTGATCGACGATGATGATGGCGATCTCCCGGCGCAGCCGGTCGAAGACGGTGAACAGTTCCTCCGTCACCGCGGGGGACAGGCCCTCGAACGGCTCGTCCAGCAGCAGGACCCGCACGTCGCCGTGCAGCGCGCGGGCGACGGCGACCATCTGCTGCTCGCCACCCGACAGGCAGTCGGCGGGGGTGTCCAGCCGCTCCCGCAGGCGGGGGAAGAAGTCGAAGATGCGGTCCTCGTCCCAGTGGATGCCGGCCCCGGTGCGCCGCTTCAGCCGGCCCAGCATCAGGTTCTCCGCCACCGTCATGCCGGCGAACAGCCCGCGTCCCTGCGGCACGTAGCCGATGCCGAGCCGGGCGATCTGCGGCGCGCTGAGCCCGGCGAGGTCGCGCCCTTCGTAGCGCAGCGACCCGCTGGCCGGCGGCGCGGTGCCGATGATGCCCTTCAGCAGCGTGGACTTGCCCGCCCCGTTGCGGCCGAGCAGGGCGACGATCTCCCCCCGGTGCACGTCCATGGAGACGTCGTTGATGATGTGGCTCTTACCGTAGAGGACGTTCAGATTCGCGATGGACAGCACCACCTCCGGCGTGGCCGCCGTCTCCCGCGGGCGCGCCGCGATGGCCGAGGTGCCGGAGCCGATGTAGACCTCCTGCACGCGCGGGTCGCTGCGCGCGTCCTCCACCGTGCCGTCCACCAGCACGCGGCCCTGGTTCATGACGGTGACGGCGTCGGCGAAGCCGAAGACGCGGTCGATGTCGTGTTCCACGATCAGCACGGGGATGTGTCCGGCGATGCGCTGGATCAGGGCGGAGATGCGCTCCCGCTCCGCCGCGGCGAGGCCGGCCAGCGGCTCGTCCAGCAGCAGGATCGACGGCTTGGAGGCCAGCGCGATGCCCATGTCCACCAGCCGCTGCCCGCCGTAGGACAGGCTGCCGGCCAGCGCCCGCTCCGTCCCGGTCAGGCCCATGAAGTCGATGACCGCGCGCGTCTCCGCGTTGATGTCGGCGAAGCGGTCGGCGCTGCGCCACGCGTTGAAGCGCGAGGCGTGGCGGGCCTGGGCCGACAGGCGGATGTTCTCCTCCACGCTGAGGTCCGGGAACAGGTTGGTGATCTGGAAGGAACGCGCCAACCCGGCCTGGCAGATGCGCGCGGGGTCGAGGCCGGCGATGGTCCGTCCGTTCAGGCGCACCGTCCCCTGGTTCGGCGGGAACATGCCGGAGATCAGGTTGAACACGGTGGTCTTGCCGGCCCCGTTCGGGCCGATCAGCGCGTGCAGGCTGCGATTCCCAACCGTGAAGGTCACGCCGCCGACCGCCTGGATGCCGCCGAAATTCTTCGCGATGCCGTTGCAGGCGAGTTCCGTTCCAGGCCCGGCCGCCGCCGCGGCCAGGAAGGGCGGCACCGCGGAGGGCGCGGCGGAGCGGGCGGAGACGCGGTTTGCCATGGCCGCTTCCTCCGTCGCCTCCTTGCGGACAAATCCCAGCAGGCGCTTCCCGATGCCGACGAGGCCGGTGGGGGAGAACAGGATGAAGCCGACGAACAGCAGGCCGAAATAGAGCAGCCAGTTCTCCGTCCACATGGACAGGAACTCGCGGAACAGCACGTAGAACACCACGCCCAGCGCCGGCCCCAGAAAGGTCCGCATGCCGCCGATGACCACCATCGCCAGCAGCTCGCCGGAGAAGGACACGCTGGTCGGGTCGGCCGAGGCGAAGCGGTGGTGCAGCACGAACAGGGCGCCGGCGAAGCCGGTGATGGCCGACGAGATGGTGAAGGCGACCAGCTTGTACCGGCGCGTGGCGTAGCCGACGAAGGCCGCCCGCTGCTCGTTCTCGCGGATCGCCACCAGCGTGCGGCCGAGGGGGGAGCGGACCAGCACCCACAGCAGGGCCGCGACGCCGAAGGCCAGCACCCCGACCACGGCGTAGAAGGCCACCCGGTTGTTGAGGTCCAGCCCCAGCAGCACCGGCCGCTCGATGCCGCCCAGCCCGCTTTCCCCGCCGGTCAGCGCGGTCCAGCGGAAGGCGACGGCGTAGGTCATCGCCGTGAAGGCCAGCGTCAGCAGGGAGAAATAGACGCCGCGCCGGCGCAGGAACAGGAAGCCCAGCGCGAGCGCCATGACGGTGACCAGCGCGACGGTCCCGACCACCGGCAGCAAGAAGCCCTTCGGCGCCCAGTTCAGTTGGATCAGCGCCGCCGCGTAGGCGCCGATGCCCAGCCACGCGCCGTGCCCGAAGGACACCAGACCCGTGTAGCCGACCAGCAGATTCAGCCCCAGCGCCGCGATGGCGAAGATCAGGCAGTCGGTGGCCGAGGTGATGGTCAGCCCGATCCCCTCGAACAGGAAGGGCAGGGCCAGGATGCCGGCCACGGCGATGACCAGCGGCCAAGGGAATTGCCCTGGCGCGGCACCGGCAACCGGGCGGCGGAGCGGGCCGGCGGCGCCGGCGCCCGGCGCCGCGCGCCCGCCGGGCATGGGGTGGGAGCCCTCGCGGGCGAGCTTCTTGGCGACCATCGGCCGGTCCTCACTCGAAACGCTGGATGCGCTCGCCCAGCAGGCCGCGCGGGCGCAGCAGCAGGACGGTCAGCATCAGCAGGTACATCGACGCCTCGGCGGCCGGCGGCATGAAGTAGACCGCAAGGCCGCGCACGATGCCGACCAGCACGGCGGCGATCACCACGCCCCAGAAGCTGCCCAGGCCGCCGATGACGACGACCACGAAGGCGGCGGTGATGATCTCCGTCCCCATGGCCGGGTGCACCCCGGCGATGGGGGCCAGCAGCACGCCGGCCAGCGCCGCCAGCCCGATGCCCAGCGCCACCACAGCCGTCATGACCGGCGCCAGCGAGATGCCGAGCACCGCGACCATGTCCGGGTTCTGCACCCCGGCCTTCACCACCCGCCCGAAGGCCGTCTTGTTCAGCAGAAGCCACGTCCCGCCGACCGCCGCCGCGGCGACCGCCAGCATGGCAAGCCGGTATTTGGAGTAGATGAAATCGCCGACGAAGACCTGCCCCTTGATGAAGCCCGGCATCGGGAAGGGCAGGGGCGCCGCACCCCAGATGATGCGGATCGCCTGCTCCACCACCATGGCGAGGCCGAAGGTCAGCAGCAGGCTGTAGATCGGGTCGGTGCGGTAGAAGCGGCGCAGCATCGTGCGCTCGATCACGATGCCGATCGCCGCCACCAGCAGCGGCGACAGGACGAAGGCGCCGCCGAAGCCCAGCCGCTGCTCCAGCTCGATCGCGAAATAGGCGCCCAGCGCGTAGAAGGCGCCGTGGGCGAGGTTGACGACTCCGCCCAGGCTGAAGATCAGCGACAGGCCGAGCGCGATGAGCAGGTAATAGGCGCTGACGACGAGGCCGTTCAGCACCTGCTCCAAGATGAAAAGCAGTTCCACCGGCACCTCTCAGCAAAGGGCCTTTCGAACACCCCCTCTCCCTGCTCCGCAGGGAGAGGGAGGGGCCCACGAAGTGGGAGGGTGAGGGCAAGGCTATCCCGAGAAACCAAGCCCTCACCCTCCCGCCTGCGGCGGGTCCCTCCCTCTCCCGCCGGGGGCGGGAGAGGGGGTTTTTGAGGGCGACCGTCGCGCCTCAGGTGAAGGTGCAGGCGTTCTCCTGCTTGGTGGGTTGGATGACCTCCAGGTCTTCGCCGGCGCCGGGGACCGCGGTGCCGAGCAGCAGCATGTCCCACTTGTCCTTCTGCTCGGCCTTCGGCTTGGGCGTGATGGTGTACATCTCCGCGATCAGCTGGTGGTCCCAGTTGCGGAAATAGCCCTCGCGGCCCTTCAGGACGTCGAACTTGGCCTGGGATTCCAGGTGGGCGATGATCGTGTCGCTTGTCGTCGACTTGGTCTCGGCCATCGCCTGGGCCAGCACCTTGGCCGCCAGATAGTCGCCCCAGGCCTGGTTTTCCGGCGGCTTGCCCCAGCGCTTGATGAAGGCCTGGGTGAAGGCCTGCGCGCTGGGCGACTGCACGGTGTGGTGCCAGATGCACGGCCATGTGCCGGTGAAGGTGTCCGAGCCGGCGCCCCAGGCCGCGGCCGTGTCGAAGCCGCCGCCGGCGATGGGGAAGGGCAGGCCGTATTCGTTGTACTGCTTGATGAAGTTGGTGATCTGATTGCCGGCGAGGTTGGAGACGACGAGGTCCGGCTTGGCCTGCCGGATTTTCAGGATGAAGGGGCTGAAGTCGCTGGCGTCGGTCGGCACCAGCTCGCTGCCGGCGAAGCTGCCGCCGTTGTCTTCCGCGAACTTCTTGGTGACCCGCAGCAGGTCGTGGCCGAAGGCGTAGTCGGCGGTCAGGCCGAACCACTTCTTGCCCTTCACCATGCCGTCGCGCAGCAGGGCCTGACCCACCGCCTTGACGTAGGCGGTGTTGGACCCTTCGATGTGGAACATGTAGCGGTTGCAGGACTTCCCGCGCAGCTCATCCGAATTGCAGCCGGTCTGGATGAACAGCGTCTTGTTGCGGCCGGCCACCTGCGAGATCGACAGGCCGGAGGCGGAGCTGATCTCGCCCAGGATCGCCGCGACCTTCTCGCGCTCGATCATGCGCTCCGCCTTGGTGGCGGCGGTGGACGGGTTCACGCTGTCCTCGGCCAGCAGTTCGACCTTGCGGCCCAGCACGCCGCCGGCCGCGTTGATCTCCTCCACCGCCAGGGTGACGCCCATCACGGCGTATTCCCCCAGCGGCCCGAGGAAGCCGGTGCGCGGCGTCAGGTGGCCGACGCGGATGACGTCGGATTGCGCCCGGGCCGATTGCGCCTGGAGGATGGCCGGGGCGCCGATCGTGCCGGCGACGGCGAGGCCGGCGGTGGAGGTCAGAAGGGTGCGGCGCGTCAGTCCTGTTTTGGCATTTGGGCCTGTGCTGGTCATTGGGTCTGTCTCCTCCCATGGAGTCCGTGCGGCTTCTCGTTGGAAGCCTGGTCCGCCCCGTTTTCTGGGGCGGGCGGTTCCTGCCGTTTTTCCGGATTGTCATTCTCCGGGGCAGCCGCGATATGTTATCACAGTTCCAGTCCGCCGCCGCGGCGTCAAGCCGCGCAATCGGGCGAAGGGTTACGACGATGGGCCAAGGACCATGGGCTTAGGCGGTGTGAGTGGGGGCGGGATCGGCGCGCTGGACAAGGTCGACCGGGAGACGATGGGCGCGCGGGTCTACCGCGACCTGCGCAGCCTCATCATGGCCGGGCAGGTGTCGCCGGGCGACCGGCTGACCATCCGGACTCTGGCCGCGGCGCTGGGCACCAGCATGATGCCGGTGCGCGACGCCATCACCCGGCTGGCGGCGGAGCAGGCGCTGGAGGTGCTGCCGAACCGCACGGTCCGCGTGCCGATCATGACGCGCGCCCGGTTCGAGGAGGTGCGGACCATCCGCCTGATGCTGGAAGGCCACGCGGTGGAAACCGCGGCCGGCATCGTCACGCCCGAGGCGCTGGCGCGCCTTCGCGCCCTGCACGAGGAGTTCACGGCGGAGCACAACACCGGCGATCCCGATCCGGCGGCGCTGATCCGCATCAACAAGGACTTCCACTTCGGGATCTACGAGGCCGCGGCGATGCCCGCGCTGCTGCAGATCATCGAGGGGCTGTGGCTGCAGATCGGGCCGGTGCTGAACTTCGACCTGCGCTCCAAGTCGAAACGCCTGTCGGAGCGGGTCGCCCTGCGCCACCACGGGGACCTGCTCGACGCGCTCGGCCGCCGCGACGGCCCGGCGGCGCGCGCGGCGCTCGCCGGGGACATCGTCAGCGCGGGCGATTTCATCCTTCGCTGCGGGTCGCTGGTTTGACGCCCGCCGCCAGCCGGCGGCGGTATTCCGCCACCGGCAGTCCGCCCTGGCCCCAGTTTTCCAGGGGCACCTCGTCGATCACGACGAAGGTCACTTCGGGCGGCTTGTTCAGCACCTCGTACAGCAGGTCGCTGACGCCCTTGATCAGGGCCGCCTTCTGCTCCGGCGTCGCGGCGGCTTCACCGGGGGTCGCACCCTCGCGGGTGATCTGGATGTTCACGTAGGGCATCGGAGCGTTCCTGTCTGTTCGGGGTGCTTGTCCGGGGTGCCTACCAGCGGCCGGCGTGCTGGCCGCCGTCGACGTGCAGCGTCTCGCCGGTGACGAAGCCCGCCCCGTCGAGGTAGAGGACCGCGTCCACGATGTCCTGGATCGAGCCCATGTGGCCGACCGGGTGCAGGGCGGACAGGAACTCGTACGTCTCCGGGGCGTGCATCGGCGTCTTGATGATGCCCGGCGACACCGCGTTCACGCGGATGCCCTTGCCGGCGTATTCGATGGCGAGCGAGCGGACCACCGCGTCCAGGCCGCCCTTCGACAGCGAGGCCAGCGCCGCCGGCACGCCGGCCACGGGTTGCTCGACCAGCGTGGTGGTGATGTTGACGATGTGCCCGCTGCCTTGGGTCAGCATCTGCGCGGCGGCCAGCTGGGAGACGTGGAAGAAGCCGGCCACGTTGGTGGCCATGACCGCCGCGAAATCGTCGGCGGTGTATTCGGTGAAGGGCTTGGCGACGAAGATGCCGGCGTTGTTGACCAGCGTGTCGATGCGGCCGAACCGCTCGCGGGCGGCCGCGACGACGCGCTTGGCGGTGTCCGGGTCGGCGATGTCGCCGGCGACGGCCAGGACGTTCGCGTCGCCGCTCGGCTGGATGGAGCGCGAGGTGGCGACGACGGCGAAACCCTGCTGGCGGAAGCCCGCCACCAGACCGGCCCCGATGCCCTGCGACGCGCCGGTGATCAGCGCAACCTTCTGCGTGCTCATGATGGGTCCTCGATTGATGAGTTGAACTTGCGTTGGCGGGGGCGACAGGGCCGTTGGAACCTTGCTGCCGAAGCCGTGTATCTGCCCCGCTTTCCCGTTGAAAAATGCGCCGGAACGCGTAGAACGGCAAACGAGCTTTCCTCATCGAATCGACAAGGTGGATTTGTCGATGTCGCGACCCTTGCTTCCGCTCGGCGGCTTCCGCGCCTTCGAGGCCGCCGCCCGCCACCTGAGCTTCGCCCGCGCCGCGGAGGAGCTGCGCGTCACCCCGGCGGCGATCAGCCACCAGGTGCGGACGCTGGAGGACTATCTCGGCGTGGCGTTGTTCCGGCGCAGCGGCCGGCGCGTGCTGCTGACGGAGGCGGGGCAGATCATGCTGCCGGACCTGCGGCGCAGCTTCGACCTGATGGAGGCGGCCATGGCGCAGGCCAAGCGGCTCGCGGCTGGCGGCATCCTGACGGTCAGCATGTCGCCGTCCTTCGCCGCCAAATGGCTGATGCCGCGCATCGAACGGTTCCGGGCGCGCCATCCGGACATCGACCTGCGCATCGACGCGGACGTGCGGCTGGTGGACTTCGCCGCCAACGAGGTGGACATCGTCATCCGCTATGGCCCCGGCCGCTATCCGGGCCTGGACAGCGTGCTGCTGTTCGAGGAGGAGCTGTTCCCGGTGTGCAGCCCGCGGCTGCTGTCCGGGCCGACGCCGCTGCGCACCCTGGCCGACCTGCCGCAGCAAATGCTGCTGCACGACGAGACGATCAACTTCGCGGGGCCGATCCCGTCATGGCGGGTCTGGCTGCAACGGGTCGGGCTGGAGCAGGCCGTCGACCTCTCCCGCGGCTTGCGCTTCACCGCCACGGTGACGGCGACGCAGGCCGCGGTCGACGGGCACGGGGTGCTGCTGGGGCGCAGCCTGATCGTCGCCGACGACCTCGCGGCCGGGCGGCTGGTCCGCCCCTTCGCGGAATCCTGCCCCGCGGGGTTCGGCTATTACCTCGTCCACCCGCCCCAGGCCGCGGCGCGGGCCAACCTCCGCGCCTTCGTCGACTGGATCATGGAGGAGGCGCGCGGTTGACGGGCGCGCCGGGTTCGATTACGTCCCGCAACACGCCGACCCATAGGACGGCCCACGGGGCGGCGGCCGGCGAAAGGGACAGCGACGTGAGCCTTTCCTCCTTTCCGATATCCGGGCAGCAGGCGCGGGCGATCTGGCTGCGCGCGCAGCGCCTGGACGAGGCGGCGCCGTTCGGCTCCGGCCCCGAGGCGGCGTGGCGGGCGGTGGAGCATCTCGGCTATGTGCAGATCGACGCCATCAACGTCATCGAGCGCAGCCACCACCACATCCTCTACACCCGCATCCCGGACTACCGGCCGTCGGACCTCGACCGGGCGCAGGCCGCCGACAAGACGGTGTTCGAATACTGGACCCACGCCCTGTCCTATGTCTCCGTCGGCGACTTCCGCTTCTTCAGGCCGGCGATGGCCGCCTTCCGGGCCGGGCCGCCCAAGCCTTACGACTCCCTGGACCCGGCCGACTACGCCGCGATGCTGAGGCGCATCGAAGCCGAGGGGCCGATCGCGATCCGCGACATCGACGACGACGTCCTGGTGGAGAAGACCCACCCCTGGGGCAGCCGCAAGCCGTCGCGGCGAGCATTGCGCTACGGCTTCTTCGCCGGCGACCTGGTCGTCAGCAAGCGGACCGGCATCGAGAAGACCTACGATCTGACGGGCCGCCATTTCGGCTGGGCGGAAGCCCCGCAGACGGCCACGGAGGAGGAGGTCGCGGCCTATCTGCTGGACCGCGCCCTGCGGTCGCAGGGTCTGGTCAGCCTGGATTCCGCCAGCTACGGCGTCACGCGGGCGAAGGCCGCCCTGTCCCGGATCATCGACGCTGGCGTCGCGGCGGGCTCGCTCGTCCCGATCCACCTCGACGGGCAGGAGAAGCTGCGGCACTGGACCACGCCGGAGGCGCTGGATGAGTCCCGTGACCGCACCGCCACCCGGCGCGTCCACATCCTGTCGCCCTTCGACCCGCTGGTGATCCAGCGCAAGCGCTTCAAGCTGTTCTTCGGCCACGAGCACCGTTTCGAGGCCTACGTGCCGCCCGCGCAGCGGGTCTACGGCTATTTCACCCTGCCGGTGATCGTCGGCCAGCGGCCGGTGGCGGTCCTGGACCTGAAGATGGACCGGCCGTCGAAGACCCTGCTGATCCAGAAATGGTCGTGGCTGGTCGACCCCAGCCCGTCCCTGAAGGGCCGGATCGACCGGGAACTCCAGCGCTTCGAGGCGTTCCAGCGCGGCGGCGCCTGACCCGGGGAGCGGCATCGGTCGCGATCCCGCCTGATGGCGCCCGGCATCCGTCGCATGGCTATGCGTTCGGCTATGCCTTCCTCCGATGGTGCAACGTTACACTTCGCCCCTTTTCATTCGTGGGAGGTTGGTGTAACGATGCACCAAATGGTTTCGCATGAAAGAACCAGATTGGAGGAGGGTCCATGAAGAGCCTGTCACGCCGCCAGTTCGTCGCCACCGGAGCGACCATCGGAGCGGCCCTTGCGTTCGCACCGGCGCTGAAATCCGCGCAGGCCGCACCGGCGGTCAAGCTGCTGGTGTCGTCGTCGATGCAGAAGGACGCCCAGACGAGCGCGCACTACGCGTGGTTCGAGCGGTTCGCGTCGAACGTCCAGTCGAGCCTCGGCGACAAGGTCGAGCTGACCTACTTCCCCAACGGCCAGTTGGGCAAGGAGGCGGACGTCATCCAGCAGGTCAAGTCGGGGGGCGTCGACATGGCGGTCACCGGCTCGTCCAACCTGGCGACGATCTGTCCCGAGTTCGGCATGCTCGACTACGGCTACGTGTTCGACAGCTACCAGCACGCGGCCAAGGCCCTGGATTCCGGCGTCAGCGAGCAGCTCGGCAAGATCATCCGCGACAAGACCGGGGTGAGCGTCGTCGGTTGGGGCTTCCATTTCGGCGCGCGCAGCGTCTACACGAAGAACAAGCTGGCCGCCATGGCCGACCTGAAGGGCGTGAAGCTGCGCGTCCTCCCGGCCCCGGCCTTCCTGCAGACCTTCTCGCTGCTCGACGCCATCCCGACCCCGGTGCCGGTCAACGAACTCTACACCGCCCTGCAGACCGGCGTGGTGGATGGGTTCGAGCATGACCCGGGAACCGCCATCGACGGCAAGTTCTACGAGGTCGCCAAGAACTGCCTGCTCACCGAGCACCTGTTCAGCCCGATGTGCGCCATCATCGGCAAGCGCGCCCTGGCCAAGATCCCGGCCGACCTGCAACCGGCCTTCCTCCAGGCGGCGCGCGACGCGACCATCGGCCAGCGCGACTACGCCGTCGGCAAGGCCAAGGAAACTCTCGACAAGCTGGCGCAGCTCGGCGTGGCGATCACGCCGGTCAGCCCCGCCGAGCGCAAGGCCGCGCAGAAGGTCATCGCAGACCAGCTGTGGGCCAAGTTCGGGGAGCAGTACCCGGCCACCAAGCCCGCCTTCGCCGTCATCGACCAGACGCGTAGCGCGTAGGCATCCCGCAAACGCCGACTGACTCCGAGGCGCCCTCGGGTCGCGGATCCCGGTCCGCGCCCCGGGGGTGCGCGTGAAGCCCGCGCGAGAGGTGAGCCATGGCTCCGAGCAATCCCACCCACAACGCGTCCACGGTCGACCTCGCGACCGTGCCGCCCGCGTTCGACCACTCGGCGCCGCATGACGCGGCGTCGTTCCCATTGTCCGGAAAAGCCGGCGACCTCCTGGCCAAGGTGGTCCGGGCCACGGAGCTGTTCTCCGCCGTGGCGCTGGCCGTGGACGTCGTCATCGTCTTCACGTCCGTGGTGCTGCGCTACTTCCTTCATTCACCGGTCAGCTGGGCGGAGGAGGTGGCGAGCGCCCTCATGGTCGTGCAGGTCTTCCTCGGCGCCGCGACGACGCTGGCGCGCGGTGGGCATTCCGGCATCGACGTCTTCCGCGGCCACCTGCCGGCCTCCTGGCAGGCCTCGATCGTCCAGCTCTGCTACTGGATCGTCCTGGCGGTCTCAGTCGGCCTGTTCCTGTCGATGGCCGAACTCACCCTCGACACGATCGAGGACACCACCCCGTTCGGGCTGTCGACCGGGATCTTCACCTACCCGGCGCTGGTCGGCAGCCTGTTCATGGCCGTCTTCGCCACGGCGAACGCGCTGGCCGGGCCGGCGCGGACGGTGTGGGCGACGCTGGCCGGGGCGGTCGCCCTCGTGGCCGGCGTGTGGGCGTGGAACAACGCCGTCCCCGACCACGCGGTCGCGCCCGGCCTCCTGCTCTGCGGCGGTTTCGTCGTCACCCTGCTGATGGGCGTGCCCATCGCGTTTGCGCTGGCCTTCGCGGCGCTGCTGTACTTCCTGACGAACCCGAACCTGCCGATGCTGATCTACGCCCAGCAGATCCTGTCAGGGTCGGAGCATTTCGTCCTGCTGGCCATTCCCTTCTTCGTCCTGGCCGGCCTGGCCATGGAGGTCAACGGGATGTCGCTGCGGCTCATCGAGCTGCTGCTCCGGCTGATGGGGCGCGTGCGCGGCGGGTTCAACCTGATCCTTATCATCGCGACCGCGATCTTCTCCGGCATTTCCGGGTCGAAGCTGGCGGACGTGGCGGCGGTCGGCGGCATCCTGATGCCCGCCATCCGCAAGACCCGCCAGGATCCCAACGACGCGGCCGGCCTTCTCGCCTGCACCGCGATCATGTCGGAGACGATCCCGCCCTGCGTGAACATGATCATCTTCGGCTTCGTCGCGAACATCTCCATCGGCGGGCTGTTCGCCGCCGGCCTGCTGCCCGCCGGCGTGCTGCTGGTGGCGCTGGCGGTGGTCGCCGTCTATTTCGGCAAGCGCGTCAATCCCGACGAGGCGTTCGAGGTCCGCACGCCGTGGCCGTCGCTGATCGCCGGCGCGCTGGTCGGCCTCGTCATGATCGTGATGATCGGGCGCGGCGTCATGGCCGGCATCGCCACCTCCACCGAGATCTCCGCCTTCGCCGTGGTCTATGCCCTGGTCATCGGCGGCCTGGCCTTCCGCGAACTCACCTGGTCGTCGGTCGTCGCCCTGTTCGTCCGCGCGTCGTCGCTGACAGGCGCCATCCTGTTCATCGTCGCCGCGGCGTCCAGCGTGTCCTTCGCGCTGACCATCGAGCAGATCCCGCAGCAGCTGTCGGCGCATCTCGTGTCCTTCGGCACCAGCTACGGCAAGGACGTGTTCCTGGTCGCCGCGTCGCTCATGATGATCGTCTTCGGCGCTGTGCTGGAAGGCGCGCCGGCGCTGATCATCTTCGGCCCGCTGCTGACGCCGATCGCCGCGCAGCTGGGCGTCGACCCGCTGCATTTCGGCACGATCATGGTCATCTCCATGGGCCTTGGCCTGTTCTCGCCGCCGGTGGGGCTCGGCCTGTTCGCCACCTGCACCATCACCGGGACCCAGCTGAAGGACGTCGTCCGGCCGATGGGCAAGTACCTGGCGGTGCTGTTCCTCGCCCTGCTGGTTCTGATTTTCGTGCCGACCTTCTCGTTGCTTCTGCCGCGCCTGTGGGGATTCTAGAATGCGGACCGGCCGAGACGCGGAGGAAGCGCCATGAGCACCATACAGGACGTCGCCCGGCGTGCGGGGGTTTCCAACAGCACGGTGTCCAACGTGCTGAACGGCCGCACCAACCGCATGCGCGCCGACACGCTCGCCCGCATCGAGGCCGCCATCCAGGAACTGGGCTTCCAGCCGAACCGGGCGGCGCGCCTGCTCAAGACGGGGCACACGCCGCTGATCGGGCTGCTGGTGCCGTCGATCGCCAACCCCAGCTACGCGGCGCTGGGGCAGGAGGTCGAGACGGCCGCGCGCCAGCAGGGCCATCGGGTGCTGATGGGCAACACCCACCGCAGCCCCGAGAACGAGATGGAGTTCTTCGCCGACCTGCTGTCGCACGGCGCGCGCGGCGTGATCGTCTTCTCGTCCCTGCTCGACGACAGCTACTTCCAGCAGTATGTCGAGCGCGGCCTCGTGGTGGTGAGCTTCGACAGCCGGCCGGGGCATGACCGGACGCCGGTGGTCGACTATGTGTCGATGGACAACTTCGCCGCCGGCCGGCTCGCCGTCGATCACCTCCGCGGCTTCGGGCACAGCCGTCTGGCCTTCCTCAGCGCCAGCGGACAGACGACCAGCCGCCGGGAGAAGATCGCCGGCTTCCTGGCGGCGGCGCAGGAGGCCGGAATCGCGGACAGCGTCCAGGTGCTGTCCGGCCGGACCTGCTCGGAATACGGCGACGCGGAGATGGCCGAGGTCGGCCGTGCCCTGGCCGGGGAGGTGGCGGCGTCCGCGGCGCCGCCGACCGGCGTCGTCACCATCAACGACATGCTGGCCATCGGCTTCATCGCCGGCCTGGCCGAGCGTGGCCTGAGGGTTCCGGAGGACATCTCCGTCGTCGGCATGGACAACATCCTTCTCGCGACCCTGGTCAGCCCGCCGCTCACCTCGATCGGCGGACCGCTGACGGAGATGGCCCACACCATGATCGACCGCGTGGTCCAGCGCCTTGCCGACCCCGGGATCGCGCCGGCCGAATTCCTCTTCGCGCCGGCGCTGGTCCCGCGCGGATCGGTCGGGCCGCCGCGCATGGCGCGGTAAGGCCGCGGGCCGAAGACAGCACACACAGCGGAACGGACAGTCCCCCGGCGCGCGATGGCGGCGCCGACGGGAGGCGTCTGCCCGCGGACCAACGACAACCGATACACTCTGAAGGAGCAAACCATGGGTTCACTGGTTGGCAAGCGCGCTCTCGTCACGGGAGCCGGGCATGGCATCGGCAAGGCGGTCGCTGAGGGGCTCCTCCGGGCGGGCTGCGATCTGGCGATCCACTATCGCTCGGGTGAGGAAGGGCCGCTGGAACTCGTCGCCCTGGCGGAGTCGCTCGGCCGCCGGGCCAGCCACTTCCAGGCCGACCTGACCGACGAGACGGCCGTGACCGCCCTGGTGACGCAGGCGGTCGGCTTCCTCGGCGGCCTCGACGTCCTCGTCAACAACGCCGGCGGGCTGGTCGAGCGGCGCCGCCTGGAGCAGGTGGACCTGCCGTTCTGGCAGAAGGTCATCGACATCAACATGACGACGACGATGCTGATCACGCGCGAGGCGGTGCCGCACCTCGCCGACGCCGGTGGGGCCTCGATCATCAACCTGTCGTCCCTGGCCGGGCGCAAGGGTGGGCACGCCGGCTCGCTCGTCTACTCCATGACCAAGGGCGCGATCCTGACCCTGACCCGGGCGCTGGCCGCCGAACTGGCCCCCCGCGGCATCCGCGTGAACGCCGTGGCGCCGGGCCTCATCCTCGGCACGCGCTTCCACAACACGCACACGACCAAGGAGTCCGCTGACGAGACCATCCGCGGGATTCCGCTGGGACGCGCCGGCGACGTCTACGACGTCGCCCGGCCGATCGTCTTCCTGGCGTCCGAATACGACGGCTTCATCACCGGTGAGACGATCGACATCAACGGCGGCGTGTACTGCGCCTGACCCTGCGATGATGGTTCGCCGCTCTCCGCCGTCCCACTACGGTATGCACACATCTCGCGGATGCGATAATGCATTGAGCAGCATGGAAAAAGCCCCTCTCCCCTTGGGGGAGAGGGGTTGGGGGTGAGGGG